>CAVRJW010000006.1:0-1476492 GCA_963722125.1 uncultured Alphaproteobacteria bacterium | reverse complement strand
GCAGCGCAATACGCGCATCATTCATCCGCAAGCGCCGAAAGTCGCCGCCGTGGCGAATCGCTTAAGATTGGTGAGGCACACCCTGGGGGGTGAGCGCCACAACGACTCCCCTCCCCTGGGGACGGGGCCGGGGGCCGCGCAAATGCGGCCCTTTAAATTATCCGCCGACGAGGCCTGTGAGCGAGCGGCGGCGAATGGCCTGTTGACGCTTGCGTTGTGCTGAACGATGGGCAACGGACTAATTACAATGGCTACAACGTCACTACAATGCATCAAGTTCGCCGAACAATGCATGGACGTAGCGGAAAGCAACCCGGAGAGGCGCAAAGTTTTTATAGAAATGGCTCAAGCGTGGTTGGAGATAGCCGAGATTTTGGGGCCGTTAAATAATAACCCCGAGGGAAATGCCCCCTCTTCCGAGAAGATGCAGTGACGACCAATGACACGTTATGCGGGGACGATTAAATGAAATCGCGAATGGTGCGCAAGTTCATTAAAGGTTGGGCGATACTCACCGTTCTTTGGGTCATTGGGGTCGGATGGGAAACCTACCAGAACTTCGCGCACGCAGACACCGTACCGATCGGTACAACCGGCTCCCGTGATTTTTCAAAGGCGCAAATTATTAAAATCGGAGCTGCCATTGCGTTCGTTCCGCCGGCCTTACTCCTAATTGTCGGTGTTCGTCTGTATCGCGTCTTTTATCGCTAACACCAAGACTGTTAGGCGCGCCCTTCGCGTGCCAATTCGCGCAATAGCATTTTTGCCAAATACTCTGGAGTGAGACCGCTCAAGGGTGCTGCTTTGCTTCCGCCCGACGCCCTAACTGTTACCGTGTTAGCTATCCTTTTATACGAGCCTCTGATGGTTATGCCCTCACACTCGGTTGTTACTTCTTCCCAAGTATAAGGCGGCATATCGGCCTCCTCGTGGTAGCGGCTACGCTACAAGGTTCTCACAGGCGTGGTTCGTGAATGTCACGTCGTAACGGCCACTTAAACGCGAATGTGATCACTAAATGAAGACACTTTTTCTCAAAAAGACCGCCAGCCACTACGGCGAGCCGCATTGGCCTGATAACGATTACGGTGTCTTGAATGACGGCCAAGTTGCTGGCCGCATCATGCTTCACCCACAGGCGTCGAAGTGGCAGCCGTGGTTCTGGACAATCACGGCGCGCGAAGCGCCGCCGAGCGTATACAACAAAGGCTATTCAGTGAGCCGCGAAACGGCGGTGCAAGCTTTTAAAACCCGATGGCAATTCAATTCGCCGCCGGAATGTTAAATTCCACCACCAGCCCACCCCGCTCCTCCCGCCCATCCGAATCCTGCGCAAGCTTTTGCCAACCTTCAGCTAGCGATAGCCAAAAAGCACGACCTGCCAACTTGGACGAATGTTCCGCCGTAGTACGGCATTGCTCGGCTTGCTTTCTATACTGTTCCGCAACTGACATATTTACTCACACTGTGGACCACTTATCCGAGATCTAATTTGATTTCAAACGATGGCGAGTATGTGGCAGCTGCGGCAAGGATCGGCCTAAGCCGGAATTACGACGGACAAAAAGACCAAGGCGCTGACGAAGGTTGTTATTGCAAATATCTCTTGCGCGTTTTCGGTTGTGAAGCGGTTCCACATGACTGCCTCCCAATTCAGGGTTATGTATTTTGATGTAAACGCGCTTGCGAGTTCCCACTGTGACTCCTGTCACAAAAATTACGTTTGGTAGCTCACTACCGGAATAAGCTTGCCTCAAAACTTACTAGGAGAACGGGGAACTACTGGGCGTTTTGAGCCTTACAAGGTGCCGGTCGCCTTCGTCGTCGGGTCATCAGCAGCGCACCCAGCCTCTGGCTGCCCCTCGACGTAGGCGGCTCGGTACAGTCCGGTGAGACGATGCGACGAAACCAAACGCGCCGTTCCCGCTTAACTAGGTTGATCGCGCCGCCGTCAATCGCCCCCTAATGCGGAGCGCGGTTGGGGAACTGCAGGGGGGCAAACTGCAGTCCCACCAACTTTCATATGAAAGGCGCGAACCAGAACGCAAAGAGGTTGGACCGATGCCCTGGACCGCAGACGACGCCGAACGCCACTCCAAAAAGGCCGATACTGCCAAACGCCAACGCATGTGGTCAGAAATCGCCAACTCGGTGCTGACCGATAGCGGAGACGAAGGGCGCGCCATTCGCGAGGCCAATGCGGCGGTCGCCAAAGACTTCGCCAAGTCGATCAAAGCCTGATGCGCGCAAGTCCCTATCGCGCCGATGTTGCCCCCGAAAGCGGACATGCGCAGTGCACTGCCTCATGTCCGCTAAGTGCCAAAAGCGGACATTCCTAGCGTTCGGGGTTGCTCAAAAAGCGACGTCAAGTTTTCGGCAAAAGGTTTTCCACCGCAACGACAAGTTGGTCATGAGTATAGGGCTTGGCCAGAAATCCGTATCGTTCGACGAACATCGCCTGCATGCCGTCCGTAAGACCTTGTCCGGTCGTGTACAGGACGGGCACATCGCGTTTTCGTTTGATTGCTTCTTGCGCGAACATCAATCCGGCTTGGATATCCGACTGGAGACCGATGTCGGTGAAGATGAGATCAATCCGTTCAGCACCTTCAAGCACGGCGAGTGCTTGGTCGAATGTACTCGCGGTAAGCGTAGTATGGCCAATGTCCTGAAGTATTCCCTCTGCGAGAACTCTGACTTGATCCTCGTCTTCCACTATCAGTATTGAAGCCATGAAACCCCCAACCGAGCGGGGGCTGCGCTACCGAGATGTTCGGGAGATGACATAAGCGACCCCTCACTACTATGTCTTTTTTTATAATCCCAACGCAGACATCAAGGCTTGGTTCCTCGTTAGGCGCGCCGGCGAACATCGCGAGCAATATGAAGCGAAAAACAGAAAGACCGCCTCGCGGCGGTCTCTCCGAAAATTCCATCACGCTTACTAGCCTATCTTCGGCAGCCTATTGATGCTGCACCAGGACCTTGGTCCCTATCGGAACGCGCGAGTAAAGATCTGTGACATCGTCGTTGACCAGCCGGAAGCAGCCTGACGACACCGCCTGTCCGATCGTCTCGGGCGCATTGGTACCGTGGATACGATAAACGGTGCCGCCGAGGTTCATCGCGCGCGCGCCGAGCGGATTGCCCGGGCCGCCGGCCATCCAGCGCGGCAGATAAGGCTGTCGTTCGATCATCTCCGGCGGCGGCACCCAGTCCGGCCATTCGCGCTTGAGCGAAATCTTCTGTATGCCGCCCCACTGGAAGCCGTCGCGGCCCACACCGACGCCGTAGCGCATTGCAATGCCGTTACCCATGATCAGATAGAGATAACGGTCAGCCGTATTCACTATGATCGTGCCCGGCGGCTGTTCGGTCCTGTAGGACACCGACTGCCTGCGTAATTCGGCAGGCAGGTCGACATCGCGCCCGGTGTGGTCGACGCCGGGATCGACGTCTTGCATCGTCGGGGCTTGCGATGGCATCAGCGGCGCTGCCAACGCTGGAACAGTCGGCGCGGCCGGGGCCACTAACAGCGCAAGAAGGAAAATTCGCAGCCAGGACATTATATTTTTCCCCCGATGATGACGGCTTCTCAACGCCTTAGATCTAGATCTTGTCTTTAATGTGAGTTTGTGGCCGGTGACGTCTCTGGGTAGAATGTCCGCTTTGGGTCAAAAGCGGACATGTGCGGTGCAAAACGTCATGGCCGCTTTGCCTCCGAAAGCGGACATATGCAGCGCACAAGCCGATGTGCGCTAAATGTCAATAGCGGACATCAACTAGCTGGCGTCCTCGATCACCTCGTCGGCGATTGAGAGCACGCCCGACGGAATTGTGACCCCCAGGGTTTTGGCAGTTTTGCGATTGATGACCATCTCAAATTTTGTCGTCTGCACAACTGGCAGGTCTGCGAGTTTCTCGCCCTTGAGAATCCTGCTGGTGTAGATGCCGGCTTGGCGATAGGCGTCGGTAATATGCGGCCCATAACTGATCAGACCGCCAACTTCAGCAAACCTGCGGTACTGATACATCGCAGGTATGTGCTGTCGATCGGCCAGTCCTACAATTTTTTCGGGGCGGCTATTGAAGAATTCGCCAGTGCCTACCACGAGCGCAGCTACTCTGAGCTGCCCCAATTCGGCGAATGCACTCTCAAGCTCTGCATCGGTGCTGGCGTTGACCACTTGAATTTGCATTCCAAATGTTTTGGCTGCCTCTTGGATGTCTTTCGTTTGGGACACAAACCTCGGATCAGTTGGATTTACGAGGAAGCCAATGGCCGTGGCATGAGGCAATAGGTCGTGCAGGAGGCTCAAGCGCTTCGCCACCAATTCCGAACTCAACTGGGTAATCCCCGTGACGTTGCGACTTGGCCTGTTCAAGCTTCCGACGAGGCCAAGCGCAATTGGGTCACCGGCAGTTTCAAAAACAATGGGAATTGTAGTCGTAGCCGCTTTCGCTGCGAGGGCCGCCTGCGTGCCGGTCGCGGCGATAACGCTGACGTGTCGCCTCACCAGATCAGCTGCCATCGCAGGAAGTTGTTCGACGTGCCCTTCAGCCCAGTGATATTCGATGGTGATGTTTTGATTTTCGACGAAACCAAATTCACTCAAGCCTTGGCTAAATGCGACGGCGAGTCGCCCCAATCCTTTGGACGAGCCGGCATTCATGAACCCGATAACGGGTCCCGCTGCCTGCTGCGCACGCACCGCCACCGGCCACGCTACCGCGCCTCCGAGCAATCCTAAGAATTGACGCCGCCTCATCGTCGCCCCCAAGGCTTGGACAGCGGATCGTAGCAACTCTCACGCGTACCGAGGAAGAGGGCTTCAGGCGAAAATTCAAGGTGTCCGCCTTGGGTCATAAGCGGACATGTGCAGTGCGAAAACGTATGTCCGCTTTACTCCCAAAAGCAGACATATGCAGTGCACAAGCTCGATGTCGCTTAGTGCCAATAGCGGACATAAGGCAACGACGTAGCATGAGTTAATTCTGCATGCCCCAACGTTGCACAGTCATTCGTTCAATCAGCCGAAAAATCACGTTCTCCACGAACAAGCCGATCAGAATGATGGTTAGCAATCCGGCAAACACGTCGGGGATCTCGAGCTGATTTTTCGCTTCGAAAATGAACCAGCCTAGGCCTCCTTGTCCGGATGTGGTCCCGAAGACCAGTTCGGCCGCGATCAACGTGCGCCAGGCAAACGCCCAACCGATCTTCAGGCCTGCCAGAATGCTCGGAAACGCCGCCGGGATTAAAATTTTCGCCGCAAAACGCAATCCCCCGAGGCCATAATTTTGGCCAACCATCCGGTGCGTTATCGAGACGCTGCGAAATCCGGCATGGGTATTAAGCGCGACCGCCCATAGCACCGAATGAATGAGCACGAATACAAGGCTACCCATACCTAGCCCGAACCAAATCATCGCCAACGGAAGCAAAGCTATTGCGGGCAGCGGATTAAACATTGCCGTCATTGTTTCTAGAAAATCTGTGCCAATCCGGGTATTGATCGCGATGAAAGTCAGAATTGCGGCCAGCAGCACGCCTGCGCTGTATCCGACCAAAAGAACCTTGATAGATAACAGCGCGCGCACGATGAGCAATCCACTGGCGATGCCGCGCCCTAGCGCGTGTACGGTCGCCGTGAAGGTCGGCACCAGAAGTTCGTTGTCGAGCCAGCGTGCGTAAGCCTCCCACAGAACGGCCAGCACGACCAGCACGAACAACTTGCGTAGCCAGCCTTGATTGTAGAGCATCTCAAACGTGGTCAACCGTTTCTGCACGATACCGAAGCGTTCGGCCCCCATCGTCTCGCGGTAAATATCGGGGCGCACGGTTGCGTCAGACATGATCTGGCTCCTCCACCTTGTCGGCAAATAGCATGTCGTGAACCTTACGTTCTAATTGCGCGCCCGCGGCCGAGCTATCCTCACCGCGCGGCACGCTGTTGATTTCCGCCTTTACCTGTCCAGGGTGCGGCGACAGAAGTAAGATGCGATTGCCGATTTTAATTGCCTCGGGAATTGAGTGTGTAACAAAAATAACAGTGAACTTCACTTCGTCCCACAGTCCAAGCAACTCGTCCTGCATGCGTACCCGCGTGAGCGCGTCGAGGGCCGCAAACGGCTCGTCCATCAGCAAAATATCTGGCTCCATCGCCATACCGCGCGCGATCGCCACACGCTGCTTCATGCCGCCAGAGAGCATGTGCGGATAATTGTCGACGAATTTCGTGAGATTGACCTTCTCGATATATTCCATCGCCTTGGTCTTGGCGTCAGTGAGGCCGAGGCTTCCGGTGACCTGTAAGGGAAACATCACGTTTTGCAGGACTGTCTTCCAAGGCAGCAACTGATCGAACTCCTGAAACACCATCATGCGATCCGGCCCGGGCTTAACGACAGTGTGTCCCTTGAGCCGGATATCGCCTTCGGTCGGCCGGATGTAGCCGCCGATCGCCTTGAGTAGTGTTGATTTTCCGCAGCCGGAGGGGCCGAGAAGAACGAAACGGTCGGACTTCAAGACATTAAAGTCGATGCGGTAGGTGGCAGTGACGAGATGCTCGCGCGTCTTATATTGCAGCGTTACCCCGCTCACTTCGAGCAATGGCGGTTGAGTTATTGAATTTGTCATGCGTACACCGGAGAACTATTCCGCTGCCCCGCCGCTCGTGCGCTCTTCAAGCTCAAGTCCGAGAATGAGGTAGCTCCAGGACTTGCCATGCGAGTCGAGGTTAAGGGATCGGTTGACCCCGCCCTCCAGCGCATCTTGCATCACAAAATTTAGCCCATGAAGATGTTCGACGACGAAGCGCTCGATCTTGCCGCGGATCAGCTGAGGGAATGCCCGTTTAATCCGCTCGACCGTTAGAGCGCGTTTGAGCTGCTCGAAATCGGCCACATCATAGACCCAGACATTGACATTGGAGGTATTACCTTTGTCTCCGGCGCGTGCATGCGCAATGTCGCGAACAATTCTGGGTGAGTTTCGATGTTGGTTGCTCATGCGGTGAGCACTTCCAGCCGAGGCTTGATCAGGCCGCGATCGATCAGCAATGATTTAGTCACCACGCAAGGCACGATAGAGCCGCGGAATCCACCGCCGCCGGCCGGTCCGCAGCACAGCAGTGACTCAACTTCCCAAAGCATGAGCTCGGCATCCTCGCGATCGCGCGAGCGCAGCGTAACGTGCAGCCGAACATCTTGCGCATCGGTGTTGCGGGCGCCAGCGGTGGCAAACAACGAATTGACACCGATCAGGTCAATGCGCACATCGGCTTTACGCAGCCGGTCGCCGACGATCTGGACCGCCAGTTCCCCTCGTGCTTGCGCGGCTGGTCCGGCATAGCTGATGCCAGCCTCACTCTGAAATCCGCCGTCGAAGCCGACTGTGACTTTGAGCGTTTCCGGACGCTTCGATCCATTAGCGTTCGACACCTCGACGCGATCGGTGCCGGCAGAGGCGATACGAACGCCGCTGAAATCGGCTGTGACGTCGGGTGTTAGATACCGCGCAGGGTCATGCACCTCGTAAAGCAATTGTTCTTTTACGGTGGCCGGCGTGACGCAGCCGCCGGTCCCAGCAAGCTTGGTGATGACCGCGCTCCCGTCGGCTTGGACTTCGGCAATCGGGTAGCCGCAGCGCGCCAGATCCGGCACCTCCTTGACCCCAGGATCGGCGAAATAGCCCCCGGTGACTTGCATTCCGCATTCCATCAGATGCCCGACTAGCGTGCCAGCGCCCATGCGCGGAGCATCGAGGGCGTCCCACCCGAAACGATACGCCAGGGGCGCGAGGAACATAGACGGGTCCGCGAGCCTGCCGCCGATGATGACGTCGGCGTTCGCTGCCAGCGCCGGAATGATTGAGTCGGCGCCGAGATAGGCATTCATGCCGACGATCGGCAGTTTGATATCCGACAAAACGCCGGGTTCGTCCATGAATGGCTGGTCGGGTGGCACCAGACTGGAGACATCATCGCCTTCGATGCAGGCAACCTTCAGGCCCTTAAGGCCGAGTTGGCGTGCGATCTCGACGGTGCGTTGGGCCGCAGCGCGCGGATTTGCCGCGCCCATATTGGTGATGATGGTCGTGCCAGCGGCGTGGCAGACCGGCAGTAAGGCCTGCATCCGCCGGCGCAGGTGCGTATTGTAGCCCCGCGTTGGGTCGGCCATGCGGTCGCGATGACCGAAGGCCACCGTGCGCTCGCCCAGGCATTCCAGCACCATGACGTCAAGTTCGGCTCGGTTGGCCAGATCGACTGCCGGATCGAGCCGATCGGCGGAAAACCCGGCGCCGGTGCCGATGCGGAAATTTTGGGAATTGCTCATGCAGGCTGTCTCGAGCGGCTCAGTCGCCACCCATTTTGGCGTTCTCGGGGAAGAACAGATCGCCGATCGCCGCGGGCGATTGCTTAATCGAGCCTATCTTGGCCATGAACTGCGCGGTCTTGAGCACTTTTTCCGGCTTGAGCGTGAAAGCGTAATCTTTGTCGCTTATGATCTTGAGAATGTCGTCGACCGAGTTTTTGGTGTCATGGGCGGCCACAAGGTAGAGTGAGGCGGCGGCACGTTTGTCTTTGTTAACAATAGCGATAGCCTCGCTTAAGCCATCGTAGAAGGCCTTGTAGGCTTTTGGATTGGCATCGCGAAATTTGGCGTTCGCAGTAAGCACCACCGCAGTCGCTGGCCCGCCAAGTATTTCATAGTTGGTCGTGACCAGATGAGCGCCGGGCACTCTCATTTCCTGTTCGTAAAATGGCGATGATGAAAAGTGCGCGTTGACACCGGCGGTGTTGTTGGTGAAGGCGAGCGTCGCATCCGGATGCGACAGCGAAACAGTGAATGGATCAAGCTTGCCAAATTCATTCTCGCCGAAGGCCTTCGATGCGGCCATCTGCAACATGATCGCTTGCGTCGAGATCTTGATCGAGGGCACCGCGATCTTATCCTTGGCGCTGAAATCCTTGATGCTCTTGACGTCGGGATCGCGCGAGATCAGGTAAAGTGGATAGGTGGTCATCGAAGAGACGCCCTTGATCTGGCCGCGAGTTTTGTCCCAAAGCGTGATCATTGATGGCGCGCCTTGTGCGGCGAAATGAATCGCATTTGAGATCAGCCCGTCGTTCATGGCGCTGGGACCTGCGACCTTGGCCCAAACTACCTTAAGGTCGGCGAGTCCGGCGGCCGCCGCATGTTTTTCGACGAGCGCCTCTTTCTCCATCACCATAAGCGGCAGAAAGCTCACCCCGTATTGCTGGGCGACGGTAATTTCGTTCACCTCGCCGCGGCTATTTGTGATGGACAAAAATGAGAGCGCTATGCAAAGCGCAAGCGACGGTGCGCGGGACGTCATGGATGCCTCCCCAGTTAGATTTTTTGCGGATTGCCGTCAGGGTGAGGCGTAATCAATTATTTTACAATTGAATATTTTGTATCTCACTTATAATGTCGTATTATGAACCCTAATCTCACGCAAATCCGAAGTTTCGTTGCGATTGCTAAGCTCGGTAGTTTTACGAGAGCCGCGCGCGCGGTGAACCTGTCGCAGCCCGCGCTCACCGTACAGATACGCCAGCTTGAGGGTGTATTGAACGTCAAGGTTCTGGACCGCACCACACGCTCAGTGCGACTTACGCGGGTGGGTGAGGAGCTGTTGTCTGTTTTTGATCGTCTGCTGGGCGAACTCGACTCGGTTGTGACCGGCGCCAAAGACCTAGCCGCCAAACGTCTTGGGGTAGTGCGGCTCGCCTGTCTTCCGTCCTTTGCCGCGGCGGTTCTACCGAAAGCCATTGTCGCCTTTCGTGCCCGCCATTCCGGCGTACAGTTCGTGCTTAAGGACGGCGTCGGCCGCAAGATCGTCGACTTAGTAATGTCGGAGGTGGTCGATTTCGGCATCGCCGGCGGCGAGGTAAACGATCCGGATTTGCAAACGAAAGTCCTCACGCGCGATCGCATGCATGCGATTTATCTCTCCCCCCATGCGCTCGACAAAGAGAAAAAGATCACCGCGGAGATTCTTGCTCGTCAGCCACTCATCTTGATGGATGAGGACAGCACAGTGCGCCAAGTGGTCGACCGCGCCTTCGACCAAAGCGGTCAGTCGGTTAAACCCGTGCTTGAGGCAACCTATATGTCGACCGCGGTCGGCATGGTGCGGGCGAGGCTCGGCGTTGCGCTGCTGCCCTCGACAGCGATCGAGGCGCAGACCGCGGGCCGGCTGAAATCAAGACCGATCGAGGGCCGCGAATTTGGTCGTTCGATCTTTATTATCCGCAAGGCCGGCCGCTCACTGCCCCCAGCAAGTGAAAGCTTTCTCGCTACGTTAGTGGCAGCAATGCAATAGAAATGAACAGCAGAACACCATCGATGTCTGCTTTGGGTCAAAAGCAGACATATCGCGGTGCCGTCCTCACGTCCGCTTTGCGCCTGATTGCGACCGTAAAAGCCGACATCGCCTTAAAGGACGCATGCTCCTCTCGTCAGCAACAGAGGAGTACGAACCATGCAAGACGATGCAATCTTCGCCATACCCACACCTAAACGGACCCCCTGGAACAAGGGCAAATTAATTGGAGCTAAACCGCCACTCCGGCGGAAGCACGTCTGGGCAATTCGCACCATGCTCCAAATTGAGCGGAGTAAACGTGACCTGGCGATGTTCAATCTGGCCATCGACAGTAAACTGCGGGGCTGCGACGTAGTCGCAGTTATGGTCGATAATGTCGCTCCCAATGGTTATGCAATTGATCGAGCGACGGTGCGTCAGAGAAAGACTGGGCGACCAGTTCGATTTGAGCTGACCGAGCAGACACGCCAGGCCATCGACGACTACCTTAAGGTCTCGCATAAGAAGCCTGGCGAGTTCCTTTTTACAAGTCCAAAGTCGGGGCGAAGCATGACGCCCCGCCAGTACGGACGACTTGTGTCCGATTGGCTTAACGGCATAGGGCTAGACCCTCACTTGTACGGCACACACTCGCTGCGACGAACAAAGGCGACGCTGATTTACCGCCGCACCGGGAATTTGCGAGCCGTCCAGCTTTTGCTTGGTCACACTAAGATCGAGAGCACTGTGCGGTATCTCGGCATTGATGTGGACGATGCCCTCGCCATAGCGGAGCAGGTCGACGTTTGAAGTACGGGATAGAGCAGAAATGTTCTGCCCTCCGTCAAGACTCGCGATGTCCGCTATTTCGATCGCTTTTGGGGTAAAGCGGACATCGCGGTTGCGTCGCAAAATGTCTGCTTTTGACCCAAAGCGGACATCTGCCTTGATAAGTGCCAGTTGAGCTTAGATATTTACGGGCAATTTATTCCGCCTGAAAGGTGGCAATTGACAACTAAGGGTTCGGCGGCATTATCACAGCGTGGCGTACTTGGGGCGGATGAGGATTTGACCATGAGGCGAATGGTAGTAACGGCGGTCGCTACGGTTTTTTTTGCTGGGGCGACCTTTCAGGCGAACGCAGCCTCGCTGATCACCGACGGCGGATTTGAAAACGGTGACCTCACCACCGCTTGGACCGTAACTAACAGCGGAGGCTGCTGCGTCGAAGCTCAGACATCGGGGCTCGGCTTTGGACCAAATTCGGGGTCCTGGTTTGCCGAAATTGGCACTACAAATCTCTCATCCATAAGCCAGACTTTCGCGGATACCGCTGGTCATACCCTAGCGGTCAGTTTTTTTTACGCCAGCAACGGAGATTTAAACCCCATCCCGCCGGATTGAACCAACTCAATGCTCTCTTTAACGGGACGGCCGGGTTCACTCAAACAAATTGGAGCCACTGGCACCGGCGCTCCATTTCCCTATGTTTCCGTAACATTCGATGTCATCGCTACAGGTTCAGACACCCTCACATTCAGCTTTTTTAACGTTCCGACCGCCTTTGCGTTAGACGACGTTAGTGTGACGGATATCTCAACAGCGCCGGCACAGACGCCGCTTCCTGCCGCCCTTCCACTTTTCGCATCCGGCCTTGGTGCGCTGGGTCTGGTTGCACGTCGTAGGAGACGGAAGACCGCGGCGGCAGTCGTAGCTGGCTGATCAAATCGCTGACCGGGTTTCGGAGAGACCGCCGCGAGGCGGTCTTTCTGTTTGTGTAAACCAGTGGTGAATGTCCGCTATTGGCACTAAGCGGACATGGTAAATGCGCCTGTTCTTAAGGCATCCCGCGATTAAATTACGGGCGACGAAAAACCTCCGCGCCTCTTGAGCGAGATAACACGCTCCGCTATAAATCCCCCCGTGGCGCTTCAATCGTCGAGCCATTGCGGGCTTGGCAGAGGAAATTCAATGAGAATAGGTTTGATCGGCCCGCTAGTTGCGGGCAGCGTTGTAGCTGTGCTGCTGGCCTCTCCGGCGTCGGCGACAACTTTTACCACATCATCGGTATCCGTTACCGACAGCATCAACGGGCCAAACGTTGCCTATTCGCTGGACAACCCGCTCAATGCCAATCTCACGATCGGCACTCCAGTCAGCATCACCGCCTTCATTGATGCCCATGTCGATGGCAACTCGTTCTCGGCCCAGTCCGGGACGATTTCGGCCACCATCAATTTCAGCACTCCGACTGGTGCGAGTGGGAATACGGATTCTGGCACGATCACAGCGTTACTGGTGCAGACGGCAAAGCACATCAGCATCACTTGGACCGATCCTATAACGGTGTCTTTCACCGGTGGTCTTCTGCTTAGCGTCGACCTTGCAAACGTCGACTTCGACTGCGGTACCAGCTGCAACCAAAAAGACTTCTTTGTCGACGCCACGTTCACCCAATTGGGGGCCGGTGCCGGTACACAAGGAAGCGAGACGCCAATTCCGGGGGCACTGCCTCTCTTTGCAAGTGGCCTCGGAGCACTGGGTCTGATTGCACGGCGCAGGAAACGGAAGCCAATCGCCTAAGAACTTTATTTGTGGCCGATCAACCCCCGGGCGAAACGCTGAAACGCTCGGGGGTTTTTTGTTGAGCTGTGTCGCTCACGATGTCCGCTTTTGGCACTTAGCGGACATCGGTTATCGCAGTGCACATGTCCGCTTTTGGGGGTAAAGCGGACATTGTATCGTTTGCAAACGGGTTGCAGCGACCCATCCCCCATTCCATAACGTTTCATTCTGCGAATCCGGCCGGCAATTTGAATTAATCCGCGAAACATCGCGCGCGACGCAGCAACTGCTGGCGGCTGCGCGGCGATATGCGCAGCTGGCAGCTGCTGGCCTTTCGCCGCGACCAGAGCATGCATGGCCTCCCGTTCTTGTGCTGGAGGTGCCAGTCCATGCCTGCCGAAAATCCCCCTACCCGATCCTATCGCCGCCGAACTTGCGTCAACTCGCGCAATTGTCGCGCTCGCCATCGCGATCTTGCGCGCGCGCTGGCGCGCAGACTTTCGCAGCGAACCGCCGCCCGCCTTTGGTCCCGACCTGTTGCGCCGCAGTCTGGCCTACAAACTGCAAGAAGACGCCTATGGCAAATTGCCATCGGCAACGCAACGCGAGCTTGATCGCCTGGTCGCCCAATTGAGAAAAACCCCAGCGCCCGCGTCGTGCTGCCGCGCCGCATCAAGCCCGGCTCGGTGCTGGTGCGCGACTGGAATGGCAAAAGCCATCGCGTGACGGTGCTCGACCAAGGCTTTGAATATGACACGCAACGCTACGACAACCTCTCGCAAATCGCCCGCATCATCACTGGCACGCGCTGGAACGGCCCGCGCTTCTTCGGCCTGCGCAATGAACGTAAAGAGAGCGCGCGACCATGAGCACCAAGCCCGACAAACTGCGGCGCTGCGCCATCTACACCCGCAAGTCGACCGAGCATGGGCTGGAGTTGGAGTTTAACTCGCTCGATGCCCAGCGCGAAGCTTGCGAGGCCTACATCAAGTCGCAAGTGCACGATGGCTGGAAAGCGCTGCCCGCGCGCTATGATGATCCGGCCTATTCCGGTGGTAACCTCGACCGCCCGGCGCTGCAGAGGCTGTTGGCTGACATCGACGCCGGCCGCGTCGATGTCGTCGTCGTTTACAAAATCGACCGGCTCACCCGCTCGCTCGCCGACTTTGCCAAGCTGGTCGAGGCTTTCGACAAGAAAGCGATTTCGTTTGTCGCCGTCACCCAGCAATTCAACACGACCACCTCGATGGGGCGACTGACGCTCAATGTGCTGTTGTCGTTCGCCCAGTTCGAACGCGAACTGTCCTCCGAGCGGGTGCGCGACAAGGTGGCGGCCTCACGCAAAAAAGGGCAAATGGACCGGCGGCGGCATCCCGCTCGGCTACGATACCAAAGACAAGAAGCTGGTCGTCAACGAGACAGAAGCCGAGACAGTTCGCTTCATCTATCGGCGCTATCTCGATCTTAAATGCCTGCGGCTGCTCAAGGCCGAGCTCGATGACAAAGGCATTGTTTCGAAACGGAGAACCAACTCATCCGGCCACAATCCGGGCGGGGTCCGTTTCACTTACGGCCCCCTCGCCTATCTGCTCAAGAACCGAACTTATCTCGGCGAGATGGGCCACAAGGGCGCCTGGTTTGCCGGCGAGCACGCCGCGATCATCGACCCAGCACTCTTCAACGCCGTGCAGGATCTGCTCAAGAGCAATTCCGTTATGCGGCGTCAGCAGCGATCCGACAATCAATCTCTGCTCAAGGGTCTGCTGTTTGACGACCGCGGCAACCGGATGAGCCCGAGCTTTACGACCAAGCGCGGGGTTCGTTATCGCTTTTATATCAGCACCGCAGTCATCTCCGGACGTCGCGATCAAGCCGGGTCGCTCTCGCGCATCGCGGCACCTGAGCTTGAAACCCGTATCTTGGCGGCGCTACGGCAGCGGATTCCAAAGTCGGCGCGTTAGCGGATCAGGATCTGGTCGCCGCCCACATTGAGCGCATGGTTCTGGTGAGTATAAACATCGCTATTGGTCTGAAAGCATCGAGAGCTGGCTCCTCGCTCATTGAACTCGATCGCACTCCAGAACCAACAACGCGGCGCACCCAGATCGAAACTGACCAATGCTTGCCGGCGCAAGACCCCGACGGCAGCTTGGTGCAAGCGCTCGCCGCGCCCATTCATGGCGCAAGGCGCTTGCCGATGGCCCTACCAATCCGTTGAAGAACTCGCCGCCATTGTGAAGTGGAATCCCAAAGTTATTCGCAATGGGCTGCGGCTTGCGTTTTTGGCGCCGGCACTCACCGAGGCCGTCATTTCCGGAGCGCATCCAGCGTCGTTGACGGTCTCAGAGCTGCAAGCCGTATCAACCTGTTCCTGGCAGGAGCAACTGCGAGTGTTAGACGATTGGGCGCGAGGCGTATCGCGTTGGAAAATATACTGGCGGTCGCGCCGCCAGCGCGATCACAAATTATTGTCGGTCTCGCTGATTTCGATTGTTATTGGCTGTTGTTTTGGCACCTCAATTGTATCCCTGCCGCATACAGTCTATCAATAATTTGGCCGTGCGAGGATCGCCCGCGATGGCTTTGTTGACAAGCTGCTTTGCAATGGCCTCGGCCTTGGTAATTGTCTTCCGACGCCCGTTCTCGTTGACGATCACGGTCTCGTTAAGGGATTTCGTCAACAGCGACTGATAGGTTCGGCGATCCTTTCGGACGTCCGTTGGGTTGCCTGAATGTCCTTTCGGGAATTGCGATGCTTTTGGGCGGCTTGCCATAGCCGACCGCACTTTGTGTTTTCGTTAATGGACATGGGTCACCGCGGTTTCCGCTTCGATCTCGCAAAGTTTCGACCACTCGAGCTGTGGCGAGCACGATCGCCGGTGAAGGCCTGCCAGCGACGAATGATGGTGTCGACGTATCGGGGATCGATTTCCAATCCATTGCAGCGTCGGCCAGTCCGCTCGGCCGCAATGATGGTCGTGCCACTGCCTAAGAAACTATCGAGGACAATATCGCCACGCTTTGAACAATCCAGAATCGCATCGGCGACCAGCGCGACCGGCTTCACGGTCGGATGGAGCGTCAATAGATTGTTTTCCTCGTCATTCGATGGTCCTGGCGTGTTAATGCCGCGGTAGTTCCAGACGTTGCTGCGATGACGTCCGTATTGTCCCAGTTGGACATTGTTTTGATGACCGCACGGCCATTTTTGAATACAAATACAAGTTCATACTGGCTGCGATAGAGCGAACCCATGCCGGCATTGTGTTTGCCCACACACAAATGTTCTTGAGTTCTGAATAGGCCTCGCGACCGGCGACCGAGAGTTCACCAACGTGCCGCCAATCCATGCAAACGAAGTGAAGGGCACCATCAGCGCTATGGCTTGCCAACAATCCGCAGGCTTTGGTGAGAAAGGCGATGAACTCCGCTTCGTCCATTTCACCGGAGGCCATCACAAAATCTCGATGCTGGATCGCACCAAGTCCTGACGCATGACCATCAATTGGCACGTTGTAAGGCGGATCAGTGAAGACCATCGCCGCCTTTTCCTCGTTCATCAGAGCGGTAAAGGCGGCATCCTCAAGCGCGTTACCGCAATAGACGCGGTGCCGACCGAGTTGCCAGAGGTCCCCCACCTTGTCACGGGGATGCAGAGATTGAGGAGATCACGTCAGCAGGATCCTCATGGTCGCCGTCGATCTCGCTCGTCAGCCCTTCGATGCGCAGGTCGATTTCACCCATCTCGAAGCCCGTCGCCTCAAGACTGAAATCGAGATCAAGTACTGACAGTTCCTTGAGCTGCTCACCGAGTAACTGGTCATCCCAGGTCGAGATCTCGGTCAGGCGGTTGTCCGCAATCATGAAAGCCTTGGCTTGCGCCTTGGTCAGATGATTAAGGCCGATTGTCGGGACCTCGGTCCAGCCAAGCTTCCGGCACGCCAACAGGCGCCCGTGGCCGCTAACAACATTATGATCAGCATCGACAAGCACGGGGACGATAAATCCAAATGTCTCGATGCTGCGGCAATCTGCCGAATTTGCCTTGGGCTGTGAATCCGCGGATTTTTTGGGTTCGCCTTCAAATCAGCTATCGGACGATAGCAGACCGCGATTTGTCCGCCGGCTTTATCATTTTGCCTGGTCGTCAATGAGTCCATCGATTGTCTGTTCATGCTGAAACCTCCTTTTTTTATAATCGCGTCAAAGATAAGTGCTCCCTGGTAAAATCGTGTTAGCTAAAGCGAACTAACTTAATCAGATCGACCCGCGTTTTTTAGCAAACGCTGCAATCGAACAAGCATATGATGCATCGAATGTTTTTTTGTTATTTTGGGGCGGCTAAAGTAATTTCCGCTTAATATCCGTTATGGAGAATTTCCCGGTCATCTCGAGACGCGGACCCCCCATTGGTCCATCAATCACAGCACTGTTTTCACTGACATGCCGGTCACGCAGTGCGATCGAACCCAGTCTCCGGCGCGGTTCTCCAGAAAACGGGAATAATGGCGAAGATGCGCAGAGATTTTCGGCATAGTGGGCCGATGAACCAGCAAATTCGGGACACAGAGACTTCTCCGCCTGACGCAAGAAGCCCGCAAACGGCGGGCTTCTTCACGACATTGTAGGGAAAATCTCTAGAGACCGGACTGGGTGGCTGGGGCGCCAGGATTTGAACCTGGGAATGGCGGAATCAAAATCCGCTGCCTTACCACTTGGCTACGCCCCAACAGGTACCGGAAAGCCGCCCCGAAGCGATTTCTCGTGCGGCGGCCGGACCATAGCGGCGCCGACCTATCCAATCAACGCCCTCTATATATGAGGCAAAGCTTGCGTTGACCGGCCTTGGGTCAGGGCTAGATTACCTAGTATGACCTACCGCGCACCGACTGCCGACATCGCCTCCGCCCTCAAATACGCCGCCGGCTTAAAAACCGCGATCGCAGAGGGCCTTTACGGCGATCTCGATGAGGAGACTGTCGATTTGGTGCTGGCCGAAGCCGGACGCTTTGCGAACGAGGTCATCGCGCCACTTAACCGAGTTGGCGACAAATTCGGAACGCCGTTCAAAGACGGCAACGTCACCACCCCACCGGGTTGGAAAGAAGCCTACACGGCTTGGGCCGCAGCGGGATGGAATGGTCTTGCAGCACCAGCCGAATGGGGCGGTCAGGATTTACCTCATGCCGTGAACGCGGCCTGCGTCGAGATGTGGAATTCAGCGTCCATGGCGTTCGGGATCGGGCCGGTGTTGACCATGGCGGCGATCGACGCCCTGCACGCCTATGGCAGCGACACGCTCAAACAAAAATATCTCGGCAAGCTCATTAGTGGTGAATGGATGGGCACGATGCAGCTTACAGAGCCACAGGCCGGATCCGACGTCGGAGCCCTGCGCAGCAAAGCCGAGCGTGCGGCCGATGGCAGCTACCGCATCACCGGCTCGAAAATTTTCATAACCTACGGCGAGCACGACCTTACAGACAACATTATTCACTTCGTCCTTGCGCGCTTACCCGATGCGCCGCCAGGCACCAAGGGCATTTCACTTTTCCTCGTGCCGAAGATCATGCCTGACGGCTCGCGGAACGACGTTCGCGCGCATTCGGTCGAGCACAAGCTGGGTATCCATGCTTCGCCCACCTGCACGATGGTCTATGGCGATCGAGGCGGAGCCATCGGCTTCCTTATTGGGGAAGAGAACAAAGGCATGGCCAGCATGTTCACGATGATGAATCGCGCGCGGCTCGCCGTCGGCTTGCAAGGTGTGGGCATAGCAGAACGCGCGACCCAACAAGCGCTGACATATGCGCGCGAACGCAAACAAGGTCCCGCGGCGGCGATCATTGGCTACCCAGATGTCAAACGCATGCTGCTCAGCATGCGCGCACTCACCGGCGCGGCACGCGCAATCTGCTACGCTACCGGCGTCGCCATCGATCGGTCTATTCGCGCGAAAACTGATGCCGCCCGCCAACAGGCACATGAGCGCGCATCACTGCTGACCCCCGTGGCGAAGGCTTTTTCGACGGATATCGGCATAGAGGTTGCGTCACTCGGTGTGCAGGTCCACGGCGGCATGGGCTATGTCGAAGAAACCGGCGCCGCGCAGCATTTTCGTGACGCGCGCATCGCTGCAATCTACGAAGGCACCAACGGCATCCAGGCGATCGATCTGGTTGCGCGCAAGATTCCGCTCGGTGGTGGAAAGGTTGTCGCACGCTACATCGATGAATTGCGCGGCACCGTGAACGCTGTGAGGTCGAGCAACGCCCCCAACTTCGGTGAAACGGCGGTCCGACTTGGTGAAACGGTCGATACACTTGAACGCACGACGCAATGGCTACTCGCACAAACGTCTTCTGATACCGCGCTTGCGGGCGCTACGCCGTATGTGAGACTGTTCGCTAACGCGGCCGGCGGCTGTATGCTGGCGGAGCAGGCGCTGGTATCACTGCGCGAGGGAAACGGCGCAGGTCGTACCTCACTTGCACGGTTCTTCGCGGAAAATATTGCCGTCGAAGCATCAGGACTTGGGCGGAGCGTCACCGAAGGCGCCGACAGCATCACCGGAGCGCAGGCAGCGCTCGCGGACTGAGACAGGACGTTCACACGATGTCGCTGGCCGGCAAGACTTTATTCATCACCGGTGGATCCCGAGGTATTGGCCTCGCGATCGCACTTAAAGCTGCCGCCGAAGGCGCCAATATTGCAATCGCCGCCAAGACGGTCGAACCTCATCCCAAGCTTGAGGGCACCATCCACACAGCCGCCGCGGATATCGCGAAAGCCGGTGGCCGTGCACTGCCGATAGCAGTTGACGTACGCAACGACGCGGCCGTGCAAGCGGCACTGGATGAAACCGCAGACAAATTCGGCGGCATCGATATCGTCGTGAACAACGCGAGTGCTATTCAGCTCGCTCCGGTCGCTGCTACTTCGATGAGCCGCTATGACCTTATGCAGCAGATCAACGCCCGTGGCACGTTCATGGTATCGAAGTTCGCCGCCCCCTATCTCGCGCGAGCGACAAACCCGCACATTCTGATGCTGTCGCCACCTCTCGACATGGCTGAGAAGTGGTTCGCGCCACATACGGCGTATTCGATGGCAAAATTCGGAATGAGCCTGGTTGTGTTGGGCCTCGCAGGCGAATTGCGCGGGAAAGTCGCGGTCAATGCATTGTGGCCGCGTACCACAATCGCGACTGCTGCAATTAAAAATCTGCTCGGCGGCGACGCCATAATGCGTCGGTCGCGAAAGCCAGAGATCATCGCCGAAGCCGCCTGCCGTATTTTTAAAAAACCCAAGAATTTTACCGGGAACTTTCTGATCGATGACTCATTCCTGGCGGGCGAAGGCATTAGCGATTTCGATCAGTACCGCGTCGATCCCAGCCAGCCGTTGCAAGTCGATTTCTTCGTGCCCGACAGTAGCTCGCCGCCCCATGGCGTGACCTTGGGGCCAAAACCGCGATAAGGACTTCCACGAAGCCTTGTGAGTGTTTAAGTGTAAATTCATGTCGACCCTCCTCCTTAGCCATCCCGCCTGCCTCAATCACCTGACACCCGCCGGGCATCCGGAGCGGCCGGACCGCTTGCGCGCAATCGAGCAAGCTTTGGAAGACGAAAAGTTTCAGTCGCTAGCGCGGGTTGAAGCCCCACTCGGATCAGTCGATACCATCGCGCTTTGCCATCCGATGGACTACATCGAGGCGATTCGCGACGCCTCGCCGACGGAAGGCATGGTGCGGCTCGACGCCGATACCGCGATGTCGCCGGGCAGCTTCGAAGCCGCGCTGCGCGCGGTGGGCGGCGCAAGGTTGGCCGTCGATGAAGTCATGGCCGGTAAGGCGGCGAATGCTTTTGTCGCGACGCGACCGCCTGGCCACCACACTGAAACCGCGCGACCGATGGGCTTCTGTCTTTTCAATAATGCCGCGATCGCGGCACGCTATGCCCAGAAAGCCCACGGTGTTGAACGGGCGGCGGTCGTCGATTTTGACGTCCATCACGGCAATGGTTCGCAGGATATTTTCTGGTCGGACAAAAGCGTGATGTATTGCTCCACACACGAAATGCCGCTCTATCCCGGCACTGGCGCGATTGGCGAGCGCGGAGATTTCAACACCATCGTCAATGCGCCACTGTCCGCCGGAGATGGGGGCGATGCCTTCCGCGAAGCATTCGACACCGTCGTCCTTCCACGCCTGCGCGAATTCAAGCCGGATATCGTCATTATCTCTGCGGGTTTCGACGCGCACACCCGCGACCCGCTCGCGAACCTGAACCTGGTGGAAGCGGACTTTTCCTGGGCCACCAAGAAGTTGATGGAAATCGCCGACACAAGTGCAAAGGGGCGCGTCGTCTCGCTCCTCGAAGGCGGCTACGATTTGCAGGGATTATCGCGTTCGGTTGCCGCGCACGTGACCGCGCTGATGCACGGCTAAAAAATCGGCGCTATCCTCGATGCCTTGCGTCGGCATAGGATGCGCGCGCACGAATCGCTGGATATTCAAAGATGGCCGATACTCATGCCGATGTGAAAAAACTGCCTTTTGAGAGGGCGATCGAAGAGTTGGAATCGATCGTCAAACGGCTCGAAGAAGGCAAAGTACCGCTCGAGGAATTGGTCGCCATCTATGAGCGCGGCGAGGCACTAAAAAAGCGCTGCGAGGAACTGCTGCGTCAGGCAGAAGCACGGGTGGAAAAGATCACTCTCGACGCCAATGGCAAGCCGACCGGCAGCGAGCCCCTCGACGTAGACTGATAATGACACCAAAAAGCAGGCCAGATGCTGCGAAAGCGGGCCATTGGCGAGTTGCGGGTAGCGACACAGTGAATTGCGGCCCCTAGCGAATTTGGTGTAAGCCACCCCGGCCCCGCTGGTGCAAGGGCAAACCACGCCAGATCGGCCTATTCCATTGGAGCTACTTTTGTCCGAGCCTTCCAAAACCCCCCTGCTCAACCGCATTCACTTCCCGCGCGACCTCAAGAATCTATCGGCTGAACAGCTCAGGCAAGTCGCTGATGAGCTGCGTTCCGAAACGGTCGACGCAGTCGCGAAGACCGGCGGCCACCTCGGTGCGGGATTGGGCGTCATCGAGCTGACGGTAGCGTTGCATTACGTATTTGACACGCCAGCCGATAAAATTATTTGGGACGTCGGCCACCAGAGCTATCCCCACAAAATTCTCACGGGCCGGCGCGACCGCATTCGCACATTGCGTCAGGGCGGCGGGCTGTCGGGCTTCACCAAGCGCGCCGAGAGCGAATACGACCCGTTCGGAGCGGCCCATTCGTCCACGTCAATCTCGGCCGCACTCGGCATGGCGGTGGCCCGCGACCTCGACGGTAAAAAGAATAACGTCGTAGCGGTGATCGGCGACGGTGCCATGTCTGCCGGCATGGCATACGAAGCGATGAATAATGCCGGCGCGCGAAATGAACGCCTGATCGTTATTCTCAACGACAACGATATGTCGATCGCACCGCCGGTGGGCGCGATGTCGGCGTATTTGGCGCGGTTGATCTCGGGCAAGACTTATCGAACGCTCCGCGACATCGGAAAACAACTCGCAAGACATTTGCCAAAATTCTTCGAAGAAAAGGCCGGGCGCGCTGAAGAATTCGCGCGCGGCTTCTGGACCGGCGGCACACTGTTTGAGGAGCTTGGCTTTTATTACGTCGGTCCAATTGACGGGCACAATCTCGACCATCTGCTTCCGGTGTTGCGGAACGTTCGCGACGCAGAAGCAGGACCGATCCTCGTCCACGTGGTCACGCAGAAGGGCAAAGGGTATGCACCGGCGGAGACTTCCGCCGACAAGTATCACGGCGTCGTCAAATTCGACGTTGCCACCGGCGCACAGGCGAAATCGAAGTCACATGCGCCGCAATACACAAAGGTTTTCGGCGAGAGCCTCGTTAAAGAGGCGCGCAAGGATGATAAGATCGTCGCGATCACCGCGGCGATGCCCTCCGGAACAGGCGTGGACCTCTTTGAGAAAGAGTTTCCAGATCGCTGTTTCGATGTCGGGATCGCCGAACAGCACGGCGTAACCTTCGCCGGCGGACTCGCAGCCGAGGGATTCAAGCCATTCGCCGCGATCTATTCTACGTTCCTGCAACGCGCCTATGACCAGGTGGTCCACGATATCGCTATTCAGCGCCTGCCAGTCCGGTTCGCGATTGATCGCGCTGGTCTGGTCGGAGCCGATGGGCCGACACATGCGGGCGCGTTCGATGTGGCCTATCTCGGCTGCTTACCGGGATTTGTTTTGATGGCGGCGGCCGACGAGGCCGACCTAGTCAACATGGTTGCAACCGCTGTCGCAATTGACGACCGGCCAAGCGCGCTGCGCTACCCGCGCGGCGAAGGCCTTGGCGTTCCGATGCCGGCAGAAGGAAGACCACTCGAAATCGGCAAGGGACGAATCCTCCAGGAAGGCCACAAAGTGGCGCTTCTTTCGTATGGCGCGCGGCTCGGCGAGTGCCTGACAGCGGCTAAGGAGCTCAACGCTCTTGGCTTGTCGGCAACGGTGGCCGATGCACGATTTGCCAAGCCGCTCGATGTCGACTTGCTGACGCGACTTGCGCGCGAGCACGAGGTGCTGGTGACCATCGAGGAAGGCTCGATCGGCGGCTTTGGCGCCTATGTTTTGCAATCGCTCGCCGACCAAGGCCTCCTCGACGGAGGCGTGCGCGTGCGGTGCATGGTGCTCCCGGATGTATTCATCGACCAGGATACGCCGGCCGCGATGTATGCAGCCGCCGGCCTCGACGCCCGCGCAATCGTGGCCAAGGTGTTCGAGGCCCTGGGGAAAGACGTAAAAGCCGAGACGATCAGGCTCGCCTGATCGACCCTAAAGTCTCTTTTTACGCGGCACTTTCTTTCCCTTCTTGCGTGCTTCAGAAAGGCCGATAGCAATTGCCTGTTTGCGGCTTTTGACCGTCGTACCGCTGCGCCCGCTTTTGAGCGTGCCCTTGTTGCGCTTCTTCATTGCGCGCTCGACATACTTCGATGCACCTTTTGAATATTTACGTGCCATACTCCCTCTCCTCAATCAACCAACCATGGCGACCGTCGCAATTTTTTGTCGGTCCAATTCTGCTAACCGTCGTGCCCGAAACTTTGTTCCCGACTCAATGTCGTTACGTACAGCGCGGAATGGACTGATGACCGCACAACGTCGCCGCGTCGATCGTCTCCTTGTCGAGCGGGGTCTTTTTGAAAGCCGCGCCAAGGCGCAGGCCGCAATCGAAGCAGGGCTGGTGATTGCCGACGCGCAGGTTGTGAGCAAAGCCTCTCAGGAGATCCGGATCGATGCAACGCTATTTGCGAGCGCGGCCTACCCTTATGTATCGCGGGGTGGCGTGAAGCTCGCAGCAGCACTCGACTATTTTCAATTCAATCCAAATGGACGCATTTGTCTCGATGTCGGTGCTTCGACCGGCGGATTTACACAAGTTTTGCTCGATCGCGGCGCACGACGTGTCTATGCGGTCGATGTGGGTCAGGGACAACTGCACAAATCATTACTTGGCCGATCTGAAATTGTTTCGCTGGAAAACGCCAACATTCGCACGCTCTCCCCTGCCCGATTCGATGAACCGCCTGACCTCGTGACAATCGACGTCAGCTTTATATCTTTCAAATTGGTCCTACCGGCTGCGCTGACACTCGCCAAATCTCCCACGCAATTCATCGGATTGATCAAGCCTCAATTCGAAGCAGGCCGCGGCGCGATGAAAAAAGGCATCGTGCGCGACCCCGCCATCCATACTGCCGTGTGTGACGACGCCATGCGGTTTGTCACTTCGCTCGGATGCCGTGTCCTTGGCATTATCCCTTCGCCAATTGCAGGCGGCGACGGCAATGCCGAATTCCTGCTCGGGGCTGAACGTGACTGAGCAGCTTACTATTTCCCGCCTTGGTCATCGCGGCGACGGTGTCGCAGATACCGCGAGCGGACCCGTTTATGTGCCGTACACATTGCCCGGTGAGATTGTCACGGTTGACCCGGTCGCCGGACATCCGGATCGCCGGCACCTGGTGCATCTCGACAAATCTAGCCATGAACGAGTCCCGCCGATTTGCAAGCATTTCGGTGTCTGTGGCGGCTGCGCACTCCAGCACTGGTCGCTGGCCGAGTACCACTTGTGGAAGCGTTCTTTGGTAATCGAAGCGCTAGCACAGGCGAATATCGTCGCGCCCGTTGCCGACCTGATCGACGCACATGGCGCAGGCCGCAGGCGCGCGGTGCTGCATGCCCGGCGCGGCACCCACAATATTCTGGAGGTTGGATTTACCGCACCGCGGGCGCACCACATCGTCGCCATCGATGAATGTCCCATTTTGGCCCCCGGACTAGGTGGCGCGCTTCGGGCCGCCTGGGAGATCGCCGAGACGCTCAAACCCGCCGGTAAGCCGCTCGATATCCAGGCGACCGCGACCGACTCCGGACTTGATATCGACGTGCGCGGTTCGGGCACGTTCAATGCCGAACGTATGGGCGCGCTCGCGCGTGTTGCAGACGCGCATAAGCTTGCCAGACTGACCCGTCACGGCGAACTGATTGCCCAGCGCGCGCAACCTCTACTGCGTGTCGGCCACGCCAACGTACCGCTGCCGCCGGCTGCGTTTTTGCAGGCAACCGCGGAAGGTGAAGCGACATTAGCGCGGCTTGTGATCGAGCAACTCGGCAAGGCTAAATACGTTGCCGACCTGTTCGCGGGCATCGGCACCTTTGCCCTGCGGCTCGCCGAGCACGCGCGCATTTGCGCCGCAGACGCGGATACGGCGGCCATGAAGGCTCTCGAACGCGCGGCCGCGACCACATCCGGCCTTAAGCCGGTTGACGCTCAGGCGCGCGATCTTTTTCGGCGCCCTTTCATGACTAACGAATTGAAGCCCTTCGACGCGGTCGTGTTTGATCCACCGCGCCAGGGGGCAGAAGCGCAGGCGCGCGAGCTGGCTAAAAGTGTGATCCCGACCGTAATTGGCGTCTCATGCGATGCGGCGACATTTGCCCGCGACGCGAAGATTTTGATCGAAGGCGGCTATACGCTTTCGAGCGTCACGCCGGTGGATCAGTTTCGCTATTCGTATCACCTGGAAATCGTCGCGAAATTCTCACGCTGAACATTCTATTGAAAATCCATGCCGCCACCCCAGCGGTCCTGCCACAACTTTTCTCCAATCGTGCAAGAAATACGCGGTGCTTGCGACGACGCCCGCATTACCTTTGCATCCGGCTGCCGCCCGGCGATTTCGAGCACCAATTTGGTGCGCGTCGCCTCTATGAATTTTTCACGTTCACGGATCGGAACGACAAACGCACCCGGACCGCCGATGACACAATCCTCATAATAAATATCGAGATCTTCGATATCAATCGAACCAGCATTCGGCCTTTTGAGCATGATTGGCAGGCCGTTAATCGTGATACCGGCGGCCAAAACATCCTCGCGCATGGGAACTACGAAGGGCCCGGCATTATTGGCGCCATCGCCCGACACGTCGATAACCCGGCGCAGGCCTTTATAGCCGCTGTCATCGAATAGAGGCTTGGCGAAACGCAACGCACCGGAAATCGATGTGCGCGAGGCGCGACGATACGGCGCCCGCGCAATTTCAGCCGCGACCGCGTCGGCCGCTTCCGGACCGTCGATCAGACGCCAAGGCATGATGATTTTTTGGTCGGATTGTCCAGCCCATTCGAAATATGTAACTGCGATCTTTCCGTTAGCACCCTGACGCAGCGCCTGCAGAAACTCCTTTGAGGTGAGTGCGAGAATATAGCCCTCACGCTGCAGCGCCTGTTCATCTGGGTCCATTGAGTAAGAGACGTCGACCGCAATGACCAGCTCTACGTCGACAGGAACCGCGTTGGCACGCGTGTCAGCAAGCTGCTTCATGGTCGGTGCAGCCGCCAGGGCCACGAGCGAAACGCTCATGACTGCAGTACCCGCGGCAATAGCCAGGTTGTGAAGCCATCTCCCCATACCCGAATGCTGGCATGCGGCACGGGCGAAAAAAAGGCCCCGGCGTTCAGCTGTCGATCGGTTCGGTCGCCACGATCTCGATGCCGAAACCACCAAGGCCCACGTAAGTGCGCTTGCTGGAAGTCAGCAAACGGATCGATGAAATCTTGAGGTCCTTGAGAATTTGCGCACCGAGGCCGATCTCGCGCCACTGCCGGGAACGAGCGGCATCAGTGGCGGTGTCATCCTCGTGCGGAATCTCTGACACTGGAACGCCTGCGGTGCCATCGCGCAGAAAGACAATCACTCCGCGACCCGCTGACTTAAACCGCGCGAGCGCGGCGTGAATTGGCTTTGCGCCCCCGAAAACATCGCTGATCACGTCGGCCCGATGCAACCGCGCGAGCACGCCCTTGCCGTCGCCGATGTCCCCGTAGACGAAGGCCATGTGGTGCACCCGGTCAAAAGGCGTGACATAGGCGTAACCGTTGAGCGTCCCAATTTCCGATGCCACATGAAATTCGCCAACTCGTTCGACAAGCTTGTCTCGGCTTTGCCGGTATCCAATCAATTCTGCGATCGAAACCTGGGCCAGCTTGTGTTTTTGCGCG
Source organism: uncultured Alphaproteobacteria bacterium (assembly GCA_963722125.1). Lineage (GTDB taxonomy): Bacteria > Pseudomonadota > Alphaproteobacteria > Rhizobiales > Xanthobacteraceae > Pseudolabrys. The sequence continues at coordinate 1,448,998 of CAVRJW010000006.1, read as the reverse complement.
AAGGCTGCGACTTCGGGGCCCCGCATCACGGAACCATTGTCGTTCATCAGTTCCGCAAGAACGCCGACCGGCGGCAACGAAGCCAGCCGACAGAGATCGACACAGGCCTCCGTATGGCCTGAACGCATCAACACGCCCCCGTCACGCGCGACCAGCGGGAACACGTGACCGGGACGCACGAAATCCGCCGCGCCGCTATTGTCATTGGCGAGCGCCCGCACGGTGTTGCAGCGCTCTTCGGCCGAAATTCCTGTCGTCAGCCCGTGTTTAACGTCGACGGAAACAGTGAAGGCGGTACCAAGCGGCGCCTCATTCGCCGCCACCATAGGCTCAAGTCGCAGCCGATGCGCCAGCTCCGCGCCAAGCGGCGCGCAGACGATGCCTGATGTATTCCGAATGATAAACGCCATCTTTTCGGGTGTGCAGTGCGATGCGGCGACAAACAAGTCGCCTTCGTTCTCGCGGTCGTCGTCATCGGTGACTACCACGATGTCGCCTTTGGCGAAGGCCTTGATCGCGGCTTCAACGCGCTGATGACTATCGGGCACAGCTCAACCTCGAAGACGACGTCACGCGCCGGGCTTGAATGGCCATGCCGTTCCCTCGCCGACCTGGCCGCGATGCATCAAATAATGGTCGGCCAATACGCATGCCACCATCGCTTCCCCGATTGGCACAGCGCGGATACCGACGCAGGGATCATGGCGTCCTTTGGTGGCGACTTCCGTGTCGCGGCCGTAACGGTCTACCGTCTTGCGCGGTGTCAAAATGGAAGATGTCGGCTTAACCGCAAAGCGCGCCACGATGGACTGTCCGGTCGAGACCCCGCCGAGAATGCCACCGGCATGGTTCGACAGGAATATCGGCTTGCCATCGTTGCCCATACGCATCTCGTCGGCGTTATCAATGCCGCTCATGGCCGCCGTAGCAAAGCCGTCGCCAATCTCGACGCCCTTGACGGCATTGATACCCATCAGCGCGGACGCGAGATCGCCATCCAGCTTAGCGTAAACGGGTGCGCCGAGACCCGCGGGCACACCTTCAGCTACGACTTCAATGACCGCACCGCACGACGAGCCGGCCTTTCGTACGCCGTCGAGGTATTCCTCAAAGAATTTCGCCTGTTTGGCGTCGGGGCAGAAAAACGGATTCTTGGCGATTTCGTTCCAGTCCCATCGTGAACGATCGACCTTGTGCGGACCCATCTGAATGAGCGCAGCACGCACGGTGATGCCTGGCACAATCTTGCGCGCGATAGCTCCTGCAGCAACACGCGCGGCTGTCTCGCGTGCCGAGGCGCGGCCGCCACCACGATAGTCGTGGATGCCGTATTTGACATCATAGGTGTAGCCCGCATGCCCCGGGCGATATTTATCCTTGATCTCGGAATAATCGCGGGACCGCTGATCGACATTCGCGATCATCAGCATTATGGGCGTACCGGTGGTGACTTGCTGGCCGCTCTGTTCGTCCGTGAATACCCCAGACATGATTTTCACAGTGTCGGGTTCTTGCCGCTGCGTGGTGAAGCGCGACTGTCCGGGCCGTCGGCGATCGAGCTCGCGTTGGATGTCGTCTTCTTTGAGCGGAATTCTCGGCGGACAGCCATCGACCACGCAGCCAACGGCAGCCCCGTGGCTTTCGCCGAAGCTGGTGAACCGGAAAAGGTGACCGAAAGTATTGAATGACATGATGGATCTACGCTTGCGCGATTTCGTAGCCCGCGCCCCCGCGCTGGTCAATCGCAGCACGGTTTAAGGCGGGTTTCGAGCGCGAATTCGGCGATTTCAAAGACCAGCGAAGCTCAGAGTCTTCCAGAGTCGCTTTCCTAGTGACCCTCAGCTGTAACGTGTAAGCCGGTCGCCTTCAAAGACATAGACGACGCCTTGCTCTATATCGATCAGCGGTGCGGCAGCCGGTTTTGCGATGCCAAGGTGCGCGATGAGCCCGCGCGCCGTCCCGCCGTGCGCAACCGCAACAGTGTCGCACGTGAGGTTTTCATACCAGGCGCCCATCCGTGCTGTCACAGCTTGGTAGCTCTCTCCGCCAGGCGGCACAAAGTGCCACTTGTCCTGCTCGCGGGCAGCGATCCGCTGCGGATCGCGTGAATGCAATTGCGCGATCGTAAAACCCTCCCAATCTCCAAACGCGATTTCGGCAAGCTGCGGCTCTAAAAGGTAACCGTCGACTGGCAATCCGAGCGCGGCCCGAACCAGCTCCATCGTTTCGCGCGCCCGAAGGAGCGGGCTCGCGACAAACTGCCTATCGGCCAAACCGTCACCATCGCGAGCCAGGAGATCACGCAGAATCTCGCCGCAATGGGTGGCTTGCGCGCGGCCGCGCGCATTGAGCGGAACGTCGCGGCGGCCCTGTAAGCGGCCAGCCACGTTCCAATCTGTTTCACCGTGACGGATGTAGAATACTGTTGGCCGCGGAGCGACCATTACTCTTCCTTGCTGACCGCCATGTCCGGCGCATCGGGATGCTTGATGCCAACCATATGGTAGCCCGCATCGACGTGATGCACTTCCCCGGTCACGCCGCTCGCGAGGTCTGAAAGGAAATACACCCCCGCCTTGCCGACGTCTTCCAGCGTCACATTGCGACGCATTGGCGTATTGTACTCGTTCCACTTCAGGATGTAGCGAAAATCACCAATTCCGGACGCGGCCAACGTCTTGATCGGCCCGGATGAAATCGCGTTGACGCGGATATTCTTGATGCCGAGGTCGGCGGCGAGATAGCGCACAGACGATTCGAGCGCGGCTTTGGCCAATCCCATCACATTATAATGCGGCATCCATTTCTCGGCGCCGTAATACGTGAGCGTCAGGAGCGAACCGCCGTTGGTCATCAGTTTTTCAGCGCGCTGCGCAATGGCTGTAAACGAATAGCAGCTCACCAACATCGTCTTGACGAAATTGTCCTCGGTGGTGTCGACATAGCGTCCGTCAAGCTGGTCCTTGTCGGAAAATGCGATCGCATGCAGCACAAAATCGAGCGAACCCCAAGCCGATTTAACGGCCGCGAACACTGCGTCGATACTTGCTGGCTCGGTGACATCGCAATGGCCGACAACGAGGCCGTCAACTTCCTCGGCCAAAGGTTCAACCCGCTTCTTCAAAGCGTCGCCCTGGTAGGTGAAAGCGACGTCAGCGCCGTGGTCCCGGCACGCACGGGCGATACCCCAGGCGATCGAGCGGTTGTTGGCCACGCCCATGATCAGCCCGCGTTTACCGCGCATCAGACCCGAAATTTCCGGCATTAAGCCTACCCGTTTTGACCGGTGAACGCCGGCCGCCTCGTATGGCACAGGGACTTTTGCCCATCAAGCAAAGCACCTGCGGTTCAACCAAAGCACCTGTGGTCGGGTTTGTCGTTGTTATTTCAATTCATTTTCGGGAATATGTGGCCGGTTGGTGGGGTTTTTTCTAACAATCGACGATGCGGTCACTGCGGGCAGATGGGCCTCGGTCCCTTGACCGCCTCCGCTGGGTGTAAAAAGGAGCAATATTGGGCACGTTTCGGCAAAGCGTTGAGGCAACGATTCCGGCCCTCCGCCGCTATGCGCGGGCCCTGACGCGCGATGCCGACATCGCCGACGATCTGGTGCAGGACACGCTGGTGCGCGCTCTGCGCTCGGAGCACTTATTTCACGGTGGCGACGTGCGCAGCTGGCTGTACACGATCCTCACCAACCTTAATCGCAATCGGCTTCGGTCGCTTGCGCGGCGGCCCACTTTGTCGCCAATCGAAGACAACGATGCTCCCGATCTTGCCGGACCGGAAGCAGGTGGGCGCGATATCGAACGCGCGCTCGCAACGCTGGTGGAGGACCAGCGCAATGCCTTGCTCTTGGTGGTGCTGGAAGGCCTTAGTTACCGCGAAGTCGCCGAGGTACAAAGTGTGCCAATCGGCACTGTGATGTCGCGTCTGGCGCGTGCGCGCGTACAGATCAAAAACTATCTCGACGGCGAGCGCCCCGCGCTGCGCCGCGTGAAATGAGAGAGAGAAGGTGAACCCATGATCGATCGCGATTCACCCGTGACCGAGGATGAACTGCACGCGTATGTCGACGGCGAATTGCCGACCGACCGGAAAGAGGCGATTGCCAACTGGCTTGCCGATCACCCGGAACAAGCCGCGCTGGTTGCATCCTGGCGGGCCCAGGCCGAGAGCATCCGTGCACGGTACGGCACAGTCGGCGAAGAACCAGTACCTGAGCGGCTCAAGCTCGAACAAGTGATCAATGATGACCGAAAGAATGGACGGTCGTGGGCTGCGATGGCTGCGGCCGCGGCTATAGTGGCATTTGTGCTTGGCGGCGGCACGGGCTGGTTGGCACGCGGCGCTTCCGCCGCGGCACCGACCGGCTACGATGTCATCGCCAGCGAAGCGCTCGATGCCTACAAGCTTTACGTCGTCGAGGTCCGCCATCCCGTCGAAGTGCCGGGCAGCGAACGCGCACATATGACGCAATGGCTGTCGAAGCGGCTGGGCGAGGATCTGCGCATCCCCGACTTGCAGGCAATCGGACTCAAGCTTGTCGGCGGCCGGCTGCTTCCCGGCCCGACCGGCGCGGCGGCTTTCTACATGTATGAAAGCCCGTCCGGCGAACGCTTCACGATCTATTGCGCCAAGGCCGGCGTGCCACAAACGGCGCTGCGCTACACCAAGGAAGAGCAATTCGCCGCGTTCTACTGGGTCGACGACAAGATCGCTTATGTCGTGAGTGGCCCGGCCGACCGCGAACGGCTCGAGTCGGTGACCAAATCGGTCTACGAACAGACCGACAAGAGCGCAGCGAAGAAGTCGTAATGCGCGTCAGTCGAGGTCTTCACGCGGGTCGTAAGGCTTCTTCTCGCGCCACGTCTTCATCAGCTCCTTGAACTCGTCATCGACGCGTTCTGGCAACACGACGCGTACGGTGGCGAGCAGATCGCCGGCGCCGCTTTTCGCCTTGAGGCCTTTGCCCTTGAGACGGAATGTGCGCCCGGAATTGGTGCCAGCCGGAATCGCCAGCTCCACCGCGCCGTCAAGCGTGGGGACGCGCACTTTGCCGCCAAGCACGGCCTCATAAAGCGTGATCGGCAATTCGAGGCGCAGGTCCGTGCCATCCGGCTTGAACACCGGATGCGGCGCGACGTTGATCGTAATCAGCGCATCGCCCGCTTTGCCTGTCGCACTCGGCCAGCCCTGACCTTTCAGCCGAATTTGTTGGCCGCTCGCGATCCCGGCCGGAATCTTGACCTCGACATCTTTGCCCGTCGGCAGATGCACGCGCGTTTTGGTGCCTTTGGCCGCGTCGGCAAGCGTGATCGTGAGCGATGCATGCAGGTCTTGCCCGCCGGCCGGGGCGCCGAATTCTTCGGCCTCGAACTGCGGACCAAATCCGCGCGCAGCGCCTGCGCGGCCGCCGAACATCCCGCGCAGCAGATCCTCAAATCCACCGGTGCGGCCACCGGCGCCTGCACCGGCACCGGCGTTCGAACGGCGAAAGCCGTCGGGCCCAAAACTGAAACTTTCAAAATGCGTACCGTCGCCGCCCGGGTGGAAACCGCCGCCACCGCCAGGCTGTGCGCCGTAACCTTCAAAGCCCTGGAAGCGTGGCTTGCCCTCGGCGTCGATCTCGCCGCGGTCGAACGCCTTGCGCTTGTCCGCGTCGCCGGCGATCTCGTAGGCAGCATTGAGCTCGGCGAAGTGCGAGGCCGCCTTCGGGTCGTGCTTGTTGGCGTCGGGATGCAGCTTCTTTGCGAGGCGGCGATAGGCACTCTTGATGTCGGCCTCGCTCGCACCCTTGGAAACCCCCAGTACCTCGTAGGGGTCGCGCATCGTATCCAAACTCCTGTGAAATCCCCTGCCCGCCGGCGATCCCGGCAGTCTCTAACCCTCAATGTGGGGTCGAAACACCTGCGATGCAACGCGGCTCAAAAAACTCCGCACATTCCGGCACAAGCGGGGTCTCAACTCTCGTGCGGAGTGGAATATGCGATGTGACGCGGACCAGAACTACGAACGCTTCCACGGTTTAAACGCGCGGACTTCCCATGCGCCCTGCTCTTGCTTGCAGGCCTCGCCTTGCACCCAGTTCTGTGAGTTACCGGTGACGAAGCTGGCAAGGAAATCGCGGCAGGTTTGGCCGTCCAGAGTATATGCCGATGCGATCGGCGTGACGGTGCCGCGCGTGCCGGTACCCGGATTTTCCCACGGCATGCTGCTGTCTTTTTCGCCCCGGCTGAGCAGCGCGCTCGCGGCAGCGCGCGCGTAAGCAAGATCCGCGGCCGGGGGCAATTGCGCCGCTTCCTGGCTTCCGGGCGGCGGCGTGACCGTTCCCGTTCGTTCGGATTTGGTATCGCCAAAAAGCGAGTCCAACTGGCCGGACATGCTGCAGCCACCGAGCGTCAGCGCTGCGGCAGCGGCCAGGACGCGCCATAGGCGCGGACCCACGCATCCATTATAAAGGCGACGATATTGACGCGCTTCAGTACCGGCCACGCAAAGTACCCCAGCAGATGTCCGACACGGCACCGATTGAACACCCGAGTTGGTTAACGAGTGGTGATTTCACCGCCGCCGATGAGCCTTTTCGACTATTTACCGTCTGGCTGACGGAGGCAACAGCCTCCGAACCCCGCGACCCGACCGCCATGACGCTCGCCACCGTCGATGCCGACGGCCTCCCAAATGCCCGCATGGTGCTGTTGAAAGGCGCCGATGAGCGGGGATTCGTGTTCTATACCAATATGGACAGCCAAAAAGGGCGGGAATTGGATGCGCGGCCAAAAGCCGCCTTGGTGTTCTATTGGAAGTCCGCAAACCGGCAGGTGCGCCTGCGCGGCAATGTCGAGCGGGTCACCGACGCGGAGGCGGATGCCTATTTCGCCTCACGCCCGAAGCAGGCACAAATCGGCGCCTGGGCCAGCAAGCAATCGGCGCCGCTGGAAAGCCGCCTCGCCTTTGAGAAGGCGGTCGCGATTTACGCGGCCAAATACGCAATCGGTGAGGTGCCGCGTCCACCCAATTGGTCTGGATACCGGATTGTGCCGCTCTCGATCGAATTCTGGCAGGAACGCCCGTTTCGACTGCACGATCGTATCGAATTTAAACGCGACCGGCTGGGCGCGCCGTGGAACAAGACGCGGCTTTATCCGTAAGCTAGCATCGGCTCAACCGAGCGATCTCACCCTGAAACCATTCCAGAAACAATGCCGACCTCGCAAACGAACCAGCCACGCCGCACTTTGCTTCTCACCGGAGCAAGCCGCGGCATTGGCCACGCAACGGTCAAACGCTTTTCCGCCGCCGGCTGGCGCGTGATCACCTGTTCGCGTCATCCGTTTCCGGAGAATTGTCCATGGGACGCAGGACCAGAAGACCACATCCAGGTCGATCTTGCCGATGAAGCCAATACGCTGGCGGCGATCGAGGAGATCCGCGGCCGGCTCGATAGCAATGAGCTGCATGCACTGGTCAACAACGCGGCGATCTCGCCCAAGGCCGAAGCCGGCCTGCGGCTCGGTTCGCTCGATACGACGATCGACGTCTGGCACCACGTGTTCCAGGTAAACTTCTTTGCGCCAATCATGCTTGCGCGCGGTCTCGTGAACGAGCTCAAGGCGGTCAAAGGTTCGGTGGTGAACGTGACGTCGATTGCTGGTTCGCGCGTTCATCCCTTCGCGGGCGCTGCTTACGCGACATCGAAGGCTGCGCTTGCCTCGCTGACGCGCGAGATGGCGTCCGACTTCGGCCGCCTCGGCATTCGCGTCAACGCCATCGCGCCGGGCGAGATTGACACACCAATTCTGTCGCCGGGCACGGACAAGATCGTCGAGCAAATTCCAATGCAACGGCTCGGCACGCCCGATGAAGTCGCCAAGATCATTTATGTGCTGTGCACCGACACGAGTTCTTACGTGAACGGTGCCGAAATCCACATCAACGGCGGTCAGCACGTGTAGGGCGCGCTGAACACCTGCCTTATCGCGAACAATGCCGGTGGTTTTTTCTCGTCGTCCCGGGCGAGCGTCAGCGAGGCCCGGGACCCATACGCCGCAGTCCATCGATAGTGCACAGCGTATGGGTCCCCGCCTTCGCGGGGACGACAGCAAGAGTTTGCTCCCGCGCGCGAATTCTCCAATTCAATTGTCAAACAGGCAATTTTCAAACAGCCAACGCTCCGCCACCCGTATTCTTTGTCGAGGCCCCGGGAAGGCCCGTCTTCCGTCCCCCCTCGAATATGCGAGGGGATGGAGCGCCGTATGGCGCAACCAGCAGTCCAACGCCTTACGCGGCGTTGACGTGCCTTTGCGACAGGCACGTTCGCCACACGGCGCTCCATCGCGGCTTTTCTGTCCCCGGGACCGTGCTTCCGGGCGCAGACGGAAGGCCTTGCGGCCAACTTTATCCAGGCAGCTTTCGCCGCCCTTCATCCACGCCGCGTCCAGCCATTGAAGGCGGCCCCACGTAGTTGGAGCGGACGGCGACCCGGGGCCTCCCGGAGGCATGGCTGCGAAACCACGCCCGCGGGCGCCGCATCCGGCTCCGCCACCAAGACGCCTCTAGATGACGCCGTCGCTGCGAGCCGAACGAATAGGATTATAGTCTATTTAGGAATATAGTCAATATACGTCGCAAAAAATTATTCGGCCAACGTCGTCCGCAAAGCATCATACAAATGGGGGACTGCAGCGCGTCAGAGAAAATCTGACATCAAACAGGACTAAGCGGGAGCATCCGTTTTTTCAGTCAGGTCAACCAGCGTGCGCGAATGTTCTTTTGCGTCGTACACATTGACCTGGATCTGCGGATATTTTTTCTTGAGCTCCAAGGCTGCTGTCATCGCCGCCTCAGAGGAATTGTATTCCTTTTTAAATTTTCCATCGATCTCGAGAACATAACCCGTAGATGGAACCGTATTAGCGGACGGATTTTTGGGTCTCGTCATACCGTTGTTCGCAGAGTGATCGACTGGCTGCTCTTTCATTCCGAGAGCTGGCTTTTTTATATTCACACAAGACTCCTTTGTTCTGATGTTCGCCGAAGGTGCGGCCCTGAGCGGAAACGCTACATTCTTTGAATGCGTGGAATTGTGACGACCGAGGTGGGCGTCGCTAAAAACGCCGCAGGATCAAACAGCACTCCACTCGCTGCTGTGCGGTTTATGCTTTGTTTGCTGGGCCTTGGACCAGATGCGGGAGGCTCTCGGCCACCGACGCCCGGGTCCAACGCTATGACAAGCCGCATTGTACACGTTCTGACAGACTTTCGCGAGTCCCCTGCAATTCCGGGTATCGCCGCGTTTACTCAGCCTTAATGCCCACTTTCTTCGCCAGCCCGACCCATTTTTCGGTCTCGGCGTGGATGAAGGCGGCAAATTGCTCGGGCGTTTGTCCCCCCGGCTCTGCCCCAATGTCGCTTAACCGTTTTATGATGTCCGGCGACTTTAAAACGTCCACGACCTGGGCATAGAGCTTTTTGCGAATAGGTTCTGGCGTGCCTTTGGGCACGAGAAAGCCGTACCACGTCGTGACGTCGTAACCATCAAGGCCGGACTCCGCGAGCGTCGGCAGGTCGGGAAACAGCGCCGAACGCTTCGCCGGACTTACCGCGAGCGCACGCACGTTCCCGCCTTTGATGAACGGCGTCGCCGCCCCACTCGTCTCGATCGACATCTGGATGTGGCCGGCGACGAGGTCAGCGAGCATCGGCGACCCGCCGCGGTAAGGTACGTGAACGATATTCGTGCCGGAGATCGCACGAAAAAGTTCAGCCGACATGTGCTCGGTGCTGCCAACCCCTGCGGTTCCATAGTTCACCTTGCCGGGATTGGCTTTGATATACGCGATGAGCTCCGCGACGTTTTTCGCGGGCACCGCCGGATTCACAATGAGGATGTTCGGCACCGAGGCGACGACCGTAATCGGGTCGAAGTCCTGTTCGAAATTGTAGGAAAGCTTTTCATAAATTCCGGGCGCCATCGTGTGCGCGACCGTGGCCATGAAAATTGTGTAACCGTCATGCGCGGCCTTTGACGCGTTGGTCGCGCCCAGGTTACCGCCCGCACCGCCGACATTCTCGATGATGACAGGCTGGCCCAGACGCACCGACAGCGCCTGCGCAATGATTCGGCCGACAATATCGGTTGTCCCGCCGGCTGCGAACGGAACGATGATCGTGACCGGTCGCGTCGGCCATTCCTGCGCCTGTGCGGGGCTCAACGCCGCCAACGCACCGATGAAGACAATACCGCGCAGGATGCGACCGAATCCGACCATGGTTTTCCTCTCCATCTTCTGGCCCCGACAGTTTATGTGAGCATCAATAGCGCTAATCCAATCGAATGTACCGCACAGATTAGGATCGCGTGGACGCTGCGCCCCGGTGCAGGGCGAGCAAGTGCGCGGCGAAGGCAGCGCAAAGTCCGAAAAACCCGATCGAAGCAAGCGCCATCAGCCAATGGCTGGAGTCCACAATCAGAATAAAGAATCCGGCCGCGACAAAAGCGAGCGAGCCTAACTCGAGCGACCATAAGACGAGCGGATGAATTGAGAGCGCCAGCGATATCTTGTCGGGCTGCAGCGGGAGCGGTTTATCCGGCGGCTGCCCGGCACGAAGCAGTCGCCGCATCTGCATGTTGTGCGAATGCCGCGCCCAGACCAGGGAGGGAACGATTGTAAGCGCAGCGAAAGCGAGAACGACGCCCCAGCCCCACCCGTGCGAAAGGGCAAGTGTGCCGGCGATCAGCACCCAACACACAATAGCGAAGATTTTAACCGGCCCCCGCATCTGATCAGCCTATGGAACTACCGCCCGCATCCCGAAAATGACGTCGGGTTGAATTGATCCAGGTCAAGGCTGGCTTGCCTTGCGCCGGTTATATTGAATCATGACTAGGATCGAAAGTTTAATTCGGCAAACAGCGCACGACCTTTATTCGCGGGCGAGGACATCGATTGATCCTCAAACCCAGCGACTGCTCATGCAGCGCGCAAATGACCTACTCAAAGAGGCCGATGAATTGCGCAGCCCCTCGATGGCCGTGTCGGAACAAACATGAACTTAAACGAAACTATTCTTTGCAAGGACGAGGCCGAAAACGACATTTCGGGTAATTACGCTGTTGATGGCACCGCGATTGTGGTGACCGCTTTAGATGGCCGCCACCTGAAAACCCAACTCGGCAATACATCTGCTGATACTATGGCAAAAATTCTGCTACGCGAGTTGGCGCGCCTAAAGTCACAGTAGACGTAAAGTTATCCGCTAATGACCCAAAGCGGACATTCGCCCCTTTCGGCTCGGTTGCATATTCCGATACGATAGCCTGTGTTGACGCTGGGGGGCGGCAGTGAGACGGCGCGATTTCATTACACTTTTTGGCGGCGCTGCAGCATGGCCAATTCTCGCGCATGCTCAGCAAACCGAGCGGGTGCGGCGGATTGGGGTGCTGATGAATTCAGCCGCCGGCGATCAAGAGGGGCAGGCCGGCGTCGCAGCGGTTCGTCAAATCTTGCGACAATCAGGCTGGGACATTGATCGGGATCTGCAAATCGACATCCGCTGGGGCGAGAATAACGAAGATCTTGATCGCAAGTACGCGGCGGAATTGATCGCACTTAAGCCCGATGTCATCCTGGCGAGTGGCACTCCAAGTGTAGCGGCGCTGCAACGCGCTACTCGCGACGTGCCGATTGTGTTCGTACGCGTGTCCGACCCGGTAGGCGCCGGCTTTGTCGATAGCCTGTCTCGTCCGGGCGGCAACACGACGGGATTTATGTTATTCGAGTATAGTTTCAGCGGTAAATGGCTCGAACTCCTCAAACAAATCGTCCCCAAATTATCCCGAGTGGCTGTTCTTCGCGATGCCACCAATCGTGCCGGAATTGGCGAATTCGCGGCTATCCAATCTGTGGCGCCGTCACTCGGTGTAGAGTTACACCCGATTGATACACGCGACGCTGCCGAGATCGAACGCGGTCTGGCAAACATCGCTCATTATCCGAATTCCGGTTTAATAGTGACCCCGAGCGCGTCGGTATCAATTCATCAGAATAAGATCATCACCCTCGCAGCAAGCTATAAGCTGGCCGCCGTTTACGGATTTCGTTTCAACGTTACTGAAGGTGGTCTGATCTCCTACGGCCCGAACCGTATCGACCAGTTTCGCCGCGCATCGGAATACGTTGATCGCATTCTTAAGGGGACGAAACCGGCCGCACTGCCAGTGCAGGCCCCCGCCAAGTACGAACTGGTGATCAATCTTAAAACCGCGAAGGCACTCGGTATTACAATGCCCGCCGCATTACTTGCTCAGGCCGACGAGGTGATCGAATAAATGCCCGCAATTGGTACTTTTTGGACATCGAGATCAGCAGCTGTCATGGCCGCTATTGACCCCAAGCGGACACTTATCGTTTCAACTCACGCTATTGAATTGACTGCAACGCAAGTTCCCGCGTCGGGCTTGCAATCGCCTAAGGAAAAGCCAATTTTCGGAACGCATGGGTACCCGCTAACGAGTTAATGGCTTTGAACAAGCGCGCCACTAATCTCTCCGGTCAAGATTTTCTTCGCAGTGGCGGCGAGATGGGCACGCTCACCCGCGACCATGATTGGACAAAAACGCCGCTAGGGCCGCCGGCCACTTGGCCCCAGAGTTTGAAAACCGCGGTTCGCCTTTTGCTTTCCAGTCAGCACCCGATGTTTATCTGGTGGGGACCGGAGCTGATCCAGTTTTATAACGACGCCTACAGGCAAACCATGGGCCCGGAACGCCATCCGAGCGCCCTCGGCCAGCGCGGCCGCGATTGCTGGGGTGAGATTTGGGACATCATTGGTCCGCAGATTGAATTCGTCATGGAGGGCAAAGGCGCGACCTGGCACGTCGATCAACTTGTGCCGGTAACCCGTCACGGCCGGCGCGAGGACGTGTGGTGGACTTATGGCTATAGCCCGATCGACGAAATGGGCAAGGTTGGTGGCGTACTTGTTGTCTGCAACGACGTCACCGAACAACACAATCTGACGGAGCAGCTGCGGCAGGCCAATTTGCACCTTGCGGACGAAAGCAACCGCCTGCGGCAGCTCTTCGATCAATCTCCCGGGTTCATGTGCGTGCTGCGCGGGCCAAAACACATCATAGAACTCACAAATGCATCTTACAGTCAGTTGATCGGCCACCGCGACGTCATCGGCAAGCCGGTGCTCGAAGCGATGCCGGAATTGGCGGAACAGCGCTTCATCGACCTGCTCGACCAGGTTTACACCAGTGGCGAACCTTTCGTCGGCCGAAGGCTGCCGGTGTTGCTCAGGACGCAGGCCATTGGGCCAGCCGAGCAACGCTACGTTGACTTCGTTTATCAACCGATCAGGGACCCCGCCGGAGAAGTCTCCGGGATTTTCGTCGAGGGCAGCGACGTTACCGATCATGTGCGTGCCGAGGACAAGCAGCAGCTTCTCATTCGTGAGCTGCATCATCGCGTCAAGAATGCTCTGGCGACGGTGCAAGCGATTCTGGGCTCGACCGCACGGACATCTTTAAGCATTGCCGATTTTCATGAAGCCTTCGCCGGCCGGCTTGTTGCGCTTGGCAAGACCCATTCGATCTTGACCGAGAGCGAAAGCCAGGAGGCGACTGTACATGAGTTACTTCGGCTCGAGCTGGAGCCTTATGACGATGCAACCGGCCGGCGCCTTAAACTCGAAGGACCGGACGTCCGCCTGCCGGCGGGCCTCGCGGTCCTCGTCGCGCTTGCGTTTCATGAACTCGTCACCAACGCCGCTAAATATGGCGCGCTATCGGACTTGGCGGGTGATCTGACGGTGACCTGGCTCGTCGAAGCCAAGACCGGACGCATCCTTCACATCGAATGGATCGAAAACAACGGGCCGCCTGTGGTTGCGCCGAAGCGCGAAGGCTTCGGCTCGCGCCTCTTGAACAAGGTCCTTCCCAGCCAGGCACACGCCAAAATCGGAATGGACTTTGCTCCAGCCGGGCTGCGCGCTTCGATTGCGCTGCCGCTCGATAACATCGCGGATGTCTAGAGCTACTCGCACTCCGCGGGTATCGCCTTAGGCAGAGCCTTCGTGATGCTTCACTTGGCCCTGCATCTTGCGTACTTCATCCTCCAACTGCCGGCGCGCGCGCCTGAAAGCATCGCTGAGCGCGTAGTCGATGTCCGCATACCGCTCGTCGTTTTGCGGCGTGTGGCCGATATTCACCTCGCGGCCTTCAGGCAAGGAGAGATGAATTGTGATCTCGTAGAGCCCGCCGGTGCGATGATGGCCACTCGGCGCCTTCACGACCACGCGGGCGGCGGTGATCCGGCCGGAACGCCCCTCCAGTTGCGCGATGTGTTTGTCGATTTCGGCGCGGATGTCGGGCCTCGCATCAAGGCCCTGAAGGTCGATTTGCAGCGGCGTTTCCATTTTTGGCTCCGATCATCTTTACTCGTCAGATAAATTCGCACGCCGCCCGCCAGACTGTCTTGATATGGCTCAATTGCCACGGCGGCCGTTGTAACCCCGCCTCCTGCCGCGCTCCCTGCCTGATCAAATATCGAATTGAAATTTCGGAGAGACCGCCGCGGGGCGGTCTTTTCTATTCATCGCATCAAATCGCGAGTGTCCGCCATTGCACGAAGCAGACATCGGCAAGCCGCTGACCAGTGACGCATAGCGGACATTAAGGGGTCTCGCCACGGGGCGGCATGAGTATGTTGCATAAATATCACGCACGGAAATCATCTGTGCAGACATGCCAAAAGGGGGCGCTGGCTACTTTGCTTGTTTGCTAGAAAAGGAGGGCGTAGCGCAGATTTCGTATGCGCATTGGGGGCTGACTATGAATTATTTTCGTTTTGCGGCACTCGCAGCTGTTGGTGTCTTCTGCTCCGTCTCGGTTGCTTCCGCCGCCGATCTGCCAGTGAAGGCGCCGGCCTATAAGGCTCCTGTGGCCACAGTTTACAATTGGAGCGGCTGCTACATTGGCGTGAACGCTGGTGGAGGCTGGTCGCGGACGGAATTTACCAATACCGTCGACACAACAGCATTCGGCCACCTCGATCCTGGTGAAGGCTTCACGTACGACAACAGCGGCTTTGTTGGTGGCGGGCAAGTCGGCTGCAATTATCAAATGAGCCAGTGGGTGTTCGGGGTTGAAGGCACCCTTGCGGGCACCACCATCAAGGGCGATGCCTCCAACCTAGCTATCCTGAACGACGACGTGTTCACGACAAAAGTCAGCAGTCTTGCGACGGTCACCGGCCGCATCGGCTACGCCTGGAACAACGTGCTGCTATTTGCCAAGGGAGGCTACGCTGGCGGGCAAGTGCAGTTTTCCGTATCTGACACGTGTTGCGTCGGGGGCTCCCCCATGGGATCCGGAAGCGATAAGCATTGGCAGAGTGGTTGGACGATAGGCGCCGGCCTGGAATACGGGCTCACGGCCAATTGGATCATCGGCGCAGAGTATAACTACATCGATTTGGGAACGGCGAACTACGAAGTGGGTGGCGGCGCAGGCAGCTACGCCTTCGACGTCAAAACTCGTATTCAAACAGTTCTTGCACGTGTCAGCTACAAGTTCGGCATGTAGCTTCCGAAACAATCCGAATTGATAATCAGCCCCGGGCTAAGTCCTGGGGCTTTTTTTTGGTGGGCTAATGTCCGCTATTGGCACTTAGCGGACATGCACCAGTGCACTGCACATGTCCGCTTTTGACCCAAAGCGGACAAAGGGACGACTGTTCTAGGTGAGGGCATCATCAGCGCACAGGCTCGAATTGCCCTTAGGGGCAATATCGTCGGCCGGCGGGTTGGATTGTAATTTATAAATTCATACTCTTATGAGGAGCCTAGGATGTTTAGGTTCAAAAAGGTTGTTGCTGCGCTTGGCATCTGCCTTGCGTCACTGCTCGGCCATGTGGAAACTTTTGGCGCGCAGCAAAATCCGGTGACGGCCATCGATATTGCGCTCGAGCCGGACCAAACAATGATCCAACATGCGCAAGCGGATAATGCACGCTTGCTCAAAGCCTTTCCAAAAGGCTTTGCCCTGGATGCTACTCACCATCCACACGTCACGATGTTGCAGCAATTCGTCCGCACGGCTGACCTCGAAAAAATCTACGCCGCAGTCAACAAGGTGCTAGCCGACGAGAAGCCGGCCGGCTGGAAGCTGAAGGCGTACAAGTACTACTTCATTCCCTCGCCGCCATTTGGGCTTGCGGGCATTGTGGTTGAACCGACACCGGACTTGCTTAGGCTGCAACAAAAAATAATAGACGCGGTTACGCCTTTCACGGTGAAAACCGGAACGCCCGCAGCGTTCATGAGCACCGAAGATGGCCGCGACATCCAAAAGGCCTTGATTAGTTACGTAGCCAATTTTGTGCAGATTGGGTCCGGCAAGAAATTCAATCCCCACGTCACGATTGGTGTTGCCCCTATTCCTTATCTAAAAAAGATGCTCGCCGAACCGTTCGATGCGTTTACGTTCTCACCCGCGGGAGCTTCGGTTTACCAACTCGGTACTTTTGGTACCGCACGCAAGGAACTCAAGGCTTTGGCGCTGGCGCCCTGAGCAGCGCGGGCAATCTCTCCGGGATCCTGCAATTGTTACATTCCACCAAACCGATAGTTCAGGCCTACCCGTATCTCGCTGTGATGCGAAATATCGAGTGACGCACCGGTTAGATAGAGATACTCAAGCTTCGCGCTTACATTTTGAGTGATCCCGTATTCAACCCCGGCCCCGAGTACGGCGCCGACCTGTTTGTTTGTGCCCGAGCAGTTCACAATTCCGAACGTGCCGCACGTAAAGCCTAGCCCCGGCGCAAAACTGGTTTTTGCGCCCAACATAGCAAGCCCTCCGGTCGCATAGAAAAGCCAGTTATTCTGCGCATATCCGATCCGCGCCCTTGCTGTTGCTTCCCAGTCAATCTTTGTTTCCGCGCTAACAGGGCCGCCAACGGGCACGCCGGCGACGGTTGGAACGAAGGTCGCCGAACCTTTGTATCCCGCCCAATCGAGATCAGCCTCAAAGCCCAACACAACATGACCAGATTGAATTTGCGCACCGGCCGTACCGCCGAACACACCGCCCGAGAAGTTTATTGTCTCACCATCGAAGCGGTTCGTGATCAGGTTAAGAGGATCCTGACGACCCCATCCGCCGCCGCCATTCAAGCCGACATAAATTCCGGTCCAATTGTAGACCGGAGTTGGAGCCAACAATGGCGAAGCGACGGGTCGCTGCGGCAAATCCGCCGCTAACAAAGGCTGCGCGAGCCCAGTGGCCAATGCCGCGACAATAAAGAGTGCTGATTTCGTTCGGAGCATGATTTTCCCCCTGATTGAAGTTGGTTTGGAACGGTACGCTTAAGGCAACGGTCGCAACTTGAGCGCGGACACGCCAAGCGCGACATCGACGGCAACCGAGCCTTCTATTGAGATTGGTTGGAGCGCAATCGTACGCGCAGAACCGCCCACCAGAACGTTCGTGCCAACGCCCAATCCGAGCGCGGCATCGGCGCTCGCGCCTACATATTCGCCGGCGAGTGCACCGAATGGTATTCCGGCCGTAGGAGCAAGTACGGCCCAGCCCATTACGCCACCGGCTGTGATTCCTATATTGATGCCCACCATGTTGAGTGCCCCAGCATAAGCTTGCGGCGGAACTGACGCGCCGCTTTGGGTAAAGCTACATTCCATTGATTGATGACCCGCAATGATGAAGCCGATGCTCGGATTAAGCGTGCATCTTAGCATTCCAACTTGTGTCCACTTGGGCGGAGATTGAGCTTCGGCTGGTGCCGCCAGCATCGTAATCACCGCGAGCGCAGCCAACCTCGAATGTACTCTCGACATTAAATCCTCCTGCTGTCGCCGGCTGTCGCTCTACTGTGTGCCTCAATAGCAAGGCGGGAAGGGGTAATAACCGCAGGCGGGTCGCCCGTAGTAAGGCGCTGGCGGATATCCGTAAGCTGCGGCGCCGTAGGCAGCAGCCGCACCATAAGCCGCTGCCGCCCCGTAGGCTCCCGCAGCGCCGTAGAATGCCGCGCGTCGCGCCGTGCGCCGGGCAACACCCGCATAGGAAAGCGGCGTGAACGGCAGTCCGATGATGTCGATGAATACGGCGGCTGGGCCATCAGCCCCGTTGAGGTTTCCTTCGAGGACCTGAACGTCGAAAGTCAATTTGTCACCGTCAAGTTTGGGTGACCTCAATACGACGACCGCATCACGGTTCGTCGAGGCGTCCTTACTGAGAGCCGATACCGTTGCATTCGGCGGATCCTTGCCGAAACTGTCGCCGCTCGCCCACTCCTCGAGGAGGTGAGCGGTTAGCGCGTGTCCGGCGGCACGCACCGGCCGATCGGCGAAGATAATGGCGTTTGGCGAAACGCCGGTGAGCGTGAGCTTGTCACCCTGCAGTGCCGCACCGCGTGAGTTCAGGACGATCAGCGACGGCTCCATCTCTGGCTTCGCCGAGGAGGCAGCGCCAATTGCCTTTAACGCCGGCGCTGCTGGATGCGGGGTCGTCGGTGCCGTCTGTGCAATCGCAGAGACTGACGTGAATAGCGAAACGATGAAGGTCGCAGCAATTAGGCTGATACGAATCATTACACTCACTCCAAGGTGTCGGTTGCACATAGAAAACCGCGGGCGACCTTATCCAGCCACCTGCCAAAGTTATTCATTCCATCATCCGCGCTATTAGCTTCCCCGAATACTCAAGCTGAGATGCCATCTGAGCGGGTCTGGCGAGTACCTACCAGTAAATTGTTCGCGATGGCCGTTCAAGATCCGTCATCAAACGCGGCTGTAATCGACAGATATTGTTCCATGGCTCGCATTGGCCTTTGGTCCAACTCGCCCGCTTTTCGACAGCAAAATAATCTTGGGTGCCGCTCGGCCGGAAGGCCGTTCTAATCAGAACCGTAATGGGAGTCCGGTCGTGATCACCAGCAGAAAAATTTGGCTCGGGTTTGTCGGATCGTTCACCGCGTTGATGATTGCGAGCGTTCCAGCAACTGCGCAGCCGCAAAGGAAGCCCAACATCCTCGTCATCATGGGCGACGACGTCGGTTGGTTCAATGTTGGGGCGTATCACCAAGGCATTATGTCGGGTAAGACGCCAAACCTCGACAAGCTTGCGTCTGAAGGGATGCGTTTCACCGACTACTACGCCGAAGCAAGCTGCACGGCGGGTCGAGCCAACTTCATTACCGGTGAGTTGCCTATCCGCACTGGATTGACGACCGTGGGTCAAGCTGGTGCCGACGTCGGTATCCCGGCGCAAGCAGTAACGCTGGCCACCGTTCTGAAGGCACAAGGCTATGCCACCGGCCAGTTTGGTAAAAACCACCTTGGCGATCTGAACAAATATCTCCCGACCGTGCACGGCTTCGATGAATTCTTCGGTTATTTATACCACCTCGACGCCATGTCCGATCCGTACTGGTATTCGTTCCCGGTAGACGAGAAGTATTACAACACTTACGGTCCGCGCAGCTTGATACACAGTTATGCGACCGATCGGGACGATCCGACCGAGATGCCGCGCTGGGGTAAAGTCGGCAAACAGAGGATCGTCGATGAGGGTCCGCTGCCGCCATTCCCGGACATGTCGAACGTGCAGAACATGCACGATATACCTTTCCTCAAGGCAAAGTACGACATGACGACCTTCGATGAAGTCTTGGTCAAGGCGTCGAGCGACTTTATGGACAAAGCCAAGAGAGACAACAAGCCGTTCTTCGTTTGGCATAACACCACGCGCATGCACGTCTGGACGTTCCTATCGCAAAAATACAAGGCGATGCAGAACAGCCAGACGAATTACGGTCTTGAAGAAGCGGGCATGGCGCAGATGGACGATAGCATCGGTGGACTGCTCAAGCATGTCGACGACATGGGCGAAACCAACAACACCATCGTGATCTTTACGACCGACAATGGAGCGGAAGTGTTCACATGGCCGGATGGCGGCATGACGCCATTCAAGAACACCAAAGGCACCGTCGGTGATGGTGGCTTCCGAGTGCCCGCCATCATCCGCTGGCCGGGCCAGGTCAAGCCCGGCTCGGTCGAGAACGGGATCATTTCCGGCCTCGATTGGTTGCCTACCCTGGCTGCTGCAGCCGGAAATCCGAACATCACCGACCAACTGCTCAAAGGCGTGAAGCTTGGCGATCAGGACTACAAGAACCATCTCGACGGATATAACCAGATGGATCTCCTCACGGGGAAAGGCCCATCCAAGCGCCACGAAATCTTCTACTTCGGCGGCGCTAGCTTGGGCGCGCTCCGTCTCGATGACTTCAAGTTTGCGTTCTACCAGCAGCCTCAGGGCTGGCCAGGCGAAAAAACCACCACTGATATGCCGGTCATGATCAATATTCGGCAGGATCCGTTTGAGCGCACGCCCAGTATCCGCAGTGAGTCGCCTAACACGGGTGCCTTCGGTTATGGCAACGACTTTTACGCCAGAGAATTCTGGCGATTCGTGTTGGTCCAGCAGTACGTGGCGAAGTTAGCATCGACCGCAATTGAGTTTCCGCCAATGCAGGCTCCGGCTTCGTTCAACCTCGAAGCCGTAAAGGCCAAAGTCGAGGAAATGATCAAGCAGCACGAAGGTCAGTGAGAGTCGTTTCCACTTCGAACGGCGGACTGTAAGTGGCGGCGAGCCGATATAACTGGCTCGCCGTCTCGCATTCGGACTAATGCGTGAAACGCCGGCAAATGTCCGCTATTGGCACTTAGCGGACATCGGCAAGCCGCCAATCAATGACCGCGGGGTGAAGGCGACGCGCCAAATCCGCCGGGTAAAGGCCATTTTGTGGGTATATCGACCGCTCAAGGATGGCCTTACTCCGCCTTGATATTCGCCGCTCGAACGACTTCGCCCCATTTCGCGGTCTCGTCGGAAATAAGTTTTCTGAAGTCAGCGGACGAACCCGCACTCGCAATGCCTCCCAGATCGGCGAAGCGCGCCTGAATCTTCGGCTCCGCGAGGGCGACGTTGAGTTCCTTATTGAGTTTATCGATGATTTCGATGGGAGTGTTCTTGGGCGCACCAAGGCCAATCCAGTAACTCGACTCATAGCCCCGCACAAATTCGCCCACGGTCGGTATCTCCGGTAGCGCAGCCGAGCGCGTCGCACCTGTGACCGCGAGTGCCCGTAACTTGCCCGCTTGGATGTGTGAAACGGCTATAGCGACGGGAGAGAAGAAAACGTCCACTTGACCGCCGAGCAGGTTGACGATTGCAGGCCCGCCGCCGCGATAGGGAATATGCGTCATCTCGACGCCGGCCATTTTTTTAAACAGTTCACCGGCTAACTGCGATGTACTCCCGTTGCCGGCTGATGCCATGTTGATCTTGCCGGGATTGGCCTCCGCGTACGCTATGAATTCGGGAACCGTTTTTGCTGGAAATGACGGATTGACCACAATGACCAGAGGTGTGCGGAAGATACAAACGACCGGGGCGATGTCACGAATAAAACTGAAACTAAGTTTTTCGTAGAGCGTTGCATTGATCGCTGCCGACGGATCGAACAGAAGCAGCGAATAGCCGTCAGGTGGTGATCGCACAACTGCGTCGGTACCGACGTTGGTACCTGCGCCCGGACGGCTTTCGATGACAAATGGTTGACCGAGCCGCTCCGACAACCATGGTCCAATCAAACGCGCAACGGTGTCGGTCGTGCCTCCTGGCGCATACGGCACAATCAAACGCACCGGCTGCGACGGGTAATCAAGTGCCGACGCGACGCGCGACATGATTGGAAGCGCGGCAGCGCCCGCGGCCAAATGGAAAAACTCACGACGCTGAAGTTTCATGCTCATCCCCAAGGCGACGAGGGCAAATCAATATCAAGTCGCAATAAAGGCAATTTAGCCCGATCAATCGACGCCTCGAAAGACGAGAGTTGACCGGCTAAATGAGCCCAGATGCCCAGACGACCAATTCCACAGCTGTCTTTCCGAAAGCGTCATTCAGCGCGGCGGCGGCGGCTGGCGCGTCGGCACTCGCGGCAGGAACGGTAGCGCGAAAAATCCGCGCGTCAATTATTCGCCCATTATCACCGAGAATCCTGGCCGAGAATTCCACTTCGGCCTCGGGGGCAGCCGCCAACGAGAACTGAAAGTTTCGAATGTCAATGAGAAGCTGATGGCTGGCGGGCTGTCCATCCATCGGTCTTGCGACCGAACGGGACAAATTGGCATTTTCGAAGCTTTGAATAATCCGCGCTTGCAACAGCTTCGGAATATTGTCGCTCCACTTCGCGTTTGCAAATGTCGGCCCCTCGTCGCTGCTTGGCCGAACCAAAATCTTTTGCGTATCGAACATCAGCACGGCCGTCGGCTCGGGAATGCTCAATTGACCCGTGGGCGTCTTCTTGAGGGCTGGGAAATCGCGCGGGGCTGTTAGATCGTAGAAAACTGGCTTTGCGGCTGCTGCGCCGCCGCCCGTTAAGCGCTCCAAACCTGCGACAATGCCATCAAGGCGATCGGAGTTGCGTGCGAGCACGGCGGAAAAGGTGCTCAAATTTGTAAGCGTGTTGTGCAGCGGCTCCGAATTTTCGGACAGAATGCCCTGGAGCTGGGCGAGAGCATCGCGAGCCGCCTGTGTCATGCTCAACCCCGCGGACGGGTCGGCGGTTAGTACCATCACTCCTGCAGCTGCATCAGGCGCCGGCAACTTGCTACGTCCTTCCAGCGCAATCACTGGGACCCCGGTCAATCCCTGAAAATCGAGGGTCACATGGGTGTCGGAACGAATGGGAGTACCCGCAGCGACGGCGACTGTGGCGGTTATCCTTCGCGGATCGTCCGGGCTGAGCTGAAGATCAACAACCTCTCCAACGCGGATGCCATTGAACAACACACCGGCGCCTTTCAGCAGGCCAGATACGGTATTTTCAAATCGAATTTCGTACACCGTTCGTTTGCCAAGCCCACCGGCATTGTTCAACCAATAGACAAATCCAAAGACCGTGCCGATGGCGGCAATGACGAGAAGTCCGACCAGGGCATAAGGTGCGCGCGTTTCCATAATTTAACCTCAACTCGCCGCACGTGTTATGAGACGTGCGCGCTTTCCCTGAAAATAAGACTTGACCCACGGGTGATTGGACTCGACGACCTCGGAGAGAGGGCCGATCGCGACGATCTTTCCGTCTGCGAGCGCCGCGATCCTGTCGCACTCGACCTCCAGGCTATAGAGATCGTGTGTCACCATGAACACTGTGAAGTTGAGTGTTTGCTGTAAGGACTTGATCAGGGCATCGAAGTCTCCGGCTGAAATCGGGTCCAGCCCGGACGTCGGTTCGTCAAGAAACAGAATTTCTGGATCCAACGCGATGGCGCGGGCAAGCGCTGCGCGTTTCGTCATGCCACCGGAAAGCTCGGCGGGAAATTTCTTTCCGTCCTTCGGACTCAATCCCACCATTTCCAGTTTGGCGTTGGCAAGTTCACCCAACAATGGTACGGGGAGCTGAAGATTTTCCCGCATCGGGAACTGGATGTTTTCCAGGACCGTAAGCGAGGAAAACAACGCGCCTTGCTGGAATAAGACTCCCCAGCGACTTTCGAGGGCGCGAATCTCTTCGGGAGTTGCGGTGTCACGATCGACACCCATGACCGCGATGTGCCCTTGCCGTTTTGGAACGAGACCGATGATTGCGCGAAGCAGAACTGATTTTCCTCCGCCAGATGCGCCAACCAAGCCGAGGGTTTCACCGCGCCGCACACCGAGCGACAGTTTATCGAGCACGGTTTGATTGCCGAAGCCGACGACCAGATCTCGGATGCTGATGACTATTTCGGCATTGCCGTCCGCCATCGCGTCACATCCCGATCGATGCGAAAAAGACCGCAAACACGCCATCGAGCACGATGACAAGAAAAATCGATTTTACGACGGAGTTTGTCGTCCGCAAGCCAAGCAACTCGGCGCTGCCCTTAACGCGGAGGCCCTCGCTGCAAGCCACGAGCCCGATCATCAAAGCCATAAAAGGCGCCTTGATCATCCCGACTTCGAAGTGAGTGACGGACACAGCTTCGTGCAAACGTGCAATAAATATCTGCGGGCTCATGCCGCCATAAAGCCAAGCGACCAGCCCTCCGCCGAAGAGCGCGGCGGCCGCGCCGAGAAATGCCAGAATAGGCAGCGCTACAACGAGCGCCACCGCGCGTGGCAGGATCAAAACTTCAACCGGATCAAATCCCATCATGCGCAGAGCATCAATCTCTTCACGCATCTTCATGGAACCGAGTTCGGCTGTGTAGGCGCTGCCAGAACGGCCAGCCACCATGATTGAAACGATAAGGACCCCAATTTCGCGTAGCACCAGGATGCCGACCATATCGACGACGTAGGCATCGGCGCCAAATTTTCGGAAATGGAAAAAGCCCTGTTGTGCAATGATGCATCCAATCAGGAATGTTATCAGAAATATGATCGGTATGGCCTGCCAGCCGACGCGATAGAGGTGATAGACGGCTGATGTAATTCTGAAACTGCGCGGCTGGGCAAGTACGCGCGCGCCAGCGAAGCTCAGCGCTGCCAGCATCTCCAGGAACGCGACGACCTCCGCATAAAGCGTGATTGCTGATTGGCCGATCCATTCGAGGCTCGCCAATAGTTTATTTTTGCGTGGGGTCGCTTCGGCGGCCTGGCGATTGACCCGACCCACCTGGTCAAATAACCCGCGATAGCGCTCTGGAAGGTCGAGAAACTGTACTTCGATTTTGCGATCGTTGCAGCGGCGGATCAGCCGCTCCAACAGCCATGCTCCGAGCGTATCAAGTTCGCGCACGCCGGACATATTGATTGCGAGATTTCGCGCGGTCGAAATTTGCTGAGCGACTGCGGCCAGCCGATCTTCAAGAGTCCGCGAATGTGCGGCTGTCCAAGCGCCAACTGGCGCGAGCACCATGGAATTACCAGCGATGGTGTAATTCAACGTCGAATCGGAATACATGAGCAGGTCCCATGCTGGTTTAGGAATTGGTGCTAGTTTTGAATACGATAGCGGGTTTCGACCGGTCCTGCTTGATCTTTCTCAATAACTGTCTGTTGGTAGCGAGCAGAAAGGGAGCCACTTGCAGCCTGATCAAAATCGCTGAGTGGACTTCAGAGAAACCGTCGCGCTATTCCTGGCCGCTGGCCTAATTACGTTTTTTTAACCAGCGCGGTTGCACCGTATCTGCTCACTGGAACGGTAGGCAACATCGTATGTACACCATCGCAACAGCCGCTGCGGCGGTCGGCCGGAACAAGCGCGCAATTCTGCGGGCGGTCAACTCCGGAAAGATTTCAGTTGCTAAGGACGAGAACGGCGAGTGGCAGATCGACCCTGCCGAACTGCACAGCGTTTATCCACCGTTGCGGCCCGCATCCCTGCAGGGCAACGATATACAACCGCGCCTGCATCAGTCGCCGTTGCTGATGCCAGTTTGAGGTTCTTGGCTCGCGACGGCCAACGTTCACTTTTGGGGTAAGGCGAACATTGGCAGTGAACTGCAGTTGTTCGTGGGAGAGGCCGCCGCGAGGCGGTCTTTCCGTTTGCGCGTAATTTTATGTGTGTCCGCTATTGGCACTTAGCGGACATGCCAAACATGGCCGCAATGTCCGCTTTCCGAGGCGCTTAGCGCACACCAAGGACACCGGTTTGGGCCCGTTTTAGAGATCTTCGGCACAATGAAATTAATGCAGGTCGGCCGGTGTTATTATCAGCAGCTGATCGCGGAGGTGCTGTATGATAGCGGGTCAAATAAGAGTTCTTTCAATGACTTTCGGTTTGGCTGCCCTGATAGCTGCGCCAGCGCAGGCTGAAAATGGCACCAAGAATAAGACGCCGGCCCCTAGAGTGGCGACTTCCCAAACCCAGGCGCCAATCTACGGTTGGGCCGGCCAATACCGCGGCACGGATCCCGATCCGAATATTCGCTTTCAACTGATGCGGGACCAAAACTTACGCTAATTCGAACAGCGGACATCGCGCTGACTTCCGAGAATGTCCTGGTTATCAATTTTGAGGACCGCAAACGCAATTAGCGTGACTGTGCCACTCGCGCTCCTCTCCACCGCCGACGATTTGATCGAATAACCGGTTATCTTCGCCTTCGGGTGATCTCCGTTAATGATCCACAGCGGACGCGGGGCCTCTCTGTCTCAAGGCATCGTGGCCGGTGATGAGAATGGCTTGGTGGCATCGACAACAAACATGACCAGAGCATTCAGATCGGCGGTGCCGCTGCTTGAGATTTCCATGGGCATACCGGGACCATGACCGGGCATGGATTGTCCCGCATCGACATGACTCACGCCATGCGGGCTCTTCTGACTCAACTGTCCGGTCAGCACGTAGAATGTTTCGGAACCCGGATGCGTATGTATGGGCGTCTTGACCCCCGGCGGCCCGCCCGTGTTGTTGATGCGCAGCAAATACTCGGGCGCATCGATTGGGGGCACCGGCCCGACCTCGGCCACTTTGGTGCCGCCTGGGGCTGATGTTCCACCGCCCGGACCCAGCGTAAAGAGCCAAACCTTGCCAGCCACTTCGGCGGAAAGCCCGGTCGGGCCCGCTGCTGCCTGCGCTTGCGCGAGCGTAGGAAAGTTGTCGATCCGCCAGAACAATGGTCCGGGCGGCAGTTGTTGGACCTTTTTTTCAGCGACCGGCTTGATTTCAAATTTCTGTGCTGACGCAATCGAGGGTGCCAGCACCAACCCGGTCATTGCCGCCGCCACATATGCGATTGGCACAAGGTGCGCTCGGCGAGCGATTTTGGACATTGCCCGGCTCCGTATTGTGACAACGTTGTTTCGCAGCCCGCAGATATTCTAGACCGCGAGATCCTTCCGGGCGAGTGAATGTTTCGGTTTCGGCCGTGGAATCAATGCGGACGACCGAAGGAACCGCAAAGGCCTCAGCGCGTTCCTTCAAGTTGGTCCTATAATTTACACAACAAAATAATACGAGGAGTGAGTCTATGCGCCTGTTACTAGGAATTTTTCTTGGAGTCTTTCTGACCGTTGGGTTTGCATATTTATATGATGCCTCGGCGAGTCACCCTTCCGAAACGACGGGTCAGACCACCAGCATTCAGCAGCGGCCGATGGTGAACTGGGACGTTGTCAGCCTGAACTGGCAGGGATGGTCCTTACAGGTGCGCAATACATGGAATAGGCTAGCAACACGCTAAAGGTAGTCGGGCAGCGCGGGCGCAATGGTCCGCGTGTAATGTGACTTAATCTAGGGAGAGAACAAATGAAAAAACTTTTCGCTTCTGTTTTGGTTGTTGCCGCTGTCAGTTTGTCAGCGGGCGTCGTCCAGGCGATGCCATTTGGAAGTAATCAGACTCAGGACAGTTTGGTTATATCAATCGCTGGTGGGTGCGGTGCAGGCTTCCATCGCGGTCCCGAAGGCGGGTGCCGTCCTAACATGGGCGGCCCGGCGGTCGTGGTGGCGCCCGGAGCTGTCGTTGTAGCGCCTGGTGGACCGTGCGGAGGCCGAGGCCGGCATCAGGTCTGCAACGGGATGGGCGTCTGCCGCATGGTCTGCAATTAGCTCGGAATACGAACACAATATCTGATTTCGGAAAGACCGCCGCGAGGCGGTCTTTCTATTCGCGAAGATCAGTTCGTGAATGTCCACTTGTGACCCGAAAGCTGAACTCGCGACGCGGCGTCTCGGTGACGTCAGGACTACCGGCAGGCCACGAACACTCCAAACAGAAGTTTATTCCTAAAATAAAATTCATTTCATTTTCATTCCGGAAGGACTAGCGCAGGTCCCGCCGTGTTCGTCCTCATTGTGGTGTGCAGTGTTTAGGGGAGAACCTGGTATGAAAGTCCATTGTACGTGGCGCGGCTTTGCTCGGACAGCATTGGTATTTGGATGCCTCACGTGTGCCAGCGAATTCGCTGGCGCAGCTACCGTCAACGACGGACCGGGCGGCTTCATACCGTCGTTCACAGGCACCCAGACCACAGATATCGACATCCTGTCCGCTACCTTGAATCTGAGCGGAACAAATTTGCTTTTCTCAGCCACCCTGAATGGGACGATCGGAACCGCTGCCAACACCTATGTTTTGGGAATTGACCGCGGCCTATCGACGAGAAACTTTTCGGCTGTTGGACTTGCAGGAGTTACCTTCGATTCAGTCCTCACTGTGACCGGCGCCGGAGTCTTGGGCGGCACAGATTTTGTTACGGCTACGGGGATCTCTGCGCCATTTCAAATCAGCGGCAGCAATATTACCGCTATCATACCTCTCTCAATACTCCCCGTCGTCGGGAGCTTCGTATCGGCGGACCAATTCCTCTGGAACTTTTGGACCCGTGGCAGTGTCGGAGGCGTCGCGGTGGCAGGCAACCCGGGGCTCGCTGACTTTGCGCCGGATAACTCCGATGCCACGGTCACCCCGCTACCAGCTGCTCTCCCGCTGTTCGCCAGCGGTGGCGGTCTGCTCGGTTTCTTGGGCTGGCGCAGGAAGCGGAAGGCCAGTGCAATCGCGGCCTGAAGCAAAACATCAGATCTGATTTCGGAGAGACCGCCGCGAGGCGGTCTTTCCTTTGGTGCTGGCCCGTCTCGTAAATGTCGCAGCGCCACGTCCGGGTCGTCTGAATAATAGCTGCGATCTCTGCTTTCGCGGCTAAAGCGGACACCGGCACAGCGCCTTGTCCACAAGGTTCCCATTGATGTTAGCTTACCAATGCTGCCGTCGCCGGCTGCGCAAACGTCAACCTTGGGGGGTGCCATGTTTAGCAAACAAGAAGAACCGAGCCTGCTAGTCCCAGCGCTGAAGCCTTTCTATGACCGAGTCATTCCATTGTCGTGGGTAGTCGTCCGCTTTGCCGTCGGATGGAATCTTCTCGTTCACGCCTACTTCAGCATTGGGCGCGGACCCTTGGCGTTGGCTCCGGTGTTCGAAAAGATGGGATTTGTGCCGGGGAATGTCTTTGCTGCGACGACGTTTCTCATTGAGCTTCTGGGCGGCATAGGAATCCTGCTTGGTCTATTCACGCGTTTTTTCGCTGCAGCAGCGGCCATCGAAATGCTTGTCATCTTTTTCGTGTATTGGCATGTCGGCTTTCCTTGGCTCAAAGGCGGCTACGAATACGCATTGATGTGGGGCCTCGTTTCGTTTGCGATTGCGTTGCGGGGTGGCGGACCATATTCGCTTGATCGAATGTTGGGCCGGGAGCTCTAGCTTTTACCCCTACGCCGAGCAGCTCGCTCGTCCCATGCCCCACTCAACGGGGTCGCCGCGGTGAACACGGACAACAGAAATGCGAATATGCCGCTTCAATGACAACCGCCTTGGGCTGGTGCGTGGTGATCTCGTGGTGGATGTCACGCCCGCGCTCGACTTGTTGCCGTCGTATCGCTGGCCGCTGCCCTACGGCGATCCACTGATCGCGCATCTCGACGTGGTGGGCCGCCGTGCCCAGGAGATCGTCGGCGGCCGGCCCGCACTGCCGCTCGCCGAGGTAACGCTGCTCAGTCCGGTCGCTAATGCCAGCAAGATTATCGCCGCGCCCGTGAACTACCTGAAGCATGCCGATGAGGCGCGAGCGGACAAAGCGATAAATTTTGGTGCCGATATTAAGACCATCGACCACTACGGCTTATTCTTGAAATCAAGCACTTCGGTGATCGGCGCCGGCGAACACGTCAAACTGCCGAAGATCGACCGGCGCATGGACCATGAGGTTGAAGTTGCGGTGGTCATCGGCCGCGAATGCTACCAAGTCGCGCGCGAACAGGCGCTCGGCATGGTCGGCGGCTATACCATCGCGATTGATATGTCCGTGCGCGGTCCCGAGGACCGCAGTTGGCGCAAGTCATACGACACATTCAGCGTGCTCGGCCCTTGGCTGGTTACGCCGGATGAGATCGGCGACAGCGGCAAACTTGATCTGTCGCTGAAGGTGAATGACGAGTTACGCCAGAACTCAAACACCCGCGCGCTGATCTTCGATATCCCGAAACTGATTGTCTATGCCTCGCAAGCTTATCGGCTTTATCCAGGCGACGTGATCATGACTGGAACGCCGGAGGGCGTAGGGCCTGTGGCGCGAGGCGATGTAATGACCTGCATGGTCGAGAGTATTGGCAGCATGCGTGTCGCGGTCGACTGAGCAACGCGACAAACCAATGCAACCTGCTCTTACCGTGTCTCGCCGTGTCTCGCCACTAAGCGCAGGCGAAGCGGACATCCCCGCCCTACCCTCACATGTCCGGCCGCTATTCAGATCGACGGACTCCAGATCACAGGAATTTCCCGATAGCCCGTCCCGGATTTCTCCACGTGCGCGAGCGATGGGAATGGATAGTGGAAACCCTGGACGCGCATCCTGTCGGCCACGAGCATGTCATAAACCTTGTAGCGGGTGGCTTCCGCCATGGCCCCGTCCTGATCATAGAAGGCGTGCCAATCTGGATGGCGTACAAACAGAAACGGCACATGGGTCACGTCCGACTGTACGTAGACGGTGTCTGAACCTGAGGCGATCACATAGGAGGTATGGCCGGGCGTATGACCGGGCGTGCCCTGCGCGGTGACTCCAGGGATCACCTCCTTGCCCCAATCGTAAGTTTTCACGCGTTTGAGAACCTCTGCATTGAATACGCGCCGTATGTTTTTAAAGTTGCTTTGAACGCGGCTGTTGGTCGCGCGGCTCATCTCGCCATCGTCCATCCAGTATTTGTGTTCAGGCGCCGGCACGAGGATTTCTGCGTTCGGATATGTCAACGAACTATCGTCCATGAGCAGGCCGTTGATGTGGTCGCCGTGGTAGTGCGAAATGATCACGGTATCGACGCTGGTGCGCTCGATACCGGCAGCCGCGAGATTGCTCACAAACTGGCCGCCAACCCCGTTACTCTTCTTGTAATTCGATTCACCGGTCCCGGTATCGATGACCGCGAGTTTGGAGCCGGTGTTTACAGCGATGGGGTTATAGGGCGTGGTCATCATGTCCTTTTCCATGAAGACCTCAGCGAGCGCGGCGTTCACCACATCCTTCTTGATATTGATGACATGGTCCTCCGCCATCTTGAACCGGGCAACGCCATCGGTGGCTACGGTCACCTCGATGTTTCCGATCTTGTAGCGGTACCAGCCGGGGGCTTGCTTGCCAGCCGGCGGCGTGGCGGAACGGGCCGGATGGTCGAACGGTACGGCAACGGCGGTCGCCGCACCGGCGGCAACCGAAAACAGATTGCGGCGCGTGAAATCAGTCATTGGCGTTTCCCCTTGCCCTGTCCCGGGATGCTCTTAATGGCCCCGGGTTTGATCTAAAATTCTCCCGATTTTCTCGAATTCCGCAAGACCGCGCCAGGCCCTCGGTGCTTCCGCTGGCCGGCGGCGGGTTTTCTATTTTGTCGTCGCCCTTCTCGACGCCTGTCTGTCCGCCATACATTGCCGAACCATTTCAGCCCGATTTCTTCTGGCAATGTTTTGCTGGACCGCCTGCTTGGTGCATTCATCGCGATCTTGTTTGCGCAATGCTCGCGCGCCCAAGGCCGGTGGCGTCGATGAAACTGATTGTGATGTTTGCGCCGTGGTGGTGTCGCAAACAAAAAGAAGGACGACGAAAGAAATCGGAAAAAACAACAGCGAGTACCGCATACTCTATCTCCATCGCAAAATCGGCGACAACGCCAGGCAGGATCCCAAGCTCCCTGAATAGTAGCCGAAGGGGCGTTCTGAAAGCCAACCTCCGCGCTACGCAGCACCTGAAAAAGTGGCACATGGCAGACATCAGCGAGCCGTCCCCCGAAGGCCGCAAAACCACGCAAAAGGCGCCATGAAAGAATCCGTTAAGGGTTTCCGCGCCTCAATGTCAGGTAACTGATTCGCTTTGCGAATTTCGAATCCGTTGTGGCGTAAAGCACAGTTCGAATCCTCCACAAGTCAGGCGTATCGCCGCAACAGCGGCCCGATTGGCCGTTCTGTCAGGAGATCACACGATGAACCGTTTCATTATCAATGTAGCTGCGTGTGTACTGGCCTTCGCAATGGCCTCAGTGTCTTTCGCGGCCGATATGCCGGGCCAATACCGCGAGCCCGCTTACGTCTCGCCGCCATTTAGCTGGAGCGGGTTTTATGTGGGTCTCAATACCGGATACGGCTGGGGCACATCCGACTGGACCAGCAGTACGACGGTCGGTTCGACGAGTCCGGCGGGCCCCATGTTCGGTGGAACATTCGGCTTCAACGCGCAAAGCGGAGCTTTCGTCTTCGGCGTGGAAGGTGACGTCAGCGGCAACTGGATGCGCGATTCAAACAGCACAGGTTCGGGCCTTTGCACCGCGCCAGGCTGCGGAATCCAGACCAGCTGGTTTGCAACCGCGCGCGGCCGTGTCGGTTACGCCTTCGATCGCGCCCTGTTCTATGCCACCGCGGGCGGAGCGTTCGGTGACGTCCAGATGCAAGTGGGCGCGCTAAGCGCCACTGCGGATCGTGCCGGCTGGACCGCAGGCGTTGGCCTCGAATACGAACTGCTCGGCCCCTGGTCAGCGAAGGTCGAATATCTTTATGCCAATCTGGGGACCGCCGGCTGCGGCGCCACTACATGCGGCATCGACACCACGGTGAGTTTCAAGGCCAACATTATCCGGCTTGGCGTGAATTACCGGTTTTGGTAGGAGGCGGCGGCGTCGCGACCAGATACTTGAATGTGAAAAAGCCCCGGGCAATGTCCCGGGGTTTTTATTTGCCACAGCTCACAGCCACTTCTTCCATCGAAAATATAAGATCGGCAAGACGGCGGCGAACACCATCAGGATCAGCGCGAAGGGATACCCGAACTCCCACTCGAGCTCGACCATCCCTCTGTGGAAATTCATCCCGTAGATTGACGCCACCAGCGTGGGCGGCATGAAGATCACCGCCGCGATCGAGAAAATCTTGATGATGGCGTTCTGTTCGATGTTGACCACACCGAGCATTGCGTCGAGCAGAAAAGTGATCTTGTTGGCAAGATAGGTCGCGTGGTCGGACAGCGAGGCGGTATCGCGCCGCATCGATTGCAGATGAGCACGCACATCTTTGGCCCAGCGCATGCTTTCAGCTTCGTTCGAGAGAAAAAGCAACAGGCGCCCAATCGACACAAGACTCTCGCGCACCTTGGAAGTCAGGTCGCCTTTGCGGCCAAGCGCTTTGAGCACATCCTTGTAGGATGGCGCCTTGGCCTCGTCTTCCGGCTCGAAAATCGTGTGAGAAACCTGATCGACCTCCGCGCCAATCCGTTCAAGGATGTCGGCGGAGCGATCGATCACCGCATCAAGCAACTCCATCATCACCAATTCGCCGGTGATCTTGGCTGGGCACGAGCGCGCCAACTTGTGCTCGACAATGGCGAATGGACGCGGGTCGTCATAACGCACCGTCGCAAGCTTGTGGCCTGAAAGAATGAAGGTGACCGGCGTGGTCTTGGGCGTCACGCTATCCGACTGGCACATCAACGTCGCCGTCATGTAACGCGCGCCGTTCTCTACATAGAGCCGGCTTGAGACCTCGATCTCCTGCATTTCTTCGCGCGTGGGGACTGCGATGCCGAGCAGTTTCTCGACCATCTTGTCTTCTTGGACGGTCGGCGTGACCATATCGATCCACACCGCTTCGTCCGGCGGTGGCGAGCCAGGCTCAATGGAAATTCGCTCGAGCGTGGTGCCGAGCGGAACGTAGACCGTAAGCATCCAATCACCATCTTGCGCATGATCCGTCCCGGGATCATGTGGCGGCGGCGCCGTCTCTCATGACCCGATCGCGCGGATTTGCGCAAGACATAATTACCCGCGGCGCGGCCGCGTATGCGGCCGCGCACAGGGTGGCGGTGATGATGGCAGATGTCGGTTCTTGTCTTACGCCGCAGCCGGCGCGTAACCCGCTAATCGCGATCGTAGGGTTCGTGGTAGGTCTCGGCCACATTGTTTCGGCCGCCTTGGTGGCGAACCGCGGCCGCAACTGCCGAAATCCCGATTTTGCCGTAGCGGTTGTCGAGATTGGTGTATTGCCGGGCGGAGTCTTGCTTCTGCTCCGTTACTTTCATTTCCATTGTAATCAACTCCAGTCCTTCCTTGCGTTTGTCCCTCGAGACCAATGTGGTGACTCAGTGGGGCAGAATTGCGCGGCAAATCGTATCCTCTTGTGGCATTTGACCCGTCGCGCAGACGACCCAGCCCCGACAGTATAGGTGCGACGTTGGTAAACCCCGTCTTAAGGTGTTGCGCCCAATGTTGTTTTCGAAGTTAACGACCCATGAACCGAGTGCGGCATTCCTGCAACAGGTACACAGGAAGGTGACTAGGGACATGCTGGAAACCATAGCAATGGCAGGGCTTTTTCGGTTAATAGCGACTTGAGGCATTTGATTGCGGGCGCTGCGAGGCGACCGGGAAGAACAAAGAGGAAGAAGATGGCGATCAGGGGCTTTTTGGTTGTCCTGTTCGGGGCTGGTTTTGTTCTGGGCGGTTGCATGCAATCGACGATCGAACCGTCGTCAGAAGCAAATTTCACCGCGCGCGACAAAAAGTTGCTGGCAGCGGCGCCCTACGAGAAGGCGACGATTCCTGACCCGTACAAGCGGCACATCGTCGAATATCACCGTAAGGAAGCGCCCGGCACGATCATGATCGATTCCGACGCGCGCTATCTCTATTACGTGCTGCCCGAGGGCAAGGCGATCCGCTACGGCGTGACCGTCGGCGAAGAAGCCATGGCGTGGTCCGGCGTGGCCAAAGTCGAGCGCATGACGGAATGGCCGGCGTGGAATCCGACGCCTGGCGAAATCCAGCGCATGGGCGTGCCATCCTATGTCGCTCCGGGCCCGCAGAATCCGATGGGCGCGCGCGCGATGTATCTGTTCCAGGGCAACAAAGACACGCTCTACCGCATTCACGGCACTAATCAGCCGGAATATATCGGCGAGGCGATCTCCTCGGGCTGCATCCGCATGACCAACGAGGACGTCATCGATCTCTACAAGCGCGTTAAGACCGGCACCGTTGTTGTCGTGCTGGCGCCCCACCAGGGCGACTTGCCGGCTAACCCACGCGTGGCCGCGGCTACACCGTTCCGCTGAGCAACAGCGTAGGCATTGAAAACGGCGCCCTCGCGGCGCCGTTTTTTATTTTCAGCCGAGTTCGATGCGCACAACTTCGGGCGGCACGCCGAACCGTAGCGGCACTTTGCTACAACCGAGGCCTCCCGACACGATCATGTGCCGTCCGCTCTCCACGATGTGGCCGTAGGCGAAGCGCCCGCCATACGCGGACGGCACCCAGACCGGCGGCACGAACGGGAGGCGAATTTGTCCGCCGTGCGTATGGCCCGCAATTGTGAGGGCAACGCGCGCGGGCACCTCCGTGAATATATCGGGCTCATGCGCAAGGAGGATCACCGGATCGTCGGTGCGGATCCGCGCCAGCGTGCCAGGCAGATCGTCCACACCTTCAAACGTGCTCGGTCCCAACCAATAAGCTATCTGGTCGCCAAGCCCCGTCAGCCAGAAGCGTCGGCCGGGCGGACCCAATAACACGGCATCGTTCTCCATCACCGGCAGGCGTACCTTATCGAGCGCGCGCCGCACGCCGTCGATGTCATACCACCAGTCGTGATTGCCCAGAATTGTATAGACACCGAGCGGCGCATGCAGGCGCGCAAGCTCGGCCGCCCAAACCGGATGCGGCACCCGCTCGGTCACCAAATGATGCGTCGCGAAAAAGTCGCCCAACACAACGGTCAGATCGCTCCGAAGTTCGTTGGCCGCATCGACAACCTGTCGCACGCGCTCGACACCCATATTGGGTCCGCCGGCGTGCAGATCCGCAACGACGGTTATGCTCAGCCGTTGGTCTTTCGGCCAAGCGGGAATCGAAAGGCGATAGTTGGTGATCACCAGTTCGTACGCCGCTTCCAGCGCAGCATAGGCACCGGTGGGAAGCAGCAGCCCGGCGGCGCCGGCAGCGCCGAGCCCGCCCTTGATCAGGCCGCGCCGCGTGAGCATGCGAGGCTGAGCACTTACAAAAGCAGTGGGACCGCTAATCGTCATGCGGTGATTGCTACGTCGGAACTATGAATGGAGGGTGCACGGACTGTCACAATTTGCGTGCATGGGCGGGCTGATCGGCGCTGATCGGTCGCGGGAGTGGCAGTGGAACGTGCTCGGCAATGTCAGCGGCGGCCGGCATGCGCACGTCCCACTGACATATACGGTATCCCTGACGGCGGTCGGCCAAATCGAGATGGATGTGAGATTCATGGTTGCTGTCGGAACCGGGCCCAAGAACTGTCGTAAATCGGTGGCATGCACTCTCACGAATGTCATCGCGAAACTCTTTCGCCACGGAAACGTCGGTCAACCCGAGTGCACGTCCGTCGGCCAATATGAAGGAACGCACATCGACAGCGTTGCCTTTGCCGTGTTCGCTAAGCTTGGCACCGGCCACGCGATTGCGCCCACGACATTCGAAATCGTCGTAGGTCTCGATCGTCCGCAACACGGCACCAAGCTTTTCTGCACGGGGCGCCGCTTCGTCGCGCAACCAGCTCGCGAGCGACTCGGCAAACACGCAACGCAACACTGGCGCCGGCTTGAGTTCGATGCGCGCACCGGCGGCCAGTAGCACCGCGTTGAGGCGAACCATGTCGCCGCCGCCGCAGGCATCGGGACCGATCAGACGCGGCATCGGCTCGATCGTCGCGATCTTGCCCAAGCGATCGTCGCACTCGGTGGGCGCGCTCGTCACATCGTCGGAACTGAAATCGGGACCGGCCGCTTCGCGAAAGGTTTGCGGCGCGATCCACATCAGGGGCCGCGGCTTCGGGAGTGGCACATTCTCGGCAAAGGCAATACCGCCGCCGGTGCCAGCCAGCCAAAGGAGTGCCATCAAAAGCCGCATAACAGCAGATATTGGTAGGGAATGCGGCATTTATACGAGGTGCCTGAAGCCGAAAGAGCCGCTTGGCCGTAGCTATTCACGAAACCATTGCACCTTCCAGCCCGGCGGCTAACCTTAATGCCGACTGGCGAGGGGCGCCGGTCCAAGAGCGTCATAATCGCGCATGACCTAGATCATGCGCCGCAGAGAGGGGAATGCCATGCTCGGCCTGATGCAGGATTGGCCGTTGCTGTGCCATCGCATCATCGACCATGCCGCCACGTTTCACGGCGAGCGTAAAGTCATCACGCGCTCGGTCGAGGGTCCGATACACACAACTAATTATGCCGAAATCCGTGCGCGTGCGCTTAAGGTCGCGCAGCGGTTGGAGAAAGACGGCATCAAGCTCGGCGACCGCGTCGCGACGCTGGCGTGGAATACCTGGCGGCATCTCGAGGCCTGGTACGGCATCCTCGGCATTGGGGCGGTCTATCACACCGTCAATCCGCGCCTGTTCCCCGACCAGATCGCCTGGATCGTCAATCACGCCGAGGACCGGGTGTTGATCACCGATCTCACCTTCGTGCCGATGCTCGAAAAGATTGCCGACAAGCTCCCGACCATCGAGCGCTACATTATTCTCACTGATGCGGCGCACATGCCGAAGACGACCCTGAAAAATGCGGTCGCCTACGAAGACTGGATCGCCGAAGTCGATGGCGATTTCGCCTGGAAAAGCTTCGACGAAAATACCGCCGCCGGCATGTGTTACACATCCGGCACCACCGGGCATCCGAAGGGCGTGGTCTACTCGCACCGGTCTAATGTCTTGCATGCCTTCATGGCGGCGATGCCGGATTGCAAAGGGCTTTCGTCGCGTGACGTTGTGCTTCCCGTGGTGCCACTGTTTCACGCCAACGGTTGGTCCCTCGCCTTCTCCACCCCGATGGTCGGCGCCACCCTGGTAATGCCAGGCGCAAAACTTGACGGTCCGTCGATCTACGAGTTGCTCGACACATACAAGGTCTCGTTCACCGCCGCGGTACCGACCGTGTGGCTGATGCTCCTGCAAGACCTGGAAAAGACCGGCGGCAAGCTGCCCCACCTCAAGCGCGTGGTGATCGGCGGCTCGGCCTGCCCGCGCGCAATGACCAAAACCTTCCAGGACAAATACGGCGTCGATGTCGTTCATGCCTGGGGCATGACCGAGATGAGCCCGCTCGGCTCGCTTTGCACCATGAAGCCTGAGTATGCCGTACTGACTGGCGAAGCGCGCCTCGATGTCGGAATGAAGCAGGGCCATCCGCCATTTGGCGTGGAAATGAAGATCACCGACGACGATGGCAATCCACTGCCGTGGGACGGAAAGACTTTCGGCCGGCTCAAAGTGCGCGGGCCGGCGGTCGCCACGAGCTACTTTAAAGTCGATGGCGATCCGGTGTTCGAAAAAGATGGCTGGTTCGATACCGGCGATGTCGCCACCATGGACCGCTACGGATACATGCAGATCACCGACCGCGCCAAGGACGTGATCAAATCGGGCGGCGAATGGATTTCGTCAATCGATCTCGAAAATCTTGCGGTCGGCCATCCGAAAGTCGCTGAAGCCGCCGTCATCGGCGTGACGCATCCGAAATGGGACGAACGGCCGCTACTGGTGATCGTGCTCAAGAAGGGCGAACACGCCACCAAGGAAGACATCCTTGGCTTCATGCAGGGCAAGATCGCAAAGTGGTGGATGCCCGATGACGTCGTGTTCGTCGACGAAATCCCGCACACCGCGACCGGAAAAATTCAGAAGCTCGCACTGCGAAAGCAATTCAAGGACTACCGATTGCCGACCACACAAGCGGCGGAATAACACCGCTTCGACAGCGAACTTCGCTCCTGGCGGGAACCGACCCTTTGCGGCCGGCGTTTTCTGTCCGCACGCTCCGGGTGGCAACCGGTCGCAATGGGGAAGACGGACGTAGTCGATTTTGCCGGTTTCTGACTACGACAACAACGCATCGGTAGGCGTAGCGTCTAACCCATTCCCGGCGCGTGCACCTCCGTTGCAGGCAAATTAACGCCCATACCCGCTCTTTGAACCCAGAGCCGCTCCCGCCGGTTTTGTCACTATCACCACGCTATATTGTCAAAATTGCCATCTGTCCTCTATAGTCTGATTTGGACCATCTATCTCCGTGATACCAACACGGAGTGAGAACCATGAAACGCTATGTGATCGAACGCGACGTGCCGGGCATCGGCGGCCTGAATCGGGCGCAACTGAAGGATGCCGCCACGACCTCCAACGGAGCGCTGGCGAAGCTCGCCGGCAAGGCGCAGTGGGAGCATTCATATGTGGTCGATGACAAAACCTTCTGCATTTATCTCGCCGAGAACGAGGCCGCGGTGAGAGAGCATGCCAAATTGAGCGGTTTTCCTGCGACTAAGGTCACCGAAGTTCGCACCATCATCGATCCGATGACCGCAGCGGGTTAGTGAGCCAACGCGGCCGCCTGCGAAGCCGGATCTCAAGCCGTTAAACGGAGTGGCCATGGCTAAAAAAACGGCAACGAGAGTGAACGGCGGCACGAAAAAAGTGCCACGTTCGGGCGATGGTGACGACCTGGTGGACGTCACCATCGTCGTTCTGGAAGACGGCTATGCGTCGACGGCTATCGCGCCGATCGAAATCTTCCACTCCGCAGGCGTGGTATGGAATTGGCTGCATAGCGAAGCATTGCACCCGCGATTCCGGGTGCGGACAGCGTCAGATCGACGGCCGGAAAGTGCATGCAGCTGGCTCCCTCGGCCTCACACCCGACTGCGCAATCACGGACATCAAGCATACCGATATTATCATCATCGCCGCGCCCGGCTGGGATGTTCTCGACGATATTGCAAAAAATACGCCCCTCGTGCCGTGGGTCAAAAAATGGCACGACCGGGGCGCCTATATTGCCGGCGCATGCACGGGTGTCGCCTTCCTTGCAGAAAGCGGAATTCTTGATGGCCGGGTTGCAACGACCCATTGGGGCGTCGCCGAGATTTTTCGAAAACGCTATCCGAATGTGCGCTGGCAACCCGACCAATTCGTAACAGAAGACGGCCGGCTGTTCTGCAGCGGCGGCGTCTATGCCTCGATCGATCTGAGTCTTTATCTGGTGGAGAAATTCTGCGGCCACGAAATCGCGCTTGCAGGTCGCCAAATCTCTGCTTCTCAGCATGCCCCGCAGGCCGGCAGTCGGGATATTCGGTCGTCCAGCTTTCGCGCCCACATTCCGACGTCAAGATCAGGCAGGCCGAGGAATACTTGCAGCAACACTTCGACAGTGATGTCTCGATCGATAGCCTTGCTGAACGCGCCGGAATGGGTCCGCGTAACTTCATCCGCCGTTTCAAGGCCGCGACCGGGCGGTTGCCGGGCGCATACGTTCAAACGCTACGGGTATCGGCGGCCAAGGAATTGCTTGAACACGGCGCATCGTCGATCCAGACGGTCTCCTCGAAAATCGGATACGAGGACATCGGATTCTTCCGGAATCTGTTCAAGCGTCATACTGGCATGACGCCCGCAGAATACCGAAACCGGTTTGCGCAAATGAGTTTTGACCGCGGGGAGCTAGTTTCCGGCACATCGGCCGGGAGCGCGTGATGCCGCGCGTTACTCAGCCGCCTGCGGTGCGCTCTGCAGGCGATCCTGCGCGGCCACCAGGCGTTGCATCACTTTGAGATCGCGGTCACGCAGCTGCAAGCACGCGTCCGCCCAAACCTGAACGACGCGATCGAGTTCCTCAAGCGTCACAGGATTGACCTCGCGTCCGATCTTGTAGACCGCACGGCTGCCATTGTGGCGGCGCTTGCTGCGCTGGATAAAGTCTCGCGCTTCGGCAATGCCCTGCCCCGGCTCGGCCAAGATGTGAACGAGGCCGGCGTCCTTCATTTCCTCGGCGGTGTAGATACGGCCGTTGAGCATCATCTCTTCCGCGAAAGCCGCGCCGACCCGGCGTGCCACGAGGCTATAGGCGCCCATACCGGGGAATAGGCCGAAGATGTTTTCCGGAAAACCAAACTTAGCACCACGTTCGGCGATGATGACGTTGAATGAGAGAAGCGATTTAAAACCGCCTCCAAGTGCATCGCCTTGCGCAAGCCCGATGGTGACCATCGGCAGCCCGAGGCAATGAATATTCCGGTGCAGAATGCGTACGCAGGATTTGCCGTAGGCAACCAGTGCCGCGCGGTCGCGTGCGCGGATTCTTGCTGCGAACAGATCGAGGTCGCCACCGAGATTGAACACATGTGGCGTGCGCGAACCCAGGAGCAGATATCGCAGATCGGTCGGACGATGTTCAAAAGCCGCTACGATGCCACGCTGCCAGGAGTGAAAATCTTCGAGAAGATCGGTGTTGTAGCTCGGGCGCCCGCGTGGACGCATGAACGTCCAGAGTGTGCCTGTCGGGTCATCCCAGGAAACTTCGAGCTGCTCGAGCTCGAAAAGCCGTCGCGCATCAGCGCTTTTCTTCAGATCGATGATGCGTGGGTCAAAAGGGAGCTTCGCCTGTTCGGTTACTCCCGAGGGGGCGTCAACCCGCACCGCTGAAAGGGCATCCGATACGGCATACATCGACATTTCTGCGTACCAATTTACGATTTCTTTACCCTAACAGAAGGTTGCAAAACAAACAATCGCACAATCACGCAATGGAGCTGCGCGAAACAGTCTCACCGACCGTTTCGGGAATGTTCTGCGCCAAATCCCGCGAAAACTCGCCGATTTGCACGTTAACTACGAACCGAGATGGTTTATGCGCACGAGAGCGGATGAGACGTTTCGAGATCGGCTGTTCGCGTCCTCCGCGCCGGTTTGGAATGAGGCGAATCTGTGACGGCGCCAAAACGGCGCACGTTCGTGATCGTCGCGTTTCACAAGTCGAGAAAATTTTATTGAAATTGTCGCGCCGCAAGTCGCGGTCCGTTCATCTTGGTTGCTGAAACACCAACCAATTTGCTTCGCATTGAAGAATGCCGGGTACCATCTCGACTGTCGAGATAGTCGCGTAGGTCGCATGTTAATCACGAAGTTGCTCCAGACCCGCAAGGCGGACGCGGAGCTGCCGAAAGAGATTCGTGCTGCGCTGATCGAGTCGCTTTTTGCGCCGATCGCGTCGCTGATCGTCGGCGCCGTCGCCTGTTCGATCGTTGGCGCATCCGTTGCGCTGCGAGTTGGTGACCTGTGGATCATGGCCAATTCGGTGGCGATCCTCGCGGTCGGCATGTTGCGCGTGGCATCGGCGCTTTTTTATCAGCGCTACAAAGAAACCGAAAAAATAGCCGCGACGAAAATCTGGGAGCATGTCTACGAATACGGCGCCTGGGCATTCTCTGCTCTGCTCGGCCTTTTGTGCTGGATGGCGATCACGCGTACTTCGGATGCGTCGCTCCAAATGGCCGTCACCACCACGACTGCAGGCTATGCGGCCGCGATCTCGGGTCGAAACGCCGGCCGACCATTTATCGCGGTGGGACAGCTCACGCTTTGTACACTGCCGATGTCGATTGCGCTGCTCGTCTACCCGGACTGGGTCCACAAGGCCTTGGGCTTTGTCGTCCTGATGTTCATCTACGGAATGATCGACATCACGCTCAGCATCCGCGACATCATCATTCAGGCGTTGACGATGACGCGCAAAGAAGCCGCGCTTGCAACCCGCTTCGAACAGCAGGCCAATCGCTTCGACATCGCACTCAACAACATGTCGCACGGCCTGTGCATGCTTGACGAACAGAACCGTCTACAGGTCTGGAATGAGCGCTTCCTCGAGCTGCTCCATCTCAAGGACGTGCCCGTCCGGGTTGGCATGCGGGTGTCCCAATTGATCCGCCACAGCATCCGCGCCGGAAATCACCGCGCCAAAAGCGTGAAGAAGGTCTTCAATGATCTGGCACGCGGTCTTCAGAAAGATCGGTTCGATCAGATACAGACCTCACCTGATGGCGATCGGACGATCGCGGTGTCGCGCCGGACAATGGCCGGCGGCGGCTCGGTCGTCATTCTCGAAGACGTGACGGAAAGCAAGCGGGCGCAAGAGCGCATCACGCATCTCGCCAAATACGACGACCTTACCGGCCTCGCCAACCGCAACCAGTTCCGCGAACGCATCAACGGCATGCTTGCGGCGATGCACAGGCGAGAGAACCGCATTGCCATTCATTTGATCGACCTCGACAGGTTCAAGGCTATCAACGACACGCTCGGTCACCCGATCGGCGACAAGCTGCTCAAGGAAGTTGCCTCACGACTAAAGACCGTTATCCGCCCGGGCGACATGATCACGCGCTTTGGCGGCGACGAGTTCGTTGTGTTGCAGGCCGGCACCGAACGATATCAGGACGCCAAGTGGCTGGCGCAGCGACTCGCCAGAACGCTCAAGGATCCTTTCGATATCGACGGTCATCGCATCGACATCGGCGCTTCGATCGGCATCGCCATGGCGCCGATGGATGGCGTCGATGCCGACCAGCTCTTGAAAAAAGCCGACATGGCTTTGTACGCGGCCAAAAACGGCGGTGGCGGCGACCACCGTTTCTTCGCTCTGGAAATGGAGCAGGCGGCACAGGAGCGCCGATCGCTGGAACTCGATCTCCGCGAAGCGCTCGGTTCCGACCAATTCCAACTGAATTTCCAGCCTCTGGTCGACCTGCGCAATGGACGGGTCACGACATGCGAGGCACTGCTGCGGTGGTCACATCCCACACGCGGGATGGTGCCACCATCGGTGTTCATCCCGATCGCCGAAGAAACCGGCTTGATCATTGCGTTGGGCGAATGGGCACTGCAGCACGCCTGTCTCGAAGCGGCGAAGTGGCCGAAAAGCGTCAAAGTGGCAGTCAACCTGTCACCCGTGCAATTCCGCGATCGCGGCCTCGCTTTGCAGGTGGTCTCCGCGCTTGCGAAATCCGGGCTTCCGGCACAGCGGCTGGAGCTTGAAGTCACCGAGCGCTTGCTGCTCGAAGACAGCGACGGAACGCTGGCGGTCATGGAGCAGCTCAAAAATCTGGGTGTCGGAATTTCGCTCGACGATTTCGGCACCGGTTATTCTTCACTCAACTACTTGCGGAAATTTCCATTTCACAAAATCAAGATCGACCAATCGTTCATTCAGGGTCTTGGGGAAGAGCGCGACGCCCAGGCAATCATTGGCGCCGTCGCCGGCCTCGGCGCCAGCCTCGACAAAACTGTGGTCGCGGAAGGTATCGAGACTGAAGAGCAGATGCGGCAAGTGCGCGCGCATGGCTGCCATGAAGGGCAGGGTCATTTCTTCGGAGAGCCGATGTCCGCCGAGGTCATTCGCGCTCGGCTGGCAACTTCAACGACCGCAGCACAACTCGTCGCATAGCATTTGCGTGCCCAATGGCGGGGCATATTTGCGCGGA
This sequence comes from uncultured Alphaproteobacteria bacterium, assembly GCA_963722125.1. GTDB lineage: Bacteria > Pseudomonadota > Alphaproteobacteria > Rhizobiales > Xanthobacteraceae > Pseudolabrys. Next base: position 1,404,665 of record CAVRJW010000006.1, on the reverse strand, counting down.
AAATTGACAAGATCGAATTTTAGGGCGGCGCTCTAAACGACATTGCTTGCGCTTAAGCTTGCCTTTATCCCTTCGGGCCATGACCAGCCTCGATGCAGGCGGGATCGCGACGGGCGGCGGCGTGCGATTCCTCGGGCAGCGCCGATACTATTGGCGGCTGCTCATTCGCGGCGCAGCGCTGCTGATGGTTACCCTCGGCATCTACCGATTCTGGCTCACAACTGACGTGCGGCGCTTTCTGTGGTCGAATACTGAAATCGCCGGTGAGGCGCTCGAATATACCGGCACATCGCTCGAACTTTTGTTGGGATTCCTGGCCGCGATCGCAATCCTGATTCCGGTCTATGCGGGTTTTTTTCTGGCGGCGCTCGATCTGGGAATTCTTGGTAAATTGTCAGGCGTCGTCGCTTTTTTAGCGCTCGGTGTCCTTGGACAATACGCAATTTTTCGCGCGCGGCGGTATCGGCTGACGCGTACGATATATCGAGGCCTGCGCTTTCATCAGGAGGGCTCGGCCTGGGCCTTTGCTTTCCGCGCAATGCTGTGGTGGATCGTAACCGGCCTGAGCTTCGGCTTCGCCTACCCGTTCCAACTTGCCAGCCTCGAACGCTACAAGATGCGCAATACGTTTTACGGCGACATGGGCGGGAGTTTTGAGGCTTCGGGTTTCATCCTCCTTCTACGCGGCTTTCCGATGTGGCTGCTGGTCATCGCGCCGCTCGCGCTCGCCGTGAGCGGCTTCATTGCCGTCGACTGGAAAGCACTCGCCGATACCGTGTCGCAAGGCGGCGACGAAATCATGGGCAAGATCGAAGGCAGCAATCCCGGTCTGGGTGCGGCCATCGTTTTCGCAATGCTGATGGGAGGCACCAGTGTCACCCTGGCGGCGCTGGTGTATCCGGCGTATCAGGCGGTGGTGTTGCGCTGGTGGTCTTCGGGAATTCGCTTTGGCGACATCGAGATCCGCTCACAATTGCGCATGCGCCATGTTTACGGTGCTTATGCCCGTTTCGTCGGCTACGCGCTCCTCTTCAGCATTGTGATGGGCATCGTCGGAGCGATCGCATTGGTCCTCGTGGGCGGTGTTGCGCAGATCGGAAAGGGCATCGGCGGCGAAGTTGCGACAACGCTTGTTGGATTGGTTGGTTATGTGATTACAGCTCTCGGTTTCTCGACCATTTATCGGGCGACTGTTTTGTTGTCGCTTTGGCAGATGGGCATGGAATCGCTGCAATTGTCCGGTCTTCCGGCGCTTGAGAAGGTCAGGGCCAGCGGTCGACCAAGTTCGGCGCTCGGCGAGGGCCTCGCGGATGCGTTGAATGTAGGCAGCTATTGATGCCGGACGGAATCGAAGGATCGCCTGTGAATTCCGGAGCCGGCATATACTTCGACGGCATGACAAGCGCGCGCCACGACGTGACGGTCGCGCTCACGCGGGACGGATTGCAAATCTCCGCAAAGGACGGCGGCACCCAAGCCAACTGGCCTTATGACCAGATCGAAGGGCTCACTGCTCCTGACAAGATTCTTCGCCTCGGCCGCCGCGGAAGCGCTGCATTGGAGCGCCTTGAAATTCTCGATCCCGCCCTCGCTGCGGAAATCGATGCGCGAGCCACCTATGTCGATCGCAGCGGCCTGCTGCAACGCCGGCAGCGCATGAGCGTAATCGGCTGGAGCGTGGGCGCAACCGCGTCGCTGTTGGTGGTCGCCTGGTTCGGTGTACCGGCAATAGCCGCACGGCTCACCCCGCTGCTGCCGGCCACGATCGAGCTCAAGCTTGGCGATGCGGTGAATATGCAGGTGCGCGGCATGCTGGACACCCCCAAGAATGGCGCCGGCTTCGATTGCGGCACTGCCGCTTCGGAAAGACCGGGGCGGACCGCACTCGACAAAATGGTCCGACGGCTCGAGGCTGTGGCGGCACTGCCTTTGCCCTTGCGTACGACTGTGGTTCGGCGGACGGAGGCCAACGCCATAGCGCTTCCCGGCGGACAAGTTTATTTATTTAGCGGTCTTATCGCCAAAGCTGATAGTGCCGACGAGGTAGCCGGCGTGATCGCCCATGAAATCGGCCACGTGGCCCACCGTGACGGCACTCAAGCTGTGCTTCAGGGCGCAGGCCTGTCGTTTATGTTCGGCATGTTGCTCGGCGATTTCGTCGGCGGCGGCGCGGTTGTGTTTGCTGCTAAAACCGTGTTGCAATCGTCCTATTCACGCGAGGCGGAAGTGGCCGCCGACACCTACGGCACCGACCTCATGAACAAAGCTGGCGGCGATGCGCATGCGCTCACGACGATCCTGGGCAAGATTGGCGGTGCCACGGAGCCCGGCATGACGATCCTGCTGAATCATCCGGAGACGAATGCGCGGATTGCCACTATCGACAAATTGGCCTCCGTATCTCAGCCATTGCCCTTTCTCGAAGCGGGCGAATGGGCGGCGCTCAAGCAGATTTGTGCGGGTTCATGATCATGGCCCGACGCCCGCTCCAAGGTGAACCGGTTTCAAAAATTGCAGTCTGGTCGTCAAGGCTGGCGATGTTTGCTTTTGTTGTCGCCGCGCTGTCGATCATCATCGTGCGCTCCGGCTTGCTAGAGATTGTGCCTGCGCTCGCGACGTTTGCCGCCGCTCTCATTTTTGCCGGCCTCGCCATCCTCTTCGCATTTGCGGGTTTCGTCGTAATCTGGCGCCAGGGCCGATCCGGTCTGGGGCGCGCCTTAATCGGGCTATTCCTCGGATTGGTGCTCCTCGCCTATCCCGCCTACCTCGGCACGCGCGCTCTGAAGCTGCCCGAAATCACCGATGTGACGACCGACCCGGTTAATCCGCCGCGCTTTGACGTACTCGCACGGCTGCGGCCGCGGGGCCGCATTGATTATCCCGGTGCCGCCGTGGCCGCACTCCAGCGTGCCGCTTACCCCGATGTGGCACCGCTCGACCTCGACGTTCCGACCAAAGTCGCCTACGACGCCGCGCTCGCGCTCGTTACAAAACGTAAATGGTACATCGGCGATGCACGTGCGCCGACCTTGTCGCGCCGCGACGGCGTCATCGAGGCCGTGGCGCGCACACCGATCATGGGGTTCCGCGATGACGTCGTCATCCGCGTGACCCCGATGGGTCAAGGCACCCGAATTGATATGCGCTCTGCATCGCGCGTCGGCGCACACGATTTCGGCGCCAATGCGTCCCGCATTCGCAGCCTGCTCGATGACATTGACGATGTGGTTGGTTCGGCGCCGGAGCCCGCAAGCCCCCGCCGCCGGAAAAAAGGGCCAACCTGAGAAGCGTCAGCCTGCCAAACGATAAACGCCGTCGATCGCAGGTTGACCGTCGGTTGCGACTAGACCGCGGGCGACCAAATCTTCGAGATGGGCAAGCACCGAGAGGCCAGCGGCCCCGGTCAGACGGGATCAAGGCCAATATAAATCGCACGTACGATCGTCGGGATATCGGTCGCGCCTTTTGACAGGCGATGCAGGATCGAGGCTTCGCGCGCCTTGCGATGCAGGATGTAATAATTGACGAAGCGTGGCGCGTCTGTGATGGCCGGGCCGTGGCCGGGAAAATAAGTCGTTTCTTCTGCGCCGCGCGAGTTTTGCCAGAGAGGCCATGTAGTCGCTCATGGCGCCGTCCGGCGGCGCCACAATCGATGTCGCCCAAGCCATGACGTGATCGCCCGCAAAAAGCGTACTTTTCTCTTTGAGGGCAAAAGACATGTGGTTGGCCGTGTGGCCGGGCGTCGTTACCGCCTCGATGGCCCAGCCATCGCCGGCGACAACCTCGCCGTCCTTCAAGGCGACATCGGGAACGAAAATCGCGGTCGGCACTCGCGTCGAGAGGATTATGTTCGCCGATATGCAAAGGCCGCGCGGCGCGGTGCGGACCTTCAGCATAGACGGTAGCGCCTGTCGCCGCCTTGATCGCCGGCACCGCCGGCGAATGATCGCGATGAGTATGTGTGACAAAAATATGCGTCACAGTCTCGTTGCGAACGGCATCGAGGAGCGCGCGGATATGCGCTTCGTCATCAGGACCGGGATCGACGATCGCGACCTTGCCACGACCGATGATGTAGCTAACGGTTCCCTTGAAAGTGAATGGGCCGGGATTGTTGGCCATGACACGTCGGACGCTTGCCATCGGCTCGTCGACAGTGTCAGGCGCGATGGTGAGGTCTTTGTCGAAAGGGATGTCGTCGGCCATGCCGTGCGTTCCAATTTGCGGAACCGGCCTACCACTATTTCGGCTATCGTTGCACCCATGTCTTGCGCCGACGCTATGTGGCGAAGGCCGCGTGGGCGGCACTAAATTCTTCGGCCCGTCCGCGGCGTGAGGCTAGCGTACCACCAAGACGCCGTTTGTTTCCTGATGAAAATCGTCGAAAAATTTGTAGCTGCCGGCCCCCAATGGCCGCAGCCGGATGAGGCCTTCGCTGTTGCCCGCCACGACCTTTTCGACGCGCAGGGTCACGCTTTCAAATTCCATCGGCGTCGAATCAAGGTTTTTCACGTGTAGCTCGATCGGGACATTTGCAGGCGCATGGATTTCCGCCGGCTGGAAACGATGGTTCTTCACACTAATGCTGACGCTCGCCGCCTGCTGCGCAGTCGCAGGAAGTCCAGCGGACGCGATTAGCAGAACGATAAAGGCGATCTTCGCAACATTCCTACGCATGGGAGCCGGCTCCGGTTAGAACTCGACAGCGACTTTCAATTTGGCGCGGTGGCGGGAAAATTCACTGAGATTGAGCGAGGAGCCGGGCACATCCACATCGTGGCCGACAACCTGCGTATTCCAGGCCGCGGTCATGAATACCTTGCGATCAAGTTGCACATACAAGGTTGGCCCGACGTATAGGGCATCGCCCGTATATGTGTTGAACCACATTCCATCGTAGTGCCGCAGGTACCAGGCCTCGGCGCCAATGAAAACGGACGGTACAATGCGGTAGGCCAACGCGGTCGAAATGCCGCCCGTCGATTCCTGCGCCCAACCGGCACCGACGCCGTCCGGGTCGCGGGTACCTTCCGGCTCGTAGAGCAGATTGGCGCCGAGATAGAGCCGGTTCGGGATCAGCTCAAGATCGGCATTGACCTTCAGCTCAAGGCTGAAATTCTCGACGCGCGTGCCGCTTGTCTCGTCGATGCGGTGCCATTCCGGCTCGGCGGAAAGAGTAATCGCAAGGGGCGACGATGGCCCACGATCCAGAACAAGGTATCGTATTTCGCCGAAGAGCCCGCTGAATGCGAACCGATTGAGGTCGTCCATGCCCGTCACATTCTGGATGTTGTGGTGGGACACGAGCGGCCCAAATTCGAATTGGACGTACTGGTTCGGGGTAAATTCGTATTCGAGCTTGGTCTCGCTCGCCCAATAGCGTCCGTCGGCTTTCCCGATCCGCGCAACGCTTTCCAGCGAGAATTCTTTTTCGCCTTCGAGGCCGATGCCCGAACCCTCGGTGAAGCCGAAGATGTATTTCGTTTCAATGTCTCGATAAAAAGCCGACGTATTGTCCTGCGCACGCGCGGCAATACCGGAGCCAACCAAAAAGGACGCAGCAAAGATAATTGCGCGCGCGTTGCGAGCGTGGAGCATCTATTCCGTTTCCTCATACGCCAGGTTCAAGGCCCGGCCATCAGGCTGCACGACACGCAAAAACGTGCGGGGCAAAAAAACAATTCAAAAATTTTGCATGCGCGTCAATGCGCGCAGCACAGATTAGAAATTTCTAGTTAGGAGCTTTTCTAATCAGACGAAGATGAGAACGCTTCTAATTTAAGCTCGACGGGGTTCAATGGATTTCCGGTTCGGGAATTGCCCCAAGTGGCGCAAGAAAATCAAAATCGCACCCTTCGTCGGCTTGGCCGATATGTTGTGAATAAAGCGCGCCATAACCGCGCGGATAGCGTGGGTTAGGCGGCTTCCACGTCGCCCGGCGGCGGCCCATCTCTTCATCCGAGACGTGCAAATGGATGCGCCGTGCCGGCACATCGACTTCGATCTCGTCGCCCGTCTTGACGAAGGCCAGCGGCCCGCCGACGAAGCTTTCCGGCGCCACGTGCAGAATGCACGCCCCGTAGCTGGTGCCGCTCATGCGGGCATCCGAAATGCGCAACATGTCGCGCACGCCCTGTTTCACAAGCTTTTTCGGGATCGGCAGCATACCCCATTCCGGCATGCCGGGGCCGCCCTTGGGACCGCCGTTCTTGAGGACGAGGATGTGATCCGGCGTCACGTCAAGATCGTCGCGCTCAACCTCGCGCGCCATGTGGTTGTAGTCCTCGAACGCAATGACCTTGCCACGATGACGTAACAGCCGTTTGTCGGCCGCCGACGGTTTCATCACGCAGCCGCGCGGAGCAAGATTGCCGGTGAGCACGGCGGTTGCGCCTTCGCGTGATACCGGATCTGACAGCGGATGGATAACATCGCGCTTGTACACTTCAGCGCCAGCAATATTTTCGCCGATGCTTTTGCCGGTGACCGTAAGGCATGACAGATCGAGCGCGCCTTTGAGTTCTGCCATGAGCGCCCGCAAACCACCGGCGTAAAAGAAGTCCTCCATGAGGAATTCACCAGACGGCCGCACATTGGCGAGAACCGGAATTTCGCGCGAAATTTCGTCAAAGCGATTCATGTCGAGCTTGAGCCCGGCGCGGCGCGCCATCGCTACGACGTGAATGATGGCGTTCGTCGATCCGCCCATCGCCATATGCACGCGAATGGCATTGTCAAACGCAGCCGGGGTGAGAATTTTCTGTGGCGTCACATCGTCCCAGACCAAGTCGACGATGCGGCGGCCGGCGGCCGCGCACATGCGCATGTGACCGGAATCGGCAGCCGGGATCGACGAGGCGCCTGGCAATGACATCCCGAGTGCCTCGGCGATTGCCATCATCGTCGCCGCCGTGCCCATAACCATGCAGGTGCCATAACTGCGCGAGATACCGCCCTCGAGTTCGGCCCAATCAGCATCGCTGATGCGGCCGGCGCGCTTCTCATCCCAATATTTCCAAGCATCGGAGCCGGAGCCGAGCTGCTGACCACGCCAGTTTCCGCGCAGTTGCGGGCCAGCCGGCACATAGATCGCAGGCACGCCCATGCTGATTGCGCCCATCATCAGCCCGGGCGTCGTTTTGTCACAGCCGCCCATCAGGACGGCGCCGTCGATCGGATGGCTGCGCAGAAGTTCCTCGGTCTCCATCGCCAGAAAATTGCGGTAGAGCATCGTCGATGGCTTCACGAACGGTTCCGACAGCGACATCGCCGGCAGCTCGACCGGAAAACCGCCTGCTTGCAGCACTCCCCGCTTCACATCTTCGGCGCGGTCGCGCAGATGCGTGTGACAAAAATTAATATCGCTCCACGTGTTGACGATGCCGATCACGGGCTTGCCCGTCCAGTCGACGGAATTGAAGCCGCCCTGCCGGAGGCGCGACCGGTGGCCGAACGACCGCAAATCGCTCACGCCGAGCCAGCGATGGCTGCGCAAGTCCTCGGGACGTTTACGCGCCGTCATTCTGGAGATGCCGTGCGTCTCGTGCGCATCATTCGATCGAAAGGTTTGCGCCGCGAACGACCTTTTCCCATTTTGCCGTTTCGTCGGCGAGCAGCTTGCCAAAATCAGCCGGCGTGCCCGGAAACGGTGTGCCACCAAGGTCCTTGAGCTTCGCGAGCATCTTTGGATCCTTCAGGGCGTCGTTCACGAGCCCGTTGATCTTGTCGACGATTTCTTTCGGCGTGCCCTTCGGAGCGGCCAGCCCGAAAAACGCACTCGCCTCGTAACCAGGCACGGTGTCGCCGACGGTCGGTACGTCCGGCAATTCCGACGAACGTTGTGCCGCGGTCACACCCAAGGCGCGCAATTTTCCGGCTTTGATGTGCTCGATCGATGACGGAAGATTGTCGAACAAGACCTGCACCTGGCCGCCCATCAAATCCGTCAGCGCTGGCGCTGCGCCTTTGTAGGGCACGTGCTGCATTTTCACCCCGGTCATCGCCATGAACAATTCGCCGGAGAGATGCACCGATGTGCCGTTGCCCGACGACGCCATGTTGACCTTGCCGGGATTGGCTTTGGCGTAGGCGATGAATTCGGCGACGGTCTTTGCCGGAACATCCGGATTGACTTCCATCACGTTGGTAACGCGGATGAAGCCGGCGACCGGTTCGAGGTCACGCAGGAATACGAAATTAAGATGTTTGTAGAGCGTGGCGTTGACCGCGTTGGCCGGGTTCGCCAGCAAAAAGGTGTAACCGTCGGGCGCGGCTTTGGCGACGAAGTCGGTCGCAAGATTGTTGCCTGCGCCCGGACGATTTTCGACAATGAACTGCTGACCGAGCCTTTCACTGAGGTACTGACCGAAAATCCGCGCGAGAATGTCGGTCGAGCCGCCCGGCGGATAGCCAACGTAGATGTGCGGCGAGCGGGTCGGGTAATCGGCCGCGGCCGCATTGCCGACCCGCATAACTGTGATACAGGCCACCGCGAGCGCCGCGCACGAGACAAGCGCGAAAATCCGCCGCATGATTGTCATCCTCCCCTTGCTCCCCTTAGCCGGCCCGTTTTGCCCGCCGGCATTGTTTGACGGCTGACGTTACGCGGCGCGGACGGCCTCGTGCAAGAGCGGACGCGCACCAAAAGCTTGCGCATCAGGCCCGCCGGACGCCCGAAAGTGTTTGATTTTTCAGGTTGGGGGACCGCGCCATCGGCCGATGACCAAGGCTGAACGATCTCTTAACGATGGCCACCTTAATCTACCGGCAGTTGATTGTATGGAGTCCGATCTAGGACAAAGGTTCGCGTGTTCGGAGTAAGGGCCATGGCCACGCGTCGCGTATCGTCTCGCCATCATTGGTTCATGCGCGATATTCCGCGAACCAATATACTCCTCATTTGGTTGGCCTTCGGCGCTGCAGTTCTCGTGTATTCTATCGACTGGCATCCGAGCGGCTGGTCGGCGCTCAAGAAAGAGACCGCCGCAAAGCCGTCACCGCGCAATGATGCTGCCGTTTACACAGGCTCCATCATCATCGTGCCGACGCGCGGTGATCAATGCTGGCGGCGGATGCTCGATAACCGCACCGGAAAAATGTGGGACCAAGGTTACGTCAATTGCGATGAGGCGGTCGCACCGCTCGAAAAAGATCAGCGTGTCGGCATGAGCTCGCTGCGTATGAACGCGATCGGAAAAGCATTCAATCACGCGCACGACGAGTGAACCCGCGGAACGCAGACCGCCGCGCGACCCCCATTGGCCCGAACCGAATACTCGCGCGAGCGCGACAATCGGCGGGTTGATTGACGGCACAGTCATGAGTATTGGACCAGCTTGGTCCGGTTACTCTCGCCCACTGATTTAGCAACGAAAAATGGATCGAAATCGTTCGTGATGGCGCTTGTTTTGGGTCCGCCAAAATGAACGAGGCGCCCTTTGACTTGAGCACGATCCCAAGTTTAAGTTGCGTAGTCCGCCACCGGGGGCAAAACAACGAACAGCCGCCCCTCGTTGATAGGGCAATTCGGTTTGGTGGCGTTTCCACACGAAAGCAGCAGCGAGCGCAGAATGAGTGCTAGTTTTCGGCGCCAGCTTTCGGACTACGTGGAATATCATCGCGATCCGACCAACTGTGCCATGCACGTTGTCGGCATCATATTTCTGTTCCTGGCCGCGGTTCTTCCTCTAAGCTTGTGGCCGGTCACAATATTTGGCGTTCAAAGTAATGTGGCAGCCTTCATGGTAGTGCCCGTGCTGATCTACTGGGTCATGCTCGATACCGCCCTCGGCCTGGCACTCGTCGGCGCTGGAATTCTTCTCCTCATAGCCGCCTCAATTATCTCAAGCCATGTGAGTGTCACCGCCGTTTGGATAATCTCGATCGTGCTGATTGTCCTCGGCATTGGTGTTCAAATTGTCGGGCATCAAATATTCGAAGGGCGTAAGCCGGCACTTCTGGACAACCCGCCTCACCTTCTCCTGGGCCCGATGTTTGTGATGGCAAAATTGTTCATCGCTCTCGGCTTCCGAAACGATCTGGCAGTTGTTATTCAACAAGGATCGCAACCGTCGGCGGGCCACCGGTCGATATTCCCGCACCAGCGTCAAGGCGACGTGCAGCAAGATCCATGACATGCGTTCTTGTCACTGGCGGCAGCGGCTTCATCGGACGGCACCTGGTTTCGGCGCTGATCACGAGCGGACGGCAAACGCGCGTCCTCGATCTCCATCCCCCGGGTCCCGACTTGTCCGCTGCGCAGTACATCAGTGGTTCAGTACTCGACCCGGAATTGGTCGATCAGGCCCTGAAAGACGTCGATGAGGTTTATCACCTCGCCGGGCTGCCTGGCATGTGGATACCCCGCAAGGACGACTTTCATGCCGTCAATTGCCGCGGCACCGAGATCGTCATTGCAGCTGCGCGTAAGCGTGGTATTGCACGGTTGCTACATTGTTCGACCGAATCCATTCTTTTCCGCCCTTCGCGCTCAGATGGCGTCGCTGCGGAAGATGTTTTACTGACAGCCGAAGACATGCCGGGCCCATACACGCGATCGAAAATGCTCGCCGAACAGCTCGCGGTTCAAGCCGCGGCATCCGGTTTTCCCGTGGTGATTGGCAGCCCGACGATGCCAATCGGACCGCATGACCACAATCTTACTCCGCCGACCGCGATGCTCCGGCATTTTCTGAACAACCGCTTCCAATTCTATCTCGATTTCGTTGTAAACCTCGTCGACGTGCGCGATGTTGCCGCCGGTCTGGTTCTCGCCATGGAACGCGGAAAAGTTGGACATCGTTACATCCTTGGCGGCGAAAGCATTCCGCTGAAAAAGATTCTTCAATATGTCGCTGCGATCAGCGGCCGCTGGAGCGTGCAGGTTCCTATTCCCGGGCCATTTGCAGAAATGACCGCCGGCATGCTGGAATTCATCGCCGACCATGTAACGCGCAACCCTCCTTCAGGCACGGCAGAGGGCGTTCGAATCGCGTTGCGTTCCACGGCCTTGTCGATTGAGCGCGCACAGCGTGAGCTCGGCTATGCGCCCCGCCCTGTTGAGTCCGCCTTGCGCGAGACCATCACCTACCTGGTTAACGCCCATGCCGCATAGCCTGAACGAGTTGTTTGTGTTGGTCTGGAGTGGCTGGCTCGCGGCGTGGCCGAGCGGATTGATTGCCCTCATCTGGATCGGGTGGCTCATCAGCTGGGCAGTGGCGTCGTTTTGGTCAGGCCGGACACAAAAGCGCGTATTGACCTGGAACGCACAAGCTTACCGAATCCCGATCATTGTCGGGGCGCTTCTCCTCACGCCATGGACCGCGCAGGCACTGGGGGTTCGCCAGGTCTGGACGATCGGCAACGGGGCCGCTTATGCGCTTGCCGCTGTGACTCTGGCGGGTGTCTTGCTTACATGGTGGGCGCGAATTCATCTCGGCTACTTTTGGTCGAACGCAATCACGCGGAAAGAAGGCCATCGGGTCATCGACACCGGTCCGTATGGGTTCGTGCGCCATCCAATCTATACGGGGCTTATCTCGGCAATCCTGGCGACGGGCGCCGCTGTCGGGACGGCGAATGCGATACTCGGCGCCGTGCTCATCTCGCTCGGCCTGTGGCAAAAGGCCCGCATGGAAGAGCGCTTCCTGAGCATTGAGCTCGGCGCGGACGCCTATGGGGCTTACCGGAGCCGCGTTCCAATGCTGATTCCGTTCCTCCCGCACCACTAAAAGCGTACAGAACCCGCTTCAGCGTTTCGGCGGCGGCTGGCCCGAGACGGCAGCGAGCGGAACGAGATGTCGCGGGATCACGATCCGCTGGTGGTCTGTGAGCGGAACCCCATTCGACACCTGGTTGATCTGGGTGAGCGACCAAAGCGGCACGCGGTAATAGGCCGCGAGCGTTTCGAGCGTATCGCCCGGGTGCGCGAAAACCGGCGTGCCACTGTCCCACAGTTCGATTGCGGCATCGGCGGGAACGACGTAACGAATTGGTATTCCCTCGCCTTCAGATTTTGCCGGTGTCGCGGTGAGCTCCTGGATCTTGGCAACCAATTGCTGGTGGACCGCGTCCATCTTGTCGATGTTGATATGCGTGACCTCGTCGTGCTGCGAGAGATCATAACTCGCGTAGTGACCTAGGTAACCTTTGGCCGGCACGACATCGCCACCACCCAAGACATTGTGCGCCAGAAATATGTTGATGAAACGCTCGACATTGAGCGGCACATCGGGCGTGACGTGTGCCGGATCGATTGCGACAACCAGACTTACCGGGATGTTCTCGGCTTGCAGGATTTCCGCAAATTTGATCGCACAAAACCCACCCATCGAGTGTCCGATGAGGATGATCGGCGCGGGATCCTGGCGATAGTCACGAATGGCCTTCGCGGCAATGTAACGGCAAATCGTGAATTCGTTGACGGTCGCGGTCACACCGGCTTCTTCGATGCGTTTTGTCAGGCGGTCCATCCCGCGCGAAAAGATTGGACCTAGCGCGCCACGGAATAGATAAGCGCGCCCAGCCGGCACAATCACGGCCTGTTTGGCCGCCGGCGGAGGTCCGACCGGCGAGGCCTTTGCCGCGAAAATTGTAGCGGGATTTATTTTCGGCGCAGCTCCGGCGCTCCCGCTCCACGCGGCAATAGGGCCAGAGTTTGCCGGATCAAGCGTAATAAAAAGCGCGCAGCTGGAAAAGATCGCTGCGGTCAGCAGGGATGCAATTTGCACCGGATACATCTTGCGCTTTCAGCGTTTGCCTGCGGGATACAGACACGCAAATCATTCTTGAATTAAGGCACAGCTGCCGCTTTCAACACGGCTATGGCAGACATGCGCGATCGAGAGGTGCGGCGGTCATCCGCCTAAAGTGCGGAATTGATAGCGCTTATGACCTTCTGCTGCATGATCTGGTTCTTGTCGATCGTCATGTGACCGACCCCGGGAATCCTCTCGACGTCGACATTCTCCAGTTTGCCCTGGAGTTGCTTCGTCCCCTGGACAGGCGTCCCGGCACCGTTGGCGACATAGAAATTGATATAGCGGCCAACACGCCCTGACAGGCTCGTCTGAAACACGGAGTCCAGGCCGATCGCCAGCTTCACGGGGGCACCGAGCTTGTCCAGGCGCTCAACCATATCGGGGAGTATCGTTGCACCGGAGGAGTGCCCCACCAAAATGATCGTTCGTGTCCGCCCGCTCTTGTATTCCGCCGCAGCTTCATCTGCGACCGATGACCAGAAGAGATAGTTGGATACGCTCGCGCGAATGCCTTGCTGCTCCAGCTTGTACGCGATTTCGTCGAGGCCCAACGAGAAGATATTGAGGACGCCCCGGAGCAAGTAAACGTGAGCCTGCGACTTGGACGATGACGGCGCCGGCGCCGCATGAGCGCTTATTGTGTGCCCGAACAGCAGGAGTGTCGCTGCTAAGGCCAGCAGCGGGCGCAACCCGCGCCGACGCAGCAACGAAAACGTGCTGTTATATCTCATGCAACCGTCCTGTGGCTTCATTGGGTCCCCTCAAATGCATCGCGAAGCGTGATTTTCGCACGGTCACCCGTGCGACATCCGGCAAGAAATCTTAGCCGCTAAGCGCGTCGCTGTGAACAGGATGGCTGCTTTGCAGTATTTTCCGCGCAATACGCGCGCCTCGGAAATGTGCCGTGGCTTCGGGGGGACGATTGATTCGCGGCTGCAGGGCCATATTCGTTCCCGCGAGCGCCGCCAACCAAAGTGCGGATAGTCACATTGGCTACTCGCTCAGAGGTATGCGAAGGCGGGGCTTCACATCACATTCCAATGGCGCTGCGCCGAGGCACCGTCCGCAAACGGCGTGGTCAAGGACGCTCGCATCGCGGCGATACCTCCGGCGTACGCGGCGAAGGATCGGACCACATTTCGGGTTCCCGGATGTCAACGGTTTGGCGAGCACGCAAGGCGCGCTCGATTGATCTCCACTAAGAGCGACGCACACAATTCCGTGTGCACGGCGGAAATCCTGCGGGCACGGCACAGCACTTTTTAAGTTTTCGTTTTTAGCAACATCGACGTCGCGCACCTCCAAGTTTTCCCGCGTGGTCTGGTCCAAAACCTAATAACCGGCGCATGCGACCGGTTAAGGGGACCGGTGCCGCAATGAATCTCGGCAATACTATTGCAGCCGAAAAATCGCTCGAAGACTCTCCAATTGAGTTGCATCACAAAGACAATCGCGACGTCCCAAAAAACAAAAACTTTCTCTCCCGATACGCAAACACAATAAAGCTTGTTACCTCGATCACCCTGCTTGGCATCGTCGTTGGATACCTGGCATTTAACTACGATCTTTCCGACGTACGTTCCGATTTACATCAGCTCTCATTTGTAACGATCTTCGTCATTTTCGCGGTACTGTTTGCAAATGCGCTGGCAGCCACGCTGAGGTTCAAGGTAATAGCGGCTGACATCGGACATTGCGTCAGCTTTCGAAGTGCCATGGCGACGGTTAGCGCCAGCACTCTGGCCGGCGCCGTATTTTTCCAGATCGCCGGACAATTGATGGCGCGCGGGGTGATCGCAAGTCGCAGCGGTATGCCGTTTGCCGCGGTGGTCATCATTACCGCCTATGAGCGCATCACGGCAGCAATTATATCCGCGCTCTTTGCGTTAGGCGGCGCGCTCTTTATTTTCGGCCATATCTATCTCGATCAATCCGCGGGCGGTGCGGAGTTGATCAAGATCATCGCGGGCCTGATTGCAGCAACGTCGGTGGGAGCTTTGTTGGGTTATGGCCGTACGGCCGTTCGGACAGTCGCACCGCTGTTAACCCGGCACTTCGTGCGGCAATGTTCGGCAGTCATCTGGCTAACGCTTCTAGTTCATATCCCGATGCAGGCCGCCTACGTGCTAGCCGCACACAATCTTTCGCCGCAAACCTCGATAGCCAATCTTATCGCCGCATCCGCAATCGTCATGTTCGCGACCAGCGTACCGATCAGCCTCGCCGGTTGGGGTATGCGCGAAATGAGCGCCGTGGTGGGGCTTGGCGTCGTTGGCGTATCAGCCCATTCGGCGGTCATAACCGCCGTCATCGTTGGAATTGGGTCATTGCTCGTCGTGGCCGTCATCGCAATCCTGGCTCTGCCAGATTCTATCAATGAAAAGAGACGGGAAGTTACAAAATTCGCCTCCACATCGATTGACTACTCGCGAGCGCTTTCGTGGTTCCTTCCGCTGGCGGCAGCGACGTTCGTGTTGTTCCAAATCTACATTCCCGTCAGTTCAGGGTTGCTGAATGTAAATCTTGCGGACCCGATCGCATTGGTAGGCGGTGCGCTCTTTATCCTGAGAGCAATCAAGCAAGGCCGAATGCCAAATTGGCGAGCGCCCTACATTAACATAGCAGTCGCCATTGCTACGTTTGCACTATCCGCATCGCTGCTTATCGGAAGCTTGCGCTTTGGCTTGACGACGTGGGCATGGGTCAACAGATTTCTGGGGTGGTTTATTCTGTTGAGTTATGGAGCAACCGGCGCCTTGGCCGTGATGGCGGATGGAAAGAACGCATTGCGAATCGTGCTGCTGACATTCGTTGGCGCCACTGCGGCGATTGCGGGAATTGAGGTTGCTCTCGTATTGCTACAAGAAGCCGGAGCTCAATTTGCGTCTCAATTCTTAGGGCCAGGTCCGATTGTAGGATTTGCACAAAACCGTAACGCTTTTGCGTTTCAGCTTTTGATGGCCTTATCTGCAGCCATCGTTTTGGTCCGTGGCCCTGCACTGCGAATAGCTATTCTGGCACTGTTAATATTTGGATTCTGGTTGGCGGGGTCCCGGTCGGGATGGATCGCTGCCGCATTCGTGATCGCGACAAGCCTCTACCTTGGTACGCTCACCGCCCGAGAAATTGTCTTTTCAATCACGTGTGCGGTCTGTGCCGCAATTATGCCCTTCGCATTATCGACCCTGCCGGGCATGACGGGCATTGCAAATCACGTTGTACCGAACTTTGTCCCCGAGGCAGCGTCAACGCATGAACGCTGGCTCACAATAGCCGGTGGACTGGATTTATTTCTCAGCCATCCGGTCTTCGGGGCTGGTCTCGGTGCGTTCCGCAATGAGACGGTCTTGTCGACGGACGGAACTCCGCTAATCATTCACTCGACGCCGGTGTGGTTGTTGGCCGAGATGGGCATCATCGGCTTTGCTGTCTTTACCGTCGCAGCCCTACACGTCTTTTTCAGCGAATGGCGACACGCCCGGACAGACAAAACATCTGCGCTGATTGTATTGTGCTTCTTGGCGTTCGCGGTGATGTCCGGGCCGGGTGACATTTTTTATCAGCGCACTTTCTGGTTCGTCGTCGGCTCCGCGCTCGCCCTGACGCCTGTGATCATCAATCGTGGCATCCGGACCGCCAAGTGACAAACATCGGCGGCTAGTCCGGCATGACGGTCGAAACGCAACTCGAGAACAACCAACACCCCCAAGTCCAGCAATTGGACGACGTGCGCACGGCGCTCCAACGGCTGAGGGTTACGAGGTGATACCGGGGGTGCTTTGGCCGCTTCTGGCGACCATATTCCTAGGTATGCTCTGGGCGTATATTTTTGTGTAACAAGCTTGTCTCTTGGACGAAGCTGGGCGATCTCGGGCCCGAAAAGCTAAGTGATTGTTTTTGTTGGTCGGAGTGGCAGGATTTGAACCTGCGACCCCCACGTCCCGAACGTGGTGCGCTACCAGACTGCGCTACACTCCGACTGAAGGGCGGACTTATAACCCCGGCATCCCTAAACGCAAGCTTGAGAGACCCAATGACGGCTGAGCCTGGAACGCGCGTTTTGAAGGCCGATCGCGAGGCGATCGAGGCCGCCGCGCGTTGCCTTGCCGCGGGCGGGCTGGCCGCCTTTCCGACAGAAACGGTCTACGGGCTCGGTGCCGATGCCCGCAATGGCGAGGCCGTGGCGCGGCTCTATGCCGCCAAGGGGCGGCCTTCATTCAATCCGCTCATTGCACATGTCGCGGATATTGCCGCGGCCCGGCGCGTGGGCATTTTCAATCCTGCTGCCGAAAAACTTGCGGCGAATTTCTGGCCGGGGCCGCTGACGTTGGTCTTGGCGAAACAACCGGATTGCGGCGTCGCCGATCTCGCGCTCGCTGGCCTCGACAGTGTCGCGGTGCGCGTGCCGGAGCATCCCGTCGCGCGTGACCTGCTCGCGGCTTTCGCCGGGCCCGTGGTGGCGCCATCCGCGAACCGTTCGGGCCACGTTTCTCCAACCAGCGCTGCTCATGTGCTGGCCGACCTGCGGGGGCGCATCGATCTGATCGTCGATGCCGGGCCCTGCGCAGTTGGCGTGGAGTCGACAATCGTCTCCTGTATCGATCAGCCGTCGCTGCTGCGCCCCGGCGGCATTCCACGCGAAGCGATCGAAGGCGTTCTCGGCAGCGCGCTCGCGATAGCGCCAATCGCCGACGAAGCGCCGGTGGCACCGGGCATGATGACGTCGCATTACGCGCCAAAGGCCGCGCTGCGTCTTGATGCCGATGCTTCGCAGCCGGGGGAAGCGCTGCTCGCCTTTGGCCCGGCGGCGGCTTCCGGCACAATGCTCAATCTGTCGCCTCGCGGCGACCTGATCGAAGCGGCGGCTAACCTCTTCTCCCATCTCCGCGCGCTGGACGCTTCCGGTGTCAGGCGCATCGCGGTAATGAAGGTACCGCACGACGGCCTGGGTGAGGCGATCAACGATCGCCTCAAGCGCGCCGCCGCACCGAGGCAAGGACAATAGCCGGAATGAACGAACAGCTCCGCCGAGCGCCCTCGCCCGACCTGCTGCCGCGCTTTGCGGCCATTGTCGGCGACAAATACGCCATCACCGATCCGGCGGCGCTCGAGCCTTTTTTGGTCGAAGGTCGCGGGCTTTATCATGGCCGTACATCGATGCTGCTGCGGCCCGGTTCGGTTGCCGAAGTTCGGGCAATCCTCAAGCTGGCCAACGAGACCAAGACGCCTCTGGTGCCCCAGGGCGGCAATACAGGACTCGTGGGCGGGCAAATTCCATTCGATGGCGAGCTGATCCTCTCGCTCACGCGGCTGGATAAAATCCGCGAAATCGATGCGGCATCCAACACCATGACCTGCGAAGCCGGCGTCGTGCTCGCAAAAGCGCAGGATGCGGCAACGGCGGCAGACCGTCTATTTCCGCTCTCGCTCGGGGCCGAAGGCAGTTGCACCATCGGCGGAAATCTTTCCACCAATGCCGGCGGCACCGGCGCAGTCGCCTACGGCATTGCGCGCGACCTCGTGCTCGGGCTGGAAGTCGTGCTTGCCGACGGCCGGCTCATGAATTTGTTGTCCAAACTCAAGAAGAACAACACCGGCTACGACCTTCGCCATATTTTTGTCGGCGCCGAAGGCACGCTCGGCATCATTACCGCTGCGGTGGTCAAGCTGTTCCCTCGCCCGCACGCAGTCGAAACCGCATTCGTCGGCGTGCCCTCCCCGCAGGCCGCCGTGACTTTGCTCAATATGGCGCAGGCGCGCGTTGGCGGCACCGTGACGAGCTTCGAATTGATCGTGCGCGATGTAATCGAATTTGCGGTCAAGCACGGCCACGGCATTCGCGACCCGCTCACCGGCAAACATTCCTGGTACGTCCTGATGGAAGTGTCATCGCAGCATGGCGATGGCCTGCGCGACAGCATCGACCAGTTGCTCGCCGATGCCAGCGCGCAGGGGCTGGTCGAGGACGCGACCGTTGCGGCCAGTATCGATCAGGCGAAGGCGTTCTGGCATTTGCGCCATATCCTGCCTGAAGTGCAGAAGCCGGAAGGCGGATCGATCAAGGCAGACGTATCAGTACCCGTCGCGTCGGTGCCGGATTTTCTGGCCGAAGCAAGTGCCGCCGCCAAGGCCATCATTCCGGGTTGCCGGCCCGTGCCGTTCGGCCATCTCGGTGACGGCAACGTGCATTTCAATGTCAGCCAGCCAGTCGGCGCCGATATGGCCCAGTTTCTTGCTCGCTGGTCAGAAGTCAATGACGCCGTCAATAAGGTCGTCCTCAAATATCACGGCTCGATTTCGGCTGAGCACGGCATCGGCAAGCTCAAGCGCGATTCACTACCGAAAGTGAAAGACCCGGTTGCGCTCGAACTGATGCGCGGCTTGAAGCGCATGCTCGACCCCAACGGCATCCTCAATCCGGGCAAGGTGCTGTAGCGACGCTTTAGAACAACGCCCCCTGCCCGTCGTTTTTCTTCACGCGTTTGGCACGCTGGCGCGGCCTGGGCGCCACTGGCGGCGGCTGGGCTTCGACGGGTGGCGTAAACCGCTCGACCAGCTTGGGATTGTCGTTGGCGGTTCGATTGACTTCAGTGGAAACCTCGTAGACCTCGAGCAGCGCTTCTGGCGCCGGCGCAATCAGCGCCGCGGCCGTCTCAGCGTCGACATTCGCGCAATCGAGCCACAGATCGAATGCTTCGGGCGGGACAATCACTGGCATCCGCTCATGAATTGTCGCAAGCACGCGGTTGGCGCGCGTAGTGACAATGGCTGCCGTTTCGAGCTCCTCGCCATTGGGACCGATCCATGTTTCCCATAGTCCGGCAAAAGCCAACGGGCCGCCCGACTTCGCCGTGACATAGTAAGGCTGCTTGCGTCCCCCCGCCGCCTTCCACTCATAAAAGCCGTCGGCCGGAATGAGGCAACGCCGGCGTTTCATCGCCGCCCGGAAAGCGGGCTTATCGGATACAGACTCCCCCCGCGCATTGATCAGCAAGGTGAAGGTTTTCGGGTCCTTCACCCACGAAGGCAGTAGGCCCCAGCGTACCAGGGCAAACTGACGCTTGCCCTCGGCCAGGCGGACAATGGCAATTGGCTGGGTCGGCGCCACATTATAGCGCGGCGGGAAATTGGGCTGTTCGGAGTAGCCAAACAGCGTCCGGATCACCTCGGGCGCCGAAGTCACCGTATAACGGCCGCACATTGACCAACCCTCAAATCCTGGGCGCTTAAGCGCAATTTAACCCCACATCATAACACTGGCAGCCTGGCAGGCTTCGGGGATGAGGCTCGATGAAATATCAGGATTGCGCTAACGCCGCGCAAGCCTCGGAAGAGATTCGTGATGCCGACATGGAATCGCGGCTCTCCGATGCCAACATCAATCCGGCGACCGGCCTTGCCACCGACTATCTCAACCGCTTCAGCGAAGCAGTCATGCTGCTCGACATGCTCGCGAGCTGTCCGGAGTTTCGTCCCGATTTTCTGGCCTGGGAGACGATGAGCTACCGGGAGCATTTCCGGACTTCACATTTCAAGACGCGTGACCTCGCCGTTGCGGCCTATGACACGGCCAACCCCGACCTGCGCAATAATCTCGATACGCTGGCCGTTACAATGACCGTCGTGCTAGAGGCAACTCGCGCAGCGATGGACACCGAGCGGCGGCCAGAGACAATTACGGCCCTCGCCCAAAATGCCATCCGTTGGTTGAAGCCGCTGATTGCGCGCGCAGGCGCAATCATCAACGGCGAGTCCGATGGGGGCTGCTCATCCACGCCGCAGGAAGTCGTCGATAAGCTTATGAAACGATAGATCGCGTGGCCGACGAGAGAACTTACCCGCAGCGTCCTTATCTCGCAGTCAGCGCAGCCATCATCCGCAGCGGCAAGCTGCTTGTGGTGCGACGCGCACGCAATCCCGCGATCAATCTCTACACGCTTCCCGGCGGTGCTGTTGAAACCGGCGAAACGCTCACCGATGCTGTCGCGCGCGAAGTACGCGAGGAAACATCACTCGACATCGAACCGGTCGCACTTGCCGGACATCGGGAGGCGATCGTCCGCGACGCGCAAGGCCGAGTTGAGCGGCATTTCGTCATTTTATGCTTTGCCGCCCGCTGGCGTGCGGGCGAACCGGTGCTTAACGAAGAGCTAGACGATGCGCGCTGGATCGATCCATCGGAGCTTGTAAACTTTCGCACCACCGACGGTCTGGCCGAGATCGTCGCCGCCGCCGTAGCGCTTCTAGCCAAGGTCCGCTGATCCCGCGCGCCTTGCGATTGCCGTCCAGCCGGCGCATATCATGCGCACAAAGATCCCGGGAGACCGCTTGAAAAGGCTTTTCACCATCGCGGCAATATTGTTGTGCGTCTCGCTTCCCGCGCGCGCGCAGACTGAAACGCCCGCTCCATTTGATGGCGAACTCGAGAGGCTCGCCGAGGTCATGGGCGCATTGCACTATCTGCGTGCGATCTGCGGCGCCAATGAGGGGCAGAAATGGCGTAACGAAATGCAGGCTTTGATTGATGCGGAAGCACCGAGCGGCGAGCGCCGCCGCAAAATCGTGGCCAGCTTCAATCGTGGTTATCGCGGCTTCCAGCAAACCTATCGCACCTGCACCCCCGCCGCCGACTTGGCCATTCGCCGCTACCTCGACGAGGGCGCGAAAATCGCCCGAGAAATCACGGCGCGATACGCCAATTAACCTTTTGTTTAATGTGCGCTAACGCTCCCCGGTCGCTGTGCTAACGTCCGTTTCGGGACGTGAATTGGCGTCCGCAATGGACGTCCGGGACGTTGGTGACAATGACGATTGCTGAGGGTTCAACAAACGCGCGCGAGCCGATTTCCGACCGCGAGCAAAAGATCGTTGCGCTGGGCTATTTGCAAGAAGCCTGGGCGGAAGCGCGCCTCGATGGCATCGACGGCGATTGCCTGGCGCAAGCGTGCCTGTTCGCCGCACTGGCCGAGTTCGTGACAACTTACGGTGAAGAAGCCGCGGCCAAATTTACCGAAGGCTTGAGCACGCGCATCCGTAACGGCGAATTCTCGCTCGACCAATCGCGGCAATAATCCAATAATTCAGGCGGCCAGGCTTTCCAAAAACCGCACGCGCTCGCCTTGCGCCGTCGCGGTGAGGCTGCCGTCCCACATCACTTTGTGACCGCGGACCACCGTACCCACCGGCCAGCCGGTGACGGCAACGCCGTTGTACGGCGTCCACCCCGCGCGCGACACAACCCATTTGTCCGTGATTGTTTCCCGACGCTTGAGATCGACAACCGTCACATCGGCATCATAACCGACGGCAATGCGGCCCTTCGCCGACATTCCGAACACCCGTGCTGGCCCCGCGCTGGTGAGATCGACAAACCGCGGGAGTGAGAGGCGGCCGGCATTGACGTGATCGAGCATGATCGGAACGAGCGTCTGCACGCCAGTCATGCCGGAATGTGTCTTCGGATAGGGATGCGCTTTTTCCTCGCGCGTGTGTGGCGAGTGATCGGAACCGACGCTGTCGATGACGCCTTGCGCGATGCCGTTCCAGAGGCCTTCGCGGTGGCCGGCGTCGCGGATGGGCGGATTGAGCTGGGCGTGGGTGCCAAGCCGCTCGTAGCATTCAGGAGCGGCGAGCGTGAGATGTGCCGGTGTCGCTTCCGCCGTTGCAACGTCTTTATGATTGCCCAGAAATGAAGCTTCATCCTTGGTCGTCACATGCAGCACATGAACGCGCTTGCCGGTTTCGCGCGCAAGCCGGATCAGGCGCTGAGTGGACATGAGTGCGGCCGTCGCATCACGCCAGACAGGATGCGAGCGCGGATCACCTTCGACGCGAAGATTCATGCGCTCGCGCAGCCGGTATTCATCCTCGGAATGAAACGCTGCCCGACGCCGGATCGCCTTGAGCACCGCGCGTACGCCTTCGTCATCCTCAATCAGCAGCGAGCCGGTGGACGACCCCATAAATACTTTCACGCCGGCGACACCCGGCAGGATCTCCAGTTCGCCAAGGTCTTTGGTATTGGCGCGGGTGGCACCGACATAGAACGCGAAGTCGCAGTGCATGCGGTGATGCGCGCGCTTGACCTTGTCCGCAATCGCCGCGGCCGTGGTGGTGGGAGGGTCGGTGTTCGGCATCTCGAAAACAGCCGTGACGCCGCCGAGGACCGCGCCGCGCGAACCGCTCTCAAGGTCTTCTTTGTGGGTCAGGCCGGGCTCGCGGAAATGAACGTGGCTGTCGATCACCCCCGGCAAGAGATGCAGGCCGCGGCAATCGATCACCTCACCCGCGGATGCGCGCGACAGGTCGCCGATGGCGGCGAAACGGCCGGCGCGAATGCCGAGGTCGCGCGGGCCCTCACCGTCGTGGTTGACCACCGTGCCGCCCTTGAGGATCAGGTCGTAGCTGTCAGCCATTCACGCCTCATGCTGGGGAGGCCGCGGAGCGGCCGTCTCGGAGCACGAGGGCTTATCGCCCGGACCCCATCCTTCGAGACGCGGCCTTCTGCCGCTCCTCAGGATGAGGGGGGCTGCGAAGACCGCGTTCAGCGCTTACGTTCCGCCGAGAGTTCTGGCAAGAGACTATCGCCCGAGGCCCCAGAGATTTGGCATGAAGACAGCTCTCCTCCCCGACCGCGGTGTGGTCAAAGTGGCCGGTGACGACGCCCGGCGTTTCCTCAATGGGCTTGTGACCAACGATATGGCCAAGGTCGCTCCGGACAAGCCGCGCTTTGCAGCACTGCTCACACCGCAAGGCAAGATCATCGCCGATTTCATCATTGCAGAGGCGCCCGCCGAGGATGGCGGCGGCTTTTTTCTCGATTGCCCGCGGGCATTGGCCACGACGCTGGTGGAAAAGCTGAATTTCTACAAGTTGCGCGCCAAGGTGATCAGCGAGGATTTGTCGCAAGTGTTGGGCGTGATGGCCGTTTGGGATGGCAGTGGCGAAACTGACTACGGTCTTTGTTATACCGACCCGCGCCTTGCAGAGCTTGGCTTACGCATCATGCTGCCGCCGCATCTCGCCGCCGAAGCGGCGGCCGACCTTGGCGCGACCTTGCTGGATGTCGATGCTTATGAAGCCCATCGCATCGCGCTCGGCGTGCCGCGCGGCGGCTTTGATTTCATGTATGCCAACACTTTTCCGCACGAAGCCAACCTGGATCAATTCAACGGCGTCGATTTCGAAAAGGGCTGCTACGTCGGGCAGGAGGTTGTCTCCCGTGTCGAACATCGCGCCAGCGCGCGCAACCGCGTGGTACCGATCACCTATGAGGACTACGCGCCCAGCAGCGGGTTGCCGGTCATGGCGGGCGACAAACAGATCGGCACGCTGGGCTCGACCGCTAAAGGCCATGGCCTCGCGCTTTTGCGCCTCGACAAAGTCGAAGACGCCCTCACGGCCGGAACACCACTGGAGGCCGGCGGCATTACCATTCGCGCGGAAAAGCCGGCGTGGGCAAAGTTCGACTGGCCTGGTGAGACGAAAGCTGCGGTATGACCAAATCCGTTCTCCACCCGGACGGGCTCACGCGCTGCCCGTGGCCGAAGCAAGATCCGCTTTACGTCGCCTATCACGACGAGGAATGGGGTGTACCCGAATTCGACGACCGCGCCCTTTATGAGAAACTGGTGCTGGACGGTTTTCAAGCCGGGCTTTCGTGGATCACTATTTTGCGCAAGCGAGATAATTTTCGCCGCACCTTCGATAATTTCCAGCCTGAAAAAATTGCGCGCTATCCCAAGCGAAAGATCGAGTCGCTGATGAAGGATGCCGGGATCGTGCGCAACCGCGCCAAGATCGAGGGCGCTGTCTCGTCGGCCCGCGCCTGGCTTCAGATCATGGAAAGTGGACCAGGATTTTCAGACCTGCTGTGGGACCACGTCGGCGGCAAACCGAAACTCAACAACTTCCGCACCACCAAGCAGGTGCCGGCGGAGACCCCGCTGTCGCAAAAACTTTCAAAAGAGCTGATCGCGCGCGGGTTCAAGTTCGTTGGGCCGACAATTGTCTATGCCTTCATGCAAGCCGTCGGCATGGTCAATGACCATCTCGTTACTTGCTACCGTCACACGGCCTGCACAAAGCTCGCCAAAAAACGATGAGCGCCCCGCGAACGCCGCCGTCACGCGGTTCAAAATCCGCTCTTCGTGCGTGGCAGCGCATGCTTTCGGGCCGGCGCCTCGATCTCCTCGACCCGTCGCCTCTCGATGTAGAAGTTGAGGATATTGCCCATGGTCTCGCACGCGTCGCGCGCTGGAACGGGCAGACGCAAGGCGGGCATATTTTCTCAGTAGCGCAACATTCACTGTTGGTTGAAGCGCTGGCGCGAGCGAAGGTCCCACGCCTCGACCGCAACGGCCGATTGGCTGTGCTGCTGCATGACGCGCCGGAATATGTTGTGGGCGACATGATCTCACCGTTCAAGGCGGTGATCGGCGACAGCTACAAAGCCGTGGAGAAGCGGCTGCTGGCGGCCATCCATTTGCGTTTCGGCTTGCCGACGAAGTTACCCGAAAGCTTGCAAAATCTGATCAAATCGGCCGATCGCAGCGCCGCCTACCTCGAAGCGACGCGCCTCGCCGGCTTTGCCGACGACGAAGCGCGGACGTTTTTCGGGGCCCCGCCGAAATTCTCGGCGGCGCTCGAACGCGAGTACCTCAGCCCATGGCCGGCCGGAACTGCGCAGGCGCGTTATCGTGAACGTTTTGAAAAACTTCTGCGGTCGTGAGGCTTTTCATAACGTTACCCAGGTCATACATATGACGAAGGAATCGCTTTTATACCGCTCATGATTTATGTTTGCTCACTTGCGCGCCTGCACACAACGGTCGACGAGACCGGTGCACGCCATATCGTCACCCTGCTGCGGCTTGTAGATCGTGTGCAGCGGCCAACCCATATCGCACCGGAAAATCATCTTGTGCTTGCGGTCGATGACATCACCGCGCCGATGGATGGCTACACCGCGCCCGCCCACGAACATGTCCAGCGGCTGATCGATTTTGTCGGCGCATGGGATCGCGCCACGCCAATGGTGATGCATTGCTTTGCCGGCATCAGCCGTTCGACTGCTGGCGCCTTTGTCGCGGCTTGCGCGCTCAATCCGCAGCGGGACGAAATGCAGATTGCCTGGGACATTCGCCGTGCGTCGCGGACGGCGCAGCCGAATTCGCGCATCGTCTCCCTCGCTGACCGTCTGCTCAAGCGTGACGGCCGCATGGTCCATGCGATCGACGCCATCGGGCTCGGCCATGCGGCAGCCGAGGGCGATCCATTCCGGCTCGATATCGCGTAAGCGGTTGAGGTAGACTAATTGCAGTCAGATGCGGGGGGCGTCGTGAGCAGCAAGACCTATGGCGTCGTAACACCAGACATCCTCTTGTCTTACGACGGCCTTGGCTTCCTCAAGGCGATCATCGACGGCAAGGTCCCAAATCCGCCGATCAGCGAATTGATGGGCTTTCATCTCACCGAGGCAGAGCAAGGCCGTGCGGTGTTCGAGGGCGTGCCCGAATTCCACCACTACAATCCCATCGGCACCGTTCATGGTGGCTTTGCCGCAACCCTGCTCGATTCCGCACTCGGCTGCGCGATTTTTTCCACACTCGCCAAAGGCGACGCATGGACGACGCTCGAGCTCAAACTTAATTTGGTGCGCCCGATCACCAAGGACACAGGCCCGGTGCGTGCAGAAGGCCGCATCGTGCATCGCGGACGGACGGTCGCAACCTCGGAAGGTGATCTCAAAGATCGCGCGGGCAAGCTTTATGCCCACGCCACAACGACGTGCATGATCTTCCCGGCGAAAGCGTGAAAATCAGTCGTTGTTGTTGTCGGCGGTGAAGGACGAGCGCAAGCCGAGTGGGGATGCGCTGTGCGTTCGCTCGATGCTGTGCGCCAAGATGGTCCGGCCCCCGTGGCGCGTAAATTCGCAGTAGGCAAAGCCCATTCCTGAAACCGAACCGCGGAAGGTGTTATCGCTCGTGCGCTCGAGACTGAAGCACGGCTGAAACGGCATTCCGCGCAGCGAAGCGCATACGGACTCGCCCTTCACTTGCAACGTATTGGGAGGTAGGTGCGCATAGCGCACCGCGCCGGACCCCTGGAATTGGACCGAGCCTGCGACCGACCCGTCAGAGTTGACGCGGCCTTGTCCACGTGTCCCCTCGAAGCACGTGTAGCTGAACATCTTGCCGATAACGAAGCGCCGGGCCTCGTCTGCGCTCATTTCGCCCGCAATGGCCGGTAATGCGGCCAACAGGCCAGCCGTTAATGCAACACAACGCAACATTCCCCGTACTCCGACTGACGCCACTGTTTACAACATCCTCGGCCCGATTTTTAGGCCTAACAAAGTATGCACGGCTTTCGTCGACAAATCCTGAACGCGTTTACCCGATTTTGACTACGATCCGGCCGCGGACCTGGCCGGAAAGGATCTCAGGAGCCACCCCAAAAACGTCCGAAAGGCCTATTTCGCGCGTAATCGAGGCCAGTTTTTGGCGTTCCAGGTCGTTTTCCAAACGTTTCCAGGCCTCCCGGCGCCGGTCCACCGGGCACATCACGGAATCGATGCCGTAAAGGCACACCCCGCGCAAAATGAACGGGGCGACCGAGCCCGGCAGGTCCATACCGCCGGCCAGACCGCAGGCCGCTACCGCCCCGCCGTAGCGGGTCATCGATAGGAGGTTTGCGAGGGTGGTCGACCCCACCGCATCGATGGCGCCGGCCCAGCGCTCCTTGGCGAGCGGCTTGGCAGGGCCTGCAAGTTCCTTGCGGTCCACGATCTCGGTGGCGCCGAGGCCTCGCAGATAGTCTGCCTCCTGCGGCCGGCCGGTGACCGCATGCACGGCAAAGCCGCGCTTGGCGAGAATAGCGATGGCGACCGAGCCGACGCCGCCGGCCGCACCCGTCACCGCAATTGGGCCCATTGCCGCGCCAAGTCCGTGCCGCTCCAGCGCCATCACCGCCAGCATGGCGGTGTAGCCCGCGGTGCCGATGGCCATCGCGTCGCGCGTGGTCACCGTTTTTGGCAAGGGAACCAGCCAGTCGCCCTTCACCCGCGCCTTCTCGGCGTATGCGCCCAAGTGCGTTTCGCCACAGCCCCAGCCGTTGAGAATGACCTTATCGCCCGGCTTCCAGGCAGCGTGGCTCGACGACTCCACCGTCCCGGCAAAATCGATGCCGGGGATCATCGGAAACCGGCGCACCACCGGCGCCTTGCCGGTGATGGCGAGCCCGTCTTTGTAATTGAGGGTGGAATATTCGACGCGGACGGTGACGTCGCCGTCCATCAGATTGGCTTCATCGAACTGCGTCAGTGCGGCCTTGGTGCCGCCCTCAGCCTTCTCAATCACGATTGCTTTGAATGCCGCCACGCGCGCCTCGCCGGTTGAGACCGGCATTCATGGCGCGTGCGCGGCGTCCGTGCAAGCGCCTCAGGCCGGCGCCAAGGCCGCGCGCGCAACCGGCTTCTCCACGATAGGCAGATTGATGAGCGCCGACATCACACCGAAAAACACCGACAGCCACCAGACCGGATTATAGGACCCGTAACTGTCGAACACGAAACCCCCGAGCAGCACGCCGAGGAAACCACCGACCTGGTGGCTGAAGAAGGCGAAGCCGAACAACATCGCAAGCCATCGCGTGCCGAACATCACCGCGACCAGTGCCGAAGTTGGCGGCACTGTCGAGAGCCACAGCAGGCCAGTCACGGCGCCGAAAATGAGCGTGGTAACCGGACTGGCCGGCAGCGAAATGAACACGATGATCGAGAGCGCGCGGGCAAAATAGATGATCGACAGGATGTAGCGCTTCGGCATGCGATTGCCGAGATAGCCGGACAATAACGAACCGATGATGTTGAAGAGGCCGATCGTCGCAAGCGTCCAGCCGCCGATCTGGGCGGAAAGCCCGCGATCGATCAGATATGACGGCAGATGCACGGTTACGAAGGCGAGTTGGAAGCCGCAGGTGAAGAAGCCGAGCACGAGCAAAACGTAACTGCGGTGCCCAAACGCCTCTGCCAATGCGTGTTGATATGATTGCGGCGGACGCGATGCCGCCGGAGTGGGTACGCCGCGGCGCGGCGCCGCCAGCGCCATCGACAGCGGCAAGATCAGCATCGTTACACCAGCAAAGATCGTCAACGCGGTCTGCCAGCCGAATTCGATCCATCAGCGCGACGCCGATTGGCGAATAGAGGAACTGGCCGAATGAGCCCGCAGCCGTGCCGGCACCAAACGCGAGAGAGCGCCACGATTCCGGCAACAGCTTGCCGAATGCGCCGATGACGAGGTTGAACGAACAGCCGGAAAGCCCAAGGCCAATCAAAACGCCGGCGGAGAGATCAAGCATGCCGGGGGTGGTGGCGTGCGCCATCAGCGCGAGGCCGAGTGCGTAAAACGTGGCGCCGATGACCATCACGCGGTTGGCGCCAAATCGGTCGGCGATGCCGCCGGCAAATGGCTGCCCAATGCCCCACAACAGATTCTGGATGGCGAGCGCCATCGAGAATATGTCGCGGCCCCAGTGGTGCTCTTGCGACATCGGCGTGAGGAAAAAGCCGAGCGAAGACCGCGGCCCGAAAGCGACCATCGCGATCAAACAACCGCAGATGACCACCACGATAGGGGTGCGCCAACCGATGGCTACTGGCCTGTCAGAGGTTGCTTGTACGGACATTCGAGGCATCTCCCGCGCGATACGCGCGGAACATATAGACTCGACGGGGCTATCCAAAACGAAAATTCGTGATCGTGCGCATTTGCGCCACGCATGGCTTGCTCGGGCGAGGCTACTTGTGAGCGTTCTGACGGAGCGAAGCTTGGCCTTCTTCTGACTTAAGCCATTCCAGACTATGGCTTACAGGCCCTTTTGCTTCCTCATTCGCGGCTTCCTTTTCGGTGGTCGCCGCATCGCCCCAGGTCGGCTCATCCTCGCCGTCGCCCCATGCGCGTGGGCGATAGAAGGTATGCACGCCGAGCTTATAAACTTTCTTCATCTCGTTAACCCAATCGGGATGCACCCAGTAGGCGTGATAGTGCGTCGACTTCGCGACTTCCGGCATCCACAATTTGCCGTCGAGCATATCGCGCGCGATCCGTTTGGCGCGCTCCCACGCATCGGGTTCGTTGACGATGTCCGGGATGCCGTCGCAGGCGAAAGTGAACTGGCAGGCCAAATGCCGGCCGGCGTTCTGATAAACGACGCCGCAGACATCGTTCGGATAGAACGGTGAAAACACGCGGTTCATCACTACTTGTGCGACCGCGATTTGTCCGCGAACAGATTCGCCGCGCGCTTCAAAATAGACCGCATTGGCAAGACACTTTTCGGCCTTCGCAAGCGACGCGCCGGTGAGCGCCAGCCGCTCGGCCGGCGAGTGCGGCCGCTGGTCGTCACCCGTGACCTCACCTTTGTTGGCAACGCTCTCGCCAACTTTATGCTCATCGTCCGGTGAACGCGGGGCAAGCGCCGATTCTTTAATATCGGGATCTCCACGCGAGGCAAGCACGACCGGGGCTTCGCCTGGCGCCCAAGGCGCTATTCCCTCAGCGCCGCCGGTTACTGAACTCGCGCCGAAATAAATCTGTGCTGCGTCCTTGCCCGCACCTTTCTGCGGCGCCACGGGAGTCAAATTGGATGGCGGTATGTCGGCATACGGCAGATCAACATCCGGAGTTGGCGGCCGCTCGTCCGGAACCGTTGGCAGCTCATATTGCGAGTATGGTTCGAAGCGGCCAGCGGTTTCGTCTTTTTTTGGCGGCGCGTCTGCTTCGGCTTCCGGCGTCGGCTCGACCGCGGGCACAGGGGGTAAAGGCGGCAATGGCTCGCGCGGGCGTGTGACGAGCGCATCACCCTTGGCCTTGCGATTGGCCTTGGGAAACTGCAACGGCGCCATTGGGTCACCGAGCGGCTGTTTGCTGATCGACCCCGTGATGTCGGATGGATCGAAATTTGCCAGCGCATAAATCGGCGGATGCGGGATTGCGGTACCAACCGGTCTCGGCAAGCTGAACATTGCAGCGTGGATGGTGCCAAAAGGCGACGCGATGAGATGCTGCTGCCAGCGTTTCGTTACGCCAGGCTGTCGCGCGAGCATTGCGCCGAGATCCTGAAATCCGGTCCTCTCGGGGAGCATCGCAAGGTACAGCGATGCAATGGCAACGAGCGCGGCTCTCTTCCGCCGCCGACGCACAGGCGAAACTGTTTTCCGCTCACTCAACGCGACACCGCAACGTCCTGCCACCGCCGTGCCGCCGGGTGGCGACAATGCGATAGTTTTTTTATTGGCTGATTAACCTTGCGAAGGCGTTAACCTCGGGCGGCTCGTCGGGAGATTTGTAAACGTCTGGCTCCAGCCGCAGCTCGGCCTACAAGATCAGCGCGCCTCGCAAGCTGTTTGTGCGTCGAACAGGACAGCTTTGCGTCGTAAAGTTGCAGTATTCACGGTAATAACCGGGAAATAAAAATTAACTATATCGCAATTGCTGCTCTTCAATATTACCGCCAAACTTTTTCGTGGGTCGGTATGTTCAGTTCCATCCTGCCATCGACAGTCGCTGGGCAAGGCACGCTGCTCGCGTGTGCCTGCGTTGCCGCCTTGGCGCTCGCTGGCTTTTTGCACGGCCGTTTGCGCACACAAAACGCCCGGCTGCTCAACGCCATCAACAACATGTCGCAAGGCCTGAACATGTTTGATGCGCAGGGCCGTATCGTCCTGCTCAATCGGCGTTATTTGGAGATGTATAAGCTTTCACCCGAGATCGTGAAGCCGGGCTGCTCGTTGCGCGAACTGATCCAGCACCGCAAGGAAACCGGCTTGTTTTCCGGCGACGTCGATGCGTATTGCCAGACTATCATCGACGGCGTGCGTTCGGGCAAAAGCAAAGGCGGTTACGTTCAGGCGAGTGATGGCCGTATTGTGCTCGCAAAAAACGAACCTTTGCCGGATGGTGGTTGGGTTTCCACGCATGAAGATGTCACCGAACAACGCCACGCTGAGCAAGAGCGCGCCGCCATCAGAGGTCAAGAGCATCGTCGTGCAACGATTGATTCCGCCATTGCTTCGTTTCGGCCCACTGTCGAGAAGCTCCTGTCCGCCGTAAGCGGGAGCGCGACAGCCATGCGTTCAACCGCTGGGGCGTTATTCGGCTCCTCCGAGCATACGTCGCAGCGCGCCGAAAGCGCGGTGCATGCTTTCCACGAGGCGTCGGTCAATGTTGAAACCGCGGCAGTGGCCGCGGACGAACTGTCGCGGTCGATCAGCGAAATCAGCCGTCAACTGACACACACGAATAGTGTCGTCGGGATGGCGACCAGTGAGGCGCAGTCAACAGATAGCGAAATCGCCGGACTGGCCGATGGCGCACAGAAAATCGGCGATGTCGTGAAGCTCATCCGCAGCATTGCGGGGCAAACAAACTTGTTGGCGCTCAATGCCACTATCGAAGCCGCCCGCGCCGGCGAGGCCGGAAAAGGTTTTGCGGTTGTTGCCTCCGAGGTGAAATCGCTCGCGGTGCAAACCGCCAAGGCGACCGAAGATATCGCCAATCACATTCTCGCCGTGCAGACCTCCACCTCGGGCGCGGTGGAGGCCATCCGGCAAATCGCCGCGCGCATGCATGAAATCAACGAAAATACCGCGGCGGTGGCGGCATCCGTCGAACAGCAAAATTCGGCAACCAGCGAAATATCGCGCAACGTCGCCAGTGCGGCCGAAGGAACCGGCCATGTGGTGTCGGTGCTGGGCGATGTTGCGGGAGCGGCAACACAGACCCGCTCCTCGGCAGAAGTCGTGCGCGATGCCTCGGAAGCGGTGGAGCATGCCGTCGCCGACCTGCGGCTCGAGGTCGAAGATTTCCTCGGCAAGGTCGCGGTGTAGCGATCGCTTTACGCCTGGCTCGCCGCTGTCTTCCCAAGGGCGGCCTGCGCGGCGGCAAGCCTTGCAATCGGCACACGGAACGGCGAGCAGGACACATAGTCGAGCTTCGCTTCGTGAAAGAAAGCGACCGACGCCGGATCTCCGCCGTGCTCACCGCAGATTCCAACCTTCAATTTCGGACGAACTTTGCGGCCACGCGCGACGCCGATCCTGACCAATTCACCGACACCTTCCTGGTCAATCGAAACAAAAGGATCGGCCGGCAAAATGCCGCGCGCGGTGTAGATGCCGAGAAAACTCGCCGCGTCATCGCGTGAAATGCCGAAAGTAGTCTGCGTCAGGTCGTTTGTGCCGAATGAGAAAAATTCGGCGCTTTGTGCAATCTCGCCGGCCATCAAAGACGCGCGCGGCAACTCAATCATTGTGCCGACCTGATAGTCGACTTTGACGCCTTTTTCCTTCGCGACCGCCCTTGCCATAGCGTCGATACGCGCTTTGACCAGATCGAGCTCGGCTTTTGTCGCGATCAACGGCACCATCACCTCCGGCACGACGGGTTTGCCGGTGCGCTTGGCGGCTTCCACCGCGGCCTCGAAAATCGCGCGTGCCTGCATTTCTGCGATTTCCGGATAGGCGATGGCAATCCGGCAGCCGCGGAACCCAAGCATCGGATTAAATTCGGAAAGCTCACTGGCGCGGCCGGAAAGTTTCTTCGCGTCGGCCCCCATGGCGGCAGCGACTTCTGCAATTTCCTCGTCGCCATGAGGGAGAAATTCGTGCAGCGGCGGGTCGAGTAAGCGGATGGTCACCGGGCGGCCAGCCATGATCTCGAACAATTCCACGAAATCGGCGCGCTGCATGGGCAGAAGTTTCGCGATCGCCTCGCGCCGCGACTTTTCGTCGTCGGCGAGGATCATTTCACGCACAGCCTGGATGCGGCCTTCTTCGAAAAACATATGCTCGGTACGGCAGAGGCCGATACCTTCGGCGCCGAAACGCACAGCCGCTTTCGCATCCGTTGGCGTGTCGGCATTGGCACGCACGCCAAGCTTGCGCACTTTGTCTGCCCAGCCGATCAACGTCGAGAACTCGCCAGAGAGCTGAGGCTCGATCATTTCGACCTTGCCCGCCAGGACCTGCCCGGTAGACCCGTCGACGGTGATCTGGTCGCCCTTTTTGAAAGTTTGACCGCCAGCGGTCATGGTGCCTGCTGCATAGTCGACGCGCAAAGAACCGGCGCCGGAGACGCAAGGCTTGCCCATGCCACGCGCAACGACAGCTGCGTGGGAAGTCATGCCGCCACGGGTGGTCAGAATGCCCTCTGCCGCGTGCATGCCGTGAATATCCTCAGGCGATGTTTCGACGCGAACGAGGACGACTTTCCTCCCGTCGGCTTTGAGCTGCGCCGCTTCATCGGATGAAAACACGATTTCGCCGCTCGCCGCTCCGGGCGAAGCCGGCAAGCCCGTGGCAATGACGCGCCGGTGCGCACGCGGATCGATGGTCGGGTGCAGCAACTGATCGAGCGAGAGCGGATCGACGCGCAATACCGCATCGTTTTTTGAAATGAGGCCCTCGTTAGCAAGCTCGACCGCGATACGGAGCGCGGCCTTTGCGGTGCGCTTGCCCGAGCGCGTCTGGAGCATCCATAGCTTGCCCTGCTCGACGGTAAATTCGAGATCCTGCATATCGCGATAGTGGCGCTCAAGTACATTGTAGATGCGCTTGAGCTCCGCGTAGGCCTTCGGCAGCGTGTACTCCATTGACGGTTTGTCGGAGCTGGCTTCCTTGCGCGCAGCTTCGCTGATCTCCTGTGGCGTGCGGATGCCGGCAACGACGTCTTCGCCCTGCGCATTGATCAAAAATTCGCCGTAGAGCTTCCTTTCGCCGGTCGAAGGATTGCGTGTGAAGGCGACGCCTGTTGCAGACGTGTCTCCCATATTGCCAAACACCATCGCCTGCACATTTACCGCCGTGCCCCAGCTTTCGGGAATATTGTGCAGCCTGCGGTACGTTATAGCGCGTTGGTTCATCCAGGAGCCGAACACCGCTCCGATGGCGCCCCAAAGTTGCTTGTGTGGATCCTGCGGAAAGTCCTGGCCCAGTTCATCCTTGACGCGCTTCTTGTAGCGCACGACCAGTTCAGCCCAATCGTCGGCCGAAAGATCGGTGTCGAGGCTATAGCCCTGCCGCTCCTTGTGATGGTCGAGCAACTCCTCGAAGTGCTCATGGCCAACGCCAAGCACGACGTCGGAATACATCGTGATGAAGCGGCGGTAGCTGTCAAAAGCGAACCGGCGGTCGCCGGATTTCTTGGCAAGCGCTTCAACGGTCTCGTCGTTGAGCCCAAGATTAAGCACTGTGTCCATCATGCCCGGCATCGAGGCGCGGCCACCCGACCGCACCGACACCAGCAGCGGATTGGATTTGTCACCAAAAGTCTTGCCAGCAATGCGGCCGATCTGTGCAAGCGCCTTTGTCACCTGAGCGCTCAGATCCTTGGGATATTGCTTCTCGTGCCCGTAGTAGTAGGTGCAGACGTCTGTGGTAATGGTGAAGCCCGGCGGGACCGGGAGGCCAAGATTGGCCATTTCGGCAAGTCCGGCACCTTTTCCACCCAGAAGATTGCGCATCGAGGCCTTGCCCTCGGCACGGCCATCGCCGAAGCCATAGACCCATTTGCCCTTGGCCAAGCCGGCGGCGGCCTTCTGCTTGCGCCGCAAGGCCTTCCGCACCGTTCGTTTCTTGCTTTTTACGCTGACGCGCGAACGTTTTCGTTTGGCCATTGGTCAAGCAACGTTGGTGGGAGATGACGGTCCTTAAAAGCACCCCCGCACGGGCCGATGCAAGTCAGGAATTCGGCCTAATGAAATAGCCCAATGCCGAGCAGGCCAACCAGGATCAGATAAACAGCGACGATAATGTTAAGCAGGCGCGGGATGACAAGAATAAGAATACCCGCAATGAGCGCGACGATGGGCTGCAAATGCGCAATACCAATGGTCATGATCTAAATCCCCTTTTGCTGATCTTCGACAAATCGCAAGGCGATGGCTGGTTCCGAGTTTTTTTTACGCCCGTGGTTTCATGTCATGAGTTGACGGGCCCGCACCAGCCCGGCAAATAACGAGCATCGAGGCTCTTTGCCAATTTCATAGCCTTTTTGACGGCCGCACGAAAATCCTGCTGCACCGCTTTGCGGTTCATGCGCCGACGCAGGAAGTCTGCCCACAGAAATTCGCTGAAGGGCGTGGTGTCCTTGGCGAAACCGCCAGCGCGACGAAGCTCGCCCGCAAGACTTCGGAATGGGTCGTCTTTGAGTTTGTTGATGACTTTCGGAATTTTCGAGAAATCACGGCGGCGGCCGTTCTCGTCATAGGGGTGCACCCAGCTGTGATGATCGAGCACCAGCCAGAAATCATCGGAATCGAGCTCGCTGAGGTCGGCAACAACGGTGCACAACACCTTTTCCACGCCCTCCGAGTGGAGCGAAAGCGCGAGGTGATGGTGGTCGATCACATAGTGACGTTTCTTCGGGCCCAGGATCACCGGGATCATGTGGTCACCCAGGAAATTTCCGATCTTCTTTGCGCCTCGCTTCCGCAAGCGTTTGCGCTTTTCTTTGACCTCATGCATCCCGACCGAAATCTGCGTGGGACGCAGGTCGACAATAGAAACAGGCGTTAGGATTGGATCGCGCGCATATGCTGACATGGACACACCCATTGGCTTTGCCAAATGGCGGGGCCGCCAGCTTAGCCTTCTATTTTGGAAAAATCAGCGACCGCGCGGGTGGCTTCACGGATCTCGTTGAGAAGCTTGAGGCGGTTCTCCCGTAGGGCTTTGTCATCAACGTTGACGGTCACTTTTTCGAAGAAAGCGTCGACGCGCGGGCGAAGCTTGGCCATGGCGCGCATGGCGGCGGCGAAATCCTCCTTGCCGACAGCGGCTGAGGCCTCCGTCTTGGTGATGTTGATCGCCTCAGCCAGCGCTTTTTCTTCGGCAAGCTCATAGCGCTTTGGGTCGGGCGCGCCGGTATAGTCGCGCTTGTCCTTCTTCTCTTCGATACGAAGGATATTTGATGCGCGCTTGACGCCGGCGAGCAGATTTTTCCCATCGTCGGTATCGAGGAATTTGCCGAGCGCTTCGACGCGGCGGACGATCAACAACAGATCGTCCTGACCTTCGAGCGCAAAAACCGCGTCGACGAGATCGTGGCGCGCGCCCTGCTCACGCAACTGCACTTTGAGACGATCAGCGAAAAAAGCGATCAAATCATATGTCTGGTGCAGATAAGTATGCGCCTGCACAAGCAGTGGCTTTGCCACTTGCTTGGCCTTCTCCGACACGAGCACTTCGAGCTTAACGGCCAGTTCGATATCGGTTGCGCTGATTTTGACGATTTGTTCGTTTAGTGGATGAAGCGTTGTGATCGCACTGGCGAGTGCCTCATCGCGGGCGACCGAGCCAAAATGCCGCCAGAA
Source organism: uncultured Alphaproteobacteria bacterium (assembly GCA_963722125.1). Classification (GTDB taxonomy): domain Bacteria; phylum Pseudomonadota; class Alphaproteobacteria; order Rhizobiales; family Xanthobacteraceae; genus Pseudolabrys. The sequence goes on along the minus strand of CAVRJW010000006.1, from coordinate 1,367,532 downwards.
GAGCGCACGGAGCGGCAGCCGTAATTCATTTTCCAGCACGATGCGAATAACCCCGAGCGCAGCTCGGCGCAGGGCGTACGGATCCTTCGACCCTGTAGGCTTTTCATCAATCGCCCAGAAGCCAACCAATGTGTCGATCTTGTCTGCGAGAGCGACCGCTATTGCCACCAAATCGCCGGGCACCAGGTCATCGGGCCCTTTCGGCTTGTAGTGGTCCTCGAGAGCGTGCGCGACCGCCTCATCCTCGCCTTGTGCCTCGGCGTAATAGCGCCCGACCAGACCCTGTAGTTCAGGGAATTCGCCGACGACTTCGGTCAACAAATCGGCTTTGCACAACTGAGCAGCCCGCTCGGCCTTTGCCCGATCAGCCCCAACTACCCCGCTGAGCTGTCCCGCAAGCGACACAATGCGCGCAATACGTTCGGCCTGCGTGCCGAGTTTCTCGTGAAACACGATGTGCTCGAATTTCGGCAAGCGATCCTCGAGCCGCTTCTTGAGATCCGTTTCGTAGAAGAATTTTGCATCGGACAGGCGCGCGCGAATGACACGCTCATTACCGGCGACGATCGCTTTGCCACCGTCAGTCGCTTCCTCATTGGCGACAAGGATGAACTTGTTGACGAGTTTTGCCGTCTGCGGATCGCGCGAGACAAAACATTTCTGATTGTTGCGGATGGTGGCGCGGATCACCTCATCGGGGATTAACAGGAATGCCTGGTCAAACGTGCCCATCAAAGTCACCGGCCATTCGACCAGACCCGCGACCTCGGCGAGCAGAGCCTCGTCCTCTACCAGTTCATAACCTTGCGCAAAAGCGAGATTCTTCGCGTCGGTGAGGATGATGTCCGCGCGCCGCGCGGCATCGAGCACGACTTTAGCTTTCTCGAGCTTGGCGACGTAGTCGTCGAAACGGCGCACCTTGAATGGCTCAGGCGCCATAAAGCGGTGGCCGCGGGTTTCGTCACCGCCCTTGATGCCATCGAAATCGAGCGGCACAACAACCGGCTCTTCCGTTTCCGGGCCAAACGTCGCGACAATGGAATGAAGTGGGCGCACCCAAGATAGGGACCCTGGTGTCGCGGAACGTGCACCCCATCGCATCGACTTCGGCCACGGGAATGTTGTGATTGTCGCGTGCAACACATCCTTGATGACGTCGACCGCGTCCCTGCCCGGCTTATCGATCACTGCCACGTAGAAATCGCCTTTCTTGTCGGGCTGCACTTTCGCTTCGCTGATCGATTTCAGCCCGGCAGCCTTCAGGAACCCGGCGATCGCGCCTTCGGGCGCGCCGACGCGTGGGCCTTTCTTTTCTTCCTTGATGTCGGGCTGGCGCGCGGGAATGCCATGCACCGACAGCGCGAGCCGGCGCGGCGTCGCAAATGCCTTGGCGCCTTCGTAGACGAGCCCTTCTTCGACCAGCCGCCCTGTTACCAGCTTGCGCAGATCCTCAGCCGCGCGCGACTGCATACGCGCAGGGATTTCCTCAGACAGGAATTCGAGCAGAAGATCGGGCATGTCGGCCGGAATGTGAAAAAATCGGGTCGAGTGGGTCTGCCTAGCAAGGCGGCATGCGGCTGTCACCCTTGCCGCACGGGCCTTTACCAGCCACCGCCTCCACCGCCGCCGCCACCACCCCCGGAGCCGCCACCGCCGCCGGAAAAACCAGACGACCCGGACGACACAGGGACTGCGCTCGCAAGGGCACCGCTGATGCCCGCAACCGAAGACGACACTGTGTTCCCGAAATTGCTGCCCGACCAGCCACCACCCGAGCTCCAGCCCGGTTGGTAGCTGCTCATCGGATCTGGTTGTCCGGGGTGAGCGCGCCGCAGCGCCGCGGCGAAGGCGTCCGACCAGGGTTTTTCCACGTCGAGCGCGACCGCATAGGGCAGCAAGGCCTCGAAGCGATCCGATGTGATCTCGGGCGCGCTCATGTTGAGACGATCGGATTCCGCCGTCTCGAGATAGAGCCGGAAGCCTTTGAGCTGATCCATGATCGGGCGGCCAAGCGCTGTGGGGGCGCGCATCAAATAAAAGAACAAGCCATTGATTGTCGTGAACGCAGTGACCAGGACGAAGGCGAACGGGTAGTTCTCGACGTACGACCACAGCGCAGGAAGTGCGTCCTTGAGATTATTTGGAGATACCACCTGCAAGATCGAGGTCGAGATCGAAACAAAAACCGCAAAAAACGCGATCGATATGATGCTGCGCACCAAGGTGGCGAACTTGGCGTCGGTTAAAAATATTTGCAGAATCTGTACGCTAAATACCCCGATGACAAAACCGCCAACGCCAAGCCCGAACAGGACCGAAATGTCCTGGTCTTGCAAGCCACCGAACGCGATCACTCCAATGACGACGGCGACCGTCATCGCCAATCCCACGATGACGTAACCAAGGTTGCGGCGAAAGAAGCGGTTGCGATTTTCCGACTCAATGCTTTTTGTAAAGTTATCGCCGGCCTTGGCCACGGCGTAGCTATGCGCGCTGCTAATTGTTGCAGCGCCGCCCTCATCATTCACCCACGTGAGAATGGCCCCCTCACCCGCCGGTAACGAACCAAATCCAGCCGGCGGCTCTTTGCCGGTCGACTTCAGCGTCATCGTGCCGGCGCGATCGTCAAACCGCAAAAGCCCCTTGACCGCGAGCGACAATGCAGCCGCGGTGAACGCCCGCCATTTTTCGCGGCCGAAGCCCCAGTCGCGAATGTAATTGGCAAGCGCGGGCGATATCCCGGCGGGCGGCTCAAATAGCGGGATAATGGCACCGCCTTTGGGATCGCGGCCAACGGCCGACCAGGCCGCGAGGTAGTAACCGAGGACGAGCACGAGCCCGACGCCGCCGAAAATCCATTGCCGGTTATCGAAAATCTCGTACCACAGCAGGGCGTTCTGGCTTGGTGGGTCGACAGCATCCTTGGGAATTTCCGCGACGACGGTCAGACCTTCGCCGGGCGCCAGGCGGCGCGTGGTCTCGACATTGAGCGTTCCGAGCGCGCCGAGGCTGCCTCGCCAATCGGTGCCGCGCGCGCCGACCCGTCCGGTAAAGGCGGTCCAGCGCACGGGTTCTCCGCCCGCGACAAATTGCAAATTGTAGGACGCCGACAAAATCGGAAAGCGCCAGAAATTCCCGGTGACATTCCAGTTGAGTTCCGGCCTGCCATCAAACCAGCGCACTTGCCGCCCGGTTTTATAGCGAAAGACGTAAGTGTGTTCGCCGTAAGGGACAATCGTATCCTTGTCGCCGGCGTAAATGCGGATGATGCCGTGCTGGCGCGTCGTGGAATACTTTTCCGGTTTGCCGTCACGCTCGACGCCAAGCAAACTGAAATCAACTTCGCGCAAAGTGCCGCCGGCATCGCGGAAAGTCAGCGGAAAGTCGCGGTAGATACCGTGCCTGATCTCCCGCCCTTCCGCCTGGACTCGAACGGTCTCGACGACATTCATCTCGCCGTTCCTGGCAAGACGGACGTCAGAATCAAATGACTGGATGGCCTCGGCTGCGAACGCATTGTCCGCAATGGCCGCAAGACCCAATGCAAAGAGTACCGTGCGTGCGTGCGCCCGGCGCGGTCGAGCAAGCGCTGCCAGGCAATCGATCTTCACGTAGAAGATCCCGTCTGCAGGCTGACCTGCGGCACGGCGCGGTCGCCGTCCGACGCTTCGAAATATTGGCGCTGGCCGAACCCAAAAAGCCCGGCGATAATGTTGCTTGGGAAGGACTGCACCAGCACATTCTGATTGCGGACCGTCCCGTTGTAATATCGGCGCGCCATCTGGAGTTCCGTTTCCAGCTGACTCAGTTGCTGCTGAAGGTCGAGAAAATTGCTGCTCGCCTTGAGATCGGGATAGTTCTCTGCCAGCGCAACGAGCTTACCGAGCGCAAGCGACAGAGCACCCTCGGCTTGCGCACGGTTCGCAACATCATTCTCGGGCAAAGCGCGCGCTGCTCCCCGCAACCGCGTGACCTCGTCCAGGACAGACCGTTCGTGGCCGGCGTAGCCTTTGACTGCCTCCACCAAATTCGGAACGAGGTCGGAGCGCCGCTTGAGCTGCACGTCAATGCCGCTCCAGGCTTCGTTCGCCATTTGCCGCGTGCGTACAAGGCTATTGAAAGCAACGATGAGATACAGAAAAAACGCTGCGCCGATGAGCAGGATGATCCAGAGCAGCATGGCCTTTGCGCGCCCCACGCCAGGTGATTCGATTATAGCACGCCGATTTCCGAATCGTTCATGCCGCGCCTCCGCCATCCGTTTTGAGCCAGGCCTCGCCGCAGGCTTTCGCCAATTCGCGCACGCGCAGAATGTAGCTCTGACGCTCGGTGACCGAGATGACCCCGCGCGCATCCAGAAGATTGAACACGTGGCTTGCCTTGATGCACTGGTCGTAAGCCGGCAGCGCCATCAAGTGGTGCTGCTTCTTGCCGTTTTCCCAGCCGGCCGCGAGATATTTCCGGCAAGCCGCTTCCGCCATCTTGAATTGCTCGAACAGCATTGCAGTGTCGGCGAATTCGAAATTGTGACGCGAATATTCCTGCTCTGCCTGCAGAAAAATGTCGCCGTATGTGACTTTCTTATCGTCGGTGCGGCCGTTGAAGTTGAGATTGTAAACGTTGTCGACGCCTTGCACGTACATCGCGAGGCGCTCGAGCCCGTAAGTGAGTTCGCCGGCGACTGGCGCGCATTCAATTCCTGCAACCTGCTGGAAATAAGTGAACTGCGAGACCTCCATGCCATCGCACCAGCATTCCCAGCCGAGCCCCCAGGCGCCAAGTGTCGGGCTCTCCCAATCGTCTTCAACAAAACGAATGTCGTGGACCTTAGGGTCGATCCCGATTGTCTTGAGCGAATTGAGGTAGAGATCCTGAATGTCCGGCGGCGATGGCTTCAGGATGACCTGGAATTGGTAATAGTGCTGCAGCCGGTTTGGGTTCTCGCCATAACGCCCATCCTTCGGTCGGCGAGAAGGCTGCACGTAAGCGGCATTCCAGTGCTTCGGTCCGAGTGCTCGCAAAGTCGTGGCCGGATGAAAGGTGCCGGCGCCCACTTCCATGTCGTACGGCTGGAGGATGACGCAGCCCCAGTTTGCCCAGTATTGCTGCAACGCAAGGATGAGGCCCTGGAATGACCGAGATGGGTCCAGGTCGCCTTGATGCGCGCGCTCGCTGGCACGAAGGTTGGCTTCAGCCATCGGATGGATACTGATTCTTAAGCACGGGAATAGATTCGACCCTAGTGGCGGCCCAATTGAGGGTCAAGTCGCGTGCAATTTACGCGTTGTTGAACACGCACTGTTACCCACCAAAGGAACAAGAAGGGACGTGGGGATACAGCAATGCTCGCTTTTCAGCTCATTGGTTGGGTGCTGATCGCGCTGTTCTTCGGCGCCATGATCGGCTGTCACCAACGGCCGGCCAAACGCTAACGACCGCGCGGCCGATCACCAACTTGGTAAATTTTTTAAAGCCGATATTCGCCGGTCGCCGGATCGCGGCGTAACGTCGGGCGACGTTCGGCATCGGTAATTTTCGCCTTCACCCGACGCGCCTGTTCGAGCTCATCGTTAATCCGGCGCGCTTCCTTGACCGCCCAATGCACGATCATGGCTCCGCCCATTGCGGCGAGTGACCACTTTACGAGCGGTGACAGCAGAAATGTCGGCATGGGTAGCTCCGATCCGGTAGCCAATGGGTAAACCGTCGTTTGCGAAGGCGGCATTTTCGGGGCGCCGTCCACATATGCGGCATCACGTCCCGGCTGGTCGAAATATCGGCAAATAAGCTAGCGTCATCTGGGGTTATTTCAATAGAGGCGCCGCAACGGCTGTCACGAATGGCCGCCCGGACCGTGGAGGAGGCATGAGCAGCCGTTTAAAGGCCCGCTGGGCGGTATCGACCTTCGTCGCGGGCATGCTGGCCCTGCTGTGGTCTGGCGCTTCTGGTGCGGCGGACGCGTGGCCCACTCGCCCGGTACGGTTCATTGTGACACTTGGACCGGGCAGCGGTGTCGATATCGGCGCGCGGCTGATTGCCGATAAACTGTCGGCGCGCTGGGGCCAACCGGTTGTGGTGGAAAATCGCCCCGGCGGGGATGGCATCCTCGCCATCACGAGTTTCCTAAGTGCGCACGACGACCATGTGTTGCTCGTGTCCCCCGTAAGCTCCTTCACCGCCCACCCCTATTTTCACGACAAGCTTCCGTACGAACCGCGCGACCTCATTCCGATCGCGCGCATTTCCAAAACCGTCGTCGCTGTCAGCGTCCCGACGTCGCTGAACGTCAATTCCCTGAAAGAACTGGAAGCGTTGGCGCGCGCCAAGCCTGGCCAATTGAACTGGACCACGGCGACAGGCTTCACCGACTTCGTGTTTGCCGGCTATCTGCACACCGTCGGCCTCAACATGGCAAAAGTGCCATACAAAAATCCGGCGGGTGCGGTTACGGATCTCGCGTCCGGCGTCATCCAGGTTTACATGCCGGCTTACGCGATCGTGCGCCCGCAGGTCGAAGCGGGGACGGTCAAGGTACTCGCTGTCACCAATCACGAGCGCGCGCCGGCCATCCCCGACATACCGACAGCCGTCGAGGCAGGTTACCCGTCGCTCGAATTCGACGGGTTGGTTGGGCTATTTGGACCGCCGGGAATTACCGACGACGTGCGCAACAAAATCGCCGACGATATCCGCGCGGTCGCATCCGATCCCGAGATCGTGAAAAGGTTGAGCGCGACTGGGCAAATCGTCAGTCCTGGAAATGCCGCCGAGTTCGCGGCATCAATTGAGCAGCAACGGGCGCAGGTCGCGGCGGTGGCGAAATTGTTCGGCAACAAGCCGATCCAGTAAGCAACGAACGCTCGGGGTCGCTTTCTATAGCCCGTATCGGCCCCATAACGCACGTATTTCCAGCGCCGAAATGAAATCATCGGCAAGACCAGGCTGGCTTCCCAGCGCACTGATGAGATTGACGCCCGGCAACCGGCGGCCGAATAAAGACCGCTCGGCAGAAATGAGTGGTGTGTGCACCTTCTCGCCGAAACGTTCGCGCAAGGTCGACCTTAGATCGCCAATGCGATCTGCAAGTCCAAGCTCGATCGCTTTCTGCGCCGCCCAGAATTCACCCGAGAACAGTATTTTGTCGGAGCCGTTTAGCCTCGAGCCCCGACGTTCCTTCACCAGCGCAATAAAGTGCTCGTGAATATCCTGCTGGATCGCTTTGATCCGTTTCACATCGTCAGGCTTCTCCGGAAGAAACGGATCCAGCATCGCCTTGCGGTCACCAGAAGTGTAAATCCGCCGCTCAATCCCGACCTTCTCCATGAGTTCGTGAAAGCCGAAGGACGCGCCAACGACGCCGATCGATCCCACGATCGAGAAATCGTTGCAGATGATTTCGTCGGCAGCGCAAGCAAGCATGTAGCCGCCGGACGCCCCGACATCTTCCACGAAAGCGAGCACCGGAAGTTTCCTTTCTTCGGCGAGCTGCCGAATGCGTCGAAAGATCAGATGCGACTGTGAGGGCGACCCGCCCGGTGAGTTGATGACCAGCGCGACTGCGCGGGCACGCGGTGTGTCGAAAGCTCGTTCCAGGGATCGGGCTATCGTGGACAGCAGCAGCCCGGGCCGCAGGGGGCTGACGACCCCTATCACACCGGCGATGCGCACGACGGGAACCACAGGGATGTCACGGCGGAACCGCCGGGGAACCAGTCGGGCAAATAAATTGAAGACGGATCTGCCGAGATTTGATTGGGACGGATTCACAGAATTGGCCATTTCATTGAGATAGGCAGTCACTACCCCCTAAGTCAAAGGCTGCTCGATACTAGAAGACATAGGTATCCGGCTATCGCACCGCATCAAATTTTGGCGATCTGCACTGAAAGTACCCAATGTTGCCTATTTTTTAACTTTGGAATGCTTTTTGCAATGCACTAGGCGCCACCCTCGAGTGGTCAATTGAATGAGGCGGATCGATGGATCCTAAAATCGCACTTCTGTTCCTGTTGATCGGCGCCGTTATTGTACTTTCTCACCTTAGCGACGAGAATTTGGGCCGCATGCGCCGTCAACTCGCTGAAAGGCGTTGGCGCGAATTTGTGCCACGGCGGCGTAGAGCTTAGGCAGATCCGCCTTTACGCTCACGCGTCCGCAATTTTGAGCGTTTTCCCCTCGCGTAACACCGCTTCAGCTGCTGCCGTCGGCTGGCCGTGCTCGTCATTGAGTGTCAGAGCAGGATAAGCGATCTGCGGGCCACTAGCGGCTTTGCTCGCACGCGCGAGCACGCGAATCGCCGGTGCGCCTTCACGCGGATGCACCGGCATTACAGCGATGCTGCCGAACCCGGTGCGTAGCGCATCGATGACTTCGTCCAGGCCGTCGGCACGCCAAATCAGCGTCAAAACGCCGTGCGGCTTTAGCAGCCACGCGGCGGTGCCAACCCAGCGCGCGAGAAGTCCAAGCGAGCCGACATGTGCGAGCCTCCGTCGGGGATCGGGCGAAACGTTCTGGCGTCGCACATCATGGAACGGTGGGTTCATCAACACACGGTCAACAGTACCCGCTGAAAGTCCGGCGGCTTTGACCGCCTCAATATTTTCGACATCGAGCGCAAGTGCGCGGGTGCGGCGATCCAAGCCATTGAGTCGCGCATTGCCGGCCGCTAGTGCGCATAGCTCTGCGTCGATCTCGATCAGTGTGACATCCAATTCGGGAATGCGCACAGCGAGCGCGAGGCCTGCGGCACCCACACCGGAGCCAAGATCGACCGCATGTTCGCCAGCGCGTGCCGCCGTCGCCGCCGCCAACAGAATCGCATCGTGTCCGACACGATGCCCACGCAACGGTTGGCGTACGCGAAGCCTGCCGCCGAGGATAGCATCTTCGCTGAATTCGCTATCAGCTCCCATCGGGACGCAGCTCATGGCCGAGTCCGGCGTCTTCGAGAAGCTGCCGTGCTCGCAATTCCTGGCCTTCCACCACGAGCACGCGGCGCGGCAAGACGCCGAGCGAACCTTCCAGCACGCTCATATTCTGATCGAACACCAGCGGACGAATACCAGCGCTTTCCAGCAATGCCACCACTGCCGAGACCAAAACCGCATCGTTGGTACGAATAAGTTCGCGCATGGCCCTACGTCCAGGCTAGACCGCTGGAATAGGAGGCGGCGGCAGGTGTTGTTATGGTCGCCACTTGCATCTTCTTGCCCAATTCGGCCGCGTCAAATTGCGGTGATACGACAATCTACCGCACTTGCCGCATTAACACAGCGTTTCTATGCTTACGTTTTCTCAGTGCGGGAGATCAGTTTTGGCCGTCGTCCTTCCATTTGAAAGTCCGAATCCCGCCTCGCTCAATCGTCTCGCCGATCTGGTGGCACCGGACATGGAGCGCGTCAACTCGACGATCCTGGCGCGTACCGGTTCCGAAGTTGCCATGATCCCCGAGGTTGCCAATCACCTCATCTCATCCGGCGGCAAGCGGCTGCGTCCGATGCTCACCTTGGCAATGGCGCGGCTCGCAGGTTATTCGGGCGACGGGCATATCAAGCTCGCGGCCGCCGTGGAATTCATGCATACCGCCACGCTTTTGCACGACGATGTCGTCGACGAAAGCAACATGCGGCGCGGCAAAGTTGCTGCGCGCATGCTCTGGGGGAATGAAGCCAGCGTGCTGGTCGGCGATTTCCTGCTCGGTCAAGCATTCAAGATGATGGTCGAGGTCGGCAATCTGCATTCGCTCGACATCCTGTCGTCCGCAGCAGCCGTCATCGCCGAGGGCGAAGTGATGCAGCTCGGCACCGCCAAGAACACTGCTACGAACGAAGATGAGTATCTGGCGGTCATCCGCGCCAAAACTGCTGAATTGTTTGCAGCGGCTTGCGAAGTGGGGCCAGCCTTGGCTGCAAAGGAGAAGGCCGAGCTCGCAGCCTGCCGATCGTTCGGCATGAACCTCGGAATTGCTTTTCAGCTTATCGACGACGCTCTCGACTACGGCGGAAAATCCGCCAAGCTCGGCAAAAACGTTGGCGACGATTTCCGTGAAGGAAAAATCACCCTTCCAGTGGTTCTTTCATTCCGGCGCGGGACTGAAGTTGAACGCACATTCTGGAATCGGACACTCGCCGACGCCGAGGTCCGTGATGGCGATCTGGATCACGCCATCACCTTGATGGCCAAGCATCACGCCATCGAAGATACGGTCGGCCGCGCCCGCCATTATGGCGCAATCGCAACCGATGCATTGGCGCTTGTGCCCGCCTCGGAAATGAAATCAGCCTTGGAAGAAGCAGTCGCGTTCTGTATCGGTCGCGCGCACTAGGCCGCAAAAAAGCATCAGTTATTTTTCAGTCGCTGAACCAAGCGTCGTCGGCTGCACCCACCAATTTTTGTGCTCTTTCGCAAGCCGCTGCGACGCTACCGTCGCTTCGCCACGGGAGCCGAAGATCGCGAAACATGTCGGACCCGATCCCGACATGCGCGCGAGCTTGACGCCGGGCAATGCGCCCAAAGCGGCAAGCACTTCTGCAATGACGGGCTCACAAGCGGTCGCGGCAGCGGTGAGATCGTTGCCGTGCCGCTCCAGAAATTCGATCAAACCGTCAATCGCGCGCGGCACATTGACAATGTCGCTGCCACGTTGCCCACCCGCGAATTTGCCAAACACATCTCGCGTCGCCAAGGGCACGCCGGGATTGACGAGCACCGCGGGAAGCGATGGCAAATCGAGCGGATCGGACAGCAACTCGCCGATCCCGCGCATAATACGCGGGCGCGGATCAAGGCAGACGGGTACGTCGGCACCGACGGCGCGTGCCGCCAAGAAAAGGCGTGGATCGTCGATAGCAAGACCGTTCGTACGAGCTATGAGCCGCAGAGCTGCCGCGGCGTCGGCCGATCCGCCCCCGAGGCCTGCCGCTACGGGCACATTCTTCTCAAGCAGGAAATGCCCGGCTTTGACATCGGGGATGCGTCCGCGAATGGCCGCAACCGCTTTGAAAACCAAATTATCGGCAGCCGCTCCCGTGTTGTTGGCAAAGGGACCAGTAATCTCGAGCCGGTCTTGAGACGTTTGCAACCTCAGTATGTCGCCGAAATCAGCGAACACGACCAGGCTTTCGAGTTCATGATAGCCGTCAGCGCGGCGGCCGATGACCCGCAATGTCAAATTGATCTTGGCGGAAGCCTTTTCGACCAGCGTCGCGCTCACGCAATGAACCTGTCCGTTCGCGCCGCAATTAACCGCCGTCGCCGCTCTTCTTGCCGGCTTTCGCCTGCGACGATGTCTCCTCGGGCAGCCCTGACTTGATCTTCTCTTCGATCTTGGGGAGGTCCTCGGGATCGGGCTTGAGGTCGCGCGCATGGGCCCATTGGAATTTGGCCTCAAGCACACGCCCGACACGCCAATAGGCGTCGCCAAGGTGATCGTTGATGGTCGGATCTTCCGGCTTTAATTCGATGGCGCGTTCAAGTTGCTTTGTCGCCTCATCGTAATTGCCAAGCCGGAAATATGCCCAGCCAAGCGAATTGACGATATAGCCGTCATCCGGACGCTGCTGCACGGCTTTCTTGATCATGTCCATGCCTTCGTCCAGGTTGATGCCCTGGTCGATCCAGGAATAGCCTAGATAATTGAGGACGTGCGGTTGATCCGGATATAGCTCGAGCGCTTTCTTGAGATCCGCTTCGGCCTTCGGCCACTGCTTCGATCGCTCGTAGCAAATGCCACGGAAATAGTAGCCCACCCAATTGGATTTTTCCGGCGCGGGAACAGCGCTGATCCCTTTGGAATAGACGTTGGCACATTCGGCAAATTTTTTGTGGCCGCGCAGGACGTTGCCAAGCGCCATGATTGCTTCTTGGTCGTCCGGGTGCTGCTTGATCAGCCCTTCGAGGTGCTTCTGGGCTTCGTCGGCCCGATCAAGACTATCGAGATTGGCGGCCATCTGGATGGCGGCGTTGCGGTGTAGCGGCGAATTCGCCGGCACCCGCTCATAAACTTTGATCGCCAGCTCGGGCTTCTTCAGCGATTCATAAAGGTCAGCGAGCGACAGCAGCGCCAACGGATGCGTCGGCGCCAAAAATAGCGAGAGCTGGAGATAGACAAGGCCAAGGTCTTCACCGCCGCGGCGGCCGAGCGAAGCACCGAGGCCATACAGCGCTTCAGCGGCGCCCATTTGCGCATTTGAAACAAGCGGCGGCAATTTTTCGCCGGCCTTAAGCTTATCCATCGCCTCGACCACAAGCGGATGACGCGGCAAAGCCTTGTCGAAGGTCTCGAAAATCACCAGCGCTTCTTTTGGCGAACGATTGCGCGAGGTCCAGCTGCCATACGCTTCAACCACCCGCAGCGCAGTGGGGTCGAGTTTGTATGCATGCTCCAGACGCTTACCGGCTTCCTTCTGGTTGCCGGCGATATCGTAAATCAGCCCGGCATGCAGCTCCTTGAAGATCGCATACCAGTCCGGGCCAGCGAGGTGATCGATGGCTCCGACTGCCCCCTTGGCGTCGTTGGCGCCGTACGAAGCCCAAGCCGAAAGCAGCGTTGCTGTTAAATCTGTAATTGGTCCGCGGATCGATTGCGCCAAATCGCGGCGGGCCGCCGGATATTGCTTGCGCTTGATTTCGCCCACGCCGAGCACTAGCCGAGCGACGCGGTCGTTCTTGTCAGCCTGAGAAACTCGTTCGGCGAATTTCACGGCCTCATCGACGTCCCCGTCGACCAGAAATGACAAGAAAGCCCGATCGAGCAATTCGCCGTTGGCGGGATCGCGCTTAAGCGCAGAGCGGTAATATGCGGCGGCAGCCGCGGCGTCGCGCTGCTGACCAGCATGGCGGGCGGCCAGATAACTGCCTGAAGCTGTCGTGCCGCTTAAATCCAAAGCACTCAATGGCTGTGCGGAGAGTTGGTAGGGTGTTGCCGCGAAAAAGGCGGCAAGCGCGCTGCCGACAATGCAGCGGCATAGGCTCGAAAACGTCACGGGCGATGCTCCAATGAAGCGGCTGGCCGCGGATGCGCGCGGACCGCCGATGTTGCGCAGAGAATGGCCTTTTTGCGCCGCTCCCGCAAGAACTCCCGGGCGGCGCGCGTGGAATCAGCTTGAAAGGCCCGATGTGGCGGTATCGTGACGGAGGCGTCCCCGCGCAAATCACATATTGGGGTAATTTGGGCCGCCGCCACCCTCCGGCGGAACCCATGTAATGTTTTGGTTGGGGTCCTTGATGTCGCAGGTTTTGCAGTGAACGCAATTTTGCGCGTTGATTACGAATATTGGTGATCCCGCTTCTTCCACCCATTCATAGACGCCTGCAGGGCAATAGCGCGCCGACGGGCCAGCGTACACGTCGTGCTCGGATTTTTTCTGTAGCCCAAGGTCGGCAACATGCAGGTGAACCGGCTGATCCTCTTCGTGATTCGTGTTGGACAGGAATACCGATGACAGCCGGTCAAATGTCAGTTTGCCATCGGGCCTTGCATAGGCAATTGGCGCACACTCAGACGCAGGTTTGAGCGAGGCGTAATCCGGCTTGCCGTGCCTGAGTGTGCCAAACAACGAGAATCCGAGCGTGCTCGTCCACATGTCAAACCCGCCGAGCGTGATCCCAAGAAGCGTTCCGAATTTCGACCACAATGGCTTGGCGTTACGCACCTTCCACAAATCCTTGCCGATCACCGAGCCACGCCAAGCCGCCTCGTAGTCCGCCAACTCGTCGTGATTGCGGCCGGCGGAAAGTGCAGCGGCGGCAGCGTCCGCCGCCATCATTCCAGACAACATTGCATTGTGGCTGCCCTTGATGCGCGGCACGTTCATGAAGCCCGCATCGCAGCCGATCAGGACGCCGCCCGGAAAGACCAGCTTCGGCACCGACTGGTATCCGCCCTCAGTCAGCGCACGCGCGCCATAGGCAAGCCGCTTTCCGCCCGCGAAGGTATCCCGCACCAACGGATGGGTTTTGAAACGCTGGAATTCTTCGAAGGGTGAAAGGTATGGATTGGAATAATTGAGATGCAGAACAAAGCCGACCGACACCAGGTTGTCGTCGAGATGATAAAGGAACGAGCCGCCGCCCGTTGTACCATCGAGCGGCCATCCGAAGGTGTGTTGCACCAAACCCTTGCGATGCTTTTCCGGGGCGACCTGCCAGAGCTCCTTCAAGCCGAGCCCGAATTTTTGCGGCTCGCGCTCATTTGCAAGGCCATACTTCGCTATCAATTGTTTGCCGAGATTGCCGCGCGCGCCCTCCGCGAACAAAGTGTATTTCGCGTGCAATTCCATACCGCGCGTAAAATTGTCTTTCGGTTCGCCGTTTTTGCCCACGCCCATATCACCGGTGGCAACCCCCGAGACCGCACCGTTGGCATCGTAAAGAATTTCCGTGGCGGCAAAGCCGGGATAGATTTCGATGCCAAGGCCTTCCGCTTTTGTCGCCAGCCAGCGGCAAACATTGCCAAGCGAGACAATGAAGTTGCCGTGATTGCTCATGAGTGGCGGCATCAAAAAATTGGGAAGCCGCAGCGCGCCGCCGGCCGAGAGATAATAAAATCGATCGTCGGTGACCGCCGTTTTGATCGGAGTATCTTCGGAACGCCAGTCTGGCAGCAGCCGATCGAGCCCGACCGGATCGATCACCGCACCGGACAGGATATGCGCACCAACCTCGGAGCCTTTCTCCACCACGACCACGGAGATATCCGGGCTGATTTGCTTGAGGCGGATGGCGGCAGCGAGGCCGGAAGGGCCCGCACCAACGACAACAACGTCAAATTCCATTGCTTCGCGGGCGGGTAGTTCGGCCATGACGTTCTCCTCAGCCAATTGTCCACTTTTGCACACGGGGCGGCAATCGCGCAGCCTCCTTCATGCTAGTGTGCATAAATGATGGGCCCCAGCGACAACCCGGCACGCGACCTGCTCGAATTCTACGCCGCGACCGGCGTAGATGCCCTCTTGGGCGAAGAGCCCGTCAATCGCTTTGCCGAAGTCGATGCGCCGGCATCCCCTCCCCGCATCGCGCCGCAAGCCGCACCAGCGGTCGACCTCGAATCCAGAAGCCGCGCTTCGGCTGCAGCCCCGCAAGCTCCCGACGAAGCCGCGATGGCGGCGCGCGCGGCGGCAAAAAGTGCAAAGACGCTCGAAGAGTTGCGCGCCATTCTCGACAAGTTCGACGGGTGCGCCCTCAAGGCAACCGCTTCGCAACTTGTGTTCGCCGACGGCAATCCATCAGCACGCCTGATGTTCGTCGGCGAGGCGCCCGGCCGCGACGAGGACATCGAAGGACTGCCCTTTGTCGGCCGTTCCGGAAAATTGCTCGACCGCATGCTTGCGGCAATCGGCATGGACCGTTCGTCGGTCTACATCGCCAACATCGTGCCCTGGCGGCCGCCCGGCAATCGCACGCCGACTCCGCAGGAATCGCAGATTTGCCTGCCTTTCATCCAGCGCCAGATCGAACTCGCTGATCCCGACATCCTGGTGTGTCTGGGAGGCCCGTCCGCGCAGACGCTGCTTGGCATCAAGGAAGGAATTACCAAAACGCGGGGGCGCTGGTTCACCTTCAACACGGGCAAGCGCGAAATTCGGGCTCTGCCGACGTTCCATCCGGCCTTCCTGTTGCGCAGTCCGTTGCAGAAGCGCTTCGCGTGGCGCGATTTTCTGGCGATCAGGAAAGCGCTCGATCAGCGGTAGGCCACGAGAATTGCGCCGACGGCGATCAATGCGACACCGAGCCAATTCGGTGCCGTGAGCTTCTCACCCAGAAAGAGCACGCCGAACACCGCGACCAGAACCACGGAGAGTTTGTCGATTGGCGCGACCTTCGCAGCGTCCCCGATCTTGAGCGCGCGGAAATAACAAATCCACGATGCGCCGGTCGCCAGCCCCGATAGCAGTAAAAAAAGATACGTCCGTGACGAGATCGAGCCCGGCGACTGAAATTGCCCGGTGGCCAACAAGATGAACGCGAGAGTCGCAAGGATAACGATCGTACGAATGAACGTCGCAAAATCAGAGTTGACGTTCTCAACGCCGATCTTGGCAAAAATCGCAGTGAGCGCGGCGAACACTGCTGACAAAACAGCCCAGAATTGCCACGACGACGCCAGGTTCATCCCGCCACCGCAAATTTGATTGCAAACAATATCGCTAACACGACCACCGCCGGCGAAGCATCCCGCGCCTTGCCCCCGATTACCTTCGCGAGGACGTAGGTGATGAAGCCGAGCCCGATGCCGGTCGCGATCGAATACGTTAGCGGCATTGTGATCGCGGTCACTACCGCAGGTGCGTATTCGGTGACGTCCTCCCAATCGATCTCGGCAAGGCCGTGCGCCATGACGCACGCGACATACATCAGGGCCGCAGCCGACGCGTAAGCGGGCACCATCCCGGCGAGTGGCGCAAAGAACAGCGCCAGCAAGAAGAACACGCCGACAAACGCCGCGGTCAAACCGGTACGGCCGCCGGCAGAAACGCCCGCCGCGCTTTCGATATAGCTGGTGGTGGTTGAGGTGCCGATGAGTGCTCCGAACATGGCGGCAAAACTGTCGGCGATCAGCGCTTCTTTCATGCGCGCCAGCTTGCCGTTTTTCATCAGGCCCGTGCGGTAGGTGACGCCAATCAAGGTGCCGGCATTGTCGAATACGTCCACGAAGAGGATCGAGAATACGATGATCAGAAATGTGAACTCGCCGATACGTGAGAAATCGAGCTGCAGAAGTGTCGGCGCGATCGACGGCGGCATCGAGATGACGCCGCTGAACTGTGCGAGTCCGAACGGCAAGCCGATCACTGTCACAGCCAGAATGCCGATTAACGTGCCGCCCATGATGCGCCGATAGTTGAGCCCGGCGATCAAGACAAACCCGAGGAGCATCAGGAACGCTTGCGGATTCGTCAGGTCCCCGAGCGTGACTAAAGTGGCCGGATGACCGACAACGACCTTGGATTCCTCGAGCGCGATAATTCCCAGAAATAATCCGACGCCGGCCGACACGGCGAGTTTCAAGTTTTGCGGGATGGCATCGATGACGTACTGGCGTATTCGGAAGACAGAAATCAGGAAGAACAGCACGCCCGAGCAGAACACAGCCGCGAGCGCTTGCTGCCATGTGTATTTGAACGTCAGCACCACCGTGAACGCGAAGAACGCGTTAATACCCATTCCCGGCGCAAGTGCGATCGGATAATTGGCGTAAAAAGCCATAACGAAAGTGCTTACCGCAGCGGCAACGCAGGTCGCGACAAAGACCGCACCCGGATCCATCCCCGCCTTGCCGAGGATGATGGGGTTGACGAACACGATGTAGACCATCGTGAGGAACGTCGTCACACCGGCGATAAATTCGGTGCGAACGTCGGTGCCTTGCTGTGCCAGCCCAAAATATCGCTCGGCCATGACGGCGATCTGCGGCTCTTTTTTCTTCGCCGCTGGCGCGTGCTTCGCGCGCTTGGCCATCAACCCCTCCCGCCCGCTGCCCCGATTGGCCCAAGCCTAACGCGGCTACATCCCCTCGTCCGATGCAATTCAATGGGTTGTGGATACTGCGGTCCGCTAACGCCGCTTCGATTTATCGCAGTTTGGAACGCAATCATCTCGCCACGATTGATAACTCGCGAATATACTCGTGCCTTGGGTCTTGCTCGGAGCTCGCCATGGATTTTGATCCTGTCCTGCTTGGCCGATTACAGTTTGCCTTCACCATCATTTTTCACATCATTTTTCCGAGCTTCACCATCGGGCTGTCCGCTTACATCGCTACGCTCGGCGTGCTGTGGTTACGTAGCGGCAGCGAACGCTATCAACAACTCATGCGCTTCTGGACCAAGATTTTCGCGGTCTCGTTTGCGATGGGCGTCGTGTCCGGAATTGTGTTGTCCTATCAGTTCGGCACCAATTGGAGCCGATTCTCGGTCATGGTCGGGAATGTTGTCGGTCCATTGATCGGCTACGAGGTCTTGAGTGCCTTTTTCCTTGAAGCGACTTTTCTCGGCGTGCTGCTGTTCGGCTTCAAACGTGTGCCGCCCTGGCTCTACGTGCTCTCAGCAGTGATTGTCGCCGTCGGGACCGCCACCTCCGCTTTCTGGATTTTGTCCGCCAACAGCTGGATGCAAACGCCGAGCGGCTACGAACTGCACGGTGGTGTCGCCTATCCGGTCGATTGGGTTGCGATCGTCTTCAATCCGAGTTTCCCCTATCGCTTCGCACATATGCTCAACGCCGCGTATCTGACCACGGGCTTCGTCGTGTTCGCGGTCGGGGCGCGCTATCTCGTTGCAGGCCGGCACATTGAGGAAGGCCGCACCATGCTGCGCATGGCGATTGGTTTGGCCGCCATCCTTGCGCCTCTGCAATTGGTGCTTGGCGATCAGCACGGACTCAACACACTCGAGCATCAGCCGATCAAAATTGCTGCGATGGAGGCCCATTGGGATGGCAGTAAGCCTGGCGACTTCCACATCTTCGCCTGGCCTGACGAAAAAGCGGGCGAGAATAAATTCGAAATTTCCATACCGAAAGGGTCGTCGCTCATTCTCACGCATCGCATGAACGGGTTGTTCCCCGGGTTGAATAGCGTCCCGGAATCCCAACGTCCGCCGGTTAAAATCGTCTTTTTCGCGTTCCGCATCATGCTCGCCATCGGGTTCTTCATGATCGGCTCTGCATTGTTCGGCGCGTTCCTCTGGTGGCGCGGGACGTTGTTCGAGACGCACTGGTACTTGCGCGTCATGGCGCACTGCTGGTGGGTCGGATTTGTCGCCGTGATTGCCGGCTGGGTGGTGACGGAAACCGGAAGACAGCCCTGGATCGTTCAAGGGGTTTTGCGCACAGCCGATGCGACATCGCCGGTGCCGGGCGCGACTATCGCCGGAACACTCGCGCTGTTCGTCATCGCCTACGGCGTCGTGTTCTCGTTCGGCATCTATTATATCAATCGCCTGATCGCCCAAGGCCCGACTGGACCGGCGGCCGAAGAGACGGGCCATTTTTCGTCAAATCCGATCTCCGCCGCGCATGAAGCCGGACGTACCGCGGTGGGACGGAGCTAGAGATTTTTTTGCGACGGTCGCGAGGAGCCAAGCCATGGAATGGTATCTCCCGGTGATCTGGGCTGCGCTGATTGGCACAGCCGTCGTTATGTATGTGATCCTCGACGGCTTCGATCTCGGCATCGGCATTCTGTTCCCCTTTGCACGTAACGAACGCGATCGCGACCAGATGATGCGGTCCGTCGCGCCATTCTGGGACGGCAACGAGACCTGGCTGGTGCTGGGCGGCGGCGGATTGTGGGTGGCGTTCCCGCGGGCCTACGCGGTCGTGATGCCCGCACTCTATCTTCCCGTGATCGTCATGTTGCTTGCGCTCGTGTTCCGTGGCGTGGCGTTCGAATTTCGTACCGTGTCACGTAGCAAGACCTGGCTGAGCGCGGCCTTCACCATCGGTTCGACTGTTGCCGCGTTCGCGCAAGGCGTAATCCTCGGCGGGCTGATCCAGGGCATTCAGGTGCGTGACGGTGCCTATAGCGGCGGCTCGTTCGATTGGGCAACTCCGTTCGCTTTACTCTGCGGGCTGGCGCTGATTGCCGGTTACGGGCTGCTGGGTGCGACATGGCTTGTGATGAAAACCGAAGGACCCGTCGCCGAACGCGCCCGCGGGCAAGCAAAAGTGCTTCTGCTGGCCGTGCTCATCTTCATGGCCGCTGTAAGCATATGGACGCCGCTCACCGAGCCGCGGATCGCGGCGCGCTGGTTCGCTTTGCCTAATTTCTACTTCTTGTGGCCGGTGCCGGTGGTGACCGCCCTCGCTGCGTATCTTGCCTGGCGCTGGATCGAGAACGGACGCGAAGTGCCGCCGTTCCTGGCAACGATTGTGCTTTTCTTGCTCGGCTTTCTTGGGCTGGCGATTTCCAATTTCCCGTATCTGGTCCCGCCCTCATTGACCATTTGGGATACCGCTGCGGCACCGGCGAGCCAGATATTCATGTTGCTCGGCACACTCCTGCTGTTGCCGATGGTGCTTGGCTACGTCGGGTTCATCTATTGGCTCTTCCGCGGCAAAGTGCGCGAAGGTGAGAGCTACCACTGACGCGCAAGCGCAATACTTAGGGCGTCGGTGGCCGCTGCATCGCCCAACCAAGCCGGATGAGCGGCAAAATGCCTTGCACCGCCCGGGGAAACGACCGGGGCACTTCCTGCGCCAATTCGGGAAATTGCACCTTCAGTGTCTCCGGCGGAGTGCCGTTGTTATCGGCGGCTGGCCACACCAAAATTCCGCCTTGCGCGCGGATATCGGCAGCGCTTGCCCACGGGCTACGCTCCGGAGCCCAAGCGAAATAAAGATGCGGACGGCTTGGCGCGCTGAGCGCGACGAGTGGAGCGACCCGCGGATCCCCGCTCAAATACGTGAGCGGCTTGCCGGTACGGCGCTGGTAGATATCGGCGTAAAAGTGGCCTTCAGCATTCGCGGGCTGCGCAATTCTGAGATCAATTCCGAGCGTCCACGGAAATACCGCGAGCGCAGCGACCGTCAGTACCGGCGGCGCGAACAGCAGACCAAACCAGGCGGAAGACACGAGTCGTTCCCGGTAAAGTAGAACTTTGTCACCGGCGGCGACGACAACAGCGAGCCCCGAAAGCACGACCAGCGGTGCAACGCGGTCGAGCGGACCGAGTCGCCCGCTGGCAAAGGCGACCGCGATTGCGATCAATGCCGGGGCGACAGCAAAAACATAGACAAAGATGCGGGCAAAGGACCCGACCGGATTCCGTTCGATCTCTGGCGCGCGCTCGCGCGGATGCCGCGGCCAGCCGCTCGCCAAAGTGACAAGCAATGCGAGGCCGAGGTGCGTAAGCACCAACACGACGCATAGCCACGTTCCCGCCGACAGCCGGCCAGTCGCCGTCAGTCCCTCATTGATGCCTTCAATAACCAGAGAGCGCTCGCTGCTGAGCCAAGCGGCATGGGGAAATATCACGATCCACAGCAGCAGAAGCGCGATCCACGGCTCGGGATTGAGCAACGATAATCGCCCGCGCGCCGACCCGAGCGTGAACACGATCATGAGCACAAGCAAAATTATTCCGGCGTAGCTCGCGAGGAGCAGTAGCCCGAGGTCGAGTGCGAGCAGGAACCAGTAGCCCCGCCTGCCCTCGCCGACCGCACGCCAGTAATACAGAAGCGCTAGCGCCCAGAGCGGCGCGGCCAAAATTGCTGGTCCAAAATTCGGGCTCGGCACAGTGAAAGCGGCGATGCCGACCATGAGCAGCACCGCGAGCACGGCGTGGCGCGTGCCGACGATGCCACGACCGAGTGCAAACACGGCCCAATAGGCGACAACGATACAGGCCTGCGCCAGCGCATAAAGGCCGAAGCTTCCGGCCACTTTGAAGGCGATCTCGCCGAGCCAGAATGCAAGTGGTGGGCCGAGATAGCTCCCCAGCACGAATTCGTGGCCGACCGCGAGAAGCAGCGGCACGTCTCCGGGCGGGGCGCTGTAAAACAGGGCCGGGATCAAGGTCCAAAGCGCGGCTTGGGTAAGCGCTACGGTCCAGAACACCACCGACGGGCGCCCGCGCAGGAATTCAATGAGCAGGGAGACGTAATGCATTGGCCCGGGCGGGGTGAAAATGGCGCGAACCCGGGCAGCAATAGAGAAGGCGCGCTAAAGAGGCAATAACTCGACGACCGCCTCATCGGATGCACCACCCAGCGCCGCGAGCCTGGCCGCCACTGGGGCAAACGATTTGCGGTGATGGATGGTCGGCCCGAGGCGCGCCAGAGCCGCGAAATGCTCCGGCACGCTGTAGCCCATATGCCGTTCGAAGCCGTAACCGGGGTGTGCCAGGCCAAGCCGGATCATCAGCCGATCGCGTGTCACCTTGGCCACGATCGAGGCCGCCGCGACCGACAGGATCAATGCGTCGCCAGACACAACCGTCTGGCAATCACATCCGCAGTCGATTTTCTGGTTCCCGTCGACGAAGACCAGCTTCGGCTGCACGGGCAGCGCCTTGACAGCGCGGGCGAGCGCCCAGAGAGAGGCGCGCAGGATATTGTCGCGGTCGATGCGCTCAACGGCGCCAAATGCCACCGCCACTTGCGCAGTTGCACAGATTTTTTCGTAGAGCGTTTCACGCTCGGCAGCATCGAGCTTTTTTGAATCGTTGAGGCCGCGTGGGATGCGCTTGGGGTCAAGCACCACCGCCGCCGCGACGACAGGGCCGGCAAGCGGCCCCCGGCCCGCTTCATCGCAGCCGGCAACCGGGAAAACCCCGTTGTTGAGCGCGCGCCGCTCACGCCTGAACGTCGGGCGCAAGATCGGCTCATTCAGCGGCAGACGACGACTCGGCTTTGATTTCTTGGCCATCGCCGCGGAGAGTGCGCGGCGGATGCGACAAGTCAACCTTGGCCTGTGAAGGCCTCGGGATAACGTCGCTTACTCGGGCAGCGTTAACCGACCGTCATCACCCACAGGAAAATGCGGATTGAACGCGACTTCCCAAAGATGGCCGTCGGGATCGGAGAAATACCCGCTATAGCCGCCCCAGAACACATCGCGTGCCGGCTTGCGGACGACGGCGCCGGCACGATGGGCCATCTTAATAACGGCATCAACGTCCGATTTAGAATGGCAGTTCCACGCGAGCGCAAAGCCGCGGAAAGTATCCGCCATGCCTTCAGATGCGACGTTCGCATCTTTAGCTAGTTCGTCTGACGGCCATACAGCGATCGCGCAAGCGCCGGCTTGGAAAAAGCCGATCCCATCGAATGCCTTGCCTTTCCGCTGAAATCCAAGCGTTTCATAGAAAGCAATGCTACGCTGAAGATCCGATACGCCCAGCGTAACCAGGCTCAAATGCGCGCTGGACTCTTCCATTCTATCGCGAAGTCCTCTTCATTCACTTTTCGAACAGACTGAGTTGCTCGCTTGCGGGCCCAGGCGCGCTGAAGTGGGTCGTCTCGAGTTTCCGTTTTTCGGTATTGAGTCCGAGTTTCTCGCACGCCATCTCGAACCGGCGGCCGATCATCCACGCATAGGGACCTGTGCCTTTCATGCGCGTACCCCAGGTAGAATCGTAGTCCTTGCCGCCGCGCATATCGCGGATGAGTTTGAAGACGTGGTTGTGGCGATCGGGATAGTTTGCCTTCAGCCATTCGCTAAAAAGATCGCGCACTTCGAGCGGCAGACGCAGCAGAACGTAGCCTGCCTCTTTCACGCCCGCCGTCCGCGCGGCTTCCAGAATGCGTTCGATTTCCATGTCATTGAGCGCAGGGATCACTGGCGCAACCATCACCGTCGTTGGCACGCCCGCCTGGCTCAAGCGGCGCAACGTCTCCAGACGCCGCATCGGCGTCGCCGCGCGCGGCTCCATCTTGCGCGCGAGTTCGGCGTCCAGCGTGGTCACAGATAGCGCAACCTTGACCAGGTGTCGCTCTGCCATTCGGGCGAGGATGTCGAGATCGCGTAAAACCAGCGCCGATTTGGTGACGATGCCCACGGGGTGACCCGCGCGATCGAGAACTTCGAGGATGCGGCGCATCACCTTGTAGCGGCGCTCAATCGGCTGGTACGGATCGGTATTGGTCCCAATCGCGATGACCTTCGGTTCATAGCCGGGGGCCGACAATTCCTTTTCCAGCAAAGTGGCCGCTTCCGGCTTTACCAGCAGCTTGGATTCGAAATCGAGGCCGGGCGAAAGCCCGAGATACGCGTGGGTCGGCCGAGCGAAGCAGTAGATGCAGCCATGTTCGCAACCGCGGTAGGGATTGATGGACCTGTCGAAGCCGATATCGGGGGAATTGTTTCGGGTGATGATCTTGCGGGTGGAATCGACCGTGACCGACGTCTTGAAAGGCGGCAGCTCGTCGAGGGTGCGCCAGCCATCATCAAAGGCAATTCGCGCAAGCGATTCATAGCGACCCGAAGCGTTGCTCTGCGCGCCGCGACCCCGCCGACGCTCGTGGTCGACAACGACTCCAAGGAGCTCGCTGACGTCGTCATAGCCGCCCGCCGGCACGGAGGGCAGCTCCTTCACCGGCGGGCGTCTAGCGGCTGCGTTTGATCGAGCCATGGGGTCACCTTAGCGAGCGAGTGAGAACATAACAAGAACATATATCCTCTTTTCACGACTTTTCCGCCGAAGTTCCAAGCGGTTGCTCGCGCAACAAGATTTCGGGTAAGTGCACGATTTATTGGACTTTGCGGCTGCCCACGGAACCGAATCCCGACAAAACTGACGCACAAACCAAGGGCCGGGGAGTCGAGCCGGGCGGTGTCTATTTGCGTCGCATACGCGCCGAACGACCATTATTTGGGCACTTTATCCGCCATGTCGTGGCTCGGTTGTTCGGTCCCACATGATATAGTGCCAACCACCTCCACACGGCTGCGGTTCCATGCTGAGCGCCATTATTGCCACCCACGAATCGGAGCGCACCCTCGTACCGACTCTGGCCGCGCTGGTTCCTGCCGCCGCCACTGGCCTGCTAGCCGAGGCCATCATCGCCGACGGCGGATCAGCCGACGCGACCGCGGAAGTGGCAGAATTCGCGGGCTGCCGCTTCATAAGCTCTAAAGAGGCCGTAGGGACGCGGCTGAAATCGGCAGCCGCGACCGCACGCACCCCATGGCTGCTGTTCCTGCGCGCCGGGACCGTGCCGCAAGCTGGTTGGATCGAGGCGACTGGCCGCTTCATGCAAGAGACTGATATGCGGGAAGGCGCGGCATGCGCCGGCGTATTCAGGCCGGTCGCAGCCACGGATTATATGCGGCCGCGTTTTGGGGAGATCCTGGCCCTGCTCCGCGCCACACTCGGAGGGAGCCCGCAAGCCGACCAAGGCCTGCTGATTGCGCGCCGGTTTTACGACGCAGTCGGCGGCCATGAGGCTTCGTCCGATGCCGAAGCGGCATTGTTACGCCGGCTTGGGCGCAAGCGAATGGCAATGCTGTCCGCGTCAATCGGCGTCGTGCGTTAGGGCAAGCTGAAAATTAATTGACTAAGTCAACTATCTGCGCAACCCTGCCTTCTGCATGGCAAGTCAGCAAACGATCGCAGCCGTCCGGCGCTTCAATCGCTTTTATACGCGCCAGATCGGCGTCTTGCGAAAGACCTACCTCGACAGCCCTTATTCGCTCGGTGAAATGCGGGTGCTCTACGAGCTGGCGCAAGGCGACCGGCCTACCGCCAGCGACATCGGACGCGCGCTCGATCTCGACGCCGGCTATCTCAGCCGCCTGCTCCGCAATTTCGAAAAGCGCGGGCTTATCAGCCGCCAGACTTCGGCAAAGGACGCCCGCCAAAGCCATCTCGCCCTGACGGCGCGCGGCCGAAAGATGTTTACTCAAATGGAACAGCGCTCGCAGCAAAAGGCCGGCGCCATGCTGGACAAGATGGATACCACCCAGCAGGCCCGCACCGTTGCGGCGATGCACGCGATTGAAACGCTCCTCACCACCGCCGAGGATACAAGCTCCGACGAAAGGCCTGGCTACCTCCTGCGTCAGCCGCGGATTGGCGATTTCGGCTGGGTCGTCTCTCGTCATGCCGAACTCTATGCGCAGGAGTACGGCTGGACGAACCCATTCGAAGGGCTATGCGCGCAAATCGTTGCCGATTTCGTCAACAAATTCGATCCCACGCGCGAGCGCTGCTGGATCGCGGAGTTGAACGGCGAAAATGTCGGCTGCGTCATGCTCGTCAAGGACGAACAGCCCGGCGTTGCCCGTCTTCGCCTTCTTCTTGTCGACCCGAAGGCGCGCGGGCTCGGGCTCGGCGCACGGCTGGTCGATGAATGCGTGCTCTTTGCGCGCAACGCCGGCTACACGAAAATAACGCTTTGGACGCACAGCATCCTTACAGCGGCACGACACGTTTACGAACGTGCGGGCTTCACGCTCACATCGAGCGAGCCCAAGCACACGTGGGGCAAAGATGTCGTCGCGGAGTATTGGGATATGGATTTGTAGTATCGAAAGTGACGCGACCAACTAAGCGGTCGCACCTTTCGCTTTGGGCCGGCGCAAATGCTCATCGAGCCGCGGCAAGATCTCTACGAAATTGCAGGGCCTGTACCGATAATCGAGCTGATGCACGAGGATTTCGTCCCACGCGTCTTTGCAGGCACCGGGCGAACCAGGCAGGCAGAAGATGTAGGTCGCATTGGCAACGCCGGCTGTAGCGCGCGTCTGGATCGCTGAGGTGCCTATTTTTCTTTCGCTGACCAATAGAAACATGGTCGCGAACCCGTCCATGCGTTTTTCGAACAGCGGTTCCACCGCTTCGGGCGTCACGTCGCGACCGGTAAAGCCGGTACCTCCGGTGGTGATGACGACGTCGATGAATTTGTCGGCGATCCATGCTTTCACGCGCTGGCGGATCGCCTTGACCTCGTCCTTGACGATCGCACGCTCGGCCACGACGTGACCAGCAGCGCGAATGCGCTCGATCAAGGTCGCTCCTGATTTGTCGTCGGCTGCCTCGCGTGTGTCGGAGACGGTCAGAACCGCGATCTTTAGTGGCACGAATTGTCGGCTTTCATCGATGCCCGCCATTGACGCGTCCCTTAAAGCGAAGCCGCCGAGAAGGTATCGCAGGATGATACTTTGCCGTCTTTCAGCCCGGTCGTGAACCATCGCTGGCGCTGGGCCGATGAGCCATGTGTGAATGCGTCAGGCACGACGTAGCCTTGCGCTTGCTTCTGCAAACGGTCATCGCCGATTGCAGCTGCCGTTTGCAAAGCCGCTTCGACGTCGCCAGGTTCGAGCGACTTCCAACGCTGGTCCGAATGATTTGCCCAGACGCCAGCGAGACAATCTGCCTGCAATTCGACGCGTACCTGGATGCGGTTCGCCTCCGCTTTACTGCCGGACGCACGTTGCGCATTTTGTGCCTTCGGCAATATGCCGAGTAAATTTTGCACGTGATGGCCGACTTCGTGCGCGATCACATAAGCTTCGGCGAATTCACATGCCTTACCGCTGCAGCCGCGAAAGCGATCGCGCATATCGCGGAAGAACGAGGTATCGAGGTAGATGCGCCGATCGGTTGGACAATAGAACGGTCCCATCGCCGCTTGCGCCAGACCGCAACCGCCCTGCAACGCACCCGAATACAATCGCAAGCGCGGCACACTGTATTGCTGGCCGCCGTTTTTGAAAATTTCGGTCCAGGTGTCTTCCGTGTTCCCGAGCACGGCGGCGACAAAATCTCCCATCTGGTCCTTCGGAGCGCCTACAGGCCCGGCTGGTTGCTCATAAGGCTGTTGGGAGTGCCGGCCGCTGTTCACGAGTTCTGCGCCGCCGATAAGGATGCTCGGATCTATGCCGAGCGCCCAACCGATCAGGCCTAGAACGACAACGGTTCCGATCCCGAGCCCACCGCCCCCGACCGGGATACCAATTCCACCACCGCCGCCGCCGAATCCACCCGAGCCGCGATCGTCTTCAACATTGTCGCTACGACGGAAGTCATCCCAACGCATGACGAATTTCTCCTGTTAGAACAATCATCGCCGAACTACGTGCGCGCGTCCAACGCGGTTGACACTTCGTCGTTCCGTCGCATCTCTGTCACAGCGCCTAAGTCCACGTTAATTAGGCAGAATTTGCCCAGTTGCGAGGTGCGATCATAAACCGCTTTTTTACTTTACGCGGTCAAGATGCAGGCATGTCGGTTGTAGGTCCCGCGTCGCCGACCGCGTCACGTGAGTCAGAGTTCTGAGTCATGGTTGTGTCGCGTCGCGGGGCGCCCTTACGGGCGCCCCGTGGAGTTTCAGATAGTCCGCAGTCCCATCGCATTCTTGTCGGCGACTGCGTCGCCGGAATGGCGAAGTTGCCGGCTGCCTCCGTCGATCTGGTCTTTGCAGATCCGCCGTACAATCTTCAACTCACAGGTGATTTGAAGCGGCCCGATGATTCGCGCGTCGACGCAGTCGATGACAATTGGGACAAGTTTGCGAGCTTTTCAGCCTACGACGATTTCACGCGGCGCTGGCTCACCGCATGCCGGCGCGTGATGAAACCGGCTGGCACCATCTGGGTCATCGGCTCGTACCACAACATCTTCCGCGTCGGTACGATCATGCAGGATCTCGGCTTCTGGATCCTCAACGACGTGATCTGGCGGAAATCCAACCCGATGCCGAATTTTCGCGGCCGCCGATTCACCAATGCACATGAAACGTTGATCTGGGCTTCGCGCGACGCCGATGCTCGCGGCTATACATTCAACTACGAAGTTATCAAAGCCGGCAACGAAGACGTTCAGGTTCGGTCCGACTGGACATTGGCGCTATGCACCGGCGACGAGCGACTGAAAGGCCGCGACGGCAAGAAACTGCACCCGACACAGAAGCCTGAAGCCTTGCTCACGCGCGTCCTGCTCTCGAGCTCGCGCCCCGACGATTTGATCCTCGATCCGTTTTGCGGCACCGGCACCACTGGCGCGGTAGCGATGCGCCTCGGTCGGCGCTTTATCGGTTGTGAGCAGGACGCGAAATACGCCAAAGCAGCCGATAAGCGCATCTCCTCGACCAAGCCGCTGGAAGCGCCGGCGCTCGCACCATTTGTATCTGCTCGCGAAGCTCCACGTGTTCCCTTCTCAGCACTGATCGAACGAGGGCTGGTGGCGCCCGGGGCCCGATTGGTCGACGCCAAGAAACGCCACAAGGCGCTCGTGCGTGCGGATGGTGCGGTGTCTCTCGACGGCGCGGTCGGCTCGATCCACCGTATCGGTGCACTGGCGCAAGGCCTCGATGCCTGCAACGGCTGGACCTTCTGGCACGTGGAAACCCCGAAGGGGCTCACGTCGATCGACGCGTTTCGCGCAATCGTGCGTTCCGAAATGGCGGAAGCGGCCGAGTAGCGCGCAAACTGCCACGTTCGTTTGAGTTCAGTTCAAGCAGATATCACTTCGGCAAGAAGCTCCAGCGCGCGTTTCGCGAATACATCCATATTCGCCCGCCGATCAGAGCTTCGCGTTTGTAATGTCATCGCCCGATCGATGGGGCCGGCAATTGCGATGCACGTGTGCCCCGCTGGATCGCCATAGCGATTGCCGCCCGGTCCGCTCGCACCGGTCTCTCCCAGTCCCCAAGTCGCGCCAAGTCGCTCGCGCACGCGCCCCGCAATCAACATTGAATAAGCTTCAGTTGCCGGCCTGATGCCGGCCATGTCGGAATCGCCAATGCCGAGCAGGGCTGCGCGTGCGGCCTTCGTATAGACCACCGCGCCGCCGACAAAATAGGAGGACGCGCCGGGTATCGCGAGCAAAGCCGCAGCAACGAGACCCCCGGTCGAGGATTCTGCAACGGCAATGGTCTCGCCACGCACGATTAAGCGCGCCGCGATTTTTTCTGCGATGGGCAGGAGCGATTGCACAGTTCAGGCGGCTCCGTTTCCAAGCTGACAAAGCACGCGGAACACGCCGACATCGGCGTTTGCGAATTGCTTCGCCAGACGCGCGCCGAGTTTCTCGGCGTCGGCTTGGTGCAACGTATCCACCATCAGACAGGCTTTGATTTTCTTGTCGCCGCCGCGCAGCTTTTCTTCCATCGACACCGGCTGGCCCGCCGGATCGACGGCCGTCCAGATTTCGCATGCCGCGATCGCGGTGTCGTTCGCCAGTTCGTTAGCCAGGAATGTCAAACCTTCGATGTCCGCCGCGTCGTTGAACCGCACGGTGACGGCATATGCGCCGCGAAAGCCACCGCACCGGAACGTGCGATGGCACAGCGTACGGTTCATGTTGAGAAACACCTCCGACATGATTTTCTTGGTCATCGGTGTCGGATTGTCGAGCCGCGCAAGATAAGCCTTCGAGGTCAATACCGCGGGAACTCTCGACGAGATAGAAATTGGCGTAGGCGGCCGAGCCCGAAATCGCCTTATGCCGGCGGCCGAACAGAAAACCCGGCACGGCGAGCCGCTCCAGGAGATGTTCGCCTTGAAACCATGCATCAAATTCAGCGTCGCGGCCGGCTGCGACGTCGTTGAAGATCGCCAAGATACCCTGTGTCATATTTACCTTGCAGCGACCACCATGATCTCCACCTTATAGTCAGGCGTGGCGAGCTTGGCCTCGACTGTGGCACGCGCAGGAGTGTTGCCGGGCGATACCCATGCGTCCCACACCGCGTTCATTTCGGCGAAATTCGCCATGTCAGTAATCCAGATGTTGGCCGATAGAAGTTTGGTCTTGTCGGTGCCGGCCTTGGCGAGAAAGCCATCAATTTGCCTGACAATGTCTTTGGTTTGGTCGCCGACGCTTTTGCCTTTCGGATCGTCGGCGACGATCCCGGCGAGATAAACGGTGTTGCCGTGCACTACGGCCTTGCTCATGCGCGGCCCGATGTCGTGACGCTCTATGGCCATGTTTCTCCCCATGTCAAAAATTATAGCCCGCGACCTGTGTCCTACCGATGTTTCGCGGTTTTGGGAACCTGCGCCTCCCGCGCGACTTAACGCATGAACCATTCACTAAGGAGAGCGTGGCGATGGGTTGGTTTTCCGCAGAGATGCAGACGATGCAGGACCTGTTTCTGCACTCGATGCAGGACATTTATTACGCCGAGCATCAGATCGAGAAGGCACTTCCCGACATGGTCGAAAAGGCGTCCGATAGTGAGCTCAAGAAAGGGTTCCGCACTCATCTCAAGCAGACCAGAGGCCAGATCAAGCGGCTCGATCAGGCGTTCAAAAAGCTCAAGGTTAAGCCGGAGGGCACCAAGTGCCCGGCGATTGACGGCATCATCGACGAAGCTAACGAGATCGCTGGCGAGATTGACGATAAGATGGTCCTTAACGCTGCGCTCATCGCCGCGGCCCAGGCGGTCGAGCATTACGAGATCACCCGCTACGGTACGCTGGTAGCCTGGGCGAAACTTCTCGGCCGTAACGACGTCGCCAAGGTCCTCAACATGAACCTGAAAGAGGAAAAAGCGACCGACAAAAAGCTCAACGCGATCGCCAAACGTAAGATCAACCGGAAAGCTGTAGCGCGTCAGCGCATGCGCCCCGACGCGGTCGAGCGTGCGGAAAACGCGATGCTGGTGGCAGCGTCGGGAGTTCCGGCGATCTAGCGGCCATCGAGAGCATGCGCCAAGACCTTGCGCATGACGTTCGGCAACGCTTCATCGGCAAGGTCGCCGATTTTGACCCACCGCGCGTGCGCGGGCGCCGCGGTTGCGCGCGGCACTTTCGCGACAAAGACCGCAAGCTCGAGCGGAAAATGCGTGAACACGTGCCTCACGACGCCTGATAGCCGCCGCCATCGCCCTTTCGCGTGCAGATGCGGCGCCGCGCCCCGCGCTTTCGTCTCGTCGAAATCGTGCACCCAGTCACTGCCGGGGACTTCCATCATCGAAGCGAGCAAGCCCCTGTCGGGGCGCTTGCGCAGAAGCACACGTCCATCCGTGCGCAAAGCCACGAACGCAGCTCCACGGCGTAATTTCCCTTCGCGCTTTGGCACTTTGCGGGGGAAGGTCTCCTGGTCGCCGCGCGCATATGCGGCACATGCCGCGCTCCAGGGACATAACGCACACATCGGCCGTTTGGGCGAGCAGATGGTCGCGCCGAGGTCCATCAAAGCTTGCGCGAAGTCACCCGTACGGTCTGCAGGAAGCAAGGACGTGGCAAGCGACTTGATCGTGGGCTTTGCCCCTGGCAACTGCTCCTCGACCGCGAACAGCCGCGAGACCACACGTTCCACATTGCCGTCGACCGGCACCGCCGCGCCATCGAACGCGATCGCCGCAACAGCCGCCGCCGTATAGTCACCAATGCCCGGCAGCGTGCGTAACGCATCCACGCCGTTCGGAAATCGGCCACCATGGTGCTCGACCACGGCACGGGCGCAGGCGTGCAGGTTGCGCGCCCGCGCATAATAACCGAGCCCCGCCCAAGCTCGCAGAACATCGTCGAGGGCGGCATTCGCGAGAACCTCCACTGTCGGCCAGCGCAACAGAAAGCGCGAGTAATAGGGCGCGACCGCCTTCACCGTGGTCTGTTGCAACATGATTTCCGAAAGCCACACGCGATAGGGATCGGCCCGTTCGCCCCGCCGCACGCGCCAGGGCAAGACGCGGGCGTGGCGGTCGTACCAGGCCAGCAGGTCGCCGGCTTCCGGCGAAGCGGCTTTCTTCCGCCCAAGCAATCGGACTGCTACGGTCATCATGCCGACCTTGGCATATGGCGCATCTTCATGAGCAAGCCCTCGCGCAGTTTTCCCCGGCCACTTTCAGATCTGCTCGGCGCCACGCTCGGCGACGCGCTCAAGGCGCAGGGCTTTGCCTCGACCGAAATCATTTCTCGCTGGACCGACATTGTGGGCACCGAAATCGCCACCCACAGCGAGCCACTCAAGATCACCTGGCCTCGTCCCATCGGCAACGAGACCCCGGAACCCGCCACGCTCGTGCTGCGGGTCGAAGGCCCGGCGGCGCTCGAAATCCAGCACCTGTCCACGGTCATTCTCGAAAGGGTCAATCGCTTCTTCGGCTGGCAAGCGATCGGACGCATCGCCTTGCGCCAAGCCCCGCTGCGGCACCGCGAGCGGGTCACACCACAGGCCCCGCTTGATCCGGAAATCGCCGCGCGCATCGCTGAAGCCTTGCCGGACGTCAAAGACGAGGACCTGCGCCAGGCGCTCGCGCGGCTGGGCGCTGCAATCAAGCGAAATTGAGGGTCCCGGACGCCTTGGCAGGCCGGCCCGGCATTGCCACAATTGTACTATCCAGCTAGCCAATGCCCTTACGGACCGCCATTTCAGCCTTAGGAGCTTCAGTTGCAGATCACCCGCCGCGAATTTTGCCAAAGCACGGCCACCATTGCGCTCGCGACAGCCGTGCTCGGTGTCTCCTCCTTGGCGCCATTTCCGCGTGGAGCTTTGGCAGCTGATACGGTTCCGACCGACGAATTGATGAAGCCGGATGCGCTCCCGGACATGGTGATGGGGAGTGACAAAGCGCCGGTCACCGTCATCGAATATGCATCGATGACTTGCCCACATTGCGCGCACTTCCAAGAGACGACGTTTCCTGAACTCAAGAAGCGCTACATCGACACCGGCAAGGTTCGCTACATTTTCCGCGAGTTCCCGCTCGACAATCTTGCCGCCGCGGCCTTCATGC
Source organism: uncultured Alphaproteobacteria bacterium (assembly GCA_963722125.1). Taxonomy (GTDB): domain Bacteria; phylum Pseudomonadota; class Alphaproteobacteria; order Rhizobiales; family Xanthobacteraceae; genus Pseudolabrys. The sequence goes on along the minus strand of CAVRJW010000006.1, from coordinate 1,334,406 downwards.
TGGCGCGCTGCTCCGGCAAAGACGACAAGGATAAATATTTTGCCTTGATCGACACGCTCTTCCGGCAGCAGCGGCAGTGGGCGGTGGAGAAGCCGATTCCGCCGCTGTTGGCGATCGCCAAGCAGGCGGGCTTCACCGAGCAGACCTTCAACGCCTGCCTGGCGAATCAGCAAGTGCTCGATGGCATCGAAAGTCTGCGTCAGCGCGCGGTCGACAAGTTCAAAGTGCAGTCCACGCCCACCTTTTTCATCAACGGGACGGCCTATCCGGGCGCCCTGTCGATCGAAGAGATGGCGAAGGTCATCGACCCCTATCTCAAGAGCTGACAAGGGTTTTTTCGGTTTATTTGGCAATTGCGGCAGGTTGCTACCGCCGCAACTTCCCCCGAGCTATTCCGAAAGGTCTGGAAAACCACCCCCGCGGTCCGCACGGCAGTTGCCCTCGCGGGCGCGGCGATTCATTCTCCGGGCCGACGCGGCATAGGGGTCCCCAGCCCGGGGCCAAGCCTCGGAACGGCTTGCTGAATTGCTCAATGTAAAACCTGATGGTACGGCGGGCTCTCGTCCCGCTTTGCGCATGATCCCGGAAAACGGGAACGGGTTTCAGGGAAGATCGTGCGCCAACAAGAAGACTGCATGAGGCCTTAGCGAATGAAGCTCACACGACTGCGCCTCCTCGGCTTCAAGTCGTTCGTCGAACCGACCGATTTCCTGATCGAGCCGGGCTTGACTGGCGTGGTCGGGCCGAACGGCTGCGGCAAATCGAATCTTGTCGAAGCGCTGCGCTGGGTCATGGGCGAATCCTCGCACAAATCCATGCGCGCCTCGTCCATGGACGACGTGATCTTTTCAGGCTCCAACAGCCGTCCCGCGCGCAACAATGCCGAGGTGGCCATCACCATTGACAATTCGGCGCGCTCGGCGCCGGCCGCCTTTAACGATCAAAATTCCCTGGAGATTGCCCGCCGCATCGAGCGGGAATCCGGCTCCAACTATCGCATCAACGGGCGCGAGGTTCGCGCGCGCGACGTGCAGATAGTATTTGCCGACGCCTCTACGGGTTCTCGTTCGCCGGCGCTCGTGCACCAGGGCCGCATCGGCGAAATCATCCAGGCCAAGCCCGAACAGCGCCGTCGCGTGTTGGAAGAAGCCGCCGGCGTCGCTGGGCTGCATGCCCGCCGTCATGAAGCAGAGCTGCGGCTCAAGGCCGCGGAGACCAATCTTCTGCGGGTCGAGGACGTTATCGGCCAGCTTGCAGCGCAGATTGACGGCTTGAAGAAGCAGGCGCGTCAGGCCATTCGCTACCGCACCGTGTCGTCGCAAGTCCGCAAGGCGGAAGCAACGCTGTACCACCTGCGCTGGACGGCCGCGAACAACGAAGTGACGGAAGCCGACCACGCGAAAGATCTTTGCGTGCGCACCGTCGCCGGCCGTGTCGAGGCGGAAGCCGAGGCTTCGAAGCGTCAGGCCCTTGCGGCGGCAGCTTTGCCGGAACTACGCGAAGCAGAAGCGCGCGCTGGTGCCGCTCTGCACCGCCTCAATGTCGCTCTCCAGGATCTCGACCGCGAAGAAGCCCGCGCCAAGGACCGCATCGCCGAACTCGATTTGCGGCTTGTCCAATTCGCGGCCGACGCCGAGCGCGAACAACGCCTTGCGGCCGACGCCGAACAGGCGATTGCGCGTCTCACCGCCGAGGAAGAGACCATTCGCGCCGAAGCGCGCGAGAGCGCCGGCCGCCGCAGCGGCGTCGACTCCAAAGTTTCGGAGGCCGACGCCGAGCTTTCCGCTGCCGAGAAGATTTTCAGCGATCACACCACCGCGCTTGCCGACCTCACCGCGCAGCGCAATCGCTTCGAAAATGCCGTGCGTGAACAGAGCGAGCGCATCGCGAAAATTTCCTCCGAAATCGAGGCGATCGAGCGCGAGCTGAAGACGCTTCACAGCACCGACAGCGCACCCCTCGCTGCCGCAGTCGAAGGTGCGCAAGCGGCACTGACCGAAGCGGAAGCGGCAGCAATCGCCGCCGAAGCCGCGCATAACGTTGCGCGGACCGAGCTGGAAACTGCACGCGAAGCATCGGCAGAAGCCGAAAAACGCGTCCAGCGGCTGGAAACCGAGGCCAAGACCCTTTCCAAGATGCTGTCGCTTGAAACGCGCAGCCTGTGGCCGCCGGTGATCGACCACATATCCGTGGAGAAAGGCTACGAAAAGGCACTCGGCGCCGCGCTCGGCGACGATCTAGATGCACCGGTCGATCCGTCGTCGCCCATGCATTGGACCGAGGTAACAAGCGAAGGCGGCGACCCGGCCCTCCCCGATGGCGTTGAGGCCTTGGCGCATTACGTCAGAGCACCGGCTCAGCTGGCGCGGCGGCTTTCGCAAATCGGCGTGGTCGATCGCGACACCGGTATCCGGCTCGCCAGCTCTCTCAAGACCGGCCAGCGGCTTGTCTCGCGCGAAGGCGATCTCTGGCGGTGGGACGGATTTGTTGCAGCCGCGCACGCGCCAACGGGGGCTGCACGACGGCTGGCGCAGCGGAGCCGTTTTGCCGAGATCGATGCCGAACTCGAAAGCGCACGCAGCGAGGTCGAAGGCAAGCGAAGCGCACTTGCAGCGGCACAATCGGCTTTCGAGGCCGCCAGCAGCGCGGAAACCGAATTGCGCACACGGGAGCGCGACCTCAACCGTCAGGCGGCTCGGCTTTCGGCACTCGCTGAGGCGCGCGCACGGTTGAATATGAGCCGCGACGAAGCCACAACAGCCAAAACGGAAGCCGAGAGCGCGTTAGGTGCATTTGCGCCGGCCTCCGATCTTGAAACGAAACTCGCGCAGGTGCGCGACGACATTACGGGCAAGCGCGCGAAACTCGCCGAAGTGCGAGCCGAGCAACAAGCAATTGTGCGCGAAGCCGAGCTTGCCGACCGGCGCTTGGCCACGCTTGCTGCCGACAAGACCGGTTGGGTCGAGCGGCAGCAAGGTGCGCGCAACCAGATCGCCACGCTCGAACAGCGCACCGCCGAAGCCAAACGCGACCGCACCGAGCTTGAAAACGCACCGCAAGTTTTCGCCGAGAAACGCGCTGGGTTGATCACCGAAGTTCAAACGGCGGAAGCCGCGCGGCGCGCCTGCGCCGATCGCCTGCAGGAAGCCGAAAATGCGCTCGCCGAAGCGGACCGTGATGCCCGCGCCGCATTTGAATCCGCAAGCGCTGCGCGCGAGGACCTTGCCCGCGCCGAGGAACGGTTCGAAGGCGCCAAGCGCCGGCTTTCGGATATCGGCCGCGAGATCCACGACATGCTCGAGATCGAGCCGGCGGCCGTTGCGGAACTCGCCGAAATCAAACCGACCGATCCGCTGCCGGATCTTGCCGACATCGAGGCCACCCTCGAACGTCTCCGCCGCGAACGCGAGCGGCTGGGAGCGGTCAATTTGCGCGCCGAAGAAGAACTTCGCGAGGTCGAGACCCAGCACACGTCACTGACTACCGAGCGCGACGACCTGGTCGAGGCAATCAAAAAACTGCGGCTCGGCATCCAGAGCCTCAACCGCGAAGCGCGCGAACGGTTGCTGACCTCATTCGAGCAAGTGAACAAGCATTTTCAGCATTTGTTCAGCCAGTTGTTCGGCGGTGGCACCGCCGAGTTGCAACTGATTGAGAGCGATGATCCGCTCGAAGCAGGGTTGGAAATCCTCGCCAAGCCGCCTGGCAAAAAGCCCGCGACGTTGTCGCTGCTCTCGGGCGGTGAACAGGCGCTGACGGCACTGGCACTGATATTTGCCGTGTTCCTGACCAATCCGGCGCCAATCTGCGTGCTGGACGAAGTCGACGCCCCGCTTGACGATCACAACGTGGAGCGTTTCTGCGATCTGCTCGACGAAATGATCAAATCGACGGACACGCGTTTCGTGATCATCACGCACAACCCGATCACGATGGCGCGCATGAACCGCCTGTACGGCGTCACCATGGCCGAACGGGGCGTTTCTCAGCTTGTGTCGGTCGATCTCGAAGCCGCGGTGCGGTTCCGCGAGGCGAGTTAGTTCACGCCGCCTCGATTGTGGACGGCTGTACCGCTTCAACCAGCCGTGGCTCGCCTGCAAGCCAGGCCGAACTGACGCTCCACGTGTGATCTTGCCCGCATGCCGGGCAGCACATGTGGGCGGCGACCTTCGGCAGTTTCCGGAACACGCTTGGTTCAGTCTCGATCGCGGTCGAGACTGAACGGCCTGTGACGGGACACCTGATCATCACCGAGCTCATGGGCTTTGCCCTTCCGAGTTCGTGCACCCTTACGCCTTTGGGGATGGAACCGACGGAACGTGACCGCATAACGACGACGGGACGCCCTGTGGATAAAGTTTAGACCCTGGCTGTGTGCGCGGGAACCAATGTCCGGGGTCGGCGTTAATGGGGCGTGTATTTCAGCTGGGCGGCTCCCCCCTTACCCCCCGAATAGCCGTCTGGCGAAGAGACCCCGGGTTTAGGCTCGGGGTCTTTTTTTATTTTCGGTCCGCAACCACCTGAAGCGCCAGCGGCTTGCCCGCGACTACCGGCTTGCCTCCAGCACCCCTACCCGGATGCCGTTAGCCGCACGCATCACAAATGGGATAGACTCCCTGGTACGCGTCGCTTCCCCAATCAGGAGCCGTTCCATGTCCACCACCGGCTGGGTCGTTCTTGGTGTTGTTGTCGTGATCGTGATCTGGGCGATCAGTGTCTACAACAGCCTTGTCGCTATGAGGCAGAGGACCAATCAGGCCTTCGCCGATATCGACGTGCAACTCAAGCAACGCCACGACCTCATTCCCAATCTCGTCGAGACGGTCAAAGGTTATGCCGCGCACGAGCGCGGCACGCTCGAAGCTGTCATCCAGGCGCGTAACGCCGCGGTCGCGGCACCCGGTGTCGAGCAGAAGGTCGCTGCGGAAAATGTGCTCAGTGGCGCACTGCGCCAATTGTTCGCGCTGTCGGAGAACTATCCAAACCTGAAAGCCAACGCGAACTTCCAGCAGCTCCAAAGCGATCTGTCCGACATTGAGAACAAGCTCGCGGCGTCGCGCCGCTTCTTCAACAATGCGGTCCAGGAATACAATACCGGCATCCAGCAGTTCCCGGCCTCACTGTTCGCCGGGATGTTCGGTTTCGCGCAGCGCACGTTCTTCGATCTCGGCGAGGACCGACCTCAGCTCGAGCAGGCCCCGACCGTGAAATTTTAGAGCTACTAATTGACACTCGTCATGGCCGGGCTTGTCCCGGCCATCCACGTCTTGGGCTGGACTAGTGGGGTTGAAGTAAGACGTGGATGCCCGGCCCAAGGCCGGGCATGACGCTGGAGAGCCCGAGCTAGATATCATGGCCGCGTACGGACTCTATACGCACATCCAGTCGAACAAGCGCCGCTCGATTGCGCTGCTGATCGGCCTGTTCATCCTCGTCTATGTGATGGTGTTCGCCGGCGCGCTGCTGGCCGAGGGTCTTAGTGTTTATTCCTCGTACAACGCTCCGCCCATCGATTATCTCATTCGCGCGGCTGGATATGATTTCATCAAGGCACTGCCGTTCGCCACGATCGGCACAGTGATCTGGATCGCGATCGCCTACAAGTTTCACCAGCAGATGATCGACGCCGTCGTCGGCGCACAACCCGTCACCCGGCGGGAGGAGCCACGACTTTATAATCTGCTGGAGAACCTGTGTATCTCGCGCGGCATCACCATGCCGACGTTGCGCATCGCTGACGACGACGCACTCAATGCCTTCGCCACCGGCCTCAATGAAAAGCAATATTCCATCACGGTGACGCGCGGGTTGATCAACGCGCTCAACGATAAGGAGGTTGAGGCTGTGCTCGGCCACGAGCTGACACACATCCGCAACGGCGACGTGCGAATGCTTGTGATCGCGGTGGTGATCGCCGGTGTGATCTCGTTCTTTGGCGAACTCATCTTCCGCATCTTTTTTCAGAACATGATGTGGGGCGGCGGCCGGCGCTCGAGTAGCGACGACCGCAAGGGTGGGGCCGGTCTCGCCATCATCATCGCGGTCGCCATCATTGCCGTGGTCTGGGTGCTGTCCATCGTCATCCGCTTCGCGCTGTCGCGTCAGCGTGAATATCTGGCAGATGCCGGCTCGGTCGAGCTGACGAAAAATCCCGATGCCATGATCTCGGCGTTACGGAAAATCGAAGGACGCAGCGAAATCCCCGGCGCCAATTCAGCCGTGATGGAAATGTGCATCGACAACCCGCGCGTGGGATTTTCGAATGTTTTCGATACCCATCCCCCCGTCGAGGCGCGCGTCGAGGCGCTGGTGAAATTCGCCGGCGGTCACGATCCCGGTCCGCTCGCGATCGAAATGTCAGAGCCACAGAGACAAGTGACCGACCAGTCCGGCGATGCCTCCGATGGTGGCCCTTGGGGCGGCACAACACAGGAACCCACCCCGCAATCGGGCCCGTGGGGACAAGACCCCAGCGGGGCATCAGGACCTTGGGGGCCGGAGCGCGGAGCGCCACCAGGCCCGTGGGGCCCGAAGCGGAATTAGGTTCAGTGCGCTCGTGGATGCCCGGCACAAGGCTGGGCATGACGCCGAGTATACATTCGCTCAGTGCCCCTCGAACGAGATCAATGTGCGGACCGGAACGTCCATCTTGCGCAACTTATCAGCGCCGCCGAGTTCGGGCAGATCGATCACGAAACAGGCGGCAAGCACATTGGCACCGAGCTGCCGCAGCAATTTCACGGCGCCTTCGGCGGTGCCGCCAGTCGCAATGAGATCATCCACCAAAATAACGCGTTCGCCCTTCTCGACGGCATCCTCATGCATTTCCATCTCGTCGAGGCCGTACTCGAGCGAATAGGCAATGCTCACTCTTTTATGAGGGAGCTTGCCCTTCTTGCGGATCGGGATGAAGCCGGCCGAAACCTGATGCGCCACAGCGCCACCGAGGATGAACCCGCGCGCTTCCATGCCCGCGACCTTATCTATTTTCATGCCGGCCCAAGGCTGCACCAGCTCGTCCACCGCCCGACGAAATGCGCGCGCGTCGCCGAGCAACGTTGTGATATCGCGAAACATGATGCCCGGCTTCGGATAATCCGGAATGCTCCGGATCGCCGAGCGCAAATCGTGTTCGAGAGAGGGAGAGGTCATCGGCTTTTCTCTCCCGGTAGCCAGCGCCGCGGCGTTTCGCGCTTGTCATCGTAAGCCGCTTCAAAGACAGGCGCAGCGAGCGTGGATTTAATGTGCAACGTGGTTTGGCCCGTATTTGAAAACCCGTGCTTACGGCCGGCGGGCACGATAACCAGTTGGCCGCTCGTCAACGTCGTATGTTTTTCGTCGATCCACACGTCGGCGCGTCCTTCGCGCACGCACAACACTTCCTCGACAGCGTGCAGATGCGTGGGCGCCCCATGTCCCGGATCGCACCATTGCTCGAAAAGACAGAGCTGCGTTGCGCTATTCGCTGCCGACGCTTTCATGCGCGTCCTGACGCCCGCGCGCCATTCCTCGCGCGGCTGTTGTTCCAGATCGACGATATGCATTTGTTCCCCAAAAATTCGCTGTAATGAAATTATCCTAGCCGTCATGCCTGGGCTTGTCCCGCCCACGGCTTCTCCGGTTCATTTATTTGTCTTACGGCTGAGGCCAAGACGATCGATAACCTTGGCGTAACGGTCGAGGTCGTCCTGCATGAAACGCACATAACTCGCCGTGCCGTTTTCCTGTAGGTCCATGCCCAAGATCGCCATGCGTTCGCCCATCGCCGGCTCGCGCATGATCTTTGCGATTGCAGTCTGCAACCGTTCGACCGCTTTGGGCGGCATGCCGGCCGGACCTTGCAGGCCCAACATATCGGCAATGTCAAAACCCTTGATGCCGGTCTCGTCGCAAGTCGGCACATCGGGCAATGACACGGCGCGCTTGAGCACGCTCACGCACAAGCCGCGCAGCTTGCCCGCATTGATATGTGAAATCACATTGGGAAGCCCCGACCAACCGGCCTGAATTTCACCGGTCAGCAGGCCGTTCACCAGCGCGCTGCCGCCGCGGTACGGCACGTGCAACAGCTTGATGCCGGTGCGCTCGGCGAAAATTTCCATGGTCAGGTGATGGATCGATCCGGCACCGGCCGAGCCGTAACTCATGACGTCCGGTTTCGATTTCGCGAGCGCGATGAATTCGCTCACGGTGTTCGCGGGGACCGAGGGGATGATCACCAGCGCAGTCGGCACGGTCGCAAGCGCAGTGATGGGTGTGAAGTCTTTCAGTTTGTAGGTCGCATCCGGGCTCATATTGATGTTGATCGCGAGAGCACCGGAATCGTTCAACATCAGCATGTAGCCGTCCGGCGGAGCGTCGGCGATGCGCTTTGCCGCCAAGATGCCGCCCGCGCCGGGCACGTTTTCAACGACAAAGGGCTGACCAAGAACTTCCGACAAACGTTGCGACAAAAGACGCGCGAGCACATCAGGATTGCCCCCAGGAGCCGCGGCGGCCAGGACATGCACCGGACGGCTGGGGTAATTCTGGTCCTGCGCCTGCGCCGCTGTTGCAAACGCGGCCACGCCAAGCGCGAGCATCAGAGACACGATGTGGCGACGCATGCCGTTCCCCCTTCGCTTCTTCACTCGGTCTCGCCCCAGATATCGCGCGCCAGTTCAACGACCAGGCGCAACTTAGCTTCCTGCACCTGCGGCGTCACGGGATTGCCGGTGTCAACGCTGGCAAAGCCGCATTGCGGACTCACGGCCAGCCGATCTAGCGGCACATGACGGATTGCATCCTCAACGCGCTTACGCAGTGCCGTCTTGTCTTCCAGCGCAGGCGTCTTTGACGAAATCAACCCGAGCACGATCGATTTGTTTTTCGGGACAAAGCGCAGCGGAGTGAAATTGCCCGCGCGCGGCGTGTCGAACTCGAGGAAATAGAACGGAATTTCCAGCGCGTTGAACAGCCGTTCGGCGACATCTTCGTAGCTGCCCTCGGCATGCCAATGTCCGCCGCGATTACCGCGGCAAAGGTGCATGCCGATGTGGAGCGGCTTCGGCGCCGCACGCAATACGCGGTTAGTAATTGCAATATAGGTGTCAATCAACTTGCTCCAATCGTCGCCGCGCGCCGCCAATGCGGCCTGAACGTCCGGATCGCCAAACTTGGCGAATGCCGTTTCGTCAATCTGAACGTAGCGGCAACCCGCCGCCGCCAGCGCCGTCAGCTCTTTGGTGAAGGCTTCGACGGTGTCATCCCAGAACTGCTCCGTATCGCGATATGCGGACGCGAGGACCGCGGCGTCGCCGCCGCGGAAATGCAGCGCACAAGGGCCCGGAATCGTAATCTTGGAAAGCAGTTTCGTTTTGCTCTTAAGAAAGTTGAAATCGGCAACGTTGATCGGGTGCGTCCAGCGGACGCGGCTCCTGATGAGGGCAATGGGTTGCGCCCCACGTCCGCCGCCATCTGTCGCGCCCGTCGCATCGGCCCCCGCAACGGTATCGATGCTTAATTCGCCGAGCTGCTGATAGAAAAAACTGTGATACGAACGGCGGCGGAACTCGCCGTCGGTCGCAAAACGCAATCCGACCCGCTCCTGCAAGGCAACCGCCTCAACAATCGCGGCATCTTCTGCCGCGGTTAAATCGCTTTGCGAAATTTCACCACGCGCAAAGCGTTCACGTTGGGCGAGCAAAGCTTTCGGCCGCAGGAGGCTGCCGATGTGCTCGGCGCGGAATGGCGGCTTCTCTCGCGTGACGGCGCCTGCATGAATATTCATGGCGGCAAGGCTAGCGTCCAAGCACCCTGCCCGCAACGGCATCGAGCTTTTTCATCAGCGCGGGATCACGCGCCTCGGGTGCGGTGATCAGCGCGGTATCGAGTGCACGATCTGAACCGATGGGGCACGGCTCGTGCTCGCGGGGAAAATCGCGTGCCAGCCGCGCCACCAGGTTTTTGGCTTTGTCGGCATTGGCCAACAGCACCTTGATGATGTCCTGCACGGTGACGGCGTCATGATCTGGATGCCAGCAATCGAAATCCGTCACCATCGCGACAGACGCGTAACAAATCTCGGCTTCGCGGGCGAGCTTGGCCTCCGGCATGTTGGTCATGCCGATCACCGAATAGCCGAGGTTCTTGTAGGTCATGCTCTCCGCATATGTAGAGAACTGCGGACCTTCCATACATACATATGTCCCGCCCCACTGCGGCGTGATGCCCTCCGCCATCGCGGCGTTGCGCAGATGCGCGCGCAGGTTCGGCGACACCGGATGCGCCATCGAGACATGCGCGACCAGACCTTTGCCAAAGAACGAGCCCTCGCGCTTGTGGGTACGGTCGACGAATTGGTCGACGAGTACGAACGTGCCAGGCGGCAACTCTTCCCGGAACGAGCCGCAGGCTGACAACGAGACCAGATCGGTGACGCCGGCGCGCTTGAGCGCGTCGATGTTGGCGCGATAGTTGATGTCGGACGGCGAGAGGCGGTGACCTTTATCGTGACGCGAGAGAAATACGACCGGTAGGCCGGCGATTTCGCCAATACGCAAAGGCGCGGAGGGCTCGCCCCAGGGGCTGGCTATCCGCTGCTCGCGCACATTGGTCAGCCCCGGCAGATCGTAGATGCCGGACCCACCGATGATCCCGAGGACTGCTTTGGTCATACGCTGCCCCTGTTTAAAAAACGAAGGGCCCCGAATGGGGCCCTCGCGTCAAGCGTTTTCATGGTGCCGCTTCAGTGTACGGCCGACCACACCTTCTTCTTGGTGAAATACATGAGCCCCGCGAGCACGATCAGGAAAATCATGACCTGGAAACCGATGCGCTTGCGGGCGACGAGATGGGGTTCGGCCGCCCACATCAGGAAGGCCGAGATGTCCTTGGAGTACTGCTCCAAGGTCTGCGGCGCGCCATCATCGAAGGTCACCTGCCCGGCCTGGAGTGGCGGCGGCATCCCGATGTTGTGGCCCGGGAAATATTTGTTGTAGTGCCCGCCCTCAGGCAGCTGGAAGCCTTTCGGCGGATCTTCGTAGCCCTTGAGCAGCGCGGCGATATAGTCCGGGCCCTGCTCCTGATATTGCGTGAACATATCGAACACGAACCACGGGAAGCCGCGCTGATACGTGCGCGCCTTGGCCAGCGTCGACATATCGGGCGGTGCGAGGCCGCCATTGGCTGCCTTCGCCGCGAGTTCATTCGTGAACGGTGGCGGGAACGTATCAGCCAGACGCCCGGGGCGCTCGGTTGGTTCGCCCTTGTCGTCGAGATCCTTGATCTTGTAATCGGCCGCTACTGCCGCCGCCTGCGCCTCCGAGAAGCCCGGACCGCCGGGATCGGCGAGATTGCGGAAGGCCACCATCTGCATCGAATGGCAGGCTGAGCAGACTTCCTTGTAAATCTTGAAACCGCGCTGGAGCTGCGCCTGATCAAAATTGCCAAACGGTCCCGCGAATGACCATTTCTGTCTCGGCGGAGCGACCTGCTCCTCAGCCTTCGCCGCGCACATCGCGAATGTCGCGACCGTGCCAGCGAGCGTCAGAGTGAGAATAGTGCGCTTGATCATCATGACTGCCCCGCTCACGCTTTTGCGCCCAGGACCGAGTCCGAAATCGAATTCGGGAGCGGTTTGGTTTTCTCGAAGATGCCGAGCAGCGGCATGACGATCAGGAAGAATGCGAAATAGTAGACTGTGAAGATGCGCGACAGGATGACGTAGATGCCCTCAGGCTGCTTCGACCCGAGCCAGCCGAGGCCAACGCAGGCGATCACCCACAGCCAGAAAAATTGCTTGAACAGCGGGCGGTAGCGCGCCGAACGCACGCGCGACGTATCGAGCCAGGGGATAAAGGCAAGGACCAGAATCGACGCGAACAGCGCGATCACGCCCATCAGCTTGTCGGGGATCGACCGCAGAATGGCGTAAAACGGCAGGTAGTACCACTCGGGCACGATTTCCGCAGGCGTCACCGCCGGATTGGCCGGGATGTAGTTATCGGCATGGCCGAGGAAATTCGGAATGTAGAATACGAACCAGGCAAATACGATGCAGAACACGGCCATGAAGAAGCCGTCCTTCACAGTCGCGTAAGGCGTGAACGGTACGGTGTCCCTGTCGGACTTTGGCTCGATGCCAGTCGGGTTGTTCTGGCCGCTGACGTGCAGCGCCCAGATGTGCAGAACCACTACGCCCGCGATGACAAACGGCAACAGGTAGTGCAGCGAATAGAAACGATTGAGTGTCGGATTGCCGACGGCAAAGCCACCCCACAGCCACGTGACGATGGCGTCGCCGACGCCCGGAATGGCGGAGAACAGATTGGTGATCACGGTCGCCGCCCAGAAGCTCATCTGGCCCCAGACCAGCACGTAACCCATGAAGCCGGTTGCCATCATCAGCAGATAAATGATGACGCCGAGGATCCAGAGTACTTCGCGCGGCTCTTTATAAGACCCGTAGTAAATGCCCCGGAACATGTGGATGTAGACGGCGAGGAAGAACATCGACGCGCCATTGGCGTGCAGGTAGCGCAACAGCCAGCCGAAGTTGACGTCGCGCATGATGCCTTCGACCGACCGGAAGGCAAGATCGACATGCGGGGTGTAATGCATCGCCAGCACGATGCCGGTGATGATCTGAACGCCGAGCATGAACGACAGAATGCCGCCGAACGTCCACAGATAATTGAGATTTCGGGGCGTCGGATAGGCCACGAAGGAAGAATGAATGAGGCCGCCGATCGGCAACCGCTTCTCGAACCATTGCAGAACTTTGCTCTGCGGTTGATAGGTCGAGGGTGCGCTCATGATTGAACCTTGAATGCGACGTTTCGCTTAGCCGATTTGGATCTTGGTGTCGGTTACGAACTTGTAGGGCGGCAAGAACAGATTTTTCGGCGCCGGACCTTTGCGGATGCGGCCCGAGGTATCGTACTGCGAGCCGTGGCACGGGCAGAACCAGCCGTCATATTCGCCCTGGTGTGCAAGCGGGATGCAGCCGAGATGGGTACAAATGCCGATCAGCACGAGCCACTGGTCATGGCCCTTCTTGACGCGCTCTGAGTCGGGCTCCGGATCGGGGAGGGTCGCGACGTCGACGTTCTGCGCTTCCTCGATCTCTTTTTTGGTGCGGTGGAAAATGAAGATCGGCTTGGACCGCCAGAACACCTTGATGATCTGCCCGTCCGCGATGGGAGCGAGGTCGACCTCGATCGGAGCACCGGCCGCGATGGTCGATGCATCCGGGTTCATCTGTGCGATCAGCGGGACCAGAGCCGCTGCGGCCCCCACCGCGCCTACGGCGCCGGTAGCGATATAGAGAAAGTCGCGGCGCGTGTGCTCCGCCGAAGACACGGTCGTCACGTCTTGGCCCTCTCCCCCGGCTGGCTTGTTCATCCGCCCGCGGCTGGAGCCCGGGACCGAAATCCCATGGGCGGCGGGGCGGACCGGTTGCGGCAGCCCTGCAAAAGACAGGTCAGCGCTTCGGTCGCGCTCTATTGGCACCCTTGCAGAACAAGCGCAAGCCCGCTATCGCGCCCGCGAGGATTAGTCGCATAAATCATTCGTCTAGAGCGGCCTAACCCCGACACCGACATCGCAGGCCCGCCATGCGGATCGCCCTTTACGAGCCGGACATCCCACAGAATACCGGCACGATTCTCCGGCTTTGTGGCTGCCTGGGCATTGAAGCGCACATCATAGAACCGGCCGGGTTTCCGGTGACCGACCGAGCCTTCCGCCGGGCCGGTATGGATTATCTCGACCAGGTCGCCCTCACCCGGCATCGGTCTTTCGCGGCTTTCGAGGACTGGCGGCGCCACGAGGGCCTCGGCCTCATACTGCTGACCACTGCAGCCACCCGGTCGTACCTCGACCATACGTTTCGGGCCGACCAGGTCATGCTATTCGGGCGCGAAAGCGCCGGTGTGCCTGAACCGGTACACAAGGCCGCCGATGTGCGGCTGTGCATTCCCATGCGCCCGGGCTTGCGGTCGCTCAACATCGCGATGGCGGCCGCAATCGTCTCCGGCGAGGCGCTGCGCCAGACGGGTGGCATGCCGGGGTGATAATGTCGGTCATGGCCCGTTGGGTGACCATGGCAATCCTCCTGGTCAGCCTCGCCACAGGCGAGGCTAGCGGGGCACGCGTGTTGCTCGCTGAATTCATGGCGCGCCCGCCCGCCGAAGCAAATCAACCGGCAATGTCCACGCTTGCACTGGAAGCCTGCGTGCGCCGCGCGCAAGAACTCGACCGTGCCGGCAATGCCATCGACTTTGAAATCGCGGCCATCGACCGCGAAGCGGCAGAAGCTTTGTTCTTGCAAAAGCAGATCAACATGGAACTGCCGATGGTTGGCAATTATGGCGAGCCAGCACTCAACGAGTTCCAGCGCCGGGTCATCCGACATGAAGAGCTGGCAAAAAAATTCCAGGCGGAATTTCCGCTCTACCAGAAAAAACAAAAAGCCTATGAAGCCGCAGTCGACGAGTTCGAGCATATCATTTGCACGAACCGATATAGCCGTAGCGATCTCGAAGCGATCAAAAGCAAACTCGAGCTGAAATAGCGCGACCGCGAGCGCGTGCGCTTTGGGCTTTCGGGGGATATAGTCGCCCTATGGACGCAGGACAGCTCGAAACCCGCAAGACACGCGCACGAACATGGTTCGAAGCGCTGCGCGAAGATATCTGTGCAAGCTTTGAGGCGCTCGAGGCCGCTCTCCCCGCGAACGCCCCTTACGGCGATCGCGAAGCCGGCCGTTTTGTTCGGACGCCATGGCAACGCAGTGATCACACAAATGCGTCGATCTCGCGTTCACCCGAGATCGGCAAAGGAAATCCCGGGCCGGCGAAAGCTGACCCGGTTGGCGGCGGTGGCGTGATGGCGCTGATGCGCGGACGCGTGTTCGAGAAAGTCGGCGTCCACTGCTCAACCGTGCACGGCGAATTCGCACAGGAGTTTCGCAAGGAAATTCCCGGCGCCGATAAAGACCCGCGTTTCTGGGCCTCGGGCATTTCGTTGATCGCACACCTGCACAACCCGAATGTGCCTGCGGTCCACATGAACACCCGCTTCGTGGTGACCACCAAAGCCTGGTTCGGCGGCGGCGCCGACCTCACGCCAGTGCTCGACCGGCGCCGGGTCCAGAACGACCCTGACAGCATCGCTTTTCATGCGGCGATGAAAACCGCTTGCGACACGTACGCGGAGATCGCGCCTTACGACAAATACAAGAAATGGTGCGACGACTATTTTTTCCTCAAGCACCGCAATGAGCCGCGCGGCGTCGGCGGCATCTTTTATGACTATCTCGAAACCGATTGGGACGAGACTTTCGCATTCACACAGGATGTCGGCCGCGCTTTTCTCCGCGTTTATCCGAGCCTGGTTCGGAAGAATTTCACGGCACCGTGGAGCGAGGCCGATCGCGAGGAGCAATTAATCCGCCGCGGCCGGTATGTCGAATTCAACCTGCTTTATGACCGAGGTACTATTTTCGGGCTCAAGACGGGCGGCAACGTGGAGTCCATTCTCTCGTCCATGCCGCCTGTAGTAAAATGGCCGTGATCGCGGCAACACGATTCCACGCATTCATCTGTTTATGTCATTGCGGCAAAGGGATTTCTGACGCTGCGCAATAAGCCACAACGATGCGCAATAGGCATAGTTGAGGTTCCGCGAACAAAATCACGCCGGCCGTCTTGTTTCGTCAATCGCCAAATGGCAAAAGGCGCCACTTTCCACTTGGAATTGAGCGACCGGTCCGCGGATTTCATTCTTGCGGAGGGGGGGCGATGCCGGACAACGATCTGTTCCTGCAAACGATCGAAGCCGTCTATGCAAGCGGGCTCGATAGCGACCGCTTGCCGGAGGCGTTGGAATCGACCAGCCGCTTGCTCGGAGGCATTGGCGCGACTTACGAAGTCATCAGCAAACAGGAACATCAGCCGGTCGAATTCTGGTCGGCGGGGCTGCCTGCGGTCAGCGGCACGCAATACATCGAGCATTTCGCCGCACTCAATCCACGTATCCCGCTCACACTTCATCAATGTGCAGGTGACGTCGCCTGGGATCACCAACTCTTCGACGAATCCGGGATGGACCAAGACCCGTTCTATTCCGATTTCTTGCCACAGCTCGGTCTGCGTTACTTCGTTTCGGTTGTGCTCGAACAAACTCCGGACAAACTCGCGGTAATTTCTGTACAGCGGTCAAAGAAGCAAGGCCACGTCGACAAGCGTGAGGTCGCGCTGATGCGGCAGCTCTGCCCGCATATGCAACGCGCGCATGACCTTGCGACTCGTCTCAAAGCGAGGGGTAATTATCGAGGATTACTGGAAAGCGCACTGGATTGGCTGACCCATGGCGTCGCACTGCTGCGCGCCGACGGCACCATTGTCTATGTCAACGAGACGCTGCGGTCGCTGGCGCAACGCGGCGACGGATTCCGCATTGTCTCCCGCGCGATTGATTTTGCGGAGCCCAATGCGCGTCGCCGATTTGGCGAGGCACTCGGTGCCATCGAACGGCTGGGCGATCCGGCATTCGATGCCCGCCCGACCGATTTTCCCGTGGCGCGGAGCGATGAAAATCCCGCTTATATCGTCTCGTTACGGCCGATTGTGCGCGGCCAAACACCCACGCGTTATGCCGGTGCCAAAGTTATGCTTCTGATCAGCGATCCGCTGCGGCGAAATATAGCGGGCAGCCAAATGCTGCAGGACATGTTCAACCTCACGAATGCCGAGGCGCATCTCGCGCGGGCCCTATGCACGGGCCAGACGACAAGCGCCTACGCCAACGAGCGCCGCGTGAGCATCAATACCGTTTATTCGCACCTTAAGAAAATTCGAGAGAAGACTGGCTGCAAGAGCATTCCGGAATTGATCCGCAAATTCCGTGAGTGGAACGTTCCGCTGCGGGTCAGCTGATTTTCTGCCGGAGGGGCGATGCCAGACAACAATCTATTTCTGCAGACGATCGACGCTATCTACGCGAGCAGTATGGATACCGACACGATACCGGCAGCTCTGGAGGTGGCCAACCGTTTGCTGGGCGGCCGCGGCGCGACCTTCGAAATCGTAGACATGAAGGCGCGACGGCACGCCCAGTTCTGGTCGGTAGGCGTGCCGACATTCGGCGAAAGCCGATATGTCGAGGAATTCGCGGCGATTAATCCGCGGATTTCGTTCGTTACCCGCCAACCGGGTGGCACGGTCGTTTGGGATTATCGGGTCCTCGACGAACATGAAATGACGCGCAATCCTTTCTATGCCGAGTTCTTGCCGCCCCTCGGGCTACGATACTGCATTGGGGCAGTCCTCAAGCGAACCCGGCGTAGCCTGGTTGCCATGTCCGTGCAGAGGACCCCTAAACAGGGTCACGCTGACAAACGCGAAATTGAAATTATGGGCCGGCTCGTCCCGCATCTTCAGCGGGCGCACGATCTGGCGGTGCGCCTGAAAACCGAGAACGACCGGCCGGCACAATTGGAAAGCACGCTCGAGTGGCTCGCCGATGGCATCGCACTTCTCCGCGCCGACGGCACCATCATCTATGCCAACAACATGCTCCGGTTGTTTGCGCAACGGGGCGATGGAATTCGCATTGCCAATCGCGCTCTTGAATTTACTGAGCCTGTTGCGCGCCGCTGTTACGCCGCTGCACTCAGCGCAATGAAACACCTTGGCGATCCAAACAGTGACGCGCGCCCAACCGATTTCCCAAGCTACCGAAGCGGCGGAACACCGTCGTATATTGTTTCGGTGCGTCCGCTTGGCCGCGGAAACGCTCGCACCACGCACCACCCAGAAGCCGCGGTCATGTTACTGATCCATGACCCGCTCTGGCGCAACACCGCGACCAGCGAAATTCTGAAAGACCTGTTCAGCCTCACCAATGCGGAGGCGCATTTGGCGCAGGCGCTGTGCACCGGGGTAACGACTGCCGCATACGCTGCCGAGCGCGGCGTCAGCCTCAACACCGTCTATTCGCATCTCAAACGGATTCGCGAAAAGACCGGCTGCAAGAGCGTGCCGGACCTGATCCGCAAATTCGGCGAGCTGAATGTTCCGGTTCGGCTGAGCTGAGCGGCTCAGCGCAACGCGCCCCACACCAGAAACACGCCACCGACCAACACGACGGCATCGAGGATCGCCGTGTGCACGTGCACCGGCATCCGTTCGACGAAGGCCTTGGCGAGGAATGCGCCCGGCAGCGCGACGATGCCGATCAACAGTGCGAATGCGAGTACTTGAGCGGTGATGACACCCGCAAGCCCAAACACCGAAATCTTCACGATGCCGATCACGATTGAAATGGCGGCATCGGTCGCAATGACGCCGGCGCCTTCGACGCCCGAGGCCATCAACAGCGACAGCAAGATCACGCCCGAGCCCGCAGTGCCGCCGACGACAACGCCGTAGCCGATTGAACCGAGCGCCAGCCCGGTGTCACCGAACTTGACCCCGTGATATTTCAGCAGCCGCCGCAACGGCACGCTCAGGATCAGCATGCCACCGATCACCAGTGCGGCGCCCGCGCTGGAAAGGCGGGTATAGCCCCAGGCGCCGAGCACGCAGGTCGGCACCGCACAGACAAGCACGATCGCCGCGCGCCGCCAGTCGGCAAATTTCAGGAACGCGAAGACACGGCTCGTGTTCGTGAACATCGCCGAGATGGCAATGATCGGCACCACCGGTTCGGCGCCCACGAGCGGGACCAGCACCAGCGGCATCAGCGCGCCGGTGCCGTAGCCCGAAATGCCGCCGACGACGGACGCAAACATGGCAACCGCCGCCACGGGGATCAGCTGCCAGAATGAAATGTCGTGGAAACCGGCGAAGAGATTCATGATCGCCAAAGTCATAGCCGGAGTGGCGGCGCGCTTCTACTGGTGACGCTCGGTCTTAAGGCTGTGGGGACTTCGCGCTTATGGCTTCTACGGCAATCGCATCAAGCGCAGGCTGATCGCTCGGAAACCCGGCTACGATCCAGGCCTGCTCCGCCGCGGCAAGCGCTGCGCCAAGCGCCGGGCCTTGCTCGATGCCGCGCTTCATGAACTCTGCCGCCTTGAGCGGAAAAACCGGGGCGGTCCAGCGCAGAGGCAGCATTGCGAGTGTGTGCCACTCGGGATCGTGTGCGGAGGCCTGCGAACGTGCCCAACCCAGCAGCACACGATCGGTGAACTGTTGTGGCCGCAGGCGATACAGCAGCGCCTTCGCCGCCTTCTCTCCGTACATCGGCGAAATACGACCCCAGCCTTCTCCCATGGATGCGAGGCGATCGCGTTCGGTATTGGCCAGACGCAACTTCTGCCATAGCCGCTCCGCATCTTCGGGGATCGAGACTGCGAGCGCGCCCAGCCGGCGCACCGCGTTCGGCTCCGCTCCAATGGCCGCTTCCGCTTTGGCCATGTTCTCGAAACTTGCGAGGTAACTCACCCCGCCGAGCACGCGCAGCAGCAACCCCGCGTCGGTCATGGAAATCAGCGTTGGCACCGCGTGCGGCGCGACGACGAGTTTCATAATTTCCATGCGCAGGCGTTCGCGCGACAGCTGGTCGAGCCCGTCACGGCCGGCAATGCAGGCGGCAAGGCCCGCCGCATCCGGATGATGGCTGGTGCCGTAGGCCGCATGGAAGCGGAAGAAGCGCAGGATGCGCAGGTAGTCTTCGGCAATGCGTTTGGCCGGATCGCCGATGAACCGCACGCGCCGCCCGGCCAAATCCTCGAGCCCGCCGGCATAGTCGTAAACCGCGCCGTCGCGCGTGGCCGAAAGTGCATTGATCGTGAAATCGCGCCGCTCGGCATCGGCCTTCCAGTCGCGGCCAAACTCGACCTTGGCGTGGCGGCCATAGGTTTCGACATCCTTTCGCAGCGTTGTCACCTCGAACGGCTGCTTGTCGATAACGACGGTCACGGTGCCGTGCTCGATCCCAGTCGGGACAGGCTTGAAGCCGGCGGCGGTGACACGCTTGACCACTTCTTCGGGTACTGCCGTCGTGGCGACGTCGACTTCCGCGATCGGCATGCCGAGCAGTGCATTGCGCACCGCGCCGCCAACCACACGGGCCTCCTCGCCGTTGCAATCGAGCACGCCAAGCAACCGAGGCAGCGCGCCCGTGGTGAGCCACGCAGCGTCACCCAGCTTGCGATCGGTGCGGCCGGCTTGCGATGCCATTACTTCGCGGTCCCCGGCACGAATTTGCCGTTATCGATATGCGCCGGCACGTAAGTTGATCCCGGCGGCGCCCCGGAAAAATGCGCGAAAAAGATAAAGCTACCGACCACCAGCGCCAGCGCGGCGATCGCCAGCGTTGCCACGCGCGCGATAGGCCAGGATTTGAAATCCGCGACGCCTGCTTTTGTCGCCCACAAAAACACCGCGTAGAGCACGAAGGGCGCCAGAAACAGGGCGATCTCGGTGAACACCGGGCGGATCATCGATAAATCCGATCGTAGAGATTCCGCAGGATACCAGCCGTCACGCCCCAAATGTAGCGCTCGCCGAAGGTGATCGCATAATAGTGCCGCGTCATCCCGTTCCAGTCACGCGAATGACGCTGCACATTGGCCTGATCCATCAGAAAGCCGAGCGGCACCTCGAAGGTGTTGTCGACCTCACTGGCGTTGAGCTTGAGCGTGAAGCCCGGCTTCACGCGCGCGATCACCGGGACGATGCGATAGCCGAGCGTGGTCATATAGAGATCGAGATAACCGAACGGCTCGATATTCGCGCGGTCGATGCCGATCTCTTCCTTCGTCTCGCGCAAGGCCGACGCGCACGGGTCTGCATCGCTTTTTTCGATCTTGCCGCCAGGAAACGAAATTTGGCCGGGGTGGTCGGGCAGATGCTGCGCACGCTGCGTAAGCAACACTGTCGGCTCCGGATGGTCCACGACCGGCACCAAGACGGCCGCCGGACGGATCGGCCGGACTTCGGCGATCTTGCGCATCACCGGATCGGCATCGTGGTCGCCACGTGTTGGCGTCACGCTCGCATCGGTCAAGCCGCGCGGGACGTCCAGCGTCAGACGCTGGCGCACCCGCGTGAAAAATTCAGCTGCCGTCAGCGTGCTCACCACCGCCTCTTGCATCAAGCGAACTCCCGCACGGCACTTGCTTCCGCCATTGCGAAAAACTCGCCGCCAGACACAACACCGAACATCGCCTTCCCATCAACATCGCGTTCTTCGCCCAACGCGACAAGATCGTAGAACAAGGCGCGCGTGACCTTGGCCCACAAGTCGCGCCGGGCATGCAAGTAGGGCTTGAGGCCGCCATTTGCGGGTTGCGGCTCGAAGCGCAAAGCGTGGCCGGGCCCGGCGGCTACCCAATCATCGACATTGGTCCGGAATTGAAGAACGGGAGACACGCCCTCCGACCGGTTCATTTCCACGGCGAGAAAGGGCGCGTCTTCGACGACAATGCCAACCTTCTCCACAGGCGTGACAAGGAAGTACTTGTCGCCTTCCCGCTTAAGGACAGATGCAAACAATTTGACCAAAGCAGGCCGCCCGATCGGCGTCTTCTGGTAAAACCATGTCCCGTCGGCCGCGATCCGCATGTCGATATCGCCGCAAAAGGGCGGATTCCAGCGCTCCACGGGCGGGAGGCCCTTGTTTTCGCGCGGCAGCGATGCCGTCAGCGCTTCCAACCCTCCCTGCCCTGCCTTCGCCATTGTTTTCCTTCGATAATCGGGACGCTGCGGGCCTGTTCGCATCTTCGTGATTCAACCGACCGGCGAACAGAAGATAGCGTAAGCTTGGTTACAGATTGAGGCAGAATTCGGCCCGAATAGCGCACCGAAATAGACGCTGGTGTGTTTGTTGCATAGCGCCCAGCGAGGCTCCACTCGGGCGATGAAAGGAACCGATACCATGGCGAAGGCTAGCGGCGAGAGCCTCGAAAAATTGGAAGACATGATCGTGCGCGCGGCCGAATCCACGGCCGCGCACGTACGCGCCGCGAAAGCCGCCATCGGCTCGGTGATCTTTGGTCAGGACATTGTGGTCGAGCGGGCTCTGGTCACCGTGCTTTCGGGAGGTCATGCGCTTTTGGTCGGCGTGCCCGGACTCGCGAAAACCAAATTGGTCGACACCATGGGCACCGCCCTCGGTCTCGATGCCCGCCGCGTGCAATTCACACCCGACCTGATGCCATCGGACATTCTCGGCACCGAGGTGCTGGAAGAAAGCCCGGGCGGCAAACGCAGCTTTCGTTTCATCGCCGGACCGGTGTTCGCGCAATTGCTCATGGCGGACGAAATCAACCGTGCGTCGCCGCGCACCCAATCGGCGCTGCTGCAAGCGATGCAGGAGCAACACGTCACGGTCGCCGGTGCGCGTCACGACCTGCCCAAGCCGTTCCTTGTGCTTGCGACGCAAAATCCGCTCGAGCAGGAAGGCACCTACCCATTGCCGGAAGCGCAGCTCGACCGTTTCTTGATGGAAGTCGACGTCGACTATCCGGATCTCGCGGCCGAACGCAAAATTCTCTTCGACACGACCGGTGCGGAAGAAACCCGCGCCAAGGCTGCGATGACGGCGGAAGACCTTCTGTCTGCACAACGTCTCGTTCGCCGGTTGCCGGTCGGCGAGTCGGTCGTCGAGGCGATCCTGGCGCTGGTGCGCTCGGCTCGCCCCGGTCCGGAGGCGGGCGATCTTGGAAAATTGATTTCGTGGGGACCCGGCCCCCGCGCCAGCCAGGCACTGATGCTTGCGGTCCGTGCGCGCGCACTGCTGGATGGACGCTTCGCGCCTTCCGTCGATGACGTGCTTGAATTGGCGGAACCCGTGCTCAAGCATCGCATGGCGCTGACCTTTGCAGCACGCGCCGAAGGCGAAACCATCCCCAACGTGATCCGGCGACTGAAAGCGCGGATCGGATAGCCGCGATGGCGGATGTAAAGCCGAGCGACATCGAGACCAATACGGTACGGCAGGCGACGGTTGGTGCCCGCAAGCTCGCGGACACCATGCCGCGACTCATTCTGGAGGCGCGGCGCGTTGCATCGACCGTGATTCACGGACTGCACGGGCGGCGTCGGGCCGGACCGGGTGAGAATTTCTGGCAATATCGCCGCTTCGTTTCAGGCGAGCCTGCGCAGAATGTCGATTGGCGCCGTTCCGCACGCGACGATCATCTCTACGTGCGCGAGCGGGAATGGGAAGCCTCGCACACCGTGTGGATCTGGCCTGACCGCTCTCCGTCTATGGCTTTCGCGTCTGCATTGAGCACCGATAGTAAGTTGGAGCGCGCCTTGGTCGTTTCTTTTGCCTTGGCCGAAGTGTTGGTGCAGGGCGGCGAGCGGGTCGGCATTCCAGGCCTTTTGCGCCCGACCGCGAGCCGCAACGTGATCGAGAAAATCGCGGAAGCGATCCTGCACGACTCGACCGAGCGCGCCAGCCTGCCGCCGACATTTGCCCCATCTCCGTTATCCGAGGTCGTGGTGTTGGCGGACCTTTGGGCCCCCATTGGCGACATTGAGCAAACGATCGCCCAACTTTCCGCGACCGGCGCCCATGGCCACGTGGTCCAGATCGTCGATCCGGCCGAGGAGAGCTTCCCCTATTCGGGCCGTGTCGAATTCATAGAGCCGGAAGGGGCCGGCAGTGTCACTGCCGGGCGTGCCGAGACCTGGCGCACTGACTATCAAGGCATCGTCGCGCGCCACCGCGCCGCAGTCCGCGCCGAGACCGACTTGCGCGGCTGGACTTTCGCCATCCACCGCACCGATCGCCCGGCGAGCGAACTCTTACTGGTGCTGCACTCGCGCATGGGCGACAACGCACGGCCTGTTGTCATTAACAGCCGGCACGCACCGGCGAACCCGGCAAGTGCCGCATGATCGGTTCCCTCCCGCTTGGTTTCGCGCAGCCGCTGGTATTGCTCGGCCTGTTGAGCTTGCCGGTCCTGTGGTGGCTTTTGCGGTTGGTGCCGCCGCGCCCGCGCCGCATCGATTTTCCGCCGACACGTCTTCTCTTCGAAATCGTGCCGAAAGAAGAAACGCCGGCGCGGACACCGTGGTGGCTCACGCTGCTGCGGCTGACTTTGGCGACGCTCGTCATCTTCGCTGCTGCCGGGCCGCTTTGGAATCCTCCGCTCGCGACCGCGAATAGGGCCGCTCCGTTATTGATCTTGCTCGACGATGGTTGGCCCGCGGCCGCATCATGGGATGCGCGGCTGCGCACCGCGGACGAAATGATCGCACGCGCCGAAGCAGACAATCGCGGCGTCGCCGTCCTTCCGTTGTCGGAAACAGCGCGTGATATTTCGCTGCAACTTGCCGGGGCGACCCGTGTTCAAATCAAGCAAATCACGCCGAAGCCTTATGGAGTCGATCGTACTGAAGCGCTGCCGCTGATCGAACGCTTTCTCACCGGCGCGCCGGACGTCGAAGTCGTCTGGCTCTCGGACGGCGTCGATCTCGGCAAGGGAAGCGTTTTCGTCGAAGGCCTGAAGCGTGTGATCGGCAACCATCCCCTCACCGTTGTCGAGGGCGGCATCCCTGTTCCGCACGCGCTCGCTGCCGCCGATAACGCAGCCGGCGCGCTCACGGTGAAAGTGCTTCGTGCGCAGACCGCTCCGGGCGATACCGGTGTGGTGAACGCCACTTGATCTCAAAGGTCTCTCGCTGGGAGAAGCACCCTTCAATTTCAAATCGGGCAGCGGCGAAGCCGACGCCGTTATCGATTTGCCGGTAGAAATCCGCAACGACGTCGCGCGGCTTGAGATCGTCGGCGAACGCTCAGCGGGCGCTGTGCAGCTGCTCGACAAGCGTTGGCGCCGGCGCACCGTCGGCGTTGTATCCGGGTCCACCGCCGACCGCTCGCAGCCGCTGATCGGTGCGACTTATTATCTATCCCGCGCGCTCAATCCGTTCGCCGACGTCAGCCTCTCTGAGGGCCTGGCGCCGACGGAAGCGATTGCTCGTTTCCTCGACCGCCATTTGCCGATGCTGATCCTCGCCGATGTGGGCAATGTCACCGAAGCGGTCGACCGCCTCAACAAATGGATCGACAACGGCGGCGTGCTGGTGCGCTTTGCGGGACCCCACCTCGCCGGCGCTGATGACAGCCTTGTGCCGGTAAAGCTGCGCCGTGGCGGCCGCATTCTGGGCGGCAGCCTGAGCTGGGATAAGCCGCAGCAACTTGCCGCCTTCTCTCGCGAAAGCCCGTTCAACGGCATGGCAGTTCCGAATGATGTGACGGTGACGCGTCAGGTGCTCGCCGAGCCGGACTCGCAGCTCACCGACCGCACCTGGGCGACACTTGCCGACGGCACGCCGCTCGTCACCGCCGAGCGTCGGGGCAAAGGGCTGCTCGTGTTGTTCCATGTGACCGCCGACAGCCGTTGGTCTGATCTGCCGCTCTCGGGCGCCTTCGTCGACATGCTGCGGCGCCTTGTGGCACTGGCAGCATCGACAGCTACGGCGGAAGGCGAGAACGTCGCCACCGCGAACGCCGGCGGCCGCGCGGCACAAGTCGTGCCACCGACGCGCGTTCTCGACGGCTTCGGGGCGTTTTCACCACCCCCGCCAACGGCGCGCCCCATTCCAAGTAATTACAACGGGCGCGCAAGCCTCGATCACCCGCCGGGCTTTTACGGACCGCCCGAAGGCTTGGTCGCGGTCAATACGCTGGCGCCAGCCGACCGCCCCGCCGTACTCGATGTCTCTCCGCTCAATGCGCGTATTGATGCCTACCGTCACGGTGAGCCGCTGGACCTGCGCGGACCAATATTCCTTGTTGCACTCGCCTTGCTGGTGCTCGACGCCCTCGTTGTGATTTCGCTCTCGGGTGGCTTCGGCAACCTGCTTCCGCGCCGACGTGCGGCGGCGGCATTGTTAGCTGCCGCTATTATCGGCGGGTTTGCCCTCCATAACCCCGCACAGGCGCAACCTGCGCCGCCGCAACAGCAGGCGCCGCTGACTGCACAGCAGCAAGACTTCGCCATGAAGGCGACATTGCAAACGCACCTTGCTTACATCATCACCGGAGATCCGAGCGTTGATGAAGTGAGCAAATCCGGCTTGCAGGGCCTCACGTTGTTTCTTGCACAGCGTACGGCACTGGAAGCCGGTGATCCGATTGGACTCGATCCGGCACGCGACGAGCTCGCCTTTTTCCCGCTGATCTATTGGCCGGTTTCTCCGAACGCACCAAAGCCATCTCAGGCTGCGCTTGAAAAAATCGACAGCTACATGAAGCGCGGCGGCACAGTGCTGTTCGATACCCGCGATGCGGTCGACGCACCGCCGGGCCCCGGAGGCGAGATGCGCGGTCCGGGCATGGTCGCGCTGCGATCGATCTTGTCCTCTCTCGATATTCCCGAGCTTGAGCCCGTGCCGCACGACCATGTGCTGACCAAAACCTTCTTCCTGCTGCGAGACTTTCCGGGACGTTTCACAAACGGCCAACTTTGGGTCGAGGCGCTGCCGGCAGAAAACGAAGATGAAGAACCCAATCGCCCGGCGCGCGCCGGCGACGGCGTATCTTCGATCCTGATCACCTCGAATGATCTCGCCGGTGCCTGGGCGATGCGCCCGGACGGCCAACCTATGCTGCCGCTCGTACCTGGCGAAGCGCGGCAGCGCGAATTTGCATTCCGTGCCGGCGTCAACATCGTGATGTATGCGCTGACCGGCAACTACAAGGCCGATCAAGTGCATATCCCGGCGCTGCTCGAACGGCTGGGGCAGTAGGAGATCGCTTGTGAACCTCGGCGTCTCATTTGCTCCTTTGGTGCCCTCCTACGTGGTGTGGGCCGCATTCGGCGTCGCCGCGCTGATTTCCATATTGCTGCTCGTCGCACGCAGCCGTGGCGCTCCGTTGCGCGCGATCGCATTGGGTTTGATGGTCCTTGCGCTCGCAAACCCGTCGTTGACGCGCGAGGACCGTGATCCGATCCCATCGGTCGCTGCGGTCATCGTCGACAAAAGTCCGAGCCAGGATTTCGGCGACCGCAATCAACAAACCGAGGCTGCTCGTGCCGCACTGGTCGAACGGCTCAAGCGCATTCCAGGCCTTGAAGTGCGCGTCGCTGAAGCCGGCGCTGCCGACGGCGAAACCGACGGCACCAAGCTGTTTTCAGCCTTATCGTCGACGCTCGCGGACGTGCCGCCCGATCGGGTCGCCGGCGCCATTCTGATTACCGACGGCCGTGTGCACGACGTGCCGGCCGATGCATCCGCGCTTGGTTTTGCAGCGCCTCTGCATGCACTGATCACGGGCCACAAAGACGAGATCGATCGCCGCGTCGTGCTCACGCAGACGCCCCGATTTGGCATTGTTGGACAATCGCAGACCGTCGGCTTCCGCATCGAGGATCAGGGCGCCAATGCCGGCACCGCCGAAGTCACCATTCGGCGCGATGGTGAAGTGTTGGAAAAACTGACCGTCACGGTCCACACAGAGACCAAGATCAATGTGCCGATCCCGCATGCGGGACCGAACATTGTCGAGGTCGAGGCCTCTCCGCTGGATGGCGAACTCACGCAAGTGAATAACCGCGCGGTCGTCTCGATCGACGGCGTGCGCGACAAACTGCGCGTGTTGCTGGTGTCCGGCGAACCGCACGCCGGCGAGCGGACATGGCGCAATCTGCTGAAATCCGATGCCTCGGTCGATCTGGTGCATTTCACGATTCTGCGGCCGCCGGAAAAACAGGACGGCACGCCGATCAACGAGCTGTCGCTGATCGCATTCCCGACGCGCGAGCTGTTTCAGCAGAAGATCGGAGAATTCCAGCTCATCATTTTCGATCGCTATGCGCGGCAGGGCGTGCTGCCGCTCATTTATTTCGACAACATCGCGAAATATGTGCGTGATGGTGGCGCAGTGCTGATCGCGGCGGGACCCGACTATGCAAGCCCGACCAGCATTTGGCGCACGCCGCTCGACGGCATTTTGCCGGCCGAGCCGACCGGCGATGTCACCGAGCGCAGCTTTCAACCACAACTGACCGATGCCGGTCATCGTCATCCGGTGACGCGCGATCTCGAAGGCTCAGATACCGACCCGCCGCATTGGAGCAACTGGTTCCGGCTGGTCGACATCAAACGCAGCACCGGCACCAACGTGATGCAAGGCCCCGACGGCAAACCGCTTCTGGTGCTCGCGCGCGAGGGCGAGGGCCGCGTCGCGCTGCTGTTGTCCGATCACATCTGGCTCTGGGCACGCGGCTATGAAGGGGGTGGCCCTCATCTGGATCTTTTGCGGCGGCTGTCGCACTGGCTGATGAAGCAGCCCGACCTCGAAGAAGAGGCCCTTCGGCTGGTGGTGCACGGCCGCGACATCACCGTGCAGCGGCAGACGATGGCCGACACGGTCGGCCAGATCACACTGACCTCGCCCACCGGCGCAACGCGCGTTCTGGATCTCCAGGCCGTCGAACCAGGGCTGTGGCGTACCTCGCTCACCGCAAACGAGCTCGGGCTCTGGCGTGCGACGGACGGAAAACTTACAGCGCTCGCGAATGTCGGCCCTGCCAATCCGCGCGAATTCGCCGAGGTAACCTCCACCACCGATGTCCTGCACGCCCTGAGCAATGCTACGGGCGGAGATGCACGCCGACTTTCGGACGACCACAATCTCAATATTCCGCGCGTCGTACCGGTTCGCACCAGCAGCACCTTCAAGGGCGATGACTGGATCGGACTGAAGATGCGCGACGTCAGCGTCGTGCGCGGCATCGGCGTATTGCCTGTCTTCGCCGGCCTGATAGGGCTGCTGCTGCTCGTTGGCTCGCTGGCGCTGACCTGGGCCCGAGAAGGCCGCTAGCGCCCGACCGACAGATCCCAATCGGGTCGGATCAAGCCTGCCACGCCCTCGAAGGCACCGGCTGAAAGTTCGGCCACCAGAAGTCGCGCAGGATCCACTGGGCCCGGCATCTTCACCTGGCCTTTTGGAATTCGTTTGAACCCGGATTTCGCATAGATCGGCTCGTCGCCGACGAGCACCACCAGTTTATGGCCGGCGGCTTCGGCCTCTTTCAACGCACGTTTGACCAGCGCCGTGCCGACACCATGCGAGCGGAAAGGAGGCTCGACCGTGAGCGGACCCAGCAGCAGTGCGGGCGTATTGCCGATGCAGATCGGCGTCAGCCGCACCGAACCGACCATCAACGTTCCGATCCGTGCAGTGAATGACAAATCGAGCACATGAGCCCTGCCCTCGCGGATACGAAATGCCGTGCGCGCAAACCGCCCCGGGCCGAAGGTGCGCTCGTGCAGCCGTTCTATCGCCGGCTCATCGGCAACGGTCTCCGGCAAGATGGTCAGCGCGGGATCGCTCATGGCATCCGAATATCCGTATCAGGCGCTGCCGCTTAGCATTTGGGCGGATTCCGGTCCATCGCCCGTGGCATTCGACGCGCCGACAGCCTAAATGAAGGCCGACGAGGTTAAGGAGAGCGGCATGGGACTTCTGGTCGATGGCGTGTGGCAGGACGATGTTTCGCGGACCAAGGACGGGCATTTTGTCCGGCCAACCACGCGATTCCGCAATTGGGTCACGCCCGACGGCGGCCCCGGCCCTTCCGGCGAAGGCGGCTTTGCAGCGGAGTCTGGCCGCTATCATCTCTACGTTTCGCTGTCCTGCCCATGGGCCCACCGCACCATCATTTTCCGCAAGTTGAAGGCGCTCGAGAATGTCGTCTCGATGTCAATCGTCTCGCCGGACATGCTCAAAGACGGCTGGACCTTCAACAAGGCCGAAGGCTCCAGCGGCGACCATGTGAACGGCAAGAGCAAGCTGTCGGAAATTTATCTGCTGGCCGACGCCCGCTATTCCGGCCGCGTCAGTGTGCCCGTGCTGTGGGACAAAAACCGCAAAACGATCGTCAACAACGAGTTGTCCGAAATTATCCGCATGCTCAATTCGGCCTTCGACGCGTTCACCAACGTGCACACCGACTACTATCCCGAAAAACTGCGTACGGAGATCGACCGCCTCAATGATCTGATCTATCCAAACATCAACAATGGCGTCTATCGCGCCGGCTTCTCCAGCTCGCAAGCTGCATATGAAGGCGCATTTCGCAATGTCTTCGATGCGCTCGAGGAGATCGAACAGCTCTTGGCGCAGCACCGCTATCTGGTCGGCAATACGATCACCGAGGCTGACTGGCGTCTGTTCTGCACGCTGATCCGCTTCGATGCGGTCTACTACTCTCACTTCAAATGCAATTGGCGGCACATCTACGAATTTCCGAATCTCTCAAATTATCTGCGCGATCTCTACCAGGTGCCGGGTGTGGCCGAGACCGTGAGCATCGAGCAAATCAAGCGGCACTACTACGGCAGCCAGCGGCAGGTGAATCCGACGGGTATCGTTCCGGTTGGACCGCAGCTCGATTTCTCTGCGCCGCACGACCGCGCACGGTTTGCGTAACGCTCACCACAATTCGCTGATTGCCGCGCCGTCTATGACTTCTGCAATACGGGCACGTGTGGCGCGACTGGTGTCATCCGGCAGGCCATCTGGCGCAAAAAATCCGTGCGCGATGATTTCATGATTGGGTTGCGGATTGCCGTCCTGCCGAAAATCCCCGACGATGTACAACGCGACGTGATCGCGCCGCGACGTTCGTTTGTTGAAATAGACACCGTATAGCTGCGGTGCAGCAGCGATCTGAATGTTGCCTTCTTCGGCCAACTCACGTGTCAATGCTTCGAGAAGCGTCTCACCCGTTTCCACACCGCCGCCGGGCAGGTGCCAGCCTTCGACGTATGAGTGTTTGACAAGGAAAATGCGACCGGATCCGTCGATGACCATGGCGCGGACGCCCAGCGTCATCCCGCGCGAGAACCGCCAGAAAAAGTGCATCACGCGACGAATGACCGGTTCGGACGCGCGACGGAGGCGCTGCATATGCATGGAGCGAATTCTCAAATTTCAACGCGGTGAAGCTTTATCGAAAGCCTTGAGGACAAGTGTCAAACGGGCTGTTCTCAGTTTAGAATATTTCTAATATAAGCGACCGACCAATCGAAAGGACCTTCAGTGAAACGATTTGCTGACCTCACCGAGCAGGAGGTGCTGGCCCTGGCCATCACCAATGAAGAGGAAGATAGCCGCATTTATCGCGGCTTTGCCGAAGGCCTGCGCGAGAAATTTCCCTCCTCCGCCAAGGTATTCGATGAGATGGCGGAAGAAGAAGTGCACCACCGCACTATCCTGTTCGATCTTTACCGAAAAAAATTCGGCGAATATCTGCCGCTCATCCGCCGCCAGGACGTCAAGGGCTTCCTGCAACCGAAGCAACCGCTTTGGTTGACGCGGCCACTTGGGCTCGAAGAGGTCCGCAAGTTTGCCGAAAACATGGAGTTTCAGGCTGAGCGCTATTACCGCAAAGCCGCAGAATTGGCACGCGACGCTTCAGTGCGGCAATTGTTGATCGAACTCGCCGAAGCGGAGGCCGGTCACGAGAATCTCGCACACAAGCTAAGTCAGCAAATTCTCACCACAGGCGCACGCGCAACTGAAGATGAGACTGCGCGGCGCATGTTTGTGCTTCAGTATGTGCAACCCGGTCTCGCCGGCCTGATGGATGGTTCAGTGTCCACGCTGGCGCCGCTGTTCGCCGCCGCGTTCGCTACACACAACACGTGGGCAACGTTCCTCGTCGGCATGGCGGCTTCGGTCGGCGCCGGCATCTCCATGGGCTTTGCCGAAGCGCTTTCCGACGATGGCTCCCTCACCGGCCGGGGCACGCCCTGGCTGCGCGGTGCAGTCTGTGGCGTGATGACGGCTATCGGCGGGCTCGGTCACACCTTACCTTATCTGATTCCACACTTTGTAACAGCGACCGTTGTCTCCATCATCGTGGTCGCGATCGAGCTTGCCGTAATCTCATGGATTCGGACGCGCTTCATGGACACCCCGTTCCTGCAGGCCGCCTTCCAGGTCGTCATCGGGGGCGTGCTCGTGTTCATCGCCGGCATATTGATCGGCAGTTCGTAGCGGGCTACTCCCGCTACAATGTTTACGCTCGCCCATCTTTCCGATCCGCATCTGGCACCGTTGCCGCCGCCTCGATGGGGCGAACTTATCGGCAAACGGGTCACGGGCTACATCAACTGGCAGCACAAGCGGCGTTTGATCCATGATCCCGCCGCGTTGGCCGCAATCGTTTCCGATGTTAAGGCGCAAGCGCCCAACCACATTGCGGTCACCGGAGACATCGCAAATATAGCTCTGGCGGCGGAATTTCCTCGCGGGCGCGATTGGCTGGAGACCTTGGGCTCCGCACACGACGTCACCTTCGTGCCCGGCAATCATGACATCTACGTACGCGAAGCCGCCGCTTTCGCGGGGCGCCATTGGGGCGCTTATATGTGCGACGGCGAAGATGTCCCCGGATTCCCCTTCGTGCGCCGGCGCGGCAATGTCGCCCTGATCGGGCTTTCAACTGGCGTGCCAACCGCACCTTTCCTGGCAACCGGCTGGCTGGGCACGAAACAACTCGCCGAACTGGCCGCGACTCTCAACCAACTCAAAAACGAAGGCCTGTTCCGGGTGATATTGATTCATCATCCGCCCGTGAGCAAAACCGGACGTCACAAGCGCCTCCTCGACGCCCCGATATTCATGCGGGTGATCGCCGCGCACGGCGCCGATTTGTTGCTTCACGGACATGACCACGTTCACATGATCAATTGGCTGCAGGGGCCGAATGGCACGCGCATTCCTGCGGTCGGGGTGGCATCGGCCTCCGCCGCGCCCGGCCGCGACAAGGATGCTGCTGGCTACAATCTCTACAAGATCGAAGGCACGCGTGATGCCTGGCAATGTGAGCTGATATCACGAAGCCTCACCACCTCGGGCGAGGTCGTGCAACGGCAACGCTTCAAGCTGTTCGGCTAGGGATGCGGGGTGCTGAGCAGTGCCAGCGCAAACAGCGCGACCACGCCGATGACCAGCCCGAGCAAAAAAGTGCGGGCGGTACGCCATCGCTGGTCATGCCGGCCATGCCGCAAGACTGCCTGAGCGACGCCACGGCCAGCGTCATCAGCCAATGCACGCTCCCGCTCGACCAGCCTGCGTGCGACGTAGCGAGTAATTGCTTCCACCATTGCGGACGCTTCGTAGGATTCTGCGAGGATCGCACGTCCATAGCGCGTGTCCTGAACTAAACGGTATTGTCGCTTGTCGCGGCCCATCTCGACATGCGTAACGACGTCGATCCACAACCGCGGAATGTCGCCCTTGCTCACACCGCGATCAAACAGTTCGACGTTATTAGGCACTTCATTAAACAGAGGGTCGAGCGCTTCGTTGAGAAGCTCAAGACGAGCCACAGCGGCGTCGCGCAAATCGACAACGACGCCGGAGCGTTCGGCCGCCTCGATGCGCGCTTCGCGCACAGCGTCTTGGAGCGGGTGCTGCGTTTGCGCGCCTTCTGTTTCTGGTTTTTTGTTTTCCCACATGGAGGCAATCTAGCAACGGCCGCGCGAAGCGCAAAGCCGAAAAGTATTAGTTTTCAAGAAGTTTGATGACTAATCCGCAGTTAATGGGCCGGAACCACGCCATATTTGTGCGCCCAGCCCAAGCCTTCCTCCGTGCGACCGCGCGGCCGATATTCGGCGCCAATCCAGCCTCGGTAGCCAAGCTTATCCACGGCCTCGAAGACCGCCGGGTAGTTGATTTCGCCTTCGTCCGGCTCATGCCGCGTTGGCACCGCCGCGCATTGCAGATGGCCGATGACCGGCAGATATTTTTCGAGACGGTGGATCAGGTCGCCGCCAACAATCTGCACATGATAGAAATCGAATTGCACACGAATGTTCGGCTTCGCAACTTTGGCGACAGTGTCGGCTGCGTGTTCAACGTGGTTGAGGAAATAATTGGGACGATCGCGTCCGTTGATCGGCTCGATCAGCAGCGTGATTTTCTTGGCGGCCGCCAAGTCGGCCGCACGCGCGAGATTGTCGATGAAGACGCGATCGGCCGCCGGGCGTTGCTCCGGCGCAACCTTGCCGGCAAGACAATGGATCGCGCTGGCGCCGATCGCGTTTGCATATTCGAGCGCACGGGTAAACAGTGCCTGCCAGTCTTTCTCGCGTCCCGGGACAGCGGCAAGGCCGAACTCGCCATCGCGGCCACCTGGCGGTGTATTGAGGCCAAGAATTGTAAGTTTATTCCTTTCGATCGCTGCCCTCACCGCAGCAGCCGGCACATCGTAGGGAAATTGCAACTCGATGGCTTTGAAGCCGGCGGCTGCCGCGGCATCGATCCGCTCGAGCAGCGCCCGCTCGGTGAAAAGATAACCAAGATTGGCGGCAAACCGTGGCATAGACCCTCCGTGATCACTTGCGCGCGGACGCGCGGACGTATTCATTAACGCCGCGAGCCGAGCAACACCACCCTGGAAAACTTATGTCCGCCAATAGCGCATTCCATATTGCAGTCCTTTCAGGCGATGGGATAGGGCCGGAGGTGATGGCCCCCACCCTCGATATTCTGCGGCGGATCGAGGCGGATACACCTAGCTTGAAATTCCGCTTTACCGACGGTGCGGCAGGCGCCGGTCATTACAAAGAAACCGGCAAGTCGATGCCGGAATTGACCATCAAGCTGTGCGAGGAGGCCGACGCGATTTTGCTCGGCGCCTGTGGCCTGCCAAGTGTGCGCTACCCCGACAACACCGAAATCATGCCGCAGGTGGAGTTGCGCTTTATCTTCGACCTCTATGCGGGCGTGCGACCGGCGCGGCTTATTCCCGGCATCCCAAGCCCGATCGTCGGCGCGGCGGAACGCGGCATCGATTTCATTTTAATCCGCGAGTCGACGGAAGGCCTGTTCGCTTCGATGGGCAAAGGCATTGTCACGCATGACGAAGCACGCGAAACGCTGGTGATTACGCGCAAGACGTCCCAGCGTCTTTTCGACTTTTCATTGCGCCTTACGGAACGGCGCAAGAAGCGCGGAAAATCTGGGCTCCTCACCTGCGTCGACAAAGCCAATGCTTTCAAGGCTTACGCCTACTTCCGCTCGATCTTCGACGAGCGCGCCAAGAATTTCCCCGGCGTAAAGATCGACCATGTCTATGTCGACGCCTGCGCGGCGCTGATGGTGCGGCGGCCGTGGGATTTCGACGTCATGGTGATGGAAAATATCTTCGGCGACATCCTCTCTGATCTCGCGGCCGGGTTGATCGGCGGGCTTGGTATCGCACCCTCGGCCGATATCGGCGACAAGCACGCAGTGTTTCAGCCGTGCCACGGCACCGCACCTGACATCATGGGTCAGGGGAAAGCCAATCCGACCGCAATGATTTTGTCGGCCGCCATGATGCTCGACTGGCTCGCTGACAAACATGATCATCAGCCCGCTGCAGACGCTGCGCAGCGGATCGAGCGCGCTGTCGACAAGGCCTATGCCGGCGGTGTGAAGCCGATGGAATACGGCGGGAAGGACGGCACCAATGCGATCGCTAACGCCGTGCTCAAAGTACTCGAATAAGGAGGCGGACCATGTTGTTTTCTGTTTTCACGCTCGACAATCCCGATGCGGTCGACAAGCGAAAAGCCGTTCACGGCGCACATGTCGAGCACCTCAAAAGCGCCAAGGATTTTGGCGTTACGATCACCGTCGGTGGTCCGCTGGTGTCGGATGATGCCGGCAAGTCCATTGGCAGTCTGATGGTTCTGGAAGCGCCCGATCGCGTCACGGCGGAGAAATTCAACCGCGCCGACCCCTTCCACCAAAATGGTGTGTGGGGAAAGGTTGAGATCCGTCGCTTCGACCGCAAGCAATAATTACAAGCCGACGAAATCCTTGATCGCAGCCAGGAACTGATCCGGCTGCTCCAGAGGCGGACAGTGCCCGCAGCCGGGCAGTTCGACATATTTTGCGCCCGCAACTTTTTCCGCGATCTGCTTGTTGAGCACAGGCGGCGTGGCCTGGTCGTACTGGCCGCAGACAACCAGCGTCGGGACTTTCAGGTGATGCAGCAGCGGCACCAGATCAGTTTCCTGCAATATTTTGCAGGCGGCCTGGAATGCCTTCGGGTCGATTGCGAGCAAGACCTTTTTGCGCTCGTCGATTTTTTCCGGATGCGCCGCAAGATAAGCCGGCGAAAACACGCGTTTGGCGGCGATCTCGGCGATGCTTCCAAGCCCGCCGTCGGCGACTTTCTGCGCCATTACCGCAAAAGCCTCGCGTCCCTCAGGTGGGAAGCCTGCTGCCGCATCGCTGAGCACGAGCTTGGATATGCGCTCCGGATGCGCGAGCGCAAACGCAAGTGCAACAGTGCCGCCAAATCCGTTGCCCATAAGGATCGCCTCGTTATGGATTCCGAATTCCTCGAAACCGTCTTCAATGGTCGCGATGTAAGCATCCATCAGCGCCAGCAGCGGCGGTTGTGAACCGTGAAATCCAGGCAGATTGATCAACGTGACGCGGTGCTTGGCAGCGAGCGCCGGGAGAACAGGATCGAAGGCAAAACGATCGGCAAGCAGCGAATGCAGCAGAACGAGGTCGGACCCTTCACCAGTGCGCACAGCCGTAAGCGTGCCCCGTCCGGCGGTCAGTTGTTCAAACTGCATTGGCATCTCCCAAGGCGTCCCAAGACGTGTATGCCCGGCACTAGGCCGGGCACGACGTCGCAACGTTTATGTTCGCTGCTAGTTCCCTTCCCGCCAGAGGCCAAGCGCTTCCTGCGCCGGACGGTCAGAAATAGAAAACAGCACAGCGTCATCATTCGTGCTGTGTGCATAGCGCTTCCATGGCGGCACCACGAACACATCGTTGACACCCCATTCGAACGGCTTGCCGTCGATGACAGTTGTGCCGCGCCCCTCGGCGACTGCGAAAATGGTCGCGTCGGTCGAGCGATAGGACTCGCCCTTGAAGCCTTTCGGCAGCAGCGCGAGATGGGCGCCCATCGTCGGAAGAACCGGCCCGCCATTGATCGGATTGGCATAGCGCACACGCGCACCATGGCGCTTGTCGACGTCGCCAGTGTCTTTCAAGCGCTGCAAGATCGGCCGCATCTTGGCGTAGGGATAGTTGATGACCGGGCTGCGGTTGAGATGCGCCGGCGCACCGTCCGGCAAAACGCCGGAGGCGTAGCGATCGAAAGAGTCGCCATCGGCGTGATTGGTCTTTTGCATCTTCTCATCGAAATGAGTGGCAAACGAAGTTTCAAAATGATTCACCGTCGGCATATCGAGAACGTCGAGCCACATCACCGGCTGCTTTCCCGGATTGCCATGATCGTGCGGCGCCCAGTTGGCGGTGATGATGAAGTCGCCGTGCTTCATCTGCGTCTTCTCACCTTCGACCGCGGTATAGGCACCCTCACCTTCCAGGACGAAACGAATGGCGGAGGAAACGTGTTGATGCGCGTCGGCAATCTCACCGGGCAGGATCAGCTGAATGCCAGCGAACAGGGAGTTCGTAATTCGCGCCTTGCCTGGCATGCCGGGATTTTCCAATACCAGCACACGACGTTCGGCTTCTTCGGCACTGATCACGTCGCCGGCTTCCAGCATGAGCCGTTTGACTTCGCTGAACTTCCAAACCGCCGGTTGAAGGCTGGTCTTCGGCTCCTTCGTCACCAGATCCTTCAGCACCTCCCAAAGAGGCGCCATGTGAAATTTGGAAATCTTGTCGTAATAGGCTTGCCGTGCGACCTGCACATTGTGCTTGGAACCAGGTTGCTCGGTTGCGGTTGCGACCGCCATGGGCGTGCTCCTCGGAAGCTCGATGGTTGGTTTTGCAACTTTATAGCGCAGATCGGCTCGGGCTGGAACCACCCGTACCGCATTGCAGATAGCTAGTTATTGACCGAGCCGCCGTCCACCACCAGCGATTGGCCAGTAACGAAATCGCTATCGCTGGAGGCCAGGAACACCAGCGCCCCAAGTAAATCCTCAGGATACGCATCGCGTTTAAAGGCACGGCTGTTGCGCACCGGCATTCGCTCTTCCTCGACGTGGGTCGCGTTTTCGAGGCCTGTATCGCTCAGGATATATCCGGGTGAAAGTGAATTAACCGCGATCCCATATTCACCAAGTTCGCGCGACAATGAACGCGTGAAGGCCAGCATTGCACCCTTGGACGTGACATAGGGCAGCATGCGCGGCACGCCTTTATAAGCAGCACCAGAGGCAATGTTGATGATCTTGCCGCTTCGCCGCGCCATCATGTGCGGAGCTACGCTCCGAACCATCAGGTAAGGTCCCCGTACGTTGATCGCCATCACGCGGTCCCACAACTCAACATCCCATTCAGTGAAATTTCTCGGCGTCAATGTCGAATACAGTGCGGCATTATTCACCAGCACATCGATCTGGCCGAACCGCTCGATGGTCTGCGCCACCAGACTTTTCACTGCTTTCTCGTCGCTGACATCAAATTGCACGCTCGCCACCGAATTCGCACCATGACGACCGGCGATTTCTTCCGCAAGCGCGCGTCCATCGGCGATGTCGGCAATCATCACACGCGCACCCTCGGCAGCCAGCGCTTGCGAATAGTGCCGGCCGATCCCCTTTGCCCCACCGGTTACAATCGCGGTTTTCCCAGCAAGTCTCGGCATTCGTATCTCCCGGCTGTTGCGCGATGGCCTTGTAGCGGCCGCTCTTCTCTTCGTACAGTCTTGCAACGGACGAAGCTCGCGACAAGCGAGCGCGAGGGGAGGAAATTCCATGCCGCGCGATACCGCCGACCGTCTGGCGATCCGGGACCTGATCGAAAACTGGACCCTTTGGCGTGACGCCCGCATGTGGGATCGGTTTCGCACAGTCTGGCACAAGGACGGCCAGATGTGGGCGACGTGGTTTCAAGGCTCGTATGAAGAGTTCATTCGCGTCAGCCAGGAAGGCTACGACCGCGGCGTGCGTATCATGCATATGCTCGGCGGCATGAGTATCGATATCAAAGGCAAGCGTGCCATTGCGCAGACCAAAATGACGATCTCACAGCGCGCAAAGGTTGAAGGCATTTTGTGCGATGTCGTTTGCAGCGGACGTTTTTACGATTTCCTGGAAAAGCGCAAAGGCCGTTGGGGCATCGTTTTACGCCGGCTCGCGTATGAAAAAGACCGTATCGATCCGGTTGAGCCCGATGTAAACCTTTCGCTCGACAAGACGCTGTTGGCGCAATTTCCAGAAGGCTATCGCCACCTGGCCTATTTGCAGAGCAAGATCGGATACAAGATCAAGGATGAGCTGCCTGGCCTCGATGGGCCGCCGCTCGATGCGCTCTACGCCAAAGGCGACGCGTGGCTCAAAGGCCGCAAACTCTAGCGCCCGGGGGTTGGCTCACGCGCCAAGAAGTGCAATTTTGATCGAAGGTGGTCGCACCGAACAAAACCACCGGGGGGATCCGCAATGTCGCTTGCCGACAAATTCAATCTGTTCAACGAATTCAACATCCTGCGCATAACTTGCGCGGTGTTTTTCATTCCTCATATCGTCGCCAAGATCACGGTGCCCGCAACGCTTGAGTTCTTCGTCAAGGCCGGTTTCAAGCCCCCTGCGACCTGGATGTATATTGCGGGCGCGGTTGAAACTCTTCTCACCATTGGGCTTTTCTTCGGCATCTATACGCCTTATGTCGGCTTTATCGCCTTCATCCATCTCCTCGTCGCTGCTGCAGCAACTTATAGGGTGACGGAATGCTGGATCTGGGTCATCGGCGGCGTCGAATATTGCATCTTTTGGGCGATCTGCTGTCTGGTGGTCGCCATGCACGCCTATCACGCAGGCATCTGAATTCTTCGCATTGAAAGGAAGTCGTTCCAATGGCTAGCGTTCTGTTTTCTCCCCTCACCATGCGCGGGCTCACTCTGCCAAACAGAGTCGTCGTGTCGCCGATGTGCCAATACAATTCCAATAATGGCTCGGCCAATGACTGGCATCTGATGCACCTGGGCAATATGTCGCTCGGCTGTGCGGGGCTCGTGATGTGCGAAATGACCGACGTCAACCCCCAAGGCCGGATATCGCCGAAGTGCGCCGGTATGTGGTCGGACGACAACGAGGCAGCGCTTAAGCGCGTGTATGATTTTTGCCGGCAGTACGGCGTCGCCAAACTTGGTGTGCAGCTCGCCCATGCCGGACGTAAAGGCCCGACCACTCCGCCCGCGGCCGGTGGCAAACCTATCCTTGATGGTCCGGACGCATGGACGCCGGAGGCCCCGTCGGCAATTCCCTATGACACCGGCTGGCCGGTGCCGCATGCGATGACCAAGGACGACATCAAGCGGTGCGTCGGCGAATTCGCCGCTGCGGCCAAGCGCGTCGACCGCATCGGTTACGACGTGATCGAGCTGCATGCGGCTCACGGTTACCTTGCCCACCAATTCCTGTCGCCGCTTTCAAACCAGCGCATCGACGAATATGGCGGATCGCTCGAAAATCGGATGCGGTTTGTAATTGAAATGTACGAGGCCGTACGCGCCGTATGGCCGGAGA
Organism: uncultured Alphaproteobacteria bacterium; assembly: GCA_963722125.1. Lineage (GTDB taxonomy): Bacteria > Pseudomonadota > Alphaproteobacteria > Rhizobiales > Xanthobacteraceae > Pseudolabrys. The sequence continues at coordinate 1,293,991 of CAVRJW010000006.1, read as the reverse complement.
ACAAGCCGCTCGGCATGCGCGTCTCCGCAACCGACTGGGTCGATGGCGGCTGGACTCCAGAAGAAACCGTAGTGCTGGCTAAGGAGCTCAAGAAGCGCGGCATGGACTATATGGATGTGTCGACCGGAGGGCTCGATCCGAAGCAAAAAATTCCCCTTTCGCCCGGCTACCAGGTGCCCTTCGCCGAAAAAATAAAGAAAGAAAGCGGTATCACGACCATGACCGTTGGCCTGATCGCCGGCTACCAGCAGGCCGAGGACATTGTCGCATCAGGCAAGGCCGACCTGATTTGTCTCGCGCGCGCGGCAATCTGGGACCCGCGTTGGGCGTGGCATGCGGCCGAAGAGCTCGGCGCAGAAACACCGTACGCGCCGAAGACAATGGCCGGCCATCCGAAATTGCGGCCGCAGCTTTTCCCGAAACGCGCCCAGGCGGCGGGCTAGCGCTTTACGCCGCTCGCTCCCGCTAATGCCGGGACGAGCGGTCAGCGTTTCATCTTTGCGATAAATTTCGCGAAAGCGGCGAGCTGCTTCTTGACGATGTCCTTGGTCGGCTGATCTTCCAGATCGAGCGTGTCTTTGTTGAATTTGCTCGCGGCACCGCCGACGAAAATTTCCGGCGTGCCGAAGATGTAGGCATTGAGGAACGTCATCGACATACGCCAGTGATACTGCATGCGCGCGCCGCCGAGCGGGCCTTGCGAGCAAGACTGGATCGCGACCGGCTTTTCGTTGAACGGCTGCTCTTTCATGCGGGATAGCCAGTCGATGGCATTCTTCAGAACGCCCGGCATCGACCAATTGTACTCAGGCGCCACGAACAACACGCCATCCGCGGCGCGGATCGCGGCCGCCAGAGCTTCCGCCGGCGCAGGAAAGCCAGACCCATCCTGAACGTCGGCGTTGTAGAGCGGGAATGTTCCGATCGTCGGCGCCGTCACGAGTTTCATGTCCGGCGGAGCCAGGGCCGGCAAGGCCCGGACGAGCGCGGCGTTATATGAACCTTTGCGGAGCGAGCCGCAGATAACGAGTACATTGAGCTGATCAGCCATGACTTCCTCTCGTAATATTTCGATGAAACCGTTCGACGACTATTGAGGTTCAAGCCCCGCCTTGTCACGGACGGCTTTCCATTTGGCAACTTCGTCAGCCATGTGCTGACCGAATTCCGCTGGTGTCGACACATGCACCGACGCGCCGGCTTTCGCCATCTGTTCCTTGATTTCCGGGCGAGCCAGGACTTCCTTGAGTGCGGCATTGGTCTTGTCAACGATCGCTTGCGGCGTGCCCGCCGGATAGACCCAGCCATACCAGCCAATCACCCCATAACCGGGAATGCCGGACTCGGCCACCGTTGGCACATCTGAAATGGTGGGCCAGCGCGTCGGTGCCGCGACTGCGAGCAGTTTAAGTTCGCCCGCCTGCACCTGCCCCTGCACGGCGTGCAGCAGTTCGACTGCATAGTCCACTTCCTGCGCACGTAACGCCGTGACGACGCCCGGAGTGCCGCGATAAGGAATGTGTTTCACGTCGATGCCGGTCATCTGACGAAGCAATTCACCAGCGAAATGCTGTGTCGAGCCGAGGCCTACGCTGGCAAAATTCAGCTTTCCGGGAGAGGCTTTAGCGAGCGCGACAAGACCGTTTATGTCGTTTGCCGGAAAATCCTTGCGTGCGACCACAACGAGCGCGCTGTCCGCAACCAGGGCTACCGGCGCAAAATCTTTCACTGCGTCGTAGCGCACCGATTTAAGCATCACGGCGGAAACGGTGTGACCCGCGCTGATCATCGATGCGGTATAGCCGTCTTTATCGGCGTGCGCTGCTTCGGCAGAGGCGATCGAGCCGCCAGCGCCTGGTTTGTTTTCGACGACCACCGTCTGATGGAGCACTTCAGACAGAGGCGGCGCGATAATGCGGGTCACGATGTCGGTGCCGCCGCCAGGACCAAAACCAACCAGCACTCGGATCGGTTTGTCATTGGGCCATTCCGCCAATGCAGGCATGGCGGCAATGGCCAACACGCTAGCCGCCAGGACACCAGCGATACCACGGTGGTTCACGCCCCCTCCTCTCTCAGGATTTCTCGTCTTCGATCGGGTTGCGCAACACACCAATTCCTTCGATCTCGATCTCGCAGGTATCACCAGCTTTCATCCAGACCGGCTCGGGCTTGCGCGCGTGACCGACACCCGACGGCGTTCCCGTGAGGATGACGTCGCCTGGCTCCAATGTCATGCCTTTGGTGAGGTACACGAGAGTCTCCGCAAGCGGAAACATCATGTTGTCGGTGTTATCCGACTGCATGGTTTTTCCATTGAGGCGGCTCATGATCTTCAAGCCTTTGCCCCCCTGCGGAAGCTCGTCCGCGGTTACCGTCCAGGGGCCGAAGCCACCGGTGCGGTCGAAATTCTTGCCCATGCCCCACTGCGTCGTATGACGCTGGAATTCTCGCACCGAGCCTTCGTTCGAGCACGAGTAGCCCGCGATGCAATCAACCGCGTTTGCCATCGTCAGATGCTTGGCGCGCTTGCCGACAATCGCCACCATTTCCGCTTCGTAGTCGAGCTGGATCAATTCTTTCGGCCGTACAATCGGCTGCAGGTGCGGCACCATCGACGTCAAGACGCGGAAAAAGATTGACGGAAATTTCGGAATGTTGTCGCGCTGCGGACCCTCTTTGACGTGGTCGAGATAATTCAAACCGAGGCAGATGATCTTGCCGGGGTGGGCGACCGGCAGCGCATATTTCAGTCCGGCGAGCGGCTGCCGCGCCGAGGCTGGCGCTTTTTTCGCAAGATCAGCGAGGGGTTTGAGGTCGCCATTGTTACGGCGCAAAACTTCGCCGAGGTCGCTCGGCACATTTGCATCCACTGCCTGTAAATCGACGATATTGTCGCCCTCGACCACACCCAGCCGCACGCTGTTGCTCGCTTCAAAACTGACGATCTTCATGAGTCCTGCCTTACCTGAATAAACGTGCCCGGCAGAATAGGCCGGGCGGCGCAAGGCTTAGCGCAGGCTGACGAATTTGAGCAAGTCACCCGGCGAGCGTGAAAGCCTGAATCGAGAAATATTTGCGCGAGTCCGTCCAGGCTCCCGCCGGCAACCAGCCGACGCCGCGCGCAAGTGCTGCAAGCGATTCGACGCTGTACTTGTAGCTGTTTTCTGTATGGATGGTTTCACCGGCGCGGAAGTCGACCGTCTCGCCTGCTACCTTCACCTTTTGCCGTTTCAGGCTGGCGAGATGCATTTCGACGCGATGACGCTCGCGATTGTAGAAAGCGTGATGCTCGAAAGTATCGAGCCTGAACGTCCCACCGAGCTCGCGGTTGATGCGCGTCAACAGATTAAGATTGAACTGCGCCGTGATGCCATCGGCATCGTTATAGGCGGCATTGAGCACTTCGACAGGCTTGATCAGATCGACGCCGATGATAAGCGCGGCACCGCGTCCGAGAATATTTGCGGCATTTCGCAAGAACGCCGACGCCTCATGCGGTTCGAAATTGCCGATGGTCGAGCCGGGGAAAAATCCGACGCGTAAAGGCGCGGCCTGGGCCTCTTCCGGCAAGGTGAACGGCTTGCAGATATCGGCCGTTACCGGCAACACTTTGATCTGGGGAAAATTTGGCCGCAGCTCGGCCGCTTCCTGCTCTATCATTTCACCGCAGATGTCGACAGGCACATAAGCCGCGAGGTTCGGCGCTGCGCGCAAAATGATGCGCGCCTTCTTGCTGGATCCGCTGCCGAATTCCACCAGCGCTGCACCGGGGGGAATCATCTTTGCGATGTCGGCGGCATGCCGGCGCAGAATGCGCATTTCGCAACGTGTCGGATAATATTCGGCAAGCTCTGTAATGCGCTCGAACAGGAGCGATCCGGCGGCATCATAGAAATATTTCGCCGATATTTGTTTCGGCGACGCGTGTAGGCCTTCGAGTACGTCGATTTCGAATTCCGAGGGCTCTGCTATCGTGATACGCTTGCGTGCAACTGCAACCATGACAAAAGTCCTCACACAAACTCGGCCAAGCGCAAGCCGCTGAACTGCCAGCGTGCTGGTGGATAAAAGAAATTACGATAGCTCACACGCTGGTGCCCTTCGGGCGTGGCAAGCGAAGACCCGCGCAAAACCATCTGGCTGACCATGAATTTACCGTTGTACTCACCGAGCGCCCCTTCGGCGGCCCGATAGCCCGGATAAGGTAGATAGGCGCTGCGCGTCCATTGCCAAGCGATGCCAAAAGTGTCCGCGATCACGTTCGCGCGCGCAGCCACTTCCCACTCCGCCTCGCTCGGCAGGGTTTTTCCAGCGAAGCGAGCGAAGGCGTCGGCTTCGTAATAGCTGACATGTTGTACCGAAGCGGCGGGATCGACCGGCCGAAACCCCGCGAGGGTGGTTGAGTACCAGCCACCGTCTTTCTGCCGCCAATAGCCCGGAGCCTGCCATCCTTCAGACTGCACGGTGGCCCAACCGTCGGAGAGCCAGAGGGATGGGGTCGTGTACGCACCGGCCGCAATAAATTCGAGCCATTCCCCATTCGTCACCAGATGACGCGCGATCCGAACACGCGGGATAAGCTCGTCATGAAGCGGTGTCTCATTGTCGAAGCAAAAACTTTTGCAGTCGTGGCCGACGGCTTGAATTCCAGCCGGCACATCAACGAACCCGCGCGGGCCTTGTGTCGCGCGCGGCGGGTTCCAGTTTTCATCGTAAGCCGGGTCGGTGGGATTCTGCGCGAATGCGTGGAGAATATCGGTGATCAGCAATTCCTGGTGCTGCTGCTCGTGATGCAGCCCGATCTCGACAATCGCGAATACACGCTCGGCGTCCGGCGACGGAACCTGTGCGATCAGGCGCTCGACCGCAGCATCGACGTGCGCACGATAGGCGGTGACATCCTCGCCATTCGGCCGTGTGATCAAGCCGCGCTGCGGCCGCGCGTGCCGCGGTCCGGCGGCGACATAGTAGGAATTGAAGAGAAAGGGAAAACGCTGATCGAAAATTTTGTAGGCTGGATCGTGCGGGACCAACAGGAACTGCTCGAAGAACCACGTGACGTGGGCGCGGTGCCACTTGGCCGGGCTGGCATCAGCCATCGACTGCACGATCTGGTCTTCAGCCGAAAGCCGGGAGGCCCTGGATTCCGTCTCGGCGCGAACGCGACGGAAGACCTGTAACCAATCGGCACGGGTCTCATCCGGGGAACGCTTTGGCGGCGGCGCCGACCCACCGCGGGGGGCCGGCGACATTGCAGTGCGCGCCATGAAGAGCCTCCGTGACTATACAAATGGCTTAGGCAGTCAATGTACGTACGGATACGACGATCTTTGGATGCGATTGTTCCATCGCATGTGGGCCGGGGCAACGTCCAATTGCCCTCGCATAGCGACCTGACAGCTTTGTGATAGGCCCCCGACGTCGCCTTGAATCACCGAAAATGTGGCAAATAGCTCGCCGATCGCCGGAGATCGGACTTGGTAGCGGGGGAGGGACTCGAACCCCCGACCTCCGGATTATGATTCCGCTGCTCTAACCAGCTGAGCTACCCCGCCATTCCGAAAAACGCGCCGGAACGAGCGCGATATAGGGAGGCCGCGCAAACACTGTCAAGCAAGCGGCCGAAAACCCGTTTTGGGACATTTACTTCGGCTGGACGGACTGATCGCCGCCGGGGCTGCCCGGAGGCGGGATTACCGGCATGGCGCCGCCAGGCGGCGTCTGTTGCTTGATCTCGGGATCGACATGGTCCGGCGGGCAGATCACGCCGCCCGACCGGGCAAGTTTGTCGCTGAGGTTCCCTTGCCCGTCCTGCCGTTCCACCTCAGCGTCACCACCCTTCCCGATCGTGGTGCGCGTATCGGAGTGCGCACAAGCATCAGGATCGAGTTGTTCGGTTTTTGGCGCGACCGGTGTTTTCGCTTGCGGCGGCGCCTGCGCTACAGCCATCGCCGGCAGCAAGAGTACCGAAATCGTCAATCCAACAATGCAGATTTCGCGGACCATCGCACGCTCCTTTTCAGCGCACGTCCATGCAGCGCCAGCCGTAGTAACGGCTTGGTACGAGCGAGAGTTCCACCTAGGGGGCGCCAGCGAGACGCTCGAAGCGGATCAGCGAGAAATGCCCGAGCGGCGGCATCGGCCGATGCTCGACCAGCCGCACGCCGCCGTGGCGTTTGGCCCAATCAGACAGCCGGCCAAATTTGAATTCCGGCCGCCAACCGAGCCGGCGTGCGATCGGCGCAAAGCAAAGTTCGAATGCGCGGCGCGGGCCTGTCTCGGCACCAATGTGGTTGACCAATACGATTTCACCACCAGGCCGAATGACGCGTGCGAATTCGTCGAGTGTGGTTTCCGGGTTGGGCACCGCAGTAATAACGAATTGCGCTACCACCACATCGAAAAAGTGATCCGGCAGCGCCATGCGCTCGGCGTCCATCACCGCAAGCGCCTCGACGTTCCTGAGATTTTGGTCTGCAACGCGCTCCTGCGCCTTGCGCAGCATCGGTTCGGACAGGTCGATGCCTACCAGCCGATTTCTGCGTGCATAGGCGGGAAGCGATAACCCGGTACCGACACCAACTTCAAGGATGCGCCCGCCGGCTGATCCGCAAACATCTTCGGCTGCTCCAATAGCGGCGCGCCGGCCAGCATCGAACACCGCGCCAAACACCAGGTCATAGACCGGCGCCCACCTCGCGTAGGCGCGTTCAACGCTCGATTTATCGATGTCCGCCCCCATGCGGCCAAGCTTAACCGCGCATGGCGGGCGTTGCTAACTGCTCATCATCGGCGCGCTGGCAATCCGCCGCAGCGGCCGCACTCTTGATGAAACCGCCACCCAGCACACGTGCCTGTCCCTCGCCTGAGTCGTAAAATACGCAGGCCTGGCCGGGCGATACACCGTGCTCGCCATCGACCAACTCGACTTCGCAGCCGTGGGGGCCGTGCCGCAACCAGGCCGCCTGCGGCGGGCGGGTCGACCGCACCTTCACGAAGACTTCGCGGCGATCGTCGGCAAGCGCCTCCCCCAGCAACTCGTCCCCGATCCAATTCACGTCGCGCAGCACAATACGGCTGGTGCGCAATGCCTCGCGCGACCCAACAACGACCCGTCGGCCTTCGGCATCGAGGCGCACGACATAGAGTGGCGCTCCGGTTGCGACACCGAGCCCGCGCCGCTGTCCGACCGTGAAGTGAATAATGCCAGAATGCTCGCCGAGAACCTTGCCATCCAAGTCGACAATTTCGCCGGCCTCCGCCGCACCCGGCTTCAGACGTTCAATGATGTCGGCATAGTGGCCGGTCGGCACGAAGCAAATATCCTGGCTGTCATGCTTGTCCGCAATCGCCAAGCCGAAGCGGCGGGCAAGCTCGCGCGTTTCCGCTTTGGTTCGCTCGCCGAGTGGAAAGCGCAAAATGTCCAGCTGCTCGCGCGTGGTGCCGAACAGGAAGTAGCTTTGATCACGCTCTTCGTCCCGCGCGCGGAATAGGCCACGGCCGCCACCCGGCAAAGACCTGGAGGCAACATAATGGCCGGTCGCTAGGACTTCGGCACCGAGTTCGCGCGCGGTGATCAGCAGATCGTGAAACTTGATCGACATATTACAGTCGACGCAGGGCACCGGCGTCTCGCCGTGGATGTAACTTTCGGCAAAGCGGTCTATCACCGCTTCCTTGAAACGGCTTTCGTAGTCGAGCACATAATGCGGAATGCCAATGCGCTCGGCCACGTTGCGCGCATCATAAATGTCCTGGCCGGCACAGCACGCACCCTTGCGGTGGATCGCAGCGCCGTGGTCGTAGAGCTGCAGTGTCACGCCGACGACATCGTAACCCTCAGCCTTGAGCAAGGCGGCCGTCACCGACGAGTTGACACCGCCGGACATGGCGACGACGACACGCGTATTTTCAGGCCGGCGATCGAGATCAAGGCTGTTCGGCATGGCGCTTCTTACTATAGGTAGCGTCGGCAGGCGCGCAATGCGAGGCACGCAGCCCGGCAAAACTTGCCGATCGATAGTCAGGGCTGCCCGGGCCAAATGCGATCACCGCCCTGCCTCCCCTCTTCAAGTTGCTGAAGGGACATATGAATTAGGCGTTTCGGAGGCTGGCCTGCGGATTGCAGATCAAACGGAGGACATTCCGGAGGTCCTCCAGTGCCGCAAGTTGCGTCAGACTCGAAGATTTATGGGCATAATCAAACCTTGCCGCGCGTCGCGCGCCCACCACAGCAGTCCGACCGCGCGCCCTCCCCTTTCGAAAGTCTGCTCGATGATAGCGCGCAAAGCGCCCAGCAGCCCACTCCGCCACCGCCCGATCACAAAGCGTCGCCTGTCGACACTTCACAGGCGCCGGACAAGACCAATGACAGCAAGGCCCCGGCAGGAAACGATACGGTTACTGTGACGAAGGCAGAAGAACCCGGTTCCAGCGACAAAACCGACAAACCGGCGGGCGACAACAAGGCGGATGTCAAAGCAAAAGCCGCTGCCACCACCGGCGACAGCATCAAGACGGCAGACGACAGCGACAAGCCGACGGACGGGTCGAAATCCGACACGCCAGCGGTCACGCTTTCACCCTCCAACGTCCAAACGCTCACGACACCAGATGCCGTCGTCGTTGCGACCACGAGCGCGCCGGCACTTCAGCAAGTGCCAGCTCCCAATGCTGCGGACCAAGCCATCCAACCCGCCGACGCTGCCGCAATTCTCGCAGCTGGCGCACCTAACCTGAAAGGCGTCGATTCCGCAGCTCCAAAAGCGAGCACCGGAAAACTGACGGACGTTGCGAAAAAGGTAGACGACGGCAAGCAAGCCGGCCCTGATCAATCGGCCGCTGACACGATAGCGTCGCCACCGGCAGCCAAAGTGGGACAGCAGCAGCACGCCGACAAATCGCAAAACAACCCAAATGAACCCGACAAAGATCACATCGCCGCGGCGCGCGGCGAAATCCAGTCCAGCAACCATCGCGGCGAAGCAGATGCGCCAGCCTCGGTTCCCACCGACGCCACCGCTGCCGCTCCCAAAATAAGCGCTGATGCCACGCAGCCGACGATCGTCAACACGGTGCAATCCACAGCGCCCGTGACGTCAAATCTTGTTCTTGCTGCGCCGGCCGCACCGTTGGCGCCTTCGGTTCCGCTCGCAGGGTTGGCCATCGACATCGCCGGGAAGGCGCTCGAAGGCAAGAATCGCTTTGAAATTCGCCTCGATCCGCCCGAACTCGGCCGCATCGAGGTCCGGCTCGACGTCGACCGCGATGGTAATGTCACGTCGCGTCTGACAGTCGACCGCGCTGACACCCTCGATTTATTACGCCGCGATGCCTCGGGACTCGAACGCGCATTGCAGGATGCAGGTCTGAAAACGGCAGACAACGGTCTGCAATTTTCGCTCCGCGACCAATCCATGAATCAGCAGCAAACGAACCCCGGCGCCGACACCGCGCAGATTGTGGTGAAGGACGAAACGCTGCCAACGATCGATGTCATCCCGCAAAATTATGGCCGTCTCGCCGGACAAGGCAACGGTCTCGATATTCGCGTTTGAGGATCAAGCCATGACGACGGTCAATCCCGTTTCCACGACGAACACCACAGGCGCAAGCTCCGTTTCCGGCGCGCTCGATAACACCGAGATTGCCAGCAACTTCACGACCTTTCTCCAATTGCTGACGACGCAGTTGAAGAACCAGGATCCGCTCAGCCCGCTCGATACCAACCAGTTCACCCAGCAGCTGGTGGAATTCGCGCAGGTCGAGCAGCAGATGAAATCCAACGATCAACTCACGAGCCTCGTTTCGCTGGAAAAGAGCGCAGTCGCGAGCACGGCACTTGCCTATGTCGGCGCGACCGTCGTGGTCGATGGCGCAACCGGGCAACTGGCGAGCGGTAAGGCAAACTGGAATCTCAACGTCACCAAACCCTCGACCGCGACCATTTCCGTCAAGGATTCCACCGGCCAAAACGCATTTACCACCACGATCTCGGTCAACCCGGGAACTCAGACCTTCACCTGGAACGGCCGCGGCAACGACGGCCGCCAATGGCCCGATGGTAGCTACACACTTTCCGCCACGGCGGTGGACGCCAGCAATCAGCCGGTTGGAATTTCAACCGAGGTGCAGGCCGTGGTCGATTCAGTCGATCTCACTCAGGATCCGCCGCAGCTGTCGATCAACGGCCAAAATTACACGCTCGATAAAATCAAGCGCATCGTTCGGGCGACGACGTGAGTAAAAGCGCGTGAAACTGCAGGGAACTCGATCCATCCCCTGTTGAGCGCCTTCCCGGAGGCATGGCCTCCGCGATCTGGGACCTGCCATCCGTAACCAAAAGGTTAGCGGAAACCGGGCAAACCTTGCCTGATCCATTTGCCATGCTTAGGCAAATTTTAAGCCGGGACCTGTAGCTTTTTCCTCAGCAACTGTCAGTCGAGTTCTTGTTTGTGAGTGTGCCAATGACCGAACCCCATCGCCCGAGGGTCAAATACGTAATCGGGCCTGATGGCAGTCCGCTGACCATTGCGGATTTGCCGCCGCCCACGACCAAACGCTGGGTCATCCGCCGAAAGGCTGAGGTCGTCGCCGCTGTTCGCGGCGGCCTATTGTCTCTCGAGGAAGCCTGCGCCCGTTATACCCTGACGGTCGAGGAATTCCTTTCCTGGCAAGCCTCGATCGATCAGCATGGGCTCGCCGGACTGCGCACGACGCGCATCCAACAGTACCGCCAATAATCGTTCTCATTTCGCGTTTGAAGCGCTGGCCTCCTGGGCTGGCGATTTAATCGCATGTTCGCCACCGTCGTGGTGGTAGTGGAATAATTCTTCGAACTGGCTCCTTCCGGAATTAACCGGACGCTAACCTTAAACTGGGCAAATCTTGCCGGGTGAGGCGCGCGCTTCGCGCCCTGCGGGCAGGACAAAACCGGTGCAAGGTTTTTTCGATTTTGTGAAGTCGCTGGGTGCGGCGCGAATGGCGGCGATGGCCGCGGTGACGCTGGCTCTGGTCGGCTTCTTCTCATTCCTGATGATCCAGATGACGACACCGCAAATGGTGCCGTTATTCACCGACCTTCCGGTCGACGACAGCGCATCGATCATCAAAGATCTGGAGCGGCAGGCCGTCCCCTACCAGCTCAAGAATGACGGCGCGATCATCATGGTGCCGAAGGAGGCGGTTGCGCGTTTGCGCATGAAGCTTGCCGAGTCCGGCCTGCCCAAGGGCGGCGGTGTTGGCTATGAAATTTTTGACAAGACCGACGCGCTTGGCTCGACCACCTTCGTCCAGAACATCAATCACCTGCGCGCCCTAGAAGGTGAGCTCTCGCGCACCATACGTGGCATCGACCGTGTGCAGGCTGCGCGCGTGCACCTGGTGCTGCCCGACCGGCCGCTGTTCTCCCGCGACAAAGCTGATGCCTCGGCTTCGATTGTCCTCAAGGTCCGCGGCGCACTGGAGCCGCAGCAGGTTCGGGCCATCCGCCATCTGGTTGCAACTGCGGTCAACGGCCTCAAACCCGAACGGGTTTCGGTGATTGACGAAACCGGCAAACTGCTCGCCGACGGCGCAACGCAAGATAATCTGGCCAACGGCGCAAGCTCGGACGAACGCAAGCTGGCCTACGAGACTCGCCTGCGCAGCGAGGTCGAGACCATCGTTTCTTCAGTGGTCGGACCTGGCCACGCGCGCGTTCAGATCAACGCCGATTTCGACATCAATCGCATCACCCAGACCTCGGACAAATTCGACCCGGATGGACGCGTCCTTCGCTCGAGCCAGACTCGCGAGGAGCAGTCGGCCTCCGGCGCCCGCACCGACGGCGCGGTATCGGCCGGTAACGAATTGCCCGGTGGCAATCAGCAGGGCGGTGGAACAGGCGCCGCTGTTGGCGACCAAACCAAAAAAACCGAGGAAATCGTCAACTACGAGATTTCACGCACCACCAAAACCGAGGTGATCGAAGCCGGACGGGTCAACCGCATTTCGGCGGCGGTATTGGTCGATGGCAACTACACCAAGAACGACAAAGGCGAGGTGGCGTATCAACCGCGGGCCAAGGAAGAAATTGACCGCATCTCGGCGCTGGTACGCTCTGCGATCGGTTTCGACGCCAAGCGCGGCGACCAGGTCGAAGTGGTCAACCTGCGTTTCGCGGAAATCACGCCTTCCCCAATCAACGAGGCGACCGGCTGGATGAGCCTCATCCAGTTCACCAAAGAAGACATCATGCGCGGCGCCGAAGTCGGCGTGATGGCGCTGCTCGGGCTCGTCGTGATGTTCATGGTGGTGCGTCCACTGGTGCGCCGGATTATCACGCCGGACGGCTTGCAGCCGGGCCAGCTGATGGCACCGGCCGCTGTCGCAGTTTCGCCGGATGCCGCCGGCGGGGGCGGAGGAATACCGGGCGTCCACGGCAGCATCACGTCGACCGGCGGCCCAAACGTCTCGATCGTCGGCGGCGATGAAGCCGTCGCCATCTCAAACCGAACGTCAGCGATGATCGATATCGCTAAGGTGCAGGGACAAGTGCACGCGCAGTCGGTGCAAAAGGTGGGGGAGCTCGCCGATAAGAACCCCCACGAGGCCGTTTCCATTATCCGTAACTGGCTCCACGAAGATGCAGCCTAAGCCATGCCATCAGCCTACGCAGAGACGAAAAAAGACAAGGAAAAAGTGGTCCGAGAGGACATCGGCGGACTGATGGCCGAACTCTCGCGCCGCCCGCAACCGCCCGACCGCATCCGGAAGCTGACCGGCCCGGAACGCGCAGCCGTGCTCATGCTTTCGCTCGGCGAGCAATATGGCGCCAAAATCTTCGGACTGCTCGACGACGACGAATTGCGTGAAATCTCCATCGTGATGTCGTCGCTTGGCACGATCGAAGCGGAATCCGTCGAGCAATTGCTGCTCGAATTCGTCGGCCGCATGTCGGCCTCAGGTGCACTACTTGGCAACTACGACGCTACCGAACGCCTGCTCAAGCAGTATCTCCCCGCCGAGCGTGTCGGCGGCATCATGGACGAGATTCGCGGACCCGCGGGCCGCAACATGTGGGAGAAGCTCGCCAACGTCCAGGAAGAGGTGTTGGCAAACTATCTGAAGAACGAATATCCGCAGACAGTCGCGGTCGTTCTCTCGAAGCTGCGTCCGGAACACGCTGCGCGCGTGCTCTCAATTCTTCCGGAAGAGCTTTCGCTCGACTGCGTCAACCGCATGTTGAAGATGGAAGCCGTCCAAAAAGAAGTCATCGAGCGCGTTGAGCAGACGCTGCGCACCGAATTCATGTCCAATCTGTCGCAAACCCGCCGGCGCGACGCGCACGAGGTGATGGCAGAGATCTTCAACAACTTCGACCGGCAAACCGAAACACGTTTCCTCACAGCGCTCGAAGAGGAAAACCGGGACGCCGCCGAGCGTATCAAAGCGCTGATGTTCACCTTCGACGATCTGGTCAAACTCGACACCGGTTCGGCGCAGACACTGATGCGCAATATCGACAAAGACAAACTGGGCGTTGCGCTCAAGGGCGCCAACGAAACAGTGCGCCAGTTCTTCTTCACCAATATGTCCAGCCGCGCTGCCAAGTTGCTCGTGGAAGACATGCAGGCGATGGGCCCCGTGCGGCTGCGCGATGTCGACGAAGCGCAGGCGCTGCTGGTCAACGTCGCCAAAGATCTGGCCGCGAAGGGCGAAATCATGATTTCGAAGAGCCGCGGTGAAGACGAGTTGATCTACTGAGAACACAATGAAAGCAACGGCCAAATATCTGTTCGACGAGGATTTCGCATCCGGCGAAAAGCCGACCATTACGATGGTCGAGCACGAGCGTCGTCGGGCAGACGCCGAATCTCAGGCCTATCGCAGCGGCTTTGCCGCCGGCGAGGCGCAGGCACAACAGGAAGCGGCCCAACGTATCGCGGCCGCGCTTGCGGTGATTGCCGACGGGCTCGGGCGGCTCGATGGCGCGTTGACAGCAATCGAAACTCGACTCGAAACCGAAGCGGTGGAAGTGGCAGTGGCTGTCGCGGCCAAGCTTGCCCCCGCGCTGATCGTGCGCGAGCCCTTCGCGGAGATCTCCGCCCTCGCCACCGAATGCTTTCACCATCTGGTATCGACTCCGCACGTCGCGGTGCGCGTCGGCACCGGCATCTACGATATGGCGAAGGAAAAGATCGAAGAAATCGCGCGGGCGCGCGGTTTCGAGGGACGGCTGGCCGTGACCTCTGACGAATCCCTCGCGCCGGGTGATTGCCGCATCGAATGGGCCGACGGCGGCGTCATCCGCGATCAGGCCGCAACCGCCTCGGCCGTCGATGAAATGGTCGGACGCTACATCTCGGCGCGCAACGCGCCTGCCGCATAAGATTTTTGGAGAGCCATGCAATGAGTGACGACGACACAAAGGTACCGCTCCCCGACCTCGAAAACGGCGGCGACGTGCAAATCGTGCCCGATGCGGGCTCGCTTGCTCCGTCCGATTCCGACTCGGTTAATCGTGGCGCTGCCGATCTCGAAGCGGTGTTCGACGTGCCGGTGCAGGTCTCTGCGGTATTAGGCCGCGCTCATATGGAAGTCGGCAACCTGCTCAAGCTCGGTCCCGGCGCGGTGCTCGAGCTCGACCGTAAGGTTGGCGAGGCCATCGACATTTACGTCAACAACAGACTGGTCGCGCGTGGCGAGGTCGTCCTCGTTGAGGACAAGCTGGGCGTGACCATGACGGAAATCATCAAGGCGGACCATAACTGATGCACGCGCTTTTCCGCCAGTTCTCTCGAAAGATACGGAGCTAACCCATGCGACTCCTGATCGTCGGCACGCTCGGAGGCCAGCTCACCACGGCGAGCAAGATCGCAATGGACAAGGGCGCCAACGTGACCCACGCCGAAAGCAATGAGCAGGCGCTCGCTGTCCTGCGCTCCGGTCGAGGGGCGGATTTGCTCTTGGTGGACGTCAGCCTCGACATCCGCGATCTGGTCTCACGGCTCGATGCAGAACGCATTCACGTCCCGATCGTGGCCTGTGGTGTCACCAACGACGCCCGTGCGGCGGTCAATGCTATTCACGCCGGTGCGAAAGAATACATCCCGCTGCCGCCGGATCCGGAGCTTATCGCCGCGGTCCTCGCTGCCGTCACCAATGATACGCGCGAGATGATCTATCGCGACGAGTTGATGGCGAAGGTCGTCAAACTCGCGCAGCAGATTGCCGGGTCGGATGCCTCTGTGCTTATCACGGGCGAAAGCGGTACCGGCAAAGAAGTGCTGGCGCGCTTCGTGCACGGCCGCAGCACGCGCTCGAAAAAGCCCTTCATTACGGTCAACTGCGCCGCGATCCCCGAAAACCTGCTCGAATCCGAACTGTTCGGCCATGAGAAAGGCTCTTTCACGGGCGCGGTCGCTCGCCGCATCGGTAAATTCGAAGAAGCCAATGGCGGTACACTTCTACTCGACGAAATTTCGGAAATGGACGTGCGTCTGCAGGCCAAGCTGTTACGCGCGATCCAGGAGCGGGTCATTGATCGAGTCGGCGGTGGCCGGCCGGTGCCGGTCGACATCCGCATCATCGCCACATCCAATCGCAACCTCACCGACGCAGTGCGCGAGGGAAAATTCCGCGAGGATCTGCTGTTTCGCCTCAATGTGGTGAACCTGAAGATCCCGCCTTTGCGTGAGCGCCCAGCCGATATCGGTGAGCTAGCGCAACATTTCATCAAGAAATACTCGCAAGCCAATGGGCTCGCCTTGCGTCCGCTCTCGGCCGAGGCGCGACGCGCGCTCAATATCAACCGCTGGCCAGGCAACGTGCGTGAGCTGGAAAACACGCTGCACCGCGCGGTGCTGCTCTCAAGCGGCGCGGAGATTGGTGTCGACGGAATCCTTTCACCGGACGGCGCTCGGCTCGATCAGGCTCGTGGAACCGACGTTGCCGCTCATGCAGCGATGGCGGCCGACCAGGTCACCCGCAATTTGATTGGCCGCACGGTTGCGGAAGTCGAGCGCGACCTCATTCTTGAGACGCTCAAGCATTGCCTCGGCAATCGGACGCATGCCGCGAATATTCTCGGTATCTCGATCCGCACCTTGCGCAACAAGCTCAACGAATATGCAGCCGATGGCGCGCCGATTCCGCCACCGCATGGCGGTTCGGAGCTCAGGGGTGCCGCCTGATTTCCTGTGACGGCGGCCGCGCGGCCGCTGTCGAATCCATCACGAAACGCCTAGGCTTCCCGGTCAATCAGGCTTGGGGGTTGTCATGAATATCAGTCTCGTTTCGCTGCTATTCAGCTTTCGAGGCCGTATCAATCGCGCAAAATTTTGGATCGCCATGGCCGCCTACCTCTCCATGACGATCGCGGTTGCAGGCCTCGGCTTCTTTTTCAACTTTAGCACACTGTTTTTGGTGATCGCGGGCATGATCGCGTTTGCGATGATCGTCTCCGGCTGCGTCGTCGGTATCAAGCGGCTGCATGATCGAGACAAGAGCGGCTGGTGGCTGCTGCTGTTTTATCTATTGTCCGGTGTTCTGGATGTCATAGGAATGACCGGCAAATTGCCATTTCTCTTCGAGCTTGGGTCCGTCGGGATTTCGATATGGGCGCTTGTTGAGCTCGGTTTCCTTCGTGGCACCGCCGGCGCGAACCAATACGGGCCCGACCCGCTGGCGGCCTGATCGAGACGCAAAAAAGCCCGGCGCGCACGCCGGGCTTTTGACATCCAACGAAACTGGATCGGACTAAACCTTGTTGCCCGTGTCGCCGGACAATTTTGCTTCTTTTTGCCGTGTCGTATTCAGCTCGACAGCCTTGGCCATGAGCTCATTGCTGAGGGCTTCCAGGCGCTCAATCAGCATGCGGCCTTCACGCGCAAGCCCGTTGCACTGGTCGGCCGTCTCAATCAGATATTCCTCGGTCTTCAGCATGATTACTCCGTGATGGATTTGACCGGGGATATGCATAGGATTCTACAGCAATTCAAGGTTGTTTTCGGGATGGAGCTATGCGCGAAAATGCCGACCGAATAATCGTTGGACGCCCAACTACATAGGTAAGTCACGATGCCGACCATTTATAAAATCTGCCGCGCGCAGGAGTGGCGGTACGCCGAGCGCGAAGCCGTGTTCCGCGGTTCTGAGGTGGACCAACGTGACGGATTTATCCATTTCTCGACTGCAGCGCAGGTCGCGGAAACAGCAGCGAAGCATTTCTCCGGCCAATCGGACTTGTTGCTAGTGAGTGTCAATACCAGCTCGCTCGGCGACCACCTGAAATGGGAGCCGTCGCGTGGCGGGGCGCTGTTTCCTCACCTCTACGGACAACTCGACCTTGCCGCGGTGACGCGCGTCGAGCCGCTGCCGCTTGGGCCCGAAGGCCGCCACGCGCTTCCGCCGCTCGAGGACTAATCCGCCGACGCCTGTCATCCGTAATTGTCGCTATGCCGGCAAGGCCCTAGAGTCACTGCCTGACCACTGGAAAATGCGCGCGATAGAGATGGACCTCGATGCCAATCGTAGCTTGATCGCCGCCGCGCTTGGCCGGATTCCGGCCGGCGACCGCGCGGCGCTGCAAACGGTCTATCGCCTCACTTCGGCGAAGCTTTTTGGCGTTTGCCTTCGTATCTTGGGAGAGCGCGGCGATGCGGAGGACGTGCTGCAGGAGGTTTTCGTGACCGTGTGGCGCAAAGCCGCCGATTTCGATGCCAGCCGGGCGAGCCCGATGACCTGGCTGATCGCCATTGCACGCAACCGGTCGATTGACCGGTTGCGCGCGTCCCGGCAAAGCCGAAACATGGATCCGATCGACGTGGCCGTGGAGGTCGCTGACGCGGCCCCGGGCGCCGATAGCGCGCTTGAGGCTTCGCAAGACTATACGCGCCTGCACGGCTTGCCTTGACGGCCTCGCCCCGCGCGAACGCACCGCCCTGCGCAGCGCGTTTTTTGACGGCAATACCTATGAGGACCTGGCGGCACGCATGAGTGTGCCGTTGGGCACCATGAAGAGCTGGATCCGACGCGCGATGATCAAGCTGAAGGCATGTCTGGAGCAATGAGCGACACTTTCGACCATAGCGGATTGCCTGAGGAAGAGCTCCTCGCCGCCGAATTTGCACTTGGCGTGCTCGCCGGCGCGGAACGTCGTGCGGCCGAGCAAAGATTTGCGAGTGACAGCGCCTTTGCGCGCCTCGTGACAGAATGGGAGCAACGGCTGGCGCCTTGGGCGGCGGAAATCGCAGAAGTCTCGCCCTCGCCCCAAGTGTGGGATCGCATTGCGACTGCCCTGCCCGCGCAAACGCAAGACCGCGGGCTTTGGCAAAGTCTCACCTTCTGGCGTGGGTTGAGTTTCGCGGCTGGCGCGTTGGCCGCCGCTTCTCTTGCGGCGGTTATCTATCTCGGCACGCTGGCGCCGCAGCAGCCGCTGGTCGCAACGATCGAAGGCGGTGGGCACCGGCATTTCGTCGCGACGATCGACACCAGGCGCGGCACGGTCGCGGTTGTGCCGGCCGCATTCAGCGCCGACGCCACACGCGTTCCCGAACTCTGGCTCATTCCAGCCGACGGCAAACCGCGCCCGGTGGGCCTGCTCCGCGCCGACCAGACGGTGACCCTCACCCTCCCCGCCGGAGCTTTCGGCCTTCGCAAAAAGCGACGCCGTTCTGGCCGTTTCGCTCGAGCCGCCGGGCGGTTCAACAACCGGCCTGCCAACCGGACCGGTGATCGCCACCGGCAAACTCACGTCTCTGTGAGCGTGCATCCGTAAGCTGCGGGGCCTCGTAGCTCTGATGTCTCCGGCATGGGGACGTCATACAGAGCAACGGAGTTACCGCTATGAAACGCATCACCAACATCGCGCTGGCCGGATTTGCCGCCGCGGCGCTCGCGGTCAGCCTGGGCGACGATGAGCCCGGCTTTCGCGCAGATGAACGAAAAGACCGTCACCGTCGGCGGCGCGCCGATGTATCCCTCCAAGAACATCGTCCAGAACGCCGTCAATTCGAAGGACCACACCACGCTGGTCGCCGCCGTGAAGGCTGCAGGCCTCGTCGACACGCTGCAATCACCCGGGCCATTCACGGTATTCGCGCCGACCAACGAAGCTTTCGCGAAACTGCCGGCCGGCACGGTCGACACTTTGCTCAAGCCTGAAAACAAGAAAACGCTGACCAACGTGCTCACGTATCACGTCGTTGCGCCGGCCGCCTCACCGCGAAGGATCTCATGGAGAAGGTCCAGGCCGGTAACGGCAAGGCCATGCTCAAGACCGTCGAAGGCGCCGATCTCACCGTCGCCGAAAAGGACGGCAAGTTGTGGATCTGGGATGCCAAAGGCGACTCCGCCCAGGTCACCATCCGCAATGTGATGCAGTCGAACGGCGTGATCCATGTGATCGACACCGTGCTGTTGCCGGGCTGATCTCTTCGGAAGTTCGGCAAACGGGCGCTACGCCTGTGCCCCGGCCGGCCCTCTCCCTCTCCCCGGGGAGAGGGCCGACGCATTTTCGGCGCACGAACCCCTACCCGTTAACCACCCGCTAACCATAAAAGAGGCAAATATTGCCGGGGGAAGGGGTAATAGCCCACCGCGGCTCTCTACTCAGGCACCGCCAATGGTGCCCGCTTCCGGTTTGATGACCTTTGTATTGTCTTCGCGTCCGCACCGCCGGGGGAATGGCGGCAGCGCATGATCCCGAAAAGTGGGATTCGGTTTCGGAAAGATCATGCGCCAAGCAAAGCGTCAGGCATGAGCGACATCACCGCCGCCCCGGCAAGCGCCGCAAGCGGCATCAAGCTGCCCGGCATCGGCGACATCGGCGCCTTCTTCAAGCGCGGCGATATCGCGCTCGCCGTCGGCGTGCTCACGATCCTCGTCGTTCTGATCTTGCCGCTGCCGCCGATCCTGCTCGATCTCGCGCTGGCGATCTCGATCATCATTTCGGTCCTGATCCTCATGACGGCGCTGTTCATTCACACGCCGCTGGAATTCTCCTCGTTTCCGACCGTGCTGCTGATCGCAACCATGCTTCGGCTGGCGCTCAATCTCGCATCGACACGCCTGATCCTCGCGCACGGCCATGAAGGCACCGATGCCGCCGGCCATGTGATCGAGGCTTTCGGCAATTTCGTGATGAGCGGCAACTTCGTGATCGGCATCATCGTTTTCACGATCCTGGTGATCGTGAACTTCGTGGTCATCACCAAAGGCTCCGGCCGCATCGCTGAAGTCGCGGCCCGCTTTCACCTCGACGCCATGCCGGGCAAGCAGATGGCGATCGACGCCGACCTTTCGGCCGGCCTCGTCGACGAGAAGGAAGCGCGCCGCCGGCGTCAGGTGCTCGAAGATGAAGGCGGCTTCTTCGGCGCAATGGACGGCGCCTCCAAGTTCGTGCGCGGCGACGCGATCGCCGGCCTCCTGGTGGTGTTCATCAACGTCATTGGCGGCATGATCATCGGCATCGTCCAGCAGGGCCTTTCGTTCGCGGACGCTGCGCATTCCTACACGATCCTCACCGTTGGCGACGGCCTGGTGACGCAGGTGCCGGCGCTGATCGTTTCGACCGCGGCTGGCCTGCTCGTGTCGAAAGCCGGCGTATCCGGCGCCGCCGACAAGGCGCTGCTCAGGCAACTCTCGGGCTATCCCAAGGCGCTGGGCATGTCAGGCGCCGTGATGATGGTGATGGCGCTGTTGCCCGGCATTCCAATTATCCCCTTCATGGCGCTCGGCAGCGGCGCAGCCGCCCTCGCCTTCATCATCGACAAGCGCACGAGGCTTACGGCCGCCGCCGAAACCAAAAAGACTGAAGCGGCGGCGAAAGTTGACGCGGCGGACGAACCCATTGCCGCGGCGCTCAAGATCGACGACCTCAAAGTCGAGCTCGGCTATGCGTTGCTGCCATTGGTGAATGCGCCGGACGGTTCCGACCGCCTCACCGAACAGATCAAGGCGCTGCGCCGTTCGCTCGCCGTCGAGATGGGCTTCGTGATGCCGGCGGTGCGCATCCTCGACAACGTCCAACTCGACGCCAATGCCTATGTCATCAAGATCAAAGAGGTCGAGGCCGGAAGCGGCAAGGTCTGGTCCGGCCAATACATGGTCATGGACCCGGCGGGAGGCCAGGTGAAATTGCCCGGCACTCACACCACAGAGCCAACGTTCGGATTGCCGGCGACATGGATCGACGGCGCGCTCAAGGAAGAAGCGTCGATGAAGGGATACACGGTGGTCGATGCCGCCACCGTGCTGTCGACGCATCTGACGGAGCTGCTCAAGAGCAACATGGCGGAGCTGCTCTCGTATGGCGAAGTACAAAAACTGCTCAAGGAACTGCCGAAGGAGCAGGCCGATCTGGTCAAGGATCTGGTGCCCAACCTGATTACAGTGTCGGGCATTCAGCGCGTCTTGCAGATCCTGTTGGGCGAACGCGTCTCCATCCGCGATCTCGCAACCATCCTGGAAGGGATTGCGGACGGCATTGCGGGTTCGCGCAACCCGGTCACACTCACTGAACACGTGCGCGCGCGGCTGTCGCGGCAACTGTGCGCCCAGTACACCAATCAAAGCGGATTCCTGCCGCTGATCGCACTCTCGGCGAAATGGGAGCAGGCTTTCGCCGAGTCGCTGGTCGGCCAGGGTGACGAGCGGCAACTGGCGATGCAGCCGTCACGCCTGTCGGAATTTATCACCGCGGTTCGCGAACGTTTCGAGGAAGCCGCACGCGAGGGCGAAGCCCCGGTGCTGGTGACCTCATCGAATGTCCGCCCCTTCGTCCGCGGCATCGTCGAGCGCTTCCGGGCGCAGACGCCGGTGCTCTCGCAAGGCGAAATTCACCCGCGGGCCCGCCTCAAGACCGTCAGCAGCATCTAGGCCGTTTCCTGGTAGGCCGCCCTGCGGTCGCGGCGGCCGTGACCAAAACGGCCTCAAAGCGCCTGATTGGGCACGAGAAATCCGCCTAAATCACAACAATTCAACGTTCCGTGAACCGCCCTTGGGAACTTGCACGGCATAGCCACGTTAGCTGGACGAATGGGTGAACCTTTTGTCGGGACGGGGTGACAAATGAGCAAGACCCCGGAGGACGTCATGAACTGGTCGATGTACACCGCAGACCGCACTACCCACCTCAAGATCGTGGTGGTCGGCCTTGCAGCCGCGCTGATGATTGCGATCATCGGCATTTCGGCGCGTGAACTTAATCTCGGCACCGACATCATGACCGCTCAAAGCCCAACCGTCATCAAGGCTGGCGGGCCGGTGGTGTTCACCGACCGCAGCGGTCCAACTGTCCGGTAAGCCTCTCGCGTTATTTTGAATCTCCCCCCGCCTGACGCGCCGCATTTGCGGCGCGTTTTTTTGTGAAATGGTCGAATCGTGAAAAATGGCCGACAACTGCTGCCATGAAGCGCCATTCACCCCGCGCACTGCTCTTCGTCGCTTGCATGCTGGCCGGCGGTTTCCTGACGGCTCCGCACGTTTATGCGCAAGGGGCATCGCCGGCGGCGATTGCCGACTATCAGGCAAGACTCGCGCAATACCAGGCCGCGCACGGTCCCTATGAGCTCGAAGCGACTGAATACTGGAACGCGGTGGCGGAGAAACGTCGCGCGCGCAACGCCAAGCGCCGCGATCATCTCGCGATCGGGGCTGATGACTATGTGCTCACGCAGCCGCCGGTTTATTCCGGACCGCCGCGGCCCGTCGACCCGCGCGCGCCCGCCGAACCGACGCCCGAACGGCCGGACATTCCCGTGGTCGCGGATTTTCTCCAGAACGCCCGCGAACAATTCGGTTTCGTGCCGGAACGCCCGGCGAGCGACCTCGACTTCAAGCGCGCCTACGCGAAGGCGGCACTTGCTGCAGGCCTGACGCGCGATCAGATCGTCGGCGTCTATGTCTTCGAAACCGGCGGCAACGGCGCCTATGACTCGCAGGCTGGCCTCGTGCCCTACCGCCCCGGCGCGCGGGCGATATCGCCGGCCATCGGCTACAATCAGTTGCTGAGCACGAATTCCGTATCGCTGCTCGCCGAGCATGGCGGCCGCCTGGCCGGAGTTTTACGCCAAAGGGCCAATACCCTCACCGGCAATTCAAAGCTCGTCATGGAGCGCAAGATCGAAGCCCTCAAGCGCATGATTGCCTATAGCCGCTCTGTCCCCGACCATTGGAGTGAGCAAGACCGGTTGGCGAAAACGACAGCAGGCGGCTACGGCATCCATGCGGCGGTGCTCGATATCGATATCGGTCCATTGTTGCAGGTGCAGAAGCTCATCAACTCGGTGCATTTTGCGCGCGCCAAAGGCTACATGGCGCCGCTCACTGCAGCCGAACTCGAGCTGATGAACCTGACCGGTGACAGCACCGGCCTGGACATGGTGACGATGCCCAAGGACTTGCGCACGCGCGTGCCGACCGCGAATTTCTTCCAGCAGCAAGGCTATGAACGCAACCCCGTCGCGCGGCGCACCGGAGTTGTGGCCAATCTCATTGCCGACATCGAAGACAAGATGAATCGCGGCGTGCAAGCGCAAGGCGCGCGCGAACTGGCGTCGGGGTTTTAGGTTCGTACGGCCGGATGCCGCAGCAGCTAGCGCTGATCGCCCGCGATTTCCTCGACCAGATCGACGACTTTGCGGCGCAGCTTTGTGTCCTTGATGTTGGAAAACGCCTTCGTCAGCGCCAGGCCATCGGAGCTCGAGAGGAAGTCGGAGACATAGTCGGCGACCGGCGCTTTTGACGATCCGTCCTCGTTCGGTTTTCCCGGGCCCGAGACCCCTTCGAAGAAGAACGCAACCGGCACCTTCAGGATTTGCGAAATGTGCTGAAGGCGGCTGGCGCCAATTCGGTTTGTCCCCTTCTCGTATTTTTGCACTTGCTGGAAGGTCAGACCCAGCTTTTCGCCGAGTTTTTCCTGGCTCATTCCTAACATCAGCCGGCGCATGCGCACGCGCGACCCCACATACTTGTCGGTGGGATTTGGAGATTTCTTCGCCATCATCATCATCTGAATTTGCCCGCAACGTGAGGTTGGAGGTGCACGGCTAGGGTCGCAATTGGCGAAACAAGGAATGGTTGCGCCGGGGCAAACTACATCGGATCGGCGGCTATCTGTCATTAAAGCAAAACCGCTGTTTTGTTAGATGGGATCTAACAAGCGGCCGGGGCATCAAGGGCGCTTTCGCCCTACATATTTACCGGTGTGGCTGTTTCTGAAGCCCTGCCGTGGGGCAGAATGGCTAGGCCGATGGATCACACAGCAGGCGTCCTGATCGCACTTGTATCGAGCTGCCTTGGCGGATCGGCAGCCGCTGTGACGCGCTATCTGGTTGCAAATGCCGATCCGCTGACGCTCGCGCTTTTAAGGTGGGGCATCGGATTTCTTGTCGTTCTGCCGGTCACGTTGCTGCTGCGATCGAAGCTGCCGCCACGCGCCGACTGGCTGGCCGTCTGCATTCTTGGCATCTGCTTTTTCGGGTTATTTTTCGTGCTCTACAACGTTGCCGTCGCGTACACGACCGCCGCACGTGCAAGTCTCGCGCTGTCGACGCTGCCGCTGCAAACCATGATCGTCGCCGCGCTCCTTGGCATCGAACCGCTGACCGTACGCAAGTCGCTCGGCGTCGCCGTCGCGATGCTCGGCGTCTTTTTCGCACTCGCGTCCGGTCTTGCGGGCGCCCCCGAAGGTGCGTGGCGCGGCGAATTGATCATGACCGGCGCGGTCCTGTGTATGGCCTTTTACAATGTGTGGTCGCGGCGTTTTATCCAACGTTCAAGCGCGCTCGGATTTCTATGCGTCGGTATGGGCGCCGGTGCAGTGGTCCTTTTGGCGATCGATGCGTTGAGCGGCCGTGTCGCCGTCCTCGCAAGTTTCAGCGGGCCACAATGGATCGCCGGACTCTATCTTGGCATTTGTGGCGGCGCGCTCGCCTTCATCCTGTGGGTCATGGCATTGCAACGCACGACGCCGACGCTGGTCGCCAATACCATGACCATTAACCCGATCGCCGCCGGATTATTGGCCACGCAGTTGGTCGGCGAACCGATAACGCTCAATCTGATCGGTGGGGTGATTGCGGTTTTTGCCGGTATATGGATCGCAACAACCGGTCCGTCACAAACGAAAGCGGCGCCGTCGCCGGCGCCGCAATAATCCTCAAATCGACGACGTTACGCCGGCGCGCCGCCGGCGTTGAAGCGCAGGGCGGCAATGCGGTCGAGTTCGGCTTGCTCGCGCGCATTCTCTTCCGCCTTTTCGCGCTGCTGGTCGCGCTCATCGAGCATTTCGACCTTCTTGAGTTCTTCGAAGGCCTCGCCGAGGGCTGCCTTGGCGTCGTCCAGTTGGACGCGCAGTTCATCGGTCGAGTGCTTGAGGTTCTCGCGGCGCGTGGTCGCGGCCTTGGCATAAGTCGGATAGGCGAAGTGAGCGGGATCGTGGATGCCGGCACGGTCCTGCTCGACCTTGATCTCGCGCTCGAGCTCGCCGGCAATACGATCGAACTCGGCGATCATCGACTCGATCTGGGCGACCTTGCGCCGTTTCTCGTCGACCTGAAACTTTTTGAGACGGATAAGGGTTTCGCGTGACTTCATCGACTAAATACTCCCCGAAGCCCCCGAATTCGCAGCCGCAGCCAGGCAATTCCTCCGGACCGCAGGCCCACGTTCTGGACCATTCGGGCCGACTGTGACCCAATAACGTTAGTTTTGTGTTTCTTCGCCGCGGAGAATTCGCTCTAACCGCTGATAGCCGTCTGCCATAGTCGTTGATTCTTCCTTAAGCTGGGACAGGAAGCCCTCAAGCGGCTTGTGCAGGCTGATCGCCTCATCAACGTCGGCGCTGGAACCGGCCCGATAGGCACCCAGGCGAATCAATTCCTCCATGTCCGAATAGGTGGCCATGACCTGGCGTGCCCGGTTGATGGCCGGAAGAAAAGCCGGGTCGGCCGCGCGCGGCATCGTTCGTGAAATCGACTTGAGGATGTTGATGGCCGGATAGCGGCCGCGCTCCGCGATCGCCCGCTCCATGACGATATGGCCGTCGAGTATGCCGCGGACGGCATCCGCCACCGGCTCGTTATGGTCGTCGCCGTCCACCAGCACGCTGAAAATGCCGGTGATGGTACCCTGCTCCGTACCGGGCCCCGCGCGCTCGAGAAGTCGCGGCAATTCGGTAAAAACGGTCGGCGTATAACCCTTGGCGGTCGGCGGCTCGCCGGCAGACAGGCCGATCTCCCGCTGCGCCATGGCAAAGCGGGTGACGGAGTCCATCAGCACCAGCACGTCCTTGCCAAGGTCGCGGAAATATTCGGCGATGGCGAGCGTGAGGTAGGCCGCCTGGCGGCGCATCAGCGCCGGCTCATCAGACGTTGAGACGACCACCACTGAACGGGCGAGGCCGGCTGCGCCAAGGTCGTCCTGCAAGAATTCCTGCACTTCGCGCCCGCGTTCTCCGACCAGCCCAATGACGGAAATATCCGCGGACACATTGCGGGCGAGCATCGACAAGAGCACCGACTTGCCGACGCCGCTCCCGGAGAAAATGCCCATGCGCTGGCCGCGGCAAACTGTGATGAACGTGTTGAGCGCACGCACACCGAGATCGAGCGGCTCGCCAACGCGGCGGCGGGCGTGCGCCGGTGGCGGCGAGTTGCGGTAGGGATACGGCGCGGGACCTGCCGGCAGCGGCCCCTGCCCGTCGATCGGCTCGGCGCGCGCATTGACCACGCGGCCAAGCCAGCGCTCGGACGGGCGGATGGCGCCGGCAGATGTGGACACGACCGCGCGACAGCCGCGCCGCACGCCGTCGAGCGCCGCAAACGGCATTGCGAGCGCATGGCCGCCCGAAAATCCGACCACCTCGCAAGGAATCTTGCCAACGGCTGTCTCGATCGTCAGACGCGCGCCGACGGACATGGCATGAATCGGCCCGGCGACTTCGACCATCAGGCCACGGACAGAAACGACGCGGCCGTAAATCTCGACCCCGTCGATGTCGACGATCTGCTCGGCGAGTGCCTTCATCGTTTTGCCTGCCTGTAGCGACACGGCGGCCATAAACCCGCCCTTAGGCTTACCGGCCCGGTGGTTCCATTAACTCGGTGTTTACCCGCGTCGTTAATCATTGGGTCATTCGTCCACGGGACTAAGGCTTGAGAATCGCCCAGCCAGGACGGAAGGGGCGAATCGCCAGAGTCGGTTACACCCGACTCTTAAACTAGGACATGAGACTGGACGTGGCCAAAAAACCACTCTCAGGCAATATCTTACGCCGATTTGGGCGTGTCTGCCTACGGCAGGCTTGCCAGAGAGAATCAGGTTTTGTTAACCATGGCCAGATAGTGTCGAATTGGTTTGTCCCACCGCGTTTTTTCACACTCGCCGCCTATGCGGCGCTGACCTGAAGCCCGGCTGCGGCGAGAAGGGGACTTAAATGCGCGTTTTACTCATTGAAGACGACAGCGCGACGGCCCAATCCATCGAGCTCATGCTCAAATCCGAGAGTTTTAACGTCTATACGACGGATCTCGGGGAAGAAGGCGTCGACCTTGGCAAACTCTACGACTACGACATCATCCTGCTGGACCTGAACCTGCCCGACATGTCGGGTTTCGAGGTCCTGCGCTCCCTCCGCGTCTCAAAAGTTAAGACGCCAATCCTGATCCTCTCCGGCCTCGCCGGGATCGAGGACAAGGTCAAAGGTCTCGGCTTCGGCGCCGACGACTACATGACCAAGCCATTCCACAAAGATGAATTGATCGCGCGCATTCACGCGATCGTTCGCCGCTCGAAGGGGCACGCCCAGTCGGTCATCAACACTGGCGATCTTGTCGTCAATCTCGACACCAAGACCGTCGAAGTCGGCGGCCAGCGCGTGCACCTCACCGGCAAGGAATACCAGATGCTCGAGCTGCTTTCCCTGCGCAAAGGGACGACGCTCACCAAAGAGATGTTCCTCAATCATCTCTACGGCGGCATGGACGAGCCCGAGCTCAAGATCATCGACGTGTTCATCTGCAAACTGCGCAAGAAACTCGCCAATGCCTCCTCCGGGAAGAACTACATCGAGACCGTGTGGGGCCGCGGCTACGTTCTGCGCGAGCCGACAGAAGCGGACGAGAGAATTCCGGCTTAGCCAGAGTTTCCCCCCGCGTTGAGTAGTGAGCCTTCGGGCTCACTCCCATCCAACTTAACCCCGCCGGAAATGGCGGGGTTTTTTTCTTGGATTACTCCGGCGTCCCCTACATGCCGAGGTAAGCCGCCTGCACTTGCTTGTTGTTGGCCAGTTCGGCGCTGGTGCCGTGCATGATCACCTTGCCGCTTTCCAGCACATAGGCGCGCTGCACCAGGCTCAATGCGCGGCTCACATTCTGCTCGACCAGCAAGATTGCGGTGCCCATGGCATGGATTTCCTGAATTTTCTGGAAGGTGATGTCGGTGACGACCGGCGCCAGGCCCAAAGATGGTTCGTCGAGCATCAGCAGGCGCGGTTTCAACATGAGGCCGCGGCCCACCGCGAGCATCTGCTGCTCGCCACCGCTCATGGTGCCCGCGAGTTGCTTGCGGCGTTCGGCCAGCACCGGGAATATTCCGAAGACCAGTTCGAGCGTTCGCGCACGATCGACCTTGGCACTCGGCACGTAGGCGCCGATTTCGAGGTTTTCCTGCACGGTCATTTCGGGGAAGACCTGCCGCCCTTCAGGGACATGCGCGATCCCGAGCTCGGCGATCTTGTAGGGCGGCAATGACGCGGTGTTCTTGCCCAGAAAGGTGATGGTGCCCGACGTCAGCCGGACCAACCCCGAAATCGCCCGCAAAGTCGTGCTTTTTCCCGCCCCGTTCGCGCCCAGCAGGCCAACGGCCTCCCCCTGCCCGACCTCGATGCTGACGTTGCCGACAGCCGGGCACCGACCCGTAACTCGCGCTGACGCCGGAGAGCGATAGCACTAGGCCTCTCCCGCTGTTGCGACGTGCACGTAGCCGGTCCCCAAATAGGCGCGGACCACATCCTGGTTGGCGACGACGTCGTTGGGGTTGCCTTCGGCGATTTTCTGCCCGTGATCGAGCACGACGATGTGGCGCGCGACCGCCATGATCGCACGCATCACATGCTCGACAATGACGATCGTCAGCCCGCGTTTCGACAACTTTCCGACCAGCGCAACCGCCTGATCGATCTCCGAGGGGTTGAGCCCGGCCATCACCTCGTCGAGCAGAAGAACGCGCGGCTGCGTCGCCAGCGCGCGCGCCATTTCGAGCCGGCGCTGGTCGATCGTTGTGAGATCGCGCGCCGGCGAATGTTCCTTTGCCGAAAGCCCGACAAACTCGATCGCCTCGCGCGCGCTTTTGCGCGCAACATCGGTGTTCTTGTCGCGCAGGAACGCGCCGGTCATAACATTCGCCAGCACCGTCATCCCGCCGAACGGCCGCGCCACCTGAAACGTGCGCGCGAGGCCATGCGCGCAGATGTCATGCGGCCTCAACCCGACGATCTCGCGGCCGAAGGCCATGACGGAGCCCGTGTCGGGCCGATGATACCCGGTGATCAAGTTGAAGCTCGTCGTCTTGCCGGCGCCGTTTGGCCCGATGAGCGCGACGGTCTCGCCTTCCTTGACGGAAAAGCTGACATCCTGGACGGCGCGCAGTCCGCCGAAGCGTTTGCTGAGATTGCGGATGACGAGCGCTTCAGCCATCGAGCACCGCCTTGACGGTCCCGCCGTGCGCGCGAACGCGGCGTTCGTAGGTTTCCGTGACAAAGCCCATGATCCCTGTTGGGCGCCACAGGATCACCGCCATCAATATGAGGCTGTACACCGTGAGCTGAATGCCGCCGGTTGAACTGCCCAGCCAGCTTTGCAGCAGTGCCGATGTCGCCTCCAGAAGCACAGTGCCGATCACTGGCCCCCACAACGTCCCGATCCCGCCGACGATCGACACAAGGGCCGCTTCAATTGAAATACTGAAATTGAACGCGGTCGCTGGATCGATGAAGTAGATGTATTGCGTGTAAAACGTGCCAGCCAAAGCGGTGAGGAACGCACTCACCATATAGATGTCACGCTTGATGCGCGGTGCATTCACTCCCACTGCCTCGGCGGCATCCTCATCCTCGCCGATGGCGACAAGGTAGTAGCCCATCCACGATTTCTCGATCCGGTACGTGATCGCAAGCCCGATCGCGAGCAGTCCCAGTGCCAGGTAGTAATAAGCGGCCTTGGCCTCGAACTGCATCATCAGCGGCGCATTGCCGAGGTTGGGAATCGTCGTGCCCTCGGCGCCCCATGCGAAATCGCGGAATTTAAGAAAGAGCAGCATCAAGACTTGTGCGGTTGCGATCGTAGCGATCGCGAAATACGGTCCGCGCAGGCGGAAACAGAGCCAGCCGATCGGCAGGCTTGCCAACATCGCCACAACGCCCCCGGCGACCATGCCGATCCACGGCGAAATACCGAAATCGATCTGCAAGATGGTCGAGGTGTAGGCGCCGAGCCCGAAATAGGCCACGTGGCCCAACGAAAGCTGCTTGGCGTAGCCTCCCATGAGATTCCAGGCGACCCCGATGAAAGAAAACAGCAACACGCGAATGAAAATATCGATCGCGAACCCACTTTTCACGAACATCGGCAACGCGAGAAGAATGATCACGACGGCCGTCAGCCAATAGACGCCCTTGCCCTTGAGCAATGTCATCATCAGCGCGCTTTCCCGCCGGCGAGGCCATTAGGCCGGAACGCCAGCGTCAGCAAAAGCATCGCGAAGACCACGATCAATCCGGAATCGGCGCCGACGAACTGGATGCCGAGCGACTCAGCCACCCCCATCAACAAGCTGGCGATGAGCGCGCCGATGACGTTGCCGAGCGTTCCCATGACCACCGCGACGAAGGCCATCAGCACGAACACCTGCCCGACCATCGGGTAGGCCGGATAAAACGGCATCAGCAGCGAGCCTGCTGCGCCGGCGAGCGCCAGCGCAACGCCGAACGCCACGCAGAACACCCGATTGGGGTTGATGCCCATCAGCATCGCGACTTCGGGCTTCTGCGCCGCCGCACGCATCGCTTTGCCGAGATCGGTCGTGTGCAGGAACAGCCAGAGACACCCGCTCAAGACCATCGCGAGCACAAAGGCAAAGAGTTTTGCCAGCGGAATGTAGAGGCCCCCGATATGAAGCGCCTCGTCCGAATACCAGGTGTGAACCGTGCGGTAATTGGCCGTCAGCACCATCAACGCGATATTCAGGATCAGCAGCGACAGCGCGAAGGTGAGAAATATCTGGGGCATGTCGTTGAGCCCCAGAACCCTGCGGATCAGGAAATGCTGCACCAGCACGCCGATAACGAACAGCACCGGCATCGAGACGACGAGCGAAATAATCGGGTCGATGCCGAATTGTGAGGCCAGGAAAAAGCTGATGTACATCCCGATCATCACAAATTCGCCCTGGGCGAAATTGACGATCTTGACCACGCCGAATACCAGCGTCACGCCGATGCTGACCAGCGCGTAAATTCCGCCGATAAGCAGGCCGTTGATAACGGCCTGGGCCACGATTTCCAACATTGTGTGGCGCGCTTAGCTTTTCATCAAAGGCGCACGGGCGTCTTCTTTTGGGAAGATGCTCGCGAGATCGCCTTTTTGCCACTGTACGCCGACCGGATGGCCATAGACGTTCTTGCCGTCGGGACCGAATTTCACTTTCCCGCCGGGAGCCATCGCGGCAAACCCCGATGAGACGTCGAGTGTCGAGAGCGCATCGCGAACTTTTTGCGGATCGGTAGACGCAGCGCGCTCGAGGGCGTCGGCGAGCATGAATGTCTGCGCGACAAGGCCGCCGCCATACTCAAACAGAAACTCGCCGTAACGCTTCTTGTATTCGGCGTTTACTTTCTGGGCGTTGTCATCGACGTCGTGATTCCAGTGCGCGACACCTTGCAGGCCTTCCGCGAGCGCGCCGACGTTCTTGTAGAAATCCGGAACGACGAAGCCACCGGAACCGCCGTTAATTCCGACCTTGAGGCCGATCTGCTTGACCGTGCGCACGATCAGGATGAGGTCGTTCAGGTATGAGACGGAGAACAACATATCCGCGCCTGATGCCTTGACCTTGTTGAGCAGAGGTCCGGCATCGGCAAAGCCCGCCGAATACGGCTCGAACAGTACGATCTCAACCCCCTCGCCCGGCGCCAGCTCTTTCAAGCCGTTTGATGTCGACGTGCCGAACGCCGTGTTTTCGAAGATCACCGCCACCTTCGGCTTGTCGCTCACCAGCCTCGACATTTGCAGCTGCGCTTTCGCGAATTGCGACGCGCGCGCAAAAGGCGTGAAGGTGTATTGGCGGCCCTTGTTGAGCAGATCCGAGCTCGAGCCCGTAATGATCGCGACCTTCGCCCGTTCGGCCACTTCGCTCGCGATCAGCGTCAATGCGCTGGCGTAGCAGCCGTGAATGGCTGACAGCTTGTTGCCGGAAATCAGTCGATCGGTCTCGGTGCGCGTGACGGTAGTGTCGCTTTGCACATCCGAGATGATCAGGTTGAGCTTGGCACCGCCGAGAGATTTGATGCCGCCGGCCTCGTTGACCATCTCGACCGCGAGTTTGGCGGCATTCACGCACGCCTGACCGATTTGCGCGAAGCTTCCGGTTACCGGATAAAGGCCGCCGATATTCACGGGGTCAGCCGCCCAACCTCTAAGCGGATAAGCGCCGAAAGCTGCCGCAGCGGCGGCGCCGCCACCGGCCTTGATGAGGAAATCTCTGCGGTTTTGGCCCTTGGATGTCGCCCGACGCTTCGATTGTTTCATCGTTTCCCCCTACTAGGTCGAATTTCCTGATGATTTTTTGGACCTGTGGAAGGGAAAGCCTATTGCATAGAGGGAGCCCGATCCAGCGGGGCCCGGGCTCGAAATCGACCGCCGAGCACTTGAGACGGCGCTACTGCTTGATCCGAATGATTTTCCAGCCGCGCTTGGTGATCTCTCCGGCTGCCAGCGGCGTCACCGCACCTGTCGTGGCAAGCACAGGGACGGCACCTGGCCTGGCGCGCTGAATTTCGGTGGTAGCGGAAACGAACGTGCGCTGCTGGACATCCGTCCAGGAGATGTCATCGACCACAAAGGCTGCGAGGACACTGCCATTGCGCGTCAGATTGATCGGCTGCCCTGCCACCGTGATGAACGATACGATGCCGCCGAGCTCCGCACTGCGCGCCGCGAGGATTTGCGCGCGGCGGCGCTGATAGAACGCCACGTTGCGCGAGCTGGCATCGGCGGCGCGCGCGACGAATGCGGCGGTATTCTCCGCATTCAATTGTTTGAGTGCGAGCGCCATGATCAGCAGATCCGCGGGCGTGTAATTCCGATTTTCGAGAAGTTTATCTGCTGTTTCCTCGGAGACACCGAGCGACGAAAGAATCGTGCGGACCTGGGCAATCAGTTGCGCTGCCGTCTTGTCGCGTAAAACGTCCTTCGCGCTGCTGACGGTTGCCACTGACGAGACAGCGATACCGACGCCGCCCGGGACGAGCGCAAGCCCCGCCCTGACGGGTAGGCCGCCGCCAGCCATAGCGCCTGCCATTTCTTTCAGGCGCTGCGCGAGCGGCGGAAAATCGGTGTACGGATCGACGTCCAATTCCACCGCAAGCTGGCGTTGCGTGTCGCTGACGCCGAGCAAACTCTCCATCACATTATCTCTGTCCGCGCGCGTATTCGACAGTCCTGCACCGACGCGATCGAACATGTTGCCGATGCCGCTCAATGAGCGTTCGACCGTGTTGGCGGGGTCGGTGATAAGGTCGGCGCCAAACTTGATTGGCCCCAATGCAGCACGACCGAACGCCTGGCCGAAAGCCTCCGACTGGGACATCTTCTCGAGCGCGGCGACGGCGTTGAGTTCATGCAGACGCAATTTCGCAAACTCAATGCCGTCGAATGCAAATTTTCCGTAGGGCGTGTCGACGTCGAAGATGCGCATGACACCGTCGCTGCGTACAATCGGCTTGACGGTGTAGTTGGCGCCGCTCGTCGCTTTGCCAAGAAATTTCTCGGCGGGCTCAGGCTTCGGCAATTCGACGGCGGCGGCAGCTGAAATTGTCACCGCGATCAGTGAGGATGCGACGAGCAGGCTGGCAAATAGTCTGATGGGATTACGGCATAGGTGCCGGTCCGCTCCGACCGGAAGCGTGTACGAATTGCGCCGCTGCATACTCAACCCCCCGAGAACGCACTACTCCCACAATTCTAGCACTCCATCGCAAAGCCGCGATGAGAAAAAAATGCATAGGTCGGCGGAGGCCCATTGAGTGCGCGCCAAGCAAAGATTGTGAAATAGGATTATAGTCTTAATCCTGCCGCAATCCCCGGTTACTGTTTGCCTATCCCGCCTCGTTACCGAGGGGTGTCTGATCAGCGTCTCCAGACGCGGGGCGGGGAGCGGTGGCCGGTCTGGGAGCGTCGGAGATGCGGCGCGAATGTCCCGACCGGCGGTCCAAGCCGCGTTCTATCCCGGCGTGCCTGCCGCACGCCGAGGCCCCGCTGGCGGCCGACAGGCTGGCGGACGGTCAGAAGATCGCCGGCCAAATGGCCAGGGCCTCATACGGTGGATTTCGTCGCGGTGACGCTTAACAGGCAGACGCGCACTGAAAGGATCGACCACCGGGGAGAGCGTGGAGCAAACCTAAAACACCGCGCGCGGGACGCCTTTGGATTTGGCGGACTTGCGGCACTATCAGGACTTCGACAAGCCTCGATGCTGTGAGGCCTCGAGGCCCGTGGGTCCATCAGGACCTTTGGCGTCCCGCGCGCCCTCGGATTTTCTCCGGGATCGCAGCGGAGGAAATACCGGTGCGGGTCAATCCCCGCATCGTGTCAGACGACGGCGGACCCGGCGCCAGCAAAGAATACGGGCGGCGGAGCGTTGGCTAACGCTGTTTGACCATTGAATTGGGAGAGAGGTGCGGCGCGCCGGAGCAAACTTTTGCTGTCGTCCCCGCGAAAGCGGGGCCCCATACGCCGTGCGCTTATCGAATTGCTGCGGCGTATGGGTCCCGGACTTCGCTGACGCTCGCCCGGGACGACAAAGACAGATTCCGCGCCGATGAACAGCGCAACGCGGTTGATGCGCGCCGCTCAGCTCTGCTGCGGCCGCATCAGTTGCGTGATCACATCCTTGAGCGTGGTCAGATTGAACGGCTTGGTCATGAAAAAATTCGCGCCTGCAGCCATCGCCGCTTCCGCGTGCTTGGCTTCAGAACTCGCCGACATAATGACAAGCGGCACGCTGCGGATTTTCGGGTCGCCACGGATCTCGCGCGCCAGCTCGAGGCCATTCATGCCGGGCATTTCCCGATCTGTAATGACGAACAAATATGATTTCTCGCGCATCTTTTGCAGCGCGGTGGGGCCGTCGTGGCATTGATCGACATTTTGGAAGCCGCATTTGCGCAGCATGCCGTCCACGATGCGAGTCATCGTGTTGAGGTCGTCAACAACCAGCACCGGATCGACATAGTCGACCAAGGTAAGGTCTCCCCCTTGTTGGACCAAGCTTGCGAGTAGCAAGCCCCCACTGCGCGTAAAAGACGCGCCAGCCCATTGCCCTAATCTACACGATTCGGACGGATATCAAGATGACCAGAACCGTCACGCGAGTTCGCATATTTTTTCGATAAAATGGAATAGCCGCGCTGATCTCAGGCCTTAGCCGCGGCCAGGCGGACCACGTTGTCGGCGCCGCGGGCGGGAACGGCACGGCGTGCTGCACCGTTGAGGACATACAAGCCGCGCTTGTCGGCGAGCGGCTTGAATGACTCGGTGAGGCCAATCACGGTCTCGGCGGCGCCGAGCACAAGAAAGCCATCCTCCGGCATTTGCTTCGCGATGCGGTTAAGCACGGCGATTTTGTTGTCCTGGTCGAAATAAATCAGCACGTTGCGGCAAAACACCAGGTCAAAGGTGCCGAGCACGGAGAAATCGTTGAGCAGGTTGAGCGGGCGGAATTGCACCATGGCGCGCAACTCGGGCGCGATCTGCCAGGTTTCGCCGATCTGATCGAAGAATTTCACCAGCAGCTGGACAGGCAGGCCGCGCTGCACTTCGAATTGGCTGTAAATACCGGCTTTCGCTTTTTCGAGAACATCGGATGACAGATCGGTTGCCACAATCTCGATGCGGTAGCCCGCGATTGCCGAGCCCAAGCTTTTGATTGCCATCGCCAGCGAATAGGGTTCCTGGCCGGTGGACGCCGCCGTACACCAGATGCGGATACGCTTTTCGCGTGCGCGTGCAGCGATCAACGCTGGCATGACGGTGTCGCGAAAATGATCGAACGGGATCTTGTCGCGGAAAAAGAAAGTCTCGTTGGTCGTCATCGCCTCGACCACTTGCGCCGTGAGCGGAGCGGTCGTCCGGTTTCTCAATTTGTCCATCAATTCGTCGAGCGTGCTCAGGCCGTTCTTGCGCGCAACGGGAAGCAACCGGCTTTCGGCGAGATATTGTTTCTCGACCGCCAGGACCAAGCCTGAACGTTCGCGCAAGAGCTTGCGGAGATAGTCGAAATCTTGCGGGGTCAAACGCGTTCCCCCGTGAACAGGCGCGTGAGCTTGGCAGCGATCTCCGGCAGCGGCAGCACCGCCGAGCAGAGGCCCGCATTGCTGACCTGGCCCGGCATGCCCCAAACGACACTGCTGTCTTCGTCCTGCGCCATCACGTGGCCACCGGCTGCGATGATAGACTTAGCGCCCGCGAGCCCATCCGAGCCCATGCCGGTGAGCACCAGCGCCAGCACCTTGTTTCCCCACACCTCGGCGGCGGAGGCAAACAGCGGGTCCACCGCCGGCTTGCAGAAATTCACCAGCGGACCGTCTTCAATCGCGATTACGGCATTGCCATCGCGGCGTGCGACTTTCATGTGCTTGCCGCCGGGGGCGAGATACACGGTTCCGGCGATGATCTCCTCGCCATCGATCGCCTCGCGCACCGGACGCTTGGCGACCCGCGCGAGATGCTCGGCGAGCACCGCGGTAAATGTTGGGGGCATATGTTGCGTGATCAGGACCGGCGCACGCTGAAGGACGCCTCCGATCTCAGCGATCAAGGCGTTGAGCGCCTGTGGCCCGCCGGTCGATGAGCCGATCACCAGCACTTTGGGCGGCAATGTTGGCATTGGCCGAAGGCTTATCGGGGGCGCAGCCACCTCCTCGGCCACGTGCGGCACGATCGGTGGCGCCGCCCTGACCTCCAGCGACGGGCGCGGCGGCGGAGCCGCCCTGCGCAAGCGCCTTGCACGAAGTCCAAGCTCGCGGATCTTTTCGATGAGGTCGCGGCGGAACGCGGTGGAAGCGCTGACCTCGCGATTGCTGCCCGGCTTTGGAATGTAGTCTGCCGCGCCGAGCGACAAGGCCCGCAAGCTGATTTCGGCGTTCCGCCGCGTCAGCGTTGAAGCCATGATCACGACGAGGTCGCGTTTTTTCTCGAGCAGCAGTGGAAGCGCGGCGATGCCGTCGAGATCCGGCATATCAACATCGAGCACGACCACGTCGGGGTCGACGCGCTCGAGTTGGTCAACCGCCTCGCGGCCAGTGCGCAACGTAGCCACGACATCGAGGTCGGGTTCAGATTCAACCCAACGCGCGAAGAGCCCGCGTACGACAACGGCGTCGTCGACGAGCATGACGCGGATACGCCGGTTCGCGGCGGTGGAAGACGGAGGTGTGACGACTAAGTTCATTGGACGCGACTGGCCTTACTGATCGTGACGTTCGAAAGTGCCGATGCGGCGATCAGATAAGCCCGACTTCCTGGAACTTGGCCTCGACGATCTCCTTGTCGAAGGGCTTCATGATGTATTCGTTGGCACCGGCGTGCAACGCGCGCGCGATGTGCGCCACGTCGTTCTCGGTGGTACAAAACACCACTTTCGGAGCATCGCCGCCGGGTAAACGGCGCAACGAACGCAGGAATTCATAGCCGTCCATTTTCGGCATGTTCCAGTCGAGCAGAATTGCTTCCGGCAACTGGCGTCGGCAAGCTTCGAGTGCCTGCTCGCCGTCCTCGGCTTCCACGATTTGGAATTCGAGCCCTTCGAGAATTCTCCTCGCCACCTTGCGAATGACGCTGGAGTCGTCAACTACCAAACAGGTTTTCATCGTTCAGCCTCTTTGTGTTCGCGCCTAATTCCCATTCCTTCAGCATTCAGACCGCATCACGCTGCGGCCGCCTTCACTGCGATGTCGAGCACGCGATCGACATCGAGCACCATCAACAATTGTCCATCGAGCCGATAGATTCCGGTCGACACGCTCGCCAGACGTGGGTCGAGATTGGTCGGGTTCGGCTCGCACGCGATATCATCGAGCTTGAGCACTTCGCCGACAGTATCGATCAGCAAGCCGTAAGATTCTCCGCGCAACTCCACGCCAACGGCCATTGCCGGGCCCGTATCTTCGCGCTGGCCGAGCCCAAGCCGGCGTCTCATATCGATTAATGTCACAATCCGGCCGCGCAGGTTGAGCACCCCTGCAATTTCCAGCGGCGCCAGCGGCACGCGCGTCAAACGCTCCGGCGCAAAAACGTCCTGCACGCGCAGAATCGGCAAGCCGAACAGTTGGCCACCAATCATCGCAGTGACGTATTCGTGTTGGTTGTGATCTGCGGTTTCGTTCATTGGCTCATCCGTCATGCGGCCCGACTGACGTCGGTCTGCTCTTTCAGCGCCGCGATCAGCCCTTGCCGGTCGAACTTGGCGACGTAGTCATGAAAACCGACACGACGACCGCGTTCGATCGCTTCCGCAGAGACGACCGACGACAGAGCGATAATCGGCAAATCAGCGATGCGCGGATCGTTGCGGACGGATTCGGCGAATTGGAAGCCGTCCAGGTCCGGCATCTCGATATCGGTAATCGCCACATCGAATTGGCGGCCGTCCCTCAGCATCGTCAACGCTTCCTGCCCCGAACTGACTGCTGTGACCACGTAGCCGGCAGCCTGCAAAACCGGCGTGAGCATGTTGAGGAAGAATGGCAAGTCATCGATCAGCAAAACGGTGCGCGGCCGGTTCTGCACCGGCAATTCCTTGCGGCGGAACCAATCCTCGAAGGCCAACGGCAGGAAGTGGCCGACGTCGATAATCTCCGTCGCGTGCCCACGAACAATGGCCGAGCCCAGGACACCCGGATTGTCAC
Source organism: uncultured Alphaproteobacteria bacterium (assembly GCA_963722125.1). Classification (GTDB taxonomy): domain Bacteria; phylum Pseudomonadota; class Alphaproteobacteria; order Rhizobiales; family Xanthobacteraceae; genus Pseudolabrys. Next base: position 1,254,822 of record CAVRJW010000006.1, on the reverse strand, counting down.
TTGCGACCTGGATGTCGAGGTTATCATCGACGATGTCGATGATCTCATCGACCACGAGAGCCATCGAGCGGCTGCCGTCGGAAAATACGAGAAGCGGTTGCGCGCCTTCGCCTTTCACACGCACGTCGTCGCTCATGCTGACAAGCGGCATCAAATGACCGCGGTACTGGACCATGTGACGGCCGTTCGACAGCTCGATCTTTTGCGCGTCGATTTCTTCAAGCCGCGTTATGAGCGATAGAGGCACCGCCTTCGGTCGAGTCGAACCGGCGCGGAACACAAGCAAAGATGTGCTCGCTTCGTCGGTGCTCGCATGACTCGATTCGGCTGCTTCGTCGGCGAGTTGCGAGGTCACCGTATTTCCGAACGCCTGCGCGACACCATTCGGATCGATGATCATAATCACCGCACCGTCGCCGAGGATGGTATTGCCCGAGAACATCGCGATATGGCGTAGCTTGCTCGACATCGGCTTTACGACAATTTCTTCGGTGTGGAACACGCCATCGACGACGATGCCGAAAGTCTGGCTGCCAACCTGCGTGACGACGATAAATCCGCCGTTGATGTCATTGGTAGGGTCGTCAAGACCAAGCAAATGCGTGAGGCCCACAAGCGGTAAGAGCTTATCGCGCAACCGCAATACTTTGGTGTCCTTGATACGTTCGATTCGGTGTTCGCTGCCGCTGCGGGCGCGCACGAGCTCGACGACCGACAGCTGCGGAATGGCGAAGCGGTGGCCGCCCGCCTCCACAATCAACGCAGCGACAATGGCGAGTGTCAGCGGGATTTTGATGGTGAAACTCAATCCCGCACCAGCTACCGACTTCACGTCGATCGTGCCACCGATCTGATCGATATTGTTGCGGACAACGTCCATGCCGACGCCACGTCCGGAAACGTTGGTGACTTTTGCGGCCGTCGAGAATCCCGGCGCGAATATGAATTTATGGATCTGCGCTTCCGATAGTTTTTCGGCATCGGATTCCGATACCAGACCTCGCGCGACGGCCTTCGCCTTGATGCGGTCGGTATCGAGACCATGACCATCGTCGGCGATTTGAATGATGATGTGACCGCCCTCGTGGTAGGCGGAAAGCCGAATCCGTCCATGTTCCGGCTTGCCAACGGCCCTTCGCTGTTCGGGCGATTCCAGGCCGTGGTCCGCCGAGTTGCGCACCATATGCGTGAGCGGATCCTTGATCAGGTCGAGCACCTGCCGGTCGAGCTCGGTCTCGGCGCCTTGCATCTCGAGATCGATTTTCTTGCCAAGCTCGTTGGAAAGGTCCCGCACGATACGCGGTAGCTTTTGCCACGCATTACCGATCGGTTGCATCCGCGTCTTCATCACACCTTCTTGCAGTTCGGCCGTCACATTGGACAGCCGCTGCAAGGGCGTCTTGAATTCGGATTCTTCGTGACGACGCACAATCTCGAGTAGCTGGTTACGCGTGAGCACCAGCTCGGAAACCATCGTCATTAATTGCTCGAGCGTATCGACGGTGACGCGAATCGATTGATTCCCTTTGGACCCATCATCATCTTTGACGACCGGATCGGCCGCTACCGGCGCGGACTTCGCGGACTTTACGGGAGGCGGGTCTGCTGGTGTCTCTCGAAAGGCGCGTTCGAGCTCATCCAGCGAAACTTCGTCGGGACGCAACGGCCGTTCTAACACCTGCGGGACAAGCGTTCCGACCGTGTACTGGGTTTCCGCGTTCGCACCGGGCGATCCAACGCGTTCGACCATTTGCTCAAGGTTGACGATCAAATCGGTGTCGCCACCCTCCGGCTCGCGCTGCTCGCGTTCAAGCGAATCCAAAATCGTCTTGATACGATCGATGGTTGCAAGAATGAGCGTGACAGCATCGCTTGAGGCCGGCGCCCCGTCGCGAAATTTTCCCATCAGCGTTTCAGCTGCGTGGGCAAGTGCTTCCAGGCGCGGCAGGCCAAGAAACCCGCAGGTACCTTTGATCGTGTGAACGAGTCGAAAGATATTATCGAAAATCTTGGCGTTGTTCGGGTCCTGCTCGAAACGCACAAGCTCGACGTCGACCACGTCGAGACTTTCGTTCGTCTCGGTGACAAATTCTCGCAGCAGGTCGTCCATAAAAAACGCCTTCGTCGACGGGCATTGGCCCGTCCGCCGCTTTCCGTCGGAAGCGCCGCCAGTGTGTCGGTGAAGCGTTTAATTTTAGTTGCGTAGCTGGCCTACGGCGCGCGCTATTAACCGCTCGTTAACCGGCGGAAACCTTGCGCATCTTGGCTATTGTGCGGTTACTAAAACCATTTCGCTGTCCATCGTTATTGTGGCCTTGAGCCCGCATGCTTTGGCTAAAAGGCCTGCATAAAACGGTTGAATGCGATGCGCATCAATTCCCTCGCTGCCCATATCGCCGGTGATCAATGTCGGCACCGTCGGCGGAACTTTGGCATTCACGCCTGCGGCACTCACTTTAAATCCCATGCTGTCGCCTGACCCTATGGGATCAACAGTTAGCTTGCCGCCGCGCGGAATAGCCTGGCCGGCGATAATCAGCATGTTGAGCAGCAACTTGACCCTGTTCTTGGGCGAAAGCGCACGGGGCAAATTCCAGGCGAGCTTGGTTTTGTCGTCCTCCAGGAAGCCGCGTGCGATGGTTTCTGCATCCCCGAGGTCGATCTGGGCGCCGGCAGAGCCGGCGGCACCAAAGGCGATACGGCAGAACTGCAATTTTGCCGAGGCGGTGCGGGCGCTCTTCTTGATCAGGTCGAGCGCAAACTCTTTGGTTGCCTCATCCTTTTCCTCCTCGAGCACCTCAAGCCCGTTGACGATGGCGCCGACCGGGCTAATCAGGTCGTGGCAAACGCGCGAACACAGCAAGGCCGCGAGATCGAGCGCTTCGATGGAAGAATCGGACATAGACTAGTCTCCGCTAGGCATGCAGTCTGCCGCCATCGGCAAATCGACGATCGCACCGATTTGCCCGGGTGATACACCGCACTTGCACCACCGCCAAGGACCGCGAAACGGCAAAAGGACGTGCCATTTGACATCGGGATCCGAAATTCTGCCGGCCGATGCGGCTCAGTTTATCGATGACCTGACGAGGATGATTGCGCGCGCGTCCGCACGGATCTGCGCGCTATCGCCCCATACCTTGATAAAGCGGACAAAGGCCGACCAATCCCCGGTTACCGAGGCGGATGAAGCATCGGAAGCGATAATCTTGCAGGATTTGGAGCAATTGCTGCCCGGCGTGCCGGTGATTTCAGAGGAATCCTGCAGCAACCAACAGGTGCCCAATGCGGGTGAGAGTTTCCTGATCGTCGATCCGCTCGACGGTACACGTGAGTTTCTCGCAGGCCGTGATGAGTTCACCGTCAATCTCGCCATTGTGACGGGTGGCATACCCATTGCCGGGATTATCGCAGCCCCGCAACGTGGCCAGGTCTGGCGCGGCATTGTCGGCCACGGTGCCGAACGGCTTCGCATGCTGGCCGACAGCGCGGATCAACCAGAGGCGATCCGTTCACGCAATTGGCCGGCCAAAAATGCGGTGGCGACCGTGAGCCGTTCCCATTTCGACGCCGACACCGACGCATTCTTGAAGTCCCTTGGGCGGATCACGCGGACCGCCAGCGGTTCGGCACTCAAATTTTGTCAGATCGCCGAAGGTTCTGCAGACATCTATCCACGCCTGGCCACGACTTGCGAATGGGATGTGGCGGCCGGGCATGCCCTCGTTGCCGCGGCGGGTGGTGTTGTCGCAAGCCCGAGGGGCTCCGCCTTGCACTATGGACGCGCCGCTGAGAATTTCCGCGTGCCCGCCTTTATTGCCTGGGGCGATGCCCGCAAGGCCGCGACGATCAGGATTTAGGGTCGGCGCCCTTATTGGCCCAGGCTGTTTACAAGTTCCGGCCATTTGCGCTCGGCGGTGTCGATGATGCGGCCCGCATCGGCGAGAAAGTCGGCGCGGTTTTTTTCGCTATAGAAGAGATAAAGGCGTTGGCCGACCACAACCCAGATCAAAGGATGGCCAGCAACCGAGCGCCCTCGGCCAATTGATACAGGATCGTAGCCGCCGAAACGCGGCGCATAAACCTCAGGGTGCCCCGCGAAAGCGCCGCGGTTGCCCTCATTGCTAAACCGCCAAACGGCGCCTTCCACATTCAGTTCGACGTCCGGCCGACCAAATATCGCTTTTCCTTCGGTAAAATAGGCGACGGGGTCGAACCCACTGATGGCGAGGCCATTCCCGGAGTTAACCGCCAATTGGTTATCCGTGGCAGCCTGCAAACCGGGGGGTGTAACAATACCGCACCCTAACGCAATGCCGAGCAGCAGCTGAATCAAGCGCCGCGGCTTCCGTTGTTGCCGTGCTGCAGTCATAGTTCTCAGCGACGCTTAAATGATTCGGGACAAGCCTTTCGTAGCCACATTACCGGGGTCTCCGTGAGCAACCGGTTAAGCAGGGCTTGGAGCCTCATCATTCTATGGAGCATATGATGCGCGCGACTTTGCGCCTTGTCGCCCTCACGCTTTGCCTTGCGGCATTTTCTCCCGGCATCGCCGCAGCCCAGAACCCACCGCCTGCACCGCCACCGGCGCAGCAGCCTGGCACCTTTACGCCTGGCGAGTTAGTGCGTGAGGGGCATCGCTTCTTCGGTACGGTTTCCCGCGGACTAGCGCAGATTGTCGAAACTGCAGTGAGCCGATGGGGACAACCGAACGGCTACGTCCTTGGACAGGAAGGCAGCGGCGCTTTTGTTGTTGGCCTGCGCTATGGCGATGGCAAGCTTTACACAAAGAATGCCGGCGACCGCCGTGTGTTCTGGGAAGGCCCCTCAGTTGGATTCGATACCGGCGGTGAAGGCGCCCGGACAATGATGTTGATTTACAATTTGCCGGCCACTGAGGCCATCTATCAGCGTTTCGCCGGCATCGATGGCTCCGCTTATTTCATCGGCGGCTTTGGCATGACCGCGCTGGCTTCCGGCAACATCATCGTGGTGCCCATACGATCGGGCGTCGGTTTGCGGCTCGGAGCCAATATCGGTTATCTCAAATTTACGCCGCGGGCGACGTGGAATCCGTTCTGATCGCCGCCACATTTACTACTTTCGTGGCAACAGCGCGCAGGAACCCATTGGACCCGCGACGTCGCGCCGGCTTTAGGATAGTCTCCCGGTAAGCTGGATGGGCGGCCCGTTGGGTCCGCGCATCCATCGCGTTCGAGTGAGTTGGAGAAGTATGTTCCATGATTGAACCGATCATGTTTTTCGGGATCGGATTTCTGGTCGCAGCTTTGATCGGCCTCGTTGTCGTCCCCCTTGTCCACGGTCGTGCGGTTCGGCTGACAATGCGTCGCCTTGAAGCCGCAACGCCGTTGTCGATGGCTGAAATCCAGGCCGACAAAGATCAGCTTCGCGCTGAATTCGCGATGTCGACGCGGCGTTTGGAAATGAGCGTCGAGCAACTCAAGACCAGAAGCACCAGCCAGCTCGCCGAACTTGGCAAGAAGGGCGACGCCATCAATCGCCTCAAGATCGAGCTGGGTGAGAAAACCGCGACCATTTTTGCTTTGGAAGCGCGCGACAAGTCGCTGCGCGATCAACTGCGCGCAACCGAAGAAGAATTCGCCGTCAAGACCAGCGCGATGCACGAGGCCCAGCGAGCGCTCTCCGACAAACAGGCTGACCTCGCCAAACTGATGGGTGAATTGGACGAGCGATCGACCCTCGCCAATTCCCAGAAGATCGAAATTGTGGCGCTCAAAACTCAAGTCGATGCCTTGAAAGAGCGGTTGGATGGCGCTGGCCACGAATTAAAAACCGTGGAAGATCGCCGCGATGCCGAGCGGATAGAACTGAAAGCTGCGACCCAGGAACTTTCGCAGGAGCGCGGCAAAGTCGAGAACCTTGGTCGCCGCACAACAGTGCTCGAGCAACAGCTTGTAGCGCAAACCAAGGAAGCGGAAATTCTTGGGCGTCGGGCGCAGGATTTTGAAACCCGTTTGGGCGAACAATCGCGACTGCTCAATGAAAGTGAATTCGAGCTCAAGCAATTGCGCCGCGAGCTCGAGGCCGCCCGGAAAACTGAAAGCGATTTGCGGACTGCAATCATCGAAATTGAGGGCCGATCCAATTCGGCTACGCAAAATCTCAAGACCGAGAACACTCAGTTGCAGGCGGCGATCACCCACGCCAAAGAAGAGCGCGATCGATACGCCCGCGATCTGGGCACAATGAAACGCGAAACGGAAGAAGCCTGGGCGTCCGAGCGCGTAGAGAATGCGCTGCTCCGTGAGCGAATAAACGACGTCGCGGCTGAAGTGGCGCGGCTTGCTTCGACGCTCGAAGGACCGAACTCAACAATTGACGCGTTGTTGGCTGCTGAAACATCACGCGACCGCGTCAGCGGCGCCGTATCGGCCGCCAGTGCTGACACCGACCTTACGGAACGGCCAAACAACGGCAATTTGGCCGACCGCATCCGTGCACTTCAGAGCCACGCTTCACGTTTGCCGCAAGGCGACGATCCAAAGACACGCAACTAGAAGACCTGCGGTCCGCCTTCGCTTGACACTGCTCGGAGGCGCTCTTTATATCGCGCGTCCGCCAATGGCCGGGCGCTTAGCTCAGCGGGAGAGCGTTCCCTTCACACGGGAGAGGTCGTAGGTTCGATCCCTACAGCGCCCACCATTATTTGCGACGTGCCGGCGGATCGCGCGTCAAATTCTTGGCTGCAAGCTCGTCGACGTAGTCCTGCCAATAGGCCGTATAATTACGGCCAAGTTCGCGCAGATAATCCCAATCGAAAATCCCAGTAGAATGCATATCGTCGAATACAAGCCGCACGGCGTAATTGCCGACCGGCAATACCTCGATCACGCAGACATCGCGCTTTCCGGGGACGGTCTTGCGTTCTTCGGCCGAATGCCCTTGCACTTCCGCGCTTGGGCTTTTCACGCGTAGATATTCCGTCGGCAAATCGAAGCGCTCCCCGCCACCGAAGGTAATGGTCAGCGTCTTGCGATCCTTATGCAGGCGCAGTTCGGTCGGCCAGGTTTGCGCGTCGGTCATCTGTTATTGCCCTGCATCCGCGAAGCCCTTGCGGCATTCCGAATTCGAAGCTGATTTACTATCAAACGCAACGGCTGCCCCCATGTTGTTTGTATAAAGGGAATTTTAATCACGCTAGCTCACGGTCGGCTCGCAATTTACGTGTACGCACATCGAGCCGAATGGTCGTCGATAAAATCGACCAACCTCAGGGCGCTTTAGGGCATCTTGGCAATGAGCCTTACTCTGCTTGCGCGTAAATATCGCGGTGCGATTATTCAATCCCGCGTCAGCCCGATTTCACGATCCGCGACCATTTTGACGTTTGGACTCATGACGATTGGACTGGTCAGTTCAATCGCTACGAAATTCACCCTCACGTCGCTTCCAAATATCATATGGCTGGTCGTCTACGTCGTCGTTCTGGACGTCATCAGCCAGTTTGCTCCCCAAACCAAAATTGTTGAAGCGGTACGAACTCTCCTCTACGGGGTGTTGTATTTTATAATCACCATTTTATGTGGCGTCCTCGCCGCTTACGCAATCCAACGTTTCGCGTTTCCACTTGAAGACCAGTTTTTGGCACGAGTTGATATGGCGGTCGGCCTGAATTGGTCTGATTTCGCCCATTGGGTCGACAGGCATGCCGCAATCCAACGCGTTCTTCGGTTTGCCTATGACACCCTCAAAGCTCAAATCGCTCTTCCCCTGGTCGTCCTCGCATTCTCAAATCGGATCAGTGAAGTGCGGGTTTACCTTCTCGCGTTCGCGATCGCCTTCATAGCCACGATTGTTGTTTCAGCGCTGATGCCGGCGGCCGGCCCGATCGTTTTCGTTGATCGGTCGACTTTCAACATTCTGCAGTTTACCGGCGCGACGCCACTTGATCATTTGACGCGCCTGCGCGAAGCGGGGCCATTGATCCTCAATGAACCTCCAGGTGGTATCGCCACCTTTCCCTCGTTCCACGCAACGATCGCCGTCCTGACGCCGCTGATGTTGCGCGGCTATCCTCGTATTCTTATCCCCCTGCTCTTTCTGAACGCGGCTATGCTGGTCGGCACTGTTACCGAGGGCGCGCATTATTTTTGCGACGTCCTCGCGGGAAGCTGCATGGCATTTTTCGCGTACGCGCTGGCAACACGCATCATCAGGATAGAAGACCGTTCGTCTCAACTTCACGGTCAACAGTCCGTCAGCGACCCAATCCCGTCTTCCTGTTGCACCTGAGCGTTCAGGGCGCTGCCCGCTCGGCTCCAATCGAGCAATTCGCCATCAAACTGCCGATAAAATGGCGCTCCCTAGGGGACTCGAACCCCTGTTTTCGCCGTGAGAGGGCGACGTCCTGGGCCGCTAGACGAAGGGAGCTGCGCCCTCGAAATAGCCTCGATCCAGTAAGTCCGCAAGCTCGGCGGTTAGGCCAGACCGCATCGCAAATTTTGTCTCGCTACGGTGCCGAGAGGCGGGCGCGACCCAAGGGCTTGAGTGAGTTCAGGTCGAAGCTGAGCAACTCGACGGCGCCATTGACCTCAACGGTCAGTACGACGCGGCCTTCGCCGATTGCGCTGGATAGCACCTTTGCGCTGGTTGGCAGCACAGCCGAAATATCCGCCACCGATTGTGCCCTTCCCTCACCTCTGAAAACACGATAGCCGATGACAGCGATAAGTACGGCAACCGCAATGAAGGTGGTCAGGCTTGCGATCATCATCAGCCGGCGCACCTTGGCGACAATACGCGTGCCTTCCAGATCGAGAGGTTTTTCGTCGTCGCCAGACATTTTTTGACCCATGACGGATAAACCTACCGAGACAATCACGATTACCGCCGACCAAGCAGGCTCGCGGCTCGACCGCGCGCTGGCGGCGCATATTCCCACGATGTCCCGCTCGCGCCTGAAAGCGTTGATCCTCGCCGGTCACGTGAAGATCGCGGCGCGCACGATCCGCGATCCGGCGGCAAGCGTCAATTCCGGCGATACCATCACCGTAGCCTTACCACCCCCGGAGAAAGCAACGCCGGAGGGCGAAGCGATCCCGCTCAACATCGTTTACGAGGACGATGCGGTCATCGTCATCGACAAACCAAAAGGCCTCGTCGTTCACCCGGCTGCGGGTCACGCCACAGGCACATTGGTGAATGCATTGATCGCCCACTGCGGTGCAAGCTTGTCCGGCATCGGCGGGGTCAAACGGCCGGGCATCGTTCACCGTCTCGATAAGGACACCACCGGTTTGATGGTGGTGGCAAAGAACGACAAGGCCCATCACTCCCTCAGCAAGCAATTCGCGGAAAAGACTGAAGGGCCACTCAAGCGCGGCTACCTGGCTTTGGTCTGGGGCGTGCCCGACCGTCCGAAGGGCACGATCGAAGCCCCCATCGACCGCCATCGCCACGCGCGCGACAAGCAGGCGGTGCGCGAGGGCGGGCGTTCGGCAACTACCCATTGGCAGCTGCTGGAGCGTATTGCCGGGCCGGATGGCGAACCGGTAGCGGCACTGCTGGCGTGCACGTTGGAGACGGGCCGTACCCACCAAATCCGGGTGCATCTCGCCCATATTGGGCACCCAATCCTGGGCGATGCCACCTATGGAACCGGCTTTAAAACCAAGATCAGCCGTCTTGGCCCCGAAGCGCGCTCGGCGCTGGAGGCTCTTGGCAGACAGGCCTTGCATGCCTATCTACTTGCCATCGAACACCCCGAAACCGGTGACGCCCTGGAGTTCCAATCGGAACTGCCGGGCGATTTGCGTCGTTTACGTGATGCCCTGCTCATGGAAAGCCCCAAAGCCGGGCATAAACTTCGAAAATAAGCAAGCTGGATCAAAAGCTTGTTGGCTTACCGCGATGTAATGGTGCGTCACGGGGTCGTGACGGGCGCAATGCTATCTTTCGACCCGTCAAGCCGTTATGCTGCAGTTGCGATCGAGGGAGTTAGCGGTCGCAACATCGAATGCGCGCCGTCGGCTCGGGGAGCGGCGGCGACAAACCGCCCGCCGATCACACGGGGGCAAGTAAGGAGGGCGCTGTCATGGCCCGTACCGCCGCATTGCCGGCACTCAAGGCCGAATCCGGTCTTTCACACTATCTCGACGAAATCCGACGGTTCCCGATGCTGGAACCGCAGGAAGAATACATGCTGGCCCGTAGCTGGCGCGAACACGGCGATCGTGAAGCCGCGCACAAGCTCGTCACCAGCCATCTCCGCCTCGTTGCCAAGATCGCCATGGGCTATCGCGGCTACGGCTTGCCAATTTCCGAGGTGATCTCGGAAGGCAATGTCGGCCTGATGCAGGCGGTCAAGCGGTTTGAGCCGGAAAAAGGTTTCCGCCTCGCCACCTATGCGATGTGGTGGATCAAAGCAGCGATACAAGAATACATCCTGCGCTCGTGGTCGCTCGTGAAGATGGGCACCACAGCCAATCAGAAGAAGCTGTTCTTCAACCTGCGCAAGGCGAAGAGCAAGATTTCGGCACTTGAGGAAGGCGATCTACGGCCTGACCAGGTGCAGATCATTGCCAAACGCCTAGGCGTCACGGAACAGGACGTTGTCGACATGAACCGCCGCCTCGGTGGCGACTCATCACTCAACGCGCCGATCCGCGACGATGGCGAAAGTGGCGAATGGCAGGATTGGCTCGTTGACAACGCGCCAAACCAGGAACGGATCTTGGCCGAAAGCCAGGAGAGCGATAATCGCCACAAAGCACTGATCTCCGCGCTCGATGTTCTGAACGATCGCGAGCGGCGCATCTTCGAAGCGCGCCGCCTTGCCGACGATCCGATCACACTCGAGGATCTTGCGGCCGAATTCGGCGTCTCGCGCGAGCGGGTGCGTCAGATCGAGGTTCGCGCCTTCGAGAAAGTGCAGAAGGCGGTCAAAAGCCGCATGACTGCCATTGAGCAGCCGTCAGAAGCACATGCGATTGCCGCGCAGTAAGCGCTGTCAGCGACCCAAACATTGACGGCCGGGCAATTGCCCGGCCGTTTTGTTAGAGCGCGCCCCTGCGAATTTCTCTTATTGCCCCCAAGCACGGAATGCCTCTTCGAAAGCGCGCGTACCCGGGGTGCCCTTTTCCATAGCCAAGATTGCACGCTTGCCGCTGGTGTAGACGACCGGGATGTCAAACCAGTCACGCTCCTTGAGCAACTGGATATTGCGCTGCAAGTCCACATCGACCGCAGATAAGCCGATCAGGAAGTATCCGTTGGTGACCTTGACCGCCAAGCCGGCGAGCGGGACGCCACGCGCCTGCTCGTTCTGCTTCATCAGCACGCCCGGCACATTGCCAATGCCGCCTTCCGGGAAATCCGGCGGCAGCGTGAAGAGGATCTCGATGGTGTGACTGGCCGGAAGCGCCTTGTCGGTATTGCGGCGGAGCGACCAGGTCATGCGCAACTTGCGCTCCGGTATCTCAATGTCGGCGCGGACCGCCAATTCGGGCGCAAGCCCCGGTCCCGGAGAAACGGTCTCTGTCCGCCAAAGTGCAGAGCCGACGTATCGCTTGCCCTGCGGATCATTCGGATCCTCATCGTAGAGGACGACCTTCTGCGCCACCGCCGCCGACGGCGCGTTAGCCGCGTTGGGCGCTGCGTCGCCAGATTGCCCGATCCGGTCAGCGATTTTTGGCCGGCCGGCAGGCTGCGAAGCATCTTTCGGTTTCGACGCAGGTTGCGATCGGAAGCTCGCGACCATCGACGTGATTGTATGGCGCTGCCAATAGGCCGCCCCGGCGATACCAGCCACGACCAGCAGTAACGCGGCCCATTTGATCATGCCCCCGTATGAACGGGCGGGGCGCCGATAGGCATCGTCATCGTCGTATGCGGAGGGAGGCGGCACCGGAGGTGAATAACCGGGCTGGAGCGCCTCCTCAGTGAGCGCGGGCTCCGTAAACGGCGACGGCTCGGGCAATCGGGGGGGCTCGAAATATTGCGGCGCCGGGTCCACGGGCATCGATTCAAAAGTCGCGTGCGCGGCACGTCTGGACTCGGCGGCGGCGCCGCCCAGCCCCTCGGCTTCCGCCACGGTTTCACGGAAGTCGCGCAAACCGCGATCCCGCAGGGAGGGCTCGGACGCATCCGCTTCAGGGACATCAGTCCGGCGCTTCGCCGCTTCCGCTTCCACCTTGCGGATCGCTTCTTCCAGCGCCAGCCGCTCACGCGTGATGTCGGTTTCATCAAGCGCCGGCTCGACGCCGCGCAACTGGCTGACAAGCGCGGCACGCGCGCGGTCGTATAGCGCACGGCGATTTTCGCCAGTGTTCTTATCGAGGCCGCTCACCGCGCGAGCGATCAAAGGGTAATAGTCAGCCATTGTACGCTATTGTGTTGGAGCACGGTCCCGCCCGCACAGCGATTCCCACTATCGGAATCATGCTTGACCCCGGTTCATGTCTTTTTTCAGCAATCATAGCTCAAATGGATTCGTCATGAGGATGGTGTCTTCGCGTTCGGGGCTGGTGGACAGGAGCGCTACGGGACACCCGACCAGTTCCTCGACGCGACGGACGTATTTTATCGCTTGCGCCGGCAATTGCGCCCAGGACCGCGCCCTCGCCGTCGGCTCTTTCCAACCGGCAATAGTCTCGTAAACCGGCTCGACGCGGGCCTGTGCCTGTTCGCCAGCCGGAAGATAGTCGATTTCGCGCCCGTCAAGACGATAGCCGACGCAAACCTTGATTTCTTCGAAGCCGTCGAGGATGTCGAGCTTCGTCAGCGCCAGCCCGTCGATCCCGCACGTTCGTACGGTTTGGCGAACGAGGACCGCATCGAACCAACCGCACCGGCGCGCACGCCCGGTGACGACGCCGAATTCGCGCCCCCGCTCTCCGAGAGTTTTCCCGATGATATTGTCCATTTGATCAGTCGGGAACGGACCGAGCCCGACACGCGTCGTATAGGCTTTACAGATACCGAGTACGTAGTCGATCGCGTTGGGGCCGAGACCCGAACCAGTCGCGGCCTGCGCTGCCACCGTGTTGGACGACGTGACATAAGGATAAGTGCCATGATCAATATCGAGGAGTGCACCTTGCGCGCCCTCGAACAGAATGCGCTTCCCTTCGCGCCGCTTCGCATCGAGCAGCGACCAGACGGAGTCCATGAAGGGCAACACCTTTGGTGCTACCGCGGCGAGATAGTCGTACACGACCTGAGCCTCGATCGGAGGCAGACCGTGTCCGCGCCGTAGCGCGTTGTGATGCGTCAGAAGCCGGTCGATTTTTCCGTGCAGTGCCGGCAAATCCGCGAGATCCATGAACCGGATGGCACGGCGACCGACCTTGTCTTCATAAGCCGGACCGATGCCGCGCTTGGTTGTCCCAATGCGGGTCGCAGAATCATCCGCCTCACGAAGTGCTTCGAGCTCGCGGTACAACGGCAGGATCAATGTAGCATTCTCCGCGATACGTAAGGTTTCGGGCGTGACCATAATTCCTTGCTTCTTCAGTTGGGCAATCTCATCGATCAGCGCCTGCGGATCGATCACAACGCCGTTACCGATGACCGACAGCTTACCTTCTCGGACAACACCCGAAGGCAATAGCGACAGCTTGTAAGTCGAGCCATCGATCACCAGCGTGTGGCCAGCATTATGGCCACCCTGGAAACGCACAACGATGTCAGCTTGCTCTGACAACCAGTCGACGATCTTGCCTTTACCCTCGTCGCCCCACTGGGATCCGACAACTACAACATTCGCCATCGGGATCCCTTCCCTAAGCCAGCGCCCGGACACTTGGGGCCGGGTGCCACCGGCCAGGTCCACCTTCGGATAATGGATGCTCCCCTTTGAAGCAAGCCAAAGTCCACCGCTCTATCGCTCCGGTCATAGGCGACAAAACCTTGATCCGACGTCTTAATTTCAAAAATGCAGCGGCTTGGCCTGCTGCACCTGGGGCAGCGCCCGCACTTTGGCGAGGACAGCCTCGGGCAGGTCCCCGTCGATCTCGATCAATGCGACGGCGTTGCCACCGGGCGCATCGCGACCGACATGAAACGTCGCAATGTTGATGCCGGCCTCGCCTAGCGTCGAGGAGAATTTCCCGATGAAGCCGGGCTTGTCGAGGTTGGTGATGTAGATCATCGAGGGCCCAAATTCCGCATCCATGCGGATGCCCTTGATGTTGACAAGACGCGGTCTCCCGTCGGCAAACACGGTGCCCGAGACATGTCGAGATTGCCGTTCGGTCGTCACGGTCACGGTGATGAGACTTTCGTAGTCTTCCGGCATTTCGCGCGTGACTTCTTCAACGATAATGCCGCGCTCTTTGGCGACAACCGGCGCAGATACGACATTGACGTCGCCAAGCATGGGCCGCAACAACCCCGCAAGTGCAGCTGATGTCAGCGCCTTGGTATTCATTTGCGCGACGGCGCCCTCGTAGGCGATTTGTACTTTGCTAATACCGGTTTCGGTAAGCTGTCCGGCGAAGGACCCAAGCTTTTCTGCTAATGCGACGAGGGGTTTGAGTCTCGGAGCCTCTTCGGCGCTGATTGATGGAAAGTTGATAGCGTTGGCGATGGCCCCACGCAGAAGGTAATCCGCCATCTGCTCAGCGATTTGCAAAGCGACATTTTCCTGCGCTTCAGACGTGGACGCGCCGAGATGCGGCGTACACACCACGTTGGGCAAACCGAACAGTGGATTTTCAGTTGCCGGCTCGGTGACGAACACGTCGAATGCAGCACCCGCAACCTGCCCGCCTTTGAGCGCTTCGTAGAGGGCCGCCTCGTCTACCAGGCCACCGCGCGCGCAATTGATAATGCGCACGCCCTTTTTCATGGTCTTGATGGCTGCGGCGTTGATGATGTTTCGGGTCTTGTCGGTGAGTGGCGTATGCAACGTAATGAAATCCGCGCGTTTGAACAGCTCATCGAGCTCAACCTTTTCAACACCAAGGTTGGTGGCGCGGTCGGCTGACAAAAACGGATCATAGGCTATCACTTTCATCTTCAGCCCAAGCGCACGGTCGGCAACGATCGAGCCGATATTGCCGCAGCCAATGACGCCCAAGGTTTTGCCGAACATCTCCACGCCCATGAATTTGTTTTTCTCCCATTTTCCGGCGCGCGTAGAGGCATCGGCTTCCGGAATTTGCCGGGCAAGCGCCAGCATCAGCGAAATCGCGTGCTCGGCGGTTGTGATTGAGTTGCCGAAGGGCGTATTCATCACAATGATGCCACGCGCTGTCGCTGCAGGAATGTCGACATTGTCGACGCCGATACCGGCACGACCGATGACCTTCAAATTCTTGGCCTGCTCGAGGATTTTCGCAGTCACCTTTGTGGCCGAACGAATCGCGAGACCATCGTAATTGCCGACGATCGCGGCGAGTTTTTCCTTGTCCTTGCCGAGTGCAGGTTGGAAATCCACATCGATGCCGCGATCCTTGAATATCTGCACGGCGGCGGCAGAGAGCGCATCGGATATGAGAACTTTGGGCATAGCGGTTGCTTTCAAAAATGATCGGGATGTTTCTCCGCCCGCTGACGGGCAGCGATAGGCTCAAGCGGCTTTGGGCAAAGCGGCTTTGGCTTCGGCGAACGCCCAGTCGAGCCAGGGCGTGAGTGCTTCAATGTCGCGATGTTCGACCGTCGCTCCGCACCAAATGCGCAAGCCCGGCGGCGCATCGCGGTAATAGGCGATGTCGTAAGCAACGCCCTCTTTCTCGAGCAAACTGGCCAGAGTCTTGGCGAAGGCTGCCTGATCGTCATTGGAAAGTCTTTTGACCATCGGGTCGACGACCCTCAAGCACACCGAAGTATTGGACCGCTCGTTCGCATTCTTCGCGAGGTGGTCGATCCACGGTGTCGCGGCGACCCAATCAGACAGCACTTTTGCATTGGCATCTGAGCGGGCGACGGTTGCCGAAAGCCCACCGACCGATTTCGCCCATTGCAAAGCATCGAGATAATCTTCCACGCAGAGCATCGATGGCGTGTTGATGGTCTCGCCGGTGAAAATTCCTTCGTTGAGCTTGCCGCCCTTGGTCAGACGAAAAATCTTCGGCAGCGGCCATGCTGGCTTGTAGCTCTCGAGCCGCTCGACCGCGCGCGGCGAAAGGATGAGCATGCCGTGCGCGCCCTCTCCTCCCAATGCCTTCTGCCACGAGAACGTGACGACATCGAGCTTGGGCCAATCAAGTTTCTGCGCGAAAGCCGCCGAGGTCGCGTCACAAATGGTGAGCCCGGCGCGATTTGCGGCGATCCAGTTTCCGTTCGGTACCCGCACGCCGGACGTCGTGCCATTCCATGTAAACACGACGTCGGACGAGAAATCGATCTTGCCGAGGTCTGGCAACTCTCCATAAGGCGCCTTTACGACGGTCACGTTCTTGAGCTTGAGCTGCTTTTCGACGTCAGTGACCCAACCTTCACCGAAGGATTCCCAGGCGAGCATCGTCACCGGGCGCGCACCGAGCAGCGACCACAGTGCCAACTCGACCGCGCCGGTATCGGAGGCCGGTACTATGGCAATGCGGTAGTCGGCGGGCACTTCCAGGACTTCGCGCGTGAGGTCGATGGCGCGCTTGAGCTTCGCCTTGCCGATCTTGGATCGGTGCGAGCGTCCGAGGACTGCGTCAGTGAGATTTTGAAGGCTCCAGCCAGGGCGCTTTGCGCAAGGGCCGGACGAAAAGTGCGGGGTAGCCGGCCGCACGCCGGGCTTGGTTGCCGTCATGTATCTATCCTTCCAGATAGGCGCCCCTCGTTGGGGAGGGGTGTCCCACTGGCGGAGATAGGCGACTTGGCCGCCGCGGTCAACTTGCCGCGTTACAGATTAAAGTCGCAGTCGACTCTGAAGTATCGGGAGGACGTAAAGACCAGACTTTTGGGGCGAAACCGGCGCTATCCCTAGAACTTCACACCCAAGCCCAGACGCGCGGAATTCATCGCAATTCGCAAATCACTGACGTTCGGGAACTGTACAAATTCCCACTCGGCGCGGAGAAACATGTTTGGCAAGAGGGAGACGTCGACACCCAGGCCAGCTGTATAACCATAGGCAATCTGGCCTTCGGTCCCTTCCATTTGAGGATTACGCGGCAAGTCCAAAGGCCCTGAACTGACAACTGGTGGCGTCGCTGTCGACGTTGTTGTCTTAGTGCCGGTCACATTCGTAGTGCGAGTGACATCGAAGCGGCCAACCGCCAGACCGACGAAGGCATATGGCAAGAAGCGATCATAAGCCCAGCCGGCTCGCCCCCGGGCCGTCAATATGTCGGTGACTGACACCGAAGCGGTTGATGCAACGGTGACGGAGTAAAGGACCGTTGAGCCATCCGGGAGGTTCGCACCCGGAACCAAAAGCGGTCCGACCGAACTCTCCGAGCCGTTGTGGAGCGAGAAGTGGTTGTAGTTCAGCTCGCCGCCCATAATGACGTTTTCCCACTGGACGTTGTAGCCGAAGAAACCGCCAAAACTTTGGCCACCTGTCGTGCCTTTCGGCAGTGTCGTCCACGTAGAAACAATCGGCTGCAACTCTGTGTTGGCCAAGATGAAGTTGATTTGGGAGCTGCTCCCGTTACTGAAATCTGCCGAGGCGAAGCTCTGCCCGGCCTGTCCGCCGGCATAATAGCCGTCCCAGCGGGTGTAGGTCGGCGTCAATGAACCGCGCAGCGGCCAATCGGCTGCACGAGCGTGATCAGCAGAGGCCGCCATCACCAACGAGCAAAGTGCGATGGCGACGCGCAGCGATGACGCGCGACCCGATGTGGGCTGACGCAGGCTGACCCCGACACGTTGACTCAACCAACTCATGACGACAGTCCCATT
Organism: uncultured Alphaproteobacteria bacterium; assembly: GCA_963722125.1. Lineage (GTDB taxonomy): Bacteria > Pseudomonadota > Alphaproteobacteria > Rhizobiales > Xanthobacteraceae > Pseudolabrys. The sequence goes on along the minus strand of CAVRJW010000006.1, from coordinate 1,237,002 downwards.
CGGTTTCAATTTAATCGCACGCGGTTAGCCAGCCGCCGCTAGCCTCTGCTGCGCAGCGGTGGTGGTGGTGGCGGTGGTACGTCGTACGCACCAAAGTTGTAACGGACGCCAAGTCTGAGGTCCGATGACGTCAGATGGCGGAATTCAAACGGCGTGTCCGTGCCGCCGGCGTAGTTGACCATCGTGCCGGTCGTTGCGTTGCCGAGGTCGATGTAGCGGTATGCGAATTCTATTGTCGTGGCGGGTGTCACCCGATAGCCGAAGCCGGCGTAAAACGCCCAGGCGAAATTCCACTTGCTGGCGTCACTGGAGTGCGCGTCGCTTACGCAGAGGCTTCCGGGACACGCGTTAAGGCCCACGTCTCCGAAGTTGGTGATCGTATTGCGACTGAACCCGACGCCGGCGCCAAGGAAAGGCGTGAAATTCCACCAAGTCCCGAGATCGACATAGCCGTTAAGCAGACCCGTCCACTCGTATTTGCTGCCAGTGTAACGATCAGGACTCGTACCCAGAGGAGTATTGCCGAGATCAAGGCCGTGGAAATTGGCTCTGGCGCGATATTCGCCGGTGACGTCGAAGCGCAGCCAATTATTCACGTTGTAGCCGATGCCGAGACCGAAGAACGGCGCGGCATCGAAGCCCCTGTCAACGTTCACCACGGAATCGAAGCGGCTATAGTTTTCGTTGAAGAGACTGCCGACGTACTGATTGCTAAATCCGATATCGCCGCGCAGGTACCAGCCCGAATAATCCATCGCTGGTGCCAAGGGTGGCATTGGAAGATCGGCTGAGCGGGCGCCGCAGATGCCGGCGAATGACGCAATCAATGCCAGCGTCAAAGTGCGATTACGCAAAGAAACCATTGGGACCGTCCCTTACTCAAACGACGTCCGACCGGACGACGACTGAAAGGACGATGGCAGCAAATCCTTAATCGGCGCTTAACCTTGTTTTTTAACTACGCTTGTTAACCAAACTGCTCCCACGCGCGACGAAAAAACCCCTCTACGCAAGCGCAAATGTGCACGCAGCAGTTTGTGATTTAAGAAAATGTTTACGCCAAAAATTTGCGCCGGATTAATTGGGCGCAGCGGGATCAGGCGGCTGCGGCGCTAAGCGCTTCGACGACGTCGTCCACAACCGATTCGACCAGCGTTCTATCGTCGCCCTCGCCCATGACTCTGATCACTGGCTCAGTCCCAGAGGGTCGCACGATCAGCCGGCCACCACGGCCGAGCTTATGTTCCGCACTCGCGATTGCCGAGCGGACTTTGGCATTTTCCAGGGGCTTGCCCGTTTGGTAGCGGACGTTCTTGAGCACCTGCGGCAGCGGTTCAAAACGATGACATAACTCCGAAACCGGTTTTTCACCGCGTTTAACGACGGCAAGCACCTGCAAGGCGGCAATGAAGCCATCTCCGGTCGTCGTATAGTCCGAGAGAATGATATGGCCGGATGGCTCGCCGCCGATGTTGTAGCCGTGCGCACGCATCTGCTCGAGCACATAGCGGTCACCAACGGGTGTACGCACCAATTCAAGGCCAAGGCCGCCGAGATGGCGCTCAAGACCAAGATTGGACATCACAGTTGCGACGACACCGGGGCGCTGCAGTCTGCCGTCTTCTTTCCAACTCTCGGCGATCACCGCGAGAAGCTGATCGCCATCCACCACATGTCCGCGCTCGTCCACGATCAAGACGCGATCCGCGTCACCATCGAGGGCGATGCCGATATCTGCACGCATTTCGCGTACTTTGCGCGAGAGCGCCGCAAGGTCGGTGGATCCGCAATCCTTGTTGATATTGAAGCCATCGGGGTCGACACCGATAGAAATAACATCGGCTCCCAATTCCCACAGTGCGCCAGGTGCAACTTTGTATGCGGCACCATTGGCGCAATCGATAACTACGCGGAGGCCTTCGAACGATACCGCCTTGGGCAAAGTGAGTTTGGCAAATTCGATATAGCGATCCTGCACACCGTCGATGCGCTTGGCACGGCCGAGATCGTCGCTCTTGGCGAGTTGCTTGCCGAGATCGGAATCAACGAGATCTTCGATCTTGGATTCCGTCTCATCACTGAGTTTGTAGCCATCCGGCCCGAACAGCTTGATCCCGTTGTCGTCAAAAGGATTATGTGAGGCCGAAATCATGACGCCGAGATCGGCGCGCATCGAGCGTGCAAGCATTCCGACTGCCGGTGTCGGAATTGGTCCGGTCAGCAGCACGTCCATGCCGACCGACGTAAAGCCTGCAACCAAGGCAGTCTCGATCATATAACCGGAGAGTCGGGTGTCCTTACCGATCAGGACCCGATGACGGTGATCGCCATTTTTGAAGATAAGCCCGGCGGCCTGGCCGACCTTAAGCGCCAGTTCCGGCGTAATCACGCGGTTAGCCCGACCGCGGATACCGTCGGTTCCGAAATAGCGACGACCCATGCAACAATCCCCCGACGCCTACACTACGGCTTTGTGCCCTTGATTAACCGGCTTTTGCGGGGCGGCCAAGCCTGCCCAACGGCCACATAATAGTGCCAACGCCGTGAAATTACTTCAAAAATTGTGAGGAATCATTACCGAGTGCGGTTAATGGTTGCGGTGGCGGTAAACGACACTCAATGCAGGGCATTTCGCTGCGTGGCGGCTCTGTGCTACTCGATTTATCCACTTCGAGCCCCAGAACTGATCACATGAAGACGATTACCTGCATCGAGGACCTGCGCACGCTTGCGCGCCGCCGGGTTCCGCGCGCTTTTTTTGAATACGCCGAAAGCGGGTCCTATAGCGAGGAAACCCTCCGCGCCAATCGATCCAGCATGGAAGCAATCAAGCTGCGCCAGCGCGTGCTTGTTGACGTTTCCGCTCGCAGCACGGCTACGACAATATTGGGGCAGAAAGTGACGGCGCCGCTTGTGTTGGCGCCGATCGGACTCTGCGGCATGCAATTTGGCGACGGCGAAATTTTGAGCGCGCGAGCCGCTAACGCAGCCGGGATCCCGTTCACACTGTCCACCATGTCAATCTGCTCAATCGAAGACGTGGCAGAAGCAACCAACAAACCTTTCTGGTTCCAGCTCTACGTTATCCGAGACCGCGGATTCTCCAAGGACATTCTAGCGCGCGCAGCCAATGCCAAGTGCAACGTGCTCGTGCTCACCGTAGACCTGCAGGTCCTCGGTCAACGTCACCGGGACATCAAAAACGGCATGACAGTGCCGCCGGAAATTCGTGTGAAAAATGTCTTGGACATCGCAACCAAGCCGGCTTGGGCCTGGAGCATACTCAACGGCAAGAGCAAAACTTTCGGAAATCTCGCCGGCCACGTGAAGGGCATGGAGAACGTCACTCAGCTATCCAAGTGGACGGCCGATCAGTTTGACCCGGCACTGAATTGGAAGGATGTGGAGTGGATCAAGAAAATCTGGCCGGGAAAATTGGTCATCAAGGGCATTCTCGACGTTGAAGACGCCAAGACGGCGGTCAAGCTCGGAGCTGATGCGATTGTCGTTTCGAACCATGGCGGACGCCAGCTTGACGGCGCGCCATCTTCCATCTCCGCACTTCCGGCGATTGCACAGGCAGTCGGCTCCGACACCGAGGTGCTATTCGACGGCGGCATCCGCACGGGCGCCGACATCGCGCGCGCACTCGCGCTCGGTGCACGTGCCTGCATGATCGGCCGCGCGTATATCTATGGACTCGGTGCGGGCGGCGAAGAGGGTGTGGCAAAAGCGATCGATATTTTGTCAAAGGAGCTTAGCGTCACCATGGCGCTCACCGGTGTCACCAGCATCAGTGGCATCGGATCTCACATCCTCGTCGGCGGCGCGCCGGCGAAAAAGCCCGCACGCAAGCGCAAAGCCTGAGATCACTCCTCCTTTAATCCATACGCCAAGGCATTGCCGGTTGCGCCGTAATATTTGAACGGCAGGAATTTGCCGGTCATGCCGATCTGGACGCGATCGCCTTTCGGATCCGTCTTGCGCGTAATGTCCATGTCGAAATCGATCGCCGACATGATGCCGTCGCCGAACTCTTCTTCGATCAATGCTTTCAGCGCGGGGCCGTTGACCAGGATCAGTTCGTAGAAGCGGTAGATCAGTGGATCGGTCGGCGGCATTGGCGTGCCATTGCCGCGCATCGGCACTTCGTTGATCAATGCTTGTTCGCTCTTCGACAGACCAAAGAGTTTCGCCGCAGCGGCTGCCTGCGGCTTGGTGAGTTTATGCTGCCCGAGGATCGCGCCCGTCACAAGAATTGGCGACATGCCGCCGATCTGCTCACAGATGTATTTCCAGGTCCAACCCTTCTCGCGTTTGATGTCGAGAAGCTTTTCAGTGAGATCGGCACGGTTCATGGGTCACTCCTATGCTGCGTCACAAATGTTTGATGCGAAGTTTTAAGCAATTTCTACGCCAGTCTTTCTCCCACCTTGCCAAAGCCCCCCTCGCATGCGCCCATTTATAGCCATTACGACGCCGCGCCGAAGTCTGCTGGTGGGTGCGGGCTGTGCCCGGCGCGGACATATCACAGATGGGGCACAACCGAAGAGAAAGGCACGCCATGCGCACCGAGCGGCTTGATTTCGCCAATAGCAAAGGCGAGAAACTTGCAGCGCTGATCGATCTACCACTCGGCAAGCCAGCCGCCTTCGCGTTGTTCGCGCATTGCTTTACGTGCGGGAAAGATAATCTCGCGGCCAAGCGCATCTCCGAGCGGCTGGCATTGTGCGGCATTGGTGTGCTGCGCTTTGATTTCACGGGTCTCGGCATGAGCGAGGGCGAATTCGCCAACACGCATTTCTCGTCGAATGTCGATGATCTCGTTGCCGCCGCCGACCATCTGCGTAAAACCTACGGCGCACCCACGATCCTGATCGGCCACAGCCTCGGCGGCGCCGCAATACTTGCGGCGGCACACCGGATTTCCGACGCGCGGGCCGTCGTTACGATTGCCGCGCCATCCGACCCGGCACACGTGGTGGGCCTGTTTAAGGAACACATCAATAAAATCCGCGAGCAGGGCGAAGTTGAGGTCGCGCTGGCCGGCCGGCCATTTCGTATCAAGCGCGAATTCCTCGATGACGTCGCTGAGCAACGCATCGACGACTGCCTCATCAACCTTCACAAGGCGCTGCTGATATTTCATTCGCCTACCGATGACATCGTCGGCATCGATAATGCTACGCGCATTTTCGTCACCGCCAAACATCCGAAGAGCTTCGTTTCACTGGTGGGAGCCGATCATTTGCTGAGCAAAAGAACCGATGCAGTCTACGTAGCCAATGTGATTGCAGCGTGGGTCGAGCGTTATCTGAAACAACCTGCCGAACGTAGTAACGAGCAAATCGAAGCCGGCATCGTGCTCGTGCGCGAAACGGGTAACGGAAAATTACAGCAGGAAGTCACAAGTGGGCCACATCGATTTCTCGCCGACGAACCGGTCAAGTCTGGCGGACAAGACTCCGGGCCGAGCCCTTACGATCTCCTGTTAGCAGGTCTCGGTGCTTGTACGTCAATGACACTGCGACTCTACGCCGATAACAAGAAGCTGCCGCTTGATCGCGTGTCGGTCCGCCTAACCCACAATAAAATTCACGCCGAGGATTGTCTCGATTGCGAGACGAAGGTGGGCATGCTCGACCGCATCGACCGCAATATTACGCTGGAAGGCGCACTCAGCGCCGAGGACCGCAAGCGGCTTATGGAAATCGCCGACAAGTGCCCGGTTCATCGAACATTGAAATCGGAAATTGATATCAGAACATTCGAGCGGCCGATTTGAATTTATGAGGCGAACGGGTGTATTTGAGCCGCCATGCAAGACGCCGCACTCGCACTGACGCAGCAATTCCTCGCCTGGGTGGCCGAAGCGCCGCGCAGTTATGCCGATGCGGAAGCATGGCGGCGAAGTTGTCCGCATCTTTCGGTTTGGGAAGACGCGATCGCCGACGGACTGATTCAGTTTGAAAATGGCAGCAGCATGCAAAAATCGCGGGTCGTGCTGACTCCACGCGGACGAAAGCTCCTCAACGGGAATTGATCAGCTTTCGTGCAGCTTTCAGGGAAATTAAGGCTGCGGTGAGGGTTCTGGCACATGATTTGTATGTGTAGGAATCGCCATGAATAAGCCCGCTGATCCTCGACTCGTCTGGGTGGCCACCGTGCTGGCGGTGGCTGTGTGCGTTCTTTACGTCGCCCACATCTAGGCTTGGGGTCCGTTCGTCCCGCATTACCCCATTCCCTTGCGGCTTGACGTCGCCTGAACGGTTGACCACACTAGAACAAATCATGAACATAAAAGTCGCCGGTTCAGCCCACTGAACCGAATAGTTTACCGTCTTCAGAGGCTTACAGATGATCGAGCCGCTTCGCCAACGCCTTTTGGCCCTGCAACGGGGGACCAATGTCCACGACGGCCTCGGCGTCCTGCCCCTCGTTATTCCCGCCATCGATACCGCGCTTGGCGGCGGTTTCATGCGCGGCGCTCTGCACGAAATTTCGGCACCTGGTGAAGCCCATCTCGCCGCAGCGGCCGGCTTTACTTTGGGTCTGGCGATAGTTTCGGCTCCCTCGCCTCACGTGTTCTGGATCGCCGAAGACATGGCACTCGCCGAAAACGGCGTGCCCCATGGTGCTGGTCTCGATGCCTTCGGCCTTGCACCCGAGCGATTGGTAAGGGTTTCTGCGGCGCATCGTCGTAAACTGCTGTGGGCAATGGAAGAAGCGCTGCGCTGCCGCGCTGTCGATGTGGTGATCGGCGAAATGCGCGCCGGTGGAATCGACAGCGTCGCGGTACGGCGACTCTCACTCGCCGCGTCAGACAGCGGCACACTGGCATTGCTGCTGCGCGCCACGCCATCGAACGATGCCTCGACTGCCGCCACCCGCTGGATTGTCGGAGGCGCATCGTCGCTGACCGCTCACGGCCCCGGCGCACCACGCTTTAACGCGCAACTCATCCGCAATCGCCGCGGCCCGGTTGGCTCATGGATTCTCGAATGGAGTAGTAGCAATGAGCGATTCATCCTCGCAACGCATACTCAGCCTTTGGTTACGCCGGCTTTCAACCGACCGCATCGCCAGGTCGCGTGAAAAATCGTGTGAACGGCCTTCACCGCTTGTCATCTATGGCAAGCGCGGCAATGCCGATGTTCTTACCGCCATCGATGATGCCGCCGAACAACTCGGACTTTCGCACGGCCTCGCATTGGCACAGGCACGTGCCATGCATCCCGGCATCGACACGATGGCCGAGGATGCCGAGGCTGAGGCTGTCTTGCTCGAAACTATTGCTGACTGGTGCCTGCGTTACACACCACTGGTGGCTTGCGATGCGCCGGACGGTTTGCTCCTCGATATCAGTGGCTGCGCACATCTTTACGGCGGCGAGCATAAGCTGGTCTCCGATTTGGCGGTGCGCCTGAAAGACACCGGCTTCGCCTATTCGCTTGCCATAGCCGGCACGATCGGCGCGGCTTGGGCCGCTGCGCGTCACGGCGAGCCTGCAAGCTATGTCCGCGGCGAAGAACGCACGCTGCTCGCACCGTTGTCTTTGTCCGCGTTGCGGCTTCCGGCAGCAACTGTCACAGGCCTTGCTCGTGTCGGCTTGAAGTGCATCGGCGATATCGTCGATCTACCGCGCGCGCCGCTCACCGCGCGCTTTGGGCCCGAGGTGCTGCGCCAGCTCGATCGTGCCTTGGGCTATGAACACGAACCACTGACACCGCGATTGCCGGTTGCACCTTATGTCGCCGAGCAGCGTTTTCCTGAGCCGATTGCACGCGAGGAAGACGTCCTGGCGATTACTGTCCGGCTGGCGCGCCGGCTGCAATTCGCATTGGAACGGCGGGGCGATGGCGCCCGTCGCATCGAACTGACCTTATTCCGGACTGATGGCGCGGTGCGCCGCATCGCCGCCGGCACCTCACGGCCCTTGCGAAATCCAGACGAAATCCGCGGGCTATTTGTGGAGCGGCTGGCCGCACTCGCCGATGCACTCGATCCCGGCTTCGGCTTTGATATGGCTCGGCTATCCGTCATCGTTGCCGAGCCCTGCCCGCCCGAACAAATCGGCATTGGCGGCGGCGAAGACGCGGCCGAGCTTTGCCGCCTTGTCGATCGTTTGAGTGCACGATTAGGTGCGCGCCGCGTGCAACGGTTGATCGCGCAGGACGGTCATATTCCGGAGCTGGCGGAAGCCATCCTTCCCGCACAGGCTATCAATGGCGATGCCGGCTGGGATGCGTTCCGGGGGTATCGTGAGGCGGCGGCACTTCCACCGCGTCCCCTGCGTTTGCTCGTTCGGCCGGAGCCTATCGAGGCGGTGGCAGAAGTGCCGGACGGCCCGCCTTTGCGCTTCCGATGGCGACGCGCGCTGCACGAAGTGGTCGCCGCCGAAGGCCCCGAGCGCATCGAGGGGACCTGGTGGAGCGAGCAAGGCAGTCCTGCACGGGATTATTTCCGGGTAGAAGACAAAAGCGGCCTGCGTTTCTGGTTGTTTCGCGCCGGCCTCTACCGCGACCTCACACCTGGTTCCACGGCGCCCGCCTGGTTCCTGCACGGGACATTTGCCTAGAAAGCGTCAGCGTTTAAGTCATGCGTTATCTCGAATTTGCCGTTGCCTCGAATTTCTCCTTCTTGCGCGGAGCCTCGCATCCTGAGGAACTGATGGTGCAGGCCGTGCATCTCGGGCTTGCCGGGATCGGGCTGTGCGACCGCAATTCCGTCGCCGGCGTCGTGCGCGCACATCTGGCTAAACGCGAGCACAACCTATCGCTGCGTTATCACCCGGGCGCGCGGCTCGTGTTCGCCGATGGCACACCCGATTTGCTCGTTTATCCGCGCAATCGCGCCGGCTGGGGAAGGCTCACCCGCTTGCTCACTTCCGGCAATCTGCGCGCCGAGAAAGGTAAGTGCATCCTCCATCTGAACGATTTGTTGGCGCATGCGTTCGGACTGGAATTGATCGCCATGGGTGGCGATGCGCAGTTGCTGGTGCGCTTGCGCGAAGCCGCCCCGCATCGCGTGCGGCTTGCCGCGTCCATGCCCTATCATGGACGTGATCGTGCGCGGTTGGCACGCATGAAAGACCTCGCCCGCGCCGCCAACGTGCCTCTGCTCGCGGTCAATGACGTGTTCTATCACCATCCCGACCGGCGCCCCCTCGCCGACATCCTCACCTGCATCCGCGAGAAGACCACGATCGACATTGCGGGGCGCAAACTCGCCGCCAATGCCGAACGTCATCTCAAGTCTCCGCAGGAAATGATGCGCCTCTTCCGCGATGCGCCAGAGACCATCGAGGAAACGCTGCATTTAAGCGATGCGCTTTCCTTTTCGCTCGATGAACTGCGCTACGAATATCCCGACGAACAAATTGAAGGTTTCGCTAGCGCGCAGGATGCGCTGGCACATATCACTTATGAGGGTGCCGCCCACCGCTATCCGCAAGGATTGCCCGACAAAGTCCGCATCAACATCGAGCACGAGCTCAAGTTGATCGCACAATTGCAGTACGCGCCCTATTTCCTCACCGTCTACGACATCGTTCGTTTTGCGCGATCGCGGGGCATCCTCTGCCAAGGCCGCGGCTCTGCCGCCAATTCCGCCGTCTGCTTTTGTCTTGGTGTGACCGAAGTCGATCCCGACCGCACAGACCTCCTGTTTGAACGCTTCATCTCGCCGGAACGGCGCGAACCGCCCGATATTGACGTCGATTTCGAGCACGAGCGACGCGAAGAGGTCATTCAATATATCTACGGTAAATACGGGCGCGAACGTGCAGGCATCGCCGCCACCGTGATCTCCTATCGCGGCCGCTCGGCAATCCGCGAAGTCGGCAAGGCCTTTGGTCTCTCCGAGGACACCATTGGTGCGTTGTCATCCTCGATCTGGGGTGGTGGCGGTGGTGCAGTATCGAAAGAGGCCCTCACCCGAACTGGCCTCAACCCGCAAAGCCGGCGCATGCGTCAGATCCTTGCACTCGCACAAGAGATCAGCGGCTTCCCGCGCCATCTTTCCCAGCACGTCGGGGGTTTCGTTATCACTCGCAGCCGGCTCGACGAGGTGATGCCGATCGGCAATGGGGCGATGGACGATCGCACCTTCGTTGAGTGGGATAAAGACGACCTCGACGCGTTAGGCATTTTGAAAATCGACGTGCTCGGCCTCGGCATGTTGTCCTGCCTGCGCAAGGCGCTTGATTTGGTAGACAAGCATTACGGAGATCGGCGCACGCTTGCCACCATCCCGTCTGAGGATCCCGCCGTCTATCGCATGCTGTGCCGCGCGGATTCGCTGGGCGTATTTCAGGTGGAAAGCCGCGCACAGATGACCATGTTGCCGCGTCTGAGACCGGATAATTTCTACGACCTGGTGATCGAGGTGGCGATCGTCCGGCCCGGCCCGATCCAGGGCGACATGGTGCACCCCTATCTGCGCCGTCGGCGCAAACAGGAACAGGTCACTTATCCATCGAAAGCATTGGAAGAGGTGCTGCATAAGACTCTGGGCGTGCCGTTGTTCCAGGAGCAGGCGATGAAGATTGCCATCGTCGCTGCTGGATTCACGCCCTCGGAAGCCGACCGGCTTCGCCGTGCCATGGCGACCTTCAAACGCGTCGGGACCATCGGCACTTTCCAGCGCAAGATGATCGACGGCATGCTGGCTAATGGCTACGAACGTGACTTCGCCGAGCGCTGCTTCCAGCAAATCGAGGGCTTCGGCGAATACGGGTTTCCGGAAAGTCATGCTGCGAGCTTTGCGCTTCTGGTCTATGCCTCGGCCTGGCTGAAATGCCGTTATCCGGATGCTTTCGCCGCCGCACTTTTGAATGCGCAGCCAATGGGCTTTTACGCCCCGGCACAAATCGTACGGGATGCGCGTGAACATGGCGTCGATGTGCGGCCGCCCGACATCAACCATTCGCACTGGGATTCGACGCTTGAACCGGGTTCCCGCGCAGCCGAACACCTGCACGAGCTGCATCGCGGAATGCAGGACGATGTCTGGACTACGCAGGCAGTGCGTCTAGGTCTGCGCGAAATCAAAGGGCTGAGAGAGGAAGATGCCAGGCTGATCGTGGAAAAACGTGGTGTTGCCTACGAACTTCTGTACGTGCGATGTCTGGCTGCGCACCGGCGTTTCCCCGCGCGTGCTGGAACGCCTGGCCGATGCCGATGCGTTTGGCTCACTCGGTCTTACCCGCCGCGACGCACTGTGGGCAGCCAAGGCGCTTGGCCGCGTCGGTGATCGCGACGACGACCTGCCGCTATTTGCCGGTGGCGGTACCGCCCCGGTGCGCATCGTTTCTCGCGAGCCCGACGTGCATCTGCCCCCGATGCCGATCGGCGAGGAAGTCATCAACGACTACCGTTTTCTGCATCTCTCGCTGCGAGCGCATCCGGCGCAATTCCTGCGCCCCGATCTCCATGCTCGCGGTATCGGTCCTAACGAGACTCTGCGCCGCATCGTCTCCGGCACGCGTGCGCGTATCTCGGGGCTGGTGACCTGCCGGCAGCGGCCAGGCTCGGCCAATGGTGTCGTGTTCATGACTATCGAGGATGAAACCGCCGTCGCCAATGTGATCGTATGGCCGAAGGTATTCGAACGGCTGCGCCCAGTAGTTTTAAACGCACGCTATGTGGCCGTTACCGGCCTCGTGCAGGAAGAATTGGGCGTCATCCACGTAGTTGCCGACCAGCTTGAAGACCTTACGTATCTTTTGGCGCGGTTGGCCGACCACGGCGCCGAAATAGACGGCCTCGCGCGCTGCGATGAGGTGCGCCGGCCGATCGAAGATCAACGGGAGGCGCGCGCACTCGGCGGCCGTCACAGCCGCCTCGTCAGACTCATGCGGGAAATGCCCGAGCTTGCTGGCGATCTCGATGTGCCCGCACGCGGTTCGGCGCATGCGCCGAACCGGCGCGCTTGCTAAAAGCGCCGACCTACATCGGGGGCGTCACTCCACGGCCGACGTTGACCCGGGCCGTCATCAGGCTTCCATCGGCCTGGTGGATCGCCGCCGGAATATAGATTTTCGCGCCGGGCTTAAGCTCATCCTTGCTGCCAGGCATATAGGTCACGATCACCGTCTCAGGGGTCACGTCGATTTTCTTCGTGCCGTCCTTGTAATTCAGCGTCAGCGACGAACCTTCTTCAGCAGCTACAGTGCCCCTCACGGAACTCTTGCCGACGCTATTGACCGTGCCGTTCGTCATCGTGCTTTGCGGCTTGTAATCCTAAGGCCTATCCCCTTCGCCGGTGCCGCGCATTTCCTCCGGAAAAATGTGGACCTCGATGGCCTTCCAGCTGCCGTCCGGCTCCGGCATCGCGGTCGACCCCACGAATGAATTCGGCTTGATGTCGGCGAGCGAGGCCTTCACCAGCGCGACGACCTTGCCATCGTCCGCCAGTTTCACCTTGAGCGTGTCGCCTTCTCGCGATTTTACAATCAACATACCACCGTCGATCTGGTCGATCGTGCCGCGCACGCGCACCGGTTTGTCCTGTGCAAGCGCGGAACCAGAAGCCAATGCAAAGACACACAGCGCACCGATTGTCGTAAGTGTTTTCACGATGTTTCCTCCGTCCAATGGCAACGCCGCCCTTAAGCGGCGGCGCGCCAATACTGGGCTACAATATAATGTGTGCCTTACATCGCTGGCGTGAGGCTACGGCCGACATAGAGCGTCTTGGCCAACACCGATCCATCCGACTGCTTGTCTGACGCCATGATGATGATCTGCGCACCCGGCTTGAGTTCATCCTTGTTGCCCGGTGCTACTGCCGTGATCATCGTTGCCGGTGTCACAACAATCTTCTTCTCGCCGTCCTTGTATTTCACCGTCAACACCTGGCCAGTCTTATCGGTCACGCTGCTTTCAACAACAGCGTTCGTCATCGTGCTGCCGGGCTTCGCATCCCAAGGGCCGTGCCGATCGGGCACAACGCCGCGCTGCGCCGGCAGGAAAATGTGAACCGAAAATGCTTCAATGCTGCCGTCCGCTTGCGGCATGCCGGCGACGCCAATGAAGCTGTCGGTCTTGATGTCGGCGAGCGAAGCTTTGACCAACGCAGCGACCCGCGCATCGTCGGCCACTTTCACATCGAGCATGGCACCATCGCGCGTCTTTAACGCGAGCATGCCGCCATCGGCCTTTTCGATTTGGCCGCGAATACGGCTCGGCTGTTGTGCGAAAGCGGCAGTTACAAAAAACAAAGCAATGGCACCGGCACCAAGCACCCGCCATGTCATATTCGACTTGTACATTATGTAGTTCCTCCCAATCTGGTTTCCGGCAAGGCCGGTCGCAGTCAGGCGAATAACCCCAATCGGGGCAGGTTATTCCTCACTTTTTCTTGAGGAGATCGGCCTCGACGAGCGCGCGCAGTTCCGCGGTCACTTCGGGACGTACGCCGAACCACAACTCGAAGCCCCGCACGGCCTGATGCAGCAGCATTCCAAGCCCATCGGCGGTCCGCAGGCCGCGCGCACGTGCCGACGCCAGCAACCCCGTCACCAGTGGGTCATAAACGAGGTCGGCAACCACCAACGAAGGGGGACAGCGCAAATTGAACTCGAGCGGCGGCTGCCCAACCATGCCGAGGGTGGTGGTATTGACCAAAAGGCCCGCACCGCCGAGCAGACCAGTAGTCTCCTCCCAACGGGCGACATGCACGCGGGAACCAAATTTCTTGCGCAGAGCGATCGCGCGCGCCTCGGTCCGATTGATCACATAGACGCGGCCCACCTCGCGGGCGAGCAGTGCGAAAATTACGGCACGCGCACCACCGCCCGCGCCAAGTACGACAGCGGTCGACAATCCACGATCCCAGCCCGGCGTCGCGGCATCGAGATTTGCAAGGAACCCTTCGACGTCGGTGTTAGTCGAGCGCAGCCTATTGTCGTCGTACCACAGCGTATTGGCTGCCCCGACTGCACGTGCACGGTCGTCAGGATCGGACAATTTGAGTGCGACTTCCTTGTGCGGCACCGAAATATTGGCGCCGACATAACCATTGCCACGCAGATTCTTGACGAACTCCTCAAATTTTTCTGGCGGCACCGGTTCGCGGCGGTATTCGGCATCAAGATTGTGTCGCTTGATCCAGTAATTGTGGATCAACGGCGACCGGGAATGGCCGGCGGGCCAGGCGATGATACATACGGCTTTGTGCTCTTTGCTCATGACGCTGCGACCACCGTATTGCGCAACACGCCGATCTCCGGCACTGCAATTTCGACTGTATCACCGGGCTTTAGCCAAACCGCCGGCTCCCCGCGCTTGAGCTTGACCGGGGTTCCAGTGACGAGCACATCGCCGGCCTTGAGAGACGTGAATGTACTGATGTAGGCGATCAGTTCGGAAAATGACTTGATCATGCTCGCGGTCGTGTCGTCCTGGGCCAATTCCCCGTTCACCTTAACAGTCATGTGCAGGGGCTTGGTGAGGTCGACCTCATCGGTTGTCACGATCCACGGTCCAATACTTCCGCTGGCGTCCCAATTCTTGCCTTGCGTGACGTTGAACTTCCCGTGCCGCATCCAGTCGCGAATAGTGCCTTCATTGCACAACGTCACGCCGGCCACATGATCCAGGGCCTCGCTCTGCGGAATACGCCGACCGCCGCGGCCGATCACAAGCGCGATCTCGCCTTCAAAGTCGAGTTGCTCGGATTCGCGCGGCCGCACAATGGGCTTGTCGTGGGCCACCAACGAGTCGGGCGTGCGAAAAAACATGCTGGGATACTGCGGCACGTCTTGATCGCCATAGTTCTGGTTACGATTGGCATAGTTGATGCCGATGCAAAGGATCTTTTCCGGATGCTTGATTGGCGGCTGAAACTCGACCTCGCTCAACGGAAAGTCTGCGCGGACACCGCTTGAGGCCGCGCGTGCCGCATCAAGACCGTTTCCGCGCAGCAGGTCGAGCACACTGGAGTATTTTGGGGCCAGGCGTGTTTTCAGGTCGACAACGCCCTCTCCTACGACGGCGCCAAAACTGTCGCGCCCGCGCACCTTAAAACTTGCAAGTTTCATTCAGTTTCCCGGGTATGGCCGCGTCGGTGCGGGCGGCAGAAAAGCGCCAGCAGTTGCTGCGTGCGGCGCCCGCTGCATGTATTCTGCGCATTGCGCCCCGTCAACGCTTGCAGCCCGCCGCCTGATGTGACTTTTTCTCACAATTACCACCTCTCCTTGTGGCAAGCGAAATTACCGCGCGAAACGAGACACGCATGAAATGCATTTTTCTCGACTGCAATGATCAGCTGGCTCCCGTCTGGGAAAGAGTTGCCCGCCCGGGCGATCCGCCTATTGATGTTAACCGCAAGGCTTTCGCGCGCGACGACCTGCCCCGCATCATCGGCGGCTATGACATCGCAATCGACGACCACTCATATATGCCGACGCCGCTGGTGGCACAGTGCCCGGAACTCAAACACATCGTTTTTCTCGGAACGGGACCGGCGAGCTACATGAATGTCGCCGAGCTCAATGAGCGCGGCATCAAGGTGCACATCATCAAAGGGTATGGCGACACGGCGGTCGCCGAACACTCGATCGCCCTGTTGTGGGCCTGCGCGCGCGACCTCGCGCGCATGGATCGCGAGGTGCGCGGCGGGATATGGACCCCACACGAAGGCGTACAACTTCTTGGCAAGACGCTTGGCGTGATCGGGCTCGGCGGTATCGGCCGCGAGGTGGCGCGCATCGGCAAGGGCATGGGCATGAACGTGATCGGCTGGAACCGTACGAAGCACGCTGAGATCGACGTTCCGCTGGTCGAGATCGATACGTTGCTCGCCCGTGCAGACGTGGTGTCGATGAATTTAACGCTCGGCGATGAGACGCGCGGCTTTCTCTCCGCCGAGCGGATCGCTCGGATGAAAAAGGGTGTCATCTACATCAATACCGCACGTGGGGCGTTAGCCGACGAGGCCGCGCTGATTGCGGCGCTCAAAAGCGGCCATATTCGCCATGCCGGGCTCGACGTATTTCACAACGAGCCGTTACCGCCCACGCATGTTTTGGCAAAGTTCGAAAATGTAACGCTGTCGGCGCATGCGGCATTTCGCACGCCGGAAGCATCCGAAACGCTGCTGCGCCGCGCGATCGATATCGTAAAAAAGATCGTGAGCCAGGGCGTGTACTCATAAAACGGTGCGTGCAGTATTTCTGCTCTGCTTCCGAAAGCAGACATTGGCGCGCGCAGTCAAAATGTCCGCTTTGTGCCGATAGCGGGCATAGCTCCACTCATTCGATCACCTCGTCGGCGATCTGCTGGAGATGCACCGGCACATCGAGGCCCAACGCTTTGGCGGTCTTGAGGTTGATCACCAGTTCGAACTTGACCGGGGTCTGGACAGGAAGTTCGCTCGGCTTCGCGCCCTTGAGGATACGGTCGGCATAGATGGCCGCTCGCCGATAATTGTCGGTTTGATCATTTCCATAAGACAGTAGGCCGCCCAGTTCCGCGAAGAAACGAAACGGATAGATGGCCGGGAGCTGGTGTCGAGCCGCCAGCGAGGTGATCTCCGCGCGACGAGCGACCGTGAACGCATCTGGCATGATCAAAAGGCCGCCATTCGGTTCGCGTGCGTGCGCGGCAACGGCGGATGCGAGTTCGGATGTGTCGCGGACGGGCGCCGCAATTGCCTCTAAACCGACAGACTTAGCGGCTGCCTTGAACGGGATCAGGAAGTAGTCGGCAAACGTTGCCGTTACTGGGTTGAACAGGAAGGCAATCCGATTTACGCGCGGTGCGATCTCCTTGAGTAGCTCGATCCACTTTCCGGACATTGATCCTTCAAGATTTATGAATCCAGTAACGTTGCCGCCCGGCCGCGGCAGACTTTTCACCAGGCCACTGCCGACCGGATCGACAACCGTTGCGAAAATGATGGGGATCGTTCGTGTTTGTCGCTGCAGTACCAGAGTGGTAGGCGTGCCCGATGACAAGATGAGGTTGGGTTGCGAGGAGACGAGTTGCTTGGCGAACTGCTGCATTATTGCCGGATCCGTCGACCCCCAAAGAACATCAATTTGGATGTTCCGCCCTTCCGTCCACCCGAGCTTCTGTAGTCCCTCCCGGAATGCCGTGACGAAGCCCTGAGCTTGCGGATCGCTGTCGGCAAACGCCATCATTATGCCGATCCGCTGCTTGCCCTCCTGCGCATACGCGGCAAGCGGCCACGTTGCCGCCCCTCTGCCGAGAAGTGTGATGAATTCGCGTCGCCTCATTCGATCACCTCGTCAGCGCGGGTGAGCAGTGTTGGTGGGACGCTCAAGTCAATCGACTTGGCAGTCTTGAGGCTGATCACGAGTTCGAATTTGGTTGGCTGTTCGACCGGAATATCGCCCGGCTGCGTGCCCCGTAAAATTCTATCAGTAATTTCGGCGGCTCGCCCGAACAGAGCCGGGAAGTTTGGGCCATAGGACATAAGCCCCCCAGATAGAACCCAATCGCGAGTGCCGAATATCGTCGGCAGCTTTGCCGTCTGCGCTGATGTGACTATACGCAAACGGTTGGCGTTCAGAAGTTCATTGATTACGACATAAAGGGCGTCCGCTTTTTCTGCCTTCAGCCTATCGAAGGCGGGCACAATGTCTTCCGTTCCTCGGATTTCAAGTGGAATAACTTCAATGCTGAATTTGCGAGCAAGGTCTTTTACTGCGCCCATCTCAAGCATCGCTTGAGGAAAGTTGGCATCGGCCATGATTGCCAGTCGCCGGACATTGGGAACTGCTTCCCGAAACAGTTCAAAGCGCTTACCCGCAAGGTCTAGGGTCTGAAGTGATGTTCCGGTGACGTTGCCGCCCGGTCGCGACAAGCTTTTGACCATGCCAGCACCAACCGGATCGTTTGCAACAGCAAAGACGATAGGGATAGACGATGTCGCTTGCATTATTGCCGGGACGGCTGCGCCGGACGTTACAATGACATTGACATTCAATTGGGCAAACTCGGCCGCAAATTTTGCGTGAAGCTCGGGACGCCCCTGCGCCCAGCGATATTCTATCGTTACCGTGCGACCGTCGATCCAGCCAAGCGCACTTAAGCGGTCGACAAAGCCAACCGTCCAAGAACTCCACATCGCGGGATCGACACCGAGAAAACCAATCGTAGGCAGCTTTCCAGGCTGCTGAGCATGCCCCACAGACGGCCAAGCGACCGCTCCGCCACCTATAAGTTTAATGAACTCGCGCCGCCGCATTGCCTCCCCCGAGGCTTAGGACGAGGCATCGTATCAACCCGCGGTAGTACTCTGAAAGGGGTGGCGCTCGAGACCAGCCGATGTCCGCTTTGGGTCAAAAGCGGACATGTGCAGCGCCCAAGCTGATGTCCGCTAAGTGCCAATAGCGGACATGTCTCTAGAAAGAAAACTAGTCAGAGTTTCCGGGCGGCGCGACACTAATCCCGGGCGGACCCGCGCGATCGATGGCCTTCTGTATTAAACCCGAGGCTTTGGCTTCCTCAACAAAATCGTTGACGTACGCGAGCCACTCGGTGTGGCCCTTCGGTACTACCACCCGGTTGAGGTTCACCCCGTAGTGATCCTCTAGCACTCGTGAACCAGGCAACTTGTCGGAAAATTCTAAAAGTGCACTACGGGTTGATGCCATCACGTCGGCATGCCCGGTGCGCAGTAAGTCGAAAGTGGGGTCTGGGGTCTCGGCGTACACCAGTTCGGCTTGCTTCAGGATGAGACTTAACGTGACGGTCGAAGCGTGATTGCGCACGGCCGCGATGCGAACTCCCACACGGTCTGCATCGGGGATGGTGCGGATTGGTGAGCCGGCTGGCACCAATAACGTGTACTCGAATTGAATAAATGGCGACGAGAAATCGCCAACATTGGCCGCCCGCTCGTCAAATGCCAGAAACACTACATCGCACTCGCCGGCCTTTAGGCACTCCACGACTTTGAGAGGGGTTGGCCGTTCCAGCAGAACCAGTTCAACGCCAACGCGCGCTGCAAGTGCCCGAGCAGTCTCTACCAATACACTCTTTAGCGCACCGGTTGCTGGTTCCTTGATGTATTGCGGCGGAAATAGACCGACCCGGAGTTTACCAGATTTAACAAGGTCAGCGACGCGTGCGTCGGGCGTCTGTTGTGCGAAGGCTGAACCCACGCTGGCTGTCAGAGCAATCAGCACCAGTCCGAGAGCATGCCTCAACTTAATTTTCATCCGCCGGCCCCAAGGCTCAAGACAGGGGTATCGTACCAGATTGAGCAACAGCGGTGGAAGGCGGCCATATCCGCTTTGGGTCATTAGCAGACATGTGCAGTGCACTGGCGATGTCCGCTAAGTGCCAATAGCAGACATTCACCTCGTTTGAGTGCGTAACGTCAATTGTGTAACAAGCCCCGGCGTTGAGGTCGGAGGCAACCAGATGCAAATAGAAGAGATAAGCGACCCTACGGCAAATGAAGTCGCTGCCGTCGAGCATTCCCTTTACGAACATAACTGCCGAGCGACCGGCTTTAGTGATGGTAAGGACTTGGGATTCGTTGTCAGGGACAAGGATGGTAAGATTATTGCAGCAGCACTTGGCTATTTATGGGGCGGAATATCGGAGCTCAAACAGCTGTGGGTCGCCGAGCCAAGCCGCCGGAGTGGGTTGGGTAGCGCATTGCTGAATAAGTTTATCAACGAGGCGCGTAAGCGAGGCGCGCGTCGAATTTGGTTAGCGACATATGATTTTCAAGCGCCTGCTTTTTATGAGCGCGCGGGCTTTGCGCGGGTCACCGATCTGAGCGATTGGCCGATTGGTCATACCAATAGCATTTTCTCCCTGAAATTAAACTCCGAATAGAGCTGCCTCCGTTGGCAGCCTCTTTCACCAGATGGGATGCGCCCAGCGCCCGATCGCCTCGATCAATGTAACCTTTACCCATCGTTGGTCGAAATACTTAAATGGCATCAGCCAATATCCCGAGCGCAACAATCAACTGAACGTGATGCACATGTATGAAAGCGCGGTGCTACGGCGGGGTTCGTTTTCCTGCCCCGCCGCTCCTGTTGGTGCTATCGTGGCGGCCCCTTCGTGGTTGAAACGAGCCGAGCGCCGCGTGGATCACTTTCAGGCACAAGATGCGGCTGCAGATGTGCGCCGGTCGACCTGGATGGCAGCGGCGCAAGCCGGCGACGGCGCCTCATATCAGGCATTGCTGAGAGACTGCATACCGATAATCAAGAGTGTCGCGCGGCGGCGCGGCATATCGGCTGATTATCTCGACGATGTGGTGCAGGACACATTGTTGACCGTTCATCGTGCGCGGCAGGTGTACGATCCAAGCCGGTCGTTCACCGCGTGGTTGTCGACTATCGCCGATCGTCGGGCAATTGATCTCCTTCGCCGTATTCGCCGGAAGGATGTACGCGAGGTACACGCACCGCTCGCGCTCGAAAACCATGCCGATGAAGCGGCCGATCCAGCGCGCGGGCTTACTCAAGCCGAGATCACAGGTGCGTTTGCTCATGCGCTCGCAAGCCTGCCGCCGCGCCAGCGCGAAGCAGTGGAGCGCCTCGTGCTGGATGAGAGCTCGCTCGCCGAGGCTGCGAAACTAACCCATCGTACCAAGGGTTCGCTCAAGGTTAACCTACATCGCGGGCTAAAAGCACTTCGCGTCAAGATATCGTCGAGGGAATGAGGACATGAACACCTCCTCAAATAACGGCTCCGAGCATGAGCGCTTAATCCTTGATCTCGTCACCGATCTGACGCCGGTGCATCGGTTACGACGACCGACCGTGCGAGCGTTAGGATGGCTCGCGGTCGTAGCGGCCACAGCCATCGCGCTCGCGCTGATCGCCGACCTGCCAGCGCTGGGGCGCCAACTCATCGCAGCCCCCGACATGTGGCTCGCGGTCATTGGTTCCGCGTCAACCGCGATCCTTGCTGCTTTCGCTGCATTCCAGCTCTGCCTGCCGGACGCGCGCCGAGCGTGGGCGTTGTTACCACTGCCGGCGGCACTATTGTGGATCGTCGCAAGCGGCGTGGGGTGTTTGCGCGCTTGGTTTGTGCCAGGGACCCACGCGGCCGACCTGAGCGAGGCGCGCGATTGTCTCATGTTCATCGTCGCACTGTCGGTTCCGCTGTCGGTGCTGCTCATTACAATGCTGCGACGTGCATGCCCGCTATACCCAGGGCTAACAGCATCAATCGCCGGGCTCGCATCAGCCGCAGGGGCCGCGACACTCCTCAACTTCTTTCACCCGTTTGACGCGGCAGCGACTGACCTTGCGGTGCACATACTCGCAGTGGCCCTTGTCATCGCCGCAAATCGAGCCTTCAGCGGCCGTCTGCTCGTCGCTAATTTTTCACGCAGCGGCGTAACCCGGGTCATAGCTGGATCGAACTAGCAACGATGGGATCATCATGACCATCGTCAAACGTTCCTCAGGAGGATCCAGCAATGACCCGTTCACGCTTCACAGCTTGTCTTTTCGCAGCGTTCATATCGGTTTCGTTCGCCAGTGCCCCGGCCGCTTTTGCTCAGACCACGACCAAGGACAACATGGGCAAGACTAACTCCATGAGCAAAGACACCATGTCCAAAGACGGCATGTCGAAGGATTCGATGAAGAAGGACACTATGTCGAAGGACACGATGTCCAAGGACACGATGAAAAAAGATGACGGCATGTCCAAAGACAATATGAAAAAATAAGTTTGGAACACGGCGTGACCCGGTCGACCGGCGCGCGGCTGAAGCAGCAGATCTGATGTCCGCTTGTAGCAAAAGCGGACATCAGTTGCCTCACGCGGCCGTGATAGACGATACAAAATTCATTTACACCTGTGGTGTAACGTGCCGTTTGGACGGTTAATGATGGTTTCAGTGGTCAACGGATATGTCTGCTTTTCCTCATGCGACGAGGCAAAGGCGAAGCGTGGCACCGACCCAAACGCGAAACCGGGCACGCCGCCGGACGTTTCCGATCCCAGCAAGAAATCTGCTTTCGCGGAACAACCGTCCGTGATCCTCGATGGTACGCTTAAGAGCTTGGCAAACGGTGCCAGGCCGGCGGGCATGCCCGATATGGCTAGCGATACCAATCGGCAGCTTTCGTTGAATATCCTCGCATAGCGCGCCGCTGCTCCGGGCCTCTTCGCTGCGCCGCCGTCACACCGCTGTGATGGGCTTGCGACTGCCTGTGACCCAAATGTGAGGACAAACACGCAATCGTCAGTCAATTTTGACCGACTATTGTCGTAGTGGTCTATCGTCCGCGAAATGAAAAGTAAGAAAGGGCAATCCATGTCTGGCGCAAAGTCTGGGACTCTTTCATTTGCCGACCTCCGTTCGAGTGGGCTTATTCGTCCCGCTGTCGAAAAATTCGCCGGAGCTTGGCTAGCCTGCTTTCTTGTGATGACACGGTCTGATGTTTTACGAGCATTAAGTTTCGAGCACGTTCTGCGCGCTTCCGTTTGTGGGACCGTGGGCGCCGTTGTTGCGGTTGCTCTCCTTGCTCAGATGGATCGCACGACTAACTCGCTTGCTCGGCAGGTGACAATCAGCTCGATAGCGACATTCGCAGGCGATATCTTCGCGCATCCATCACACTTTCCGCCACAATGGGCGGAACCGTTGGTCACGGCCACAGTGTCAGCATGCATTGCCATCGCCCTTTGGTATGCGAAGAGGTGGGTTAGGAGTCTCTGAGAGAGGGAAAACGCGCAGCCAATTAGGGCTGCTGGCACGGTGATGCCTCACAAGTCTGCTATGCGGTCACAACCGCCAAGTCGTCGCAGCTGTGACCTGCAGCACAGCCGGACCGGTCGACCCTTGCGATGCTCTCCTCACAAGCTGCCGAGCCGTCACCGTCCCCAACGGCCCCAGACGCTCGGCTGTGCGTAGGAGGGACCGCTGCCCGTGCCACATGTAGCGGTCCCTCTTCATTTTGCGATGTCCGCTCTTACCCCGAAAGCGGACATTGATCACTTGCGTTGTGAGGTCCGCTTTGTGCCACAAGCGGACTCGTGCAGCGCAGCAAAAACAGATCGTTATTCGATCACATCGTCGGCGCGCAATAACATCGACGGCGGCACAGTGATACCAAGCGCTCTGGCGGTGTTGAGGTTGATCAAAAACTCAAATTTGGTTGGTTGTTCGATTGGAAGCTCGCTAGGCTTCGTGCCCTTCAGGAGCTTGTCCACATAAACGGCAACGCGATAACAGATGGCATCATGATCCACGCCGTAAGACATCAACGCACCCGCGTTAAAAGTTTGTCGTGAATAGGCAGACAGCGGCAGCCCCTTGGTCAGCGCAAGCTTTGCTATCAGATCGCGATATGTAAAAGCCCAGCCATCCGGGTTGAACATCGCCGCTTGGATGCCGGCATCCTTCATTGCGGCGAAGGTTGATGTTAGTTCGTCCGGCTCGCGCCATGTGAACGCCTTTCCTGAAAGACCAAGATTGGCGGCCGCCGACTGAAACGCCTGCTCATATCCCAACGCGAGTGAGGATTTCGAATTGACGAGAAGGGCAACGCGAGACAGTCCCGGAATAATCTCTTTGAAGAGCGCCAGCCGCTTGCCCACGATGTCGCTCGCGGAGTTTGACAGGCCCGTCACATTTGCTTCCGGCCGGGCCAGATTATTGACCAGTTTGCTGCCAATCGGATCAGGCATCAGAGCGAAAACGATTGGGATTGTTTTGGTTGCTTCCTTTGCATAGGGAGGCGCATTGGCTCCGATGACGACGAGGACATCGACACCGGATGCCACGAGTTCGGCGGCCATGCTTCGAAATTGAGTCGGCTGCTCGTTGGGAAAACGGTGTTCCAGCACGACGGTTTTGCCGTCGATATAACCGATATCCGCAAAGCCCTTTACTATCGCCTTATAGTTCGTTCCCTCCTGCTCGGCGTTCGCGGCATGCCAGAGTACTCCGATACGGGGGACCTTCGCGGGCTGCTGTGCGCGCGCAGCAAGCGGACAAGCCGCCGTTGCACCGAGAAGGGTAATGAAATCGCGCCGTCTCATTGCCTTCCCCCGAGGCCAAGGGTGAACATCCTACCGCTGTAAACTATCGCCTTGAAGGGGTAGCGGGAGACACCGAATGTCCGCTTTGGGTCAAAAGCAGACATGTGCAGCGCAATAGGCGATGTCTGCCTTGTGCCAATAGCGGACATCCGATTGCGAAACGGCGTGAGCGGTTAAACGCCCTCCGCCCGCGCCAATGGAATAAGTAATGTAAAATTGGTGCCGTTGATGGATGCGGGCCGCGTCACCTCCGCACCCAACTGTTTTGCGAGTGCATTGACCAAGCGCGTGCCAAGCCGCTTGCTGGTCACCGGGTCGAATCCAGTCGGCAGGCCTGCGCCCTCATCGCGGACTGATACTAATATTAAATTGTTTTCCATCGGAGCGAGTCGCACCCAGATCAAACCCTCTGATGAGTTGGGATATGCGTATTTGCCGGCATTTAAAACTAATTCATTGATGACAAGTGCCACAAGGATGGCGCGATCTGCGGCGAACTGAATTTCATCGGGCGCCTCCAGTTGGATTTTGCATGGGCTAACTGCCGTTTCCAGGTCATCGATCACCTCGCGCAGATAGGAAACAAGATCGATATTCTCATAATCTGCATTGTAGGCGAGGCGCTCGTAGGCCCGGCCGACTGCCGATATGCGGGTAGATGCTTCGTTGAGACGATCACTCAATTCCGGGTCGCCCACGGCGTTCGCTTGCAGATGAAGCATGCTGGAGACAACCTGAAGGCTATTCTTGACGCGATGGTTGACCTCTTTGAGCAGGATTTGATGACGGGCAAGGGCCGCTTGTAGTTTTCGCTGGTATTGCTGCTGCTCTATCGCCATGCCGAGAATATTTGCAGCACCTTGCAAAAAGGCGATGTCCTTCTCGCTGAATTCCCCTTCGGATCGGCTGTCGACTTCAAGAACCCCGAATGGCGAGCCATCGCCTTGCAAAATAACGTTCATCGCACGGCGAATACCGTGCTCTACCAGCAACTCGGGCGTGCGAAATCGTTGCTCGTTTTCCAGATGATTAGAAATCACCGGCTTGCCGGTCTGCAATGCATAGCCGGCAGGCGAGCCCGAGTCCGCGCCGACGGTCGCATGTCCCACGACGCCCTCGCCCCAGCCAATGCCGGCGCGAACCAGAAGCCGTTTATCGGCCGGAATGTATTCCAGCACTTTGCAATATTCCGCTTCCAAACCTTCCGCCGTCACCCTCGCCGTATGATTGAGCATTTCGACGAAGCTTGTACCTTGAAGGGCCAGAACACCGAGTTCGGCAAGCAATTCTTGTTGGCGAATGCGCATCCGGAGCGCGCGAGCGCTCAAATCGTCTGAATGTTCATCGTTGGGTTTTTGCTCAACGATTGGTTTTTTCGGATCAGAGGAAGGTCCCATAACTGTGTCCGTTACCACACAATAGCGGACCTCAAATTATAAATGTCTGGGCTTGGAACCCTGGAAAGTTCCGAGCTGAACGCGCAAGGGGGGCCTCTTGTCGGCTTTGGGTCATTAGCAGACATTGTGATAGGCGCGAGCGATATTCGCATTGCGCCCGAAACCAGACGTTGATCTTGCAATACCCGCACGTCCGCTTTTGGCTGCACGTTTATAATTTCGCGCGCCCTGGCCGGCGCGCTCAATAAAGCCCGGTCGTGGTGCCGCCGTCGACCATAATGGCCGCGCCCTGGATATGGCGTGCCTGCGGACGTGCGAGAAACAATGCAAGCTCGGCAACGTCTTCGGGCTGGCCGATGCGACGTGCGCCGCTCTTGGCGAGGTTGGATTTGCGGGCCTCCTCCGGCGTCGTGTTGTTCGCTTTGGCAAATTGCTGAAACAACGTGACGACCCGGTCGGTCTCGACCATGCCGGGGTGAATGACGTTGACGTTCACGTCGTCGCGGTTGCCGATCGTCGCGAGGCCCTTGGCGAAATTCGCAAAGGCGGCATTGACCGAACCACCGACCAAAAAATCCGGTCCCGGCGTTCGCGCGGCGGCGCCGATGATATTGATGATGCTGCCATGGGCGGCCTTGAGCAGCGGCCAGAACAGCCGCGAGAGACGCACCGCGGCGAAATACTTCAGAGCGAAGCCATCGACAAATGCGTCGTCGGGCAATTCGAAGAAATTTCCTCCGCGCGTTGCACCTGCGTTGTTGACCAGAACATCGCAACGCTTGAACTTTTCGTTCACCGCCTTGAACAGCTGCTCGCAGCCGGCGAGCGTCCGCAGATCGCCGACGATGGTGACCGGCGCCGGCCCACCTGTCATCGCTTTGGCTGCGGCGGCCAGATTGTCCGCGCTCGCTGCGGCCAGCACCACTTGTGCTCCCTCGCGCGCAAACGCCGTCGCAATTGCCTTGCCGATCCCGCGGCTGCCGCCACTGACCACAACGACTTTACCTTCGAATTCCTTCGGCACTGATCTCTCCCTGGATTTTGTGGGGCTCTTATACGCGGCACGCGGCCGGATCGCGAGTACCCTGCCTGCATTGACCTCCCGGCTTTCCCGGTCACAATAAGAAAAAAGCCGGCGCGGGTGAGATCACGCGCCAGCAAGAGAATGGGGAGGATACGTGAAGCCGTCGCCGTTTGCGTACAAAAAGGCACGTTCGCTCGAAGAGGCGGTGACGCTTCTCGGAGACAAGGATGCGCGGCTTTTGGCCGGTGGGCAGAGTCTGATCGCCACACTTAATATGAGGCTCTCGGCTCCGAGCATGCTGATCGACATTAATGGAATCGGCGGCCTCGACGGCATTTCGGTTAAAAGCGGGGCTGTCGAGATCGGCGCTCTCACGCGGCACACCCAGGCTGAACGTTCGGAGACGGTCGCCCAACACGCGCCTTTGATCGCGCGCGCGATGCCGCACATCGGCCATCCCGCCATCCGCAATCGCGGGACGCTTGGCGGCTCCGTCGCCTTTGCCGATCCCGCCGCGGAGCTGCCGGCGTGCCTGCTGGCGCTCGACGGCGAGATTGAGGCGATGGGCCCAAACGGCAAACGCACGATCAAGGCCCAGGATTTTTTCAAAGGGCTGTTCGAGACGGCGCTCGCGCCGCAGGAGGTGCTCACCGCCATTCGCGTGCCCGCTGCGAACAAGGACACCCGGGTCGGATTTGCCGAGCTGGCGCGGCGCCACGGCGACTACGCGATTGTCGGCCTTGCGGCCACTGCGCGCGCCGATGGCAAAGGGCTGACCGAAGTACGGCTCGCCTATTTCGGTGTCGGCAACACGCCGGTGCGGACTAAAAAAGCCGAGGAAGCACTGGCGAAAGGCAATGTCGATGCGGCGGTTGCCGCACTCGATCTTGAACCCAACGATGACGTTCAAGCGACGGCAAAAGTCAAAAAGCATCTGGCGGGCGTGCTGCTCCGCCGCGTGGCCAAGCAATTGCTGGAGGCGCGGACATGAGCGATCTAGCTCTCGACGTATCACTGACGGTCAACGGCGAGCGCGTGCAGGAGCGTATCGATGCGCGCAAGACTCTGGTCGATTTCCTGCGCGACGATCTTGCGCTCACCGGGAGCCATGTCGGTTGCGAGCACGGCGTTTGCGGAGCCTGCACCGTCCGGGTGAATGGCGACATCGTGCGCGGTTGCTTGATGCTCGCCGTGCAATGTGACGGCGCTTCGGTTGAGACAATCGAAGGAATGTCGGATTCCGGCGAAGTTGCCGACCTGCAGCTTGCATTCGAGCAGCGCAACGCGCTGCAATGCGGCTATTGCACGCCCGGAATGATCGCTGCCGCGCAGGAGCTGCTCAAACGCGGCGGGGTCCCGAGCCGCGCCGATATTCGCGAACATCTGTCGGGCAACTACTGCCGCTGCACCGGCTACCAGGCCATCGTTGACGCCGTTGAGGCGGTGGCGCAGGCGCGCGCGGGAGCGAAAAAATGAAAATCACCGAAGACTCCCCACCCGTCCTGAGCGCGCTCGACCGGCCGAATTCATACATCGGCCGCTCGGTCCCCCGGCCGAATTTGCAACGGCTCACGCAAGGCCGCGGGCAATATGTCAGCGACGTAACGCTGCCACGCATGGCCCATGTCGCCTACGTGCGGTCGCCGCACGCCCATGCTCGGATCGTCAAGATCACCGCCGAGTCGGCCAAAAATGCGCCGGGCGTGATTGCGGTCGTGACCGGCCCCGAACTCGCCAAAGTCATGACGCCGTGGGTCGGCGTGCTCACTCATTTGAAAGGCCTCAAATCCGCACCCCAATCTCCGATCGCAACCGACCGCGCCTGCTGGCAAGGCGAGGCTGTTTGCGCCGTGGTTGCCCGCACGCGCGCGGAGGCGGAGGACGCTTGTGAACTGGTCAACGTGAGCTACGAAGAATTGCCGGCCGTCACCGATCCGGAAACCGCTCTCGATAGCAAGACGCCGGTGATCCACGCATCGCTTGGCGATAATCTCTGCTTTGAACGGAAACTGGACGTCGGCGCCGTCGACAAGGCCTTCGCCGAAGCCGATGCCGTGGTCGAAACCACATTTATTTTTGGACGCCACACCGGCGTGACCAACGAGCCGCGCTCGATCGTCGCCGACTGGAACGAAGGCGAGAAGCGCATGACGGTCTACCAGGGCACGCAGGCGCCGCACATGATGCAGGACCTGTTCGCCAAGCATCTCGGCATCGCCACCGACCAGGTGCGCGTGCTGACGAAAGACGTCGGCGGCTCCTTCGGCATCAAAGTTCATACTTATGCCGATGAGATGGCGACGGTCGGGTTGTCAAAACTGCTCAAGCGTCCCGTCAAGTTCGTCGCCGACCGCATCGAAAGTTTCGTGACCGATATTCACGCGCGCGATCATCGCGTAAAAGCGAAGATCGGCGTCACCAAGGACGGAACCATTACGGCCTTTGAAATCGACGATTTGACCGGGATCGGCCCTTATTCGGTCTACCCGCGCACCAGCGGCATCGAGGCCAACCAGGTCGTCAACCTGACCGGCGGCCCCTACAAATGCCCGAACTACCGTGCGCAGGCGCATGTGGTGTTCCAGAATAAAAATGTGATGTGCCAGTACCGCGCCGTTGGCCACCCGATCGCCGTGGCCGTAACCGAAGGACTGGTCGAGCTCGCCGCCGCCAAAATCGGCATGGATCCGCTTGAATTGCGCAGGCGCAATCTGATCGCTGACGACGCCTACCCCACGCAATCTGCCTCGGGGCTCAAGTTTGAATTGCTCTCGCATCATGAAGCGCTCGCGCATCTCGACTCGATGATGAACTACGCAGGCTTGCGCGCGGAGCAGAAGAAACTGCGGGAAAAAGGCATTTATCGCGGCATTGGTTTTGCCAGCTTCATCGAGGTCACCAATCCTTCGGCCGCCTTCTACGGCGTCGGCGGCGCGCGGATCACCTCGATGGACGGCGCGACGGTAAAGCTGGATTCGCAGGGCGCAATCATCATTCACAGCGGCGTCACCGAGCAGGGTCAGGGCGCAGAAGCCGTGCTGGCGCAATGCGTCGCGTCGTCGTTCGGCATTTCGATCGACAAGGTGCGCGTCGTCACCGGCGATACCGACAACACCCCCTACGGCGGCGGAACCTGGGCCTCGCGCGCGGCTGGCATCGGCGGCGAAGCGGCCTGGCAGGCGGGCAAGGCTCTGCGAGCGAATGTGTTGGCGGTGGCTGGCGCAATGCTGCAGGCAAAGCCGGACGATCTGGATATTCGCAACGGCATCGTCGTGGACAAAGACAAAGGCACCGAACGACTGCCACTGAATGAACTGGCGCGCGTCGCCTACTTCCGTCCCGACACACTGCCGCCCGGCTTCCAGGCCGAATTAATGGCGACACGCCATTACGTGCCGCGCGCCTGGCCGTTCGCCTTCACCAACGGCATCCAGGCGAGTTATCTCGAAGTCGACACCGACACCGGGTTTGTCAAATTGCTGAAGCACTGGTGCGTGGAAGATTGCGGCACCATCATCAATCCGCAGCTCGTCGACGAACAGATTCGTGGCGGCGTCGTGCAAGGCATTGGTGCGGCGCTGTTCGAACAATGCCTCTATGACGACCGCGGCCAGATGCTGAATGGCAACATGGCCGACTATCTGGTGCCGATGGCCGCTGAAATGCCCGACATCGAATGCGGCCACGTGGTTTCACCAACGGCCGACAGCGAACTTGGCGCAAAAGGTGCTGGCGAAGCCGGCACCGCCGGTGCGCCGGCATCGGTGATGAATGCCATCAACGATGCACTGCGTCCGCTCAAGGCGCAGCCGCTCACCGACATGCCGTTCACGCCGGACAAAATCCTCCACGCGCTGGGAAAGGTTTAGTTGCAGCTCGTGTCCCGGCGCAGCGCCCGGGACCGCAACAACCTACGGATTTGTGCCTCAGAATTTGATCATGTCGCTTTTGGTCAGCGTGGTCTTCGTCGACAGCAGCGGCGCGTTCGCGAACGTGAAGACTGCGCTGTAATCGGAATAGGGATCGACCGCCGACAGGCCATCCACCGGCACGATGACGTTCATGCCGCGAAACGCCGCGCCACTCCCGGTATAGAGCACCGCACCGTTCGACGCTGTGCCGACCACAATCACCGTCGTGATCCCCTTGTCCTTAAGGATCTTTTCCAGATCGGTGCGCAGGAACTTGTCGGGACCGGACAACACGTGCGGCTCATCAGCGAGCGGCGCCACATCCGTGATAACGTCGGCAGGTGTGCTGTTAGCGATGATGGAATAGACCACCGGAACTTTGGCGGCGCGCGCCTGGGCGAGCAGCTTCTTCATCGCCGGAATTGTGTCGAGGCAGCGTGGCCGTTTGCCACAGTTCTGATTCATGAAATCGAGCATCAGCAGTGCTGTGGTCTTGGCATCGACCGTCACCGGCTTCAGCTCGGGCGCCGCTGGCGCCTTCATACCTGCCCACTCGTCCATAATGTTGGCCGCCTGCGCGGGCAAAGCGAGCGCCGCCAGAATGGCAACGGCGAATAGATTGCCTTTCATGAATGTCCTCCCTCTTTTAAAGTCTGTTTGTGGCCGGGATCATGCGCAAGCGTCGCATGCGCTGTCAAAGCACAGATGACGCACCCCGCTTGATGAAACACCGGTGACCGGCGAATATTGCCAAGATAACGGGCGGCACAATTTGACGCTGCGAAATAACGAAAAGACCGGAAGGAAACGCTAAATGAATATCAAGGTCGGCAAGCAAGCGATCGCCGAGGCCAGCAAAAAGCTCAGCAATTGGGGCCGTTGGGGCAAAGAAGACCAGATCGGCACCCTCAATCACGTCACGCCTGAGGACATCGTGAAGGCGGCCAGTCTGATCCGCTCCGGTAAGGTGTTTGCGCTTGGCATTCCGCTCGACCGCGAAGGCCCGCAAACCGGACTGTTCGGCGGCCGCTTCAATCCGATCCACCAGATGCTGGCCACGGGCACCGATGCCATCGCCGGGCGGCAGGACTGGAACAAAATTCGTTATGCCGACGATACGCTGATGCTGTGCGTGCAGGGCGCGACCCATTGGGACGCGCTCGGCCACATCTTTTACGAGGACAAGGGCTACAACGGCCATGAGGCCAAGATGGTCGATGCCCGCGGTCTGAACGTTCTCGGCATCGAGCACTCCAAGAACAAGATGGTTGGCCGCGGCGTGCTGCTCGATGTCGCACGCTTCCGTGGCGTCAAATGGATGCAGGATGGCGAAAGCATTTCCAACGATGAATTGGATAAATGTGCCAAGCAGCAGAACGTTTCCATTGGACGCGGCGACTTCGTCATCGTACGCACCGGGCAGATGGAACGTTGTCTCGCGGAGAAGGAATGGGGTGGCTACGCCGGTGGCGATGCGCCCGGCGTCAAGTTCGAAAACTGCTACTGGTGCCAGGAGAAACAGGTCGCCGCGATCTGCACCGACACATGGGGCGTGGAAGTTCGGCCGAACGAAACGACCGAAGCCAACCAGCCGTGGCACTGGGTCGTGATCCCGGCCATGGGCCTGTGCATGGGCGAGATCTTCTACCTCAAGGAACTCGCCGAGGACTGCGAGCAGGATGGCATCTACGAATTCTTCTTCTGCGGGCCGCCGCTGATCATCACCGGCGGCACGGGTTCGCCGATCAATCCGCAGGCGATTAAGTAGCGCCGAATTGAGGGAGTGACATGGGAACGGCCGACGTTCAGGGCGAGCTGTGGAGCGGAAACCCGCAAGATTGGGCAGACCTGCAGGAAATATTTTTCGCGCCCATGTATGAGGCGGTGCTCGACCATGCCGGCCTGACGTCCGGCGCGCGCGTCCTCGATGTCGGCTGCGGCGCCGGCCTCTTCTGTGCCCGCGCGGCGAAACGTGGCGCAGCCGTATCGGGGTTCGACGCCGCCGAGGGTTTGCTTGCGTTTGCGCGCAAGCGAACGCCCGCAGGCGATTTCCGGCGTGGCGACATGGAAGAGCTGCCATTCGGCGACGGGCAATTCGATCTGGTAAGTGGCTTTAATTCGTTCCAGTACGCCGCTGACCCGATCAACGCGCTCAAGCAAGCCAAACGCGCAGCCAAGCGTGACGGCAAAGTTTCTATGGCGGTGTGGGGCGCCGCCAAGGACTGCCAAGCCGCCGCGATTGTGAAAGCGATGGGCAGCCTTCTGCCGCCACCGCCGCCCGGAACGCCCGGGCCATTTGCATTGTCCGAACCGGGCGTCATGGAGGACATGTTGTCCAAAGCGGGGCTGACACCGGGCAAGCCTGAGGACGTCGACACGCCTTTCGATTTTTCCAGCGAAGACGACGCTTATCGCGGCTTTGCCGCTTCCGGTCCCGGCATCAGAATCGTTCGCCAGTTCGGGGCAGATAAATTGCGCGCCGCCCTATTGCCGGCGCTTGCCCCGTTCAAGAGCAAAACGGGCTCGCTTCACCTGGACAACAGGTTCCGCTTTATCATTGCTCGACAATAGAAAGGTTCTGTCATGCCCCGTTGGCTCAAGCGTGGAATGGACGCGGGCGCGATCAAGGCCGCCGACGCAAAAGTGCGCGAGACGGTGGAGACCATCCTCGCCGACATCGACGCGCGCAAAGATCAGGCCGTAAAGGATCTGTCGAAAAAATTCGACAATTGGTCGCCCAAAGATTTTCGCCTGTCGCCGCAAGAGATCGAAGCGGCCATCGCGCAGGTGCCCAAGCGCGATCTCGAAGACATCAAATTTGCGCAGGCACAGGTGCGCAATTTCGCGCAGAAGCAGCGCGAGACGATGCACGACCTCGAAGTTGAGACGCTGCCCGGCGTCGTGCTCGGCCATCGTCACATCCCGGTAAATTCGATCGGCTGTTACGTCCCGGGCGGGCGATATCCGATGGTCGCCTCGGCACATATGTCGATTGTCACCGCCAAGGTCGCAGGTGTTAAGCGCATCATCGCCTGCGCACCGCCATTCAAGGGCGGCCCGCACCCCGCGATTGTCGCGGCTATGCATTTCGGCGGCGCCGACGAGATCTTTGTGCTCGGCGGCGTCCAGGCGGTTGCGGCGATGGCGCTCGGTACAGAAACGATCAAGCCTGTCGACATGATCGTCGGCCCCGGCAATGCCTACGTGGCCGAGGCCAAGCGTCAGTTGTTTGGCCGCGTCGGTATCGATCTGCTCGCAGGGCCAACGGAGACGCTGATCATTGCAGATGAGAGCGTCGATGGCGAAATCTGCGCCACAGACCTGTTGGGCCAGGCGGAACACGGCCCCACCTCCCCGGCGGTGCTGATTACCAATTCCGAAAAGCTTGCGCGCGCGACCATGTCGGAAGTCGAGCGCCTGCTATCGATCCTTCCGACTGCAGATGCCGCCGGGCAGGCATGGAAGGACTATGGCGAAGTCATCGTTTGTGACAATGAGGCCGAGATGATCGCGGAAGCCGACCGCATCGCGTCCGAACACGTGCAGGTTATGACGCGGGACCCTGACGTTTTCCTCAACGGTATGAAAAACTACGGCTCGTTGTTCCTCGGACCACGCACCAACGTCGCTTATGGCGACAAGGTGATTGGCACAAACCATACACTCCCCACAAAGAAGAACGCGCGCTTCACCGGCGGCCTCTGGGTTGGAAAATTCATCAAGACCTGCACCTACCAGAAAGTGCTGACCGATAAGGCGAGCACCACGATCGGAGAATACTGTTCGCGGCTGTGCATCCTGGAAGGCTTCTCCGGTCACGCCGAACAGGCCAATATCCGCGTCCGCCGCTACGGCGGCCGTAACGTTCCCTACGCCCAGGCGGCGGAGTGACCGTGGTCGATCTGCCGACAACCCCCTCCTTCCGCATCGACGGCAAGCGCGCGCTGGTGACCGGCGCGGGCCGCGGGATCGGCCTTGCTGCCGCCGCCGCGCTGGCGGAGGCTGGCGCCGCGGTGACGCTGGCGGCGCGTACGTTGAGCGAAATCGAGGACGCAGCGAGCGCCATCCGCGCGCGTGGTCAGAAAGCTGACGCGCTGGTGCTCGACGTCACCGACGATGCGGCGCTTCAGGCCGCGCTCAAGGGAAAAATTTTCGACATTCTGGTCAACAATGCCGGCGGCAATCAGCCCGGCCCATTCGTCGAGACAAAACCGGAAGTCTACGACTGGCTGTTCGATCTCGACATGCGTGCAGCTTATTTCGTCGCGCAAGCGGTCGTACGCGAACTGGTTGCTGCCAAAAAACCCGGCTCGATTATCAACGTTACGTCACAGATGGGTCATGTCGGCTGGGCTGGCCGCACGATCTATGTGGCGGCTAAGCACGCGCTCGAAGGCTTCACCAAAGCGCTGGCGGTGGAACTGGCTCCGATCGGTATCCGCGTCAACGCCCTGGCGCCGACCTTCATCGAAACGCCGATGACAGCACCGTCATTCCAGAACCCGGTGTTCAAAAAAGCCGTGCTCGACAAGATCAAGCTCGGCCGCCTTGGTAAGGTCGAGGACATAATGGGCGCGATCGTGTTCCTGGCGTCCGACGCCTCCGCCTTGATGACCGGCAGCTCGCTCGTGGTCGACGGCGGCTGGACCGCAGAATAGGTTGTTCGCTCCAATCAGGAGGAGCCGATGCGCGCGCTTGTGTTCGCCGCTTTGCTGTTGATGGGGGTCCCTGCTCGCGCTGACGACAAAGTAAAGATCGTCGGCACCTGGAAGCTGGTGTCCGTCGTCTATGAAGACGCGCAGACCAAAGAGAAAACACCGGTGCTGGGCGAACACCCGCGCGGGTATCAGATTGCGACGCCCGAGGGCCGCTGGATAGCGCTTGTGACCGCCGACGGCCGCCCAGTGCCGAAAACCGACGAAGACCGCGCCAAGGCATTACGAACGATGATCGCTTACAGCGGCCGTTACCGCGTCGAAGACGGCAAGGTGATCACCAAGGTTGAAGTCGCCTGGAATGAGAGTTGGGTTGGTGGGGAGCAGGTCCGCTTTCTGCGCTTCGAGGGCGACGATCTCCTACACATCGAAAGTCCGCCAATGCCGCACCCGAACGTCAACGACAAGGTCGTGCGGGTCATTGTGACGTGGCAGCGCGACAAGTCGTAAACGAAATGGCCGGGACGAGCCCGGCCATCGCGCTCTTTATTGCTGTCGCGGATCAAAGCTTCGGCAAATCGGCGAAATACTCGGGGTGTTCCTTCTGCACCTCGGCCATGAACTGCGGCCGGAATAGACTTGGCACGTCGAGGCGCGGCGCGCCCTTCAGCGTGTTCATCAACACTTCGTCCTCGGCGTTCTCGAAGGCGCGCAAGACATTCGGTGAAAGCCGCGGATCAAACGAGATGTGACGGATGGCCTTCTTGCCGATCGCGACGTCGGTGCCCGGCACCCATTTTGCGAAAATCTCTACCGCCTCGTCGCGATTGTTGCGGGTGAAGTGCGAGGACTGCGCCAAGCCAGCTGCGATTGCCTTCGCCAGGTGCGGCTTGCTCTCGATCGTCGGGCCGTGCGCGGTCGCCACCATCACGTAAGACATGTGCTGACCGCCCCGGATCACCTCGTATGAATCCGGCACCTGGGTCAGCACCTGCGTCACGTAAGGCTCCCACGATACGATCGCGTCGACCTTGCCCTCGGCGAGCGCCGGCGCGAGGCCGAATTGCGACCAGATGTTTTCGATCGTGAGTTCCTCGTATTTCATTTTGGCGCGGCGCAGGACCATCTTGAAATACTCATCGGAGGTCTGCCCGCGCGCCAACCCGATCTTCTTGCCCTTGAGATCGCTGAGATTGCCAACCTCGATGCCACGGCCTTTTTTGGTGACAATGGCGAGCGGAGTATCGCAATTATCCTTGGTGGCATCGTTCATGAT
This sequence comes from uncultured Alphaproteobacteria bacterium, assembly GCA_963722125.1. GTDB lineage: Bacteria > Pseudomonadota > Alphaproteobacteria > Rhizobiales > Xanthobacteraceae > Pseudolabrys. The sequence continues at coordinate 1,200,740 of CAVRJW010000006.1, read as the reverse complement.
GAGGCCGATCACCTTGAACGGCTCGCCGGCATGCACCGCCTTCAAGTAGGTGGTCGTGCTCATATCGCCGATTTGGGCACGACCGTCGTGCATGGCGTTGACCATGTCAGTGCCGGTATCCACCACGAGCATTTTCGCGTCGACACCGTGTTTTTGGAAATAGCCTTTTTCGGCGCCGATAAACATCGGCAGATGACCGAAATTGTTGCCGATCACCACATCAAGCTTGGGCAAGTCCGCCATGGCAGTCCTCCCGACCGTTACGCGTGCGAGGCTATGATTGCGCCAGCACTTGCGGATTGACGCAATTCGGCGGCGTACGGCCGTCGATCAGCGCCTGAATATTGTCTACCACGATATTTGCCATCTGCTCACGCACTTCCACCACGGCGCTGCCGAGATGAGGCGTCAGCACGACGTTCGGTAGGGTTTTAAAAGCCGGCGGCACATTCGGTTCATGCTCGAACACATCAAGAGCAGCGCCCGCAATCTTCTTTTTCTTCAGGGCTCGCAGCAGCGCCTTCTCGTCGATAATCGCGCCGCGCGCGGTGTTGACGATGAAAGCGGTCGGCTTCATGAGCGCGAACTGCTTGTCCGAGATCATGTGCCGCGTCTCATTGTTGAGCGGCGGATGCAGCGAGACGAAATCGGCCTCAGCCAGAAGACGCTCGAGCGTGACGTGTTCGATCCCCAGCTCCCGCTCGGCTTCGTACTTGCGACGCGGCCCCCAGTAAATGATTTTCATCCCGAAACCGCGAGCGCGTCGCGCGGTGGCCTGGCCAATGCGGCCCGCGCCCACGAGACCAAGAGTTTTGCCGTACACAAAGCTGCCGGCGAGATGATTGGATTGTGAACCCGGGAATTTCCCGGATCGCAGCAGTCTCGCGCCTTCACCCATGCGGCGCGCCACCGCGATCAACAGTCCGAAATGGATGTCAGCGGTCGCCTCTGCCACGATTGGCGGCACAACAGTCACCGGAATGCCGCGCTTGGTTGCTTCCGCGACATCGATATTGTCCGGGGTAATCGACATCGAGCAAACCGCGCGCAATTTCGGATTGGCGGTAAGCACCGCACGATCGACCCGGTCATGCAGCAGCGCGACCAAGATATCGCACTTCTTCACGCCTGCGATCAGCTTGGATTTGGCGATGACTTTGCTTGAGTCGGTGTTGACCTTGACGTTTGCGATCGCGCGCAAGCGTTCCAGGGCGCTGGCCGCAATCGGCTGACTGACAAAGACGCGCGGTTTGGCCATCACCGCTGCCACCGCACGATGCCGGCGACGCCATCGACAGCGCATTGAACGCCGTCAGGAATCTTGCGGGTCGCATCGAGCACGCCGAGGACCATCGGAATGCCGCGTTCGCGGGCAAGCGAAGCCAGATGTGAGGTCGAGCCGCCAAGCTCTGCGACGACGCCCGAGACCCGCGACAGGATATGGCTGAGCGCCGGGCCAGCCACGCGCGTCACCAGTATGTCACCGGGTGCGACACGCGACAGTTCACACTCGCAGTTCACCACGACCGCTCGGCCCGATCCCCAGCCGATGCCGGCGGGATGGCCGTTGAGACCAGGGTGTTGCAGCCAGATTTGATCCGGCACGATGGCTGGCTCCATATGAAGTGGACGCGATTGCAAAAGTTTGAAGCCGCCCCCGTCCATCGCCCATTCGATCTCGACTGGGCCGCCCGCGAGCTGTTCGCATTTGCGCAGCAGGCGCCCGAGAGCGACGGCTTCGCCGGCCGACAGGCAAGGCTCGCTGACAAGATTATCGGGCACGAGCTGCGGCGCCGATACGCCATGATCACAGGTATCGCGATGGCTCTTGCGCCCCGCTTCCACGGTTCGCAGGAACCCGGATTTGCTCAGTACGATGCGGTCGGGCACGACCTCGCCTTGCGCGATTGCGGAGCCGAGGCCCCACGTCGCCGAAATGAGCATTTGGCCTTCGGCGGTCTCGCTCAAGCCGCCACCTGAGGCGCGCGCAGAGATCAGCGGCTGAATAAGAACGCCCATTGCGGTGTCAGACGGCGACAGGCCGTGGTTATCCATGTAACGGCGCGCGTGCGAGGTCCAAAGCGCAGCCCAACAGGCGCGCACCGCCGTCAGGAATTCTGTTTCGTCGGAAAGGCCAAGGAAGCTTTCGAACTGTCCGGCAAAATTTGCGCCCTTGCGGTCTTCAATCAGCGCCGACGAGCGCACGACGCCGAGCAGTGCTTCGTCGCGCTGCTTGCGCCAGGCCGCGAGCAGCGGCTCAAGGATTTCAGGTGCAATCGGCTTTTCGTAAAGCGCCAGCCTGATCTGAATGGAAATACGACGCGAATTCGGCAGGTCGGCTTCGCGATATTGCCGCAGCATGTCGTCGACGCCGAGATGACGTAGCTGATGATGATAGGCGTCGGCCGTCAGCGCGAAGCCGCCGGGCGTCGGCAGGCCGGCTTGCGTCAAACCCGCAAGATTTGCGGCCTTTGGCCCAACCCGTTCGGAGTCGGTCGCCAAAGGATCATCAAGGAAAAGGATAAAAGCGGTCATACGTTCAACGTCTCGGCAGCCACGAAGCCTCGGCGTGTATCCCCCTCCCTCTGAAGGGAGAGGGCGTCAACGCGTGCAAACGCGCGCGTTATTTCACGTGATCCCCATAACCCGGCAGCGGATCAACGACTGTGATCTGCTTCACAGGGAAGTTCGACACGATCTCGATCTCGTTCTTTTTCACGATCAGCATTTCCTCGATGCGCACACCGTAGCGGAAACGCTTGCCGTGCTGGGTCTCGAGCGCGAAGGTCATGCCTTCCTGAATGTCGACCGGGTGATCGAGCGACCAGATGCGTGAGATCACCGGTGGATCGTATTGTGCGAGGCCCAGACCGTGTCCCCACAGATTGGCGGCCGCCTGGTCTTCATCCTCGTAGCCCCAGGTTTCCATCGCCGACGGCCACTTCAGCGCGATGTCGCGCGTCGTCGCACCGACTTTCACTGCGCCGATGGAGTTGTACAGCCATTCAAGCGCAGTGGCGTAGGTGTCCTTCTGCTCTTTCGATGGCTCCTTGCCGACGCAGTACGTGCGGTAATAGCAGGACTTGTATCCGTTCCACGTCAGCGCGGCCAAATCCATGAACACGATATCGCCTGGCTGGATAATGCGGTCGGAGAAGTTGCGCCAGTTCGGCCAGGTGTTCGGGCCGGATGACACGATCACGTCTTCGACGTCTTCCATGCCGGGAATGTTGTAGAGATATTCCATCAGATGCGCGGTCACCTGGTTCTCGGTAATGCCAGGGCGCAGGAACTTCATGCACTCCCAGTGAGTCGCATCGCCGATTGCGCCGACGATACGGAAGCATTCCTGCTCGTCGGGACTTTTGACTGCGCGCGCTTCCATCATCGGGGTCATGCCGTCGACCCAGTTGATGTTGTTCTCCTTGAAGATGTTGATCATGTTGATATCGATGAAGTCGACGCCGAGCTTTTGTCCGGCGACGCCGTTGTCCTTCATCGCTTGCAACACGGCCTTGGTGAACTTGTTCACTTGCTGGGTCGAAGCGGGGCCCGCAGCACCTTTGATCCACGCAAAGGAGTGACGCACGTTTTCCTTCGGGATCCACGGTGAGTGACGCTCGATCTGGAAACCAAGATCGCCTTGCTCGAACAATATCGGCCGACCATCGCCGCACAACATGGCGTAGCGCAGGCCCGGCTTGAGCCTGTTCCAACCCGGCGTAAGCGTGCCGGTGATGTAACGGACGTTCTCGTCGTACATGCAGAGCATGGCGCCAAGACCGTGCTTCTTCATCATCGTGCGCGCGCGCTCGATGCGGTACTCACGCAGCCGGTCCCAGTTGACCCGCTGTTGCCAATCCACACCGGCAATGCCGAAATTTGCTCCCATGGCCGTCCCTCCCGACCGGCGCGTTCTCGCGCCCGTTGCTGATTGGCCCAAATCCTAAGCCGGTTGGCATGTAAAGAAGAAATAATATATTCTGCGTCCGAACATTAAGTTTTCTAATAGTCGCGTTTTGCGAGGCATTCATGGCCAATATCCCCCTGCGCCAAATCCGGGCCGTTATCGCGGTCTGTGAAGAGGGCTCCTTCACGCGAGCGGCGCAGCGCGAGAACGCGACCCAATCTGGCATTTCGCAACATGTCGCAGCCGTCGAGCGCACCCTTAAGGTCAAATTGTTCGACCGGACCGCCGGCGCGGTAACCCCGACGCCGGCCGGACTGCGGTATTACAAGCGCTGCGTCGAGGCCGTCGGCACGCTCGAACACGCCGCAGAGGAAGCGCGCTCGCTCGCCGGCGAAGTCAGTGGCGAACTCCGCATTGGGCTGATGCCGACATTCACGCGCGCGGTGCTGGCACCGGTGCTGGACGATTTCGTCCCGCGCTGTCCGGAAGTGCGGCTGCATATCGTTGAAGGCTACAGCGCGTTGCTCACCGAAATGGTTCTCGACGACGAACTCGACTTCGCCGTGGTGCCGGCTTTCGAAGGCACAATTGGGTTGAAGTCGCGCATGCTGGTGCGCGATCGCGAGATGCTCATTTCGGGGCCGCGCGCTGGCTTTACTGCGCTCGCACCGTTGCGGCTGGCCGAATGTCGACCACTAAAGATTGTCGTCCCCGGCCCCGATAATATTCGCCGCCGCAATCTCGAAACGTATTTCCAGGCTCATGGTGTCGAGGTCGCAGCAATTCTCGAGATGGACGCGATGATCGCAACGCTCGAATTCGTCGCCCGCTCCGATTGGGTGACCATCCTTCCGAGCGTCATCTCGGTCAATGACATCGGCCGCGGCGAGCTTGTTGTAAATCCAATCGCCGATCCCGAACTGCACGCCGAATTTGTAGTAATTCAACCAACACGGCGCACACTATCGACACAAGCGCGGATTTTCCTGCAACGTTTCGAGCAGGAGGTGACGCATATTCACGATGTGTGGGATCGCGCGACCGGACCGAAACCGAAAAAGCTTCGCGCTTGAAGTTACGCCGGCACGCGGCCCTTCACTGCATTGGCGAATGAAATCTGGGTGACGCGGCCCGATGCGTCCGCGGACAGAATTGCGCGCAGCCTGTCCTTCACGCGTACAACTTCCTTCTCGGTCAACGCCGCTACCGTTGTACGGATGGTTCCGGCCAGCGTACTTGTCGTCCAAAAGTCGTCGATATTGGCAAACGTCCTCTGCACGGTGATCTTCCGGGTCTCGATCAACTCGAGACCGGCGTCCTCCCAGGCTCTGCGTAAGGCCTCGACACGCGATATTTCGGGTACGGGCGGCCCCAGCGCCGTGCGCCCAATCGCACGAATTTCGGAAAGGATCGGTTCCATTGGCAATCCGCCGCCCGGCAAATCCCAAGCGTAGGCCGCGACCGTTCCGCCAGGGCACGCCACCCTTACCATTTCGGCAACGCCCTTGGCTGGATCGGGCACAAAGAAAATGACGAGCGCCATGATCGCCGCGTCAAAGTGAGCGTCAGGGAAAGGCAACGCCATCGCATCACCGACGCGAAATTCCGCAACCTTCGCAATATGCCGTTCGCGGGCGAAGGCGATTTGTTCGGGCGAGGGATCAATGCCTTGCACCTCGGAAGGCTTGCAGCGATCGATCAGCAGTTCGGTAAATGCACCATTGCCGCATCCGACATCAATGCACCGGAGTCCCGGCGGCAACGCGAGCCAATCGAGAAACTCTTTGCCGACGAGACGGCTCCAGACGCCCATCATGCGTTCGTAGGCGTCCCCGTCTGTGAAATGGTTCTTTGACTCAGTCATGTGTCGTCATACTTGCATCCACGCACCATTGGCATCGACGGACTTGAACACTGCTTCCAGTGCTGACGCAGTCTGAAGGATACCTGCGGGTGGAATCGGAAACGCGCCCTGCCCCAGTACCGCCTTGGCGAAGTAATCGAGGTTGCGACCGAGGTGATTGTCGGCGGGCCGGTCGATCACCTCGGGCTCCTTGCCAGCGCGGCGGACAATTGCGCGCGTTTCGCTCACGCTTTCCGCCCAGCAATTCTCACCGAAAATCGCAATGCGCCACGCGAACGGCGTCTTCATTGTCGTTGCAAGCGTTCCTGTGGCCCCGTTCTCAAATTCGATCAGCGCCGATGTGGTATCGCCGGTTGCGAGCTTGAGCGCACGCGCTTTCGACAAGGCGCTGATGCGCTTCATCGGCCCGACCATGTCGCGAAAGCAATCGAGCACGTGGATGCCCATGCCGGTCATGCCGCCAGCCCGGCTTTCTTCCGCACGAAGCCGCCAGCTGTCGGCCGGATAATCTGCCAGCCAATCGTGGCTGTAGTTACCTTCGGCGTGCATGATCGTACCGAAGGCACCGGACTCCTCAAGCTCCGCCAGCACGCGCATCGATGGCATCAGGCGGAAATGATGCCCGACCGCAATCACGATGCCGGCGCGTTCACATGCATCGAGCGCAGCCCGCGCGTCGGCTTTGCTGAGCGAAAACGGCTTTTCACAATAAATGTGCTTGCCAGTTGCGGCGATGGCTTCCACTTGCGCGCGATGCTTGGTGTGTGGCGTCGCCAATACCACGGCCTGAATCGATTTATCGCTCAGGACGTCCTCGATCGACGTGCTGAGCGCAATTTTGTGCTCGCCGGCGAAGTCCCGCACCGCATCAGGCTCGAGCGTGACGCCGCGAACAAAGCGGAGCGGCGCCCCGAAATCGGCCGCGGCCTTCACAAGCGTTTTGCCCCACCAGCCGAGGCCGACAATCGCGGTATTGATCATGCGGAACCGGCTACTACACTGCGGCCGGCGCGCCCGGCTGCTTCAGCGGGTGAGCGCGCGCAAAGGCATCATTTTTGGCGCAGGTGGCGGCGATGCGGCCAACGGTTGGATACGGTGCCAAGTCGATCTTAAAGAAATTTGCGCCCGCCACCTGACTGGCGATGCAGATGTCCGCGATGGTGATCTGCTCCCCCTGGCAATAGGTACCCGTTTCCTTTTCAGTCGAGAGATGTTCCTCCAGCGCCGTGAGGGCTGCCCGGTGCCAATGCTGGGCCCATTTCATGATGCCGGCTTCATCGATCTTGAATTCGTGAGCGAGATATTCGCGCACGCGCGGCACGATCAGCGGATGCGAGTCGCAAGCTACAATTTGAGACAGTCCGCGGACGCGGGCGCGGGCCTTCGGATCCTTCGGCATCAGTGGTGGATTTGGATGCGTCTCATCGAGATATTCGATGATCGCCAACGACTCGAACAGTGCCGGTCCGGCGCCATCGACGAGTGCCGGAATTGCCATCATCGGATTGACAGCGCGGAATTCGGGGTCTCGCTGATGGCCTTTAAGCAGGTTGACTTCGATGACCTCCGGCGCGAGGCCTTTAAGATTGAAAGCTATGCGCACGCGGTAAGTGGCCAGCGATCGCCAGAACGAAAAGAGTTTCACGGTAGCCTCCCTGATTATTGTCGTACGGACGCCTATTTTTTTGCGCCGCCCGGATCCGCCTTCAGTCCTGCCGCCTCAATTCCGGCGACCGCGATGATCTCATCATTGTCGCCAGTATCGCCGGAAATTCCGACAGCACCGAGCAGGCGGTTGTCGGAGTCGCGAACCAGAACACCGCCTGGATTGGGCACCAGACGTCCGCCGCTGGCAGCGACGATCGCAGTGAGAAAATTTGGATTTTGCGCGGCCCGCTCCATCATCGTGCGTGAGCCCCAGCCCATCCCGAGTGCACCGTAGGCTTTGCCGACGGCCACCTCGAAGCGAATGATGCCTGACCCATCCTCGCGCTTGGCGCAGACAAGATGGCCGCCTGCGTCGAGCACGACCACCGTCTGCGCCATTTGCTTAAGTTCTCGCGCTTTTTTCAGCGTGGCATCGACAATGTTCGAAGCCTGAGCCAGCGTTATAGACATAGTCACTCCTCAATGTTTGGGATCATCGCGATTTTTTGCGGCTGGCCCAATAAACCGACATGCGCGAGCCGTCACCGCCACCAAAGCCGTGTTTGGTTGCGTCCTCGAAACCGGCAAGCGCCGCTTTGGTGACGAACATATCTGCGCCACCGGCCTCGCCGGTTTCCACCATCGTGCGCAGATCCTTCACGCCGTTCGCGATGCTGAATGTCGTGGGACCGGGATCACGCCCCTCGAACATAGTGACGATCATATCCGCGCGGTTCTTCAGCGCCGGATTGGCACCGTTCGTGTCGACAAACAGATCGAGCAGTCGTTTCGGCTCCCAGCCGGCCGCCCGTGCGATGGCGAAAGCCTCGCCGTAAGCCTGCCACGCGACCATTAGCGGCAAGTTGATCGCAAGCTTCATCGATGCGCCGGTGCCGACCGGACCGCAATGCTCGAGCCGCCGGCAGAGCTGATCGAGGATCGGCTTGGCGCGAGCGGCGTCGGCGGGCTCGGCTCCCAACAGGCCGAGCAATTTGCCTTGACGTGCTGGCGCGGTTGAACCACCGACCGGGCATTCCACCATCGCTGCGCCCTTTGCACGCACCTTAGGTGCGAGCGCAAGGGGCACCTTTGGCGGCACTGTGCTCATTTCAATAAGCAGCTTGCCCTTTACGTCGCCCGACAAGAGACCATTTGGCCCGTTGTATACCGCGTCGATCGCGGCGGCATCCGTCAACATGGTAATTGTGACTTCGACTGCACTCGCGAGCTCCGCCGGCGTCGATGCCACCTTGGCGCCGGCATCCGCGAGGGGCTTTGTCTTTTCGGGGTTGCGATTCCACACCGTGACCTGGTGGCCGACTTCCATGAGACGCGCGGCGACCGCCGCACCCATGACCCCAAGACCTGCAACGCCAATTCGCATACGACCTCCTCGATCCAATTGGCGCCGACGATAGGCGATCACGGCCGCGCTTAAAAGCCACCTTGCGTGCTCGACTCGACAGCCCAACACTCAACGCATAAGAGGGAACGGGACCACGGAGATGCGATTCCGCATCGAGGAGAGGGTGAATGGCAGTGAGAAGGACCAAGGGCACGGTCGGCGTGATCGGCCTCGGCATTATGGGCGGTGCGTTCGCCAAAAATTTGGCGGCAGCCGGCTGGCGAGTGATTGGCTTCGACACAAACCCTGCGCGGCGCCGCGAAGCCAAGCGCGCGGGCGTTAATGTCGTGAACAATGCTGCCGAAGTGGCAGCCGCGGTGCCGATCATCCTCACCAGCCTCCCGAAGCCGCAAGCGCTTGCCGACACCGTGAAAAAGATCGCTGCCGCCAAGCTCAAGGGCAAGGTGCTGGTGGAAATGAGCACCTTCACAATTTCAGATAAGGAAAAAGCGGCGCGCGTATTACAAAAAGCCGGCCACGTGGCGATCGACTGTCCCGTGAGCGGCACGGGCTCGCAAGCGAAAAACCGCGACCTTGTTTTTTACGCCAGCGGCGATGCCCGAATTATTGCCCGCTTGCGTCCAGTGCTAACGGCGTTCGGGCGCCATGTTTTCAATGTTGGCAAATTCGGCAATGGCAGCCGCATGAAATACGTCGCCAACCTGCTGGTCGCCATCAACAACGTCGCGTCGGCCGAAGCGATGGTGCTTGGCATGAAAGCCGGTCTCGACCCGCGAATGATCGTCGATCTGGTCACGGCCGGAGCCGGCAATTCGCGCGTGTTCGAGCTGCGCGCGCCGATGATGGCGAAGGGCCGCTATGACGATGTCACCATGAAGATTTCCGTGTGGGACAAAGACATGCAGGTGATCGGCGACTACGCGCGCAAGATCCGCGTACCGACACCGATTTTCAATGCAACTAAGGGCATCTATCTCAAAGCAATGAAGAGCGGCCTCGGCAATCGAGACACCGCCGCGGTTTGCGCGGTGCTTGAAAAGATGGCGAAAGTGAAGCGGCGCAAGAAGTAGCGCGCCGTCGTCTCACCCATTTGATCGTTCTTCGTCATGGCCGGGCTTGTCCCGGCCATCTACGTCTTGCAAGATCGCAGGAGACGTGGATGCCCGCGACAAGCGCGGGCATGACCGAAGCTTGCGGGAGGGCGTGATGGCGTCATTGCAGCAGCGGACGGAAATCCGCGACGGCATGCGGATCGATTGGGACGTCCCAATCACCATGGACGACGGGCTGGTGCTACGCGCCGACGTCTTTCGTCCGGTGAAAGAAGGAAAATTCCCCGTCATCCTCAGCTACGGACCCTACGCCAAGAACCTCGCCTTTCAGGACGGCTATCCCAGCGCGTGGCAGCGCATGACGGAAAAGCATCCCGATGTCGCCGCGGGTTCGAGCAATCTCTATCAAAGCTGGGAAGTGGTAGACCCAGAGAAATGGGTGCCGCATGACTACATCTGCGTGCGCGTCGATTCACGCGGCGCCGGTTGCTCGCCCGGTTTTATCGATCACTTCTCTCCACGCGAGACGAAGGATTTCTACGAACTCGATCGAATGGGCCGGCGTGCAGCCTTGGTCCAACGGCAAGGTCGGTCTGAACGGGATTTCCTACTACGGCATCAACCAGTGGCATGTGGCGTCGCTGCAGCCGCCGCATCTCGCCGCGATGTGTATCTGGGAAGGCGCCGCCGACTGGTATCGCGACATGACGCACCATGGCGGCATTCTCTCGACGTTCTGGGAGAACTGGTACGACATGCAGGTCAAGACCGTGCAATACGGCGCGGGCGAGCGCGGTAAACGAAGCCGCGTTCACGGCGAACTTGTATGCGGGCCGGAAACTTTGCCCGAAGCCGAACTTACGAAGAACCGCTCCGATTTCGGAGCAGACATCGCTTCCCATCCGATGGATGACGACTACCACAAGGCGCGCTCGCCGAAATGGGACAAGATCATCACGCCGTTGTTCTCCGCAGCCAATTGGGGCGGCCAGGGCCTGCATCCGCGCGGGAATTTTGAGGGCTTCGGGCGCGCCGCCGCCAAGCACAAATGGCTTGAAGCACACGGCATCGAGCACTGGACCCATTTCTACACAGACTACGGGCGCGAGCAGCAGCTGCGATTTTTCGATCACTTCCTGCACGGCAAAAAAGAGGGCTGGGCAAAGCAGCCGAAAGTGCTGCTGCAAGTGCGCCATATCGACAAATTCGTGCCACGCGCTGAAAACGAATGGCCGCTCAAGCGCACCCGATGGACCAAGTTCTATCTTGATCCATCAGCAATGACGCTGACGACAAAGAAGCCATCGGGCGCAGCACAGCTTAAATTCCCGTCCATGGGTGACGGCTACACATTCCTCACACCACCGCTTGCACAGGAAACCGAGATCACAGGCCCATCGGCGCTTAAGTTATTTGCGTCTTCATCGACCTCCGATGCCGACTTCTTCATCGTCCTGCGGGTGTTCACTGGCGACCTGAAAGAAATCGTATTCCAGGGCGCCATCGACCCGCACACGCCCATCGCGCAAGGGTGGTTGCGTGCCTCGCACCGCAAGCTCGACAAAAAATTGTCGAAACCTTACCGCCCCTATCACACACACGATCAAAAGCAGCCGTTAAAGAAAGGCGAGACGGTAGAACTCGACATCGAGATCTGGCCGACATCGATCGTCGTGCCGGCCGGCTATCGCGTCGGCCTGTCGGTTCGCGGGAAGGATTACGAATATGGTGGCGCGAGTGGCGGCAAGCTTTCGAACTTCAAAAACGAGCTGAAGGGCTGCGGCCCATTCCTGCACGATGATCCGCGCGACCGCCCGTCCGCCATATTTAATGGCACCACCAGCCTGCATTTTGGCCGCGGCAAGACGCCTTATTTGCTGTTGCCGATCATTCCGCCGAAAAAGCGGGCAGCACGTCGGTCGTAAAGCAAGCCGGCGCGAGTGGGAGCTTCATTACAAATAGAAGCTGCGGCCATTTGGGGTGTTCTTTCCCATTGAACCTAATGTAAGCTCCGCCCAACCTTCGACGTAACAGAAGGATCAGGGGGGAAATGGGTACGCAATTCTGGGTAGTTCAGGCGTTCAATGGCGTGTCCTACGGCGCGTTGTTGTTTCTCGTCGGCAGCGGGCTGTCTCTGATCTTCGGGGTCATGCGCATCGTCAATTTGTCGCATGGCGCATATTTTCTGTGGGGCGGCTACATCGCGTTATCGGTCATTCACGCGACCGGATCGTGGGCGCTGTCACTCCCTCTCGCCGCACTCGCCGTTGCGCTCATTGGCCTGGTGATGGAGCGCCTCTTTCTTCGTTCGGAAGGTTTCGAATCCGTTCGCAATGCTGTCATCGGCGTCGGATTGGGTGTGCTGGCCGCTTTAGCTGCCGTCCGCGGTCAATTTATTGGCGCTGGCTGGGCTCCATTCATCGCCGTCGCTGCCGCTGTCGCAACAGCCTTCTTTTTTATCCTCAATCGCGTTTCGATCGTAGCGATCGAAACCGACGTCCTTCGGCAGGTTCTGCTCACAGTCGGCTTCGCCTTTTTGTTCCAGCAAGGCGCGCTCGATATCTGGGGCGGTAACAACATGGACATCACTCCGCCGGTCGCGCTAACGCAGAGCATCGTCGTGGGCGGCATTTATCTGCCGCTCTATCGCGTGTTCATGATCGGCATGGCATTGACGTTCGGCATTGTGCTCTGGCTCGTGATGGAAAAAACGCGCATGGGCGCCGCGGTTCGAGCAACCGTCGACGACGCCCAAATGGCGCGAGGCGTCGGCATCGATACCAATCGCATTTCAATGTTCATCTTCGCGCTCGGCGCGTTCCTCGCGGCCCTCGGCGGCGTTATCGGAGGCGCCTTCCTCGGCATCTATCCCGGCCTCGACTTCGAAATGCTGCCACTCGCTTTCGCGGTCGTGATCATTGGTGGCATGGGCAGCCTTGGCGGCGCCGCCATCGGAGCGCTGGCGGTCGGCCTCGCCGACAATTTCGGTAAAGCGCTTTTCCCGGAAATCTCCTATTTCACGCTGTATGCCCCGATGGTTCTTATTCTGGCGGTAAAGCCGACCGGATTGTTCGGCCGCGAGTAAACAAGACGCATGGATAAATCACTCACAAAGATCCTCGTTGTCACCGCTGCGCTGGCGCTGATTGCGGTCGTCGTTCCGCACTCGGGTTCATTCGTCGTCCTGCTGGCGACGCGGGCGATGGCCTTCGCAATTCTCGCCATGAGCGTCGACCTCCTGCTTGGCTTCACCGGGCTCTCGTCGATGGGACAAGCGGCATATTTCGGCGTCGGCGCCTATCTGACTGCGGTCCTTGCCACCAAATTTCACTTCGGGCTCGGATGGGATTTCTGGATTGTTGTCATTCTCGGAATCCTGATCGGAGGGGCGCTGGCCGCCGTGTTCGGGCTGTTCGCGATCCGCGCGGGCGGCGTCTATTTTTTGATGATCACGCTGGCGCTCGGCCAATGCGTCTGGGGTCTCGCGTATCGCTGGAATTCGCTCACCGGCGGCGACAACGGCATCAATATGTCCGGCCGGCCAAATTTCGGTCTCGACCTTGGCAATGAGGTCACGTTCTTCTACCTCGTGTTCGCCTTCTTCGCGGTCTCAATGGCGCTGATGTACCTCCTGGTGCGCTCGCCATTTGGGCAGAGTCTCGCCGGCATCCGTGAGCGCGAGCTGCGCATGCAAATTCTCGGCTACAATACCTGGCTGCACAAATATATTGCCTTCATCATTGCTGGCGGCTTTGGCGGACTTGCCGGCGTGTTGTGGGCTCAAACCAATGGCCACGTCAGTCCGGAAACAGTGGTGCTGACGACATCTGTGGATTCCCTGCTCATGGTTGTGCTGGGCGGCGCCGGCACACTGGTGGGCGCCGCCATCGGCACGGCCATCGTGTTCGGTTTGCGCGAATATCTCAGCACCCTGGTGCCATGGTGGCAGTATGTGCTCGGCGGCGTGTACGTGCTCACCATTCTCTATCTGCCCATGGGCTTGATGGGGTTGCTGTCCCGCGCACGACAACGATTGAGCTCTAAGAGTAAGGACGAGAGTTTAAAAAAACTCGCGACGAAACCTTCCTGAACTGCAAAGGGAAGGTCGCGGCAACAAGGGAGGAATGTCGATGACGAACAAGCTGCAAAAGATTTTACTGGGTAGCTGCCTTGCACTCGGTTTCGGTCTGACCGTGCAAGCCAGCGCGGAGGAGCTTCGGATCGGCTACATCGCGCCGGTGACCGGCATCTTCGCCCAGGTCGGCAAGGACATGGTTGACGGATTCCAGCTTTACCTTTCCGAACACAACAACAAACTCGGCGGCATGGATGTGAAGTTCATCGTCGAGGACGATCAAGGCAAGCCCGACACCGGCGTCACCAAGGCGAAGAAACTGATTCTGCAGGACAAGGTGCAAATGTTTATCGGTGGCCTGCTCGCCTCCAGCGGTTACGCCCTGGCGCCGATCTCGACCAGCGAAAAAACTCTCTACATTTCCTCGGTGTCTTCGGCCGATGACCTGACGCAACGCCAGCTCGACAAATATCCCTACTTCCTGCGCACGAGCTGGACGTCGTCGCTGCCGCATCACCCCCTTGGGCAATGGGCCTGCGACAACGGCTTCAAGAAGGTTATCGTCATCGCGGCCGACTATGCGTTCGGCTATGAAACCGCCGGTGGCTTCCAGTCTGCATTCGAAGCCTGCGGCGGCAAAATCATTCAGAAAATCTGGCCCCCGCTCGGAACGAAGGACTTTGGGCCTTACATCCCGACCTTCAAATCGGACGCGGACGGTATCTTCACAACGATGGTCGGTCCGATGGCGCTGCAGTTTCCCAAGCAGCTGCGTTCGGCCGGCATCAAGACGCCGATTCTCGGTAGCGGCGTGAGCTACGACGAGTTCGTATTGCCGTTCATGGGTGACGAGGTGATCGGTGACGTCTCGGCATTGCACTACAGCGCAGCAATCGACACGCCGGCGAACCAGACTTTCGTGAAAGCTTATCGCGAGAAGTTCGGAAAAGTGCCGGGCTACTATTCAGAGAACAACTACACGACTGCCATGTGGCTCGATAAGGCCCTTACAAAGGCAGGCGGCAAGTATCCGGGACCGGAGGAGTTCATCAAGATCATGGCGAGCATAAAGCTCGACGCGCCGCGCGGGCCGGTCGAGCTCGACGACATGCGTAACCCGATCGAAAACGTCTACATCAAGAAAGTCACGAAGACGAAGATGTTCGGGTACGACAAGGACGAGCTCTGGAACACCGTGATCAAGACTTATCCGAAGGTCAGCCAATTCTGGACGGAGGGTAAGGCGAAGTTTTTGGCGCATCCGGTTTATGACCGCGACTACCCGCCCTGCAAAAACTGCGAATAGCGAACGAAAGCCGGGGCCCTTAAACAGGCCCCGGCCATCATTTTGAATGCCAAGGATGTATGTGTGAGCACCGATAGTCAGACAGACGGCGGCCAGGTTCCAGCGCTTGAGCTTAAGGCACTCTGCAAAAGCTTCGGCGGTTTGCAGGCTACGCGTGAAGTGACGTTGCGCGTCATGCCGGGTGACCGCCAGGCCATCATCGGCCCCAACGGTGCCGGCAAGACCACGTTGTTCAATCTGATCACCGGCATCTATCCCGTAACGTCGGGACAAGTGCTGCTCTTTGGACAAGATATCACCGCCTGGCCAAGCCATCGGCGCACCGCGCTCGGAATGGCGCGCACGTTCCAGGTTACCAGTCTGTTTCCAAAACTGACCGTGCTCGACAATGTGTTGCTGGCCATCAAGGGGCTGCGACCAACAAAGTTTGTCATGTGGCGCTTCTTGTCTTCGTACAAGGAGGTCTACGACAAGGCCCACCATCTGCTCGAACAAGCGAACTTTCTTGACCGTAAGGATGTCGAAGTCCGGAATTTGTCGCATGGCGAGCAGCGCCAGCTCGAGATTGTGCTGGGTCTCGCCAGCGATCCGAAAATCCTGCTGCTCGACGAGCCGGCCGCGGGGCTGTCTTCAGGCGAGTTGACCGAGATGGCCGAATTCCTGATGAAGCTCGATCCCAAGCTCGCGATACTCTTGATCGAGCACGACATGGATGTCGTGTTCGACGTCGCGTCGAAAATTTCTGTTCTTCATTTCGGAGAAATTCTAGAGACCGGCACGCCCGAACAAATCCATTCGAGCGCCAGGGTGCAGGAAATCTATCTGGGGACCGACTGACGCCATGGCCATTCTCGAAGTCCAGGACATTCACACTTATTACGGCGACGCCTATGTCCTGCAGGGCCTGTCGCTGCAACTCGAGCAAGGCCAGATTCTAGGACTGCTCGGACGCAACGGTGTCGGCAAAACGACACTGGTGAATTCGATTGTCGGCTTCAATCCGCCGCGGCGCGGCAAAATCGTGTTCAAAGGCGGCGAAATCACTCACCAGTCGTCATTCGAAACGGTGCGCGGCGGCATGGGCCTGGTGCCGCAAGGCAGGCGCGTATTTCCGACGCTTGGCGTGGAGGAAAACCTCCTTGTCGCAGAGCGGAGCCCGGACAGGCACGGCTGGAATTTGCAACGTGTCTACAAATTGTTTCCGCGGCTGCAAGAGCGCCGTACGCAACGTGCCAAGACATTGTCCGGCGGCGAACAGCAGATGCTTGCCATCGGCCGTGCGCTAATGACGAACCCAGATTGTCTCATCATGGATGAGCCATCGGAGGGTCTCGCCCCGATCATCATTCAGGGCCTTTGGGAGGCGATCGGCACGCTGAAAAAAGAAGGCCTCTCAATTTTGCTGGTTGAACAGAACGCGCACCTCGCGCTTAAGCTGGTCGATTATGTGCACGTGATGAGCAAAGGCCAGGTTGTATACTCCGCCAAGCCGGAAGAATTGCGCGACAACAATGAGATCAAATCCAGCTATCTCGGCATTTAGTTGCTGAAAATCCGATCTGGGTTGTGCAACCGGTCTGCCCATCGCAACGGGTGGGAGCATTAAGCCGCAGTCTATCTGGGCTTTACATCATGGAATGGCTTGGTCGATGATGGGTGAAATCTGGTCCGCCGCGGTGGGGCATGGCGGTCCATTTGCGTCACCAAAGCCTGACGGCCCGCTTACAAATGCAAGTAAGGCCAGTCAAAATATCAGCCCCAACGGGGGCGTAGAGGGAGGAACGTAATGTCTCGCAAGGTCAGCCGTCGCAAATTTATAGCCGGTACAGCCGCCGGCGCAGTCGCTGCGACTTTTAAATTCTCCGCACCGGCGATCGCGCAAGTAGCGCCATTCAAGCTCGGCCTCCTCACCATCAAGACCGGTCCGCTCGCGCAGGGTGGCATCCAGATGGAGCAAGGTGTCATCACGTACCTGAAAGAAAAGGACAACACCTTCGCTGGCCGCAAAGTGGATTTCGTGTCTGCCGATACCGGCGGCAGCCCTGCCGGCGCAAAGACCAAAGCGCAGGAGCTTGTCGAACGTGACAAGGTCGACACAATCATCGGGCCGCTAGCAGCGTTCGAACTGCTCGCGATCACCGATTACATTGCACAGGCGAAAACCCCGCTGCTCAGCCTCGCCGCTGCCGAGGACCTGACCCAGCGGCGCCCGAATCCGTATTTCCTGCGCGCATCGGCTTGCTCTTCGCAGGCCATGCATCCGATGGCGGACTACGCCGCGAAGGAAATGAAACTGAAGAACATGATCACCATCTCGGAGGACTTCGCCTTCGGCTACGAACAAATGGGCGGCTTCCAGCAAACCTTCGAAGACAACGGCGGCAAAATCCTAAAAAAACTGTGGCCACCGCTCGCCACGCCCGACTACACGCCATACCTCGCACAAATCGCGGATTGCGATGGCGTGTGTCAGGGCTTCGCCGGCGGAAATCCGCTGAAATTCATGAAGCAGTACGGCAGCGCCGGTCTCAAGTTCCCGGTGGTGACCGGCCAGACCGGCGGCGATGACGCCTTGCTCCGCAGCTACGGAGATGAGGCCATCGGCCTCGTCAGCTGCTGCCCCTATACGCTCGACGCGGAAACCGAGGCGAACAAACGCTTCGTCGCCGGCATGCAGAAAAACTTCAACCTCGATCCCGGCTTCTACGCGGCTGGTCTCTATATCAATTGCATGGTGATCGACGCGGCGCTGAAGAAAACCGGAGGCAAGAGCGACGACAAGGCGGAATTCATGAAAGCCCTGCGTTCGGTGTCGCTCACGGATACACCGCGTGGCCCGGTCAAGTTCGACCACCTCGGAAACGCGGTCGGCAACTTCTACATCCGAAAATGTGAAAAGGTCGGCGGCAAGCTCGTTAACAAGACGGTCAAGACCTATCCGAATGTGAGCCAGTTCTGGACGTACGACGAACAGAAGTTCCTCCAGCAGCCGGTTTACTCACGCGACTTCCCGCCGCTCAAATCATAATTCAAGACGTTGCGCGGGCGCCGTACAGGCGCCCGCGATTCTTTGACACGGTGAGCTCGGGACGGCGGCAACCATGAACTTTTGGCTGGTGCTGGCGGTCAACAGCGTCACTTTCGGTGGGCTGCTGTTCCTGCTCTCTGCGGGATTTTCCCTCATCTTCGGGCTGATGCGGATTCCAAACTTGACGCACGGCTCGCTGTTCATGCTGGGCGCTTACATCGGCGTCACGTTCGTACTAGGCATTCACGGCTTTCAATTGAATTTCTGGCTCGCGGCCGTTCTCGCCACATTGAGTGTCGCGGCTCTTGGCGCGCTGGCCGAACGGTTCCTGTTGCGCCGTATGCCCGGCGATCAGCTGGCGCAGGTGCTCGTCACGCTCGGCCTGTCGTTTATGGCGGCAGACGTTTGCCTAATGATATGGGGCGGCGATCCGATCTCCGTTCCGACACCTCCCGAGCTTGACGGCTTTGCACGCTTTGGCGTGCTTGTATTTCCTGCCTATCGCCTCGCGATCATCGTGATCGCAATCGTGTTTGCCATCGGGCTTTGGCTGTTGCTGGAGCGCACGCGTCTCGGCGCCATGATCCGCGCCGGCGTCGATGATCCCGACATGGCCCGGGTGGTCGGCATCCGCGTGTCGCAGCTGTTTACAATCGTCTTCGCGCTGGGTGCCGGCCTTGCAGCCTTCGCCGGCATCATCGGTGGGCCAATCCTGTCCGTCTATCCGGGCCTCGACCAAGACATGCTGCCGCTGGCGCTCGTGGTGGTCATTCTCGGCGGGACCGGCAGCCTGCTCGGCTCGTTTGTGGGAAGCATCATCGTCGGCTTCATCTACAATTTCGGCCAGGCGCTGCTGCCGGAGCTCGCATACTTCGTTCTCTTTCTTCCGATGTTGCTGGTGCTTCTGCTGCGCCCGCAGGGCCTGTTCGGCAGGCACGTGCCGTGACGATACGTTTCCTCGCCCTCCTCATCGCTTTCGCTCTGCTCGTGACGGTGCCGTACTGGATGCCCGGCATCTATTACATCAATGTCTCCAGCCAGATTCTCTTCTACGCGATCTTCGCTCTCGGACTGAACGTGCTGGTGGGCTATGCGGGACTGGTGTCCCTTGGGCACGCCGGGTTGTTTGGCGTGACGGCTTACGCGACCGGCTACATGCTGCAGCTCGGATTCGGACATCCCGCCTCAATCCTCATTGCGCTGGTGATCAGCCTGATCGCAATGGCGATCTTTGCGGCGCTCTCGCTGCGATCTACCGGCATCGGCTTCATTATGATCACACTGGCGTTGGGCGAAATCCTCTGGGGCCTTGCCTACCGCTGGATTAGCCTCACCGGCGGCGACAACGGATTAAGCCTAAAGACGCGCCCGGAACCGTTCGGCTATTCGTTGTCCGACGTGAACACGTTTTATTATGCCACGCTTGTGGTTTTCCTACTTTCGCTCGGCGCGATGGCAGTGTTTGTGCGCTCGCCGCTCGGAGCCGCCCTGATGGGCACGCGTGATCAACCGCGCCGCATGAATGCGCTCGGCTATCATGTCTGGGCAATCCGTTTCTACGCCTGTCTGTTTTCCGGCCTGCTGACGGCGGTATCCGCCATACTGTTCGTTTACTACACGCAATTCATCAGTCCGCAGACATTGGCCCTCACCTCGTCCGCCGAAGTCTTGCTCATGGTTATCTCGGGTGGCGCCGGGACGCTGCTTGGGCCGATCGTCGGAGCCACGCTTGTCGTCGCGGTCAAAACTGTTGTGAGCGGCTTCATTGAGCGCTGGAATTTCCTGCTCGGTGCCATCTTCGTCGCCATTGTCATCCTCATGCCCGAAGGCCTGGTGCCAGGAACCGCCCGGTTGTGGCGGCTGGCGTGGCGCAAACGCGAACGCAGGACGGCCGCGGTTCCTGGCGGGGCGGAGGCAAAGCCATGACCGCGCTCACGGTAAAGGGCCTTTGCAAATCGTTCGGCGGCTTACACGTGACCACCGACGTGAACCTCAATGTCGAGCCAGGCGAACGCCGGTTGATTATCGGCCCGAACGGCGCGGGCAAGACGACTCTGTTTAATCTGATTACCGGCGAGCTGACGCCCGATTCCGGTTCAATCCAATTTTTCGGCCAGGATATTACGCGTGTGCCGAGCCGCCGGCGGGCGCACCTCGGCATGGCGCGCACCTACCAGATCATCACGCTGTTTGGCCGCGACACCATCCTCCATAACGTGACGCTGGCGCTGCTTGGCCTGTCACCCGCGCGCTGGAATCCACTGATTGATCTGCGGCGCCAGGGCCACTTCGTCGAGCATGCCCAAGCCGCGCTGGAGCGCGTCGGACTTGGCGACATTTCAAACCGGCCTCTCGCGCAGACGTCTTACGGCGAGCGCCGCCGTGTCGAGATTGCGATGGCGCTGACGCAAAATCCGAAAGTGTTGTTGCTCGATGAACCGTTCGCGGGCCTGTCGATCGATGAGCGCCGCGATGTGCAGCAGTTATTACTGGCGATTCCGAGGAACGTCACCATCGTCATGATCGAGCACAACATGGACGTTGCGCTGGAATTCGCCGAGCGCATTACGCTTTTGCATTTCGGCGAGGTGATCGTTGAAGGCAATCGCGCCGAGGTTGTTGCCGATTCTCGCACGCGGGAGGTCTACCTTGGCCACTAGCGCGCTGAGCCTCAGCCATATCGATGCCTATTACGGCGACAGCCATGTATTGGGCGACGTGTCTTTCGAACTGGGCGAGGCCCGCATGCTCGGGCTGCTCGGCCGGAACGGCGCCGGAAAATCGACATGCATGAATGTCACCATGGGCCTGTTGCCGCCGCGCCGCGGTGAGATCGCGGTATTCGGTGAACAAGTGGGCGGCCTCTCGCCGGAGATGATCGCAGCACGCGGCGTCGCGCTGGTGCCGCAGGGCCGCCGCATCTTCAAAAGCCTGACCGTGCGTGAAAATCTGATCGTCGCCGCACGCAAACCTGATGCTGGAAGCAAGCACGCGCCGTGGACCATCGACACCGTGTTCGGAATGTTTCCGCGTCTCGCCGAACGGCGCAATCAGATCGCCGGACATCTTTCGGGCGGTGAGCAGCAAATGCTGGCCATCGGCCGCGCATTGATGGGAAATCCGCGCGTACTATTGATGGATGAGCCGTCGGAAGGCCTGGCGCCGCAGATCGTCGCCGAAGTGATGACCACCATCCGGAAGCTGAAGGAAAGCGGGCTGTCGATCGTGCTGGTCGAACAGAACCCAAAGCTGGTGTTCGACGTCGCTGACGACATTGTCATCCTCAATACCGGCCGCGTTGCGGTGGTTTCGACGCCATCAAAGCTGGAAAAAGACGGCGTCGATTTGCGCCAGCACCTCGGGGTGTTCTAGGAAGTCTCCATACAAAAAGTGTCAATGCGTGGCACGAGGCCACGCCACAACAGAGGCAATGCGAAATGGCTGAGATCTGGAACAAATATGCCAACACCGCTGCGCGCAAGCATGGCAAGCCCGGCCGCGACGTGCGGCCGAAAAGTCTCACCGTGGATATGCACGCGCATGTCGCGGTGCCACGCGTCGCCGAAATCGTGACGCCGCATCTCAAGCAGTCTACCGATCCGCTGGTTCAGGACTCGACACCCGAGACGCAGGCCCTGATGGCAAAGCAGGCGGCCGATATCCGCACGCGCATAAGTACGACGGACGAGCGCTTCAGCGTGATGGACGAGATGGGCGTCGACGTGCAGCTCATCTGCCCGGCGCCGCCGCAGATCTATTACTACCTGCCCGTCGATGTCGGCGTGCAGGCCGCTCGCGCCCTCAACGACGGCATTGCCGAATATGTCGGCAAACATAGCGACCGGCTTGTCGCGCTCGGCGGCGTGCCGATGCAGGACGGCAATGAGGCCGCGAAGGAGCTTGAGCGCTGCATGAAGCAGCTCAAATTCAAAGGCGTCGAGATACTCACCAATGTCAACGGCAAGGAGCTATCCGATCCTGCTTTCGCGCCGTTCTGGAAGAAAGCCGAGGAGCTCGACGCACTGGTGCTGATCCACCCGACCGGATTCACCCAGCCACAGCGCTTCTCACGTTTTTACTTCAACAACGTCATCGGTAACCCGCTCGACACGACCGTCGCGTTGCATTACCTGCTCTTCGACGGCGTCTTCGAACGGCATCCGAAGCTTCGCGTTCTTGCCGTGCACGGCGGCGGTTTCCTCGGTGCCTATTCCGGCCGTATCGATCATGCCTGGGGCGCGCGGTCGGATGCGCACGGCAATTTGCCGCAGCCGCCCACGACCTATCTGCGGCGGAACGTCTACTTCGACACGGTCGTTTTTACGCCGCATCAGCTCGAGGCGCTGGTGGCCACCTTCGGCGCCGACCGCATCGTCATGGGCACCGACTATCCCTTCGACATGCTGGAAAACGACCCGATCGGGCATATCGCATCCGTCGAAAGCTTCGACGACAAAACCCGCGCCGCCCTTGCCGGTGGCAACGCGAAGAAGCTGCTGGGGATGTGAGCTGCCGACCGGCATAGACCGGTTTTCCGCTCATTACCACGTAAGGGGGAATCCAGTTGTCTTGCTCTGGGTCCCCGCCTTCGCGGGACGAGCGGGAAAGAATTTACCCATACAAAAAATCCAGCACCGCCGTTTCGGCGATCACCGCGGCATCGTTGCTGTGCCGCCCGGCGCGCGCCTGTTCTTCCTGCGTGCGCGTGGCTTGCAAATAAGCGCCGAGATGACGCGCGCGTTCGATAATCTGATGGTTTTGCGGCAAGCGGGCCGCTTCGAAACCCTTCAGCGCGGCTCCAACATCCGCCTCATTCTGTAGCGCACCCGCAAGCGCCGCCGCGTCGTCTGCCGCCTTGGAAACGCCGGCCGCCACATGCGGTCGCGCGACAAAGGCCGCGTCGCCGACGATCGCAACCCGTCCGAATGCCATGCGGGGCGATTCCAGGTCGTAAATGGGTTGCAGGATCGGCTCTTCGATCAGCCGCACGATTTGCCGGAATTGCGGCGCCACGAGCCGTTCAGCATCGGCGCGCATTTCCGCAATCGCCTCAGGGCGGATCAGAGGTGGCGGAATAGAAATCGTATGCGTGACGCCGCGCGGGTCGGTGAGCAGCCATTGCAATTTTGTCGCTTCGTCGGCGGGCCGGTACCAGACGACATTGTAACGGCGGTGACCCGGACGAAGATCGTTATCAGGCCCCGCCACCGGATAGCCGAGGAATTGCTCGCCCGGAGGCAGACCGAACGTCATGTATTCGAACAATTCGCGGTGCACATCTGGCGCAAATGCGCGTTCAGCGACCAAAGCGCGCCAGGCACAATACCCCGCATACCGCGGCGTCACCTCGGGCAGACATTGCTGACGTATTGTCGAGCGGATGCCATCGGCGCCCACCAGCAAGTCCGCTTCGATGATTTCGCCATTGGAAAAATGCGCCAGAACGGCGTCTGCGTTTTGTGTGAATTTGGCAGCGGCGCGCCCGCGGTGGTAGCGCTCCGGCGGAAATGCATCGCGCAACAAGCGATAAACACGTTCCCACGCCGTAAGCACCTGTGGGCATTCGAATTCGTGCGTCAGCCGCCCCTGCACATCGAGAATTTTGCGTGTGGTGATATGGACGCCAAGCTCATCGGTCGCGAGCCCGAGCCCTCGCAACCGTTCGATCAACTCGTATTGGGCAACGATCCCCGCGCCACGACCGGAGAGCTCGCTGTCGACGCGCTCGTAAATATCTACCGCCCATCCGGCCCGCCGCAGCAAAAGCCCACTGAGCAGGCCGCTCATTGAGCCGCCAATGATTATTGCGCGTTTCACGCGAGCCCCGGCCAACTGATCAGCCTCGATCTTTCCGTTTACCCATTTATCCTATATATGACAGCCAACAGCTTTGGAGGAATTCCCATGGCCCTGACCATGCTCGACAAGACCGCCGAGAAAAAGGAAAAATCTCAGTGGCCCGCAGACATTGCCGCCGAGTTCGATCGCGAAAGCAAAAATCCCAATCCTTGCGTCGGGTCCACGCTCCTGTCGGAAAATGAGCGTACGCGCGTATGGATCATCCGTCTCGCCCCCGGCGAACGCATTGGCTTCCATCGCCATGTGCTGGACTATTTCTGGACATCAGTGTCGGGCGGCCGCGGCCGCCAACATGTCCATGATGGGACCACGGTCGAATACACCTATCAACCGGGCGAAACTCGTCACGAGAGTTATGGAAAGGACGAATTCAAGGTACACGACCTTGAAAATCTCGGCGATCGCGAGATGGTTTTTATGACGGTCGAATTCAAGGACAGCGCCAACAAGCCGATGCAGCTGCCCGCCGGAGTGCGGCCGCAGTCCGCTGCCGCCTAAACCGTCAACAATCGACGCGCCCGCCGGGAGGCGATAGCCCACGGCGGGCGTTTCAATTTGCCGCGCAGCCAAGGCTTTTGCAGATTGATCAATGGGCTAGCCAAGTCGCAGGCCATCCTGCAAACTACCGCAATACTTCACATGACGGCGGGACGGCCGCCATGTGATAAGAAAAACACTGAGGCTTCAGAGGGGAGTAACGCCGGCAAATTCGACAACGCCACTCGCAACGTGCGCATCACGCCGGGCAATTTTCCCGGTTTCAAATGCGAAACGTCGCGGTAGCGATGCCGGTTTAAGCGCGTATGGATATTTCTTTCGATCTCCTGATCAACGCTATTGTCGCAGGGCTGTTGCTCGGCGGCTTCTACGCCGCGGTCACTGCCGGCGTGTCGATATCGTTTGGCATGCTCGACATCGTCAATATTGCGCACCCCGCGTTCATCATTCTCGGTTCTTACATCGCGTATTTCGTCAATATCAATTACGGCATCGATCCAATTTTGGTCAGCATCATCATGTTGCCGGTGTTCTTTGCTCTCGGCACGCTGGTGTATCAGGTCTACTATTTGTCGTTCGAACGGCGCGGCCAGGAATCCTTGCGCGGGCTCGCGTTTTTCTTTGGTTTATTGTTCGTCACCGAGGTGACGCTGATTTTGGTGTTTGGCGTCGACTACCGCTATGTGGAAGCCGCCTATATCGGACCGAGCCTGCATTTTGGAATAGTCGACCTGCCGCTGCGCATGTTGGTGCCCTGCCTGGTCGCACTCGGCCTCTTTGCATCGATTGAGCTGTTCATTACGCGCACCTTTACCGGCCGCGCCATCATGGCGGTGTCGCAGGACCAGCTGGCGCTTCAGCTGATGGCAGCCGACCCAATCCGTATCAAGCGCATCGCTTTTGGCATTTCAATTGCAACCGCCGCGATCGCTGGCGCCCTGTTGATTATCATTCAACCAGTAGAGCCCTCGGTTGGACGCGAATATATCGGCCGGGTTTTCGCCATCTGCGTTCTCGGCGGCCTCGGCAGCATGCCGGGAACGTTAATTGCTGCCCTCTTGCTCGGCGTCGTCGAAAGCCTGACGGCGACCTTCTACGGCCCGTCCTGGGCACCGGCAGTATCGTTCGGTTTCCTTCTGCTCACGCTTGCCTTCCGGCCGGCGGGGCTTTTGGGACGGTGAAGACGATGAGCACCGTGAAGTTCTCCCTCACCGCAATCGCCATCGGTGCGCTGGTGATGACCTTTGCGCATTGGTTTCACGTCGATTATCTCTTCTTCGCCTGCTACACGATTCTGCAATTCATCGTGCTAGCCACCGCCTGGAACATCCTCGGCGGTTATTGCGGCTACGTGAATTTCGGCTCAGCCGCATTCTTCGCGCTCGGCGCTTATAGCTCGGTCGCACTGATCAAATTTGACGCCGAAATCGACTCCTGGTTTTCCGAGGGTGTCGCCAGTGTATTGCATCACATCTTTCCATTGCCAATTCCTGTCCTCATCGTCTTCGGCGCACTCGTCTCGGGAATTGTCGGCTTTGGCATGGGTTATCTGACGCTGCGCCTGCGCGGCTCTTTCTTCGCCATAGCCACGCTGGCACTGGCAGTGGTGCTACAAACCCTGATCGTCAACTGGGACTTTGTCGGCGGCTCACGCGGCGCCTATGTCATTCGCCCCGAGAACCTCGAATTCGCCGGCATCGAGGTCAACTATATCGAATATTTGTTCGCGCTGATGCTGCTGCTGGCGGTGATAGCGCTGACCACTGCACGCGTGATCGAACGTTCGCAGCTCGGTTACGGCTTCGCCACCATCCGCGACGATGAACTTGCGGCGGAAGCCTGCGGCGTACCGACGTTGCGACTCAAGCTCATCGCAACGACGCTGTCCGGCGCTTTCATGGGCATGGCTGGCGCGCCGTTTCCTTATTACATTGGTTATCTGCAGCCCGCGTCAGCTTTTGGGCTCGAATATGCGGTTAACTCGATAGCCATGCCGATGATCGGTGGCACCACCAGCTGGGTTGGACCGCTGGTCGGCGCCATATTGCTCGGCTCAGCCCAGCAATATGCGACGGTGACGATCTCGTCCGCGGTCAATCTCCTGATTGTCGGATTGATGCTGGTTGCCTTCGTCATCATCGCGCCCAACGGGCTGATCGGCCTCGTGCAAGAACGCTTGCGCCGGAGGCAATCATGACCGCGCTGTTGCATGTCGACAACATCAGCAAGCGCTTCGGCGGTTTTGTTGCGCTCGACGGCGTCGATATCGAAGTTCAGCCGGGCGAACGGCTCGGGCTGATCGGCCCGAACGGCTCTGGCAAAAGTACGCTGGTCAATTGCGTCTGCGGCACATTGCAGAACGAGAGCGGCAGCGTACGCTTTGACGGCAACGTCATGGACGGCCTTGCCGCGCACGAACGCACCCATCGCGGGGTTGCGCGCAGCTTCCAGCTGCCGCGCCCATTCCACAGCATGACCCTCGCCGACAATCTGCGAATCCCCCTGCTCTACACTGTCCATGCGCGTTTGGGTCCGCTGCGCTCTCCGGGCGATCTCGACACGCGCTGTCACGAATTGCTCGACATGGTGGGCTTGCTGAAAAAGGCGAAGCAGATGCCGCGCGACCTCACTCAGGTCGAGATGCGCAAACTCGAGCTGGCGCGCGCCATGGCGGCCGAACCGAAACTCCTGATTGCCGACGAGTCGATGGCCGGCCTGTCACATTCGGAGATCGATGACATCCTCGCGCTACTGGTGCGGCTCAATGAGCGCGGCATCACGGTCATCCTGATCGAACACATCATGAGCGCTGTCATGAGCTTCTCGCAGCGCCTGGCGGTACTGGTCTCTGGCAAGAAGATCGCGGACGGCAAACCGGAAGACGTCGTCCGCGACCCCGAAGTGGTGAGGGCTTATCTTGGCCAGTAGCAGCATCACCATCGAAAACGTGAATGCGTCCTACGGCGCCGTGCGTGTCATCGAGGACGTTTCGATCAACGTGAGGGCCGGTGAAACCGTCGCTTTGCTCGGCACCAACGGCAATGGCAAAAGCACCTTGATGAAATGCGTTATGGGCATTGTTCGCCCGACCGCGGGCCGTATCGTGGCCGAAATCGACGGTGAAAAGCACGATCTGGTCGGCCGCCGCACCGAGGAAATCGTCGATCTCGGCATCGCACTGGTCCCGGAAGGCCGCCGTCTTTTTCCGAAATTGACAGTGGAAGAAAATTTGCTGCTTGGAGCGTTTCGCGCAAAAGCGCGCGCGCAGATCAAGACCAATCTCGACTTCGCCTTCGAAGCATTTCCGCGGCTCGCCGAGCGGCGCCGTCAGCTCGCCGGCAGCATGAGTGGTGGCGAACAGCAGATGCTGGCGCTAGCGCGCGCGTTGATGCTGGCACCACGCATACTTCTTGTTGACGAACCCTCTGTTGGCCTCGCGCCCCTACTGGTTGCGCGGACCATCGATGCAATCAAGCAACTCAAGGATCACTATCAGCTCACGGTGCTGATGGCAGAACAAAACTTCACGCAGGCTATCCGTATTGCGGATCGCGGCTATGTGATCGTGCATGGCAAGATCGCATTCGAAGGCCGATCTGCCGACGAACTCAACAACAACGACCTGATCCGGCAGTTCTATCTGGGCATGTAACCATCGACGACATGAAAACGGCGCGGGATATTTCCCGCGCCGTTTTTATTTGTGTCGTGAAGGAGGCTTAGATCACTTCGCCTTCTCGTAGGGATAGATCACCTTGCCGGTGGCCTGATCGGCGGGCGTCAACACAGTCTGAACGGCCATGCCACGCCACTGCTCGATGTCGTTGCCGTCCTTCACGTTGTGATACTGGACCTGCAGCATTCCCGATTTGGTCCACTCACCGCGGGCGCCATAGCTCCACGATCCCATGATGGTGTGGAAGGTGGTCTTGCGGAAATAGTCCGCAATCTTCGCATCGTCAACGCTCTTGGTGTTGGCAATCGCCTCGCCGACGATGCCGGCGTAGGCGTAGCCCCAACCGCCGAGGTAGTAGCCGAGCGGATCAACGCCTTCAGCACCCGCCCGCGCTTGGTACTTTTTGAAGAACTCGGTGGCCGGCTTGAGCATCTTTTCGGATGGAACCCATGTTTCATAGTTCACGATGCCATTGAGCTTGGAACCGAGCTTTGTTTTGAACACCGTGGCCTGCAATCCGACCATGGCGCCGCCGATCATCTTCGGCTTGTAGTTGAGCTCATTAATCGCGAGCGTAATGCCGACCGACGACAGTGGGTACGAGCACACGATCACGAGGTCGGCATTCGATGCCTGCACCGCGCGGATGATGGGCGAGAAGTCTGTCGTGCCCGGCGGGAACGTTTTGTCGTAGACGATTTTCACGCCAAAAGTCTTGGTGTTCGCGCGCGCACCTTCGCAGGCATTGCGGGAGAATTCGGCATCTTCCGCAACGAGCGCGACCGTGGTTGGCTTGGGATTCTGTTGCATCGCCACCTGGAAGAAGCCTTCGGTGAACGACTCTTTTGTCTTCGGCCCAGTCGGCAGCACGGAGAAGTAGTTCGGATATTTGAACTCCGAATTCACGTCGAGGCCAAACAGACTGATGAAGGTCTTCTTCTTCTGCATCACGACGGGCATAGCCGGCGCGATCATATTGGTCGCGTAGCCGCTGATGACGAGGTCGACTTTGTCGACGTCGAGCAGCTTGGTGTAGATGCCAGGGACCGTCGAAGGATTGCTCTGATCATCGTAATAAACGAGCTTGACGGGACGTCCGAGTAGACCGCCTTTAGCGTTCGTCTCTTCTTCCCAAATCTTCATACCCAGCAATGTCTGCTTGCCGTTGGCGGCAAGCGGTCCAGTCAGCGCCATGCTGAAGCCGATCTTGATCGGCTCCTTGTTTTGCGCTGTAGCCGAAACCACGAACATCGCGCAGGCGGCGACGGCAAACACCGTCCCCACAAGCCAGGCGGATGTCCGGGACTTAAGCTTTTGCAACATGTTTTCTCCTCCCATGAACTTCGTTTTATTTCGATGGCCGATAATGACAGTGCCCGGCGCAATGGTCTACCCGCGCGCGGTTGCGAATGCCCGAAAAGCCTTGCGATCAGCTGCGCCTCGTTGCCGCGTCTTAATGCCTTTGCCGTGGGCAAAAGTGGGAAAGGTTATTGTCGGGCCTTTTCATATGGGTAAATCACGTTGCCTGACTTGTACTCAGCCGGCGTGATGATCGCCAAAGTGTCGGGGTTCTTAAATTGGTCGACACCATTGCCCTTGATGCCGCGAAATTGCGCCTGAAAGACCCGCGACTTTGCCCATTCCCCGTTCGGCGCAAATTTAACGTCACCGACGACGGTCTTGAAGGTTGTTTTGCGCATAGCATCGGCAAGCTTCGCGTCGTCGAGGCTCTTGGATTCCGTGATCGCCTGTCCAAGAACTTCCAGATACGCATAGCTAAACGGCGCCATGTAGTAGCCGAGGGGATCAACGCCGGCCTTGGCAGCGCGATCCTGGTACTTCTGCAAAAACTCGGCTGTGCCCTTGAACATCAGTGACTTGGCGGGCAGCCAAAAGTCGTAGTTCATGAACCCGTTGAGCGCGGGCCCGAGCTTGGTCTTGAACACCGTCGACTGCAGGCCAACCATGGCTCCACCGATCATCTTCGGCTTCAAGCCGGCCTCGTTCACCGCTTGCACCATGCCGACCGAGTCGAGCGGATACGAACAGATCACGACCAGATCCGCATTCGTCGCCTGGATTGCGCGCACGATCGGCGCGAAATCGGTCGTCGAAGGCGGGTAGCTCTTGTCATAGACGATATTCAAGCCCGCCTTCTTGGCGTTTTCGCGCGCTCCATCGGATGCATTTTTCGAAAACTCAGCGTCGGCAGCCACGATCGCCACAGTCGCTGGCTTCGGACTCTGTGCCATCGCGGTATCGAAAAATCCTTTGGTGAACGAGGTCTTCGGCTCTGGTCCCGATGGGATCATCGCGAAGTAGCGGTCGTATTTGAAATCGGTGTTCACGCCCAGGCCGTACAGGCCGAGGAACGTCTTCTTGCGCTGCATGACGATGGGCATCGCCGGCGCTAGCATATTGGTGCCGTAGCCGCCAACAATGACGTCGACTTTGTCGACATCGAGGAGTTTGGTGTAGATGCCGGGTACGGTCGATGGATTGCTCTGGTCGTCGTAGTGAACGAGTTGCACCTGCCTTCCGAGCAGCCCGCCTTTCGCGTTGGCCTCTTCGACCCAGATTTGCATCGCCAGCAGCGCCGACTTGCCATTCGGCCCAAGCGGGCCTGTTTCGGCGATGCCGAAGCCGATCTTGATCGGCTGTTTGTCCTCCGCCAAAGCGGGCATTGCCACCATTGCGGCAAATGCCGCCAGTCCCACCCAGGCGCCTAGTACACGAGACGTCAGATATCGCACGATCGGTTCCTCCCCAAGTTATTGTGGTTTTGCGGAATTTTTAGCCCAACCTGTTTGCCCACGCCAGTGGCTGTCCGCAGAAGGTGGGATGACTAGACGCCCTCCACCATAATTGTCTCCACCTCGCCTGCCCCGCTCCGCCGGAAGGCGGCGGCTTTGTCGTATTCCGGCGATGTGAAACAGGCCACGCCCTGCTCCAGAGTCGGAAATTCAATCACGATGAACCGGTGGAATTTGTCCGGACCTTCCATGATCTGAAAACGTCCGCCGCGCGCCAACACCTTGCCGCCGAACTTGGCGATAATGGCGGGCACAAGATCGGTATACTTTTTGTACTCGACAGGATCATTGATCTTGGATCGTGCAACCCAATAAGCAGACATCAGCTATCCCTTCTTGCTTCCTGCCCGGCCTTGTGCCGGGCACCCGTCTTCAATATGCGTTCAACACTAATGACGTGGTTGGCACGCGCAACTCGGGCATGCCCGAGTTGCGCAAAACACCAATCACGGTGCGAGTGACAAGCCCGGCCACGACAAGAGGTATGGTTCATGTCCCGTAAAGTTATCGACATCTCAGTGCCGCTCGAGAATGACGTGGCGGCCGACCCTCCGGGCTATGGCCCAAAGATCGAATATCTTGATCATCAGGCAACTGCCGCCGACATCCTCAAATTTTTCCCCGGCCTCAAAAAAGAAGATCTGCCGGACGGCGAGGGTTGGGGCTTCGAATGGGTGCGGCTCTCAACGCATTGCACCACCCATCTCGACGCCCCCTATCATTTCGCTTCGACGATGGACCACGGCAAGCGCGCCATCACCATCGATGAAGTGCCGCTGGATTGGTGCTTTCAGCCCGGCATAAAGCTCGACTTCCGGCATTTCGCCGACGGCTACGTCGCAACCGCCAAAGACGTCGAGACCGAACTCAAGCGGATTGGCCACAAGCTGTCGCCGCTCGAGATTGTGGTCGTCAACACGAGCGCGGGCACGGCCTATGGGCGCCCCGACTACGTCGCCAAAGGTTGCGGCATGGGGCGCGAAGCCACGCTCTATTTGCTCGAACGCGGGGTGCGCGTCACGGGAATCGATGGCTGGAGCTGGGACGCGCCATTCATCTACACAATGAAAAAATACGCCGAGACGCATGACGCGTCGCTGATCTGGGAAGGCCACCGCGTCGGCCGCGACATCGGCTACTGCCACATCGAGAAACTGCACAATCTTGAAGCGCTCCCGGCGAAAGGCTTTATGGTCAGCTGCTTTCCGGTCAAGGTGCGCGGCGGTTCTGCCGGCTGGACGCGGGCGGTTGCAATCATTGATGCTTGATTGCCCACCGCACCGGGCGATAGCATCCCGCCCAACGATAAAGCCGGGCAAAGTACCCGCATAATAAGCACTTCCAGGGAGGACTCACGTGGATAGACGCCATTTTGTCGTCAG
The DNA here is from genome assembly GCA_963722125.1 of uncultured Alphaproteobacteria bacterium. Taxonomy (GTDB): domain Bacteria; phylum Pseudomonadota; class Alphaproteobacteria; order Rhizobiales; family Xanthobacteraceae; genus Pseudolabrys. The sequence goes on along the minus strand of CAVRJW010000006.1, from coordinate 1,168,264 downwards.
TAGCGCCGCTGCAGCCGCGGCCTTGAGCATGCGCCCGGCATTCGCCGAGGACGCCTATCCGTCCCACGCCATCACCTTCATCAATCCATTCCCGCCGGGCGGCGCCGCCGATGTGGTCGGCCGGCCACTGACCGCCGTGCTCGAGCCGATCCTGAAACAACCTTGCATCGTCGAAACCAAGGCGGGCGCGGCGGGACAAGTCGGCGGCCAGGTTGCCGCCACCGCAAAGCCCGACGGCTACACGCTGCTCATCCACATCGTGTCTATTTCCGGCTTTGCCGAAGTCGACAAACTCTTCGACCGCCCGCCCAAGTTCACGCGCGCTGATTTCATTCCGATCGCGCGGCTGACATCCGGGCCGATGGTATTGGTCGTCAACGATCAACAGCCTTACAAGAACGTCAAAGAGCTGGTCGCGGACGCAAAGGCCAATCCCGATAAACTGATCTTCAGTTCATCAGGCCTCTATGGCGCATTGCATTTGCCGACCGCACTTTTCATGCAAGCCGCTGGCATCAAGATGAAGCACCTGCCGACCAATGGCGGCGGTCCGGCGCTCACCGCCCTCCTCGGCAACAATTCACAAGTACTGGCCTCGTCGATCGCTGCCGCGAGCGGACAGATCAAGGCGGGCAAGCTACGTGCACTGGGTTGCTTCAGCCCGCAACGCGCTGCGTCGATGCCGGACGTGCCGACGCTGAAGGAGCAAGGTTACGACGTGGAGTTCTCGTTGTGGGTCGGTGTTTTCGCGCCGAAGAATACACCGGCGCCGATCATCAAGACGCTCGGCGAAGCGATCAAGAAGGCGGCGATGGGCGATCAGTTCAAAACCGCGATTGGCAACATCGGCGACGAGGTCGCCTTCCTCGACCAGGCCGCGTTCGCAAAATTCTGGGACGAGGATGCCAAACGCGTCGAAGCAGCGGTGCACGCCATCGGCCGTGTTCAGGGCTAAAGCGCCGCTAATATTTAAAGTCGTGGAGGGACAGGATGGATCGCCGTAGTTTTATTGCCGGCACGACCGCAGTCGTCGCAGCAGGACCGGTTTTCGCGCAGGAGACGTTCCCTTCACACGCGATCACGATCATCAACGCGTTTCCACCGGGAGGAATCAACGACATCGTGACGCGCCCGCTGGCGAGCATGATGGAACCGATCCTGAAGCAGCCGGTGGTCGTCGAAACGAAAGCCGGTGCGGCTGGACAAGTCGGCGCGCAAGTCGTCGCCAGCGCCAAGCCGGACGGATACACGTTGCTGTCGCACAACACCGGCATCTCCGGTTACGCCGAGGTCGATAAGCTTTTCGGCCGCGCGGTGAAAACGTCGCGTTCCGATTTCATTCCGCTTGCTCGGATTGTCGCCGACCCGGTCGTACTGCTGGTCAATGATCAGCAACCTTACAAGACCGCAAAGGAGTTCATCGAGGACGTCAAAAAGCACCCCGACACGCTGGTGTTCAGTTCGGGCGGACTTTATGGCGCGACCCATCTGCCGCTCGCTCTGCTCGACAAAGCGGCCGGCGGGCTGAAATTACGCCACCTCCCGACCAATGGCGGCGGACCCGCCATCACCGCGATCCTGGGCAACAACGCCCAGTGCACCACGCAATCGGTGTCCGCCACGCTGCCGCATATCAAGGCCGGCAAGCTGCGCCCGCTCGCGGTGTTCAGCGCGACGCGCTCCAAAGAATTGCCGGACGTTCCGACGCTCAAAGAGCTCGGCTACGACACCGAATATTATCTGTGGGTTGGGATTTTCGCACCAAAGGCGACACCTGCCCCGATCACGTTGATCTTGCGCGATGCGATCAAAAAAGCCGCGCATTCCGATCAGTTCAAGACGGCGCTTGCCAACACGGGTCAGGAGCTCGCCTATCTCGACGGCCCCGACTTTCAGAAATTCTGGGACATCGACGGAAAGCGCACCGACGACGGTGTGTTAGCGATCGGCCGTGTGCAGGGATAACCAAGCGCCCAGTCAATCATAAGCCGCGGTCAACCGGCGTCAGTAAAACGGGGGAGGGAAAAATGGATCGTCGTCGTTTCGTCGTCGGTACCGCTGCGTCCGCCGCCACGCTGGCGTCGCGGCGCTCAATCGCGGAAGAGGCCTATCCTTCGCACGCTATTACCGTGGTCAGTCCGTTTCCCCCGGGCGGCGTCAGCGACACAATCACCCGCCCTTTGGATGCAGCCCTCGAGGTCGTGCTCAAGCAGCCGGTCGTGCTCGAAAACAAAGCCGGAGCCGCCGGTGCCGTCGGTGCACAATTTGTCGCCGCGGCCAAACCCGATGGCTACACGCTGCTCACCCACATCGTTTCGATTTCGGGTTTTGCTGCGGTCGACAAATTGTTTGGCCGCACCCCGAAATTCACCAATGCCGATTTTATCCCGATTGCACGTATCGTTGCCGACCCGATCGTATTGATCGCCAACAAAGAGCTGCCGTACAAAACGCTGAAAGATCTGGTCGCAGACGCCAAGACCAACCCAAACAAGCTCCTGTACAGCTCGTCCGGTTTATACGGCGCGTCCCATATTCCAACGGTGTTGTTCGCTAAAACGGCCGGCGATCTGCAAATGCGGCACCTGCCGACCAATGGCGGTGGCCCGGCGGTGACCGCCGTTCTTGGGGGGAATGTCAGCTTCTTCCTGTCCCCGACATCGATCGCGCTGCCACATATCCGCGCCGGAAAGGTAAACGCGCTGGCGGTATCAAGTGCCAAACGGACCAAGTCGTTGCCCGACGTGCCGACTTTCAAGGAACAAGGCTACGATCTTGAATATTATTTTTGGGTTGGGCTTTTCGCCCCGAAAGGCACGCCGGTCCCCATCATCAATACCCTGCGACAGGCAGTCGACAAGGCCGCGCATAGCAAGCAGTTTCTGGATACACTCGACAATCTCGGTCAGGAACTGGCGTATATGGACCAACCAGAGTTCACGAAGTTCTGGGCCGCTGATGCCAAGCGGCAGGAAGACGCCATCAACGCCATCGGCCGTGTGCAAGGATGACGTCACCGATCACTGGAGCCCCCCATCGTAAGGGCTTCCTATTATTCGCCAATGGCAAGGACCGGATATGACTCTACGCGCCGATCATGTTGCGGGTGCATTCTTCATCATCTTCGGCGTCTTGGTGATTGCGCTCAGTGGCGACCTGCCAATGGGTAACCTATCGCTGCCAGGCTCTGGTTTCTTGCCGAAAATTGTCGCCGGCCTGACCATTTTCTTTGGGCTTGTCCTGGCGCTGCGCGCAAACGAGAGCAAAGTGTTCGCGACCCTGTCATGGGGCGATGCCAAGCATGCAGCGCTGGTGGTGGTCATCACCGCGGCGGCAATTGCTATGTTTGAGCCACTCGGCTTTCTGACCACAAACGTGCTGTTGATCTTCACGCTTCTTGTCGTCATCGAGCGGCGGCGCTTGCTGCCAGCCACCGCCTACAGTTTGGGTGTCGTTGTGACGACCTATATTTTGTTCGTCTACGCACTCAAAACACCGCTCGAACCCGGGCCGTTCGGCTTCTAGGATCACCGTGGAAACAACTCTTCATAGTCTGTATCTCGGCTTCTCGGTTGCTTTGCAGCCGGCCAACGCGTGGTACGCATTTCTCGGTTGCCTGGTTGGTACACTCGTTGGCGTGCTGCCGGGCATCGGTCCGCTCGCCGGCATTTCCATCCTGCTGCCGGTGACATTCGGGCTGAACGCGACGCAGGCGATCATCATGCTCGCGGGCATTTATTACGGCTCGCAATACGGCGGCTCCACCACATCGATCCTGATGCGCATTCCTGGCGAGGCGTCGTCGGTGATGACCTGCATCGACGGTTACGCGATGGCCAAGAAAGGCCGCGCCGGCGCTGCGCTATGCATTGCGGCCGTGGGCTCGTGGATCGGAGGCACGTTCGGCGTGATTGTGCTGACCGTTGTCGCACCACCACTTGCCACCCTTGCTGTCAAATTCGGGCCACCCGAATACACGGCCCTGCTTTTGCTCGGCCTGATTTTCCTCGCCTATATGTCGTCGTCCTCGCTCATCCGGACGTTGCTGATGGCCGGCCTCGGGCTGCTGCTCGGCATGATCGGCATCGACAACATGACGGGGCATTTTCGCTATAGTTTCGACCTTGCCGAGTTAGGCGACGGTATTGGTATCGTGCCAGTTGCCGTCGGATTGTTCGGGCTCGGCGAAATCCTCTCGACGCCAAGCGCCGATGCGGTGAAAGACATCATCACCCCACGCCTGCGCGACCTCTTGCCAACCAAAAAGGAATGGGGCGAAGCCGCAATGCCAATCACGCGCGGCACGGTTTTGGGCTTTATCATCGGCATTATCCCCGGATCGGCGCACATCATTTCCAGCTTTCTGTCCTACGCGCTGGAGAAGCGCGTCTCGAGGCACCCCGAGCAATTCGGAAAGGGCGCGGTTGCCGGTGTCGCCGGACCCGAAACCGCTAATAACGCCGCATCCACGGGCGCTTTCGTTCCCCTGCTGGCGCTTGGGATCCCGACGAGCCCGATCACGGCAGTCCTCATTGGCGCGCTGATGATTCACGGCGTGTCGGTGGGGCCGACGCTGGTCAATGACCATCCCGACGTGTTCTGGGGCTTCGTCGCGTCGATGTATGTCGGCAACCTGATGCTGCTCGCGCTGAATTACCGCTCGTCAGCGTGTTCGTGACCGTGTTGCGTATCCCTTACGCTTATCTTTATCCCCTGATCATCATGTTCTGCATCATCGGCGTCTACGAGACGAACAACTCGATCGTCGACGTCTGGATCATGCTGATCATGGGGGCGCTCGGATATGCGCTCCGCAAATTCGACTTCGACCCCGCGCCCCTAGTGCTGGGCCTGGTGATCTCGCCTATCCTCGAGCAGAGTCTGCGCCAGTCGCTGATCATGTCGAACGGCAACTATTTTATTTTCTTTAGCCGGCCAATATCACTCGGCTTGATGATCGTCAGCATCACCTTGCTCGCGCTGTCGGCCTACGCATTCGTGCTCAAGCGCGCCGACTGGCGCGCCAAGCTGGCCGAAGTGGAAGCCGGCGAAGTGGAAACGTAAACCGTTACGCCGATTTTCGGGCGTGCAACGCCATCGCAATCAGAGCGGTGCCGCCGAAGATCATGTTAATCCCGACGAGCAGGCCAACCGCCCATGCCGCCGTGCTGGGCAGGCCGGCGAAGATCATCACCGCCAGCACGAGATCTATGAGCCCGCTCATCAGCATCCAGCCCCATTGGCCGGACAATTCGCGCTTGTGATCGAGCGCGAACATGATCGAGACGACGCCTTCGATGAGGAAGAACGCAATCAACACCAGTGTGAGCGAGAATGCGCCCGTCAGCGGTGAACCGAGCAACATCGCGCCGACAACAATGCCGAGCACCGCAGATAGCAGTGACCACCAGAAACCGGGCGCATGCCGCATCCAGAAACTGGTGAACAGGCCGATGACCCCACTCACGAGGAAGAGCCAGCCGAACAGGATCGTCACGGCCAAGGTAGCGATTGGCGGCAGAACAACGGCCGTCGCGCCCAGGACCAGAAGCACGACACCTTCGACGAGAAAGAGCACCCAATGCTCACGAAGCGCGGCCGCCGCCGCACGCTGCATGCCTTGAATGCCTTGAATTCCGGTTTGTTGGGTGGACATGGAAGCCTCCGAGGTTTCCGCAGACAGGACAATAGCCTTGCTCAAAGCCCTCGTATAGCGGTGTGCCGCCTCACGCCCAAAGTCGCTCGTTGTCCATCCCTTTGTAGAGCCCGGCGACGTAGTCGCCGTAGCCGTTAAAGAGAAGCGTCGGGCGTCGCTCTCCTGTCCCAATGATTTCTTCGCTCGCCTGACTCCAGCGCGGATGCGCCACTTCCGGATTGACGTTGGCCCAGAAGCCATATTCAGCGGGCTGCAAGGCCTCCCACATCCCTCTCGGACGTTTGTCGGTAAAGCTAAAGCGCACGATCGACTTGATGGATTTAAAGCCGTATTTCCAAGGCAACGCCAAACGCAACGGCGCGCCGTGTTGTCGTGCAAGCGGATGGCCGTATGCCCCCGTCACGAGAAACGCGAGCTCGTTCGTGGCTTCCGCCATTGTGACGCCTTCGACATAGGGCCACGGATACCAAGGCTGGCGCTGCCCGGGCGCTATCTTTGCATCCAGAAACGTCTCCATTTGTAAATATTGCGCCGAGCCAAGTGGGCGCGCGAAGTCGACCAGTTTGGCGAGCGGGAAGCCGGTCCATGCGATCGCCATACCCCATGCCTCGACACAGCGGTGGCGGTATGTGCGTTCTTCCAAAGTCAATTTGCGGATCAGGTCGTCGACGCCGACCTCCACCGGCTTCTCAACCATGCCGTCGATTTTTACAGTCCACGGACGGATCGGGAGCGCTTGCGCTGCTGCGGTGACCGTTTTTGAGGTGCCGAATTCGTAGAAATTATTGTAGTTGCCGTTGATGTTCTCGTCGGTGATCGGCCGATCGAGCGCGAAATTCTCATTACGTTTGGCGGGATAGAGACCGGCGCTCGGATCGGGCAGCGTGGCCACGTCGGTCACGCGTTGCGCATTCGCGGGGTGTGGCCCGAGGGCGAGAGCGCTCGCACCGCCGGCCAAAAAATTACGGCGGTTGAAAACGAGATGCTCAGGCGTGGCAAAACGGTCAGGAATTTCCCAGCCGCGGCGGCGAATAACGTTCATCGGACAGACCCTCCCGCGACACCAGACGTACGGGGCCCGCCATTCATTGGCAAGTCACGGTTGGGAGAGCAAAGCGAGTTTGTACCGCGATCGGATCCTGAAACAGCCTAGGTGAGCGCCAAACGCCCGTGCATGGGACCCGCTGAAGAGGCACCCGTAATGCGCCGGCGCAACAGGCCGATAAGCTGAGACTTCGGCATCGGTTTGGCGAACAGATAGCCCTGCCCGACCTGACAGCCGATCGACTGCAGCTTGTGACTCTCGTGCGTTGTTTCAATTCCCTCCGCAACGGTTCTCAATCCAAACCGGCGGCCCAGCTCGACGATTGTCTCGCACACACCTCCATTGAAGTGGTCCGAGTTGCAATTCGCGACGTAACTGCGATCGATCTTGAGCTCGCTAAACGGCAACTGTTTAAGACGGACGAGCGAGGAATAGCCGGCGCCGAAATCGTCGACCGAGAGATCGCATTTCAGCGACTTCAACGCATCGGCAACGTCTTTGGCGAGGTCGAGGTCATTGATGATTTGGTCTTCAGTCACTTCCAAAGTCATTCCCGGCCAGCTTTCCGCGAGCGGACGCGCCTCACGCAACATTTGCGGGATCGGCAGCTTGACGAGCGCCGATACCGGCACGTTGACCGCAAGCTTTATCGACACGCCGTATTCAGCGAAACTTTCCCAGTCACCAAGCGCAGTGAGGATGACCCGCTCGGTCAGGGCGTGCATCTCGTCTTCGCTGGCATTCGGCAGGAACAGAAAGGGCGGAACGATGCCGCGCGTGGGATGACGCGCGCGCACCAGCGCCTCGGCGCCGACGAGATGCATTGTCTTCAGCTCGATCTTGGGCTGGTACCAAAGGTCAAACCAATCTCGGCGGAGCACTTCGCCAAGCGGAATTGGCGATTTCGGGTCGGCATAAGGAGCCGGCCCCGATGAAAACAGATTGCGCAACCCTTGCAGCACTGCCGTTGTTCCCGCACATCAAATGCGACACGCCTGTCTCGCGCGTGTAACAGATTTTGCGGAGATCTCAGCGTCTGCACAGTTAACAACGACGGGTCGCCTGCAAAGCTGCTTTTTATCTGATTACCGGAATGCCGAAAATTGTTGCGGTCGCACCCGCCACTGCGGGTGCGAAAGAGGTTTTTACGGCGTGTTTATTCGGCTGCGCGCCGCGCCGCGATGATTTGATCGGCAGTGCGGCCGGTCAGCTCCGCCATGTGGTCAAATTTGAAGATGAATGACCCGACGCCGGCAGTCGCCGAACGCACCTCGATAATGAGATCACCGATCTCCGCCTCTGGCATTTGCGCGCGCACCGTGTCCCAACCATCCCAGCCGTCGCGAGTGTCGAAACCGAGAATATGTCCACGCCGGCCCGACAATATGGCGTTCATTTTCGCCGTGGCTTCGGTCGGACAAACAATTTCCACCAGATGGATTGGTTCGAGGAGGACCGGCTGGCATTGGGGCATACCTTCAACAATGCCGATGCGCCCCGCGGTTCGGAAAGCCTGATCCGAGGAATCCACGGTGTGGTACGAGCCGTCGATCAGCGCCACCGATATATCGATCACGGGAAAACCGAGCGGGCCGTGTTTGAGCGCATCCAGAACGCCTTCTTCCACCGCGGGAATGTAATTGCGCGGCACCACGCCGCCGGTGATGCGGTCCTCAAACTTGAATCCGCTCCCGCGCGGCAGCGGCTTGATCTCCAGCACCACATCGCCGAATTGGCCGTGCCCGCCCGATTGTTTTTTGTGCCTGCCGCGCTGGGTAATCGGCTTCCGGATCGTTTCGCGATAACCGACCGCGGGCGGCCGCGTCGATACCGGCACCATGAAGCGATCGGCGAGGTGCTCGGCGGCAACGCGCAAATGCATTTCGCCCTGCCCCCAGATCACCACTTCGTGGGTTTCGGCGTTATGCACGACGGAGAGAGAAGGGTCTTCTTCGGTCAGCTTCGTGAATGCGGGGCCGAGCTTAACATCGTCCTTGCGTTCCTTGGCATGCACAGCAATCGCCAATACCGGCGGATACGGCTTGACCTGCACAAGTGGCGCGAGCGGCTGCTTGCCCGACGAAAGCGTATCACCTGTCTTGGCGTGATCGAGTTTGCCAAGCGCGATTGTCTCGCCGCTCGTCGCTTGACCGCGTTTCTCAAAATGCTGGCCCATCAACTTGAACACGCCCGAAACACGGCCAGCGTCACCGCCCGGCGTCGTGAGCGTCGTGCCATCACCGGCGTGCCCTGCAAGTAAACGGGCGACCGACATTTTTCCGCCATGCGTGGTGTGGAAGGTTTTGAGCACCAGCGCGACGGCATCGCTCCCGGCTTTGACGCCCAAACGTTGCGCTGTTTCGCTCGCACCTGGCGCTTCATGCCGGAGCGCCTTCAACAAACGCAGCACACCGTTACTTCGCGTAGCAACGCCGAGCAGAACCGGACAGACAATACGATCGCGAAGTTCCTTGGCGAGATCGTCGAACACCTTGTCGCGAGGCGGCTCGATATCCTCCAGCAATTGCTCCATCAGCTGGTCGTCGTGGTCAGCCAGCGTCTCCAGCATGGTGAAGCGCGCTTCCTTCTTGCGGTCGACGTTCTCTCCCTTGAGCTCGACAATCTCCGATGGCGCGTGCTCCTTGTAGACATAGGCCCGCTCGAGCGCGAGATCGACAAAGCCGGAGATAATGTCGCCGTTCCAAATCGGGATCTGCCGCAATAGCAGCGGAACGCGCGAAGCCGGCTGCAACAGCTTGATAGTCTCGCGAACGCGTTTATCGGCCTTATCAATTTTGTTGAGGAATAAAAAATGCGGAATGTTCTGGTCTTCTAGCTCACGCAGGATCAGCTGGAGTTGGGGCACTTTCTTTTCGTCAGCTTCGCAAACGATCACTGCGGCATCGATGGCCGGCAGCACGCTGCGCATGTCCTGGATGAATTCGATCGAGCCGGGGCAATCAATAAATGTGTAGCTGTCGCCCATGAAACTGGTGGTGGCAAAGGTTGCCTCCACACTCATCTTGTGGTGGCGCGCCTCCTTACTGGCATCGCCTACGGTGGTACCTGCATCCACCGTGCCCTGACGCTGAACCGCGCCCGTTCGGGCCAGAATGGCTTCCAACAATGTTGTTTTGCCGCTTTGGAACGGGCCCACCAGCGCAATACACCGTGGACCCAAGTTCCTTGTGCCATTGGGACTTGTGCCGTCTTGTCCCATAATTGTCTCCCTTGCCGGCCGGGAGGTCGGACCTGGTTTCCCGGCCCTGTCATATGATCGTCTCAGGTGAGACCGGGACTGGCAAGGGCGGAATTTCGTCGGCTGGCAAAAATCCTTACTTGACGAAACTCAGATCGACGACATCGCGGACGGTTACGCTTTTATCGATCAAGCCCTTTGCCTTGTACCACGCGATCTGCTGCTCGACGTCCGCGGCATCGAGCCGCGCCTGCGGTTCTATGAAATAGGTGCTGGCTTCGACCGCGGCGGCGCCGGTATCACTACGATCCGGATAGACATACCGAGCGATCGTTGTGGCCGCTTCGTGCGACTTGGTGTCCGACGTTCGCTTCGAATTGCGATCCTTGCGCATGAGCGCTTCCGCGTAATCGGCAGCGCCGTGCCGATACGCACGCGCAAATTTTTCTACAACGTCCCGCCGCGTCGCGATCATTTTTACCGACACGAACAGCGCGCCCAGTTGCTGCTCGTCCAATTCGGAATACCAGCCGATTAGTTTCGCCTGATTTGCAAACAACAGCTCGCGCGCATAGGCCGCGGGGATAATCGCGGCATCGACAGCGCCCGTTCCCACCGCGCGGGTGACGGTGTCGAGCGTCTTCATCGGCTTCACGGCGATGCCGCCGGCATCAATCTTCTTGATACGGGCGATTTGCTCAAGCTGATAGTGCGACGCCGAGCCAAGCGCATCGATTGCGACCGTTTTGTTTGCGAGATCCTCGAACTTGCGCAGGCCTTTCGCAAAACCGATATTGGAGGCGACAACTTCAGTGCCCTCGTAATACTTTTTCTCTCGCGCCTGTCCCGCAATCGCCTTGATGAGTCCTTTGCCGGCGAGGTTGAACGCGGCCGGCGTGAAGGCGGCGAGACCGAAGTCAGTCGTGCCAGACGCGAGCGTTTCCGCCACAGCCTGGCTTGAACTCATAGGCTGTCATGCCGAGATCGATGCCTTCAGCCTTGAAGTAGCCTTCGGCCGCGGCAAGGAAAAGCGCGCCATTGTCGGCCAGCCGCTGTGTGCCGACCATGACACGCTCCTGCGCAGCGGCAGGTCCTGCAAGACTGACGATAAGAATAAGAGCCGCAACCCTGAGGCGAATCATCACCGCAGATTAGCGAAGGTCTGCATAAGAGATAGTGAATCGGGGATCACGCAAGGCAATATCCGCTCGTCCCCGCGAAAGCGGGGACCCAGTGCTGGATTCCCGCTTACGCGGGAATAAGCGGAGGCCGCCGGATCAACCGACAGGCCCACTATATTAATGCGCTATTTCAAATTCCCGCAAAACCGCTGGATGCGCCGGCAGGCTTCTTCCAGATCCTCGGTCTTGGTCGCATAAGAAATGCGAAACGCCGGCCCAAGCCCAAAGGCCGTGCCCTGCACGACCGCAACGCCCTCTGCCTCGAGAAGCTCGGTGACAAAATCCTCGTCGGTGGCGAGTTTTTTCCCGCTGGGCGTCGTCTTGCCCATCGTGCCTGCACAAGACGGATAGACGTAGAACGCGCCTTCCGGCGTCGGGCATTTGATTCCGTTGGACTGGTTGAGCATCGACACCACCAGGTCCCGCCGTTCCTTGAAGACCTTGTTGTGCTTGGCGATGAAATCCTGCGGACCGTTCAAAGCTTCCACCGCCGCCCATTGCGAAACGGCAGCTGGGTTCGAGGTCGATTGCGACTGGATCATCGCCATCGCCTTGATCAACGGCTCCGGGCCACCGGCATAGCCGATACGCCAGCCTGTCATGCAATAGGCCTTCGAGCAGCCATTGATCGTCAACGTGCGCGGATAAAGCGACGGCTCGACTTGCGCCGGCGTCGTGAACACGAAGTCGTCGTAGACGAGATGCTCGTACATATCGTCGGTCATCACGTGCACATGCGGATGCTTGACGAGCACGTCGGTGAGCGATTTCAATTCAGCGCGCGTGTAGGCGGCGCCAGTTGGGTTCGACGGCGAGTTCAACAGCACCCATTTCGTTTTCGGCGTGATCGCACGCTCGAGCTGCTGCGCCGTCATCTTGAACCCAGACGACATACTTGTGACAACTTCCACAGGCTCGCCGCCGGCGAGCAACACCATGTCGGGATAGCTCACCCAATACGGCGCCGGGATGATCACCTCGTCGCCTGGATTCAATGTTGCGACGAATGCGTTGTACAGCACTTGTTTGCCGCCGGTGCCGATCGTGATCTGGCTCGCCTTGTAGTCGAGGCCGTTCTCGCGCTTGAACTTTTTGGCGACCGCGTCCTTGAGCTCGGCAATGCCGTCCACGTTTGTGTACTTGGACGCCTTGCCGCTCTCGATCGCCTTGATTGCCGCCTGCTTGATGTTGTCCGGCGTGTCGAAATCCGGCTCGCCAGCACCAAGCCCGATGACATTGCGACCGGCCAATTTGAGCGCGCGCGCTTTGTCCGTGACGGCGATGGTCGCCGACGGTTTGATGCGCTTGAGCTGGTCCGCAAGGAAGGCCATCGAAACTCTCCAATCCATGCCGCGCCTTTGTGCGACGCACATGTCGTAATCCGGGCCTTCGAGTCCAGCAAGAGGCGATTTGTTGAAGAAATTCGATGGGTTCAATCGCTGCGGGCGATCAGTCCGTCGCTAGGACGGGTAGCTCAATACGCCCCGGGGGGCGGCGGCTCCTGCACAACTAGGCTTTCCGCCGGTCCGCCGATAGACTGCCCACAAAAGGCCCCTGAAGGGGTCATGGGAATCCGGGAGAGCGCCATGAAACTTTCCGCCGAGCAGCTCAAGGCTTTCGATGAGCTGGGATACGTATTCTTCCCAAACTGCTTTTCCGAGGACGAGATCGCGCTGCTGCGCCTGGAGGCGGACAACATCCTAAAACTCGACCGTCAGGAGGTCTGGCGCGAGAAAAACGGCGCACCGCGAACAGCTTTCGCCGCCCACAAATTCAATGAAGTGTTCGAGGTTATGTCGAGGCATCCGCGGCTGGTTGAACCGCTGATGCAGCTGTTTGGCGAGAGTGTCTACGTCCACCAGTTCAAACTCAACGCCAAGGCGGCTTTCGAAGGCGACGTCTGGCAATGGCATCAGGATTACGGGACTTGGGCACGCGACGACGGCATGCCCGAACCTCGTGCGATGAACATCGCAATTTTCCTGGATGACGTGCTGCCGATCAACGGCGCGCTGATGATCATTCCCAAGAGCCACAAGCAGGGCGTGCTCGCTGCCGGGCACGACAAGACCACCACGTCATATCCTTTGTGGACGTTGGACAAGGAGACCGTGACGCGGCTTGCGCAAGAGGCCTCCGGCCCCGACGGCGTCGGCATCGTTGCGCCGACCGGCAAAGCGGGATCGGTGCTGATGTTCCACGGCAACCTGGTTCACGCGTCGCCGCCGAACATCACGCCCTACCCGCGCAAGATCGTTTATCTGACGCTGTGCGCGGTTTCCAATCACATTACCAAATTCACGCGGCCCGAATGGATCGCCCACCGCGACTTCACGCCGATCAAGCCGGTCGACGACGACGCGCTCATCGAATACGCGCGCGCGCATAAAGTAGCGGCGGAATAGAATTCTGCGATTTAGCCGCGGCGGAGACTACCCCTTCGCTCGCTGCACTGCAGCGAGAATGATTTAATTGTTTCGTTACGCCGTTTCATTTTGCGGCCTTGTAATTGCCGAACTTTGTTCGTCCTATCGCATGGGTTGCGCGCTGCGGGGGCCGCGCTTATCTCGAAAATCGCATGGTTTCCGATAGCGATCGTGCATAGACGGATCGAACTCTAAATGTACACGCTCTATTCGATGCAGCGTTCAGGAAACAGCTATAAGGTCCGCCTTGCGCTGGCGCGGCTTGGCATTCCCTACAAGCTTGTTGAAGTCGACATCTTGCAAGGTGAAAGCCGCACGCCGGAATTTCTCGCCAAGAATCCGAACGGGCAAGTGCCGCTGATCGAGGTTGCGCCGGGCCGCCATCTTGCCGAGTCAAACGCAATTCTTTGGTACGTCGCGGGCGGCTCGACGCTTGCGCCTGAAGATCGCATCGGGCGCGCAGAAGCATTGCAATGGATGTTCTTCGAGCAACATAGCCTGGAGCCGAATATCGGCGCCGCTTATTTTTGGCTCGCGCTGATCAAGGGCGGACGCGACCTGCAAAGCCACGCGCTCGAGGACTGGACGGAGAACGGCTATCGCGCTCTCGGCGTGATGGAAACTCATCTCACCAAGTATCGCTATTTCGTTGCAGATCACTTCACCATCGCCGACATCGCGCTTTACGCCTACACCCACGTTGCCGACCAGGCCGACTTCGACCTGACACGCTACCCGGCGATTCGCCGCTGGCTCGACCGAGTCGCGGAAGAGCCCGGCTATATCGACATGACCTGGCAACCGGAGCTGGCTCCCGCGCAGTAGTTGCTGGAATGGCTGGGCTTTTCAAACCACCGTCACGAAAAGGCCGCGGTTCCCTACCGTCCCCGCCCTAATCGGGTCGAACCGTTGCCGGGTTCCGGAGTTATCTCGGCACCATTGCCTAACGGTTTGCCGGCTTCATCATGCGCGAAAACATCAAATCTGCAGGCTTCTCACCCCCAACCGACCGCGCCCTCGGCAGCGAGCGGCGCACTATGGCCGCGGCCGAACTGATCGCCAGCATTGGACTTGCCGTCTCCACGCTTATCGCCGCCACCGTCGTCTCGATTGGCATTGCCCGAGCGGACGTGGCCAGCAACGTCATCGACAATGAAAGCGGCGTGTTCGCTCTCGCTCTGCTACTCGGCCTGTTATTCATCGGCATGGGCGGGCTGACGTTCCTGTCGCTGCCGCATCATCGGCATAAGAAGACCCATAGCTAAACGCACCTTCTGAAACTGCCGGCGATGCCGCATAGTCGACGCGGCATCGACGGAGACCCCCGCATGCGGTTTGTCCTGGCGCTGACAGCTCTATTGGCGGTCGTAAGCGCGACCGGCGCAGCCGATCGCACGTTTTCCAGTTCCGCCGGAAACATTGCCGTTCAAACGGTCGCCAGTGGCCTTGTCCATCCCTGGTCGCTCGCATTTCTACGCGACGGCCGCATGCTGGTGACCGAGCGCCCGGGGCGCATGCGCATCGTCGGCCCTAACGGCCAGCTGTCTCCTCCACTCGGCAATGTTCCGAAGGTCTTTGCGCAAAGCCAGGCGGGCCTGATGGATGTCCTGCTGGCACGCGACTTCGAGCGCACGCATACGATTTTTGTTTGCTACGCCGAAGCGGCTGATGGCGGCGGCCGCATCGCGGTCTTGCGCGCGCAGCTGGCTGACGACGAAACGCCGCGGCTGGACTCTGTGACAACGATATTCCGGCAAAAAGGCCCGGTCTCGCGCGGCCTCAACATCGGTTGCCGCATGGTTCAGGCGCCAGACGGCAACTTGTTCGTCACTCTCGGCGATCATTTCGCGCCGAAAGAGCTTGCGCAAAATCTCGACAACCATATCGGCAAGATCGTGCGCATCACGTCCGACGGCGCAGCCCCGCCCGATAATCCTTTCGTGGGAAAACAGGATGCACTGCCGGAAATCTGGGCCTACGGCCTGCGTAACGCGGAAGGCCTCGCTTCCAATCCCGCCGACGGAAAACTATGGGAGCAAGAGCACGGCCCCATGGGCGGCGACGAGATCAACATCATCGAGAAAGGGCGCAACTACGGCTGGCCGCGCGTCAGCTACGGCGTCAACTACGACGGGACGCCGGTCGGTGTCGGTAAGGCAACAATGGAAGGCGTCACCGATCCGATTTGGCATTGGACGCCGTCAATCGCGCCGTCCGGCATGGCGTTTTATACCGGCGACTTATTTCCCGCCTGGAAGGGCAGTTTGTTCAATGGCGCGCTGAAATTCGAACTGCTGTCGCGGCTCGAACTCAAGGGCAACAAGGCCGTCAAAGAAGAGCGGCTGCTTCAGGATTTGCACGAACGCATCCGCGACGTGCGACAGGGCCCTGACGGCGCAATTTACCTGCTCACCGACAATTCATCCGGACGCATCTTGCGGCTCGCGCCCGCAAAATGATTCACCATTTGTGAAATACGAAGAATGCTCCGACGGCAATCAGCGCAAAGCCGAAGCCCTGGCTAAGCGTTATGGGTTCGCGCAAATAAGTGACCGAAAAGCCGGCGAACACCACAAAAGTGATCACTTCCTGAATCGTTTTGAGCTGCGCGGTCGTGTAGACGGCGCTGCCGAAGCGATTGGCGGGAACGGCCATGCAATATTCGAAGAACGCGAGGCCCCAGCTGATCAGGATCACATAAAATATCGGCACGTCCTTGTAGCGCAGGTGCCAATACCACGCGACTGTCATGAAGATATTCGAGCCGACAAGTAGCACGATGGGCGTCAGATAAGGAGACAAGAGAGGCATTGGACCCTCGTTTAGCGGGAATTATCGCGCGACGATTTTGCGGCCTCACAGCGGAGGTGTCCACAGATCCGCCATGTAAGCTGCCATGTCATCGCCTCGTCATGGCCCCGCGCTAACAACACCGCGCTCCTGTCTTTGTTGCGTAATCTTGCGTTGCCCCATCTGCGGTCCCGTCCGCTGACCTTGCGCACCGGGACCGCAATTTTTTGCCAACCGGCAGCTCTCCATCCTCTTTCCGGTCACGGAACCGTGGACCTGTGCTAGGTTCGACCTGGCCGTGGCCTAGTCCACGGCTGCGCTCGCACCGAACCGGAAGCGACACGATGGGCACTATTCATCTGACGTCGGTTGTCGCGGCCCTGCTGATCGCCGGCGCAACGCCGGCAATTGCACAAAATCCTCAGCGCGGTTCGCAACCACCCTCGCCCGCAAAAGCCGGGCCGTACAGGTCAGTCCCGGTCACCCCACCGCCGTCGATGAGCGATCCGGCCTTCGAGGCGTTTCGCAAGCAGATGGGCGAAGCCGCGCAGCACAAGGACCGCGCGGCGCTGGCAAAACTGGTTGTTGGCCAGGGCTTCTTCTGGGTTCGCGAAAGCGGTGACCGCGCCGACAAGCGCAAATCTGGCACGGACAATCTGGCCGCCGCGCTCGGGCTGAACAACAAGGAAGGCGCCGGCTGGGACATGCTCGCAAGCTTTGCCGACGACCCCACCGGCTCGCCCTCGCCCCAGCACAAGGGTGCGGTCTGCGCCCCTGCCGACCCAAGTTTCGACGGCAAGGCCTTCAGTGACTTGATGCAAACGACCAAGACGGACATCGGTGAGTGGGGTTACCCAGTCTCCGCCGATGTCGACGTGCGCGCGACGCCACAAGCGAACGCGCCGGTCATCGAAAAACTTGGGCTCGTATTCGTGCGTATCGTTCCCGAAAATGGACCGAGCGCTCCGACCTTTCTTCGCGTCGTCACGCCCGCGGGAAAGATCGGCTTTGTGTCGGTGGACTCGGTCGCGCCGATTGGCAACGACCAGATTTGTTACGTGAAGGACGCGAGTGGCTGGAAGATCGGCGGCTATATCGGCGGCGGGGATTTGCAGTAGCGTTTTGACGGCGCGATTTAACCGTACCGCAATTTCATCGCCAGAATCGGCGCCATGAGCGTCAGCGTCACGGCGTTGGAGCCGATCAGCGGCCAGTCCCCGATCGCGACACCGTAAATCAGCCATAACACGACGCCAAGCGTGAATGCGGCAGTCGCCGGCAAAGACAGCGCGCGCGTTTCTTTTTCGCGGATCACTTTGAGCATCTGCGGCAGCCAACACAGCGTGGTGAGCGCAGCGCCCGTGCCACCGACAAAATCAATAAGCCAAGAGAATGTCATGTCTTCGCCATAAGCCTGATTCGGATCGGCCATGTGACAATCTTGCCTTTGCTTGCCTTCGACGCCGGCGGCGTGCAGGTTTGGAGGCATGACGCCCGCGACAACGGCCGCCCCGCGCCGCATGGCTTGCGCCCGCTGTGGCGCAGCTTTCGAATGTGGGCTTTCCGCCGATTGCTGGTGCGCGGCCGAGCCGTACCGGCTGCCAATGACCAAGGCGCAGCTTGAGGACTGCCTGTGCCCTACCTGCCTGCGCAAGGCGGCAGCTGTGCTCGTGGACAGCAGGCGGGCCGTTGAAAACAACACCTAGCCGCCGTTAACATTCGCCGGGTCCGAGACAGACGCGCCCCGTTCGACTATAGAAAGTCCGCCGCAGTCCGCGGTCCACAGGCGAGACATTCCCATGATCGACTTTTATGCACTGACCAGCCCGAACGTTCAGAAGATCTTCGTCATGCTCGAAGAGTGCGGGCTGCCCTACAATATCAAGCCGGTGGACGTGTGGGCGGGCGAGCAGTTCTCGTCGGAATTCGCCAAGATCAACCCGTTACTGAAAGTGCCGGCGATCGTCGACACCGATGGGCCGGGCGGCAAGCCCTATGCCGTGATCGAATCCGGCGCGATCCTGATCTATCTCGCCGAAAAGACCGGCAAGTTTATTCCACACGAGCCAGTCGCACGTTACGACACCTTGCAATGGCTGATCGTGCAAGTTGCCAACCTTGGCCCCATGAGCGGCCAGCACGTGCACTTCAGCAAATTCGCAGGCGGCGGCCATGATTACAGCGCCAGCCGGTATCGCACGCAGGTGCTCAAGCTGTTCGACCTTTACGAGCAGCGGCTGTCGGCGCGGCCTTATGTTGCCGGCGACGAGTACACGATCGCCGATATGGCGGCATGGCCGTGGCTGCGCAATTTTGAGCTGCTGGCCATCGACTCCGGCAAATATCCGGCAATCAAGAAGTGGGTGGACAAGATTGCTGCCCGCGACGCCGTCAAGCGCGCGCTCGCACAAGTCGGAACACTCAAATCGGTGCGCGACAAGGCGAGCGACGACCAGAAGGACCGTTTCTTCGGGCGCGGAAAATACGCCCGCGCATAGCACCTCTCACGAAAGACTGACGATACCGAACCCGCCACGACCGGACCCTCAGCCATGATCCTCGAAATTGCACAGATCGACGTGAAACCCGGCATGGAAGCCGAATTTGAAACGGGCGTGAAAAAAGCTGCGCCTATTTTCAAGCGGGCCAAAGGCTGCAAGTTCATGACCCTTCAGCGCTCGCACGAGATGCCACAACGCTACCGGCTGTTCGTGCAGTGGGAGACGTTGGAAAACCACACCAAGGACTTTCGCGAATCCGCCGATTTTCAGGAGTGGCGCAAGCTGGTCGGCCACTGTTTCTCGTCGCCGCCGAATGTCGAGCATGTTGTCGAGGTGATGCGCGGGTTTTGACGGTGATACACCTCTCCGATCTCCGCTCATTCCCGCGCAAGCGGGAATCCAGGGGCCAAAACCGCGGCGCTAGTAGATTTTGCTCTGGGTCCCCGCATTCGCGGGGACAAACGGACTAACTCTAGGTGTCGCAATTGACCAACCGCATCCTCACGACGCACACCGGTAGCCTGCCGCGAACGGCCAAGGTGGTCGAGCTTCTGCTCGCTGAAGAACAAAAACCCGGCGCCCGCAAAAGCGAATTGCAGGCCGCGGTGCGTGAGGCGGTTGCGCAGGTCGTCAACAAACAAATCGAATGCGGCATCGATATCATCAATGACGGCGAACAGGGCCGCACCGATTACACCGTGCATGTCCTGAAACGGCTGACCGGTTACGAAGGCGAAAGCGCACCGCCGATGGGCACCGGCGAGCCGGAATTCCCCGAGCTCGCGGCGCAACTGAAATTCTTCGCCTCGCCCTTCCAATATCGCCCCGCCTGCTCCGGTCCCGTCACCTGGAAGGATTGGCCCGCAGCGCAGGCCGACATCGACCTCGCCAAGGCCGCGATGCAAGGCGCCAAGGCGCAAGACATCTTCACGACGTCGCCCTCGCCCGGACAAATCGCGCGCTACCTGAAGAACAACTACTACCCGAGCGATGAGGCCTATATTTCCGTGCTCGCGGACGTGATGCGGCGCGAATATCAGGCCATCGTCGAAGCCGGCTTCATCCTTCAGCTCGATTGCCCGGATCTCGCGATGCTGCGGCACATGGTTTATCTCGATCTGCCGCTCGCCGACTACCGCAAGATCATCGCGACCAATGTTGCCGCGCTCAACCACGCGGTGCGCGACCTGCCGCCCGAAAGAATGCGCATGCATGTGTGCTGGGGCTCGACCATGGCGCCTCACCACACCGACGTTGAATTCAAGGACATCGTAGACATCGTGTTGTCGGCGCGTCCGCATGCGGTGTCTTTCCCGGCCGCCAATGCGCGGCACGAGCATGAGTGGAAACTCTGGCGCGATGTGAAGCTGCCTGCGGGCAAGAAAATCATTCCGGGCGTGATCGATTCCACCTCCAATATCGTCGAGCATCCAGAGGTGGTCGCGGACCGCATTCTGAATTTCGCTTCGGTGGTCGGCCGCGACAATGTCATCGCGGGGGTCGACTGCGGCTTCGGTACGTTTGCCGGGCGTGTGCAGGTCGACACCAAGATTGTGTGGCTCAAGCTCCAGTCACTGGCCGAAGGCGCCCGGCGCGCTTCGAAGCAGTTGTGGACGAAGGCGGCTTAAAACCCCTTCCAGCGCGGCCAGCGTGAATTACCTCACATATCGATGCACCCATAGGGTGTAATATTTTCGCCTTGAACTTTGGAGTTAATGGCTTCCTTTTCATGGGAGACGACGCCATGCCTGCAAAGCATCACAACGCTCCGCTTCCGCAGCCGATTTTTCACGAACCGATCTTTAGCGAAGACGAAGCGCTTCCGACTCCGACCGGCTTCGACACGGCGCACCCCAGCGATAACGCAACCTATGCGGAGGTGAAGAAACTGCTGACGAAGGAGGTGGTTGCGATTCCCAAATCACGTGCCGCGCCCGATGCACTCTTCAGTCTGCAAGATGCTTATGGCAGCAATCACGGACCACTGGTGATCGAGAAGATCAAGAAGGCCAAAAAGATTATTTTCCATTCGTGCGGCGATTCAGGCGCGTCAGAGCAGCGCAAGTACCGCAACGAACTGAAAATGTCCGATCAGGTCACGCTCGATTCCGGCCAATCGGACGAAGCGAACCGCCCCGCATTCCTCTTCCATCTCGGCGACGTGGTCTACAATTTTGGCGAGTCGCAATATTATTACGACCAGTTTTACGACGCGTTCCGCAACTACCCCGCTCCGATCTTCGCAATTCCGGGTAACCACGATTCGTTCGTCGTTCCCGGTACGCCCGATGACGAGACTCCGCTCGCGATATTCCAGCGGAATTTTTGCGCCAAGCAACCGGTCATTACCGGCGAAGCGCGTTCGCTGCATCGCACGGCAATGACCCAGCCCGGAGTTTATTTCGCGCTGGACGCGCCCTTCGTGCGCATCATCGGGCTGTTCAGCAACGCGCTGGAGGACCCCGGCGTCATTTCGAATGAAGATGGCAAGTGGCCGGACGTCAAGAACGACCAGTTGGATTTTCTCGCGGCGCAGCTCAAGCGCATCAAGACCGAGAACTACAAAGGCGCGGTGCTCCTCGCCGTTCATCATCCGCCCTACACCTACATGCCCCCGCCCAAAAAGGGGGCCGGCGGCAACCACAGCCCAAGCGCCGTCATGCTCAGCCAGATTGACGAGATTTGCCTGAAGCAAGGCGTCTATCCGCACGCCGTATTGTCGGCGCACGCGCACAACTACCAGCGCTACAGCCGGACGATGCAGTTCGACGGGCGCGAAATTGATGTGCCCTTCATCGTTTGTGGCGACGGCGGCCATAACGTCAATCCGCTGGTGCGTGCAAAGAAGGGAGAGCCGGCGGTGGAGCCGCACCCTGGCAGCCGCGTCGACTATATGGAGTGGAAAAAAGCTGCGATCACGGCCAAAGAGCTTTGGCTCGAGAAATACAACGACACCAATTACGGCTACCTGCGCATCCACGTCGACGAGAAAGAACTCGCGATCGGATTCCACCAGGTCGGCGCAAGCACGCTGGCGCAGTCACGCTACGACATGGTCACGGTCAATCTGGCCGACCAAAAAATGGTGACGAACTGAGCTAGTTGCCAAACAGTCGTGCCGGCGTATCCACCAGGATGCGCCGGCGCGTTTGTTCATCCGGCGTCCATGTCAAGAACAGATCAAGCAAATGTCCGTCGTCTGGCATGATCTCGGCCGCGATCGACGGGTGCGGCCAGTCGGTGCCCCATATCAGCCGCTCCGGATTGGCCCGCAGCAACGCATCGTGAAACGGCCGCGCATCCGGATAATCGGGATATTGCTCGGACAGCCGATAGGGCGCAGACACTTTCGCGTACACATTCCCCTCGCCCACGAGCCGCAGAAGCGCCTGGAAATTCGCATCGCCGACGCCGCGCGCGGCCGGGATGTGCAGCATGTGGTCGACAACCACCGGCATCTCGCGTGAAATGTCGCGAAAGGTCGTGGCGAGGTCGCTCATCAGCCGCCAATCACAGAACACCTGCATGACCCAGCCGAGCTCGCGCATCACCGTTCGAAAGACCTCGAAAACATCGAGGCCAACGCCGCGCACGTAGCCCGGCTTTCCAGCGTCCGAAAACAGATGGAAACGCAGCCCGCGCATGCCGAACCTGTGCCAGCCGCGCAAATCGTCCGGCGCGACGCGCGTATCGGTGATGGCGACGCCACGCAGCCGTTGCGGATAGCGTTCCAGCGCATCGAGCAGCACGCGATTGTCGTAGCCATGCGCGTTGCCTTGAACCAACACACCGCGCGCAAGGCCGAGATGATCGAGCAACGCCACGTAGCACGCGACGGGAGCGTCGGGCGGCGTGTAGCCGCGCCCCGGCGTATAGGGGAATTGATCGGCAGGACCGAAAATATGCGCGTGCGTGTCCCATGCGCCGTCTGGCGGCATCACCCGCGGCTTGCGTGGCTGCGGCACCGGACCCGCGATCCGCGGTGGTTCTTTCGCGTTGTCCATTGCGGGTGACGTCAGCCGAGCCGGATATTGGCGTCCTTTACGACTTTGCTCCAGAGCGCCATCTGCGCCTGAACGAAGGTGCGAAATTCCTCGGGCGTGCCCGGGCGAACGTCGATATTGAGCTGCTCGAAGCGCGTGGTGACGTTGGGATCATGCAGCACGTTGTTGATGCCGGCATTGAGCTTCTGCACGATCGGCGCCGGCGTCCCGTGCGGGACGAAGACGCCGTTCCATTCATAGGCTTCGAAACCGGGCAAGGTGTCCGACACCGCCGGGATATCCGGCAGGCTGTTGAGCTTACCTTTGCCGGTGTGCGCGATCGCTTTCACCTTGCCGCCCTTGATCAGCCCGACCGCTGCCGAACCGTTGGCGAAGAAGAATTTCACCTGCCCCGCCATCACGTCGTTGAGTGCAAGGCTGCCACCACGATAGGGTACGTGACTTATTTTGATGCCGGTCTGGTGGCGGAACATTTCGAGCGAAAGATGCTGCAACGTCCCGTTGCCGGATGAGGCCATGTTGATGCCATCCGGCGAGGCTTTTGCGTAGGCTATCAACTCGGCCACCGTGTTCACCGGCACCGATGGCGTGACGACCAGGATGTTCGGCACCAGCGACACGAGCGCGACGGGATCAAAGTCCTTGTTGTAGTCGAACGGCAGGCTCGCATAGAGCGACGAATTGACCGAAAAGGCGGTCGCGTCGTGCAGCACCGTGTAGCCGTCGGGCTCGGATTTCGCGACGACCGCCTCGCCAATCGTACCGCCAGCGCCGCCGCGATTTTCGACGACGAAACTCTGGTTGAATAATTCTCCGAGCTTGCCGAATACGATGCGACCGGTCGTATCGGCGCCGCCGGCCGGAGGATAGGGGATCATCACGCGCACGGGCTTGGTGGGCCACGCAGTCTGTGCGCTGGCGGGGCGCACAAATGGCGCAACCGCAAGCCCGCCCAGCAGTGTGCGCCGCGTCAGATTGGTCGCCGGCATCGGTATCCTCCCCCATTTTTTATGGCCGCAATCTAGCACCGGCCTGCGGCACCGGTCCTACCCTTTCCTCGCCGCCGGAACTCGCCCCATATTCAGGGCGCGATGGCGAAAAATCCCGACAAGCCCACGAATTCCAAGAATTTGCCGAAGAAGGACCCGGCGCGACCAACGCGCGCCAAAGCCGCGCGCCCGGATGACACACCGACGCCGGACGCGCTCGCAAATCTGCTCAATCCGGGCATTGGCCGGGGAACCGCAGGCATGGGTTCCGGCACCGGGTTGCAACCGCCGCCTGACAATTCATGGGACCGCCGCCGCGATTTTTCCGAGGCCCACAAGGCGCGCAAGTCCACGCCGAAGGAATTCAACGAAGCGCCGCAACGCGACTACACGGCTTCGCCGATCACCGGGCTCGATCCGCAGCTGGAGAAAGAGCTCGGCCTCGGCGATGGAGCCGCGCCTCCGCACCGGAAGAAAGCGATCCGAAATATCGTCTTCCCCGTGCCGACCTGCCGACGCAGCCCGGCGGTTTTGCCGGCATCGCCAGCCAACAATCGCTCGAGCAGCTGCTGCGCGACGGCCGGCCGGAATTTTCCACCGTGCCGTGGACGCCACACCGGCCGCCGCGCCCGGAGAAATCCGAAGGCGGAAAACGCTTTGTGATCGCGTCGGATTTCGAGCCGAAAGGTGACCAGCCGCAGGCGATCAAGGACCTAGTCGAAGGCGTGCAGCGCCAGGACCGCACGCAGGTGTTGCTCGGCGTCACCGGCTCCGGAAAAACCTTCACGATGGCCAAGGTGATCGAGGCGACGCAGCGCCCTGCCCTCATTCTCGCGCCCAACAAGACGCTGGCCGCACAGCTTTATGGTGAGTTCAAGTCGTTCTTCCCCGACAATGCAGTCGAGTATTTCGTCTCGTACTACGACTACTACCAGCCGGAAGCCTACGTCCCGCGCACCGACACTTATATCGAGAAAGAATCGTCCATCAACGAGCAGATCGATCGCATGCGCCATTCGGCCACGCGCGCATTGCTCGAACGCGACGACGTGGTGATCGTCGCCTCGGTATCATGCATCTACGGCATCGGCTCGGTCGAAACTTATTCGGCAATGACGTTCACGCTCAAGCGCGGCGGCAAGATCGAGCAACGCCAGTTCCTCGCCGACCTGGTCGCGCTGCAATACAAGCGCACGCTGGGCGATTTCTTCCGCGGCTCGTTTCGCGTGCGCGGCGACACCATCGATATCTTTCCGGCACACTACGAAGACCGCGCCTGGCGCGTCCATCTGTTCGGCGATGAGATCGAGAAAATCGAGGAGATGGATCCGCTCACCGGCCAGAAAACCGACGAGCTCGACTTCGTCAAAATCTACGCCAATTCGCACTACGTTACGCCGCGCCCGACGCTTATCCAGGCGATCCAGGGCATCAAGCACGAACTGCGCCAGCGCCTCGACCAGCTCAACGCCGCCGGGCGCCTGCTGGAGGCACAACGGCTCGAGCAGCGCACGACTTTCGATCTCGAAATGATGGATGCCACCGGATCTTGCGCGGGCATCGAGAATTATTCGCGCTACCTGACCGGCCGCAAGCCGGGCGAGCCGCCGCCGACGCTGTTCGAATATGTGCCCGACAATGCGCTGGTTTTCGCCGACGAAAGCCACGTCACCGTGCCGCAACTCGGCGGCATGTTCCGCGGCGACTTCCGCCGCAAGGCAACGCTCGCCGAATACGGTTTCCGCCTGCCCTCCTGCATGGATAACCGCCCGCTGCGCTTTGAGGAATGGGACGCCATGCGGCCGCAGACCATGGCGGTGTCTGCCACGCCGGGCCCGTGGGAAATGGAAGAGGCGCGCGGAGTTTTCGTCGAGCAGGTAATCCGCCCCACGGGGCTGATCGATCCGCCAGTGGAAATCCGTCCCGCCCGCCTGCAGGTCGACGATCTCGTCGGCGAGGTGCGGCAGGTCGCGCAAAAGGGCTTCCGTTCACTGGTGACCGTGCTGACCAAGCGCATGGCCGAGGACCTCACCGAATACCTGCACGAACAAGGCATCCGCGTGCGTTATATGCACAGCGATATCGACACGCTGGAGCGCATAGAGATCATACGCGACCTGAGGCTCGGTGCCTTCGATGCGCTGGTCGGGATCAACCTGTTGCGCGAGGGCCTCGACATTCCGGAGTGCGCGCTGGTCGCCATTCTCGATGCCGATAAGGAAGGTTTTTTGCGCAGTGAAACATCGCTGATCCAGACCATTGGCCGTGCCGCCCGCAACGTGGACGGCAAGGTGATCCTTTATGCCGATTCCATCACCGGCTCGATGCAACGCGCCATCGAAGAGACCAACCGACGGCGCGAAAAACAGGTCGAATACAACACCGCAAACGGCATTACACCGGAAAGTATCAAGCGCTCGATCCACGACATCATGAACAGCGTGTACGAACGCGACCACGTCCTGATCGCGACCGGCGCCGCCGGTGATGGCGAGTTCGCCGACGCGGCAACCATTGGGCATAATCTGGAAGCGGTGGTGGCCGACCTGGAATCGCGCATGCGCGAGGCCGCCGCCGATCTCGACTTCGAGGAGGCCGCCCGCCTGCGCGACGAGATCAAGCGGTTGCGGCAGACCGAATTGGCGGTGCTCGACAACCCGACCGCGCGCGATGTCGTGATTGCACAGGACTCGAAAATCCGCCGCGCCGTCACAAAAGGGCGCGGTCCGCCTTCGACCGATAGGCCGCACAAGCCGCATCTCGACGAGATGGGCATCGCATTGTCACACGAAGTGAGGCCGGCCCGCGCGGGCGGCGAGAGACCGCGCAAACCCACGCTCGATGAAATGGGCCCGGGCGTGGAAGCTGTACCCGCGCGTTCGAAGGAAAGCCCGCGCTCGACGATGGGCCGCCCCGGCATGCGCGGCGGCTTCAAGCCGTCGCGGCGGCGCTAGCCTCAACTATTTGGCGTCGGAAACCCAACACAGCGGATTGCGCGAAATGCACTTGCCGCGGGCGTCGTTACGGTCCTTGCCGGTCTCGGCGCAGGTACGGCTGGCGAACGGACAAGAGACGTCGAATTTGTAGCCAGCAAGGTTGCGCCAGACGCGCTTGGCCTTTTGCTTCAAAGTTTCGTCCTTCGGCGCCGTGGCCTGCACCAGCACGATCTGCCCGCCGCTATCGGGACGTGAAAGCCCAGCCGGCGCGAACGGGCCGGCGGCGGCCTGGTCGGCCGCGGCAAACAAGAACACGCCTGTAAACAATACAATGAGATGACGCATCGCCCCTTCTCCTCAGCTGACATTGAACCGAGCGGCGGGATTAACGGCGAACCGGGAAAAAAGTTCCTGACCTGCGGCCACGCCGCGCGTGGGCCGGAGACCGTAACGGGGATAACGACTCGATCTCGCCGTAAATTTAGCGCCAGACTCTCAAACTGATTCGCATCCTGCGATTCGAGGCCGGTCTGATGTCCTGGTTCCGTCACCACTATTATTGCGAAAGCTGCGACGGCACATGGCTCGGCGAAATGGAACTCGTCATCGAGAGCGATTGCCCGTTTTGCGGCGCACGCGACATGGTCCCCTACAAGAGCGACGACCGCACGCGCATCGTCGAGCAGCGCGGCGACAAATTTGTCGTCCTTGAGTGCCGAAAATCCGCGGCGTCCGGGCCGGACTATCTTGTCCGCGGCCGCTTCCCATCCCGCGCGTCCGCCGAAGCTTTCGTCGCTTCTCACGGCAAGGCCGCTTGACTTAATTCCTATACGATTATATGCCTATTCGTGTTCCACCCACTCGAGGGCGTCATCATGAGACGTCGTGCTGGCGGGGTGGGATGCGGCGCCTGCGGGCGGGGCTCGTAACCCCGCTCCCGGGAGGGCCCGGGTAGCCGTCCGTCCCTAATAAGGGGGACTGCCTTCAATGGCTGGACGATGTGCGGGTGAAGGCGGGCGAAAGCCTGCCGGATCAGGGTCGGGCCAAGTGCCCGTCGCCGGCACACGGAAGCGCGGCCCCGGGGACAGAAAAGCCGCGATGGAGCGCCGAGAGGCGCCCGCGTTCTCGCGAGAGAGCGCGGCTACGGAAGACTGGTGCGCCGCTTGGCGCTCCATCCCCTCGATCTGTTCGAGGGAAATGAAGGTCGGCCCTCGCGAAAGCGGGGGGAAACGGCGTACCCGGCGCCGCAAAGAAACAGGGCGATTGCGCTTGGCTGTTTGACAATTGAATCAATGAGAGATGCTGGAAGCGCAACACCCTCCGCTCATTCCCGCGCAAGCGGGAATCCAGCGCTGGGTCCCCGCTTTCGCGGGGACGAGCGGAAGAAAACGTCAATGTTCGGAGAGACAAACCGCCGCGGCCTACGACCGATACCGGTGCCGGCGCGCGTAATATCCGTTCGCGATGGGACGATCATCGTACGGATAGTGATAAATGAATCCGTACTCGGCATAGAGACAATAGTAGCCCGCGTATGCGCAACGATCGCGCCAGTTCGAGCCATACCAATTCGACTTGCCATGCACAGCGCGACGCGCGCCATAGGGTCCAAGGTCCGCAGCTTGTGACGGAGCGCACATGCTACCAAAAACGGCCGCGGCAATTGCGGCCGCGAAGATCACTCGCTTCATGTCGGAATGCATCATCATTCGCCCAAAATGGATATCGGACCTGGAGTGTCTCCGAAACGGGGCTGTTATGGCAAATCACAACGGCCAGATTGGTTAAGCATCGGCGGACGTTTTTCCTTAACGGTTTCCGTCATCCCAATCCGCCACGAAAAGCGGTGCCTTTAGATCGATTTGCCGACGCCCTCGAGCACGGCGTATTGGACCATGTCGGATACGCGTTCCCAGCCGCTACCGTTAAATCCGGCGACGACATTAATGCGCACGATCTGCACAAGGTTGTCCTGAAGCTTCATTGTGTCGACGGTCTGGTTGCGGATGTAGGCGATGGCCGCAACACCGCAGGCGCGCTGGCCGCGGGAGCTGGCATTGACGGCAATCATCGCCTTTTCAGGATTGGCTCCCTTGCTGCGCAGACTGACAAATTGGTGCGCCTGCTGTGGAGTGTTACAGATGATGCCGACGCCAACAGCGGCATCGCCCTTCTCTGGCGTTTGACTGTGGTCATCGGCTCGTGCGGTTCCGCAGAAAAGCATGGCGGCGGCAGCGGCCGCCAAAATCATACGCATTATGGCCTCCAGAAAGTGGTTCCCGCATTTTGGTTCGCAGGATCAACGTCCTCTGCCGGGGCTGGTTCGCACCCTCGCACGTGATTGTGAAAGCTGTTCAACAGACGTTGCGTTCGGTGGGGTATTTGGGGCAAATAGCGCGGCCGCCGAACTGTCGCGGCTTTCGACCCAAAATTCACGGCCTGGATTGTTTCGTATGACCGCTCCGATTCCTGAAATTCGCAAGACTCTACCGGCCGTGCGCTTTGTGTTGCTCACCACGTGTGCGCTGGCCCTCGCCGCCTGCCAGACCGATGGCGCCAGTCCGACGGCGTCCGATGCGCCCAAGGCGGAGGTCACATCCGCCAAACCCGACGGCGCTGCGCCCAAGACACAGGCCGCAAAGCCAGACGAACCGGTTCCCGAGGAGCCGATGACTCGCACACGCGCCGCGCGGGAATGCTGGATGAAGACTGAAAAGGCCAGCGCCCGTGTGGACCTCGACAAACGCGCCGACGTCGTCAACAAATGCATCGACGACAAGTTGAGGGCCGCGGGCGCACCGCCGCCGAAGACCTGACGGTTATCCTCGCCTCGCCTGCATCCCCTTGCGCCAGCCGATGCGCCGGTTAGGATTCACCATCGCTCGACTCCAGGGAGATCGCCATGGCTAAGGGTCAGATGCGTTCGGTGAAGGAAAAGAAGAAGCCGAAGGCCGACAAAGACAAACCCAAACAGATGTCTGCCTACAAGCTTTCACAGATGCAGGGCTCTTCCGGCAGCCCCTACAGCACACCGCCCGGCAAAAAGTCCTGACCGTCACTGCCGGCCGGACGTGCCCATGTTCGAGGCGGGGGTGTCGACCTTCAATCCTGAGGTGCCGACTTTCGATTCCTCCGGCAGCTCCTGCGCCTGCTTGGCCATTTCCAGGCACGCCAGCAATTCAACATAACTCGGGGCGCGATCAAGCCCGGCAAATCTGACGCAGTTGGCGCGCTGCGTACTGGTGTACTGCGCCCAGTCTTGCTGCAGCTTGCCCTGCGCGTCGGTTTCGTCGCGCTGGCAGTCGCGCGAGCCTCGGCCGGGACTGGTTGAGGCCTCAGCCGCGGCGCGACAGGTCAGCTCCACATTGAACTTCGGTATCGTTTCCGCGGCCAAAACGACGTGCGAAGCGGTCAACAGGACTGGCAGTAGCGCCGGCATGGCTGTGCTCCCAATATACTGCTTCCCCGAGACGTCAGAATAATGCCCAAACCCGGTTCCGGTTTCATGGCTTTTACCCTGAACCTTTTTCCCCGGCTCCCGACCAATGGGAGGTAACTCGGGGAGGCTCGACGTGCTGAAACGTTTTCTGCTCACTTTTCTCGCCTTTATTGGGCTGATCGTGCCGGCAACCTTTGCGCTTGCGCTGTTGGTCGCGCCGGCGCGGCCAGAACCTCTGCAGTCGACCGGTTGTGACCGCAATCTCGCGGACGCGAGTGCGAGTGTCGCAGCCATGCAGGCACGTATTAAAAACCTCGGTGCCAGTGGCGGCCCGGAAGTCTGCAATGCGACCCGGCTCTATTTCCTCGAATTGGTGAAAGCGCGCGCGCTCACCGCCGTCTGCAAAAGCGGAGCAGAACGTGAACGTGATTTAGGACGCTTCGATTCCGACGTCGAACATACGAATGAGGCCATTGCCGCGCGTTGCAGCTGACCGAAAATGAACCAAGTTGCTCCACAGGTTTGCCAAAGTTCCCTGGCATCATTCAACCAATGCTTAACCGGTCCTCGCCGAATTTCGCGCGGTGGACAGAAGGACCGGATGGCGCCCCCGGGGGAGTTCTTTGGAATGAAGGCAAGCGCTCGCTGCGCATGGTGGATGATCGGTACGCTCGCGTTTGCGGCGCTCCCGGCTTTCGCGCAGGAGCCGGCGCAGACAGGCGACGGCGCCCTCGCCCCCGAAGCGCCGCTGACTCCTGAAGAAAGCGCGATCCTGAGTAAAGCGCTGGTTTTCGATCCCGCTGCGCTCGCCACACCGCCAAAGAAGCCCCTGCGGCTGCCCGGCATGACTGACAAAGATTACGATGTCACCCGCACCGAGAAGCTGGACGGCACCACGACCGTTGTCGTGAAGCAGCCGCTGCGGACCGAATGGAGCAACTCGGTTGGCGCCGAGCTTGCGTCGTCGAACCGCGCTTATGACCGTCCGTTGCCTGCATCGCGTGATGGCTTCGGCTCCTCGGGCGCCGCCTGGGCATCGCTCGGAGTGCCCTACATCGGCAGCGTGGATGCGCGAGTCGATCCGTCTAATGAACAAGGCAAAGTCGGCACGACGCTCAAGCAATCAGTCCCCTTCGGCAGTCGATTCGCAGTGACGGTGCAGGACACCTATTCGGTGACCGATACGCTCAGGCAACCAACTGGCCCCAGTGATTTGCCCCTGATGGCGCTACCTTCCGGCGCGACGTCAGCCACGTCCCAAGTGTACGGCAATGAGAAAGCAGTCAAATTCAATATCCTGCCGACCGGCACCACGCTCGGTGCAGGGGTCGCGACCGCCAGCAACGATCCAGTCACGCACAACACGCTCAGCGCCGAGCAAAAACTCTACGGACCCCTTCAGGTGACCACGGCAATCACGGATTTCGGGCAGCCCACGAGCAGCAAGAGCATTACCGCCGGCTTCAAGCTGCATTGGTAGCCACCGCGCCGGCAGCAGCGACGAATTTTCCGAAAAGTCGTGCATAACCGGCTACCAGCCGTTACCGGAAGGCAAAGTTCCTTCCCGCCGCCTCCACCCCGCCCCACGGCCGCCTCAGTCGCATGCGGCAATTGGTCCGCAACTAGGGATCATCCGCGCAAAAGTTTTTGCGCCATGCAGGAGTTGACCATGACGGCCATCAGACCCGAGCGGCTTGGTGCGGACAGGGCAGGTCCGGAGAAAAGCGGTGCGGAGGCATTTGCTCCGATCCGAAAATCACCGGAAAAGCTGACAGATATCGACCAGGCGGCGGCAAATGCTTTCGAGGGTGAGATCCGCGAATTCGTCCGGCGTGACGTCGCATTCCTGCGGCGCCAGCGCAATGACGCGGATCAGACGTCCGAACCGGTCTCCGACAACCTGAATGTGCTCATCCGACGCGTATCAGGCGCGTCAATGGAGGAAATCGACCGCGTGATTCTCGAGCTGCAGGGCGTACGTGACATGCTCCGCACCGAAGGCGAGCGCGTCAGCCGCGAAATTGCGGGCTACGCCAGTTTGAGTCACGCGGCAATGACCGCAATGAAAGTCATCGGCGACAGCCTGATGCAATGGAAAAGTGCACCGAATAATTCTAATCAGCGTCCCGCTGGCTAACGCCAGGCGCAAAAAAATGCCATCGCCTGCTGCGCCGACGATGGCATTTTTATTTCAGGATGTAATCTGCGCGACCACGGTCCGAAGTCTCGCCGTCAACCAGCAACACTTTATCCTTTGACTTGACATAATAGAGACTCGTGACACCGTCGATACCACGCACGCTCGCCGGCAAACGATGCATACCATTGAGCGCCTGCTCCGGTGACAATTCGCTTGACGGTTTGAGCGCGTCGGCCTCAGGCACCGGCGGTGAGTTGTCTGCCATCACAGCATCGTAAATCTGTTTGCGCTGCTGGTCGCTGAGCGGCAATGGCCAGGCCATTGTCGGCACACGATCCAGGACGTCGTTTCGTTTGGAGAACTTCGCCGGAACGGTTTGACCAAATGAGCCGATCGGTCCTGACGGCGGCGGCCCGGCGGAAGGGTTTGCATTGCTTGGCTCGGCAAACCCGCTTGGGTCTTTTGGTTCGATTCCGCTTGTCGCAGGCGAAGCATCGCCGGTCGACGGCTGTTTTGAGTTCGGAGCCATCAACGCTGCGCGTGCTTGCTCCGGCGTCGGAATATTCGCGAAATCGCTCGATTGAGATGACGGCTGCGTCGTCGCCCCGGAATTGATTTGGCCGCTGGCCGGATCAAATCCAGAATTATTTGAGGTCGCCGGATTTTCCGCCGCCCACGTGTTCGTCGCCTTCAGAATGAGGACGACAGCAAGGGCGGTCCCCAATGCAAGCGAATGCCTGTTTTTCATGAAAAGCCTCCATCGGCTGTGCACGAACAACGGCCGAGAGACGAAGCGGTTGCATCAGCGTTCAATGGTGGCTTGTGTCCGCAGCATCGCAAATAACGCACCGAAGTGGGCACGCGAAATCGCGCCCATGGCGCCAGATGGGCGACGGCCAAACAGGCTCGTAGTCAGGCTAGTTGGCGGCGGCGACTTTGGCCTTCGCGGCCTTACGCGGCAGCGGGTAATCGGCGCTCTCGTAGAGCTGCCGTATGCCGTTGCCATCAAAACGCTTTTCCTCAACCTCGAGGTACGCGCCTAAGAGCAGTTCGGGCGGCAATTCCTCGATAGCGAAGCGAATTGCCTCCGCAGCGGTCGGAAAGCGCTTGTAGCCGATCGGGCGGCGCGACTTTCGGCTCCGGCTGGGAAACAGTTCGGAAGGCGCACGGTAGTTGATCATCGACATAATCAGAAGCTCCTGGAGCACTAATATGGCCCTTACGAAGCCGAAAATCCAGCACCTACCGAGCCGTGCATAACAGCCCGGCTACCTCAAGGTAAACGCTTTGTGCCGATTGGGGGCTGAAAAAACATGGCCCGGCACGCGCGGCGCCGGGGCCACTTCTCAGCCGGTAGTACCTGGTTAATCGGCCAGTTCAGCGACCACCTCGCTGGTCGCCGGATCGATCAACACAACACGGTCGTTTACCACCATATATTTGTATTGCCTGATTGAAGGCACTTCGACCGCGACTTCTTGTGGCACCGAATAAAGTTGCACATTGTCGGGCACGCGTGTCCCAACGCGATATTCCACGGTCGGACGGACCGGGCTGACGCGTTCGCGTACGATCGTCCGGTAAACCGTGTGCCGCTGAACGGGCGTCAGTTCCAGAGGTTCAGTTGTCACGACGGTTCGCGACTCCACCGGCTCGCGGGTGATAACGGTAGTCTGCGCATTCGCCGCGCTCACACCCTGCAAGCAGCGCGGCAATGATCGCGGTATGGCGAAAATGTGTCATAAGTTTCTCCTCCTGATTTCAAGTCAGAGGAGAAAACGCCCCTTCGCGCGCGGGGGTTCCTATATGCGTCCAAAAGTGGAGCTTCACGATTTCCGTCACAATGTGTGTGGTGGCCCGTCCATCAATTTCAATTTCGCGCGGAGTACAGCGATGCGCTGTTCTGCCTCCGCTTGAGTCAAATTCGAATTGAAGGCTTCGGGCTCATATGCGTCGAAAGCAAGCTTCTGAAGCTTGGCCGCTTGCTCCGCGGTCATGAGGCCAACGGGGTCCAGTTTTTTCGGCATGTTCACAAGTCCGGCTGAAGCGCCAGTTCCACCCGCGCGCTCATTTTCCGCCTGTTGAATTCTTAGCACAAAACGCTCAGCGCGCGCGTGATGGTATTGCGTGAATGCTGGCGTTACGGCGTCTGCGCAGCCAAGGCGGGACGCAGGACGAACGTAATCGGCAACGTCACCAGCACGACTGCGGCAACCACGACCAGCGCCGCAGGCACGCCAACTGCATCGCCCAGCACGCCATAAATTGCGGGCGACACCGCGCCGGCGCCGATCGTGCCTGTGTAAAAAATACTGAACGCACGCTGCCGCCGAGATGGCGCAACCAGATCAGGGACCGAGCCGTACAACACCGACGAAGTCCCGTTGAGCGCAACGCCGACAATCGGCAGCAAAATTAATGCGGCTTCGAGTGGCAGCGGCAGCAATGCGACGATTCCGATCGCGGTCACCGTTTCAGTGAGCCACACGGTCGCTACCGCACCGATGCGCGCACCGATGAATGCGCACACCAGTTTGCCCGCGGCTCCGCCGGCGAAAACCAGCGTCAGTGCAAAACCGACGGTTTGGAGGCTCGCGCCTTTTGCGGTGAGCACGAACGGCAGGAATGTCAGGAATGCCATACGGGTCGCACTATCGATTACGCCAACCGACAGCAGCAATGGGAAGCCGTAAGCTCCAGCAGACCCATTCGCGCGTGGGGGTTTGTCTTTCTTGGTCGGTGCCGGATGTTGATCGCGGAAGCGCGGGATCAGGATGAAAATTAATATCGCAGCGACCGCGCCGAGGGAGCCGAGCAAGATGAGCGCGTGGCGCCAGGACAGCACGATGAAGAGGAGTGCCGCCGCTGCCGGCAGAGTCATTTTTCCGATGTCGCCGGCAAAGTTATAAGTCCCGAGCGCTTTAAGCGATCGCGCACCCGCGAAAGCATGAGCAATGAGCGATGACGCCAGCGGATGTTGCGTGCTGGCCCCGAGACCACCGACAAAGAGTGCCGCCACCAGTGTTGCGATACCAGTGCTGAACCCGGCGAACACATAGCCTACACCGGCAACCGCGGTGCCCAGCGCTAACACCGCCGCGACACCAAATCGTTCGGCCAAAAAACCGGCAGGGATCTGGAATCCGGCAAGCGTCCCTGAGAACACGGTTTTCATGAGCCCTAGCGCCGCAAAACCAAGGCCAAATTCGCTCTGCCAAATCGGGAGAAGCACATAGACGAGGTCGGTATAACCGTCGTGCAGCGCATGCGCACCGCAGGCGACACTGAGAGCCCGTCGTTCCGCACCTTTGCGGTTCGGCATGCTGATGTCGGTCGCGCCATCGGCCCGGATCGTCATGCTCGTTCCCTATCGTCCCGGTCGAGGGTGCGTCAACCGCGAACCAACTGCATTCGCTAGGTCGCAAACCTGAAATGCATCACGTCGCCGTCGGCAACAACATAGTCCTTGCCTTCCAGGCGCAATTTGCCGGCGTCACGCGCACCGGCCTCGCCATTGCACGTGATGAAATCGTCATAGCTGATGGTTTCGGACCGGATAAACCCGCGTTCGAAATCCGAATGGATGACCCCGGCCGCCTGTGGCGCCTTGGTGCCTTGAGTAATCGTCCAGGCCCTCGTTTCCTTTGGCCCAACGGTAAAATAAGTCACGAGATGCAGAAGCGCGTAACCGGCGCGGATGAGCCGATCGAGTCCGGTCTCCTTGAGGCCGACTGCTTCAAGAAATTCCGTACGCTCCGTCGGAGGCAAAGTGGCAATCTCTGATTCGATCTTGGCGGAAATCACAACCGCGACCGCGCCTTCTTCCTTGGCCCGCTGTTCGACCTTGCGAGAAAATTCATTGCCAGTCGCCGCGGACGCTTCGTCAACATTGCATGCGTAGAGAACGGGCGCCGAGGTGAGCAGGCCGAGAGAGTGGAACAGTTTTTCTTCCTCGGGCTTGCGCTCGACCAGGCGGGCAGGCTTGCCTTCTCGGAGCAGAACGAGCGAGCGCTTGATCAAGTCCAGCATTTCCTTGGCCTGCTTGGCGTCCTCACCCGTGCCCCTGGCTTTTTTCTCGAGATTGTCGACGCGCTTTTCCAGGCTGTCGAGATCGGCAAGCATCAGTTCGGTCTCGATGGTTTCGATGTCGGCGATAGGATCGATTTTGCCTTCCACATGCGTGACGTCGCTGTCTTCGAAACAGCGCACGACATGCACGATGGCGTCGACCTCGCGGATCGTGGCGAGAAACTGGTTCCCTAATCCCTCGCCTTTTGAAGCACCGCGCACCAGACCGGCGATATCGACGAAAGTGATGCGTGTCGGGATAATCTGCTCGGATTTTCCAAGGACCGCCAGTTTGTCCAATCGCGGATCCGGCACGGCGATGTCACCGACATTCGGCTCGATCGTGCAGAATGGATAGTTCGCCGCTTGGGCCGCGGCCGTCTGCGTGAGCGCATTGAAGAGCGTCGACTTGCCGACATTTGGCAGGCCGACGATGCCACACTTGAATCCCATGGTAATATCGTCTCGTTTCTTAAACCGTTATTCCAAACCTGGCGGCTCGTCGTCCTCACCGAAACCTTTGGCAGCCATGGCGAGGTGAACCTTGTTCTGGAATGTCGAATCCTTGCCTTCGATCAAGAGGCCGGAATTATCCGCGACAACGTCGCATAGCGCCTCGACCCAAGCCCAGTCGCTCTTGGCGAAATCGCCGAGCACATGCATCGGCACCAGTTCCTTCACATCGGGTTTCCCGATGCCAATACGCACGCGCTTATACGCGTTGCCGATGTGGGCCGTGATCGAGCGAAGCCCATTGTGGCCGGCATCGCTCCCACCAACCTTTACCCGGACTTTGGCCGGCGGCAGATCAACCTCGTCATGAAACACGACAATGCTGGCTGGCTCGAGCTTGTAAAAATGCGCAGCTTCCGACACCGCCCGTCCTGACTCGTTCATGTAGGTGCCGGGCAAGAGCAATAGCACGCGTTCGCCTGCAACATTGCCCTCTACCGCAACTCCCTGAAAGCGCCGGCGCCACGGCGAGATGTCATGGCGCCGCGCAATCGCCTGCACCGCCATAAAACCGATGTTGTGGCGGTTGCCGGCGTGCTTGGGACCGGGATTGCCGAGACCGACAAAAAGCAGCATGGCGTAAAACGGCGTCGCCGCTCTTATGCGAACAGGGCGATAGAAATGCGAGGCGGCGCGAACGCCGCCTTCGCCTTACTTTTTGTCGGACTTCGGCGCAGCACCTGCGGCAGGCGCAGCACCAGCAGCCGGCGCGCCACCAGGCGCAGCGGCACCGGGAGCAGCACCAGGCGCAGCACCCGGAGCAGCACCTTCCGCACCAGGCGCGGCGGCAGCAGCAGCCGCGGCAGCGGCCGCAGCGGCGGCAGCTTCGGCAGCGGCCTTCATTTCTTCCGCATAGCCCGACGGCGGCACGACTGTCACCAGCGTCATGTCCGGACGCCCGATCACTCGGACATTCGCCGGAAGTTTTACGTCGGTGAGATGCTTGGAGTGATTGATGTCGAGGCTGGCAATATCGACGTCGATCGATTCCGGAATGGCATCGGCCGGGCACATCACTTCGACTGTATGAGTGACAATGTTGACCGCACCGCCGCGTTTCACGCCTGGCGCTTGGTCAGCATTGAGCACATGCACGGGGATGTGCACGCGAATGGTGGCGCCTTCCGATACGCGCAGGAAGTCGACATGCATCGGCAGATCCTTGATCGCGTCGAGCTGGAAGTCGCGCGGGATCACCCGGTGCTTGGTTCCGTCCACGTCGAGATTGTAGAGCGTGGTCAGAAAACGCCCCGCATAAATGCGCTGACGCAGTTCGTCGTGGTCGAGCAGGACCATCATCGGGGGCTTGTTCTCTCCGTAGACTACGCCCGGCACTCGGCCGGAACGACGCGCAGCCCGAGCGGCCCCCTTGCCGCCTTTCGGACGCGCCGTCGCCTTTAACTCTTGGACGGTCGCCATGTTTGAATCCTCATATAAGCCAATGGAAAAGGCGGCCTTATTCGCCGCCTACGAACGCGGCAAGCCTCCAGGGGTGCCGGGGGCCGCGAACGGGGCGGGTTATAGCGGCGGCGCTCGGAAAGGGCAAGAAATCCGCAAAAGATGCCGCTAAAGGCCTATCCGGCGGCGGAATCCTTGGACTTCTTGGCAGGCTTTTCCGCCTTGGCCTCCATTGCCGCGATGCGCGCCTTGAGCGCTTCGTTTTCCTCGCGAGCGAGACGCGCCATCTCCTTGACCGCTTCGAATTCTTCGCGCTGGACGACGTCGAGGTCGCGCAGAATGCGCTCGGCCTGGCTGCGGAACAGGGTATCGAATTCGCGCCGCACCCCTTGCGCAACGCCGGCGGCGTCATTCATCAGACGCGCCATTTCGTCGAAAAAGCGGTTGCTGGTCTGGGTCATGTTTTGCCTCCGAGCGCCTTGCCTTCGGATGATCTTAGCATGCGTCCACAATGGCGATCCGGTGATCCCGCTGCAAGGCCCGGCATGCTACCAATCGCGCGACACGATACGCCGCGAGTTGGACACAACAATGCCTTTCCTCGTAATCCCCTACCCCAACTTCGATCCAGTGCTCGTGCATCTGGGTCCGCTCGCCATTCGCTGGTACGCGCTCGCCTATATCTTCGGAATTTTGCTCGGCTGGGCCTATGCCCGTCTCCTTATCCGTTCGGAAAAACTTTGGGGCGGCAAGCCGCCCATGACCGTCACCGACTTCGACGATTTCATTTTGTGGATCACACTCGGCATTATTTTGGGTGGGCGCGTCGGCTATGTCCTGTTCTATAACTTGCCGCACTTCACCGCGCACCCGGCAGAAATCCTGCAGCTGTGGAACGGCGGCATGTCTTTTCACGGCGGGTTCACTGGCTGCGTCGTCGCTGTCCTGCTGTTTGGTTACAAGCGCGGCATCCCGGTGTTGTCGGTAGGCGACATTACATGCGCAGTCGGACCGATTGGTCTGTTTCTTGGCCGCGTTGCGAATTTTATCAATGGCGAATTGTGGGGCCGTCCGACAGATGTGGCGTGGGCCATGGTATTTCCGAACGGCGGGCCATTGCCGCGGCATCCGAGCCAGCTCTATGAGGCCACGCTTGAAGGACTTGTATTGCTTGTAGTACTGGCGCTGCTCATGCGCGCGGGCGCGCTCAAGTGGCCAGGCATGATTATTGGCAGCTTCGCGGTCTGCTACGCGGTCGCCCGGACGATTTGCGAGTTCTTCCGCGAGCCCGACGCGCAATTGGGTTTCCTGTGGGGCGGCGCAACGATGGGGCAGTTATTGTCGATACCGCTATTCCTCGCAGGCGTCGGTTTCATCGTCTATGCGCTCAATCATCCGGCGCGGCGGAGCAGTTAGTGGAGGGGCGTCCACCGCTTGAGCAGGAAATTCGCCGTCGGATCGTTGCGGCTGGTGCAATGCCCGTCGCCGAGTACATGGCTCTCTGCCTGTTCGACCCTAAACACGGGTATTACGTGACCCGCGACCCGTTCGGGGCGCGCGGCGACTTCATCACCGCGCCGGAAGTAAGCCAGATGTTCGGCGAGCTTATCGGTCTCTGGATGTGCACCGTTTGGAAGCAGATGGGCGCACCTGAGAATGTGCGCCTGGTCGAACTTGGCCCAGGCCGCGGCACCATGATGAAGGATGCACTTCGCGCCATACAAATTGTACCTGACTTCCGTGCGGCGATTGTCGTGCATCTCGTCGAAATGAGCCCGCTGTTGCAGGCGCAACAGGAAGTGACCCTGGAAGGCGCGGGCGTTCCGGTGTTCTGGCATCCGGAACTCGCCGAAGTACCAACCGGTCCCGCGATCATTTTCGCGAATGAGTTTTTCGACGCTCTGCCGGTCAACCAGGCGATCAAGACGGAGCGCGGCTGGCATGAACGCCGAATCCACATCGATTCAGACGACCAACTTGCCTTTACCATCGCTGCCGAACCGATACCGTTTTTTCAGACTTTGTTGCCGCCTCCCCTGCGCGCGCCGCGCGCCGGTGCAATCTTCGAATGGCGCGGCGACACTGTTGCAATGGAGGTCGGCCGGCGCGTTGCCGATGGTCGGGGCGCCGCATTAGTGATCGACTACGGGCACACTGAAACCGGTCTCGGCGAGACCCTGCAGGCCGTTGGCCAACACGCTTTTGCCGATCCACTGACCATGCCGGGCGGCCTCGATCTCACCGCGCATGTGGATTTCGTTGCCTTGGCACGCGCAATCGAGGCGATGGGGACAGTGGGTTTTGGGCCGATCGAACAATCGCAGTTTCTACGCCGCATCGGCGTTGAACAGCGCGCGGCAGCACTCAAGACCAATGCGGCCCGTGCCGAAGAAATCGATCAGGCCTTGGCACGCCTGATCGGCCACGACCGCACGGCAATGGGCGAGCTATTTAAGGTCGTCGCATTCGCCCACCCTTCGATTGGTGCGCCACCGGGATTTGAAATTTGATCTGCTAGCCGCACGCCACTGCGCGCATTATCTATCTTCGGTTAGACTGCCGGAACGGTACATGATGCTTCAGGCTCCTTCACTCGCCACTCTTGCTGGCATCCATCACGCCTTCTTCACGCGCGCGGGCGGTGTGTCGCAAGGCGTCTATACATCTCTCAACGGTGGCGTCGGCTCGAACGATGTGCCCGACAAGGTCGCAGAAAATCGTGCGCGTATGGCGGCGGCACTGGGCGTCACCGCAGATCGGCTTGTGACGCCGTATCAGATTCACTCACCGAACGTTGTGGTCGCAGACGAGCCGTGGACGCACGAAAATCGCCCGCGCGCGGATGCGATTGTCACCCAGATCCCGCGGTTGGCGATTGGGGTATCCACTGCTGACTGTGGACCGCTGCTGTTTGCCGACAGCGAAGCCGGTATCGTTGGCGCAGCCCATGCCGGCTGGCGCGGCGCCTTCACCGGCGTCATTGAAGCGACCATCGGCGCGATGGAGCAACTTGGCGCCGAACGTGGCCGTATCATCGCTGCGCTCGGTCCGACCATCCGGCAGGCCAACTACGAAGTCGGTCCTGAATTTGTCGAGCGCTTCATCACAGCTGACAATTCCAATGCGCGTTTCTTCACTCCGTCGCGCCGCACGGACCATGCCATGTTTGATCTCACCGGCTATATCGCCGAGCGCGTCGGGCGTGCCGGCATCGCTCAATTCGAGGATCTCGGATTGTGCACCTACGCCGAGCCGGAACGGTTTTTCAGTTATCGGCGGACGACCCTTGCCGGTGAGCCGGATTATGGCCGGCATGTCAACGCCATCGCGCTTACGGGCTAGCGTTGTCCCAGCGTCTGGACTCGATGATGCCCTTGCCGTTACGCTTTATCGAGGCCGATGGATTGCGAAGACTAAAAACAAGGCCGCAGGGGTGTCTATGGAGTGGAGTTCGGGTCGCCGCGCCGATGGCGCGGCGTGGCATATCCGATATCTGAGCGGGCTGCTGGTGGCTGCATGCGCACTGGCGTTGTGCGGATGCAACCCTGACAACCAGGCGATTTCGGCCGCTCAACCCCGCGGCGCAACGGTTGCATTCGATTCCGTCGACGGTTTGCCGCCCAGTCAATTCCAGAAACTCGTTCAAGATCTCAACACTGAGGCGGAGGCGCGCCACCTCGCTGTCATTTCGCGTGAGCAGCCCTCGGCGTTCCGCGTGCGCGGCTATCTCGCCGTCAAAGTGACGAAGCGTCAAACGACGATTACTTGGGTATGGGACGTGTTCGACCAGGACGAAAACCGCGCCATTCGGATTAGCGGCGAGGAAACTGCAAAAGTTCGCCATCGTGATGCGTGGGCGGCGGCCGACGACGCCATGCTGCGCCAGATTGCCCGGGCCAGTATGGACCAGCTTGCCGCTTTCCTGGTCTCTCCGGAAGTCGCACCAGGCAGCGCGCCGGCCGCAACTGAACGCCAGGTTGCCATGGCCAGCCCCACCGAATCCTCACCTGAATTCCGCATCCCGTTGGCCGACCCCGTAACTGCGGGCGCATCCGAAGCCACTGCCAGCACGGGTGCTGCCAAGCCCGCGCCATTGCCGCGCAGCCCGACCGCCTCGGCAGCATTATCGGGGCGGGCAACGCTGACGTTGGCGGCGTCAAACCGCTAAGGACCAATTCATCCTGGTGGTGGAAAGCTTCCCGCAACTTTCCGTAGCCGTATTGCCGCGCCCTGCCCACCTTGTTATGACCACGCCGCCTGTGGCGCGAGTGAGGGCGAGGATTTCGGGATGTCGGGTAAGAACGGAGCGATCAAGCTCGTCGCCGGCAATTCCAACCCTACGCTGGCCCAGGGCATCGCCGAATATCTCAAATTGTCGCTGACGAAGGCCGTGGTGCGGCGATTCGCCGACATGGAGATTTTCGTCGAAATTCAGGAAAACGTCCGCGGCGCCGATCTTTTCGTGATCCAGTCGACGTCATTCCCCGCCAATGACCATCTTATGGAGTTGCTGATCATCATTGATGCCCTACGACGCTCCTCGGCGCGGCGTATCACGGCGGTGATCCCTTATTTCGGCTATGCGCGGCAGGATCGAAAGCCCGGCCCGCGCACGCCGATCTCAGCGAAGCTGGTATCGAATCTGATTACGCGCGCCG
This sequence comes from uncultured Alphaproteobacteria bacterium, assembly GCA_963722125.1. Classification (GTDB taxonomy): domain Bacteria; phylum Pseudomonadota; class Alphaproteobacteria; order Rhizobiales; family Xanthobacteraceae; genus Pseudolabrys. Next base: position 1,125,321 of record CAVRJW010000006.1, on the reverse strand, counting down.
GGGTCGATCGCGTGATGACGCTCGATCTCCATGCCGGGCAGATCCAGGGATTTTTCGATATTCCAACCGACAATCTTTATGCGTCGCCGGTGATGGTCCGAGACATTCGCGAGCGGTTTAAGCTCGACAATATCATGGTGGTATCGCCCGACGTCGGCGGCGTGGTGCGAGCGCGCGGACTGGCAAAGCGCATCAATGCTCCGCTCGCCATTATCGATAAGCGGCGTGAGCGGGCCGGTGAGTCTGAGGTCATGAACGTCATCGGCGACGTCGCGGGCTACACCTGTGTTCTGGTGGACGACATTGTGGATTCCGGTGGCACACTCGTGAATGCTGCCGACGCATTGCTCGAGAATAAGGCCAAGGCGGTTTACGCCTACATTAGCCATGGGGTCCTCTCCGGCGGCGCCGTCAAGCGCATCGCGGGCTCCCGCCTCAAGGAGTTGGTGATCACGGACTCAATTCAGCCGACCAAGGAAGTGCTCGCTGCTGGAAACATCCGCATTCTTGAGATCGCGTCGCTGATCGGCGAAGCAATCGGGCGAACAGCCGCCGAAGAGTCCGTGTCGAGCCTGTTCGACTAGCCAAGAATTGCCGGTAGCGCGGGCCCGAATCCGGCGCGCACCTTCCTGACTGCCTCACGAGTTATCCACTGCCGAGTCACCTTGCCGCAGCATTGGTTGTGGAGAGTCAATGCAGTGCGGTTGCCTATGACAGGCAAATCACGGCTCATAGCACTTGACGATGCCTTTGGCGGGCGGAATCAAGCAGGATATAGTCGAATCACTTGGTGATTCGGTTTCTTCGTCAAGGCATCCCGTAACCCCTGCGTCTTCGTGCGGTCCGGGCCCACGTCGGGTCTTGCTGGTGCCGTGCGCGTGCGGTGGCGTGCGTTTCCTCTCGCTCCATTCGGCAAAGCGGAGACGTCATGTCCCTAGCCAACTACGCAGATGAACCTCGCATCAATCCTCTCGACGTGGTCGAACGCTTAGCGACCGGCAATGATTGGTCCTTCGAGCGTGCCAGCGACGATGAGATCACCATCCTGGTCACGGGACGCTGGACCGACTACCAGCTTTCCTACACATGGATGGGCGACATCGAAGCGCTCCACCTGGCCTGCGCCTTCGATTTGCGCGTACCCGAGCGGCGGCGCAACGAGGTCCAGGCGTTAATCTCTCTCATCAACGAACGGCTGTGGGTTGGACATTTCGATCATTGGGTGACCGAGGGCATCGTGATGTTCCGGCACGCGCTGGTGCTGGCGGGCGGGACGGAGGCCTCCGGCAAGCAATGCGAGGCACTGCTCGGCACCGCGCTCGAAGCGTGCGAGCGTTATTTCTCTGCCTTTCAATTCGTGGTCTGGGCCGGCAAGGGCGCCAAGGAAGCGCTCGATGCTGCTATGTTCGAGACCTCGGGCGAGGCGTAAGGCCGGTGATCGGCCATGGCCATTCGTAGCACGCACACTCTCGGAAAATTTCGCGGAACGCTCATCTTGGTCGGCGCCGGCAAGATGGGCAGCGCTATGCTTGACGGATGGCTCGCGCGCGGGCTTAAGCCGAAGCAGATTGTTGTGATCGAGCCGCATCCAGCCAAGACGGTAAAGGCTGTGGCCAGACGGGGGCTTAAACTCAACCCGAAAGGTAAGCCAGCCGCAGCCGATGCCGTCGTCATTGCCGTAAAACCACAAACCGCACCCGAGGCTGTGCCGCAACTTGGGCCTTACATCGGCAAAAACACGCTGGTGGTGTCGATCATGGCCGGGCGCACCATCGGATTTTTGGAAAGGTCGTTGCCGCCGGGCGCAGCGATCGTCCGCGCAATGCCGAACACACCGGCGGCGATCGGACGCGGCATCAGCGTGGCCGTCGCAAATGCGAGCGTGTCGACGCGACAGCGCAAACAGGCATCCGATCTCCTCGCCGCCATCGGAAAGGTGGAATGGGTCGGCGACGAAGCCTTGATGGACGCCGTGACAGCGTTGTCCGGTTCTGGGCCCGCTTATGTCTTTCTGCTTGCCGAAGCCATGGCCAGCGCCGGAATCGCCGCCGGCCTGCCGCCCGCGCTCGCGACGCGGCTCGCGCAGGAAACCGTGGCCGGATCCGGCGAATTGTTGCATCGCTCAAATCTGGATGCCGCAACTCTCCGGCAAAATGTGACCTCTCCCGGCGGCACAACTGCTGCCGCGCTGGAGGTTCTGATGGGACCGAACGGATTCGACCAGATATTGACGCGCGCCATTGACGCCGCTACCCGCCGCTCGCGCGAGCTCGCTGGGTAGTTCCCGCCCTAGAACCATCGGCATGTCGGACCTACATTAAGGCCTTACGAATTGCCCATGGGAGGCCGTCATGGCCCGCAAGCCGAAGTCTGCACGCAAAGTGCCCGCCACAACCACGCCACGCGGCACAAGCGATCGTGACAAGGCGATCGATGCCTTGATGACGTTGCTCTCGGAGCATCCGTTCGAACGGATTGGCCTTGCCGAGGTGGCGGGCAAAGCCGGAATTAAGCTGTCACAATTACGGACCGAATTCGGCTCGACGCTCGCTATTCTCGCTGCCCACATCAAAGACATCGATCGGGCTGTGCTCGCGGGCGGCGATGCTGACATGGCCGAGGAACCGCCGCGCGAGCGTCTGTTCGACGTTTTGATGCGAAGGTTGGAAGCGCTTGCTCCGTATAGAGACGCGGTGCGATCGCTCATGTGCTCGGTACGACGCAATCCGGGCCTCGCCTTTGCGCTCAACGCGATGGCGGTGCGATCGCAACATTGGATGCTCGAAGCCGCGGGAATCCGTGCGTCAGGTCCGCGTGGCGCGTTGCGCGCACAAGGCGCCGCTCTCATGTTCGCACGCGTGCTGTCAGTGTGGATCGACGACGAGGAAGAGGGCCTCGACCGCACGATGGCGGCCCTCGATCGTGGTCTTGCCAGTGGCGAGCGCTGGGTTGGATTCCTGGATGACCTTTGTGCGCTTCCGAGGTGCGTGCTGCGAGGGCCGGGCCGGCGTCGCCGTATGCGCGACGAGGAAGCCGAGGTCGCCTAGACCGGAACGCGAACGGTCGCGCGCAGGCCGCCAAGCGGACTGTCGCCGAGCGTGATGTCGCCACCGTGCGATCGAGCGATGTCGCGCGCGATTGCGAGTCCCAGCCCTGTGCCTCCCTCGTCTTGATTGCGCGCATCGTCAAGCCGCAGGAATGGCTTAAAGACCTCTTCGCGCATCCCTGCAGGAATACCCGGCCCGTCATCATCAACCGTCACACTCAGGTAGCGATGGTCACGATGGCCGGTAATCGAAATTGAAGGTGCAAAGCGCGCGGCGTTTGACACCAGATTTGCAAGACAACGTTTGAAAGCCGCAGGCCGCACCGTGACGATCGGTGGCCCGTGAAACACGACGCTGGTCGTATGACCGTGGCGTTCGGCGTCCACCTTCAATTCCTCCAGGAATTCTGCCATGTCGGTTGGTGCTGCAACCTCGCCGCTGTCGCCGCGGGCAAAGGCCAAATAGGCCTCCAGCATGCGCGCCATCTCGTCGATGTCCTTCTTCATAGCATCGACTTCCGGAGTCTCCTCGATCAAAGCGAGCTCGAGTTTGAAGCGCGTAAGCACCGTACGCAGATCGTGTGATACGCCTGCAAGCATCGCCGTGCGCTGCTCCATCGCCCGCTCGATGCGGGTTTTCATTTCGATGAATGCTGCGGCTGCACGCCGGACTTCGCGCGCACCGCGCGGGCGGAAGTTCGGAACTTCGCGTCCCTTACCAAAACTTTCGGCGGCATCCGCCAACCGCAAAATCGGCTTGATCTGATTTCGCAGAAAGATAATGGCGACGATCAGCAAAACCGTTGAGGTGCCGACCATCCAAAGCAGGAAGATTTCGGAATTGGACACGTAAGCGGCACTGCGGCGCGCGAATACCCGCATCACGTTGTTGTCGAGCTGGACGCGGATTTCGAGAAGCGCGGATTTGCCGACTGTATCGATCCAATAGGGGCGTCCGATTTGCTTGCGGAGCTCATCCGACAGGGCTTGATCCAGCAATGAAAAGAATGGTTTAGGGCCCGGCGGCGGCATATCGGTCAGCGGAAGGAAGTCGACCACCAGCCCAAGCCGCTCCTGCGCGATACGGCGGATCTGTGCCTGGTCGGCATCTTGCGGATAGCCGCGATAAATATCGATCAACGCAGCAATGTCCTGCACCACGCTCGCCGATAGCCGCTGAGTGACAACATTCCAGTGGCGCTCCATGAACACGAAGGCGACCACCGACTGCAGGATCACCATAGGGGCAATGATGATCAGCAACGCGCGCGCATAGAGCCCTTTCGGCATGACGCTGTTCAGCCAGCGGCTGATCTTGCGCCAGCCGTCGGCAACCTGGCCAAACGCACTGTGAATTCGACGCACCGGCGGAATGGCGTCGTACCATTCCCAAGCCTCCCGCAGCCGCACAAGCGCGGTACGAACGCCGTTGCTGATATCGAGGCTGGTCACGTGCTGATCACCAATCGGTAGCCGACGCCACGCACGGTCTGTACGAATAGCGGATTGGCGGGATTGCGCTCGATCTTCCGGCGAAGACGGTTGACCTGCACGTCCACAGCCCGTTCGCTCACCGAGCCGCCATCGCCTGCGAGCGACAGGCGGGGCACGGTTTCGCCGGGTGTGCCGGCAAGGATGCGCAGCATCTCGCGCTCCCGGTCGGTCAGGCGAATAATCTCCTCGCCTTTGCGCAATTCGCCGCGCGCCAGATGATAAACAAACGGCCCGAAGCGCACGGATTCGACGGGCGGTTGCGGCGCCGGCTGGGCGCGTTTGAGAATATTGGCAATGCGTAGCGATAGCTCCCGCGGCTCAAAAGGCTTTGACAAATAATCGTCTGCGCCCATTTCCAGCCCGCGGATGCAACTCTCGGCAGCATCTCTTGCCGTCAACATCAGGATCGGTACGTTGGAATCATCGCGGATCGCTTTGGCAAGATCGAACCCGGATTCGCCGGGCATCATCACGTCGAGGATGAGGAGATCGAAACTAAGGCTTTTCAACTTCGCGCGAGCATCCGCCGCGGTTTCGGCCGTGGTTACGCGATAGCCCTCCCCGCTCAAGAAGCGCGAGAGCAAGTCGCGGATACGGCGGTCGTCATCGACCACCAGCAGATGCGGCGCATCGTCGGGAAGCGTGGCGGGCATACTCATCGCCGAGGCTCCTGCCGTCAAATCAACCTCGTGTCTTCGATGCACGGTCGGCGCGCGTGATAAGGCGCAACACGCTCTCGCGATTATCCGTATCGATCATGGACGTAAGGAACCGGCGCGCTGCTTCATGCGCGTTGGGCCCGAGCTCGCCAAACGCACGATTAATTCTCTGCGTCTGCAAGTTGGCAAGCTTGAGTGCCAATGCCTCGCCTTTCGGCGTTACGTACAGCAGCCGTTGGCGCCGGTCTTGCGCACCTTCTTTCTGCAACACGTAGCCTTGATCAACCAGTTGCTTGAGCACCCGGCCGAGTGATTGTTTGGTGATGTTGAGGATCTCAAGCAGGTCCGCGACCTTTATGCCCGGATTGCGATTCACGAAATGAAGCACCCGGTGGTGGGCACGTCCAAAGCTCAACTTGAAGAGGACTTCGTCAGGATCACCGACGAAATCGCGATACGCGAAGAACAACAATTCGATGATGTCCCATACCGGCTCGGCCGCCCCCTTGAGCGATGAACTGGCGGCAGAACGGTCGGCGAGACTCGTGCCTGTGTCCCCGCTTTTGCTGTTCACATTTATGTCAGCCATGTTGACATATTTTGGTTTTATGTTACAAAAACACCGTTACAGACGAAAGGATCGTGCGGAAATTCGCAGTTTTGGGCCCCTTTTAGTGAGCCGGATGCTGCCCGTACCGGTCGGTCAACTCATACCGGGTGTTGCCCGGGGACGCAAAGTATTGGAATAGGCGCGGAAAATGCGCCATCACAACGGCGGAGTGCTTCTGCCAAGTGCGCGAAGGAGAAGACAATGGCTGCCCAATCCTATGACCGGCTTGAAGGGGTCATCTGGTACGACGGCAAGCTCGTGCCGTGGAATGAGGCCAATCTCCATGTGCTGAGCCATGGCCTTCACTATGCAAGCTGCGTCTTCGAGGGTGAGCGCGCCTACGGCGGCCAAATTTTCAAGTCCACCGAACATGCCGAACGCTTAAAGCGTTCCGCCAACATCCTCGATTTCGAGATTCCTTATTCCGTTGCGGAGATCGTCGCCGCCAAAAAGCTGGTGGTCGACAAGAACGGACGGAAGGAAGCCTATGTCCGCCCGGTCGCCTGGCGTGGGTCCGAAATGATGGGCGTTTCGGCGCAGAGCAACACAATCCATCTGGCTATCGCGAGCTGGGAATGGCCAAGCTATTTCGACCCCGAGCAACGCCTGAAAGGCATTCGGCTTGATCTTGCCGACTATCGCCGGCCCGATCCGAAGACTTCGCCTTCGCTCGCGAAGGCCGCGGGTCTTTATATGATCTGTACGATCTCAAAGCACCGCGCCGAACGGAAAGGCTATGCCGACGCGATGATGTTAGACTGGGAAGGTCGTGTCGCCGAATGTACCGGCGCAAATATCTTCTTCGTGAAGGACGGCAAGATCCACACGCCAATCGCTGATTGTTTCCTCGACGGCATTACCCGGCAGACTGTGATCGGGCTGGCACGCAAACGCGGCTTCGAGGTGATCGAACGCCGCATCATGCCTGACGAACTCGCCAGCTTTTCCGAGTGCTTCATCACCGGCTCGGCGGCAGAGGTAACTGCGGTTGCGGAGATTGCCGACTGGAATTTCAATCCCGGTGGCATCACCAAGACGCTGATGGACGACTACACGGCGGAAGTAAAGCCGAAGGCCGCCGCCGCTTAGGGGCTCTTCCCGGCAACTGCGTGCGGCTCCTGCGGCCGCAACAGCGTAACATAACGGACACGATTAGCCGCAACGAAACGATCCATGCGTTCGTCGAGTACGCGATGGCGACTCTGCGACGCATGCCGCAGCATTAAGTCGCCACCGCGATCGAAGGCGATGAAGCCGACGTGGAAATAGTCGAGATTTGTTCGCTGTGTGATAAAGCCGACAATATCACCATTGGCGAGTTGTCGTCTGCCGGCCAGAAACGCCGCACGCGGAATCACGTCGATTGAAAATCGTCGCCGGCCGAGTTCTTTATGCCAGTAAACGATCTTCTCGATCTTGACCGATCCGTCCATGGTGATCGGACGGCAAATATTATTTTCGATATTATGCCGGCCCCACTCGAAAAAATAGTGATTGCGTTCGCCCCAGCTCACGACGCCGTTGTGATAGCGGATCGTACGCAGCACTGAATCAAACTCTGCGGGGCTGCCCGCGATCGCGGCAGCAAGCACGGTTTCGCAATACGTTACGCAGTCGAAGGCATCGTCGCGCACGACAAATTTTTCGGGGCGCCTTGGCCCTCCGACCAACGTGTAGCCTTCATAGCGCGAACCACGAAGTGCGGCGGAAATGTATTCAATCCTCTGCGAAATCGAGCCTTTTCCGCGGGCTTCCTCGATCAGTCGGCCGACACGCACTTCGGTGCCCGAGCTGGGCGTTATTCCCGCGGCCAAAGCGGCCCCACCACCAATGAGATGCAGCATATGGCGGCGGCTAACGGTTAAATTGAACGGCATCAGAGGATCCTGTCGCGATCAGTCCTTCACGACGACGAGCCGGTCGACACCAAATTCGGCACCCCAAACCTCGCCCGTCCGGCCAAGCAATTGACGCACCGAAGCGCCGCGCCTGTCGCTTGGAAAACTTTCGAACGTCTCGGTCGCTGGATCGAAGCGCAAAATGGCATTGGCGAGAAAATCAGACACCCAGACTTTGTCCTTGCTGTCGACATAGACCGCGTAGCAACCGCCCTTGCTCTTTGGCAGGCTCCAAACTTTCCAAGCTTTACTCATCGGATCATAGCGGCCGAGTTCTCCGCTGTTCCAAAGGCTTACCCATAACAGGCCCTTGGAATCCGACCAGATTCGCCGTGGCCCGGCACCGGCCTTGGGTGGGGCAACGACCAGCGCATCGCCGCTCACGGTGTCGATCTTGGCGATGTGATCTCCCGCGAGCGAGGCGTACCAGACATCGCCGTTTGGCGTCGTCGTAATGCCGTATGGCCCGGCGCCCTTTGGCGCTTTCCATGCCTCGACTTTTCCGCTCGCTGGGTCGACACGTCCGTACACACCACTCTGACCGGTGAACCAAAGAATTCCTTTGCGATCGAAGGTCGCGGTATTGAGATTGGCGTCGGGAAATTCTTTCGGAAGCGGAAAAAGTATGACGGCTTTGGTCGCCGGATCGAAGCGTGCAATCGCGTTCTGCCCACCTTCGGTTATCCAGGCAGCACGATCAGGGCCCACGATAACGCCATGTGGTGCGGCGCCCTTGCCAAGCGAAATTTGTACTGCTCGTCCGGTCTTCGGATTAAAAATACCGAGAGCTCCTTGGGATTGAGCGGTATACCAAACGCTGCCATCCGGAGCGGGCGCTACATCGTGCGGATGTGCACCACGCGGCACTTCAAAGTACGAAACTTCCACGGCAAACGATGGACGGCCACAAAGCGCCGCTACCGCGGCCGCTGCGATTGCGATCCGAGTTCCGATATCCCGGCGTGCGCGCCACGTGCGTTCACTCCGCCGTTTCGCGTTGCCGCACTGTCCAACGTTCGGCAGATGCATCATCCGCCGCTTTGGCTTCGACCCAGCTTTTCCCACCGGCTTTCTCAACTTGCTTCCAGAACGGCGCACGCGTCTTCAAATAGTCCATCAAAAATTCCGCCGCCGCGAATGCCGCTTCGCGATGCGAAGATGTGGTCGCAACCAGGACGATGTCTTCGCCTGGCACCATGCGCCCGTAGCGGTGAATAACCGTCACACCGAGCAACGGCCATTTCTCCGTCGCTTGCGCAACGTGGCGCTCGATCTCGGCTTCCGCCATGCCGGGATAGTGCTCAAGCGTGAGTGCGGCGATCGGCTCACCGTTCTCGGTGCCGCGACAAATCCCGGTGAACGTCACGAGTGCGCCAATATCGCTACGGCCGCGCGATAACATCGCGGTTTCTGCGGCCACGTCTAATGGCTCTCGCTGCAAGCGCACAGTCGCTGTCATGCTCTCAATGTAGCCCGCCACGGGCGGCGAGGCTATCCGCCTGTCATGGGCGGGAAAAATGCGATTTCAGCGGCATCCTTGATCGCAGCATCAGGCCGCACGTGCTTATGGTCGATGGCAGCGCGAATGACATTCAGGTTTTTGAAAGCGGAAGCGTATTCTTCCCCGCGCGAGGCAAGCCACGTCATTAACTCGCCGACTGTGGCGATGCTCGATGGGACGTCGATGATTTCCTCAGGCTTGCCGACGCGTTCGCGCACCCAGGCAAAATAACGCAATTTCAGAGTCATTCATCGATCATATAGCGCAAGCCAGCGCGCATATAGTCCCAGCCTGTATAGAGCGTAAGAATCGCGGAGAGCCATAGCAACAGAATTCCCACCTGGGTCACGACAGGCACAATTTTGTCGCCGGCCTCGCCCGCAATCAAAAACCCGATGGCGACCATCTGGGCGCTGGTCTTCCACTTCGCAAGCCGTGTGACCGGCACACCAACCCGAAGTTCGGCGAGATACTCGCGCAGACCAGATACAAGAATTTCGCGGCAGAGGATGACGACAGCGGCCAGTAGCGTCCAACCGCGAATGGTGTCCTCTGCGGCCAGCATGAGGAGACAGGACGCTACAAGCAACTTGTCGGCAATCGGGTCGAGCATCCGGCCGAGCGATGACTGCTGCCCCCACATCCGAGCAAAATAGCCATCGAGAATGTCCGTCACGCCGGCCGAAATAAAAATCGCCAGCGCCGCCCAACGTAGCCACAGCGGGCCGTCGAATATGCTCTGCCAATACATCAGGCCTACCACCACCGGTACGGCGGCAATGCGCGCATAGGTCAGTAAATTCGGCAGCGCGAGAGGGCGCGCCGGCAGCGGCCGGGAGCTGATGGCATTCATGCCGGAAAAGAACACCCGCGCCGGGGTCAGGTCAACCGGCGGTTAGGGTGAAACCCCAACTGATTGCGCAATACTACTGAATTGGTGGCTTTGGCAGGCGGCTTTTGCCGGGCTCCATCACGAAAGTCTGATCGAGCGAGTACCATTCACCCTTCACATCGTCAGCCGGCGCCGGCCCATCGTGACGCACGTAATTGCCCACAAGGGCGCGAGTGACACCGAACTGCACGTCGGTCTCGAGTTTGTCGTCGTCGTTGACATAGATCTGTGAGATCAGGGTCTTGAAGCCCTCTTTAAATATCAAAAAATGCAAGTGTGCAGGCCGATAATGATGCCGGCCGGTGGCACGCACGAGATCACCCACCGGCCCGTCGATCGGAATTGGGTAGCCGGCTGGCTTTACGCTGCGGAAGCTAAAATGGCCCTTTGTGTCGGTGATGAATTTGCCACGCAGATTCATTGGCGCCTGCTTGGGGTCCTGCTGCTCGTAGAAGCCCTCCGGCGATGAGTGCCAGATGTCGACTTCAGCGCCGGCGATCGGCCTGCCGTTCTGATCCTTGACCCAGCAGTCGACGAACAGCGCCGGACCCGGCGTCGGCGATCGCACGATCGAGCCACCGCTTTCCGTGCGCGGCGAATTCATACGCCAGAATGGTCCGAGCAAATTGGCAGTGGTCTCGGTCTGACCATTGTTGCCATTATTGAGAAGACAGATCAGCGTCGAGAAACCGAGCGAGCCGGACATCAAAACAACTTCGTTGTGCTTGTCGTCGGTTTTCTGCCCCAGCCTGACGACGTATTGCACTGCCTTCTCGAACTCCTCCTCTGTGAGGTGCACATCGCGCGCAAACGCGTGCAGATGTTGAACCAGTGAAACAAGAATTTCCCGTAGTCGCGGCGGTTGCGTGTTTTTGAAGGCTTCGCTGACGACTTTGGTAACGTCTTCCTGCCGCTCGATGATCATTATGGCTTCCCGTCTATTGAACTGCTAAATCGTGGAAGAACTCATATATCTTTCGTGCCGTCTCCGCATTAATTCCGGGGACCTGAGCGAGGTCGGGCAAGCTTGCCCGCTCGATCGCTTTCACAGTGCCAAAATGGCGCAGCAACGCCCGCTTGCGGGTGGGGCCAATTCCGGGAATTTCCTGCAAACCTGCTTCGCGGATGTCTTTCTTGCGGCGCACCCTGTGCGAACCGACAGCAAATCGATGGGCTTCGTCGCGCAACCTTTCGATGAAATAGAGCAAGGGATCGCGCGGCGGCAGTTTGAATGGCTCTCGCCCAGGCACAAAGAAAGTCTCCCGCCCCGCATCCCGATCAGGACCTTTCGCGATGGCGACAAGCGGCACATCGGTGACGCCAAGCGCGGTCAGTGTCTCTTGTGCTGCCTTGAGCTGGCCTTGCCCACCATCAATCAGAACCAGATCGGGCCAGGGCTGGTCTTCGTCTTCACTTTTGAAGGCTGCCGAGAATCCCACTCGTCGGGCTGCGTGGGTTTTCGCTGAGTAATCGTTTGAAGCGGCGCTGCAACACTTCCCGCATCATCCCGTAATCATCTCCGGGCGTTAAATCGGCCGAACGGATGTTGAACTTGCGATATTGGTTTTTGCGAAAACCCTCCGGACCGGCAACGATCATGGCGCCCACGGGATTGCTACCCGCAATGTGGCTATTGTCATAAACTTCAATGCGGCGTGGCGCACGCGCAAGCGCAAAGACTTCCGTCAACGCGCCAAGCAGCTTCTGCTGCGACGATGTATCGGCGAGCTTTCTCGCCAGCGCCTCGCGTGCGTTAGCCAACGCATGTTGCACCAGCTCTTTGCGCTCACCGCGCTGCGGCACGCTGACTTCGACTTTGCGTCGGGATTTTGCGGTGAGCGCTTCCGCGAGCAATGCACGCTCCTCAAACTCGTGCGAAACGAGAATGAGCCGCGGCGGCGGTTTGTCGTCGTAGAACTGGGCTAAAAACGCACTCAAAATCTCATTTGCCCCGATCGCGCGGTCAGCTTTTGGGAAGTAAGCGCGGTTGCCCCAATTTTGTCCCGTGCGAAAGAAAAAAACCTCGACGCATGAATATCCGCCGGCCTGATGCACGGCAAAGACGTCGGCCTCTTCCAGACTCCTGGGATTGATCCCCTGGTGCGACTGGATTGCAGACAGCGCAGACAGGCGGTCCCGATAAATCGCGGCGCGCTCAAAGTCGAGCGCAGCGGACGCCTTGTCCATTTCGCCAGCAAGTTCTTTCTGAACGAGCCGACTGCGACCGGAAAGAAATTCATTGGCTTCGTGAACAAGCTCGGTATAGCCGGAAAAATCAATCTCGCTTGTGCAAGGAGCCGAGCATCGCTTGATCTGGTACAACAGGCACGGTCGCGTCCGCGCCTCGAAATATAAATCCGAGCATGATCGCAACAGAAACGCGCGCTCGAGCGCATTGATCGTACGGTTGACCGCGCCGGCCGAAGCGAACGGCCCATAGTAGTGGCCCGCTCGGGTGCGCGCGCCGCGATGTTTCAATATTTGCGGCGACCAATGATCCGAGGTGATCAGGATGTAAGGGAACGATTTGTCGTCGCGTAGCAGAACGTTGAAGCGCGGCCGCAACCGTTTGATCAGATTGGCCTCAAGCAACAGCGCCTCTGTTTCTGTCTTGGTGGTGACAAACTCCAGCGTCACCGTTGCCGCAATCATGCGGGCGATCCGATTGTCGTGACCGGTCGGCCGCGCATAAGCCGTCACTCGTTTTTTGATATTCTTGGCTTTGCCGACGTAGAGCACGCCGCCATGCGAATCGATCATGCGGTATACGCCGGGCGCAGACGGCGCCAATTTTGCGAAATGCAAAATTGCGGCACGGCCCGCGGCGAGCGTGCCCGCAGGCTTATTTTCAAGCTCCAGCTCCGGCAACGAAGACTCCTCGTCCTCCTCACGCAACTCGCTTGCCGGATCGATGTCTTTATTTGTGCCGTTCATGGGATTGAAGATAATACGCGTACGCGTGCACGCTACTCCACGACCTCGCTGTCAGCGGTACGCCAGGACAAATGCTGCCCACCGTCGACCGGAATTGTGACACCTGTGACGCTTTTTGCCTGGGCGAGATAGAGCACAGCCGCAGCGATGTCATCGGGTCGCGGCCCGTGTTGAAGCGGCAGACTTTCTGACTGCGCAGCAAACTGCTCCTCGGTCTGCCGCGGACTCGGTAACGTAGGGCCGGGCGCCACGGCATTAACCCGAAGTTTCGGAGCCAATGCCTGAGCCAGCGTAACGGTCGCAGTATGGAGTGCGCTCTTGCTCAGAGTGTAGGAGAAAAACCGGGGGTTTGGCTTGAGAACGCGCTGGTCGACAATATTGACGATTGACGCATCGACGCCGGCTGGCGCCTGCGCGGCGAAGGCCTGCGTGAGAAATAGCGGCGCTGCCAGGTTGACAGACACGGCGCGCTGAAAGCGTGCGTGCGAGAGAGTCTCGATATCGTCCGGCTCGAACTCGCCGGCGTTATTGACCAAAAGCGACAGCGGGCCGAATGCCGCCGCCGAAGGAATAAGCCCCCTCACCGCTTCGTGGTCGGCAAGATCAACGAGCACAACGCCAGCGCGCCCGCCCGCACCCACGATTGCAGCTGCAAGCCGCTCGGCGTCGTCACGCGAGTTGTTGGCGTGCAGCACGACCGCATAGCCAGCGCGCGCCAATGCCAGCGCAATAGTTGCGCCGATCCGGCGAGCTGAGCCGGTGATCAGAGCAAAACGCCTAATATTTGTCGTACCGTCCGTCATCCCCTGCCATCCGTGCAGTCTGTCTTGCTTGCGAGTTTGCTAGCGGCTCTTGATGCTGACGCGAGGGCGATGAGCCGCCTCAACGTTATAGTAAATGCGGGCTGACCTTGCATGGTAAACAGAACCCTAGGAAAGAATTTAAAAATAAGAGTTCTTTAGGGATACCAACTGGCAATGATTAGCGGTTCATAACCGTTTAACTTAAAAGGCCCGATAAATCTTCCACGAAAATATCGAAGTTTCGCCGGTGCGCCGGCGTGTCCGCTCCATGTTTTGCGCATTCATATCGCGCAGAGAGCGGGAGTTGAGTGGAGGGTAAGATGAAAAAGACAATCCTCGCGATGGCTGCCGCAAGCGCGATTATCGTTACAGGATCTGCAAGCGCCGCCGATCTGCCACGTGGCCCCGCGCCCTACTACGCACCACCTCCGGTCAGCGTCTACAGCTGGACTGGACCCTACGCCGGCGTCAATTTGGGCTATGAATGGGGCAAGGTCACCAATAGCAGCATCGATCCGAGCGGCGTCGCTGGCGGCGGCCAAATCGGATACAATTGGCAGATTGGGCAGGTCGTACTCGGCGTCGAAACCGATATCCAGGCCAGCGCTGCCGACGACACATTCGCCCCTTACAAATTCTCCAATCCATGGTTTGGAACACTGCGCGGCCGTGCCGGCTTCGCAATCAACAACATGCTCCTGTACGGCACCTTCGGTCTCGCATATGGCGATATCAAAGCCGAGTTCGGCGGCATCGACGAGAGCAGAACCTCCGTCGGCTGGACTGGTGGCGTCGGCATGGAGGTCGGCTTCACGCAAAACTGGTCGGCGAAAATCGAGTACCTCTATATGGATCTAGCTAGCCGCTCCTTTTCACTCACCGGAGTCGATAACGGATTGCAAGCGAGCTATCTGCGCCTCGGTGTGAATTATCACTTCTGATCGCGATGAAAAACGCTTCATAGAGAATCCGAAAGATCATCAGCGAAAAAATTACAACGAAAGCCTCGGACCGCGGTCCGGGGCTTTTCATTGTGGAACATCAGCGGCTGGAGCGGCGCATCCGCAAAAGCCCCGGAGTTAAACCCCGGGGCTTTTGTCTTAGATGCCATGGCAAATCAGAAATCCGAATTGCCGAGCACCGATTTTGCGCAACAACTAGCCTGTGACAACCAGATTGACTGCTTTTGGACCTTTGCCCTTTTTGTCGGGTTCAACGTCGAAGCTTATTCGCTGCCCCTCATTCAAACCCTTCAAACCGGCTTGTTCGACGGCGGTGATGTGAACGAACACATCGCGTCCACCGTCATCCGGCTTAATGAAGCCGTAGCCACGTTCGCCATTGAAGAATTTCACGACACCCGTCTGCGCCATCGGGAAAACTCCTCTCCCCACTGCTCCGCTGCCGGCCCCACGCACGACAGCTCGGCTGGACATTCACAATCGGGGAAAGCGTCGGCCGAACAGGCCTCAGTCAACTCCGCCGGCCCCCACAGGAGGCGGAACGTCACTGCCAGTGCGGAACTACACACCAACTGCGGGCCTGTGGAAAGAGGCCCGACGATCATTGGGAAACGGGCACCCCGTCCCCTACGAGCCAGTCGATGCGAAATCCGCCCTTACCCTCTTGCGCGAGAACGTCGGTAAGGACCGGCAGTACGGCCTTAAGCTCGCTTTCCAAAGACCAAGGCGGGTTGATCACGATCATTCCAGCACCGCTTAGCCGGCTTGGATCGCCAAAAGGCGCAATCATGATTTCGGCCCGGAGGGCCTTGGCGAGCGCAAGCCGACGAAGACGTTTGGCGAAAGCATCGGCTTCAACGCGCCCTTTGATGGGATACCAGAGAGCGTATATCCCGGTCGCCCACTTCCTGTGCGCAGCGGCAAAACCATTGGCGAGGCGTGAGAATTCGTTGTCCGCCTCAAACGGTGGGTCGACCAGCACCAGGCCGCGACGTTCGTTTGGCGGCACATAAGCATTGAGCGCCGTCCAGCCATCGATTGTAAGCGTCTTGATACGAATATCGCCGCGCAAATTGCGGGCGAGTGCGGCCGCCGTCGAGGGTTCAAGCTCGCAGGCAATCAAGCGATCTTGCGAGCGAAGCCAAGCGCGTGCGAGGGCCGGAGAGCCGGGATACACGCGAAGCCGTCCGCGTTCATTGAGCGCGCCAATCACATCGAGGTAGGGAGCAAGCAACATCGCAACTGTTTCGGGTAGCGGCGCTGTCACAAGCTTCCCGATGCCGGCGTGCCATTCGCCTGCACGGGTCGCTTCCTCGCCGGTGAGGTCGTAAAGACCTGCACCGGCATGCGTATCGATCACCCGGAACGCCGCGGGCTTCGTGCGCAAATGGTGCAAGATGCGGCAAAGCACCGTGTGCTTGAACACGTCGGCAAAATTACCCGCATGGAATTCGTGGTGGTAGTTCACAGTCGGACTTGTCAGCTCCGCACGAAGGCCCGTCTCGGCCGACTAGCCGAGCTTATGCCACAAGCTGTGTGCAGGAATCTCGCGCGTTTATCCGCCGCGGACCGCAGGCATCGCAACACTATTCTGACGGCAGGTACGGCGTGCGATTTCACCGCAATCGCGGAATGAAAAATCCTTGTTCAGACACACCCGCACCTCAGTGAGCCGCTTCCGGTCACAGGAAATAGCCATCGCCGCGCGCGAAAGCCCCGGATTGGCTTTTGCAAAAGCCTCGGCCACTTCGCCGGGCGTCACGGCGATCGGTTTATCGAGGTCCAGGTACTCTGCCGGGATCTTGACCAATGCCCGGGCCTTGCGAACGGTTTCGAAATAGTCGTGCGGTGAAAGGCCGGAACAAGTCCCGTGCTGATCCCATTCATGGAAAATCAGGCGCGGGCTTGGCATCAGATCAAGCATGCCACCGACGATGGCGCGATTAAGCCTCGGAGCCGGCACCTGGCAATAGGATGGGAAGCCGCGCTCGTATTGCGGCCAGAGCCCGTGCACCACAAATGCAAAAGGGCGTCCGGCACATTGCTGGTCAGGCGCCCGGTTGGGAGCGCGATCCTGCGCTGCCTCGCAATAAGACGGCGACCAAGAGAGCGCCAAAACATAGAAATCGAATTGGCCGCGTTCGCCCTGACGGCGATCCTGAGCGAGGGCCACCACAGCAAAAATAAAGGTGAAGCTGAAGGCAGCGGCGGCAATGTGCGCCAACCAGTAAATGCGATGACGGCTCATGGACGCCCTCACGTGAACACGAGAACAAATCGGAAATTGATCTTGAGCAACGGTTCCCTATACGAGGTACCGCAATAACGAGAACACTTCAAGAACAAATGGGAATAAACAGTGATCGAATGGCAGTGTATGCCTATGGCCGCGCCATTTTGCAGGCGGGGTTATAGGCCCAGTTGCGGTCGAGCCCAACGACGCACCATTCCACACCCCAAGTCATCCCGATCATTCCGGCATCCTCTCCGATCGAGTAGTTGACGGTGTGCTGCCGCCCGTCACTAACGTTGGCCACAGCGGTGCAAAAACGGCGCGGAATGGTCTCCGGCGCCCAGGGTCGAAACGCTATTTCGCGAACGCGGTCGAAGCCGACGATTTGCAGGTCCGAGTTCCAGAATCGGCCTTCCTTCTGAGCAAACCGCGAAGCGATGGTATCGAGGGCGGCCTCACACGGCGGCAGAACGCCGTCGTAGCGCGGCCCGATCAAGTAAATTCCCTTTTCCACCCAGCTTGCTGCACCGGCGGATGTGACTGCGCCGATTGCAATCAGGGCTGCGATCGCTAGAAAACGAAGACGATAAGACCCAGCCGTCATAAGTGCGCTCCCCGAACTATTGGCGAGTTTAGCACAGGTTTTGCCCGGTACACCCGGATTGATACACAAGTTTGGGACGTCGTCGTCAACTCCGCCGGGCGACCGCTGCGCCAGCCGGGCTCTCGCCCCTAACCGTGCCAGTCGCCCAAGACCGCCTGGACCAGTGTCAGCGCCGCAACTGCAGCAGTGTCCGCGCGGAGAATGCGGGGCCCAAGCGCAATTCGAACGACTTTTGTCAGCTTGCCCAGGGCCAACCGCTCATCTTCGGCAAAGCCGCCCTCCGGTCCGATCAAAACGCAGAGCGGCTGGGCCAACCCATTCCGGACCCCAGTCAACGCGGCAACTGGATCCGCCACGTCGGCGTCCTCGTCGCAAAATATCAAGAGACGGTCGGCTATTTCCGCAATCCGGCTGAATGGCATTGGTTCAGCCACGTGCGGAATCCCCAAAACTCCACACTGTTGGGCGGCCTCGATGACGTTGGCCCGCATGCGATCGACGTTAACGCGAGCCACCTGCGTGTGCCGCGTAATGACAGGCTGGAGAAGCGAGACGCCCATCTCCACTGCCTTTTGGACAAGATAATCGAGCCGGGCATGCTTGAGCGGCGCAAACAGGAAATGCAGATCGGGGGCCGGAGGTTGCGCGCGCGTGCGGGTGCTTACTGCGGCGGCGGCCGCTCGTTTGGTAGCGGATGTAAGACTGGCTTGCCACTCGCCGTCGCGCCCGTTGAACAGTAGGACCCCGTCGCCGCCTTTCAGCCGGAGCACATTGAGCAAGTAGTTCGCCTGGTCCCGGTCGAACAAAACTTCGCCACCACCGGACAAAGGCGCATCGACATAGAGGCGGGGGGTGCGAAAGTCGTAATGCGGCATGGATTAACCGTGGCACAGACGGAACTGACCAGCGATTTACGCGGTCTGGCGTGGCTTCGCGAGGCCTTTTGCCCCACCACCCTTGCCGCCTTCCCGACGCAATCGGGCTGTTATAAGCCATCCCACAACCGTCCGGCTGATATATAAAGCACCGGCGAAGGGAGACTTCAGTCCATGGGCCTACGCAGCGCATTTTTCGCCGCGTGCATGATTTCGCTATGGGTCGGGACCGCCGGCGCGCAATTCCAGCCGCCGCCGGCTCAGGCGCCGCAACAGGAACAAGTGCCGCCTTGCGTCCAAGAGTTCTTTAAACTGCGTGACGACGCAGAGAAAAAAGGCATGGCGATTAAAGCCGCCAATGACCGCAAAGCCACGCCAAAAGAAGCCTGCCAATTATTTATCGCGTTCGTCGCCGCCCAATCGAAGATGCTCAAATACGCCACCGACAATTCGGTATGGTGCGGTATCCCTCCGCAGGTCGCCGTCAACCTGAAGCAAAGCGTTACCAAAATGTCCGAGGTGCGCACCAGAATTTGCCAGGCGGCTGCCGCACCGGTTCAGCAACAGGGGCCCAGCCTGAGCGATGCGCTCACTGGTCCAGTTCCAGATTCCAACAACATCAAAACCGGCCGCGGGACATTCGACACCCTGACCGGCAGCCCCATCGGAAAATGAGCGAGAGCTCCGGACGCGTCTCCGATGCGACCGGAAATTGGGTCGACGGTGTCGCGCCGCCTTTTTGCCGCCCCTACCTGAGGCTTGCCCGTCTCGACCGGCCGATTGGTTCGTGGCTTTTGCTCATGCCTTGCTGGTGGTCGGTGGGCCTTGCAGGAATGCACGAGGGCCATTTTCCGAGCGTCTGGCACATCGTTTTGTTCTTCATTGGCGCTTTTGCGATGCGCGGTGCCGGCTGCACGTGGAACGATCTGGTCGACCGCAACCTCGACGGGCTCGTTGACCGCACGCGCTCACGGCCCATTCCCTCGAAACAGGTCACGATCGCGCAGGCCACGGCCTTTATGCTGGTGCAGGCATTCATCGGCCTCCTCGTCCTCATTCAGTTTAACCATTTTACGGTCGCGACCGGTCTCGCGTCCCTGTTGGTGGTGGTCGTTTATCCGTTTATGAAACGCATCACCTATTGGCCGCAGATTTTTCTCGGCCTTGCATTCTCCTGGGGCGCTTTAATGGGTTGGCCAGCCGCATTTGGGCGTCTCGACCTGCCGGCGGTCATACTTTACGCCGGCTCGATTTGCTGGGTGATCGGCTACGATACGATCTACGCGCACCAGGACCGCGAAGACGACCTTCTGATCGGGATCAAGTCGACAGCGTTATTGTTCGGTGAGCGCACAGCTCCGATGGTCGCGAGTTTCTATGCTTGTGCGGTTGTGCTCATCGCCGCCGCGGGACTGATGGCCGGCGGCCGCCTGATCTTTGCACTCGGTGTGATCGCATTTGCCGCGCATTTGGCCTGGCAGGTGACGCGGCTCGACATCGACGATCCCGCGCACTGCCTTGTGCTGTTCAAATCGAACAGAGATGCGGGCCTGATCTTGTTCGGCGCAATGCTGATCGACGCTGCGATCGGATAATCAGAGGCTACAACGGCAACCGGGGCGATGCGCAACAAGCGCATCGCCCCACATTTATCAAATGCCGCGATTGTGGAAGTCGTAGTAGCGTTCGATGTTCATTTGGAGAAAGGCCTCGTAGCCACCCCATTTCTCGTATTTGGGTAGCTTGATCTCCTTTTCGGCATCAGCGTAGTTCTTGCCATCGTTCAAGGCTTTTTTCACGGCCGCCGACAGATCCTGCAGATAGGCCAACTGACTACGCGCATCCTCCTTGGTACCGATCTGGCGTCCGCCGGGTCCAGGATGGCCTGCAATCAGCCTGTCCCAATCCATCGCGATCACCTTCTTCAGGCCTTCCTCGATTTCCGGAATATAGGTGTCGGCCATTTCGCGGAACGGAAGCGCTTGGAGAGGAATCCAATCGACCGTGAATATGATTTTTTCCTTCGGTAGCCGCATCACCAACGTGCTGTCGGAGTGATTTCTGCCGAGATAGATAAGCTCGAGTGTGGTACCGCCGAGGCCGATCGTCTTTTGCTTGTCGACCACCTGATCCGGGACGACAACGTCATCCGGCTTCAATTCCAAAATGCGGGCCTTGGCATTTTTATGCGCAATAAAGGTCGCGCCAAGATCCTTGAACGGCTTGCCACCGGCGATGTGGTCATAGTGCGAGTGACTGTAGATCACGTACTTGATCGGCGCTTGAGTTACTTTCCGAATTTCCTCGATGTAAGCTTTCGCCGCCGGCCGGCGCAAACTAATGGGATCAGTAGCAATGACGCCCGCCTTCGTAACGACGAACATTGCCTGATGATTCTCGTATCGAAAGATGTAAACGTTGTCGGTGCCGTCGACCTTTGTGGTCGCGTAAACCGGACGTTGCGCTGTTTGCGCGAGCGCTGTCGTCAACAGCGCGGCCGTAAGCAAGCCAGCCGCGACGCTCGATAAGCCGATCCGAGACATTGTGATCCCTCCCCATTCTGTTGTTGCCGCCATTCGCGTGACGGTTGGTTGATGTTATACGGGAAATAGAACCACGCGCCCGCTGGTTTATTCCCCAAGACGGAACACTGACAATCGGCGCTGGTTTGTTAGTGTAGGCTTAGGCGCTCTTGCGCAGGAGGATCGGGCTGGCGGACGGTGTGCCAAGTCTTGTCGGCCGAAACGGCCATGCGGTCGTTGGATATCCGGTCCGCCGAACCGGTCACGAGCCCATATTCATGTTCGTAATCGGCATCGCCGTCCTCTCCAGGAACCGCAACGGGTGTCTTGTCGTATTTGCGCGACCCTGACCGCGGCACTGATCCGGTATAGGCGGGATAGCGCTGCTTGCCAGCATAGAACGCACGCGCGTTTGCCGCGGCAACCTCACCAGAGATCGCCTCCGGCCGGCAGGGACGATCGCCACTTGAACGCCGCATCAGGTCGACGTGAATGTGATTGTAGTGCGCGGCGTTATAGCCGGGCGCCAACACCGTCGTGAAATTATCGCAAGCGGCGAGATGAACGTCGTGCAGGAACCCCTGCTCTTCCGGCGTGCCGCGCCAACCCTCCTGCACGGTGATCCTTCTCCCATCGGCGAGTGTGAAAGCGGCGATGTCAATCGCATTGCCAAAAGCGTGCTCGGAAACGCCTGAGCCGCCCGAGCCGACCATGCCGCGACAGGAATAGGCGGAGATTTGTTTAATCTCGACGACCGGCGCACCAAACCATCGCTCGGCCGCGGGTTGCACACTGTCGCTGACCCACCGGTCGAGCGCAGAAACGATTGGACAGGCGAGTGTCGCTGTGGGCGTGAGCGTCGCTGGCGCGATCGGCCCGGTCATTTGAGGTGCACGGGCCGGTCCCAGAGGCAGGTGGTGCGCGCGGCGGCGGTGGATATTGCGGCGGCGCTCCGTAGGCGCGCTGCGGGTAGGATGCGGGTGCCTGCCGGCGCGGCAATACAGCGTCGTCGGGAATATCGTCCGGCAACGGAGCCGCGCTCGGTGTAACACCCGCTTCCGTGCCCGGTGCACTCAGCGATATCGGCTGCCCGGCGGGCGCAGTTGCGCTTGGCCGTTCGGCGGGAGGGGCACCGGGGACCCAGCGCATTTGCGGCGCAGGCGACATTTGCTGCGATCCACGCGGCATCGTTTCGACTGGCGCGGGCGCGACGTCTGCCGGCGGCGCATAACGCGGTTCGTTGATCGGCCAATGCGGCATCTGCGAGGGCGCCGTCGGAATGGATCCGGGCGGCCTCAGGTCGTCCGTGTAGCCGACGAGAGGGCTGCTCTCGCCCAAGGCCGAAACCTTGAGCGGAAAATCGGCGCCGCACATGCCTGGGCCCTCGATCGGCTCGGCTTGAACGACACCCACGCCAATTTTGACGGCGCCGGATTTCATGCACGCCACTTCGGCGTCGTGCCGCCACGGCGCCCGTTCGCCCGACATGAATCCGCGTCCGCAACCGGCGAGCGCCAGCAGCACGCCAGTACCGACGAGATAGAAACCCACTCCACCCTTCATACCTGCGAAAATGCGAGGAGTTTCTTTAACGAGGCTTCAACGCTCGTCGCAGGCAATTTCGTTAAGGATAAGAATTCCTTGCCAAATCAGCTTTGTGCTTGAACGGCCTGGCCCTTTCGGTTCACATCGCGCGGGGCACGCTTGTTAGGCGCATGAAACGGTCCGAAAACCGTCTCCAAGTCTGGGCTCATGCGTTCGGAGGATGCAATGGAAGGCAAGGCCAGGTTCATTTTTCCGGTCATCATCAGCGCACTCATCGTGTTCGTGGTCAGCGCTGTCGTTACCTTCACAAATATTGGATTTCGCGCCGACTTTGTGCCGCGATGGCTCAAAGCCTTCTTCACCGGCTGGCCAGTCGCCGCGGTGCTCGCATTTATTGCCGATTCCCCACGTCCGCCGCGCAACGGACGCGATCGTGCGGCTGATCGAGGGATAGATCTACCGCGTCACTGCGACGCCGGTTTTATACCGAGCGTGTCGCCGATCTGTTTCACGGTTGCTCGCTGATCATCAAGCGCCGCCGCAAATTCGGCCGGTGTACCCGCATTGACCACCTGCCCGGTGGCGCTCAATTTCGCCTCGATGTCCGGATCACTGACGACCTCTCGAATATCGGCCGCAATCCGATCACGGACCGCCGGCGGAAAATCTCGCGGGCCGAACAAACCGACCAGCCCATCAAATTCGAGAGACTTGTACCCCGCTTCCGACGCCGTCGGAATGTTGTCTAGGGCTTTCGCATGCTGCCGATTGGTCAAGGCTATCACCTTGACCTTACCGGCCAGCACGCGCGGCCGCATGATCGCATAAGCACCGACGAAGGCTTGAATGCGCCCTTCGGCGAGATCGTTGATGGCCTGAACCGCGTCTTTGTAAGGCACCTTGGCCATATCGAGGTTTTCGGTTTTCAGCCAAGCGGCGAACAGCAAATCATTGGCACCAGTAACGGATGCGTAATTCAATTTTCCCGGATCCGCTTTGATTTTGGCGGCCAGCTCCTTAACAGAAGAAACGTTGAGATCGGCCGGCACGCCGAGCGCGATGAGCGTGTTGGTCACGCGCGCGATCGGTGTGAGCTCTTTCGGGTCGTAAGGCAGCTTTTCGTGCAACAAAGGATGTGCCGTGAACGTAGAAGCAGGCGCAAACAGCAACACGTGGTCGT
Organism: uncultured Alphaproteobacteria bacterium; assembly: GCA_963722125.1. GTDB lineage: Bacteria > Pseudomonadota > Alphaproteobacteria > Rhizobiales > Xanthobacteraceae > Pseudolabrys. The sequence continues at coordinate 1,101,563 of CAVRJW010000006.1, read as the reverse complement.
CATGCGCGTTGAGCACCGCCGTGATTGCGAGGAACGCATCGCCGCCCGGACGATTCTCCACCACCACCGGCTGGCCCCATTTTGCCGCGAGCTTGTCGGCCAACAAACGAGCTGTGATATCGACGCCCGAGCCCGGTCCAAGCGGAATGATAAATCGGACGGGGCGCTGCGGCCACGACTGGGCCGACGATTGGGCTTGCGCAAATTGGCCCGTCACGAGCAGCGCGGCGGCGCAAAAGGCAAGTGTCAACAAAGCTTGACGCAAGCGCGGCATTGAATCCTCCTGAACACAAGTTTCTGCGCAAGGAAAATAGAGCCTGCCGGCTCGGATCGACCTCGCATTGGTGATTTTACGTCTTTTCCGATCTGACCGCCCGGCGGTGGCCGGATGCCGACAACTTATTGCGGATTAGCGCAAATTTGTCATCGAAAATACCACCCGCGCCATTTTTGCGCTGCCGCATCTTTTACCCCCAATGTTTTTTTGCGAAGCACGATCAATCGGTTGGTCACGACATGTGCAGCGCGCATATCCGCTCGCCTAAATTTTGCCTGATCGAGACGGACCAATATAGACGCCTTCGCGTTGTGTGCTAGCGTTTCATCACCTCAACAAGGGAGGCACTGCCGTGGACCTTGCCTTGAAGCTGAATGTACTGGCTGTGTGCGCCGTGTTTGCTTTCGTCGGCGCGATCTTGCTAGGGGCATTTTGAGTTCAAGAGGCCGACGACGACGCCAAACGAAAAATTGCCGGTGTAAAACCGGTCGAGGGATATAAACACCGGGGAGCTAACTCTCCGGTGTTTCATTTCCGGATACTACGCGGCTACGATGCTCGGCGAGGCGTGCACATCGTAGTTGAGGATCGGCGCCAGCCATCGCTCGCAGTCGCTGACGCTCCAGTTTTTGCGTCTCGCATAATCCTCGACCTGATCGCGTTCGATCTTTCCGACACCGAAATACGCGCTTTGCGGATGGCTAAAATACAATCCGCACACGGCGGCCCCGGGCCACATCGCGAAACTCTCGGTCAGCATCACGCCAACACGCTCACTATCCAGCAGCTCGAACAACGTGCCTTTTTCAGTGTGATCGGGCTGCGCCGGATATCCGGGCGCGGGACGGATGCCATCATATTTCTCGGCGATCAGCTGCTCGGCAGTCATCGCTTCATTCGGTGCGTAGCCCCAGAAATCCCTGCGTGCACGTTGGTGCAATCGCTCGGCAAAGGCCTCTGCCAGACGATCGGCCAATGCCTTCACCATAATCGCGGAGTAGTCGTCATTCGCGCGCTTGAATCGCTCAGCGACCTCATCCTCACCGATGCCGGCTGTCACAGTGAAAGCGCCAATATAGTCGGCAAGCCCGCTGCTTCGCGGCGCAACGAAGTCGCTCAGCGCCGTATTGGAGCGGCCTTCGCGCTTGGATAATTGCTGGCGCAGCGTATGCAATACCGCAATCGGTTCGCCGCGAGATTCATCGCCGTAAACGAGAATATCATCACCCTCGGCGTTGGCCGGCCAAAAGCCAAGGACCCCGCTCGCCTTGAACCAATTCTCGGCCACGATCTTGTCGAGCATAGCGCGTGCATCTTCGTACAAAGAACGCGCAGCCGGGCCGTATTTTGCATCGTCAAGAATGGCGGGGAATTTCCCGGCAAGCTCCCAAGTGGAAAAGAAGGGCGTCCAGTCGATATAATCGACGAGCTCCTTGATTGAATAATCGCTCAATACCTTGGTCCCGAAGAAGCCCGGCTTCGGGGGATGGTAGCTTCCCGACCAGTCCAGCTTGAGCGCATTGGCACGAGCCGTCGCGAGCGGCAGCCGTGCCTTGTCTTCCTGTGCGCGGGCGTGCGCAGCGGCAATGCGGGCGTATTCTCCGCGCAACTCGGCCACGTAACCAGCGCGCGCATTGACCGACATCAACGACTGCGCCACGCCGACCGCCCGGCTAGCGTCGTTGACGTAGACGGTCTGCCCACGCCGGTAATTCGGGTGGATCTTGACCGCGGTGTGCACACGGCTCGTGGTCGCCCCGCCGATCATCAACGGCAGCTCAAAACCCTGCCGCTCCATTTCCGCCGCGACATGGCACATTTCGTCAAGTGACGGTGTAATCAAGCCCGATAGTCCAATGATGTCGGCGTTATGCGCCTTGGCGGTCTCCAGAATTTTGGCCGCCGGCACCATGACGCCAAGGTCAACCACTTCGTAATTGTTGCACTGGAGAACAACACCGACGATGTTTTTGCCGATATCGTGGACGTCGCCCTTTACCGTCGCCATGATGATTTTTCCGTTGGAGCCACCATGCTGGCGGCCGTCTTTTGATTGCTCCATGAAGGGCATCAGATACGCGACGGCCTGTTTCATCACGCGGGCCGATTTCACGACCTGCGGCAGAAACATTTTTCCTGAACCAAAGAGATCGCCGACGATATTCATGCCGCTCATCAACGGGCCTTCGATCACGTCAAGCGGACGTGTCGCGCGGATACGCGCCTCCTCCACATCCTTTTCGATAAAATCGGTGATCCCGTGCACGAGCGCGTGGGATAACCGCTTTTCGACCGGCTGCTCGCGCCACGCGAGATCGACTTCCCTCGCCTCCTGACCGGCGCCGTGAAACTTCTTGGCGATATCGAGCAATCGCTCGGAGGCATCGGCCCGGCGATTGAGCACCACGTCTTCGCAGGCCTCGCGCAGTTCGGGCTCGAGATCGTCATAAACCGCAATTTGACCGGCGTTGACGATACCCAGGTCCATTCCCGCCTTGATGGCGTGAAACAGGAACACTGAATGCATGGCTTGCCGCACCCGCTCGTTGCCGCGAAACGAAAATGACAGGTTCGAGACGCCACCGGATACGTGCGCGTGCGGTAGATTTTTACGAATCCAGCGCGTTGCTTCGATAAAGTCGACGCCGTAGCCGTTGTGCTCTTCCATACCGGTCGCGACAGCAAAGATGTTCGGATCGAAGATAATATCCTCGGGCGGAAAGCCCACCTGATTCACCAGGATGTCGTACGCGCGCTTACAGATTGCCGTTTTGCGTTCAAGCGAATCGGCCTGGCCTTTCTCGTCGAACGCCATCACCACGACGGCTGCACCGTAACGGCGAACCGTGCGGGCGTGTTCGATGAATGCGGCCTCGCCTTCTTTCATCGATATCGAATTCACGACGGCTTTGCCTTGCAGGCACTTGAGACCGGCCTCAATGACCGAGAACTTCGATGAATCGACCATCACCGGCACGCGCGCGATGTCGGGCTCGGCAGCAATGAGATTGAGGAAGGTCGTCATCGCCTGCTCGGAATCGAGCAAGCCCTCGTCCATGTTGACGTCGATCACTTGCGCGCCATTTTCGACCTGTTCGCGCGCAATCGACAACGCCGCCGCATAGTCGCCAGCGGTGACCAATTTACGAAATTTGGCAGAGCCCGTAACGTTCGTTCGTTCACCCACATTCACGAACGGAATTTCGGGCGTGAGCGAAAATGATTCGAGACCAGACAAACGCAATTGACGTGGTATCTCGGGAATAGGACGCGGAGTTTTTCCATCGACAGCTTTTGCAATAGCCGCGATGTGGTCGGGCGTCGTTCCGCAGCAGCCGCCCACAACATTGACCAGGCCCGCCGAGGCGAATTCGCCTAACAGCTCCGCCATGAACTCGGGGCTTTCGTCGTAGTAGCCGAATTCGTTCGGCAGGCCCGCGTTCGGGTATGCGCAAACAAATGTGTCGGCGAGCCGTCCCAGTTCGTCGATATGCGCACGCATTTCGCTCGCGCCCAGCGCGCAATTTAGACCGATGGTCACAGGGCTTGCGTGCTTGACTGAATTCCAAAATCCGCCCGGCGTCTGTCCCGATAGCAACCGTCCGGAACGGTCGGTAATGGTGCCAGAAATCATCACCGGCACGTCGAGCCCGCGTTCCGCGCAAATCTCTGCAATAGCGAAGATTGCCGCTTTGGCATTGAGCGTGTCGAAGATCGTTTCGATCAGCAGCAGGTCGGCGCCACCATCGATCAGTCCGCGCACTTGCTCGCCATAGGCTACACGTAACTGGTCGAAAGTGATTGCGCGGAAGCCCGGATTGGCAACGTCCGGCGATATCGACGCCGTGCGATTGGTCGGCCCGAGAGCGCCGGCGACAAAGCGGCGGCGGCCATCGTCTTTCTGCGCAAGGATTGCCGCTTCCCGTGCAAGCGTCGCACCGGCTTGGTTCAGCTCGTAAGCGATGCCCTCCATGCCGTAATCGGCCTGGGCGATCGCGGTCGAGGAGAATGTATTGGTGGATACGACATCTGCACCGGCGCGAAAGTAGGCGAGATGGATGTCCCGGACAGCGTCGGGCCGGCTCAAATTCAGCAAGTCGTTGTTGCCGCGGACCTCGCGGTTCCATGCGTCGAAGCGGGCGCCACGATAGCCTTCTTCGTCGAGCTTGAGGCCCTGGATCATGGTGCCCATGGCCCCGTCGAGCACAAGGATGCGCTGTCTGAGTGCCTCAACAAACTCTGATCGAACGCTACTGTTCGGCATGCGTGACAGACCTTAAGCCCAGCAGGTGACAGATCGCGAAGACGAGGTCGGCGCGATTCATGGTGTAAAAATGGAAAGTGGTGACGCCGCGATCGACGAGGTCGAAAACCTGCTCTGCGGCGACGGCGGCAGCGATCAGTTTGCGCGTTGCCGTATCCTGGTCGAGGCCGTTAAACCGCTCCGCCAGCCAGGCTGGGACAGAAGCACCGCAACGTTTGGCAAACCCTGTCGTGGCCTTGAAGTTCTGCACGGGCAAAATGCCCGGCACGATGGGAATGTCGATTCCGCGAGCGCGAACCCGGTCGAGATAGCGAAAATAAACATCATTCTCGAAAAAGAATTGCGTGATGGCGCGGCTTGCGCCGGCATCGACTTTTGCTTTGAGCATATCGATGTCTGCCTCAACGGTCGGGCTGTCGGGGTGCTTTTCCGGATAGGCGGAAACCGAGATTTCAAAGTCGGAGGCGATGCGTTTGATGCCGGCGGTGAGATCGGCGGCGTTTTGATAGCCCCCGGGATGGGGCGCATATTTTGTACCAGCCCCACCGGCAGGATCTCCGCGCAGCGCCACAATGTGGCGCACCCCGGCGTCATGGTAGTTGCGCACGATCGCGTCAATTTCTTCGCGCGTCGCGGCGACGCACGTCAGATGCGCCGCCGGCGTCAACGATGTTTCGGCCAAAATTCGTTTGACTGTTGCGTGCGTGCGCTCGCGGGTGGTGCCGCCCGCGCCATATGTCACTGATACAAAATTCGGTTCCAGCGGGGCCAATCGTTCGATCGATTCCCAGAGGATCTTGTCCATCTCTTCGCTATTGGGCGGAAAGAATTCGAATGAAACACCGATGCGGCGCGCGTCGCCGCGCGTAAAGCGGCTCAGGCGGACTGGACTGTTCATCACGCCACCTCGCGTCGTTGTGGCGTCGCCATCAGTGCGCGCGTGTCGCGCGCGAGCCATAGCGACACTGCGATTTTGCCATCGGAGCCCGGCTCCGGCGTAAGAGATTTGTGGAGTACGGGCTCGAGGCCAGATGCCGTCATCCATTGCGTGATCGTTTCGGGGGCAAATCCCAAACGGCGATGCGCGTATTGTTCGCGAAGGAATTCCTGTTCGTGCGGGGCAAAGTCGACCACCAGCAGCCGCCCGCCCGGTCTGAGCACCCGAGATGCTTCGCGGATAGCGCGCGCGCCGTCGTCGAGGAAGTGCAACACCTGATGCAGGATGACGACATCGAATGAATCATTAGCGAGCGGCAGATCGTATAAGTCGCCTTGCCGCACACTGCAGTTCTTTAAACCGGCGCGCTCAAGCCGGTCGCGCGCGAGCAGCAACATGTCGAGCGAGAGATCGAGCCCGAGCCCTCGCTCGATCTCATGCCCGAACAATTCAAGCATGCGCCCGGTGCCGGTGCCGAGGTCGAGCAGCGAGCGGAATGGTTTGTCGGAAAGCGCCGCACGGATTGCATCCTCAACCGCTTCGTCGGTCACGTGCAGCTTGCGGATGCGATCCCATTCGGCGGCGTGCCCGCGGAAATAGGCTTGCGCCGCGGCGGCACGCGCCTGCCGCACCGAGGCTAGGCGTGCTCGATCGCGCGCGATGGTTTGGTCGGCGGGGTTGAGGCGGTCAATCAGCGCGCGCGCAACTTCCGCGCCGCTGCCTTGCTCCGCCAGACGAAAGAACGCCCAGGTGCCTTCGCGAAACCGCTCGACAAGGCCGGCCTCCGCCAGGAGCTTGAGGTGGCGCGAAATGCGCGGTTGCGACTGACGCAAGATATCGGTGAGGTCCGAGACGGTCAGTTCAGCCTCAGCCAGAAGGGCAAGGACCCGCAGGCGCGTCTCTTCACCCGCGGCTTTGAGCGCTGAATTGAGGGCGTCGAAACTGAGCTTTCCGCTCATTGGATCCATACACCTATGCCCTTATGGGCAATTTCCCACTATATAAGGATATGTTTATACGTTTAAACGCTATTCGGCAAGTCTGGAAATCGACCATCGCAAAGGGTGGTTAGCGCCTTCTAAGCATAGCTACCGGCGTTCGGAGGCGGTTCTTGGTAGTCTCCTCGCCAACCGCCCCGCGTGGGCGGCTAAGGAAGACGTATGGGCCCAAGCAACGATTTTGAAATTTGGGACGGCGAAAAGACCGTGGAGCTGCCGGGTGAGCCCGACGCCACCCTTTATTTCGTTGGCCGCATCCATACGCCCTGGAAAGAGCGCAAGGACTGTCCCAAGAACGCACGTGAATCCGAAGCCGTTTGCATCGTCGACGTCGACGCGCGCTGGCGCGATGGCCTCAAGGACGTCGAAACCTGCACCCACGTTGTGCTGCTCTACTGGATGGACAAATCGCCACGGACGCTCGTGCTACAAGTGCCGGGCCACTACGGTGTCCAGCGCGGGACATTCGCCTTGCGATCCCCCGCGCGGCCCAATCCGATTGCCATGAGCGTGGTTAAACTTCTGCGCGTCGACGGTAACCGGTTGTCTGTCATTGGGCTCGATTGCCTTGACGGCACACCACTCCTCGACATCAAACCGTATTTCGCCTCAACCGACAGTGTCCCCGACGCAGTGGTCGGCTGGCACAAGCGAAAAGACTAGGAGTTAGCGAGATCAATTTTCGCTAATTGGTTCTCACGCTTTAAGGGTTTTTACCTAAGCAACTTCAGGGAACCTTTGAACCTTCTCGGTCATTCTCTCACCAAAGACGGGAGGGGGAGAAACCAACGAGGGTGCCATGTCCAGGTCATTCAGTGTAGCCGCGGCAATCGCCGCAACGGCGCTGTCGTTCAACGTTGCAAACGCCGACCCACTCTTTGCTTTCCTCACCCCACCCACGCAAACCCAAATTGAACCGCAAGCCGTCGAGCCTGCACCGGCCGATGAAAACGATGACGCTCAGGTCGTCGCTCCACGCTTGCAGCGCCAGATCGTTGACTATGCAAGCAACGAGCCGGCCGGGACCGTCGTTATCGATACTCCTCACACATTCCTCTATTACGTGCTCGGGAACGGTAAAGCGATGCGTTATGGCATCGGTGTCGGCCGCGAAGGCTTCACCTGGTCGGGTGTGAGATCAGTCGAGCGCAAAGCCGAGTGGCCGGACTGGTATCCGCCATCTGAGATGCTCGCGCGTCAGCCCTACCTGCCGCGCATGACTGCTGGCGGCCCCGGCAATCCGCTCGGTGCCCGCGCAATGTACATCGCAGGCACGCAATACCGAATTCACGGCACCAACGCGCCGAGTACGATTGGCAAGCAAGTGTCGAGTGGCTGTATTCGCCTGACCAACAGCGACGTGATCGATCTCTACAACCGCGTGAAGGTCGGCGCCAAGGTCATCGTGCTGCCGCAGACGGCGACCGCGCATGCCAAGATTCAGCTAACGAAGATTCAACAAGCTTCGTATGCCTACGCGCCGCTGCCGCAAAGCCGTGCACAGAAGACGTGGGACGGCATCCGCCCGGCCGGCCGATACTAGAATCCAAGGCAACCTCCCCTGAATGACCCGGCTTTGAGCCGGGTCATTTTTTTGCATTGGCATACAGAGCGCCGGTCGTTACTGATCTCTCCATCGGGATCGGGAGTCAGTTTATGCGTATTGCAGTAATGGCGGCGGGTGCAGTCGGTGGGTATTTCGGCGCGCGCATGGCCGCGGCCGGGCACGACGTTTTCTTTATCGCGCGCGGCGCCCATCGCGACGCGATCGCCAAAAACGGCCTCAAGATCGAAAGTGTGCACGGCGATTTACATCTGCCGAAACCGAACGTCACCGACGACCCAGCCAAAGTTGGACCGGTCGACATTGTGCTATTTGCGGTGAAGCTGTGGGACACAGAGACGGCAGCAGCGGCAGCGCAACCTCTTCTCGGTCCGAATAGCCGACTGATTACATTTCAGAACGGCGTCGATAGTGTCGATCGCATTTCGTCGGTGGTTGGGGCAGAGCGCACGGTCGGCGGCGCCGCTTACATTGCGACCACCATCGCATCGCCTGGCGTCATCAAACACACCAGCCAATTCGCAACGATCCGATTCGGTCGCGCCGACAAGCGTCCGGATGATACGCTCAACGCTTTTGTTGAAGCAGGCAAAGCAGCCAAGCTCGACATCGCCCTGTCCGCCGACATCAACCGTGAGCTCTGGCAGAAATTCATCTTTTTGACGGCCATGGCAGGGTCAACAGCAGCGCTGCGCTCGCCGATTGGCCCTATCGCCGCAGACGCCGAATTGCGCAATTTCTTTCGCGCGCTGATGGAGGAGGCTTTTGCCGTCGGCAAAGCCAAGGGTGTCGCGCTGGATTCTGCCTATATCGACGAGCGCATGAATTTTCTCACCAACAAAGTCGAGCCTGGAATGAAAGCGTCGATGGCGCACGACCTCGAGCGCGGAAACCGCCTCGAGCTCGATTGGCTCGCTGGGAATGTGCGCGCGCTTGGTCGTGAATTTGGAATTCCGACACCAGCGAGCGATACGGTCTACACCGTGCTCAAGCTCCACCGCATGGGATCACGCTGAAGCACAGAAGAAGCCCCGGCACACGGCCGGGGCTCCCCGTGCGCAACGACTGGAAAGGGGCAAACCAAACCAGCCGTCCCGGCACATTTTGATCGACGCGGGATATGCCGCCTACGAAAAGAATTGAAATCTCGCGAATGCGAATGTCGACACGACACATGCTATTTAAAAAATGGCCGCACTTGCGTGGCGCGGCCATTTGCTAAAGAACAGTAGTCGCTTCGAGGCCACCCAGTTCAGAGGGGAAGAGTGGCAGCATATTCGACCGAGTTTTGCGTCAATCCGCCTTCGCCAGGATCATTGATTCAAATTAAGGAACGGGGTTAGCCTTGAAACCGAGGAGACCCATGGACCTTGCAACATCCGGCAATGCGTTGGATCAACACCCGTTCGTCGCGCGGCTTTTGCAACATGTGGTTCTCGATCCCATTGATTTGAAAAGCCTCGACGCCATCATCGACGGCGAAATATCGATCCGTAAGCGGCGAGATCTCATCGTTGACGGTTACGTGTATCGCAAGCTTTGCTTTGTGCGAGACGGCTACGCCATGCGCTATAAGCTCCTGCGCAACGGCAAGCGGCAAATCCTCAACGTCGTTCTGCCCGGTGACATTGTCGGAATCCCCGGAAGTTTTTATGACCGGGCCGCCTATTCGGTCACAACGATCACCGATGTCACGATGAACGTCTGCTCACTCGATGCCTATGTGCAGCTCTGCTATCGACGACCTCAGTTCGGCCTCGCCCTGAGTTGGTTCGCGGTGCAGGAGGCAACCACCTACGCCGAGCACATCATTGACGTCGGGCGCCGCACTCCGATTGAGCGTTTGTCGCATTTCCTCCTCGAGCTGCACGCGCGGTTATTTGTTGTAGGACGCGCCGAGAAAACGAGCTTCGCTTTGCCATTCTCACAGGAAGTGATGGCGGATGTTTTGGGGCTGAGCGTTCCCCATCTCAACCGGATGATCCAACGCTTGCGGTCAGAACGACTGATCGCGGACAGCGACCGCAAGATCGATTTTATCGATGTGGACGCGCTCCAAGCGCTCGCGCACTACCAGTCGCACGAATTGGCGCCGATCCCGTTGCCGAAAACCGCCTAACCTATTGTCAGACGAAACGCGGGATTGGGCCGCGTTGCGGCGTGGTACGGCCGCCGAGATCGACAAATTTCTTGTCGACATAGCACCAGCCCCATCCCTCAGGCGGATCATAGCCTTCGATGATGGGATGGCCGGTCGCCCTGAAATGTTTGGTGGCGTGCTTGTTGGGCGATGAATTGCAACACCCGACATGGCCGCACGTGCGGCACACCCGCAAATGAACCCAGGGAGAGCCGATTTTGAGACACTCTTCGCAGCCGAGCGCGCTCGGTGTCACGTCCCGGATGCTGTCTGCGTGGGTGCACATTTTGGTCATGGGGCTCTCCGACGCTTACGCCCAGCCGCAGGCAACATTGTCATCGTGGTTACGGCGCCAGCCGCGGCAAAAATGGCAGCGATCGCCAATCCAATCTGGTATCCGGATGAATATGACGCAACGCCTGCGGAAAGCGCAACGCCCGCAAGCTGCGAGGCGCGGCTCACGGCATTGTTGATACCGGACGCAAGCCCCTGATCATCGTCCGCAACGCTCGACATCACAGACGCGGTGAGCGGCGCAATGAGTACCGCAAAAGAAATTCCCAACAGCGCCATCGGCACGATCACACCGAATACGAGCGAAGCGCTTTTGCCGAATGCCAGCAGCAGCAGGGCGAGTGCCGCGCCAAGCGGGCCCGCGATTAGCATTGCGCGGGCGCCGATCTTATCGGCCAAGACGCCGAATGGTTGCGACAGGAGACCAACGCCGAGTGTAAATGGAAGGAAGGTGAGCCCGGCATCGATCGGCGACAGCCCACGGCGGTCGATGAGATCGAAGGACGAAAGAAAAAACATAATCGACAGGCCGGCATAGATCAGCAGTGTCGCGATATTGAGCCCAACGAAGACGCGGTTGCGGATAAGCCGCGGCGGCGTCATTGGATGTGTGCTCGTGCGTTCCCAGAAGGCATATCCAGCGAGCGCTGCCACGCTCAGCCCCGCGACAAGCGTAATTGCAACGCCATTCGCCGCGCCGGCCTTGTCGGGCCCGATTTGGCTGAGCGCCCATGCCATCGCTGCAAGTGCGCCCGCAAGGATTGCGGCACCAGCAAGATCAAACCGGCGCGCCGCATGCTGGTCAGCCGGTGCGTAGCGCACCAAGAGCGCGACGGCCAGCAGTGCCAGTGGCGGGTTGATCGCGAAAACCCATGGCCAGCCGAAACTTTCGGTCAGCCAGCCGCCAAGGACTGGCCCGCCCGCAGTGGTGAGAGCGGAGGCGGCGGCCCACACACCGATCGCACGATTGCGTTCCGCCTTGGGATATATCGCGCCGATAAGAGCGAGGCTCGACGGCGTCACGATTGCGGCCGAAGTTCCCTGCAGGACGCGAAAAACAATCAGCCACTCGATGGACGGCGATATCACACAAGCCGCCGATGCCAGCCCGAACCCAAGGCAGCCCACGCCCAACATTCTCGCCCTGCCGTAGTGATCGGCAAGCGCGCCGCCGATCAACGTCAGTGCGGCGAGCGCCAATATGTAACCATTGAGCACCCACTGCACTGAGGCCAGATCGGCGCCAAAAAACGCGCGCAATTTCGGAAGTGCGACCGTCAATGCCGACCCATCGATGAAGGCCATCGAGGATGCGAGGACACAGGCGGCGAGTACCATCCTACGACGCTGCGGCGCGATCTCGCGCCCGAGCGCTCGCGGGCATGGTTCGGCCGCAATAATGCCGCGGTCGCATGGCTCGACGAGGGGCTGCGCCATGGGGACTTATGGGTAACACGCGCGAAAGGCGCGCGAAATGGCGGCAGCGCTGGCGTGCAGACCCCGTGCCGCCTAACATTCCTCCGCGGGCGAATCGAGCGGGACATGAACAGCGGACTCGCCACCTTCATTTACTACGCGACGGCACCGATCCGGCTGTTTGGCCGATCGGCGAAATTTCGTATGGTTGTTGGCGCCACTTGCGTCGTTGCTATCTGCTTTGTAGCGACACTCTGGGCGATCAATCGCATGGGGACTTCCGATACCGGATTGCCGGAAGCGCTTGCCATTCTTCAACCCCCGCAGCCGTTGCAGCCGGTGACCCGCGCCTCACATGTCATTGCTCCAGTCGCTGTCGCGCTCGCGGCCATCGGCCACTCGCTCGACACTGCCGCACCGCGCGAATTTGCCGGCAAGAACGACAATCCGGTCACGCAATTGCTCGGCCAGGCCGAGATTGGCCTCACCGTTTCGCGCGGGACGATATATGCCACGGGACAACCGGGCGCGCTCACGATCATTACTCCGATGAACGGGACCATTCGCGTCAAGGGCCAGATCGGCACCACCGCCGGCAAAGCGGCGGGTGGCATCGGCGGCGCGATCGGCGACCTGATTGGCAGCGGCGCAGTCGGCAAGCAGATCGAGACTCTTGCCACCAAGGCGCTCGATCAGCGCGCCGATTTTCGCGGCAACGTCATCGTGACGTCGCGGCCACAAATCACATCGTCATGGCGGATCGAGCCCAACCTCGCCGGCCGCCTCGATTTCGGCGACACCGGCACCAATATTGCCGGCATCAAGGTGAACCTCGCGAACGAGATCAAGCCGGTGCTCGATCCTGTCGTCAACAATCAGATCAATGCGCTGCAATCGCGGCTACGCAATGATCCGATCATCGAGCGCACCGCGCGCGAACAATGGGCCAAGATGTGCCGGTCCATTCCGCTTGGCGGAGAAAAAACCGGATTGCCGCCATTGTGGCTTGAGATGCGCCCAATCCGCGCCGCAGCCGCGCAGCCGCAGGTCGACGTCCGCAACGTCACGATCACCATCGGCGTTCAAGCCGAAACGCGCATTTTGCCGAACGAGACCAAGCCGAATTGCCCGTTCCCAGCGCAGCTCGAGCTGGTGCCGCCAATGCAAGACGGGGTGCTCGCCGTCGGTGTGCCCATCGATGTGCCGTTTACGGAGCTCAACAAGCTGATCGAGCCGCAACTCAAGGGCCGTCACTTTCCGGATGACGGCAGCGGACCGGTCGATGTTGAAGTGCTGCGCGCAAACATCGCCGCTGCGGGCGACCGCCTGTTAATTTCGCTGCGGGTGAAAGCGCGTGAGAAGAAGAGTTGGTTCGGATTCGGTACGGAAGCGACCGTCCAGATTTGGGGGAAACCCGCGCTCGACCAGCAAAACCAGATCCTGCGGCTCACGGACATTTCGCTTGCAGTTGAATCAGAAGCCGCCTTCGGCTTGCTCGGAACGGCCGCGCGCGCGGCCATGCCCTATTTGCAAAGAGCGATCGCCGACAAGGCCACGGTCGACCTCAAGCCATTCGCCAACGACGCGAGGACGAAGATTGCAGCCGCGCTCACGGAATTTCAGCAAGTCGGCAATGGCGTGCGGGTCGATGCCTCGGTCAACGCCGTACGCCTCTCCGGCATCGAATTCGACGCGCAAACGCTGCGCGTCATCGCGGAAGCCAATGGCGTCGTGAAGGTGGCAGTGTCGCAATTGCCCCGGATGTGACGCTCCCGCCGAGCGCCGAGCCTCAATTGAACTTGTACGCGAGTCCGAACGTCACCGTGTGCGTACGCAATTTGACGTCGAGCGTATCAATGGACGAAAAAACGTGGTCCAAGAACTCGCCGGAACGATTTACGTTGAAAAGCGAACGACCGAAATCGGCGTAACGATATTCGGCGCGCGCGAGCCAATGATCCCAAAGCATGGTCTCAAGTCCACCACCGACCGTCCATCCGACCCGTGTGGTGGACTGTGTGATGGTCGTCGGAGTGAGGCTCGTGCTGTCGACCGCACTGGTACATTGACAGGCGGACGTGATGTCGTAGCGCTGCCATGCCACGCCGCCGGTCGCATAGGCGAGCACCGCAGGCGTCGCCAAATAGCCGAGACGGCCGCGCAGGCTCGCGTCCCATGAGGTCCGCACAGAAAGTGTGTCGGTATTGCTCGGATCAATTCCATTTAATCCGGTGGGCAGAAATACTCCGTCGCGCGTGACGGTCTTGTCGGCAAAGCCGAAATCGGCCTCGATGCCGCTGACCCAGCTCGGCGCGAATTGCCAATTGAAGCCCACGTAGGGGCTCGCGCGGAATGCAGTGCCAGTTAAAGTGTGTGCGGTCTGTACCCCCGATAGGTCACCAGGGGCAAAGGCACCATCAATTCCGGCAGTCAGTTCTGACACGAGCGGCGCGTCGGTGACCGCCGAGCGAAACCCGAGACCAGCACCAGCGTAGAACCCGGTCCAAGACACCGGCGCGGCCTGCGGAGGCGCCTTGAGGGGAAGATCCGCCGCCCGGGCCGTGCCGGCAATTGCAAGCGCCGCGAGCACGGCACTTCCGAGCCTTATATTTTTCATTGAGTGCCTCATCGGTCCCGGCAAAATGAAATTGAGCAACGCCGGCTATCGACGGCGCTCTTCAATTCGAAATTAAAGGACGCGGGCAGAATTGCTTGGGCAGACGCGACGATGGGTTCGCCAACCGCGACAATGCGCAGGATTTAGCGCTCGTAAATGCAATTTCCGCGGGGGCTGTTGCATTTCGGCGACGGCGCTCAGCGCGCGCACGGCTACCAGCGGGACTCCACGATGCGGCTCCCAATTCCACAAGGCATCGAAGCCCGCATTGACACCACTGCCGCCGCGCATACATTAAACATTGTTCCGAGGGGTGCCCGGTTTGGGCTGAGAAAAACCCTTTGAACCTGATCCGGGTCATGCCGGCGAAGGGACAGGACACTTCGATGCATACATCGCTGAACATCGCGAGGCTGGTGGGCCCTGTGCTTACCGCGATCGGCATCGGAATGCTGGCAAACCAGGCGACCTACCGCGACATGGCGGCACAGTTCCTTGCGGGGCTGCCCTTCATCTATTTTTCCGGCGTCCTGATGGTGATCGCCGGTCTCGCCATCCTCAACGTGCACCACGTCTGGACGCCCGACTGGCGCAGCATGATCACGGCGATCGGTTGGTTCCTGACTGGTGTCGGCGCGTTCCGCATCATCGCCCCTCAGTTCGCCAACTTCATCGCCAGCGGAATCATCGCCAATGCTGGTTTTTTCACCGGCCTGGGAGTCGTCCTGCTTGCAGTCGGCGGCTTCGTCACTTTCAAAGGTTATGTCGCGTGAGTGTCGCCATCCAACTGGGGGATATGACCATGGAACGCTCGCATTTTCTGGCCAAACTGATCGGCCCTGTTTTCATCACCGGCGGTATCGGCATGTTATTCAATACGTCTGTCTATCGCGCGATGTTCGAACGCGCGCTGCATGACCATATGATCATCTATCTCTCTGGTGTCCTTGCTCTCACCGTGGGGCTTGCCATGGTGGCCGTGCACAATGACTGGAAGTGGCACTGGCCGCTCATCATCACGATCATCGGCTGGCTCGCGCTGATCGGCGGCACGGTGCGCATGGTCGCGCCACAGGTGATCGAAGCCTATGGCCTGGCGGCGCTCAGCGCGCCGAACTTTTTCATCATCGACGGCGGGATCGCTGTGCTGCTCGGCGTGCTGCTGAGCTATTTCGGCTATCTCGATCCGCCACAATTGTCTCCGGTGCGTGCGTCCGCGCGCGGCCGGTCGCGTCCACGGAGGAGAAAGTAAAATGAACATCCACGATCCCAACGTCACCCTCCCGAAGGTCACCACCGGCGCCCTGCCCGCCTCGCGCAAGGTTTACGCGAGCCCTGAGGCCGCACCCGAGTTGCGGGTGCCGATCCGCGAGATCGCGCTCGACGCCTCGTCGGGCGAGCCGCCGCTGCCGGTCTACGACACGACCGGGCCTTACACCGACCCGGGCGTGGCGATCGACGTGGAGAAGGGATTGCCGCGCGCCCGCATCGCTTGGGTGAAAGAGCGTGGCGGGGTCGAGGAATACGAGGGCCGGCCGATCCAGCCGGTCGACAACGGCAACGTCACCGGCAAGCATCTGGCGCGCAATTTTCCGAATACGCCGAAGCCGTGGCGTGCGATCACACCCTCTTCCGCTCATTCCCGCGAAAGCGGGAATCCAGTGAGCGTGGCCCTGGGTCCCCGCTTGCGCGGGGACGAGCGGAATACGGATCGGCACCCCATCACCCAGTACGAATGGGCGCGCGCAGGTGTGATCACCAAAGAAATGATCTACGTCGCCGAGCGTGAAAACCTCGGCCGCAAGAAACAGCTGGAACGTGCCGAAGCAGCGCTTGCCGACGGCGAGCAATTCGGCGGCGCGGTGCCCGCCTTCATCACGCCAGAGTTCGTGCGCAGCGAAATCGCGCGCGGGCGCGCCATCATCCCGTCCAACATCAACCACGCCGAACTTGAGCCGATGATCATCGGCCGCAACTTCCTGGTGAAGATCAACGCCAATATCGGCAATTCCGCCGTCACGTCGTCGGTCGAGGAGGAAGTCGAGAAGATGGTGTGGGCGATCCGCTGGGGCGCCGACACGGTGATGGACCTCTCCACCGGCCGCAATATTCACAACACGCGCGAATGGATCCTGCGCAATTCGCCGGTGCCGATCGGCACGGTGCCGATCTACCAGGCGCTGGAGAAAGTTGACGGCGATCCCGTCAAGCTCGACTGGGAATGCTACAAAGACACGCTGATCGAGCAATGCGAACAGGGCGTCGATTATTTCACTATCCACGCCGGCGTGCGGCTGGCTTACGTGCCGCTCACCGCCAATCGCGTCACCGGCATCGTGTCGCGCGGCGGCTCGATCATGGCGAAGTGGTGCCTGTCGCGGCACAAGGAATCATTCCTCTACGAACGCTTCGACGAGATCTGCGACATCATGCGCAAATATGACGTGTCGTTCTCGCTGGGCGACGGCCTGCGCCCCGGCTCGATCGCCGACGCTAATGACCGCGCGCAATTCGCCGAACTCGAAACGCTCGGAGAGCTCACGCAGATCGCCTGGAAGAAAGGCTGCCAGGTCATGATCGAAGGCCCCGGCCACGTGCCGATGCACAAGATCAAGATCAACATGGACAAGCAGCTCAAAGAATGCGGCGAGGCGCCGTTCTATACGCTCGGGCCGCTCACGACCGATATCGCGCCGGGCTACGACCACATTACCAGCGGCATCGGTGCCGCCATGATCGGCTGGTTCGGCTGCGCCATGCTCTGCTACGTGACGCCGAAGGAGCATCTTGGCCTCCCCGACCGCGACGACGTCAAGGAAGGCGTCATCACCTACAAGATCGCAGCGCACGCGGCCGACCTCGCCAAAGGCCACCCGGCGGCGCAATTGCGCGACGACGCGCTGTCACGCGCGCGTTTCGATTTCCGCTGGCAGGACCAGTTCAACCTCGGGCTCGATCCCGACACCGCCCGCGAATATCACGACGAGACGTTGCCGAAGGAAGCGCACAAGGTGGCGCATTTCTGCTCGATGTGCGGGCCGAAGTTCTGCTCGATGAAGATCACGCAGGACGTGCGCGACTACGCCGCAACGCTCAACGACAAGGAAGCCGGAATGGCCGAGATGTCGGAGAAGTTCAAGGCGATGGGCGAGCAGGTCTATGTCGACGCGGAGAAGGTGAAGGAAAGCAACAAGGCGTTCTGAGTCCCGGCATGACCGACACAACAGAACTCCAGCATTGGCAGGATCGCTACTCCACGCCGGGCTACAGGTTCGGCAAAGAGCCCAACGAGTTTCTGGTCCGCTGCCGCTCGCTTTTGCCGTGGACCGGAAAAGCTCTCGCCGTCGCCGATGGCGAAGGCCGGAATGGTGTCTGGCTTGCGCGACAAGGTCTCGAGGTTCTGTCGATCGACTTCTCTCCTGCCGCCTTGGCCAAGGCGCGCGCGCTCGCAGACGAGCATCGTGTCGCGATCACGTTCGTTGAGGCCGACATTCACGCGTGGTCCTATCCGAATGACGCATTCGACGTCGTGGTCGATATCTTCACCCAGTTCAGCACGCCGGCCGATCGCGCACTGAAATGGGCAGGTATGCGGCGAGCGCTCAAGCGTGGCGGATTGCTGATTGTCGAAGGATACACACCCAAGCAGCTCAATTATGGGACCGGCGGCCCGAAACAGGTCGAACATCTCTATACGCGCGAAATGTTGCAACGCGCCTTCGGCGATCTCGCTGATGTCGATATCGTCGAGGAAGAGCGCGAATTGCAGGAGGGCCCCGGCCATTCCGGCATGTCGGCGTACATCGGGCTGACGGCGCGGAAACCCTAGCCGTAAACGCGCAGGATGGGTTGAGCTCTTGCGAAACCCCTGGACAGAAAAGAAATTCAGACGGTTGCCGCCGCCCGCGCCCGCGCGCCGGTGGGAATGATCGGTGGCGCCTTGTTGAGCGTCTCGATAGCGAAGCCCGCGGCAGCCTTGTATCCGGCCATAAACTCCGCCCGTTCCTTCGGTGGGATGACGTCGTCGATGTTGTCGAAGGTGCCGCCGCAACGCTCGTCGACGAGATTCAGCAGCCCGAAAGGTCCGGCACCGCGATTGCGCAGGATGAGCTGCGAGATCGGGCCGCAGAGCTTTTCATCATAAGCGGCGAGCGCCACGGGCGTCGCGCCGTGCTCGACCATCATTGCTCCCAGGATACGCGCGTCGACGATCGCCTGGCTGCCGCCGTTCGAGCCGGTCGGATACATCGGGTGCGCGGCGTCGCCGAGTAACACAACCGGCCCGTCGCGCCAGGTCGGCACCGGGTCACGGTCGATCATCGGATTCTCGAACACGGTGTCGGCTCCGCGAATAAGCGCCGGCACGTCGAGCCAGTCCCACACCCAGCCATCGAAATGGTGCACGAAGTCGGTGACCGGCACCTGGCGAAACCAGCCGCTCTGCTTCCAGCCGTCGCTATTGTCCATGGTGACTTCCGCGATCCAGTTGATCATCGAAAGGCCCGTGCGCGGATCGGGTTGGGAGATCGGATAGAACACCACGCGCTGGCGGTGCGTGCCGAGCCCGACGAAGGAAGCACCACTGCGGATTGGCTTGCCCCAGCTCATGCCGCGCCACATCACTGCGCCGCCCCAGTGGATCGGCGGCTGAGTGGGATGCATCTGCGCGCGCACCGCGGAGTGGATGCCGTCGGCGCCGATGAGGAGCGTGCCGTGCGCCTCCGACGTTGTATCGTCGGCGTGCTCGACGCGAACGCTGACGCCGTCCGCCTCCTTGCGATAACCGGTCACGCGGCTGCCGAGCCGCACTGCATTGCGCCCGAGGCGCTCAACCACCTTATCGAATAGCAGTGTGTGGAACAGGCCGCGGTGCACCGCATATTGCGGCCAGTTGTAGCCGGCCAAGAGTCCGCGCGGCTCGGAGTAAATATCGTTGCCGTTGAGCCCAACCAGTGCCCACTCCCGTGCGGGCAGACCGACCCGATCGAGGTCTTCTTTGGATATACCGAGATCGTAGAGCTCGCGCACCGCATTGGGTTGCAGATTGATGCCAACGCCGAGCGGGCGCATGTCGCGCACAGCTTCGAAGACAATGCAGGGCACACCGATCTGGTGGAGAGTAAGCGCTGTCGCCAGGCCGCCAATGCCGCCGCCAGCAATGATGACTGGCTCACGCGTCTCACCGTTACTCATTTTACACCCGGCCCCGATGCAATCGGCTACATTCCAATATCCATTGATGATAACCGAGGCAAGCTGACAGCGACCGTGACCTCGGCCTTGGCTGCGCGACGATCTTGTCGTCACTCACGACGTCGATATGCTGGCATTCCACACCATCTCGGGCAGCGATATCATCGCGTTCGGCGACCCTGAGTGCCCGATAAGGTCGTCTGCGACAGGAGAATCCGGATGGGCCGGTTGCACGCTCCAAAATTGACAGCCGCCCTCCCGCTCCTCATGCTGGCGGCGCTGACCGCCGCGCAGGCCGATGATTATCCATCGCGGCCCATCAAGCTCCTGGTCGGCGCCTCGCCCGGCGGCACCACCGACACAATGGCGCGGGCGATCGCGCAGCCGCTGTCGGCGTCGCTGGGGCAGCCTGTGGTGGTCGAAAACCGCCCCGGCGCCGGCGGAAACCTCGCGGCGGAGACCGTCGCGAAATCGGCGCCGGACGGCTACACGCTGCTGGTCAGCTTCACCAGCCACACCATCAACGCCACGCTCTATCCGAAGCTGCCGTTCGACCCCGTCACCGATTTCACGCCGATCAGCAAGATCGCGACGGTGCCGAGCCTGCTGGTCGGCAACCCGAAGCTGCCGGCGCAAAACCTCAACGAGCTGATCGCGCTCGCCAAGGCAAAGCCCGAGAAGTTGACCATCGCGATTGGCGGCATCGGCTCGTCGCTGCACCTCGCCGGCGACCAGTTCAAAATGATGGCGGACGTCCGCATTCTCAACGTGCCTTACAAGGGCACTGCGCCAGCGCTTACCGATGTGCTCGGCGGCCAGGTCGACATGATGTTCATCAGCCTCGTGACCGGAACGGCGCAGGTGCGGGCCGGCAACTTGCGGGCCTTCGGCGTGACCAGCGCGCAGCGGCAGCCATCATTTCCCGATCTGCCAGCCATCGGCGAAATCGTAAAAGGCTTTGAATCGACGGCGTGGTTCGGCGTCTTCGGCCCGGCGAAACTGCCACTGGCGATCACCGGCAAGCTCAATGCCGCGATTGTCGCCGCGCTCAACGATCCCAAGATGCGCGAACAGCTCGAGAAGGAAGGCGCAGCGCCCGCCGCCACGAGTGCCGCCGAATTCGCGGCCTTTGTGCGCGACGACGTGAAACACTGGGCGCCGATCGTCATACAGTCGGGGGCAAGGCCGGATTGAGCGGCGCTCTACGCGACGCAAATAAAGCTTCGCCATTCCAGCGGACGACACGCTAGGCTTGCCCGCAACAATCAATCAGGAGGCGACGATGGACAAGGTTTCGATTGCTGCCGCGCTGGGCCTGGCCATGGCCATGTCGCCGATTGCCGCCGCGAAAGCCGCCGAGCTGAAAGTGCTCGCCGGCGGCTCGATGACGGCGAGCCTGAAAGAGCTGGGGCCGCGCTTCGAAAAGGCGACCGGCCACAAGCTCGACATGACATTCGCGGCTACGCCCGAGCTGATCAAGATGGCGACGTCCGGCCCGTTCGACCTCGGCGTGGTGCCCGTCGACGTGATGAAGGACGACGCCGCGCGCGGCAAATTTGCCGGCACACCGGCCACCATCGCGCGCGTCGGCTATGGCGTCGCGGTCAAAGCAGGCGCCCCCAAGCCGGATGTGAGCACGCCCGACGCGCTGAAAGCCACTTTGCTGAAAGCGCAATCGATCACCTTCCTGCCGGCGAGCGCGGCCGGGGCTTACGTGCTCAAGGTGTTCGACCGCCTCGGCATCGGCGATGCCATGAAGGCAAAGACAAAAGTGCAGACCGTTCCGGGAGAAATCCCCAAAGCGGTGGCCAACGGCGAGGCCGAGCTCGGCGTGTTCCTCACCAACGTGCTGCTCGCGCCCGGTGTCGAGCTGGCCGGGCCCTTCCCTGGCGACTTGCAGCAGGAACTGGTGTTCGTCGGCGCGCCCGCCGCCGACAGCAAGGACGCAGCGGCCGCCAAGGCCTTCCTCGATTATCTCAAAACACCGGAAGCCGTCAGCGTGTTCAAGGCCAAGGGCGTCACGCCGGGTTGAGGCGCTGGCGGGCGCCGCCAATCTGGTAGACTAGGCTGCACTCAAGCAGCGAGTTCACCATGACAAAACGCATCGCGGTCATCGGCGCCGGCACCATCGGCGCAAGCTGGGCAGCCTATTTTCTCGCGCGCGGGTTCGAGGTGGCCGCCTCCGACCCCTCGCCGAACGGCGAAGCCTTCGCGCGCCGCTTCATCGACAATGCCTGGCCGGCGCTGGAAGCATTGAAAATCGTGCAGCCCGGCGCCGACCGCAAGCGCTTCGCATTTTACAAAGACCCGGCGGAGGCAGCGAAAGGCGCCGCGTTCGTACAGGAAAGCGGGCCCGAGCGCGAAGACCTCAAGATCGAATTGTTCGCCACGCTCGATGCCGCGGTGGCGCCCGAAACGGTGATCGCATCGAGCTCATCGGGCCTGCTCATCAGCCGCGTCACCAAGACGTGCAAGCACCCGGAGCGCTGCGTGATCGGCCATCCGTTCAATCCGCCGCATCTCATTCCGCTGGTGGAGGTGGTGGGCGGCAAGAAGACATCCCCTGAAGCTGTCTACAAGGCGATGACGTTCTATCGCTCGATCGGCAAGCACCCGATCCAGATCAACAAGGAAGTGCGCGGCCATGTCGCCAACCGGCTGCAGGCGGCGCTGTGGCGCGAGGCCGTCCACCTCGTCAACGAAGGCGTCGTTTCCGTCGCCGATGCGGATGCCGCGGTCGCCTATGGCCCCGGCCTGCGCTGGGCGCTGATGGGCCCGTCGCTGACGTTTCACATGGCGGGCGGCGAAGGTGGCATGACGCATTTCCTCGAGCATATCGGCGGGCCGATGCAGAGTTGGATGGACGATCTGGGCAAGCCCAAGCTCACGCCGAAGACGCGCAAGGCGCTCATCGACGGCGTCGCGGAGGAAGCAGGCCGTCGCAGCATCGCCGACCTGCGGCGCTGGCGCGACCGCAAGCTGATCGAGATTTTGAAAGTGGCCGGCGAGCCGTGAAATCTCTGCGCCCTCTCCTCACCCTCGCCTGTTTCATCGCGCTCGTGCTCGGCGGCGGCACGCTGATCGGATTCATGACGCTGCCCGGCGAGTGGTACGCAGGGCTTGTCAAACCCTCGTTCAACCCGCCGAACTGGATCTTCGCGCCGGTGTGGACGCTGCTCTACATCATGGTTGCAATTGCCGGCTGGCGAACATGGCAACGGGCCCCGCGCAGCTCCGCCATGGCGGTGTGGTTCGTCCAGCTCGCGCTCAATTTCATCTGGTCGCCGGTGTTCTTCGGTGCACACCGCCCCGGCGCCGCGCTTGTCGTCATCGTGGCGCTGCTGGCGGCAATCCTCGTCTTCATCGTGCTGTGCTGGCCGCGTGATCGTGCAGCGGGCCTGCTGTTCACGCCCTATGCGGCCTGGGTTGCCTTTGCCACGCTGCTCAATGGCGCGATCTGGCAGCTCAACTGAGGCCTACTCGCGGCGGCACCCGTCATAGAATTTCACCACCACGCCATGGCTCTTGTGCGTGAGCGTGATGAACGTCGTCAGCGCATAAAATTCGAAATCTTTGTTATTGTAGCTGTCGGCGTCAGGCGCGTCAGAATCGGCGACGAGGGTTTGCGGCGGCTCACCATCGACCTGCAGGATCACCGGATCGCTCTTGCTCCATTGGCCGGAGCCCGTGTCGACGACCGCTGCGATTGTGAAGCTCCCGCCGCGGCAGGTGTAGCTGAAGGTTTTTCTCTCTGCAGCAAAGGCCGCGGCCGCCAGCATCGCCATCGTCATGGCGACCGCGCGTTTCATCGCCAGACGGCGCTGCTACCGCATCGAGATGCTCATGCCGCTCAGATCGGCGTTGATTTGCAATCCGACCTGCCGGCCGACCAGCTGCAGCACCGCGCCCTTCTCATTGCGCAGCACGATTGCCTGCGCGCCGACGACGAGAGCGCCACCCATTCCGGCCGCGCCATAGACACCGGCGACATCATAGGGGCTGCGGATGTTGGTGACGGTGCCGTTAAACCGCGTCTCCGATGCGCCGAACACCAGGCCCGCGCTCAGCCCGCCGATCGAGATCGGATAACGCCGACCATGGAAAACAACCACGCCGCTGCCGCCCGAGCCGCCGATGAACCAGCCGGCCTTGAACACCCGGAAGCTGATGCTACCGCTGTCGGCGCGCGCCGCGGACGATGAAGCCACGCCGGCGATGGCGATCACGGCGATGAGCGCCGCACGAAGTCCGGATGAGAATGTCATTGTGGTTTTTTCCTTGAGATGGGTGAACGGTGTTGGAACGCTTGTTACTTGCCGGCTGCGTTGCGCAGCGCGGCGTTGATGCGGTCCTGCCATCCGGGGCCGTCTTCCTGAAAGAAGTCGAGCACGTCGCGGTCGATGCGCAGCGACACCGTTTCCTTGGTGCCGGGAATTGACGGCGCTTTTGCCGCCGGCTGCTCGACCGGTTTTGTGGTTGCGGCCTTGAAGGCCTTTTCAGCTTCGGTGCGGGAATCGTATATCGGGCGGCGGGACATGATCGGCCTTATAGCATGCGGCTCCGAAGGGCGCTCGTTATCCTCGGGTTTTCCGGCCGCCTCATCGCACGGGGGAACAAGCGGAGAATTGCGCTATGGTCCCTGCTTTACCGGGAGATGACTTATGGCTTCGTTGCTTCAAAACCACATCGCGGTCGTGACCGGCTCAGGTTCCGGGATCGGGCGCGGCATCGCGTTAGGTTACGCCCGCGAAGGCGCGCAGGTCGTCGCGCTCGACATCAATGGCGAGACCGCGGCCGCAACCGCCGCCGACATCGTCAAGGCCGGCGGCAAGGCTGCCCATTTTACGCTCGACGTCGCGGATCGCGCCGCCTGCCGCGCCGTGGCCGCAGAGATCGCCCAGAAAATCGGTCGGGTCTCGATCCTCGTCAATAATGCCGGCATCACCCGGCGAAACGCCGTCACTGGTGATCCCGATACTATCGCAAAGGACTGGCAGGACATCATGGCCGTCAATCTCAACGGCATGTTCAATGTAACGCAGGCCTTCCTCGATGTGCTGCGCGCCACCAAGGGGCGCATCGTCAACATCGCCTCGCTCCAGTCGTTCGTGCACGTGCGCACCCCCAACTCGGTTGCCTACACCACGTCGAAACATGGGGTGCTGGGTTTCACACGCGCCCTCGCCGCCGAGCTCGGCAAGGAGGGCGTACGCGTCAACGCCATCGGCCCTGGCTTCATCGAGACGCCGCTGAACGAAAAGGTGCGTGCCACCAATCCTGAGGTGATCAAAATGTTTCTCGACCACACCCCGCTTGGCCGTGCCGGCAAGCCCGAAGATATCGTCGGCCCCGCAATTTTTCTCGCCTCAGACCTGTCAAGTTATGTCACCGGCTCGATCGTCATGGCGGACGGCGGCTATCGGACGGTTTGAACAAGGGAGGAAATGCGAGGCGCGGCAGCGCCAGAAATCGGGTGGGGAAATCGGGTGTCTCCACGCGCCCCGCACACCATTGTCCTCCACACAGGAGGACATCATGACCTTTCGCATCCGCGGCCTCGAAGCCGAGCAATTCGTACATCTTTTCGCGCTGTCGGACGCGGAGCTTGCGACGCACGGCGCCGTCAGGAAAATCGCCGACGGGCCCTCCCCGTGCCGCGTCAGCCTCACCGACGCAACGCCCGGCGACGAGGTGATCCTCGTCAACCACGAACACCACGCCGTCGAGTCGCCTTACCGGATGCGGTTTGCGATTTATGTACGCGAGGGTGAAAAAACCTTCGACGCCGTTGATGCCGTGCCCGACCAGTTGCGCCGACGCACGCTCGCCGTGCGCGGGTTCGAACTCGAACGCGATGATGACCGGTTGGGAGCTGATCGAAGGCATCTGGCTGGAAGAGGCGATCGAACGGCAGTTCGCCGAGCCGCGCACGCGCTATCTCCACATCCACTTCGCCGCACCCGGCTGCTATGCGGCCATGGTCGAACGCGCATGAGATACGGGCTTATTCGGACAATTAATTAATTCGCAAGTCTGCCAAAGGTAATTTTGCGGCGAACGAGGCCGCGCCATGAGCGAACCAGCGCCCGCATCGACCAGAGGCAATTACTTCTGCGCGGTCGTCGCCCTGATCACGGGCGCGTATTTCTTCGTGGTCGGCGCAGGGTTGCTGCCGATTCCCGGCGGGCCGTCCAACATGCACGGCCCCCGGTGGCTTGTGATGTGCGTTGGTCTCGCGTTTTTTCTCGCCGGCGTTGCGATCGTCATTCAAACGCTCGGCCAAGCCAACCAGGCGACGGGTGCCTTGCCGGCTGAGGCGCCGCGCTGGATGCGTGCCCTGCAATATCTGATCGGGCTCACGATCTTTGTATGTTTCGGTGCGATCGCGAGCTGGGTCGCGTTCGGCCCGGGTGAGCGGCAATTCTCCGGCAGCTTCCTGTTTTTCAGCCAAGCGACCAACACCGCCATCGGGCGCACTGCTTTCGGCATCGGCGCGGTCATCATCTGGCTTTGCATCGCCGCGATTGTCGCCTCCGGCATTCGTAAATTTTTCGACGACCCTGGCAAACCGCGCGCGGGCTGAGGCCGGCGCTACGCCTCATAGAAAATTGTCGTCCATCATATAATCGGGTTCAACGTCGGCATTCATTTCCTGAATAATCGAATTTTCCGGCGACGAACCGTTGCCCATTGCGCCCGGCAATGCTTGCGCCTGCGTGATCATGTCGCGATAGGTCTTGTACGCATCCTCACTACCGACGAACAGGCATTGGCAGTTGTCGGGGTCGACATAGTAATACCTGCGCACGCCCCCTTTGGTCCGCACGAACATCGTCCGCGACGGATAATTCCTCAGGCGAGCCACCTCACCCGGGTTTATCGCGACCCGCGTTTTGAAGCCCGCGTCGACGAGCTTCATGTCGGTCGCTTGTTGCTGCTGCACAAAGACCGGCGCGCCGCCGAGCGCAGCCGCGACGGCTCCAATTGCAAGTGTCTGCCCGCCGATCATGAGTTCCGCCCTTTCCGTGTCGCGCGACTATCTCATCAACCGGGACCGCCGGGCAATCGCATTCGGGCGGCGAGCCCGCAACGGCCGCGCACCTGACGATGCGTCTCGATCCGCGCTAGACTTCAATCGGGGGGTGATTCAGGCGGCGGCTGCCCGTCGGAATTGGCCTGACCAGCATTTCGTTGTGCATGACGTTCGTGCTCTTTGTCGCTAGCCAGATCGCGAGCTAAACCGGGCCCCACCGATGTCCAACTTCATCTCGACCAACCCGTTCGATCTGGCAATCTATGTCTGCCTGTTCGTCGCCGTGGTCATGGGTTTCATGACCGGACTGCTGCGCAGCCTCGCGACAATCATCGGCTACGTGGGCGGAATGGGCGTGGCGGTTGCGGCGGGCCCGAAAGTGACGCCCATCCTTACGACTTATCTAAAAATGCCGACGCCGCAGACATGGATCGTGTTCGTTGCCATTTTTGTCGCAGCCGGTGCAGCACTGAGCGCCCTGTTACGGCTCGCCGTCAGCGAAATGATCGGCCCCAATGTCAGCATCCCCGACCGTATTGCCGGCGCAATGTTGGGCGCGCTTCGCATCGGGCTTCTGGCTGTGCTGCTGGTTCTGGTCTTCGACCGCATCATACCACCGGGCCGCGAGCCGAACTTCCTGAAAGGATCGTTGTGGCGGCCGGTCCTGTCGGATGCCGCACAGCACGGGTTGCAGTCGCTGCCGCCGGAGGTCGAGGATTACATCGACCGCCTGAAGCGCCAGCGGCGAATTTAATGATCCCGCCTGCGTTGATCGGGCTTTGAACCTTTTGGCTTCGCAATACGACCTATGTCAGTAACGGTGCGCCAGTCGCGCGCCGGTGTCGGAAAGGCGGCTCGTATGTCGTCCAATTATCCGTCGGGCCGAACGGCCAAAGGCTATGCGCAGATCCTTGGTGCTGCCCGCGCGGCCGCGTCGAGCGCACGCCATACCGCTATTAATTCAATTTTGCCGAAAGCCGCGGGCGACGAGATCGTTTTTCTGGCACTCGACGATACGACAATGACTGCAGCGGTTCGTAGCGCACGAGATACGTTGCCGGGATTCCTCGCCTTGGCAAAACGTCCGGGGCCCAAGATGGAAGGCTTCGCAGTCAAGATCGCTATCCTCGCCCACGACGGCCCTGAGTATTTCTGGATTTACCCATTTGCGCATCTCGACGAGCGCTTCATCGGTCAAATCAATAACACGCCACGGTCGGTGGTAAATCTGAAAAAGGGCGATACCGTCACGTTCACCGAAAGCGCGATCATGGATTGGTTGTACATGGATGCCGGAAAAATGATGGGCAACTATTCCGCCCGCGCAGTTCTCAAATCCGTGCTGCCGCAGGACCGTGAGGCATTCAAACGCCGCTTCGGGCTCGATTTCGACTTTTGACGCCCAGTAGAGCCGCAAATTTGCCTTCAAAGACGGTTCCCGGGCCGGCGGTAACCTTTGCCGCCAACGTGTAACGACTGACTGGCACAACCGACCCCGATAGCGCTACGTTATCGGAGTACTATATGAGTTCCTTGGGGGGTGCCCATGGCGGAAGTCACCTACGAGATCGTCGAGCATGATGGCGGCTGGGCCTATAAGGTCGACGGCGTATTCTCGGAACCGTTCCCGACACACGAAGACGCACTAGCGGCTGCGCAAGCGGCCGCCGAGGAACAGACGGTGCCTGGCCACACGGAGACGATCGAATACGAAGACGAGAAAGGCCGCTGGCATACCGAGACGGCACGCGGCTCCGACCGACCACACACACAAATCAAGGACAAGGGCTGACACGTGGCGACAGCGTCAGCATTCGGGAGATCAGAAATGGCTTTGCTGCGGGTTTTCGCTCTCGCACTTTTGCTTGCACCGGTGCTTTCACCGGCAGCGCCGGCTTTCGCGCAGGCACTTTTGCCGTCGTCAGCGCCGACGATGCAGGACGTCGATCCTGGCGTCGACCACACCGGACGCGATGCCGACCTACCATCTGAACTGCGCCGTCAGTCGGTATCTTACCGCACCGAACTGCCGCCAGGCACAATCATCGTGAACACGGCTGATCGCTATCTTTATCTGATCATGGGCAATGGCGTTGCGATGCGCTACGGCATCGGCGTCGGCCGCGATGGATTCCAGTGGGGCGGTACGCAGAAGATTTCACTCAAGCGCGAATGGCCGGATTGGGTGCCGCCGCCCGAGATGATCGAGCGTCAGCCCTATCTGCCACGCTGGATGGCGGGGGGCCCGGGCAATCCGCTTGGCGCACGCGCGATGAATCTCGGCGCCACAGTCTACCGGATTCACGGTACCAATGCGCCTGAAACGATCGGCCAAGCGGTATCGTCCGGCTGCTTCCGTCTGGTCAATGACGACGTGGTCGATCTTTATTCGCGCGTACCGCTCGGCACCAAAGTGGTGGTGCAGCATCAATAGGTGCTGTCACTGCCACAAACCGAACGACGCCCATTTGGCTTCGGGAATTTCTTCTCCGATCGTGTAGCGGAACGCGACCACCTTCAGGTGGTCTGGCGTCGCCGTGCAGCGATATGACAATCCGTACCATTTCTTCCGGCTGCGAAACGCACCGCCGTTGACCTGAAGCGTGTCACCGGTTGCCACCGGCTCCGCCATCGCATTCGCGACTGCGCGGTCCGGGCGGAAGTCCTTCACCTCGGTTCGGATTCGCGACATCGCGGTGTAGTCGCAGAGCTGCTCAAGCCGTTCGGCAGGCGCCAGCATTTCCAGACTGCGTTCGAACCGCGCGTCGTCAGCGGCGGCGAATGTCACAACAGCTGTGGCCGCGACAACTCCCAGTCCAAATGCCCGCATGCAACCTCCTGCCCGAACGGCCACGATTATGTGCACAGCGCCCGGCCAGGCAATCGGCACCGCCGGCTTGTCCCAAGCAAAAATGGCACGCGCATGTCAGCGGTATCACGAATATTTGGGGTCGCGGTCGAGCAATTCGATGGAAATGCCCTGCGGCCCGCGCAAAAAGCAGATTTTAATGCCGGGCCGCGGCGAATGCGGTTCCTTGGTGAATTCCACGCCCTTCTTCTTGAGATCGGCAGCAATCGCGTCGATGCCTGAAACCGCAAGGCCGAAATGGTCGAGGCCCTGATAGGGCGTCGCAGGCGGCGGATTCACGCCGTCGCCGGGCGCGACCGGCGCCGTGAAGATCATTGCGCCACCAAGCTTGATGTCGATCCGCGGCTTGCCCTGCTGCGTCGAGCGAATCACTTCGGCACCGAACATGCGCTCGAACCATTTGGCCATCGCTTCCGGATCCGGCGTGCGTAGATGGATGTGATCCCAGGTAAAGGTCGACATTGGCGCTCTCCCGTTATTATAGGTCAACGCTAGCACACCGTGGCGGGGGTGCGCGCAACAGGCTTTTTGGTTTTTTCGCTCCGCGAAATCTCAGAGTGCGACGAGAATGCTGATCAACAAACAAATCGTCCTGGCCAGGCTTGTCATCCGTGGCATTATCCAGTCCAACAAACCGCGCCGGGGGAAAGTGCCATGACGACGCGTGATCGCCGCTATTTTCTGAAGCTCACCGCCACTGCGCTGGCAGCACCGTCGTTCTTGCGCATCGCCGCCGCCGAAACAGCGTGGCCGGCGGCAAGGCCAATTCGCGCCGTCGTGCCGTTCTCAGCCGGCAGCACCATCGACATTCTCGGACGTATCGTCCTCGAGCCGGTGTCGCGTCAAATTGGCCAGACAATCGTGGTTGAAAATCGTGGCGGTGCCGGCGGCAGCCTCGGCTCGGCCGCCGTGGCGAAAGCAGACCCTGACGGCTACACCCTGTTGATCAATGCCGCCGCACATTCGGGCGCACCCGCCGCCTACCCGAACCTGCCCTACGATGCCGCGAACGATTTCGCGGCCGTCGCCAGTTTCGGTAGCGTGCCAAACGTGCTGCTGATTGCACCGTCGAAAGGCATCACGACCGTGCAGGAGTTGGTCGCGAAAGCAAAAGGCGGAACCATGAGCTTCGCCTCAGCCGGCGTCGGTAGCGCCACGCATTGGGCGGCAGAGCGATTCATCGTCAGCGCTGGGTTGCAGGTTACTCATGTGCCCTTCCGTGGCGGCCCAGAAGCGCTAACCGAGGTTATGACTGGCCGGGTCGATTTCATTTTTATCGGTATCTCGTCCGGGCTGCCGTTCATCCAGAACAAGCAATTGTTGGCGCTGGCGGTCAGCTCGGCCAAGCGTTCGCCGGCCCTGCCCGATGTCGTCACGACGCTGGAGGCCGGCTACAAGGATTCCGATTTCAATTACTGGAACGGCATGCTCGTGCCAGCGAAGACTCCGCGTCCGATCATCGAACGCCTCTATGCGGAGACTACCAAGGCGCTGGCACTACCGGAGGTGCAGCAAAAGCTGACGATCCATGGCGTCGAGCCTGCACCGCTGACGCCGAGCGAGATGGACGCCATGATCCGGCGTGAGATTGCACTCAATCTCAAGATCGCGAAGGACGCAGGGCTCAAGTTCAACTGAATGACAACGTGCGTTCGATTTCCCGCCGCGCGTCGCGCAGGGAGACTTGACTTTCTTTTAAAATAGGATTATATTCCATTCGTCTCGTTCGTTGAGGGCGCCTTCCGGAGGTGTCTTGAAGGCGGAAGGAGATGCGGCACCGCAAGGAGAACGCCGCGATGGCGCGCCGAGAGGCGCCCGCGTTCTCGAGAGGGAGCGCGGCACTTAAAGAAGAATGGTTGCGCCACTTGGCGCGCCATCTCCCCTCGCACTTTTGGTGCAGGGCGAAAGAAAAGCCTCCGCTCCGGCGGGGAGAGACGACGGCGTACCCGGCGCCGCAAAGAATACGGGCGACCAAACACGCCATCATTAAAATTGTTGAATGAATGCATGTAGGTGCACACGATCATTCGGTGCTTGGAACGCGGCTGGTTGCGTCGCGCACCGCAACAGGCCTCAAGACAAAATTGTGACGCCCGCCGCGACTCGGCAGTTGCCCACAGGCGCGCGACGGACGCCTGCATTTATCTGCATGTGCCACCGTAAATTTTGCTAAACGAACGACTGGGTGGGTTGAGCGGACATGGCCAACAAGACCATTCGTGCGGCGGGGGGCATCGTGGTGCGCAACGGGGCGCGCCCGCTGATTGCTGTTGTCCAGCGCGCGAAAGATGAACTTTGGGTATTGCCACGCGGCAAGCTCAAGTCCGATGAGAGTCCGCTCGCGGGTGCCCGCCGCGAAGTCGTCGAGGAAACCGGTCATCGCGTACGCGTGCGCGAATTCCTCGGCGCTATCACCTACCGCGCGCGAGGGCGGCCGAAGGTCGTGCAGTTCTGGCATATGCAGGCGGCCGTCAATCCGAGCCGCGACGTGATGAAGGACATCATGGCTGTGGAATGGTTGCCGTTATCGGCGGCTGTGAGGCGGCTGAGCTATCCGCTGGAAAAATTATTTCTGCGCAGTGTTGGGCGCACCGCACTCCGGCGGCGAAAGCAACGCCGCAAAGCGCGGAGCCACGCTGGCAAGGCAAAGCCGCGGCGTGCCGCGAAGGCGCGCGGCGGCCGCAAGTCGCACCTGCGCCGTCCCGCCCCCTCGCGCCGCCGCGCGCATAAGCTTGCAGGACGTTCAGTGGCGCGCGGCGCGCAGTCGAAATTCCTGCAACGCGTGTTCGGGCGATTGTCGCCGTAAACCGTGCCCTATCTCGCGTAAAGAATTGCAGTAATTGCCTCCATCTCGCCGCAACCATTGCGAAAATTTAATCCGCACAAACAGGCTGTTAGGCCAATTCCAAATGGCCTGTTCACCCACCGTTCACGCGAAAAGCCGGAACCTCATATCCACGACGATTGTTGACGCTGGGAGAAAACACGCAGGAAACGAGCAGAGCAATCGTTGAATGCACAAGATCTCAGCGAACCAAAGGAAGGTGCGCCATGACAAAAATATCGAGAACTATTACCGCTCTTGCGGCCGCCGCGACTCTTGGACTCGCGGCCATTGCCGCCCCTCAACCGGCTGAAGCGCGCGGTGGTGCAATTGCCGCCGGCGTGATCGGCGGACTTGCCGCAGGTGCCATCATCGGCGCGGCGGTTAACGGCCCTTACTACGGCTACGGCCCTGGCTATTACTATGGCCCGTCGCCGGTTTATTACGGCGGCTGCTACTGGACCCGGCAGCGGGTTTGGGACGGATGGGGCTGGCAGTTTCGTCGCGTACGCGTATGCGGATAAAGCCTAACAGGGTCGGCTAAGTCTCTAGCCAAGTGACGCAAAGTCGAGCATGAAGCTAAGAAAAAGGCCGGATTCGGCAACGGGTCCGGGCTTTTTCGGACGAGGAGTTGGGCCGGCGCTTAACAAATTTCCGACATATTGGAACTGTCTCTATACCGGCACGGGGACAGGTTGAGTTTAAACTTCACCATTCGTGGTCGGCTCTTCCGACCTGATCCTAGAGGGAACACCCATGAAAAAGACGATGCTTGCGCTTGCGACGGCCGCCACTTTGGCAGTCGGGACCTTGAGCGCGCCGACCAGTGCGAACGCCGGTTGCTATGGTTGCGGAGTCGGCGCTGGCGTTGCTGCCGGCGTCATCGGTGGCGCCATCATTGGCGGCGCGATCGCCAACAGCCAGCCGCGCTACTATGGCCCGGCTCCAGGTTATGTCGTGTACGAAGGCTACGGTGCGCCGTATCCGGCATCCTGCCCCGGTGGTTATTGGGCACGGCGGCCTATGCGCGACGGTTATGGCAATGTCGTCGGCTGGAGCCGCCCGCGGTTCATCTGCCCTTAAAGATCGCGTAACGATTTTGGGTGGATGATTGCGCCGAACGAATTCGGCCCGAGAGGACACCCATGAAGAATACCATCTTCGCGCTCGCCGCGGCCGCTACCCTGGCCGCGGCGTTGCCGTCTTCAGCGCAAGCAAATTGCGGGGGCTGCGGCGTAGCAGCCGGCGTCGTCGGCGGACTAGCCGCCGGCGCCATCATCGGCTCGGCGATCGCAAACAGTCGGCCAGCCTATGTTGAACCGGGTCCGGTCTATGTCGCACCGCCCCCGCCACCCGCCTATGCCGAGCCGCCGGAATATTCGGGCGGTCCGGTCTGCCACACCGAACGGCAGCAAGTGTGGGATGGGTACGCTTACCGCATTCGGCGCATGGAAGTCTGCGACTAAAACGGGGCGCTACCGCCGCATGTGCTCAAGCACCGCGGCGGTCGGCCAACAATCAACTTTAAGGCCATTTTTCTTTTGATATGCACCGAGCGCGGCGCGCGTCAGCATGCCGGCCTTGCCGTCGATCTTATCCTTGTAGAGACCGAGCCCGGTTAGACGACGTTGCATCGTTTCAACGTCGGCGGTTTTGAGTTGTGCATTTTTGCTCCACGGCGTTTCAAATGAACGCGCGCCGGCGATGCGATCGCTGAGATGACCGACGAACAGCACATAGAGGTCAGAATAATTATAGTCCTTCAGCACGAAATAATTCTTCGGTGCGAGGAATGACGGACCATAGCTGCCTTCCGGTTGCAATAGGGAGGCGTCGTACGAAAGCTCTGCGGCACTGAGTTTTCGGCCGTAAGCTGGAATAAACCCGCGTTTGATCCACTCGCCAATTGGCTTTGTCACGTCCGGTACGCCGATGCTGCAGTCGGCATCGGCCGACGCGTGCACCTCGATCGCCCACGGCTCCCCGCTGCGCCAGCCTTTGCCCGCGAGCTGCTTTGCGGCCGACGCGAGTGCGTCCGGCACCGAATGCCATATATCCGCGCGGCCATCGCCGTCGAAATCGACGGCATATTTGTAGAACTCCGATGGGAGAAACTGCGTGAGACCCAATGCGCCGCCCCATGACGACCGCATGTCAGCGCGCGGTATGCCATCCTGCAGCATCTTCAAAGCGTGTAAAAATTCGTTGCGAAAGAAATCCTTACGTTTGCCAACGTAGGCTTGCGTCGCCAGCACACGGATAGCGTCGTTCGGAAGCTGGTAGCCGCCGTAATCCGTTTCGCGCGCCCAAATTGCCAACACAACGTTGCCGGGCACACCCAATTCTTTCTCGATGCGTGCCAGCGTGTCCCGGTATTGCACGGCCAATTGTTTGCCGCGTGCCGCAAGGCGATCGAAGGTCGCTTCGCGCAAATACTGCGCGGGCGTCTGCACGAATTCAGGCTGCTGCGGAACTTTGTCGGGTTGGCCGGGGATCGCCAGATCAGGCAGCGTGAGATCAGGTTCGAGGGCGCGCGTGGCGGCGTCGAACGTTGCACGCGAAACGCCAAGTTGCTGCGCCGCCGGCCATTGCGTCTGGAGCCATTGCTGGAACGCGGGGTCAGCGGAAGCAGCCCCCGAGACAGCGAGTAACAATGCTACCGCGATCGCCCGCAAAAGAGGGCGATCCAGTAAGTTGAAGAACTTGCTTAGAAGTGGTGCCACGGAATACTGGATGCCCCGCTTTTGCGGAGCATGACAAGTCAATATTTCCGGATCATCGCGAGAACTTTTTATACTTCAGCCGGTGCGGAATGACGGAATCGGTGCCTAAACGGCGCATTTTGTCAGCTTCGTAATCCTGGAAGTTGCCCTCGAACCACTCAAGGTGGCTGTCGCCTTCGAACGCCAGAATATGCGTGGCGATGCGGTCGAGGAACCAGCGGTCGTGGCTGATGATAACGGCGCAACCGGCAAAATCCTCCAACGCCTCTTCGAGAGCCCGTAGCGTATCGACATCGAGATCGTTGGTCGGTTCGTCGAGAAGCAGGAGGTTGGCGCCGGAGCGAAGCATCTTGGCGAGATGCACGCGGTTGCGCTCGCCACCGGACAGCGTGCCGACCTTCTTTTGCTGGTCGGCGCCTTTGAAATTGAACGAGGCGCAATAGGCCCGCGAGTTCATTTCCTTTTTGCCGAGTAGAATGATGTCATTACCCTCGGAGATTTCCTCCCAAACGGTCTTCTTGCCGTCGAGCGAATCGCGCGATTGGTCGACATAACCGAGGTGAACCGACTCGCCGATTTTTATCGTGCCTTTGTCGGGTTTCTCCTGTCCCGTAATCATACGGAACAGCGTCGTCTTGCCGGCGCCGTTGGGACCGATCACCCCAACGATACCGCCCGGCGGCAGCTTAAAGGTGAGATCGTCAATGAGAAGGGTTTCGTCGAAACCCTTGGTCAGATGATCGAAATCGACGACGTTTTGGCCAAGACGCTCAGCCACCGGAATTGTGATCTGGGCGACGGTATTCTGCTTGGCATTGGCAATTTTGAGCAATTCGTCATAGCGTTGATAGCGGGCCTTGGACTTTGCCTGCCGCGCTTTCGGCGACGAGGAAATCCACTCGCTCTCGCGCTGCAGTGTGCGCTGGCGCGCTTCGTCCTCGCGGCTTTCCTGTTCCATGCGCTTCTGCTTTTGCGAAAGCCAGGATGTGTAGTTGCCCTCGTAAGGAATGCCTCGGCCGTGATCTAGCTCGAGAATCCAGCCCGTAACATTGTCGAGGAAGTAGCGGTCGTGCGTGACGATCAGGATGGCGCCAGGATAGTTGCGCAAGTGGCCTTCCAGCCAGTTCACGCT
Source organism: uncultured Alphaproteobacteria bacterium (assembly GCA_963722125.1). Lineage (GTDB taxonomy): Bacteria > Pseudomonadota > Alphaproteobacteria > Rhizobiales > Xanthobacteraceae > Pseudolabrys. The sequence goes on along the minus strand of CAVRJW010000006.1, from coordinate 1,065,282 downwards.
CTCCGCATCGAGATGGTTGGTCGGTTCGTCGAGCAGCAACAGTTCAGGTTGGTCCAGCAGCAACCGGCAAAGAGCGACACGGCGACGCTCGCCGCCTGAGAGCTTGGCGACGTCGGCATCGTCGGGCGGGCAGCGCAAAGCGTCCATCGCAAGATCGACCTGACTGTCGAGATCCCAGAGATTCTTGGAATTGATCTGGTCCTGCAGCTTCGCCATCTCGTCGGCCGTCTCGTCCGAGTAGTTGGACGCAATTTCATTATAGCGATCGAGCAGCGCTTTCTTTGCCGCAACGCCTTCCATCACGTTTTCACGGACGGTCTTTTTTGGATCAAGTTGCGGTTCCTGCTCCAGGTAGCCGACACGCGCGCCTTCTGCGACCCATCCTTCACCGGTGAAGTCCTTGTCGATGCCGGCCATGATCCGCAGAAGCGTGGACTTGCCGGAACCATTGACGCCGAGCACGCCAATCTTGGCGTCGGGATAGAAAGACAGATGGATGTTATCCAGCACCTTCTTGCCCGGCGGATAGGTCTTGGTGAGACCTTCCATGTGATAGATGAATTGGCGACCGTTCATTGAGCTCTCGAAACCCCTGCGATTGCGGCCCGAATCCGCCCACTTACGCTCACGCGCTGCCGCACGCTTTTTCGGGAAATGCGAGGCTGATGTAACGGCGGGAACTCGAAAGAGCAAGCGCGGGGCCGCCCGTTGCCGCGTACGCGATAGCAGTAAACCTCTGGAAAGGTTGATTGCAAAAATGCCGCCGCGGCGCCGTCGCGGTACCAGTTTTTAACCGCTGCTACGCCATGATCGCCATCCATGAACCTGGCCGTCGGACGGGACGACCAAGGGACAAGCGGGTCAAATTTGCCCGCATGGTCGGTGTGGGAGTTGCATCATGGGTCGTGCGATCTTGGCGCTTTCTGGGACCGCGATTTCGCTACTGCCGCGTCCATTCGCCATTTTCGGCACCCTCTTTGGTGGTTTTTGGCGCGAATTGACCCGCGACGCAGTCCGTCCGTACCGGCCCGAATTGCACTACATGCGCGGCCCCGGACCTGCCTGGCGCGCCAAGCACGATCTGCCTCCGAACTGACAGCCCCCTTTTCTTTCGTTGCGCCATGCCTAAGGTGACGCGGCCCGGAGCGTCCGGGCCAGTGAAAGGGCTTTTGCATGGTTCGGGCAGCTATTCTCGACGATTATCAGAACGTAGCGATGCAATTCGCGGACTGGTCGCCGATCAGCAAAGACGTCGAGATCAAGGTCTTCAACAAGCCCTTTGCAAGCCAGGATGAGGCCATCAAGGCCCTCCAGGGCTTCGCAATTGTGGTCGGAATGCGTGAGCGCACGCCGTTTCCACGCAAAGTGGTCGAGGCGCTGCCGGACCTGAAGCTCCTGATCACAACCGGCGCCCGCAACAATTCGTTCGACGTCAAAGCCTGCGCCGAGCGCGGCATCACCGTCTGCGGCACTGGCGCCACCGGTAGCCCGACCACTGGCATAGCCTTCGGCCTCATGCTGGAACTTACCCGCCGCATCGGTTTCGAAAACGCGCGGCTGAAGGCCGGCGCCTCTTGGCAGGTGACCGTTGGCCGCGACCTCGAAGGGTCGACCCTCGGCATCCTGGGCCTAGGAAAACTCGGCCAACGCTCGGCTGCCGTCGGCAAGGCCTTCGGTATGAAGACAATTGCCTGGAGCCAGAACCTGACCGAAGAAAAAGCCAAGGCCGCGGGCGCCGACTACGTAACCAAGGATGATCTGTTCCGCAACGCCGACTTTGTCACTATCCACGTCGTGTTGAGTGACCGTTCGCGGGGTCTGATTGGCGCGAAAGAACTCGGCCTGATGAAGAAGACCTCATATCTCATCAATACCTCGCGCGGACCGATCGTGGATGAAAAGGCTTTGATCGCAGTGTTGCAGAACAAGGCGATCGCCGGTGCCGGTCTCGATGTTTTCGATGTCGAACCACTGCCACTCGACCATCCGTTCCGCAAGATGGACAACGTCGTGATCACGCCTCACCTCGGATATGTCAGCGAGCAGAACTATCGCAAATACTTCCCCGACGCTGTCGAGGACATCCGCGCGTGGCTCGATGGCAAGCCGGTGCGAGTAATTGACGCGAAGTGATGTCTAAGACGTCGATTGCCGGGCTTGACCCCGACCATCCACGGTTTTCCAAATCAGCGACTGGAGAAGGCGGGGATGCCCGGCAAAGGCGGGCATGACGGACTCACAACCCCAGCACTTTTGCCGCGTTGTTGTAGGCAATGTCAGCGCGCAAGCCTTCGTCGAGCGGCACCGTGTCGAGGAATTCGCAGCCCGGCCAGTCGAAGGGATAGTCGGCTGAGAACATAACGCGGTCACGCCCCAATGCGTCGACCGAGCAGCGCACCGGTGGGAGGTCGTACATGCCCGAGGTCGTCACCCAGACGTTTTCTTTAAGATATTGCGACGGCGGTTTTGGCAAATTCCAGCCATAAGGCGCCGATCGGCTGTCGAACCGCCAAAACTGGAACGGTAGCGTCTCGCCGAGATGGCCGAGTAGCAGCTTGGCTTTCGGGTAACGGTGGAAGACGCCGCCGCAGATAATGCGCAGGGCGTGCGAGCCGGTCTCCACGCCCCAACCCCACATCGGACGCGCCAATACGTTATAGCCGGCGATTGCCGGCAGCGGCGCCACTGGATCTGCCGGATGCAGATAGATGGGCGCATCCAGCGCCGCTGCGCGTTCCCAAAATTGATCGTAGGAACGATCGTCGAGATATTTCCCGTTGGTGTGGCCGTTGATCATGGCGCCGCGAAATTTGAGCTCACGCACGCAGCGCTCCAGCTCGTCGGCAGCGGCTTTTGCGTCCTGCATGGCCAAGTGCGCGAAGCCCGAGTAGCGGTCCGGCCGTTTCTGCACTTCTTTGGCGAGGAAATCGTTCGATGCGCGCGCGGCGCTTATGGCCTTCGCGGTATCGCGCTCGACCTGCACCCCGGGACCCGCAATCGCCAAGACGGCCCGCGCAATGCCCGTCTTGTCCATCATTTGCAGCCGCTGCTCGCCGAAATCGGTCAGGCTCGCGTAAAGCTGCGCCGTCTTGGCTGGCGCGACGTCGACCATCGTCGGCCGCCAATACGGTTCGGTTGCGGGATCCAGGAAGTGCTCTTCGAGCGCAATTTTCTTGACCATGCGTTCCCTCGCCTCAGGCAGCAATGCTGTCATATTTTTCGCTTTTAGCTGTATCGGATTTTGGGCTATGCTGTCCCACGATGCAAGGCGGCGATAGACCGTCGGTAAGTATCCGCGTGGGAAGCGTCATGAGTTGGCTGGTCACCAACGACAAAAGCCAGGTCCAGGTCATCGCGCGCGCGGCCACAATCCTGCGAGCGCTGGAAGAAGAAAATACCGGCTTGAGCCTGGGCCAGATCGCACAACGGGTGAACCTTGCACGTTCGACCGTGCAGCGAATTGTTGCAGCGCTCGAAACCGAGAAGCTCGTCATAGCGGCAACACCGAATGGCCGCGTCAGACTCGGCCCGACGATCCTTCGACTGGCCGCGTCTGTCCGCAGCGATTTCATCTCGTCGGCCCGGCCGTTTCTCGAACGACTATCCGAGGAACTCCACGAGACAGTCGACCTCTCGACGGTCAAGAAAGACCACCTCGTCTTTATCGACCAAGTAATCGGTTCGCAACGCTTGCGCGCCGTTTCTGCAGTTGGTGATACCTTTCCACTTTACTGCACCGCCAATGGCAAGGCTTATCTTGCGCAACTTTCCGATTCCGCAGTCGAAGCGTTGATTGGCCGCGCTTATGAAGCACGAACGCCGAAAACGATCACGCGCCTCGACGCACTGCTCGCGGATTTAAAATCTGCGCGGCGCACCAACGTTGCTTTTGATCGCGAAGAGCACACGCTCGGCGTTTGCGCGGTCGGTGTGGCGCTCCACGACCCACTTGGCAATGCGGTTGCTATTTCGGTCCCGGTCCCGAGCCAGCGGTTCCAGACCCGGCAGGCATTAATAACTGAACGCCTGCTCGCCACCAAAAATGCATTGGAGCGCCATATGAACTCTGCCGCAGCCTGACGCGCGGCGGCATTGACGACAAATCCATTTAGGCAACGAGCGCGAACGCGCAAACAAGGGAGGATGCCGTGGCCAAAAAAATTCGCGGCGTGATGTTCGAAGAAAACCTCAAGAACAGCATGGGACTGGAGTTCTATAACCTGTCCCACCGCTTCGGTTATCAGTCCCCGAACTGGCCGTATTTCGAGGACGTGAAGATCGAGCGCATTCACTACATGGCAAAGTCGGGCGTGCTGTCACAGCGCATAACGACGTCGATGCACAATACTACGCATATCGACGCGCCCGCGCACGTGATCCAGGGCACGCCTTTCATCGACGAAGTGCCGCTGCCGCATTTCTTCGGCTCCGGCATCGTCGTGTCGATCCCGAAAAACAAATGGGAGCCGATCACCGGTGACGATCTCGAAAAGGCCTGCGGCAAGATTGTGCGGCCGCGCGACGTGGTCATTGTCAATACCGGTTGGCACAAGTTCTACGAAGACAGCGAAGATTATTTCTGCCGCTCGCCTGGCTTCGTTCCTTCCGCCGGCGAATGGTTCGTCAAAAAGAAGGTGAAGGTGGTAGGGCATGATACGCAAGCCAACGACCACCCGCTCGCGACTGCCATCGGCCCACAGCGGAACGGGCCGCTCCATCCGCACCTGGCCGAGGAATATCGCGAATGGTCGGGCGGGCGCGACTGGAAGGATGATTTCCCCGAGTGGGAGCCCGTGCATCGCATCCTCTTCAAAAACGGCATTATGGGCATCGAGAATGTCGGCGGCGACATCGACAAGGTCACCGGCAAACGCGTCACCTTCGCGTATTTCCCGTGGAACTGGGATCGTGGTGACGGCTGTATCGTAAGGCTGGTTGCCGTCGTTGATCCGGCGGGAAAATATAAAATCGAGCGCGGGAGGAAATTCTGATGCACGTCAAACGCTTTGCGGACGCCAAGCCCTACGAGGCGCCCAATCACCGCAACTACACGTCCCTGCGGCTGTTCGGCGCCGAAGCTGGCGGCACTAAGGGCCTCGTGTTCGGCTATTCGCACTTCCTGCCCGGCGGCGGCGCCGGGCCTGATGCCTCTCCGCCCGAGAAGGTCTATTTCGTGTTGCGCGGCGAACTCACCATCATCGTCAACGGCAAAGAGACAGTACTGAAAGCCAACGATTCTTGTGTGATCGAGCCGAACGAAACGCGTGAGATCATCAACCGTGGCAATGAAGTGTGTTCGATTGTGGTCGCGGTGGCCAATCCGCCGAAGTGATGTCGAAGGCATAGATGGCCGGGATAAGCGCGGTCACGACAAATAAAAAAGCCGGAGGACGATATGGCCGAAGAGTTTCTGAAAAACCCTCAATCCCTGTTCGACATCAAGGGCAAGACCGCGATCATTACCGGTGCTTCCGGTGCGTTCGGTGCGCTGGCGGCAAAAACATTTGCTGGTGCTGGTGCCAATGTGGTGTTGGCGGCGAGCAAGGCGGATGAATTGAAAAAGGTCGCAGCCGAATGCGAGAAGCTCGGCGGAAAGACCGAAATTATCGCGCTGCGGCCAAGCTCGGAGGAAAACTGCGACAAAATCGTCAAAGCCGCAGTCGACAAGTTCGGCCGCGTCGATATCCTGGTCGTCGCTTCCGGCCTCAACAAAGTGTCAAAAATCGTCGACCAGAAGGTCGAGGATTTCCTCGACGTGATGGACGCCAACGTCAATCAATCCTGGCTGATGGCGCGCGCCGCCGGCAAGCAAATGCTCAAACAAGGCCAGCAGGGCAAACCGGGCGGCAAAGTTATCCTCACCTCATCAGCGCGCGGACTGCTCGGCCATCCAGCCGGCTACACGGCGTACTGTGCGTCGAAGTCAGCGGTCGACGGCATCACCAAAGCGCTCGGCTGCGAATGGGGCGAGACCGGCATCACCGTGAATGCACTCGGGCCGACCGTTTTCCGTTCGCCACTGACGGCCTGGATGTATGAGGACACCGAGCGGGCGCAAAATGTGCGCAAGGGCTTTCTCGCCAGGGTGCCGAAAGGCCGCCTGGGCGAACCGGAAGATCTCGCAGGCCCACTCCTTTTCCTCGCGTCAAAAGCCTCGGATTTTTACACCGGCCACATCCTTTACGCCGACGGCGGCTACACAGCGGGATAGGCAATGGCCAAAGCGCGCATCGCGGTGATCGGTGCCGGCCTCATGGGTCATGGCATCGCGCAGGTATTTGCGCTCGCCGGTCACGACGTGACGATCTACGATTCGACTGCGACCTCGCTCGAGAGCGTGAAGTCCCGGATTCTCACCAATCTGAAAGACCTTGGCGATGATCCGGGCGCGGTCGAACGCGTAACTCCCGTTGCCGATTTAGGTGAAGCGGTACGCGCCGCGGACTATGTTGTGGAGGCTGTCCTCGAGGACCTGCCACTCAAACAAAAATTGTTTGGCGAGATCGAGAAACACGTTCGCCCCGATACCATCCTCGCCAGCAACACGTCTGTCATACCGATCACAAAAATCATGGAAGGTCTGAAGCGGCGCGAGCGCGCCCTCGGTACGCACTGGTGGAATCCGCCCTTTCTCGTTCCCCTAGTCGAGGTGATCGAAACGCGGTGGACGTCGCCAGAGGCCATAGATTTCACCATGAAGCTGCACGCTGCCGCGGGTAAAAAGCCGGCCCACGTAAAGAAGGACGTGCCGGGCTTCATCGGTAACCGTCTGCAGCACGCATTGTGGCGCGAGGCGATTGCATTGGTTGAGCACGGCATTTGCGATGCCGAAACGGTCGATGATGTCATCAAGGCGGCGTTCGGACGCCGCCTCGCTGTCCTCGGTCCGCTGGAAAATGCCGATATGGTCGGCACCGACCTAACGCTGGCGATTCACAAGACCGTCTTGCCGGACATCGACAGCCGCCCCGGCCCCTCGCCGTATCTCGAAAAGCTCGTGAAGGATGCGAAACTCGGCTTCAAATCGGGTGAAGGTTTCCGGAAATGGAGTGTCGAGCAGCAAGCCGCACTGCGTTCGAAAGTGTTGCAACATCTGAAAAACGCACGCGCCCACGACACATGAGGGGCGCAACGACAGAGGGAGGCGACAATGGAAGACCGTGGGACAATCTCCCGCCGTAGACTGGTCAAAACCGGCATGGGCGCGATCGTCGCTCCCGCCGTATTGCAAGTGCTTCCGGCGGAAGCCCAGTCGCAAGTCATCAAAATCGGTCACGTCAGTCCGAAGACTGGCCCACTTGCCGGCTTCGGTGAGGCCGACAACTTCATTCTGGAGCAGGTGCGCGGCATTTTAAGCAGGGGCCTCGACAACAACGGTAAGACCTACAAAGTCGAGATTATTTCCAAAGACAGTCAGTCCAGCGGCACCCGCGCGGCGGAAGTCGCGTCCGAACTGATCCTCGGCGACAAGGTCAATCTCATTGTTGGCTCGGCGACGCCGGACACGACGAATCCCGTTTCCGACCAGGCCGAGGTCAACGAAGTTCCCTGCATCACTACCAATTGCCCGTGGCAACCCTATTTTTTCGGGCGCAAAGGCGACCCGAAGAAAGGCTTCACGTGGACCTATCATTTCTTCTGGGGCCTCGAAGACGTAATTGCCTCTTTCCTCGCGCTATGGGACGAACTGCCGACCAACAAGGTCGTTGGCGGCCTCTTTCCCAACGATGCCGACGGCAACGCCTGGGGCGACCCTAAACTTGGTCTGCCACCCGCGCTCGCCCAAGCCGGCTACAAATTGCACGACCCCGGCCGCTACCAACTCATGAACAACGACTTCACTTCGCAAATTTCGGCATTCAAAGCGGCAGGCGCAGAGATCGTTACCGGCAACATGATCCCGCCAGATTTCGCGACCTTCTGGTCCCAGGCGGCACAACAGGGTTTCAAGCCAAAGATCGTCACCATCGGAAAGGCGCTTCTCTTTCCCTCTGTAATCGACTCCCTGGGCGCGCGCGGCAACGGGCTAACCAGTGAAATCTGGTGGACGCCGAACCACCCCTTCAAATCCGGCCTCACCGGACAAAGCTGCCAGCAGCTCACGGACGCCTACACAAAAGCTTCTAATCGCCCTTGGACACAACCCCTCGGCTTTCAACACGCGCTGTTTGAAGTGGCAATCGATGTGCTCAAGCGCGCCAAAAATCTGAACGATCCGAAATCGATTTTGGATTCGATTATTGCGACGAACTATCAGTCCATCGTCGGCCCGATCCAATGGACGGGAACGCCGGTTAAAAACGTCACCAAGACGCCATTGGTCGCCGGCCAATGGCAGCGCATGGACGGCAAATTCAACCTCGTCATCACCGAGAACAAGACAGCGCCAAACATTCCGGTCGGAGGCAAACTGCAGCCGATTTCCTGATCGACACCAATGGCACCGATTCTCACGCTCGAGACAATCTCCAAAAAATTCGGTGCCGTCGTGGTGGCCGATGGTGTCGACCTCGCGCTTCATGAAGGCGAAGCGCTCGGGATCATCGGTCCGAATGGTGCTGGAAAAACGACGCTATTCAGCATCGCAACCGGTACTGTTGCGCCGGATTCTGGCCGTGTGCTTTTCGCAGGCGACGATATTACACGTCTGCCGCCCGAGCACCGCTGTCGAACGGGCCTGGCACGTTCGTTTCAAATCCCTCAGCCCTTTTCCGGCATGACCGTGTTTGAAAACGTCGTCGTCGCTGCGGCGTTCGGATGCAACGAACGCGAGACGGCCGTCTATCAACGCTGCGCGGATCTGCTTGATCGCTGCGGTTTGGCTGACAAGGCGAACAAGCGTGCGGGTGGCCTCACATTGCTCGATCGCAAGCGGCTCGAGCTTGCGCGCGCATTGGCGACCAAGCCGCGCGTGCTGCTGCTCGACGAAGTCGCCGGCGGCCTCACCGAGCACGAGTGTGTTGTGCTGATCGCGCTGATCAAAGATGTCCGGGCGAGTGGCGTCTCGATCATCTGGATCGAACATATTGTGCACGCCCTTCTCGCTGTCATCGATCGATTAATGGTTCTGCATGGCGGGAAGTTTATCGCCGAAGGCGACCCGCACACTGTCATCAGAAGTCCGCAGGTAGCCGAGATTTACATGGGGATCGCCGCCGATGCCTGATGCCCCGTTGCTCGAGATCAATGCGATTGACGCATTCTACGGTGATTTCCAGGCGTTATTTGCTGTTTCGTTGAGCGTCAAAGCCGGGCAGGTTGCCGCGGTCATTGGAGCGAATGGCGCGGGCAAAAGCACCCTCCTCAAAACTATCGCGGGGCTGATGCATCCGCATTCCGGTGAGATCCTCTTTGCGGGCTCGCCGACGACGCATGTGCGGGCCTTCGACGCACTGAGACGGGGCATCGCTTTGGTGCCGGAAGGACGCAGACTTTTTCCATCGCTGACAGTCGAGGAGAACCTGTTAATCGGGGGTCAGACGCGCCGGCCCGGCTCCTGGACATTAGGCCGTATCTACGAGTTGTTCCCGGTACTGGCCGAACGCCGGCATCTCCCCGCGCCGGCCCTGTCGGGCGGACAGCAGCAAATGGCGGCAATCGGGCGCGCACTCATGTCGAACCCGCGTTTGTTGTTGTGCGATGAAATCAGTCTCGGCCTCGCGCCCATTATCGTGCGCGATATTTACGCGCAACTGCCACACATCGTTGCAGATGGCTTGTCGCTGATCATTGTCGAACAGGACATCGTGCAAGCTCTCAAGGCTGCGAGCCACGTCTATTGCCTGCAAGAGGGCCGTATCGCCTTGCATGGACCAGCGCATGACCTGACGCGCGACTCGATTTCGGCCGCATATTTCGGGGTGTAGATGTGATTCAGTGGCTGAATGTCATTTTGCAGGGGGTGTTAATCGGCGGGCTTTACGCAATGTTTGCTGCCGGCCTCTCTCTCATCTTTGGCGTCATGCGGCTCGTCAATATTGCGCATGGCGACCTGATCGTCCTTGCCGCTTACGTCTCATTGATGGTGACGCAGTCGCTTGGCGTTGGCCCCCTCACCTCGCTCTTGCTGGTTGTCCCAGCAATGGCATTTATCGGCTACGCCCTGCAACGCGGGCTGCTCAACCGTACGCTCGGCGACGACTTGCTACCGCCGCTGCTGGTGACTTTCGGCCTTTCCATTATCATTCAGAACGGACTCCTGGAGTTGTTCACCGCGGACAGCCGTAGGCTGCAAGCCGGCGCAATCGAAACTCAAACGTTTCAAATTTTAGATGGCGTGTGGATTGGTCTCCTCCCATTCATCCAGTTTATTGTCGCGCTGGTTGTCATCGCCGGACTTCAGCTGCTGTTTTACCGCACGGCCCTCGGGCGCGCATTCCGTGCAACATCCGACGATCAATCGGTCGCGCAGCTGATGGGCCTCGATACCCGTCATGTATTCGCCATGGCGATGGCACTTTCGCTTTCAGTCATTGCAGTCGCGGGCGTTTTCCTCGCGGTACGCACCAATTTCGATCCGTCGATCGGCCCCGCACGGCTGATATTCGGATTCGAAGCAGTGATCATCGGTGGGCTGGGCAATATGTGGGGAACGCTGGCCGGCGGCATCATCCTCGGCGTTTCACAGGCCATCGGCGCACAGATCGATCCCGGCTGGCAGCTGCTCGCCGGGCACATTGTATTTCTCGCGATTTTGGCCGTGCGCCCGCAAGGCCTATTTCCGAAGGTGTCGGGATGATCGTCGAACACGCCACCCGGTCCAGTCGCGTTGGAGTTGCGCTGATTGTTGTGGCGCTGATCGTTTTGGCGTGCGCGCCCTATTGGGGCGACCGGCAGACAATGCGGCTTCTCGCCGAGATGTTCACGTTCGTGGCGCTGGCGAGCCTGTGGAACCTGCTCGCCGGCTACGCGGGGCTGGTTTCAGTTGGTCAACAGGCATTCGTCGGACTTGGCGGCTATCTTTTATTTGCGCTCGCGATGCTCCTCGACATTCATCCGATTGCAGCGATTTTCATTGCAGGCCCGATCGGAGCGCTCGTAGCAATTCCGGTGGCGATGCTGATCTTCCGGCTGCGCGGCGCTTATTTCGCTATCGGCACATGGGTGGTCGCCGAAGTATTCCGACTCCTTGCGTCCCAAGTTTCTGTGCTTGGCGGCGGCTCCGGTATCAGCTTGCCAGCTGCCGTAGTCGTCGCCATGGCGCCTAGTCGCCAGATGCGCGAATTCGAAATTTATTGGCTTGCACTTGCACTGACGACAGTCGTGATCGGCGCAATCGTAGTGTTGCTTCGCTCGCGCCACGGTCTTGCACTCACAGCCATCAGGGACAACGAAATAGCGGCGCAAAGCAATGGCATCGATGTTTGGCGCGTCAAATTTTTCGTCTACGTCCTTGTTGCCTTCGGTACGTCGATGGTCGGCGCGTTGATCTTTTTACAAAAGCTGCGCATCTCACCAGACACCGCATTCAGCGTGAACGACTGGACTGCTTTCGTCATCTTCATCACGGTCATAGGCGGAGTTGGACGAGTGGAGGGACCGGTCATTGGCACCATCGTTTTCTTTTTTCTACGTCAGACGCTGGCCGACCTTGGCAGCATTTACCTGCTGATGATGGGCGCGGTCGCAATTATCATCATGTTATGGATGCCCAAGGGTCTTTGGGGAGTGGCGGCAGAACGCTTTGGCTGGCAGGCGCTGCCATTGCGACGTCACCTGGTCATGCGAAAAGAAGCGGATGGAAAATCATGAGCCCAATTATTGATATTTACTGCCACATCTTCCCGGACCGTTTTTTCCAGGAGATGACCAGAGTTGCGCCAAAGCTGGAGAATATCGGAAAGCGGCTGCGGGGCGTCACAAAACTCTTCGACCTTGATGCTCGCTTCAAGGAAATGGACGAATTCGGCGACTACCGGCAAATCATTTCGCTGCCCAATCCGGCGATTGAAGACATCGCCGCGCCCGACGTGGGCTTGAACCTAGCCCGCATCGCGAACGACGCGATGGCCGAGCTATGTCGCAAATACCCCCAGCGCTTTCCCGGATTTGCAGCCGCCTTATGCATGACCGACGTCGATGGCTCGGTTGCCGAGGCGCGTCGCGCGGTTAAGGACCTCGGCGCGCGCGGCGTGTTGCTCTACACCAATGTTGCGGGCCGGCCGCTCGACGATCCGGAATTTGAGCCGATATTTGCCACAATGGCGGAGCTCGATTTGCCAATTTGGCTGCATCCCGTGGGTACAGCAGCAATGCCGGACTATCCGTCCGAGAAAAAATCACGCTTCGAAATGTGGTGGTGTTTCCACTGGCCATATGAAACGTCCGTCGCAATGGTACGAATGGTCTTTTCCGGCCTGCTCGATCGGTACCCGAAATTGAAAATCATTACCCATCATCTTGGTGGGATGATCCCCTATTATGACGGTCGGGTCGGCCCCGGTCTCAAGGTGCTTGGGCAACGCACTTCGGATGAAGACTATTCGAAAATATTGCCGTCCCTGAAACGGCCGCACATGGATTATCTTCATGATTTTTACGCCGACACCGCCATGTTTGGGGGAGGCGTCCACGCTATACGCTGCGGCTACGAGTACTTCGGCGCCAATCAGGTCGTATTCGCCACCGACGCTCCGCTCGGCCCGATCGCGCCGACGATCGAGACAATCAAGAAGCTCGAACTCGACCCGGCAGACGAACGCAAGGTTTTTTGCGGGAATGCCGAGAAATTGCTGAATATGAAATTTGGCTAGTCCGGGTTCGCTGACTTCTTTTTCTTGCGCTCAACGTCTGCGGCGGTGGTCACACCGGTAAAGCTCGGTGGATCGCTTGCCGGAAAACTATCGTCGGAACTCGTCGCGACTTCGTCTTCCTTGCGTTTATCGCGCTCACGATCAGCCTCGATACTTTCACGCACGGGTTTATCGCGGCTGCCGGTGCGCGGGTGCCTGGAATCAGTCATTTGCTTGTCCTCCTGAAACCGCGGCCAAAGTTCCGCGGCAAACGAATTCTTGTCGTTATAGGAACTCCCCAAGGCATGCAGACGTTCCTCCTGACTATAATTGCCAACCAGGTTCCACTAAAGATCCTGCTTGATCCAGGCCGTTTGAACATCCTCGCACCAGTTGCCGACATTCCATTCACCCCACGCACCGAGGCCGCCCAAATCATCCGGACCGCAATAGACGGGGACATGGACGACCGACAAGCCGTCATAAGCGTGGGCAGATTTCAAAGCAGCACGAAGGGACTCGACGTTATCGCCGCCCGATATAGCCATAACGCCCGATACTGCTGATGCGAGTTTCTGGTAATCGACCGCCACGCGGTCATGAGTGCGGAATTCGTTTTTGTATTGCGCAAGCTGCAGACCCGAGATTGCGGCCATGCGGCGATTGTCGAAGATCACGATCATGCCGCGCACACTATGCTCCACCGCATCGATCAGGATTTGCGGGTTCATCATGAAGGAGCCGTCACCAGAGAACGCTATGCTGTAGCGTGGCTTGTCCGCCACAGCAGAAGCAAGCAGAGCGCTAGCGGCAAAACCCATATATGAGGCGCCGGATTCCGTAAACGTATCGCCGGTGCGATCGTCCTCGACGATCTGAAAACCATTAGCTTGCACATCACCGGCGTCGAAAAATTTTGCGGCGTCGATCGATTTGGCAAAGTCGGCCACGATCTTAATGGCGGCTGGCTGAGCCAACACCGCTTTTTGCCAGGCCACATCACGCAGCGGCGGGCAGTCAAAGCGCTTTTTCTTGTAAGCGGACCACTCGGCCTTTTTATCCGCGCATAACTTGAGCCACGCGCTTTTGTTCTTGCCTACTCCGGCTGTCCCCAATTTCTGGGAAAGACGATCCGACACAGCGGAAATATCCCCCATCAGCGCGATCGTGTTGTTGTAGTGCAGGGCGTCGCCGAGATCGCCATTGATATTGATCACGGCGCGGGCGTTCTTGTAGCCGATGCCCGAACAATCCGCCTGGCAGACGGCACGCGACCCAATGACAATGAGGAGCTCGGCCTCCGCCATTGCATAATTGCCGCTAATCGAGCCCTTGGAGCCACCAACATGCATATTCTGCGCATGCTGATCGGGCAATACGCCGGTGGAGCCGGGTGAAAGCACGACCGCAGCTCGGGCGGCTTCAGCCAACCGCCTGACTGCCGCGTCATGGCTGCGCGTACCACCACCGGCCTTGATCGCAACCTTACTGGCCTTCCCGATCATTGCCGCTGCCTGCTCGATCACCGCATCATCGGCGGGCGCAAGCTTCGTTAGCTCGGGCTTCGTTGGAAGGGCCGCGAGATTGACGGTGAGGCGCGCCGGCTGCGTATTGAGCGGAAGCAGCAGATAGAACGGCCCGGCGCGATAAGGATGATTTACGCACAAGGCGCCGCGTCTTAGCGCATCGCGCACGGCTTCGGGCGTGTGCAGCACGTAAGATTGGCCCATGACAGCGGTCATGCGGCCGAACAGGCCCTGCTCTTCCTTCGGCACCTGTTGCATGTTGTAGCCTTCGCCGAAGGTCGTCTCGTCACCATAGATGTGATAGACGCCGACGCCATTTGACGCCGCAGCGAGCGAACCGGCAAACGCTTGCATGGCGCCGGGGCCGATCGAGGTCACGACGGCAGATAGCTCACCATATTGCCAGCGCAGCGCGGTGGCGGCATGCGCCATTTCGACCTCATTGCGGCAATTGATGGTGCGCGTTGCGCCCTCTTCTTCATAAACGCGCAATACCTCACCAAGGTCTGTCGAACCGTGCCCGAAGATGGCGAAATACTTGCGCACGCCCTGCTTGAGCAACCCGAGCACCAACGCCTCGGACAAAGTGCACTCGATCAGCTTCGGTAGGCCTCTTGTCAACGCCTGTTCCACGCCGCCAGCCGCGGCGACTGCGCGGGCGCGTTCGCGCATTGCACTGTCGCTGTCGCCGCGCGTCAGCATCAGTTCGTTTTCTCCGCTGCCGCCTTGAGGACCGGATTCCACCGCGCGATATCGGCCTTGAGCAGGCTTGCGAGATAGGCGGGACCGCGCTCAGCTTTTGGCGGGACCGTCCCGCCAAGTTCCAACAGCCGCTTCTCGACCGCTGGATCGTTAAGCGCCTTGTTGAGTGCATCGCTCAACTTGTCGACAACGGCTTTGGGTGTGTCTTTCGGTGCAAAAATCGCGCTCCAGACATTGATTTGAAAATCGTTGGCGCCGACTTCCTTCGCCGAAGGCACATCGGGCAGTGCCGGTGAGCGGGTATTTCCCGACACCACATAGGCCTTCACCGTACCGCCCCGGACTGCACCCTGGACGCTGACGACCTGTTCGCAGAAAAAATCAACATGCCCGCCAATAACGTCATTCAGGGCTGGGCCAGTGCCCCGGTATGCGACCAGACTGGGCTTCAAATCCAATTCGGAGGTGAACAGCATACAAGCCATGTGCGAGGAAGAGCCGACACCACCATGTGCCTGTTTCACACTGTCGCCGCTCTTTTTCAGGTAGGCGACAAACTCCTTGAAATCGTTCGCTGGAAAGTCTTTCCGCGCAACGATCACCGCCGGCGCATTTGCGGTCAGCCCGATCGGCTCAAAGTCCTTCGTGGAGTCGTATTTCAGATTGGCATAAAGCGCGGGGGCTGAAACATGAGACCCCATGCTGGCAGCAAGCAGGGTATAGCCATCGTGGTCCGCACCCGCCGCACGCGCCGTTCCGATTGTTCCGCCCGCACCGCCGACATTTTCGATCAAAATGTTCTGGCCAAGCACACGGCTCATTCCGTCGGCCATGATCCGCGCCACCACATCGCTCGGGCCGCCGGCCGGATAGGGAACGATCATCGCAATCGGATGCGTGGGGTAATTCTGCGCGGCGGTCGGCAGGCATCCCATCACCACCGCGGCGACGCCGAACAAGCCCTTGCAAATAGTCTTCATGAATTCCTCCACATTGCGTTCATTCGGAAACTTGAACCGCCATTTGCGCTTCTTGTCGTTCCTTTTCCTTAATCGCCATCAGCACTTTTTCCGGTGTCGCCGGCAGCGCAGTGATGCGCACTCCGACCGCGTCGTAGATAGCGTTCATCACCGCTGGGATTGTGGGCACCATTGCAGGTTCACCAACTCCCTTGACGCCGAGGGGGCCAAGCGGGTCGGGGTCCTCGATAATGATCGAATTGACCTGCGGCACATCCAGGGATGTCGGCAGAATATATTTCGCAAAGCCTGACGTGCTGGTGTGGCCCTTGTCGAGCTTGTAGTCCTCCATCAGGCCTTGGCCGAGGGCCTGCACGATCCCGCCCTCAATCTGGCCTTCCACGCCCTGCGGGTTAACGGCGCGGCCGACATCGTGCGCGGCCCAAATACCCAGCACCTGCACCTCGCCGGTTACGGTATCGACTTCGACTTCGGCGACCTGCGCACCAAACACATAGGCCTGCCAGGGCCGGCCAGAACCGTCGACCGGATCAAGGCCGGTTGTATCGGTGCCGAACGTCCCGGAACCGACTGGCACCACACCCCGGCTTTTCGCGGTGTGTACCGCCTCGCCCATAGTGACACGGTGATTGGTATTTTCGGCCCAAACCTCACCATTGCCTGTCCGGATGAGGTCGACATCAACGTCCCAAACATCGGCCATCACATCGGCGAGGCGCTTGCGGGCCTCACGCGACGCGATCGCGACAGCATTGCCGATCATGTAGGTCTGACGGCTTGCGCCCGCATGCGACGCTTCAGGGGCACGAGCCGTATCGTTGTCGCCGATGACCACGTGCTCTGGTTTCACACCCATTTCGTGCGCGGCGATCTGCGCCAGGACGGTGAGAATGCCCTCGCCGATCTCGGTAACGCCGGTAACGATTTTGGCGCTACCGCCATCGTCGATTTCAGCCCATGCAGCGGCGCGATCGACAACCGCCGTACGCGCGATGCCGTACCAGCAGGCCGCCATCCCTCGTCCGCGTTTGCGCGCCATTCGCTTACTCCGCCGCTTCCGGTTTTTCGTCGGCAAAACGCGCACCCAATGCGCAAGCTGGGCGAATGTCGACCCGAGCCAGATCACCACGCTTGTTTCCGCGCGAAGCCGGGGCGCCAATTTCCCAGCCGGACGCTTTTTCCAACGCGTCAAGCGCGCGGGTGAGGCTGACTGAGCCGAGCCTGGCCTTAGTATGGGTTATCGCACCGTCGCGCATTGCATTGATGCGGCGGATTTCAAACGGATCGAGACCAAGCCGCTCGGCGCAAATATCGAGATGGGATTCTGTGGCGAATGCCGTCTGCAGCGCGCCGAAAGAACGAAACGCGCCAGAAGGCGTGTTGTTGGTATAGACGCCGTAGGTGTCCACTTTGACGTTCGGAATAACGTAAGGGCCGGCCGCGAGAATCGCCGCCTTGCGCATCACGCCTTCGGTCGACATGCCGTAAGCGCCACCGTCGCAAACCATTTTCATTTCCAGCGCGCGAATGTGCCCATCACGCATCAATCCCATACGGAGCGTTGTGCGCGAGGGGTGACGCTTGGCCGTGGAAATGATCGATTCCTCACGGGTGAATACCAGCCGCACCGGCCGCTGCGTTTTCATCACGAGCAGCGCCAGCATGCCCTGGTAGATCATATCTTCCTTGCCACCGAAGCCGCCGCCTACCGGGCTCATAATGAAGCGCACCTTGCTGATCGGTTTGGCAATAATGCGCGCCAACATGTGGCGATGATGGGTAACGTTTTGGTCGGGCGAAACGATCGTTACGACGCCATCATGGTCGACGTAAGCAAGGCCTGCTTCCGGCTCGAGATAGGCATGCTCGATCGCCTGTGTCGTATAGGTTTCTTCCACGACGAGATCGGATTGGGCAAAGCCTGTCTCAACGTCGCCGACACGGATTGGAATGTGTTTGGTCACATTGTTGGGCGCGGCGGAGTGGAGGACGGGAGCACCGGGACGTATGGCCTCGTGCGGGTCGAAGACCGCCGGCAGCAGGTCGTAAACGACTTTGATGGCGCCGAGCGCGCGCTTGGCGATGAGTGGATCTTCGGCCGCCACAGCAGCAACCGCCTCGCCCACATAACGGACCTTGTCGCGGGCCATAACGGGCTGATCGTTGACGAAAACGCCGAACCCGTCCTCGCCCGGCACATCGGCACTCGTGATGACGCCTTCGACACCCGCCATGCTTTCGGCACCCGACGTATCGATGGAAGCGATACGTGCGTGCGCATGCGGCGACCGAAGCACCTGCACATGCAGCATCCCCGGCATCGTCATATCGGCAGCGTATTTCAGCCGCCCGGAAACCTTGCTCGGCGCGTCGATGCGGCGGACGGCTTTGCCAATGACCGCGTCCTTTGTATCGGTCTCCAAGAGCACGGCCTCGGGCAAGCGCCCGTTCTGCACATCGCGCGCCATCTCGACCGCGTCGAAAATCTTCTGGTAGCCCGTGCAACGGCAAATATTGCCGCCAAGGCGCTCCTTGATTTCCTCGCGGCCGGCGAAGGGATTGGCACGCAGCGCGGCCGTGGCCGCCATCACCATTCCCGGAATGCAATACCCGCACTGGCTGGCACCGGCCTTGTGGAAGGCCTTCTGCAGAACGTTGAGTTCGCCCGTTTTTGCCAACGCCTCGATCGTCTCAATGCTGGCGCCTTGGGCCTTGGCCACCGGCAAAAGGCAGGACTTCATCAGCACCCCATCGACAAATACCGAGCAAGTGCCGCACTCGCCCGCACCACAGCCCTCTTTGTTGCCGGTGAGGTTGAGATCGTCGCGGATGAAGTCGAGCAGACGCTGATGCGGCTTGGCGCTTCGCGCGACTTTGCGGCCATTGACCGTAGCGGTGAACTGGAGATCAGCCATACGCCGCCTCCAGCTCGCCCGTCAGGGCCGCGAGATCGGCTCCCGCTCGTCTGGCGGCATTGGTCAGGCCGCGCAGCATGAAGCCGCGGACCACCTCGCGACGATAGTCCTGGCGTGTGCGCGAGGCGACAAGCCCCACCGGCATTTCGGCGGCCTCATGCATACGATCGTCATTCAGCGGGCCGCCGCACAAAAACGCCTCGACCTCGGTCAGCCGGATCGGCTTCGGCGCGATCCCGGCAATGGCCAGACGCACGTCTTCGACATGCCTGCCCTCGACGTCCAGCTTGACCAGTGTTGCAAGACAAACCAGCGAGATCACCAGCGAGCGGCGATGCCCGACCTTCTCGAAGCTGCCGCCATAGCCCGGCAGGCTGTCGCACTCGACCGCAACCAGCAATTCGCCATCGTCCAGCGCAGTGCGGTTGGGGCCGACAATAAATTGCTCCAGCCGCATGCGGCGGCGCGAAATCTTGCCCCGAACACTCTTCGCCAGCTCAACCTCTGCTTCGTGCGCAATCAGGCAGGGCGTCGCATCGGCGGCGGGCGAGGCGTTGACGATATTTCCGCCAATTGTGGCCTGCGCACGAATTTGGTCGTCGGCAAACCAAACGGCGCAGCGTGGCATATCCGGCAGTGCACGGGCGAGCGCGGGATCATCAAGAAATCGCTGGATGGGTGTGGCCGCTCCAAGGCGCACCCGTTTGTCGCCGACGGACAATTCACGCAGGTCCGGAACTTTAGAAACGTCAATCAGCGCGGGGATGTGGACATCTCCCGCACGGCCCTCGCGCGCCCACGGCAACGTGTCGGTCGCGCCAGCTACAATCCGAAAGCGGCCACGATTGGCGTCCATCGCGGCAAAGACCTCATCCAGCGAGCCCGGCGTCAGATATTCGTCGCAGGTGAGCATGTGTGGTTCCTGGCGCCGCCCCTTCGAGCCGCCCGCCTTCGGCGGGCTCCTCAGGATGCGGGCTTCGTTCGCTTCATGGCGAGACGCCGGCTCTTACTCCGCCGCTTCCTTCTGCGCGGTGTCCATTTTCGCCTTCACCACCACTTTGATGGCGTCCTCGACCCGATCCTTGGCGTAACGGATTGCTGTCGGCAGATCGTCGAGCGGAAATGTATGCGTATGGATCTTGGTGGCGTCGAAACGCTTTTGTTGCATGAAGGCCTCAGCGCGGTGGGTCGCGCTTTTACCCTCGCCACGGATTCCGTACATGTAGATGTTGTTGCGAACGATGTGCGCGACATCGACCGGCACTTCCTCGTGCGCAAAGGCGGCAAGGCAGACGCGGCCGCCACGGTTGACCATCCGCACGGCATCGTTCACCGCACTGGTCGCCGCCGAGCACTCGACGACATAGTCAACACCCTTGCCGCCGTTGAGCTTCTTCACTTCGGCAACGACATCGGGCGTCTTGCGAATGTTGACCACCGCATCGGCACCGAGCTGCTTGCCTATTTCAAGGCGGTTGTCGCGCGTACCTGTGAGTATCACTGGCTGGGCGCCGAGCGCTTTGGCCACAGCCACCGCCATCAGACCGATCGGGCCCGGACCCGTTACGCAGACGCTCTCGCCGGCCACAAGCCCGCCGAGTTCGGTCAGGGCATACATTGCGGTGCCTGCGGTGACGACCAGCGTGCCTTCCTCATCGGACATGGCATCGGGAATGGCCACGAGTGTGTTGACGTGGTTGACCTGGTATTCGCAGAACCCGCCGTCGGTCGTGAACCCGTTGGCTCGATGACCCTTGTCAACGTCGCCATAGTTGAGTCCGTAGTTGTGGCACGACGTGTACATGCCTTCGCGGCAGCGCTTGCATTGCCCGCAACCGGCATGGATCTCGACCGCAACGCGCGTGCCGATCTTGTATTCGTCGACGCCCGCACCGAGCGCGACGACCGTGCCCATGTATTCGTGACCGGGCGTGAAATTTTTATTGAACGGCAGGCCGCCTTGGATCGAGGCCGGGGGCCCGTGATAGATAATCTCAAGGTCGGTCGCGCAGATAGCGACGGCATCGATGCGCACCAAGACTTCGGCCTTCTTCGGAACCGGTACCGGCTTTGTTGTAATGCTGAGCTGGCCAGGTTCACCGAGCACCCAGGCTCGCTGACTGTCCGGAATCGGAAACTCGTTGTGATTGGTTTTCACCCCGGGCGGTGCGTACATGTATCCTCCAATGCAATTTTCTGTGCGCGTGAGGCGCTGATTAATTGACGACGGCTTGAGGCCGCTCGCTCGATTGAGCGCCAGGTTCGCCGAACTCGGCAGACAGCCCCCGTGTCGCGGCCGTGATCTGGTCGCGCATCAACGCGATGTGCTCGTCAGTCGCACGCATCATCGGAGTCGACGCGCTGATCGCGCCGACAACGGTGCCCGCCTGGTCGCGAATAGCGGAGCCAACGCAGATAACGCCGGGCAAGAATTCTTCGCGGTCGATTGCATATCCGCTTCGACGCACGATGCGGAGGGACTCCAGCAGCGCCGGCAAGTCGGTGATCGTCTTGTCGGTGTATCGTTTCATCCCGCCGGCGAGGATGCGCTTAATTTCATCTTCGGGCAGCCACGCCATGATCGCCTTGCCGACCGAGGTTGCGTGTGGCGCTTCGACCTTGCCGATCTTGCCGGTATCGACACGGACGGCGTGCAGCGCTTCTCGCACGGAGAGCGTTACGACATGGTCGCCCTGCAGCGCCGCAAGATGCACGGTTTCGCCGGTCGATTGATTGATCGCCTCAAGATAAGGCTGCGCCCGGCGCGGCAGATCGACCTGCAGGCACGCGTGCCCGAGATAAATGATGCGAGCCCCAAGCGCATAGAGCCTCCGGCCTGGAACCTTGGTTGCGAAGCCGCGCTGGATCAGCGTCGCCAGCAGATGATGACAGGTCGAGATATTCAGGCCGGTGCGATTGGCCAATTCGGTCAGCGTCGCCTCACCGCCGGCTTCGGCGATTGTTTCCAACAGAAACAATGCTCGATCCACCGACTGGATGCTGTGGCGTTCGCCGTTTCGCGCAGGTTGGGTCCGGGTGCTTGCACCGGGACCCGGCAGGATGGTGGCGTTCATGGATGCGTTTCTCCCTGGTGGCAGGGAAAATCACGCCATGGCATCGAGTCAAGCGGCTTTCAGGATAAGGAACACCATTTTCATAATGTAAAACTACGGAATAGCGACGCCAAGCCGAAAAAGCCTAGGAAAATCATCTGCTTGCGGCCAAACCCAACTCAATCTCGAGGGCGCCGCACAACATTTGCCCGAGTGTGATGTGCATCTCCTGGATGCGGGCCGTGGTGTCTGACGGCACGATCAGCAAATGGTCCGCAAGCCCGGCCATGTCGCCGCCGCCCTTGCCGCCCAATGCCGCCGTGACGAGACCCATGGTCTTTGCCTGTTTCAATGCCGCGATCACGTTCGGGCTTTTGCCCGACGTGGAAATAGCAATGACGACATCGCCAGGCCGCCCAAGCGCCTCTATTTGGCGCGAAAAAATCCGGTCAAAACCGAAATCATTGCCGGCAGCGGTGAGAGCCGACGCGTCTGTGGTCAAAGCGATCGCAGCAATCGCGGCACGATTGGCTTTGTAACGAATGGTCAGTTCGGTCGCGAGGTGTTGGGCGTCGGCCGCGCTACCGCCATTGCCAAAGAATAAAAGTTTCCCTCCGGCACGAACCGATTTGACGCAATCGCCGACGAGGTTTGCGAACGCGTCGGACAACGCTGCCTCGGTACGGCGGGCAACGTCGTGATGTTCGGCAAACTCCGCTTTGAAAAACGCTGCTAGGTCCACGGCCCTGACTCCCTAAGCCGCTTCGCCGCGAAATTCAGGCACAGCGTCGCGCAACACGTTATAGATCGCGGCCCGCTCGCCGCGCGCGACACCTTGTTCCAGGGTCGCTACCCAAGCACGGATGGCGTCGAGCGACGGCCGAACCGGCTTGGCGGCGACGATGCCCGGGATTCCGATGTCGGCAGTCTCTTCCTGTCGAGCAAATAGAATTTCGTGCAGCCGCTCGCCCGGGCGAATGCCGGTGAACTCAATTTTGATATCGCGGCCGGGCTCAAGTCCGCTGAGCCGAATAATGCGTTCGGCGAGATCGACGATTTTAACCGGCTGCCCCATGTTGAGAACGTAGATCGATTCGTCGCCGTTCACTTTGCCCGTCGCGTGGCTCGCTGCGGTGATGACGAGGTCGCACGCCTCACGAATGGTCATGAAGTAACGCACCATATCCGGATGAGTCACGGTGACCGGTCCGCCCGCTTCGATCTGCGCCTTAAACTTCGGAACCACCGATCCGTTGGAGGCGAGAACGTTGCCAAACCGGACCGAGATTAAACGCATCGCATGCCGGCCGGCACCGACGCGGCGCGCGAATTCATCGTCCAGTGCCTGGCAATACATCTCTGCCAGGCGCTTCGTAGCGCCCAACACGGAGACCGGCTCGATGGCCTTATCTGTCGAGATCATCACCATGGCGGTCGCGCCGGCGGCCGCCGCGGCATCGGCGACATTGATCGAACCGAACACGTTGGTCTTGATGCCCTCGTCCCAATCCTGCTCGAGCATCGGCACATGTTTCAGCGCAGCGGCGTGAAAGACGATATCGGGCTTGAAATCCGCGACGAGGCTTATGATCCGCTCTCGATCGCGAATATCGGCGATCCGGCCGGAAATCTCCGCATTGCTTTGCTTGCCTTTGAGGGTTTCCAAAACCGCATGCAGGGCGGGTTCGGAATGCTCGATCACAAGCAGGCGCGAGGTGCCGAACGTGACGATGCGATCGCAAATTTCCGCCCCGATAGAGCCACCACCGCCGGTGACAACAATCGCCTTGCCATCAACAAAGCTCTCGAGCCGCCGGTAGTCGATCTTGACGCTGGGGCGGAGCAGGAGATCTTCGACTGCCACCGGCGCCAATTGAACGGCGGGCCCTTCGGCGTCGAGTGATGGCAACTGGCTAATGCTCAGCCCGAGCCGGCGTGCACGCGTCAAAATTGCTTCTGGCCGCGCCTCGGGCGTGAGCGCCGAGGGCGCCAGGACGAGCCGCGTCACCCGGGTGCCGCGGGCCTCCAGATCGGCAACGGTGCTTTCAAGGTCGTCGATATCGCCAAGAACAGAAATGCCGCGGATTGACTGTCCCCGATCGGCGAACGATGGCGAAAGCACGCCGACCGGCCAGATTTTCTTGACCGCCCCGCTCTCTATTCCGCGCAACAAGACTTCGGCATCCGCGGCACGTCCAAGAACTAACGTGGGCGTGGCGTCCGCGACCTTCGCGCGCTGAACAGTTCGACGATAGTGAAGGTAGCGATAGACGACCCGCAGGCCGCCCAGAAAAAACATCTGCATGAACCAGTAAAGCAGGATGGTGAGCTTGCCGAAAAAGAATGTGCCGTAAATATTCGGCGCCACCAAAACGTAATCGAGAGCAAGCAGGGAAATGGCCAGAACGGTCGACGCGCGAAAGAGGTTGTAGAGATCCGGAACCGAGGTGAAGCGCCACTTGTTTCGGTGCAGCCCTAATATGAGATAAACAACCGCCGCGTAGATCAGGAAGAACGGCAAAAAGAGTACGAGACCATCCAACCGCTCATTTAGCGCGGATCCTTCGAAGCGAACGAAAAATGTCGCAACCACCGCCGCAGCTGTGGCAAGAACATCGTGCAACACGATCAAGATTTGACGCGGCGTAAGTCTGAGAGACCGAATCATGCTCAGGACACGACGTTCGCGTTCTTGAGAAAGCCCCAAACATCGACAACGGGTTTTCCCTTGAGATCGGCTTCCGCATAGACGGAATGCGGCGTGCACAGAATCAAAATATCGCTGCGCGCGACGACCTGGTCGAATGGAAGAATATTCGAATCCGTCGTGACGAATGGATCGGTGGTGAGGACGTTCCGCGCGCACATTTCTAACGTGTGCTTGAGCTTGTAGCTTAACGACGCGCGCGTATCATCGACCTCGGCTTTGAAGGCCATGCCCAGAAGTCCGACAGTCATCTCGGAAATGTCATAAGCATGCCGTAGATCATCGACCAGCTGTAAAACGAGCCCCTCGTTCACCTGCATGGCTGCGTGACCCAGCCCGAATTGGTTGCGCGCATAGGCGGCGAGTTGCATCGTGTCTTTGAACAAACACGGGCCCGCCGAAAAACCTGGCCCCGGAAAACTTTTTGCGCGCGGATAGTTCTGTTTCATCGCGCGCATGATTGATTTGAAGTCGGCTCCCGCCGATTTCGCGATCATATAAAACTGATTGCTGGCGGCGAATTCGATGTAGCGATAAGCGTTGTTGAAGAGCTTGGCAAACTCGGCTTCGATGGGCTTTACCACGACGACCTCGGGGGCAATCCGCCCGAATATCGCGATTGCCTCTTTTTCGGCATCCGGAGATGTGGCGCTGATGATCTGGGGCATCTCGCGCAATTCCTTGATGCCATAACCTTGCACCACGCGCTCAGGACAGAACGCGACCTGATTCTTGCGGCCAAGCCGTTTGAGATAGTCCTGCAGCCAGTCGGTCGTTCCCGGATAGACGGTCGAGCGCAGAATAAGCAATTGCTCGTCCGCAACATGCGGCAACAGGCCGTCAATGCAGCGCTGCATCTCAGCCTGAACAGGATTGAGGAATTCATCGACCGGCGTGCCAATGGTGATGACCACCGGACCGGTGTGGCTGATCGCATTCGCCGCCGACGTAAAGAGCAATTTATTATTGGCAAGTGCTTTGGCGAGGAGCGGCGCTGCGCCATGCTCGATGAATGGCAATTTGCCCGATTTCAGAGTCGCGATCGCCTTTTCATTGAGATCGTTGACGTTGACGGTCAGGCCGGCCTCGGCAAAAGCGAGCACAAGGGGAATGCCGACATGGCCGGCGCCGCCGACCACAGTCACATCGGCGGTCTTCGTTCCGGTCGAACCAGACGGCGCCGTTTTGGTCGATGCAATATTCAAAGAGTCCCCTTCTCACACGTAAACACTGTAGCAAATTGCCGCGGCCCGGCCCCGCCCTCCCCCAAACGGGTGATTTGGGCCAATTTCCAGACACTTAGCTAGCAAATTCCAGAGGCCGGGCAACAGCCAATTTCGCAAGGCGGCTGGTTGCTCACACGCGCGCATCGGTTTTTGTGGCGAAAACCATGTCAGCCCGAACGGGCCCGGTCGCTAAAGACGTGCGGTCGGCTCGGCAGTCAACGTTGACCGCACATCGCCATCATTCAGCAGCTTTTCGAAGTACGCAATTGTTCGAATGAGGCCTTCCTTCAACTGAATGCGGGGCGTCCAGGACAACAATTCTTGTGCGCGCGAGATTTGGGGGCGCCGCTGGCGTGGATCATTTTCGGGCAGCGGACGATGCACAACGCGTGACCGTGAGCCCGTCATGTCGATCACCGTTTTCGCCAATTCGAGCATCGAGAACTCGGTCGGATTACCGATATTGATCGGACCGGTGATCTGATCCTTGGTCGCCATCAACCGCATCAACCCGTCAATCAGATCATCCACATAGCAAAATGATCGTGTCTGGGTGCCCTCTCCGTAGACCGTCAATTCACGCCCAAGCAAAGCCTGGATAATAAAATTCGACACCACGCGCCCGTCATTCGGATGCATACGCGGGCCATACGTATTGAAAATACGCGCGACCTTGATCCGCAAATTGTGCTGTCGCCAATAATCGAAAAATAATGTCTCTGCGCAGCGCTTACCTTCGTCATAACAAGAGCGCGGCCCAACCGGGTTGACGTGCCCCCAGTACTCCTCCGGTTGAGGGTGAACGTTCGGGTCACCATAAACTTCCGATGTCGACGCCTGAAGAATTTTGGCCTTCACGCGCTTTGCCAATCCAAGCATATTGATGGCGCCATGGACGCTGGTCTTCGTCGTCTGCACCGGATCGCGCTGATAGTGAATTGGCGAAGCAGGGCATGCGAGATTGTAGATTTCATCAATTTCGACGTAGAGCGGAAAAGTCACGTCGTGCCGCGTCAGTTCGAAATGCTTATGGTCGAGAAGATGTTCGATGTTCTTCCGGGAGCCGGTGAAAAAATTATCAACACAGAGGACATCTCCGCCTTGCGCCAAAAGCCGCTCGCACAAATGCGAGCCGAGAAATCCCGCGCCACCGGTAACCAGAATTCGTTGCTGCAAATGCATCGGGCGCCCAACAGTTTCAAAGCATCTTCCGTTGGGCCAGTAATAAGCATCTTCTATTGCGTCAGTAAATGAGGCTGGCATAGCCGGCATGGGTGGCTTGCGTGCGGAGAAGCACCCCCTACTTGCATCGTCGGAAGGAGCACCGCACACTCTTGTTGCTGGCCAAGGCGGCAATCTCCATCCTGCTGCTCAATCTTTCGCTTCGTTGGATTGGCATAGCCGCCGGAATCGTGTGGGTCGCAAGCGGCCTGCAAAGACAATCACTCATCAAGGCAGGAACCAACTGAGGCCGCCGCCCACCCGTCATTCAGCCGCCCAGACCCGTGCAAAATGATCGATAGAAATAACCGCCGCGGTGATCCTCCCGAAGCTGCGGGCGTGCGCCGGCCGGCTGCCTTTCTCGACCGGGATGGCGTCCTCAACGTCGACCGCGGCTATACCCATAAGCCCGAGCAACTGGAATGGATTGACGGAGCACCGGAAGCCGTCCGACTCCTGAATGAGGCCGGCTACTACGTTCTGGTTATTACGAACCAATCCGGTATTGCGCGCGGTTTTTACGACGAGGCGGCGGTGAAATCGCTTCATCTCCATATGCAAGACGGCCTTGCCGCCCGGGGTGCACACGTTGATGCGTTCTATTACTGCCCCCACCACCCTGAAGGCACCGTCAAATCATTTGCGATACGCTGCCGCTGCCGAAAACCCAAACCTGGAATGCTGGAACAAGCTGCGCGCGAATGGCCGATAGATCTTGGATCCAGCTTCTTGATCGGCGATAAAGACGATGATATTGCCGCCGCCGCGGCCTTCAACATTCGTGGGATCAATTTCGACTCCAGAAAAGATTCTCTGTTGGACCTGGTACGCCGAGAAATCGCAACGCGTTCGAAACTGCAAGATCGGCGTCATCCATGAATGAGACCATCGGCGCACCATCGCAGGCGCGCATTTTCACCTCACTTATATTACTTTGGCTCAGCGGCGCCGCCTTACGATTTACAATTTTAGCTGTACCGCCTGTCATCCCTCTCATCCACGATGAGCTCGGTCTTAGTGCGACACAGGTCGGCGTCCTGACCGGGTTGCCATCGATGTTATTCGCCTTCGCGGCTGTGCCGGGGTCGCTGCTCATAACCCGGCTCGGAATTCGTGCGGCTTTGATTGTCGGCCTTGCGGTTACAGCTATCGGTGGTGCACTGCGTGGCGTGTTGCCGGATGTCAGCTGGCTCTACGCAATGACCATTGCCATGGCATCCGGTGTCGCAATCATGCAGGTGGCCATGCCGCCGGCTGTCCGGGCATGGGTGCCACATCGGATCGGCTTCGCCACCGCCGTTTATACCAATGGTCTGCTGATCGGCGAGATCGCACCGGTCGCGCTGATGCTTCCATTAGTGCTGCCTCTTGTGGGCGGCAGCTGGCAGCGCGGCTTCGTATTCTGGAGCGGACCGGTCGCGATGATTGCCCTTATCGTAATGATGCTGGCCCCGCGGCCTGCAACGAATGCCTCGACACTGGTGCGTCGGCGCTGGTGGCCTGATTGGCGCGACTCGCTGATCTGGCGACTCGGCATCATGCTCGGGACCATCAATGCCACCTATTTCGCGACCAACGCCTTCCTGCCCGATTACCTCAGAAGCAACGGGCAAAGTGAATGGATCAGTGCTGCATTGTCAGGGCTGAATATCGGGCAAATCCCCGCGTCATTAATTTTGCTCGCGATCGCCGGCCGGCTGGAGGGCAAGGTCTGGCCCTATGTCGTATGCGGGCTGCTGTGTGTTATCGCGACCATTGGCATCGTATTCAGCAGCGGGGTCTGGATCGTGGCCGCCGCAACGCTGCAAGGGTTTTCCGCTGCCGCGATTCTGGTCCTGGTGCTCGCGCTCCCGCCGCTGCTCAGCCCGCCTGACGACGTGCATCGGGTTACTGCGGCCATGTTCACGATCAGCTACAGTTGCGCGGTGATAGTGCCGGTGATCAGTGGACTAGCGTGGGATCTCAGCGGAATTCCGGGCCTCGCGTTCTTGCCAATAACGCTTTGCGGAATTTTGCTGGTCATTCTGGCACCGGCAATCAACCATGTGCCACGTGCTGGGAGTTAATGTCATGCAGCCGATTCCCGTGGGAGCTAAAGGAAGCTACGTCCTGCGAGTGACACCGGCGCACCTCGCCAATCAATTCAAGGACGCAGCGCTGCCGCGCGTGTTTGCTACGCCCATGATGGTGACGGCCATGGAGAATGCAGCGTTAAATGCGGTGCGGGACTATCTCGACCCCGGCGAAAGTGCGGTTGGCACCGCGGTGAATATTCGTCACTTCGCCGCAACGCCAGCCGGTCATCGTGTAACCGCCGAAGCGGTGGTTACGAAAGTCGACGGCCGCCGCATCGAATTCAACGTCACTGCTCGCGACGAAATTGAAGAGATCGGTAACGGCACGCATGAGCGTATGGTCGTCGACCTGGCTCGCCTCGATCAGCGGCTCAACGCCAAAGCTCGGTCCTAACCGGCGAATTCTTCATCACGATTTATTTTATCACCGCGATATTTGCGTCTTTGACGACTTTGCCCCATTTGATCGTTTCGGAGCGGATGAATGCGGCGAATTGCTCGGGCGTATCGAGAATTGGCTCCAGTCCTTGCGCAATCAGGTATTGCTCGCGGAACGCCGGCTCGGAAATGACTTTTACCACATCGCGGTTGATCGTGTTGATGATATCCGCCGGGGTTCCGGCGGGCGCCACGACTCCAAACCATGATTTTGCTTCGAAGCCCGGCACGCCGGATTCGGAAATTGTCGGCACCTCGGGAAACTCACTGCTGCGGTGATCGCTTCCAACGCCGATCATGCGCAGCTTGCCGGCTCTCACATTGCCTTTGACGATGCTCAGCGCCGCAAACATAAAGTCGATGTGGCCGCCGATGACATCGTTCATCGCCGGTCCAGCGCCGTTGTAGGGGATATGATTGAAGCGCACACCGGTCGCGGCCTGAAACATCTCCATATTGAGATGTCCGGTAGAGCCGATGCCGAACGACCCATAAGACAGTTCACCCGGCCTTTTTTTGGCAAGGGCAACTAGCTCCCTGACGGTCGACACCGGCAGCGCCGGGTTAGAGACCAGCGCCTGGGTTGCGGAAACCAGCGCGGTGATTGGCGCGAAATCCTTGAGCGGGTCGTAAGGAATTTTTTCGTGCAAGTGCGGGACCGTCACCAGGGTCAGTTCCGCGGTCAGCAGAAGCGTGTAACCATCCGCAGGGGACTTCGCCACCTGATCGGCACCGATCATCGTGCTGGCGCCGGGCCGATTATCCACGACGACTTGCTGGTTCCATACTTCTGACAGGCGCTGGGACAAAACGCGAGCAAAGGCGTCAACGGCACCACCTGCCGGATACGGAACGACAATATGGACCGGTTTTGTCGGATACTGCGCTAGCGCAGGCTGTTGCGAAAACAGTGCTCCAGCGACCAGAACGGCCGCGGCCACCCACCACGATAACGATCTTCCACGGATTGGATTTACTCTTGCCATTCTCTTGCGTTCAGCCGGGTTTCAACCGACGCACTTCTTCCCGGCGCTTCAGCCACCAGGAAAGGCCACAGGGAAGGATGTCGAGATAGTTCTCAATACCCAATTCTTTGGCGGCATGGACGGGCCAATGCGGATTGTAAAGAAACTCCCGCGCAAGCGCGATCAAATCCGCCTGTCCTGTGCTGAGGATTTGCTCCGCTTGGCGGGCTTCCGTAATCAGTCCGACGGCAACCGACTTGATGCCGACCTCCCTGCGGACGCGCTCCGCGTATGCGACATGGTAACCGGGCAGGCGCGGCACGATTTCTGTGTTGATCGGCCCGGCTATCCCGCCTGACGAACACGTGATGACGTCGACACCGCGGTCGCGCAATTCGCGCGCGAGCACGATCGTATCGTCAATAGTCCAGTGGCCTCCCGGTCCGTCGGTTGCCGAGCACCGGAAAAACAATGGCCTGTCTTGCGGCCACACCGCCCTCACCGTCTCGGTCACCTCGAGAGCGAAGCGCATGCGGCCATTCAGATCCCCGCCATAGGCATCGTTACGCTTGTTCGCAAGCGGGCTAAGAAACTGATGAATTAAGTAACCATGGGCACCATGGATTTCGCAGATATCGAAGCCCGCATCGACACTTCGCAGTGCCGCCTCGCGCCAGACGCCCATCATGACGCTTATATCGCTTATCGACATTTCAATCGGCGTCGATGAACCCGGCCGCGGAGCTGCGATGGGACTCGGAGAAACGCCGATCCATGGCTTCAACCCGCGCGCTGCATCACTGTCGTCCAACGGCCTGAAATTGTTCCAGGGCACGTCGCTGGACGCCTTGCGGCCGGCGTGCCCCAGCTGGATTGCCGGAATTGCGCCTTCGCCGCGAATAAAATCGGTGATCCTGTGATAGGCGAGAATGTGATCGTCCGAATATATCCCCGCACATTCATACGTCTTGCGGCCTCGTTCCTCCACCGCCGTCTCTTCCGTGAACACAATGCCCGCGCCGCCAATCGCATATTTCCCAAGATTGACAAGATGCCAGTCGGTCGGCCCGCCGTCTCTCGATTGATACTGGCACATGGGAGAAACAATGATGCGGTTACGCGAAAAAATACCGCGCAAAGCAATGGGCTGAAGGAGAAGTGGAAGCCGGACGTTTGCGTCATGCATGACGACGAACCTTGAAACGAAATTTAGATAAATGCCTGAACGTCATTGAACTAGTCTGCCGGATCAAGAGTGCATGCGCGATTTTGTCCGCAGCTTTTGAATAAATGATTTAACGGCGGGTGCATTTTCGCTCTTTCGAAAGGCAACGGCAATCTCTGCTTCTTGGAAGGCGCCCGCAATATTTCGATACACGATGCCGGGAATTGCCACATTCTGCATAGGTGCGGAGATAATGCCAATTCCGGTACCGGCAGCAACAAGCGTCAGAAGCGAAAAAATATCCGGTGCACGTTCGACGATATGAAGCGTCTGTCCTGACTTCGATATAGCGCCCAGATTTCCCCAAAAGCCAACCTCCATTTCCAGGGAACCCGAGACAAACCGCTCCTGGACCAGAGCGGCAGGGCTTATTTTCTTTCGACTCGCCAGGTGATGCCCTTTTGGAATGGCAACACAGTAAGGATGGCGATGAACAACAAACCCCGTAAGCTCCGCGGGGTAGCGTTGCGGGGCCCTGATGAAGCCGACGTCAAGGACTCCATCGATAATCGCCTTCATCTGAGGAAATGTTTCCATACGACTAAGTTGTAACGAGACATCCGGGTTGTCTTTTCGAAAGTTTGAGATCAGCTCCGGAAGCAGTCCGATACAACTCACCGACAGAATGTACCCGATGGCGACCGAACCGATGTCGCCACGCGCTGCACGTCTTCCAACCAACTCCGCGTTCTCCGCCTGCTTGAGCGTTGCGCGGGCCTCTTCGAGAAAACGTTTGCCGGTTTGCGTCAGTGCCACTGCACTTTTCGTTTTGCGCGAGAGCAATTGAGCGCCAAGCATTGTTTCCAAGGCCTGGATCTGGTGGCTCAGCGTCGGCGTGGAAATATTGAGAAATTCAGCCGCACGCGAGAAATGTAGTTTTTCCGCGACGGCCACGAAGTATCGGAGATGACGCAATTCCATAATTTTGATTATGAGTTATCGCCTCACAAAATGCCAATGGGCACCGCGGCGGCGAAACCGCTTCAATCCACAGCGAACGGCTATTCCCAGATGAGGACATTGGCGAGAGACGGCTCGATCTGGCGTAAAGCGGTGTAGCCAACGCCACTCAGGCCACGGAACAGACCCAAATTGAATTGTCTTTCGCCCGCGTTCCAGCGCAGATCGCCCGTTGATTTCTCGCGGCTCAAAACGTCGATAAGGTGGTTTATTGCGAGTTCGCGGAGCTCGCTGCTGTCCAGTATTTTGCCGGCCTCGCAGAAAAATTCGATGCTCCCGAGCGTGCCGCAACAAAGCGTATCGACCGCCCCAGGCCATCCGGCTCGCGCGCCTTCGACCGCGTGTCGTATATCCGTCAGGTCGGTTGCAGGATTCACCCCTGCCCGTTTGGCTGTCGCGATCCGTGCAAGGCCAATGCCCGGAGCACCGTGGCACCACTGACACGGCCATGACGACGTGTCGCTGACGCGCAAGTCGGGCCAATTGTTATGGTCGGCACTAAAGCTGGCGTTTTCAAATTCGACACATTCAAGCGCCGCTTGCGCGAATTCCTCCCGCCCTGTAACCGCGCCTAAAGAAGCGAGTGCATAGGCAAAGCCGGCGGCACCGTGCGACATGCCGTTCAGCGGGCGCGGACCTGACCCTTGTCCAAGCCACGTGCGCCGGCCATCCGCCCCGCGCCGCCCTTGCGCAACCAGGTGTTCGCCACACCGGATTGCCCGCGCAAGAACGCGCTCCGATGGACTGTCCCGATAGAGGCGAAGCAGACAAAGAATCGCTCCGGCGCTTCCGCCGATAACATCGAGCTGTTTATCTGCCGCGATGAGATCGTCGGTAAACAGGTCCGCAACGATATGTGCATCGGCCAGCAAGTCGCGGGCGTCCAGATACTTCGACATGACAGTCAGCGCATAGACGATCGATCCCAGACCCGTCGCGCCGCCGATTCCAAGGGATCGCGCCATGCGCGCCGCATTCCGGCCTTTAACGTTTTTTCGAAGATGGGCAATGCTCGCGAGTGCAAGACCGGCGGAAGAATCACGCTCCCTCACCGCGGCATGCGCGGCAAGAAATACGCCGACCCCGGACAGGCCATTGTAAAGGTCCGGCCCGAGCGCAACGAGTTGGAATACTTCGGCATCACCAAGGCAATCAATTCCGATCCACGCCGCTCCAGGGCCTTGACGAATGGCATAGCGTGACAATTCGTCTGCAATCTTGTCGGCCTCTCCCGCGAAAATGTCAGCCGATTGCATTCCACTGAATTCAGACTTCGCCGGTTTGGCGTCGCGACCGGGACGAGCTTTCGAAAATGAACTTGTGTTCGCCCGTATCACGTCTAATTGCCATGCGATCGCTGTTTCGTCGAACTCCCGATAGCGAGCTTTGGCTCGATTTAAACCCGTCTCGCCGCCCGTGCGCATGGAAAAGCCGGCGGCATCGCGTAGCTCATCGCTATCGCTTGGCGAGACAAAGTGCGGAACGTTCAGCGATAAGAGCGCGGACCGTTCGGCCCGATGGATTGGCCAGCGGGGATCCGTTTCCTTGTCCCACTCGGCCAACCTGGAGATGAAGTCCGCCTGGGCAGACCATATGACTCCATCGTCCATCGTGCGATGGTCTTTGAGGCGCTGAAGCAACATTGCGTAAAAACGAGTCGCGCGGACAACTTTCCGTACCGGAATTCCCGCGAAGTCATCGAACAAGCCCGACGACACCGCATCTTTCCTCCGCAGCAAAAATTTCGCGTATTGCTCAAAGCCCGAGGCGAAATCTTCAACATAGTCGCCAAATTTGCAGTATTGGCCATCAATATGCGGCAAGTTCGGGCTATTGCCGCTGCCAACTTTTAATTTCGTCGGCCGCATCTCGTCGGAGTTTATATTCTCCCACTTAATCTTTATTTTCGAATTCCAGTCTGCGGTCATTCCTCCGATAGCGAAAACATTGTTGTCAGGTGAGCGCCCATAGGCTGGGAGCAGACCCACCATCATGACGGAGTTGGCGAGTTTTTCGACTGCCAGGTCGAAGGCCTGCACTTCCGCGTCGGCAGCTCCTTGCTCGTCTATCGTTGTATGAAGGATCGTTTCAAGATCGATCGGCACGGGATAATCACCGACCGCAATCATGTTTTCCTGATGCATGTCACTCGCAACGAAGCAGTGGAACAGCGCGAGCCACGCCCCTGCGCGCATGAAAAACCGCTTGCAGCTTGCCCGATCAATACAACCAGTATGCTGGATGAATTCTGTCCAGCCGTAGCCCTCACGTGCAATCGCGCGCACCGCTTTAAGGTCGAGAGGAGGTTCTGCACCGTTCAATTGATCGATGAGCTTTTGCCAAGCAACATCCAACCGCAGATCTTTCGGCTTGTAGACTACGCGCTGCCCGTCCGCGAAGGTAACAATCTGGACGGAGCGACCACCATTATGTGAATCCGAGATCTCGCCTTCAATTTTTACGACCGGCACATTTTGGGAAATCAATCAGATGACTGCGGAAAGCCGGCAAATCTGCGTCTAGTCGCAGAACAAACTCTCGGGATGCATCTATCCATTGCCGTGTGATTACTGCGAACAACCGAAGAAGAACTGGCTTTTCCTCGAACAACCGCCGAAAGCCGCCGGCCTTCATTTCGGCAATGAATTGGTCATAACTGGCCGTTAGGCCGTCGCACTCGAAATTCGGTGTGATGGATTTGCCGCCGACATTCTTCCGAGCTTTTGTGAACCGCTCATAAATTGCCGGCGCGCAGAGATTGCATAATTCCTTCAGAAGCGAACGACGAAGGGACGCCCATGCGGAATCGCCTAGGTTGGAGAGTGTCGTCGCTGCAACGTCTTGCCGAAGGAGACTTTCGGCCTGCTGCACCACCGGAACAAATAAGTGCTCGAATGCATATGGTTCGGCTCTATCCAATATTTTCGTTGCGTCGGCATTTTCGCCACTTTGCAATGTCGCATCGATCCAGATCGCGTCTGCGAGCCATGGCGGGTGGGCGGCGGATGCGTTACGGCGCACCGTTGCTAGCCGCTCAAGTATTTTGGCGATCTCCAGCCCGTCCTGGTCCAATCGCCTGCTAAATAGTGCCCAGTCGCCGCTAGCGCAGGATCGACACCATGCTGCGAGGCGACGGGTGGCCAAATCGGTGTCGGCTTTTTGCCCCGGCAATGTTTCGTATTCGTTCGATAGGAGCTCGTCGATGGTTGCCGCGCGAATGATCAAGCGATCAAAGAAGGCATCCATACGATCGTCTCCGATCGGGTCAGCGATTTCCCGGCCAATATTCATTCTATTTCCGGCCCTGCAGATGTCAGCTGCTTGACGTCGAGTAGAGAAATGGCAGCGGACCAGTGTAACGAGCATCCCATGGCGGAGGTTTGACAAAAATCGACGCGATTATCCAAGTAAATCAGCGGTCTGGCTGTCATAAGTCCTTGCGAACGTGGGCTTATCCCAATTGACTTTGCGGGGACCACATTGGATCATGGTGCATGGCGCTGAGAGGGGGCCTTATTTGAAATACTCTTACTGCGGCGCCGCTGGCTAACCAAAAGGATAATGCCATGAAAAACATCACGATGGGACTTGAGCAGACCGAAGAAGAAATCCTTGCTTTCGACGTTTCCGACGAAGCATTGGAGGTTGCGGCAGGCTCGGAAAAGCAGAACTTCACACTCGGGGGCTGCAGCGGCCTGTCCGTTTGCCCGGGCTGATTGGTCCATGGGACCGATCCTGCTTCTTGAGAAATCTCTAAGTCGCGGGATCGAAACGGCTTAAACGAGGCGCCGAAGCCTTTCGGCGCCTCGTTGCTTGCCTGCTCCATCGCAAACCTTGCCGGGCTGCGAGACATAATCCTTCGCAACTCGCTAAATCTCACTCGTCGCTGCGCGAGTTTGCGCACTGTTGTCGCAACCGAAATCATAAAGGATCGACAGGGATCATCGTTGGCGGCTGTACCCGTTATTGGAGTTCGAAATGAATCGCCGATCCTTGCTCACAACGACGCTACTCGTCCTTGCCGGGCGCCCGCTGAATTTTATCGATGGGATAAGCCAGGCAAAAGCGCAAAGCGCGCCACTCGCGTGGCGGCATGGTGCGTCGAAATTCGGTGATCTTAAATACTCCGCCGACTTTAAACGCTTTGAGTATGTTAATCCGAACGCGCCCAAGGGCGGCGCGGCGTCTCAAATCGTGCTTGGTACCTTTGACAATTTCAATCCCGTAACTGCCGGAGTCAAAGGCACACTCGTCGCCGGCATCGATCTCATCTTCGACACCCTATTGGTGCCAGCCCTCGATGAGGTTTCGAGCGCCTATGGCCTTCTTGCCGAAGCTCTGAGCTTTCCTGACGATTTTTCTTCCGCGACGTACCGACTAAGGGCCTCAGCAAAATGGCACGATGGCACGCCTGTCACGCCAAATGATGTGATTTTCTCATTTAATGCATTCAAGGAAATAAGTCCGCAGTCTGCGGCGAGCTACCGTCATATCACCAAGGTGGAAAAGACCGGCGATCGCGAAATCACGTTCGCATTTGAAGGGACAGGACACCGCGAGCTGCCTTTAAGTATCGGCCAGCTCACTATTCTGCCTGAGCAATGGTGGACGGGCACCGACGCCGATGGCAAAAAGCGCAAGATTGGCGAAACAACGCTTGAATTGCCACTTAGCAGTGGACCTTATCGTATCAAGGAATTTTCGCCGGGCCACAATGTAGTTTATGAACGCGTCAAGGATTATTGGGGCCGCGATCTAAACGTGAGCGTCGGCCGAGACAATTTTGACGAACTAAGATTCGAGTATTTCCGCGACGCAACAGTCGCGATCGAAGCGTTCAAGGGAGACTTGGTAGACTGGCGTACCGAAAACAGCGCCAAGAGTTGGGCTACGGCTTACGACTTCGCCGCGGTCAACGAAAAGCGCGTCATTCTCGAAGAGTTTCCGATCAGCAACGTCGGCATTATGCAGGCGTTTGCCTTCAACATTCGTCGAAACAAATTCAAGGATCCCCGCGTTCGCCTGGCATTTAACTACGCATTCGACTTCGAGGAAATGAACAAAAAGCTATTCTTTGGTCAATACAAGCGCATCGCCAGTTATTTCGAGGGAACGGAACTCGCCGCCAGCGGGCTGCCGACTGGCCGGGAACTCGAATTATTGGAAACTGTACGCGATAAAATCCCGCCCGAAGTTTTTACAACGCCCTATTCAAATCCGGTCGGAGGAAGCCAAAACGCGACGCGTGCCAATCTACGTGAATCTCTTCGGCTATTAAAAGAAGCCGGTTATGAAGTGCGCAACCAACAAGTCGTGAACGAAAAAACCGGTGAGCCGTTTGAGGTGGAATTGCTAACCAACGCGCCGCTCTTCGAGCGTGTATTCTTGTTTTACAAGCCGGCACTTGAACGCCTCGGTATTGCAGTGACTGTGCGAACGGTTGACGAGGCGCACTACGAGAACCGATTGCGGAATTGGGATTTTGACATCATCACCTTCGCTTGGGGTGAATCACTTTTGCCCGGCAATGAACAAAGGGGATATTGGGGCTCTTTGGCGGCCGACCAGTCTGGATCAGACAACGTGATCGGTATTAAAAATCCTGCGGTCGACGCGATGATTGAAAAGATCGTTTTTGCCAAGACCCAGGAAGACCTTGTAGCAGCCGCCAGAGCCCTCGATCGTATATTGTTGTGGAACCAGTACGTCGTGCCACAATGGGGTTACGCCAAGTTGCGTACCGCACGCTGGAATCGTTTTAGCCGCCCCGATCCGTTGCCGAAGTACGGAATATCTGCGTTCCCGACAGTGTGGTGGTGGGATGCGGACAAAGCGACCAAGACCGGCGGCAAAAGGTAAAATCAAATTCTAAGGCTTGCCGCCGTCATCACATAATTCTGATCGCGGGTCCGGTTCATACACTCAGCTTGAATGAATTGACGCGGGTCCAGCTTTGATGAATTCGCGGTAGTTGGGGGGCTCAAAATCGAGCAACGTACCCCCAGATGCAAAATGTTGGACGAAAGCCATCCCAATCACGTACGTCGCGCCCACCGATAGAGCCGGGGTTGTTAAGGCGCCAATGGCGGTTCCAGCTATTGGCACGACTTTTAAAGTGCTCGCCATCCCCAATCCCGTGCTTGCCGGGATCATTGTTCCCGCAAGGCTGGCTATGAGCGCTTTGCCGCGGTTCTTAGAAAATGGAACGTCGTAAATCTGGGAAATCCGACGGAGCATTTGAATTTGGACAGCGCCAACGGCAGCAAGGTCGATGACAGGCACGGGAAAAAGTCCAGCAACACCTGACCAAAGCGAAAAGCGTTCAACCAACTTTATTGCCGTCGCACGTCGCTCATCTTGAGATGGTTGAGCCACATCCGCTTCCGCTGCCGCCAATTGCGGTTCGGCTTTCCGTGTTTGGGGCTTTTGCTGGGTAGATTTATATCCTTCGGAAGATGTGCTCGCAGCGCCGGTTGTTGCGACGTGAGGTTGAATTGCTTTAGGCAATTTTTTCTTATTCATCGTCAGGCCGCTCGCTTAATACCGACAATGTCGTCGACCTCACCGGCAATTGCGGCAATTTCAGCCGCAGCTACGCCTGTTTTGTCGATGAGACTGGGCGTAGCACCCCAAAGCGCTGCTTCCGGATACGCGACACGATTTGTCATCTCACTTTTAAGGACCGGAAAGCCGGCTTCAATCAATTCTGCGCGTACGTGCTTGGCAATAATTGAATCGCGTGTCGTCTGAGTAAGCACGCATCTAAAAGTTGGTCGCCGACCTGCCGCACCGTTGATCAGCGAATTGAGCGTGTCCAACATTCGATCGATGTCCAACGGCGATGCTTTAACCGGCACAAGCAGAAAGTCCGAAGCCGCAATGCATGCCAATGTTGCTTGGGATCGAAAGCCAGGCGTATCGATGATAATTGGACGCCGTGTGGCCGCCAAACTCAGAGCCGTCTTCCACACATCAACCTCCGCGTTTTCCACAACCGGAACACCGCCGAGCGCGCGCTCACGCGAAGCTAGCCGCGCGATTGATCGTTGCGGATCGGCATCAATAATGGTTGGCGTTCGGCCTTGAAGATGCCAATGCACGGCAAGGCAGCTTGCGATTGTACTTTTACCGCTTCCGCCTTTCATTGTTGCAACTGTGATTATCTGTCGCATTTTCGACCTGCCTTTCCGCTATTTCGCGTATGGCGAATCACCTGTGGCCAATGCTAGCGGATTCTTGGTGGCCGTTCTCGAATTGATCGTGGTTTGGCCTGAATATTCATATTTTTACGCGCTAGTCGCAAGTTCAAGTCCGACCTTGCTTTAGGGGCTTTGGCTTTGAATATCTATTGGCTGCGTGCCGCGCCGCACGTTGCGGACAGGACCGCCTTGAACATGTCGAAGGATTGCACGCGCACCTGACAGGTTGCGGGCGGGTCGACAGCTACATCGATAATATCACCCGATGCCGCCGACTGCCGCTGCCCATTGATATTGATATCGACGCTTTCATTGGACGGCGAGCCAATCAGCCCCAGCGTCAGCCGCCCACCCGCGACGATCAATGATTGGTTTGGCTTGAGGATATAAGTGCCGTCAGCGGGTACAATTGCTTTAAATGCGCTCTCCACGCCCGTAAGTTTGGTTTGCAGAGCAACCTGTCTCGCGTTTTGATCGATAATTTCTATTTTGAGCTTCTGGTTGTCGGTTCGAACTTGCTGCACCAGTTCTTTTGCAGCTGAAATGTCGAAGTAAGCGACATTCAAGCCCATTAAGTAACCAGCGGCGCCACCCAACAACGCGCCAATGATCAATACGCGGCCGTTGCGAGCTGTGAGCAGACGGGACAGCCTGGTCCGAGCTTGCCTCGAACGTGTGGATTCCGCCGTCTTACGCACTTACGGTCCTCCGCAATCCTTCGACGTAAAATTCCACGGCTTGGCTCTCTGATTGCCGGTTTGTTCGCCGGAATGCATTTATGGACGACGAATGGTAGCGCGCGGCCGCTATCTATTGGGTGTCCCTTCTCCAGAGTTCGCGCCTGATGTGCCGGGGCGCAACCATTCGGGAATTTTAGGAAGCATTGCTCTTAGCTGAGAAAGATTGAGCGTCAAATACGAATTTGCTTCCGCTTCCGAACGAGCAGGCGCACCAGACGAATCCGATGTCGAACTTTTTTCCCGGCCGGTCGGCGCATTTACAATTGTGTTGTCTGGAGTGTTCGAAGACCGCGGTCCTGGTGTCGTTTTGTCGGATCCGATGAAAGGTACCACCGGCGGCATAGCGCCGCTGTTGGGGGGCAATGAAAATGAAAACGGCTTGTCGAGAGCCGGCGCCTGCTCCTCCGCTTTTGAATTCAGCCCCGCACCGCCTGGCGTATCGACGTTGCCGAGAATTATTGGCAGGCCGTCTTTTCCGCCTCCAATAATCACTATTTTTGCGTTCGACGATTGCGCGAGCGCGAGCGTGGCTTCGATCCCACGCCAGCGTAGGTAAGAATCGGAAATTCCTTGGCTCACTGTCCGCTGAAACGCTGCGATGCCATTGGCCTCGATTTGTTTTCTTATCAATTCCTGAGCCTCCCGCTCGACACGATACTTATATTCCTGAATTTCATAATACTGCTGCGTCTGGCGGTTAATCGCAGCGACAATCGCAGGCGGCAATTCGATGCTCAGAACCAGCGTATCGAGGAGCTGGATCGAGTTTTGAAGGAAGTCATTATAATGTTTCGGGTCAGGCTGCTCCATCGCCTCTGGCTGAACCAGACTATTGAGGTGAGTGCCCAGACTTTTTTGCGCTTCGTTTCGAATCTTGTCCTGAATCGCCTCGCGCGACGTATAAACCTCTTGGGCAGTGTACTGCGCGATCACTTCGCGGGCGCGACTGCCGATTTCCGGATCCACAACCGACGTCAAATATTCCGGCCCGATGAATTTATGAAGGACCGCTACATAGTTATGTAACAATTGAAAACGTATGTTGATTTGGGCGCTTACGCTGACGCCGTCTTTGGTGATGGCGTTATATGTTTGCGTGTTTGATTGGAGACGAAGATTGTAGAGGTACAGCTTATCCCACGGCCATATGACGTGCAGGCCCTCGTCCCTTAGTTCGCGGGGATCAACAATCGTTCCGCGACCAACAAAGCACCAGCAATAAAGATCGTAACTATTGAATCGCTTCCACAGGACACCCACCATGCCGCTTGGAACCGTAATTACGACATAGGGAAAAAGTATGGTTGTAACCAACATAGCGACGAGCAATGCGACGGAGAAACTTGGCAAATGACGTCCAATAAACCGCCTCCACGCACGACCCGGTTGCGCGGGAGG
Source organism: uncultured Alphaproteobacteria bacterium (assembly GCA_963722125.1). Classification (GTDB taxonomy): domain Bacteria; phylum Pseudomonadota; class Alphaproteobacteria; order Rhizobiales; family Xanthobacteraceae; genus Pseudolabrys. The sequence goes on along the minus strand of CAVRJW010000006.1, from coordinate 1,023,221 downwards.
CGTGTCATCGAGACTCTCTGAATACCGTGCCATTAAACCTTCTCCGTACGACGCGCCTTCAACTCTTCTTCATTGATTTCTCGTCCACGATCCGACCTTCATCCATACGAATCTTGCGTGCTGGCAAGTCCAATTCGTCGAGATAGCGATCATCGTGTGTGATCACCACAACGGTCGCGTGGGCTCGCATCAGGTCTGGCAAGAGTTCGTCGTAGAACTTGCGCCGAAATTCCGGGTCCTGCTCTGCGGTCCACTCATCCAAAAGCAAAATTGGACGCTTTTCGAGCAGGCTGACGATGAGCGCGAGGCGCCGACGCTGACCTCCCGATAGATCGAGCGTGCGAAACTCGCCCCCCGACAGACCGGTCTTGTCGGACAGACGGAATTGCTTGAGCAGACGGTCAACTTCGCCCGGCTCTAGATCGTTTATTCCGTAGAGCCTCTGGAACAAGTGGTAATCGAAGAATATCGCTGACATCAGGGCGCGATAACGATTTCGCGTCTCGGCGGTGACCTGCTCTCCATCAAGGACGATTTCGCCGGAATCGGGAGGATAGAGCCCGGCGAGCACCCTCAAAAACGTCGACTTCCCCGAGCCATTGCCGCCCGTTATGAATACAAGTTCACCTGGCTTCAAACTGAAATCGATTGGGCCGATTTTAAATGCGGTTTCAGAAAATCTGTCGGTGTAACGAAAGACAATTCCGTGCATTTCGATCTTGTCGAAATGAGCCGGCGCGACGAGCTCTTCCTCGTCCGGCGAGGAACCCGTCGCGCGCAATGCCGCTTCCAACTTCTCAATTCGATCCGCCGCCGCGTTTGCATTGAGCAAAACCGGTATCGATTGCACCAAACCGAAACATGCTCCAACGATGAACATGAGTGCAGTCGTGGTCTTGGTCAGGGCTGGCCCACCCAGAGAGTCACTAAATTGCGGAGCGATAAAGACGACAGCGCCGAGTAGCACGTACATCGAAATCTGCGAAGTGACGATCAGTTTAAACGTTTCAGCCTGACTTTGAATTTTAATGTTCGCCGCTGTTCTCGACACATTGAGGGAATCCTCAAAAAGGTCGGCACTCCTAGCGCTGTTGAGTTGGACCTCCTTAAAGCCGTCCAGGAAGTCTGTCAGGCGATCAAATAGCCGGCCTTCCCATTCCGCAGACCTTTGCTTTTCCGCGATAAGTCGACGATTTTTAAAGTGAAAAATTGCTGCCGCGACGCCCACAACGACGATCGTCGTGGCGATTGCTGCAAGCGACAAGAATGCCACATAAATTGCCACAAAAAAGATAAGCACTGCGCCTTGAACCGAGAAGCACAGCATATTGCTCGCTTGCGTCAGAATTGCTGTGTCGCTTGTGATCGCGGCCACGATGCGCGAGCGTCCGATCTTCTCAAGCGCTAATAATTCTGCGTGCCTTATTTGGTCCATAAGGCGTAAGCGAATTTTGTGAATGATCGCTTCGATTTCAGCAGTGGTGCTGATGGTGACGTAGTATTGCGTTTTGACAAACAGAAAGAGCGCAACAGTAAAAAGCGTCGCGGCCCACAGGGGGGAGTGTCCCTGCAAGCCCGCATTGATGGCAGCAAGGATCGCCGCCGTGCTGATGCCGCCCATGGCTGACATAAACAGCAGCTTCGGCAAAGAGCCGTGCATTTCGCGGCGAACAAGGTCTAGGAAGGACATAAGCTTGATGTCTTTCCGTTTACACGTTTACAGGCCAGCGCCGCCGGCTCAGCGACGGAGGTGCTCGCCGGATGCGACAGAACAAAATCCATCAGTCCCGGCGGTGCCATCCAGCACGGCGCGATGGGCTGGTAAGCAGCAAGATTGGCAGCACCACAAACGGCGTAGTGACGAGGGCAAGAAGGAACGTGCCGAAAAAGCCCATGCGACGGTCTATGCCGCAAAGCCCCGTGAGGACACAGAAAATTATGTAGACAATCGCTTCGAGCATTCAGCTCGGCCCCGCCCGTCGACAGCTTTAGCGCTGCAGGGGTAGAACAACTCCCAATGCCGGACGTGCTTGCGCACGACTTAGGAGCTGGTCGCTGCCGCCCCCGTCGCGTCATTGCCGGATTGTGAAGACCTGGCGCTTCGGCTGGCGCCTTTTGATCTCGAATCCCACATTTCTTTATGAGTTCTGATAAACTCACGATAGTCGGGTGGGTTAAAGTCAAGCAAAGTCCCACCTGATGCGAAGTGCTGGATAAAGGCTTTGCCGATGGCGTAAGTGGCACCGGCTGAAAGCACCGGCATGATAAATCCCGATGCGATTGTTCCAAGCACAGGCACGGCCTTGAGCATGCTGGCCGCGCCAATGCCGCTCGTCGTCGGAATCATTGAGCCTGCCAAACTCGCGATAATCGCCTTGCCCCGATTATCCGAGAAAGCCACGTCATAAATTTGCGAAAGCCGACGCAACATCTGAATTTGAAGTCCGCCTACCGCGACGGCGTCAACTATCGGCACGGGGATCAGCCCTGCAACACCGGACCACAAAGCAAACCGGTCGACCAACTTGGACGCCACTTCGTCGCGATGCTCGGCCCCTGGCGTTTCGCCCGCGATGGCCTCTCCTATTTCTGCACTCTCGGAAGTCGGTTTATGTGCCATGGCGGATCCTTTGCTACTCTTTGGGCCGATCGCTACGTGGTCGATAAGTGCTTGTTTTTCGGCTCAAACCCCCTGAAGACGAAAAAAGCGTATCATGCAGGTTAGTCGATGCCAAGCGGCCCTGACGTTGCGCAACATGCGCATTCTTGTGCTCCCGCTGGAGTGGGGAGCCGCATCTTTGCTCGCGTCAGTTTGCTCGTCCGTCATCGGCAGAGGCTACCGACGGGACCTAATCTTGCCATTGTCATCCTGATCCCATAGAAAGCGTAAGGGCTTAATCGTTGGGAGGCAGCGATGGCGCCAATCAAAGCCGACAAAAATGCTGCCGAAGCACAATCCGCTTGGGACCCTCCGGTGGTAACGAAGGTGCTGATCGGTGCCGAAACCAAATCGGCCGCTAACGACAGAAAAAATCCGGTTTTTGACGAGCCGCAGGCACCAACATCGCCAACCACCAAACTAGGATTTTCTTTCGAGATGGCCCTTCCACTTTCCGCTCGCGATGCGAAATAAATTGGCATCGCGGATTTTAAGGACAGTCGGACTGACTCTCTTGGCCACTCGATAGCCTTGTCGCGATCTCGCTCTCAGTTTACTGGGCTAAGAACGCGCCATCCGTTACATTGCCTGACGGTCGAACTCCGCACAGCAATGGAGCTCAAAGGCTTTGAGCGTTACAATCAACAGTGTTCTCGTTCAAAATAGAGAGTTGACCGCGGCGAGCGTCGACGGGCGTATCGTTGTCTTGAGCGCGAGCGCGGGCGCTTATTTCGATTTCAACGCGGTGGGGACCGAGATCTGGTGCATGCTCACCGAACCGTGCTCGGTCAGCCGAATTTTTAACTGTCTTTCGAAGCAGCATAACATCGACGCGGAGACACTGGCCCGCGACGTGACTCCGTTCCTCCAAAAGTTAGTCGAGCAACGGCTCGCAACACTCGTTACCGAGGGTGCGGCGCCATGAAAGTCGCAGCATTCCGGCGCACATACCTCAGAGAAGCAGCGATCGCGCTTATTCTCGCGCGCATTGCCGTGCGCTTGGTTCCCTTTTCATGGATTATCTCCTGGGCCAACAAACCGCCCCGCAATATCAACCGCTTCGCTATCAATGAAATACCGAGGGTAGCTTGGGCGGTTGAGAGTGCCGCCGCAAGACCCTGGATAAATGCGCTTTGTCTGCCGCAGGCTTTGGCCGCCCACGCGATGTTTCGGCGGCGCGGTCTGGCGAGCCAACTTTACCTCGGAGTTGCGCGTGAGAATGGCTCGCTAACCGCGCATGCTTGGGTCGAGATCGGTCATAATAAAATCGTCGGAGGCGGCGAAAGCGCACGGTACACGCGTCTCGCTTCATTTGGCGGAGTGAGTTGATCTTCAAGGTATAGATTTATGAGCGGTATCGCCGGTTTGATACGTTTCGATGGTCGCCCCGTACGGCGACAAGAACTCGAACGGGCGGCGAATGCGCTCCACCAGTTTGGCCCCGATCGCTCTGACATCGTCACAGGCGAAAACTTCGGTTTTGTCCACGCACTCATGCGGATGACTCCGGAAGATCGAAACGACCGACAGCCACACCGAGGCGCAAGCGGAGCGCTCATCACCGCAGACCTGCGTATTGACAATCGCGATGATTTAGTTGGGCGACTTGAAATAACGCGTCGACAGGCCGCGGATTGGTCAGACTCGCGTCTACTTCTCAACGGATGGGAAAAACTAGGACACGGCGTATGGCCTTTGTTGCGGGGCCCGTTCGCGGCCGCGATTTGGGACACGCGCAGCCGGACGTTGATATTGGCGCGCGATCACCTTGGACTGAACGTTGTGATGTGGCACCGAAGCGAACGTTTTTTTGCGTTCGCAAGTATGCCGAATGCACTTTTTGCCATCAACGACGTGCCCCGGGAACTATGCGAGGAAAAGTTCGCTGATTTTCTAGTGCTCAACCATGCCGACCACGCCACGACGATGTATCGCGGTATTCTTCGGGTCGCGCCGGGACACACCGTCGAGGTAAAGCCAGACGGGTCAATTGAGTCCCGTTGCTACTGGTCGCCGGCCGACATCAAGCCGGTGAGGCGCTCTTCTGATGCAAGTTATGCCGACGGTCTCCGCGAATGCCTCGATCTCGCCGTGCGCCGGCAGATGCGTAGTATTCACCCCGTAGGGAGTCTACTGAGCGGCGGGCTGGATTCATCGTCAGTCTCCGTTCTTGCCGCGCGCGCTCTCGGCGAGAAAAATCAACGCCTCCTGGCTTTCACAGGTGTTCCCCGCCCCGGTTTCGATGGCGCGGTACCCGATGGGTGCTACGCGGACGAAACCCCGTATGTCGATGCGATCCAGCGGCACGCAGGAAATATCGACGTCGAGTATGTGCGGAATAATGAATGCAGCGACTTTGCGGAACTTGAACGTTTCTTTATTGCGCTCGGTGCACCGATAAGAAACCCAACCAATTTCGGCTGGATGACCGCGGTTCTTCAACGCGCGCGCGCTAGCGGGCGGCGTGTATTGCTTGGCGGCCTTTATGGAAACTCCACCATCAGCTGGAATGGCTGGTCGCAAGCCGCGAGTCACCTGCGTCGCGGTAGACTTCTGTTGGCTTATCGCCAGTGGCGGCTCTACTACCAAAACACGCCCTATTCCCGTTGGGTCGCGCTGCGAAAGTTATTGATCGAACCTGTTATTCCGGCGGGGCTGGGAAATTGGGCTGATCGACGACGACACCCGAACCGCGTTGCGGCTTGGCAAGTGCACGCCCCCATCCGCCCCGATTTTGCCGCTGCGATGTGTACCGATACGCGCGCCCAAAAAGTGGGTCACGATTTTCTCTATCGCATGAGACACGACGAACGCACGAAAAGCCTAACGCCTGTCGATTACGCGGGCGACTGGCAAGCAGCGGAAAAGGCCGTCAGCGGCGTTGAGGTACGCGACCCAACCGCCGACATTGACGTAATTTCCTACTGCTTTGGAATTCCACCAGAGCAATATCTTGCCGAGGGCATTGATCGATCGCTGATCCGGCGCGCCATGTGGGGATTGGTGCCGGAGATCGTGCTCACAAACCGTTTAAGTGGTCTGCAGGCGGCGGATTGGTACGAGAAGCTCGAAGACCAACGTGCCGATCTCGCACGTGAAGTTGGCGAGCTTTTAAAATCGCCGTTGGCCAGCAAAATCATCGATGTAGCGCGGCTTGAAACCGCACTGCAGAATTGGCCAAAATCCGGATGGCATACATCGAAAGTTTTTCGAGAATATAACCTTGCACTAACACGCGGATTAGCCGGCGGCCGTTTTTTGCGCTGGCTTGAAACAACAAATTGAAACAGTCGCGAGCGTGGCCCGGTTCAGCGACGCCCTTAAAGGCAGGCCCACTAAACGCCGTGGTCGGGGATCACCCGCGCCACGACCAGACGATTCCAAACAAATAAAATCACCAGTGCGCCAACCGAGGCGCCAATAAACCCGGCGCCCTGTCCTGGCCGATAGAGGCCGACCGCTTCCCCGATAAACGTGGCGAGAAATGCACCTGCTATTCCCAACGCGGTCGTGAGGAGAAAGCCTTTTGGCTTGTTCGGGCCTTGCATGAGCAACCGCGCGATGATCCCTGCCACGAAGCCGATGATAATGATCCAAAGAAGGACACCCATGTGCTCGTCCCTTGTTCAAATGGCTACGTAATGACTTAAACGCGAGAACACTCAAATCGTACAATGTTTATTCGGCGGTCCGCGACATTAATTCAAGCACTTTCAGTCCTCGTGCCGCAGGGCGCTTACTGGCCTGCCCTCTCTTTGAGGACAGCGGCTGCAAACGCATATCCACCCTGCGCCCCGTCAATGAAATGGACATGGCTGGGCCGGGTGGGCGACGGCGTGAAACAAGTCATCATTGCAGCCTGCTGACGATGTGAGCCGTAGCGAATGCTCCCTTTCGCCGCCGCCATCTGCAAATAGTCCTCGATTTTTGCGGCAAGCTCCGGCGAACAATCAAGCACCATACGCAGCGAGTCGTCGAATTTGCGAAAATCCGAATTTTCAACGATCTCGCGAGTGTATTTATCGGGGACGAACCCTCCAACGCGCAGGCCCAAGCGCATCACAACAAAATAAAGAAGTGTCCATACAATCACTTTAGCCTTTCGCAGACGAATGGATTCCCCCGCGCGTCGCGATGCGCGCGCCTCCAAATCATAACCCTGCGGTGGCCATTTTAATTTTAGCGCCTGTCGCGCGACCGGACGCGCCCCGCCAGGAGTTCTCTCAACGATGTCAGCAATATCTCTAACTGCCGATCGAAAATCGTCAGGACGGGCATGAGCGCCAGGCATCACCACTAGTGATAGCACCTGCCCTCGTTGCGAAGGGATCAGCTCGTAACGGCACGATAAGCCGGATAGATCCGGATGCGCGCCCGGCGCTGCGGGCGGCATAGCGATCTCGCCACGCTTCATCGCGGCGTCGGCCCAGGCCAGGCCGCCTCCTGAAAACATCGCAATGCAAACGTTGTCCGATGCCAGATATCGACCAACACGGACATCTTTGCCCCGCATGCGAATCTCGGCGACCGAAATCGTGCCAATCCGCAAGGTGAGACCGAGATCTTCTGCAACCCACGTAGCGGTTTCAGCCAAGGCACGCCGGGCGAGCGCGGCGTCCGCGGCAGCTACAGCAAAGCTTGCGCCGTCTCCGCCAAAAACAAATGGAAAGTCGCGGCCTTTAAGGGCATTGGCGACCGCTGCGATCACGGCTGCGCCAGCCATGTTGACAGCTTTATATCGATTCTCGCGAATTGCCTTTGTCGACTGCGCCACGTCGGCAACGCCGACCAGCCAATCGCCGGGCAGCGGATGAAACAAGGCTTCATCCGCGACCCGACTGAAGTCGCGAAAGACTGGGAGACCTTCGTAGAAACCAGCCTCAACGCCGATCGTGTTCATTGTGTCGAATGCTAGCTGATTGAGGCAGGTATCGCCTTGGGGATGGCCCCAGAATTCCAGGCTAACCGAAAACTATCGCCATTCCCGTAGCGATATCAGCGGCTTAATTAAAATTGAACCTTAATTAGGGAATCCGCGTTTTTGTGATGGCTAGCACAGCGAGATCGCCAGCGGTCCTTACGCTGACGTCTTCGGACGTAATCCGGTTGGCCAATGGAAACTGCCAAGGTCTAAGTGAAAAAAGGTCGTTTGCAGCAGATGTTGAGTGGAGGGTCTTCCGCGAGGAACCCCCTCGAAGAAAGCTTGTGCGCGCAATTCATTGACCAACTCAGTGGAGTTCATGCCTCTGTTCTCGGCGGCGCTGCTTGGGAAGCGGCCGACGGTCATGGGGAAGCAAATCCACATCGGCCCGCTTTGACCGCGCACGCTGAAAACTTTGCGAGGACCCTCGGCGCAAAAATTTTTGGTAAATAATAGTAGTGACGATGCCCGCTCGCTGACCCCATTTTCGTCGAAGCGACCATTCAAAATTTTCAAGTCCAGCTGCCCGCATAGCTCACCAAGCGTGCGCAAATCACGGCAGCGGCACTAGCTCCGCTGGAAAATGCTGCATGCCATCCGGAATCGCGACATGCAGACCGTAGATCAAAGCTATGTTGGACGTCTGGGTTTTCGCCGTATCCATCTCGGCAATCGTCTTATTCGGCGAAATCATCACTTTGATAAAAATGGCACAAACGACAAGTGCGATATTCAGTGTTCTGCGCATGCGAGCCTCCTGTCGGATGCCCCTCCGACCTCATAATCGTGCTAGTCGCGCAAACCGTTTGTGAATGAGGTCACACAGCTTATGATTTGTTTGCAGGAGATGATCGAGGCAGTTGGTGAAATCGCTCTCCTGCCGCGATCGCCGGAACGGTAAAACCTTATATGATCGTCTGAGAGATATGCGCGATGGGCAACACATACCGTTTCGGCTGGTATTTGGCGGTCCTACAACTGTTCTTCGCGCTGTGTTGGACCGTATATGTCATTTATTTGCCTAAACTTGCAGCGACTGCCGGCATAGCGCCAAAGGCGGTAATCCTGATCCTCATGCTCGATCAGGCGATTTTCACAGTATGTGATTTCTTCACCGGCATCGCGGCCGACAAAGTGACGCGTGTCCTCGGCCGGCTCGGCATTTGGGTCGTTGCTGCGACAGCTTTGTCGTGTGCTGCATTTTTGATTATGCCGTTGATCGCAAACCAGGGTGCGCCACTTCTGATCTTTGTCATCGTCGTGTGGACGGTGACATCCTCAGCGTTACGGGCACCGCCGCTGATGTTGCTCGGCAAATACGCTCGCAAGCCAGCAATTCCCTATCTGTCCGCCCTGGCCATGCTGGGCACCGGCATAGCAGGTGCCCTAGGCCCCTATTTGGCTACCGCGTTGCGCGATGTTGATCCGCGCATTCCCTTTGCGCTCGCAAGCGTCGTACTCATTCTGGTGACTCTCGGCATGATTACAGCCGAGCGCAGGTTGGCACAGGCGCCGCGCCCTCCCTCCGAAGCGCCAGCGGTCAAGGCTTTCGGAAGCATGACGAGACCGGCCATCATCTTCGCGCTGGCCATGATCACGCTCGCTCTCGGGTATCAATTGCACTTCGCCATCAACAGCGCACCTCTGTACCTGCGTTTCACTAAAGCAGACCAATTGCAGTGGCTAATGCCGATGTTTTGGGTCGGTTTTAATCTTTCAATGTTTCCGGCAGCCGCCATCACCAACCGTTTCGGCGGCTATTTTGTGATGGGCGGCGCCGCACTGATCGGCGCGCTCGCGATTCTCGCTGCCCACTTAGCGCAGGGACTCGAGCAATTGGTGGTCGCGCAGTTCGCCGCAGGGGCCGCCTGGGGCGCAATTCTCATGAGCGCATTTACAGTCGCCTTTGCGATTGGCGAAAATGGCGGCGAAGGGCGCATGTCGGGATTGTTATTCTCCGCTTTGGCCTTGGCAACGCTCGCGCGAATGGCCACGGTTGCGACGGGGTTTAGCGCCGATGCCGCGCTCAAGGCTGTATTGCAAGCGCTCCCGATGATTTGCTGGGCGGCGGCAGGGGTCGCCTTGCTTTATCTCGCTGCGTCGCGTGCAAAAATGTGGTTGGCGCGCCAAGGCGGTCAAATTTCGTGAATGAATTTGGGGTGCGCGGAGGCATCAGCAATTCGCTGTATCAGGCCAATGCAGCTCATATGCCTCGCGCACCGTTCAAGGCGCCGCTTTCGGTGGAAAATAGAACGTCTGTCAAAAAAAGAACGGCGTAGTTGCTACTACGCCGTCCTAAGCTCAACTCGCACACATCTCGGGCGGGGGATCAGCCCGGGCAGACAGACAAGCCGCTGCAGCCTCCGAGGGTGAAGTTCGCCTTCTCGTGCGACGAGCCACCCGCGATCTCAAGCGCCTCGTCGGAAACGTCGAAGGAAAGGATTTCTTCTTCAGTGATTTCAAGTGTTGTCGAGATATTCTTCATTGCTATGGTCCTTTTGTTCGCCAAATTTGGCCATTCAGTTTGAGACCTCGGGGCGAAAATGGCCGGCTTTCTTGCAAAGTAGTACAGTGCTCGCAACTTGTATGTGACGAGGGTCACATAACCTCCAATCTTGCGGGATGGAAGTTTGCGGTTGCTGACCGAATAGGTCGCTAGCCTTCGGTCTAATTTGATTTTTTCGCGACATACAAATTCAACGACACGACAAATTCGAATTCAATCCGCCAATGACGAATTGAGAGTCACGCAGCCATAAAAATCGGTGCTGCTGATGCGCGAGCGCCCATTGCCGCAACAGCGACGGCGAACGATGCATGCGCACACGCAAGCCTCCATCATTGTCGTTTCCAACAACGACGCCGTCGCGCGCGCCCAAGCGTTTTCGCCGCGAATCACTAACTTTGGAGATTCTATGAGTCGTTGCAGGCGACCGTGAAGAGCTACTCGCTACCACAACAACTTAGCAAGTCGGCGAGAAACTGCCAATGGGAAAAATGCTTGCGAACAAGTTGTTGTGCAAAAGATCGTTCGAGAATGTTGAACCGAGAATTCTCACAGTTACCGAACTGACGCAGGCGGCAGCAATACGTGAATACAAACCGGCCGCTGTGCGTGCGCCGTCCAATTGTGTGTCGTCAGAGACCAGAATTCTGCGCCCGCTTAAAATTTCATTTCACGATACTTTCGGCCCTCGCGGTGTTGGCTATGGCATCGGACGAAGCGCGGGCCGGACGGTTCTCTATCAATGAAGCCATTTCGCAGGCTGTAGAGCTGCGCGAATTGCTCGCCGTTGACGCCGTGCCCAGCGCTTAATGCAACATGGACATCGGCAAATGGCTTGCCCGAGGAATCGAAAAACGGATCGGCAGTGACCATGGACTGGTTGTCGAACAGCATGACCAGTTTTGTGTCTACCTGAACCAGGGTCACCTTCTCGTTCGCGACGGCCGAGAGATCGAGCTTCGCACTGTGGTCGTGATTGAGGTCGACGACGACTGATTGGTCGCCCAGAGGTTTTGTAATTTTGATTGTGCGCGGCTGCGCGAGACTGGCGACCTGCAAGCTGTTCGCTTGCGCGACGATGACTCGTTCATTCATGGGCACTGCCCTCTCCGACTCAACACGCGGCACCGCGCCGCACAACGAGGGTTGAACCACAAAGCAATGACAGATTTTTGGTTGCAGCGCGTCCGCTGATCAGACGATGGGCCATGCCATCATCGTGATCGTGCACTCATCATCCGTTCAGATGAGATGGCGTCCGCAAAGACGTGAAAAAAATTCCGGGCCGCGATGGAACCAGTGTTTCTCGAGAAACAATCCGTGGATACCGCTAGCGAATGTCGCGCACGTCGTACGCAAAGCGCAAAAAACACAGCTCTGCGATGAGCAGACCCGTCGTTACGGGCATTGCATTTTCGTGAAGATGCTTAAAATTCAACCCCCAAGCAGGGTCTTTGTTCGCTCGCGCAATTTCTTGATCAAACCATCCGCGCCGCCTGAAGCAATGATCGAGGCAAATTCGTCGCGTCGCGTCGCCAGGTCGCTGATCGTGCCGTTGAGATAGACATCGATCACCCGCCCGCCGCGGACCAGATAGTTGATCGTCACCGTGCGGCCGCCGGGCTGCAGCAACTTCGTTTTGACGATCTCACCGCCCCCGCGTGTCTCGGGGCTCGTCTGTGGGTCGACGACGAAGCTCTCGCCCGAATAGTCGGTCACCTGGCTGGCATAGTCCGCGATGATGAAGTGGGCGAAAGCATCCCGGACCGCGGCCTGCTGGTCGGGCGAAAAGGTCGACCACTTCGGCCCTACAGCCAGCCGCGTCATTGTCGCTAGGTCGAAAGCCGAGCTGATGGCGGGCTCGAAGCGCTTATCGCGTTCGCGCACGCTGAGCTTACCGGCCTGTCGGATCGTCGGCATCAGCTGCTGATAATAGGATTCGATGTGCTTAGCGGCCGCGCCCGGCGTTTCAGCCCGCGACGAAGTGGCGCCTAACAGGGCGACGGCCATAAAAGCCAAGGTCCGGATTGTCAAAAGGCTCAAGAAACGTTTGAAAACATTCATCACGTATTTTCCACCTGCTCCAATGGGCTGCCCGCCACACGACCCCTACCGCGCCGCATGGCGCCGGACATGGGTCCAACATGGGCCCAACATGGGCACAACTTTGGCGCATCTTTGGCGCAACCGCTCGCATATCTGCTTGTAACTTACCACCGTTTTGGGAATTGGGTTGAGACCGCGCCAATTGGTAAGCTGAGAGCCGAAATGGTCCCTTGACGCGTGGGCGCCGTCCACACATGACCCAATTGCCGAGCAAATACGATTCAAGCGCGCCGCCACAACCCCATGAGCAAAACCGACAACCTCGTGACGACCACCGCGATCACAGAGGCTGTGCGCCTCTCGACCCGCAATGCCTGGCTCGTCATCCTCGGCTTCCTGCTCGTGGCGCTCCTTTCCGCTGGCTATCTCACGCGCCATTTCGCGATCACGACCGACAGCAATAAACTTCTGTCGAGCTCGCTACCCTGGCGCCAGCAGGAAATCAGGCTCGATCGGGCCTTCCCGCAGCGGATCGACCAGATCATCGCCGTCATCGACGCGACGACTCCGGAAGCCGCCGAAGAGGCGGCGGCTGCGCTGGTGAAGGACCTTGCGCCACGCTCCGACCTGTTCCGCACCATCAGCCGGCCCGATGGCGGCGAATTCTTCGCCCAGAATGGCATCCTCTTCCGCACGGTCGATGAAGTCCGCCGCGACACGTCGGAGCTGATCACCGCCCAGCCCTTCCTGGGCACCCTGGCTGCCGACCCGACCCTACGCGGCGTCCTGCGGACTTTGTCGCAGTCAATCGAAGGCGTGCGTCTGGGAAAAGCAAAGCTCGAAGACCTTCGGCCCGCACTCGTCGCCATCGCCGATGCGCTGGAACGTCTTGCCAAGGGACAGGAGCCGGCCTTTTCCTGGCGCCGGCTGATCACGGCGCGCGAGCCGGAGCCATCGGAGCTCCGCCGCTTCGTGAATATTCAGCCGGTCCTGGACTTCGAAGATATGCAGCCCGGGCGCAAGGCGACGGCGGCCATTCGCGAGGCAGCCGCCCGGCTGGGCCTGACGCCGCAGAAAGGAGTAACGGTGCGCCTCACCGGATCCGTCGCCCTTTCGGATGAGGAGTTCGCCACGGTCGCGGATGGCGCGGCATTGAACGGCGTCGTCACCATGCTCCTCGTCATCGTGATCCTGTGGCTCTCACTGAAGCAGGCCCGCATCATCGTGGCCGTCTTGATCAGTCTCGTGTTCGGGCTCGTGCTCACGGCCGCTGTCGGGCTGTGGATGGTCAGCGTGCTCAACCTTATTTCCGTCGCCTTCGCCGTGCTCTTTGTGGGGCTCGGTGTCGATTTCGGCATCCAGTTCAGCGTCCGCTATCGGACCGAACGGCATGCCTCTCCCGATCTCCAAGAGTTGCTTTTGTCCACTGCGCGCGCGGTGGCCAAGCCCCTTCTCCTCGCCGCCGCCTCCATCGCGGCGGCATTCTATTCGTTCTTGCCGACAGCATATTTAGGCCTATCCGAGCTCGGATTGATCGCGGGTACTGGCATGATCATCGCACTTGCGACGACCGTGACTTTGCTTCCAGCACTGCTCACGGTGCTCAAGCCGGTGGGTGAGCCGGCTTCAATCGGTTACGCCGCGCTCGCGCCTCTTGACCGCTTTCTCGAAAGACGGCGCAACTGGATTGTTGGCACGACGCTTGGAGCCACGATTCTTGCGTTGCCGCTGCTCGCGAGCCTGCGCTTCGATTTTAATCCACTCGATTTGCGAGCCCAGGATTCTGAATCGATCTCGACGCTTCTCGATCTCATGCGCGATCCCGATACGAATACAAACACGATCGACATTCTTGAGAGCAATCTCGCCCAGGCCTCGGTCATCGCGGAAAAGCTACGTCGATTGCCGGAGGTCGCTCGGGTCGTGACGCTGCAAAGCTTCGTTCCCAAGGATCAGGACGCCAAGCTCGCCATAATCGACGATGCAAGCTTTTTCCTGCGCAATACACTCAGCCCGGATAAAATCGATCCCGAACCGACGCCGGCCGAGACTGTGCTCGCCATCGAAACAACGGCCCATGACTTGTCCGGTGCCGCCCGCGATCTCGATACTCCGGCCGCCGTTCAGGCGCGCCGCCTCACAAACCTGCTAACCGCACTGGCGAAGGCACCGCCAGCGGCACGGGATGCAATGGAACACGCCCTGGTCGCACCGCTGGTGACAACGCTCCGCCAAGTGAGAGATCTCCTAACCGCCGACCATGTGAGTATTGAAAGTCTTCCGCTAACGGTCAAAAGCACTTGGGTTTCGGCCGACGGCCAAGTCAGAATCGAAGTAACACCGAGTGGTGACGGCAATGACAACGCGAACATTCGCCGTTTCGTCGACGCGGTCCGTGAGGTCTCACCCGATGCCGCCGGAAAACCGATTTTTATCATTGAGGCCGCTGCGACTATCGTCAAAGCGTTCCTTCAGGCGGGTCTCTGGTCGGTGGTGTCGATCGCGCTCATCCTGTTCGTCGCGCTGCGCCGCTGGACCGATGTCGCGCTGACCCTGGTACCTCTCATCGTAGCCATCGTCGTGACCCTCGAAATCTGCGTGGTGATCGGGCTACAACTAAATTTCGCTAACATCATCGCGCTGCCGCTGCTTCTAGGCGTCGGAGTTGCGTTCAAGATCTATTACGTCATGGCGTGGCGTTCGGGCGAGACGAATTTCTTGCAATCGAGCCTGACGCGAGCCGTTTTCTTCAGCGCCTGCACAACGGCCACGGCATTCGGCAGTCTTTGGTTCTCGCATCATCCGGGCACATCAAGCATGGGCAAACTGATGGCCCTGTCGCTTGTGACGACGCTCGCAGCCGCCGTCCTCTTCCAGCCTGCGCTATTAGCGACACAGCGCAAGAATAAGGCCGATTTATAAAGGGTTATGATTATCTATAAAAGCAGGGGAACTGTGGCCAAAAAGTCACGGCCATTAAGGTGTGTGTCTGCTACCTTTAATACGGGGCTCGATCGGAGTGGCGCCTAGCGTCGGTGGTTGTCCCTCGCTCGTTGGCCATTGGATTTTCGAGAAGACTTTGGGCGTCTTGCGAAAATTCAAGAGGGATAAATAAGGAATGCTTCGCGCTCAAGGTTGGGTCACTTGCTCGATCGTCTGTGGGTTGGCGGCACTGGTCAGTGCATGCGCTGGCACGCCAAGGGATGCGTCGCTGCCGATCAGCGATCCCAGCGAGCAGATGAATCGCCAAATCCTCACGGCGAACCAGGCAGTCCTCCGCCCGGCAGCCGAAGTTGTCAAAGCAGCAACACCGGGTCCGCTGCGCGAGCGTTTGCGCGATATCAATGCGAACCTGAAAGAGCCGCGAATCTTTTTAAATAATGTCCTGCAATTCCGATTGGAAGCAGCCGCGCATACCGCCGGCCGCTTCGTTGTGAATTCCGTCTTTGGACTCGGTGGCATTGTCGACATTGCAACTCGGGAAGGCTTGCCACAGGAGAGCGGCGATTTCGGCCAGACACTCTTCGTCTGGGGTGTCGCAGAAGGACCCTACATCGTGCGCCCCTATTTGGGACCCTCGACGCTGCGCGACGCGGTGGGCTCTACCGTCGACCTTTTCGGAGATCCGCTCGGATTGTTAATAGGAACCCAAGTGGGCGTTGCCATCAGCACCGCAACTTTGGACGCGGTGGTCCGGCTGAGCGAATTGAAGGCGGCCGAAGATGCTTCAATCGACTTCTACAGTTTCCTGCGTTCGAGCTACTACCAAACCCGCCGCGCGCAGCTTCGCGAATCGATCGGCCAGCCAAGTGTGATCGAGTTGCCGGCCACCAGCGATTTGGAAAGCAATCCCACTCCGGGTAGTCACGCCGTCGTCGGAGCTCGTTGAAACTTAGCCTGCCTTATTTTCACTACGGCGCAGGAGGTAGTGACCTTCGATCCAGTGCCAAACAAACAGGCCCGGCAAGCCCAAAATCAGCTCCCGAACTCGTTTTGACAGGGAAATAGCCAGAGCCGTATCCGCTGGCAGACCGAGCAAAGCGCCGAACAAGACAAACCCGCCCTCGAGAGCACCTAACGCTCCAGGTACCATGAACGCTGCCGCACGAACGCCAGAGCTGAGGCTTTCCAGGATAAAGGCGTCAACCACGCTAAAGGGCTGGCCTAGAAACCGCATTACCAACCAAATCTCGCCCGTGCCCGCGGCCCATCCAACAAGGCGCAACAGGTTGGCGCGCAGGAAAGCAAAACGGTTGCGGTATGTAGCCACGACAGCATCGTCGATTGCCGAGGCATTACCTACGAAACTGGACACCCATTTCTCAGGCACCAGACCGCGAGCCAGTTTGGCGAAAATCGCAAACATATTTCGATGCTGAAACAGCACGAATGCCGCCATCGCTAGAATGAAAACGCCGATGCCGATCGACACCACCCAAGCCACCAGCAGTGCTGTGTGCTCGGTCGAGCGGATCACCAGCAACAACACCCCCGTCAATACAAAGACCAACTGGGTCAACACCCCAACGGTGGTGTCGACGACCATGCTGGCCGCCGCGTGTGCGCCGGGCACGCCGCGCAAATGGGCAAGCCGCGCGCCAGCGACATCGCCGCCGACACCCGCGACCGGCAAGAGCGAATTAATGGATTCGCGGATCCATCGGATCCAGGTAACGCTGAAGACGTCCGGTCGACTTGAAATAGGCAGCAGCTCGCGCCATGAGAGAGCGCTGAAAAACAGTGGAATTAAATGAAACAGGGTTATGGGAATCAGACCCCAACCGACAACCAACATGGCGCGCGCCACCTCGCCAGCGCCGCTGTCGGCAATCAAATAGACGGCAAGCATAAATCCGAAAAACGCAGCGATGATCAGCGAAGTAGGAATGACCTAACTCCTTGTTTATACATGGCTCGCATCGAAGACACCGCAAGAATACGGTCGCAATATCCCTTCGCCACCTTACTATCAATACGTGTTGTTCACGCCAATTGGAGGTAGACCGAGGCCGTGTCGAGATTGACCGCCGACCTCACGCAGCCTGAGAATTCGCGTGGCGTGACGCCGGCCGCACCAATTTTGATTCTTCTGCCGGCCCCAATTGCACCGATCGATACCGCCCGAACCGCGTCGCCGGTTAATGGAGACAGACGCGTTCTCGGTCTCGATCTGTTGCAACGGACGATTATAACTGCGAGGCGCGCCGGGTACGGCCAGATATTTTCTCTGGCGCGAGATCATGCTGTGCCAGCGGGCATCGCTACCGTTCCCACTTGGTACGACCTCGCTTCTGTTCTCGTGCCGCCTCAGACTGCGCCGCTCATCATTGTGCCAGAAACGATCCTATCCGAAATCGATTGGCTCGAACGGCTGGTAGAGATGAGGATTGAACCAGCTGTATGGGCGGTGTCCCCTCACCGGCTCGTCAAGCTCACCGCGGCAGCGGTGCCCCCTGCACTTGAAGCGCTGCAGACGGACGGCGGGGCAGATGACCTAATAGCAGTGCAGAGTCGATTGACCCGTCGCTTCGGGGCGCCTGCGGCGATCCCGATCGAGATCAATCCGATAGCGGTGACGACATCATTGGATGTTCGTAACGCAGAGCGGCGCTTGTTAGCCGGGCTGGTCAAGGACACCGACGGATTTATGGCGCGATACGTCGAGCGACCTCTTTCATTGCAAATTTCACGCTTTCTGGCGCCTACCGCGATAACGCCCAATCAAATTTCCATTGTTTCGATTGTCGTCGGCCTATCGGGCGCGCCCTTTTTTCTGTCCGGATTCTCGACGTGGCAGACGGTCGGCGCGCTTCTGTTGTTGGTGCATTCGATCTTGGACGGATGCGACGGAGAACTGGCCAGGCTTAAATTTCAAGAATCGCGGTGGGGTGGCGTTCTTGATTTCTGGGGCGACAACATTGTGCACATGGCCACCTTTGCCTGCATGGCAATCGGTTGGAGCCTGTCAGCCAATGCCATGTGGCCATTGTTGCTTGGCGCTTCAGCGGTCCTCGGCAACTTGGCATCGGCCACCTTCGTTTACTGGAGACTGATGCGCGTCAAAAACGACAATGGCCCACTCTTTACCTCGGTGACGGCCGCGCCCAATCGCCGTCTAGCTCGACTGCTCGACGCCGCGTCACGTCGCGATTTTATCTATTTAGTGCTCGTTCTCGCACTGTTCGGAAAATCGGACTGGTTCTTGATTTTAGCGTCTCTGGGTGCGCCGATATATTTCTTCTTCTTGTTATTTCTTGCAATGCACGAGCGGCCTACGAATATGCCGACGAGGTCGGACGCCTAGTCGCCGAATGGCAGTCGAGCGCCGTCCGCCGCGCTCGACCGCTGGGCAAGGTCGATCAACTGAGCGCACAGTATCGCGTCAGCCAAGTTGCCTTTGCCGCCGCTCTTTGTTGCAGCCCGAAAATCCTCAATCACCCCGACGAACCAACCGGGATGATGCGATCCTTCGGATAAAGGTGGCGGGCAAGGCACGCGACGTGTGCCCGAATCTGATCTGACAATAACGCAGTCGTCGACCACTTCGATATGGCCTTGCTCGCCCTTGATCTCGATATGATTGGAACGCTCATCGGCGGCCCAGGTCAGATAGATGTGACCGTTGGCTGAAGCCATATCCAGGTTAAGAGTGGCGGTGTCTTCGAGTGGCCATTCGTGAAAGCGACGCGTTTCGAGTTGCGCAGCAATGCCGCGGGGAACGCCGGCCCAGTGCAGGATGCAATAAAGCGCATGCCAGCCGTGATCGAACAGGATGCCACCGCCTGCAATCTCTGGATCAACGCGCCAATTTTTGCCGCCGCCAGGGGTGACGGCAATCGCAGGCTGAGTACGCAAAGTCTGCCAGTGGACGGACTGAACGGCCCCTATCGCGCCTTCGGCAATCAAAGCTGAAATCTTGAGGCAGATCGGCGCTTTGAGCCAATTGTGAACGGTGTGGACGGTACGCCCCGCACGCGCCGCGGCCGCCGCCACGACCTGCGCATCTTCCATCCGGGTAACCAGTGGCTTTTCACAGAGGACGTGGAGGCGCGCATCCAGCGCCTGTTTTATCAGCGCTACATGGCTCCCTGGCGGCGTACAGATGTCTACGAAATCGAGCTCTTCGTGAGACAACAAATTGTCCACGCTGTCGTACCATCGTCCGTCGGGACAAGCTGCAAGAAAGGCTCCACGCCGCACAGCAACACCATCTGTTGCGGCGACGATCCTGACATCATCGCAAGATTGCCAACCGGGCAGATGCCCATTCGCCGCGACATTTCCGAAGCCGATAAATGCGCCGCGCAACACGCGTCAGAACCTCAATCGAGCCCGAACTGGCGTGAGATGGCGGCGAATGATTGATCGAGGATATCGATCCCGCGCATTGCTTCGTCCTCGGTAATCACCAAAGGTGGATTAATCCGAATGACGTGCGAGTAAGACATCGTGATCAAGCCGCGCTCCAGCGCCTCGTGGAAAAGCGCGCGGGTAATGGTTTTATCCAGTGGCACCTTGGTCTTGCGATCGGCAACCATTTCAACGCCAATCATGAGGCCGCGTCCGCGCACGTCGCCGATGAACCGATATTTCTCCTGCAGCCCCTTGAGGGCGTCGAGCATCAGCGCGCCGACTCGGGCCGAATTTTCAACGAGCTTCTCGTCGAGAATGGCCTCGACTGCACCCAGCCCAGCAGCGGCCGCAAGCGGATTTCCTCCGTAGCTGGACGAACTGCCGCTTGGTTCTCCAAACGGCTTAGCGGACATGTGCCCGAGCGACGACGCAACGGCACTGAGTGGAAAGCCGCCGCCTATGCCTTTGCCAATAGTCATGACGTCGGGCTTAAGGCCAAATTGCTCAGACGCCCACATCGTTCCCGTTCGACCAAAGCCGGTCAGGATTTCATCCGCGATGAGCAGTGCGTCGAATTCATCTGCGATCTCTCGTACCGCGTGAACGAAATCATCGGGCGGGATGACATTGCCTGCGGTTCCTTGCATTGGCTCCATGATGATCGCCGCAACCTCACCTTGGGTATCGTTCTTGATGACGTTGCGCAGATGGTCCGCACAAGCGAGGCCGCAGGACGGATATTCGAGTTTCCAGGGGCAGCGATAACAATTGGCATACGGTGACATGTGCATCCCCGGCGGAAAGGGACCCTGATGATTGCGATAACCTCCGCCGAGAAGCCCGATAACACCCGCCGTCTTGCCGTGATAGCCGCCCCAGAAGCCGATAAACTCGAATTTTTTGGTGACCGATTTGGCAAGACGGAAGGCGGCTTCAACCGCCTCCGCGCCGCCCGAGAATAGCTGGATGTGGGTGAGACCCTCGGGCAACAGACCGATGACTAGATTGAGAAACTGCGCACGGGTCTCGGTGGTGAAGCTGCCGAAGGTAACGCGATCGAGCTGTTCCTTGAGACGTTTGACATAGTGGGGATGGCAATGGCCCAGACTGCCAACCGCTATGCCTGCGATGAAATCGAGATACTCGTTCCCATCAACGTCAACTATCGTACAACCACTGGCGTGGTCGACCACGATTTGTGAATAGAGAGCGATCGACTGCAATCCGGGTGCCATTGCCCCGGCTTCACGTTCGAAAATCGCCTTCGATTTCGGGCCAGGTACGGCACGGCGTTGCGCGCCATCCGGCGGCAACGGTGCCATATTGCGGGGAGGTGCGTTCATGGATCAACTCCTCGTCGTGTTTACGATGCGCGGTCGGCGCTCGAAGCGTTCACTCAGGTGGTCTGCGATTGCCTGCGCGGCTTGATCGCGATAACGCGCATAGCTGGGCCAAGCATTAATGTCGACGATCATCGGTTCACCATTTTCCTGGATGATGGCGTCGCCGCCGAAAATTTCGAGCCCCAACGCGGCCGCAGCACTAAACGCAGCCCGACGCAAGCTCGAAACCCCGAAGGGATGACCAAGCATTCCTTTGTCGCGATGATAGAACCATTCGAACCAATTGGCATCGATCGTCGCCGCGCTGCTTCTGACACCGTAGAATTTGACGAGATCGCCTGCCACGTGCTCCTGGGCGACAATGAACGGGATGCCGCGCTTCGCAAATCGATGCAACGCCTCGTGCCAGCCGTCCTCAGACGCGGCATATATAACATCGGAGGTTTGCGTCGCATGGAAATCGTAGCGCTTGACCCAAACCCCGGCAGCCGGTCGCGGCTTTTTGGCGTCGCTGGCGACAATCTGACTGACGGGCGCCGGAACGTGGTGTTGCGCGAAAAGCTCAACCATGCGGTGACGATAGGTGTTGCGGATCGCATCCGGAGAATTAACGACGATCGACCCTGCCTTCTCCGCGGTTTTGAGACGATCGAGGACGTCGCCACGCTCGCACATCACGAATATGTTCGCGCCACCGGCCTGAAATTCTGCATCGGCGGTGACGAGCTCAACATTAAAGCCTCGCGCTGCCAATGCATCGCCGACACATTTCATAATCGCGCCGTCGTCGTCGATACGCCCAGGCGAGTGCGCCAACTCGCGGTAAATGCCCCAGCAGGTCTTAGCCGCGTTCATGCGCCGGCATTCCCAAGTTCTCGACCTAATCCTGCTAGCTCGGCTGCAACGACGTCGCGCGCCCGATCAATATCGAACACGCGGGGCAGAACAATGCCATAAACCGGCTGCTGTTCAGCAACCAGCCATCCCAGATAGTCGCGGAGCCGGGCAAAGCTGGTCGCGGACTCCGCCTGCCGCCACGCCGGCAACCAATAAAGCCCGGCCGTCACATGACTGCCACTGCTGCCGCCAAGCTGCAGAATGCGGCCGTCCGCAGCGTCTAACGTAACCCATAACGGTTTTTCGTCATCGACATGATCGGTGAGCCCCAACACTATTGCGTCGCTCGCGAAGGTGGTCGCCGATTTAACAAATCTGATAAAATCGGCGACCGGCATGACCGTATCGATCGTCGTGATTACGGCTGGCGCATCGGCTAACCGGTCCGCAATGATTTGGAAGCTGGCGTACGACGACGGGGTCGAACGCACGATCAGGTCAAGATCAAAATCGCCACCATGGGCGCGGAGCCATTCTCGACAATCGTCGCATGCGTCGTTGATGATGATCGTCAAGCGGCGAATTCCGGCGGCGCGGAAGCGTTCAAGGGTTAGGTCGATCAGCGGGCGTCCAGCAACCGGCACCATGGGTTTGCTGACGCGATACCCATCCTTCCGCAAGCGGCTCCCCTCGCCGGCGGCAATGACACCTCCCTGAATAGAACGCACCGCTAGTCCACTCATGTAAATATCTTCAAGAGATCCCGCAGCTCGGTGACCGTAGCATGGACGGGCGGCTCCGCCGATCCCAGCACTTCTGCAGCCTGAATTTCTTCGGGCGCGATCCATATGAAGCGCATCCCTGCGCGTCGAGCACCCTGTCGGTCCCGGCGCAATGAATCGCCGACGAACACAGTTGTTTCTGGCATCGCGCGAAGCGTCTTGAACGCCACGCGAAAAATCATCGGATCGGGCTTCTCGATGCCAACACAGTGGCTGTCCACCATAACCGAGAAAAGCTGAGCCAGACCGGCGCTGTGGCACACAGCTTCGAGATTGCCATAAAAATTCGACACAACGCCCAGCCGATAACGTTTCTTCAACGCCTCCAAGACCGGACGATTTCGTGCAAACGCTGCCGAGGCCTCGGACAGAAAGCGGGCCGCCACACGCCGACCGCGATCATCGTCGGGCCGTTCGCTGACGTTCCCGGATTGGGCACCCGAGCGCACCAGTTCGGCTTCGAGGTTGGTGGTTAAAGCGTGGACGGTTTCTGAAAGGCCAGTTGCTACCGGCAGACCCCCGACAAGAGGATCGTCGGCGGCGAAGAAAATCGGCGCGAAAACATCGGCAGCCATATCTAGTCCTTCGGCCCGATAAAGGGTGTGGAAGCGCTCCTTCCACGCCACACCGTCGGCGTCGAGCGTGCCGCCAAAGTCAAAGAGCAGCGTTTCGATTGGCTCCGTCATCCGCTACGCGTCCGCGCACCGAACCGGCCTGGAAAATCTCTCGCCCAGATCAAGCGAGCCCGATTTCCTGTTCAAGCCCACTATGAGCGGCCAGGACGGACCACAACTTTTGCGTCGTGCACCACCTCGGCGGGAAGATCAAAGTCGCGGCCGTCGATGAAAGCGTTGCAAGCTTCGCGCGCTACACTGTCGCGGAATTGCCGGGGCGGGCTTTTCATATAATAGGCCGATGGTGCTTCCAATGGACCGGCTTCGCCACGCTCCAGCGCCAGCTTCACGCAGCGGATTGCATCAATGACCACACCGGCGCTGTTTGGCGAGTCCTGGACCGAAAGCCGCATTTCCAGCTCGATCGGCGCATCCCCGAAGCCGCGCCCCTCCATCCGAATGAAACAAACTTTGTTGTCCTTCTGCCACGGCACGTAGTCGGACGGTCCAATGTGGATGTCACGCGCATCAAGGCGTTCGTCCAACTGCGACTGGACAGATTCGGTCTTGGAGATTTTTTTCGAGTTCAGCCGACTTCGCTCAAGCATATTGAGAAAGTCGGTATTGCCTCCAGTATTAAGTTGATATGTCCGATCGAGACCAACCCCTCGGTCGGCGAACAGACGCGCCAATGCGCGGTGTACGATCGTCGCTCCGACCTGACTTTTAATATCGTCGCCGATAATTGGGACCCGAGCGTCGCGAAATTTCTGTGCCCAAACGCGGTCTGAAGCAATGAAAATCGGAACACAATTGATCATAGCAACGCGAGCATCCAAACAAGCCTGAGCGTAATGCTTCACTGCCTGTTCCGAGCCGACTGGCAGGTAACAAACTAGAACCTCGGCACCCGACGCGCGCAGCGCGGCGGTGACATCGGTGGGTTCAAGATCAGCAGAGCGGAAGGCCGCATCGTCGGGATAGTCGGCCATATGCGCGGCAACACCATCAAGCACAGGACCGGCTTGGACGATGACATTCGAGACGGGTAAGGCGCTCTGGAATATTCGGGTGCAATTCGGCTTTGCGAATATCGCTTCTTCCAAAGGGTGACCGACCTTGCGCCTGTCAATGTCAAACGCTGCAACAAACTCGACGTCGCTACAATTATAGCCGCCGATAGAATGGCGCATGACGCCTTCGATCTCATCGCCTTGGCGATCTCGGTAATATTCCACGCCTTGCACGAGCGAACTCGCGCAATTGCCGACGCCGGCGATAGCAACTTTAATATCCTTTTGCATGGTACGCGTGCCCCTCACAAAATCCATGTCACGTTCTTCGTCCGCGCTTCCGGAAAAGGCGGCCTATTTTTTAGATGCGGCAAGGACCTTGGAGACCCCCCGGCCCAACTGCAGTCCATTCGGAAGACTTTCCGATAACAAGTATACACGTTCTATCAGGGAGCGACGACGTTCAAAATGCTTGAGCTAGATGCTTTTCAGGTTGGGCCCCAGCTTCAAATGCATGTCTGAGCATGATGTAGCGTCTGTCGTAGAACGAGCAACTAATTATGGAACACGAGACCCCGCGAAAGCAACTGGGGCCAGATTTGGCCTGATCAGCGCACATATCCGGCCTGCTTGAACCACGTAATCGCGTCCTCGATGGCTCTGCGGTAAGGGCGCGATGTGTATCCAAGATCCCGTCTCGCTTTCGCGTCGCTAAAAAACATGTGATGGCGCGCCATGCGCAACCCGTCCAGCGTCGCGAACGGCGCCTTTCCGGTCAGGCGCGCCCAGAGTTCTGCACCAAACGCGACCGGGTACAGCGCAGCGATCGGAAGTCGCAGCGTGGGCGGTCGGCGACCCACAATGTTGGCGACGTCGGCGAGCATGGTGCCGAGTAGCACGTTCTCCCCGCCAAGAATGTATCGTTCCCCAATTTCACCGTGCCGCAATGCCGCAAGATGCCCGATCGCCACATCGTCGACATGGACGAGATTAAGACCGGTGTCGACATATCCAGGCATATGTCCGCAGGCACACTCGACGATGATGCGGCCGGTCGGAGTTGGTTTTACATCGCGGGGACCCACGGGCGCCGACGGATTGACGATGACGGCCGGAAGCCGATGCAGTTTGACCATTTCCTCGACGAGACGCTCAGCAAGAACCTTGCTCTTCTTGTACGGGCCGATGACTTTGCTTTCCGGAAGCCGGTGGGTTTCAACGGCCGGTGAACCGTCTTGTAGTTCGAGTGTAGCGACACTGCTTGTGTAAACGATGCGTTCGACGCCGGCGCGTAGCGCCTCCTCCATAAGAAAACGGGTTCCTTCCAGGTTAGTTCGGATGATCTCGTCGGGTGACGGTGACCACAACCGATAGTCAGCAGCTGCATGCGCAAGGTAACGGACACCCCGCAGCGCTTTGGCCAAGGACGCGCGGTCGCAAATATCCCCGATGACCACTTCGTCTTCGGGTTGGATATTCGTCCGAGGGCTTGAAGATCGCACCAGCACGCGAACACGATAGCCCGCCTTGCGGGCTGCGACCGCGATAGCCGAGCCGACGAAGCCGCTCGCGCCGGTTACGAGCATCAAACCTTCGCCGTCGACGTCCAATCCTGCCATTTCGGAGGCCTCAAATGAGCGCCAAGCGGCCGCGCCCTGCGAAGGTTATGAACTTAGAAGAACCGGGCGTCCCTGCTAACAAACCTTTCATGCACCACCAACCAATGCCTGCAGCTTTATCGTGTTGTCACCTTATTCCATGTATTGCGTACGTGCAGAGACAATCTCCACCAGCTCGCGGTGGCAACATCTCAGCCTACCATCGGCAGCCCGCCGATGTTGGTCTAGGCCACGGTCTCGGAGGGAGGGGCCGTCAAGGCAGTAAGTGGCAATCTCATCGCCCTAGATATCCGATACTGCTGCATGGTGGCGGACGCAGTCCAAGTCGAACCCGTCTCCCCACCAAATTCCCTGCTAACAGGGAAAAGAACAGGGAATTTCGGCAAATGCGCCCGCATTTGCTATATTTCGAACCCCGACACGCAAGCAAATTCAAAGACCTTCAGGCAAATTCCCTGCACAACAGAACAGGGAATGTTTTGAATTTTACAGGGAAATACCAGGCAGGATCAGCGAATTGCCGCTGCACGCTGCGCGTTGGAGCCGCCATTACCTGCGCGTAATTTTTAAATCGTTAATGCGACTGCGGTGTGCTCTTGCAAGTTGTCGTAAATCGCCACATATCGCTGCGGCCTGGCGCGAGCGATTTGCGATCGAGTGATTCGTTCGTAAATCAGGTAACGTCGAAGTGAGGGCGGGACGCCCGATGGGACCAAGATCCGGCATAAGCCGGGCCTTGGAAATTCATCGCGGAGTCTCGCCGATTTTATGAGGCAACTCCGCAACCTAACGGAGCTGCCATGCACACTCTTCAGATTGAGCAAACACCTATTCATGCGCTGAAGTCGCGTGAGCGCATTGCGCACACCCACTCAAAACGACAAATCCGCCAAATCGCAGATTCAATTCGCCGGTTTGGATTTTGTAATCCGATCCTCACCGACGACAACTTGACAATCCTGGCCGGCCACGGCCGCGTCAAAGCCGCCGCGTTGCTCGGCCTCACATGCGTCCCAACCGTTCGGCTCTCACATCTTAGTGACGCCGAAAAACGAGCCTACATCATCGCCGACAATCGGCTGGCCGAGAAAGCGGGCTGGGATCGCAGCCTGCTGGTCCTGGAATTGCAGGGCCTGATTGATATCGGATTTGATGTTGCGCTCACCGGCTTCGAAATGCCCGAAATCGACCTGCTTCTCGATGAAGCGCTCGAGGCTGGAGGTTTGTCGCTAGCCGCCGATGATCAATTACCTGCGAGCCGCAATTCCCCGCCAATTAGCAAGCTCGGTGACCTCTGGGTTCTCGGCGCCCATCGCCTTTTTTGCGGCGATGCCCGGGCTCTGGTCTCCTACAATCGCCTTCTCGACCATATGAAAGCGGATTTGATATTCACTGACCCGCCCTACAACGTTCGCATCGACGGCCATGTATCGGGGCTCGGGCGGGTCCACCACGGTGAATTCGCCATGGCCTCCGGAGAAATGAACGAAGGGCAATTCACAGGCTTTTTGACTGATTCACTCGGGTTGGCGGCTAAATCATCACGCGACGGCGCTCTGCATTATGTCTGCATGGACTGGCGGCATTTGTTCGAGCTGATGTCGGCGGGACGCGAAATCTATGCTGGCGTCCTCAACCTTTGCGTCTGGAACAAGGACAATGGCGGTATGGGATCGTTTTACCGGTCCAAGCATGAACTCGTCACGGTGTTTAAGGTCGGTCACGCTCCGCACATCAACAATGTTGAACTTGGCCGGCATGGTCGCAACCGCACCAATGTCTGGGATTATGCCGGTGTAAATACGTTTCGGACTGGACGCCTCGACGAGCTCGCGATGCACCCCACGGTAAAGCCGGTTGCGCTCGTCGCCGATGTTATTAGGGATGCTTCATGCCGGTCAGATCTGGTGCTCGATCCTTTTGCCGGAAGCGGGACCACCGTTATCGCGGCCGAAAAAACCGGACGCCGGGCCTGCGTGCTGGAGATCGATCCGCGCTATGCTGATGTGATTATTCAACGCTGGCAACTGTACACCGGCAGGCCTGCCCTTTTGGATACGGCGGCAACGACCTTCGATGACATCGCTGAACGGCGTTCAGCCGAGGCCAAGATCAAGCCGCCGGCGGTGGAGGCAACCATGCGAAGCTCGGAGGCTCAAATATGAACGGATCAGACGATGAATTGGATTCAGAATATGCGGATCGCAATAAGGGCGGCGCGGTCGGCTATGGCCGCCCGCCTGCCGACAAGCGGTTTAAGCCGGGACAATCGGGCAATCCCAAAGGGCGGCCGCAGGGTCGAGAGAATATCGCGACAACGATCCATCGCATTCTGCAGGAAAAAATAAGGATACGCGACGGCACCCGCGTTCGAACGGCTTCAAAAATAGCAGCTGCCATTCAAGTGACGGTCAATAAAGCATTGAGCGGGGATCAGCGCGCGTTCTGGAAACTTATTGAGATGGCCGGAAAATATAATATTCTTAATTCGTCGCCCGAAGAGCGTCTTCGTGCTGAGGTAGAGAGCGCGGATGAATATATCAGACGGGAACTCGACAGGCTGGCCGCACGGAAGGCCGCTCGCGAATCAGGCGAGTAGTTGATTCAGCTTGTCCTTTAATTAGGTATAAACTCCTAAAACGCGTCGGCGCGAGCTTGGTATAACGTGCTGCGGTCGGCCTATGGGGTTGAGGGGCTGGGTTTTCATCGTTTTCGCGGTCGGAGTTGCGCTTTGGCTCGCAGCTGTTTGGATAACGTTCCTCGAGCTTGCACCCGTCGTGCCCCACCGCTTCGGCTAGCATCGGCCGCCTCCATGGAACCCCGCGCTCCGAAATTATGCGACCTTAACGCCGAATCGCTCGCGTTGGCTGTTAGCCTGACGTTATGTGGCATCGAATAAGCGGCGTGGTCTTTCTGATGATCGCGGGAGCGATGGTGCTTGCCGCCATTTCAATCGCTGTCCACGCGCTGGCGAGCGAAATTACCGTGATCTAACTAGAAACACCGCGGCGAAACGCAACGGGATTTTACGATGCGGGAGGGATGTCTGCTCTACCCCCGAAAGCAGACATGTGCAGTGCAAAACGTTATGTCCGCTTAGTGCCAAAAGCAGACATCGCCACCTATTCGATCACTTCGTCGGCAAGGGCGAGTAGCGTAGGCACGATGGTGAGGCCGAGCGCTTTAGCGGTCTGAAGGTTGATGACAAACTCGAATTTATTCGGCGCCTGAACCGGAAGTGCACCGGGGTTGGCCCCTCGCAGGATTTGATCGACGTACGCCGCGGCTCGCCGGAACTCCTCTGCAGTGTTTACGCCATAAGACATGAACCCGCCCTCAACAGCGAAATATCGATAGGGGTAAGTAGCCGGCACGTGATGCTGTGCTGCCAATCGTATAATTAGTTCGTGATTAGCGGCTGTGAAAAAGTCCGGGAAGACAATGATCCCACCGTTCGATACTGTACCGGTCGCTTCGATGACTTGCGCAATCTCGGTGGCATCGGCGACACCGCGTGTTGTCAATTCAACCCCGATCGACGACGCACTTGCCTCGATGGACTTCAGATAGCCAGCATAAGGTGTGGTCTTCGGATTATAAATGAGCGCGACCTTGGCTACACGAGGCGCACCTTGCTTAAGCACCTCTAGCCACTTCCCACCCATCGTGAACTCGAAATTGGTGAAGCCGGTCACATTGCTCCCGGGCGCTGCCAGACTGGTCACCAACCCACTGGTGACCGGATCAGTGACGATGGCAAACACGATCGGTGTGGTGCCGGTTTTCTGGCGCAACACCTTCACTGCTGGCGTGCTGCTTGCCACAAGCACATCTGGCTTGAGCGCGGTCAGTTCCGCCGCATAGGCCTCGGTACGATCAATGGTGTCGCTCAGCCACCGATATTCGATCTGGATATTACGGCCCAACGTCCATCCAAGATGGTCGAGCTGTTGTACAAATGCTGCGGTACGACGCCGCGCTTCCGGGTCGTTTTCAGCCAGTCCCACCAGCCAGCCGATACGCCGTATGCGGCCAGCCTGTTGCGCTCGTGCTGTGACCGGCCATGTGGCTGCCGCGCCGCTTAGAAGCTTTATGAACTCACGGCGCTGCATGCGTGCTCTCCGAGAACACGTCCGGTCTAATTCGTAAAGCCTAGCAGCGATTAGGCCCGATGTCCGCTACGTGCCAATAGCGGACATGGCGCGGTCTATTCGATCACCTCGTCGGCGCGAAGCAAGATGGATTGTGGCAATTCGAAACCAAGTGCCTTGGCGGCCCTGCGATTGAGGATGAACTGAAACTTCGATACCCGCTCGATCGGAAGATCGGCGGGATTGGCACCTTTGAGAATCTTGTCTACGAGGACGGCTCCGCGGCGAAAGAGTGCAACAAGGTCCGCTCCGTAACCTATTACGCCACCGGCTCGTGGGACCTCTTCCGGACCAATCAAGAGTAGCCGTCCTCGTGCTGCCAGAGCCGCGATTGCTCCGACGTTGCCAACAGACAAAGGGTCGTCGCCGGTCTCGACCGCCTCGGCGTGCGTTTGCTCCATTTTCTCGAAGGCACTCACCAACTCGCTTGGCTCGCGCAGCCGGAATGGTTGCAGTTTGATATTGAGCGCCTGCGCGGCCGTTTCCATTGCCTGAAATTCGGGGCCGATAGCGGCAGGATTGTCAACGTTTAGAAGGACCGCCACCTGGGTGAGATGCGGCATCGCCTCCTTGAGCAGCTCTATTCTCTTTGCCCTGAGTTCGGGATTGAAAAAGGACTGTCCCGTAATATTACCGCCCGGCCGCGCGATGCTTGCGACGATCCCGGTAGCGACGGGATCGCCGACCGATACAAAGACAATCGGAATTGTCGTCGTTGCCCGCTTTGCGGCAAGGCTTCCTGGTGTTCCATGCGTGACAATCAACTCCACTTTGGAACGAACCAGATCAGCCGCTAGTTCAGGAAGTCGCTCGTATTGCCCCTCTGCGAAGCGGTACTCGACGGTGATGTTCGTGCCTTCGACATAACCAAAGTCACGCAGCCCTAACCGGAATCCTTCGAGACGGGAGGCGAACGTCGTTGGGGAACCCGGACTCAGGAACCCGATCACTGGTTTTGTAGAGCGCTGCGCGCCCGCCGTGAGCGGCCAAGCAACTGCTGAACCAGCAATAACCTTGAGGAAATCGCGCCGTTGCATGCGCCCTCTGAGAACACGGTTCGTCCTATGTCAAAAGCCTACCATTTCGCTGCCCTGCGCGGCGAGAAATAGTCAGGGCTTGATGTCCGCTTCGGGTCATTAGCGGACATTGCAGCGCAAAACGGCATGTCTGCTTTACCCCCAAATGCGGACATCGCCCGGGCGTGTCGCAATGTGCGGCGCTTATTTTTTTATGACCGAGAGTTTTCCGCTGCGTTCGAGCCGCGCTTCTGTGACTTGCCGGGGATTGCTCACGCCCCACTGACGCAAGTCCTCGGCCAGATCGTCTTCTGACATGTGCGCGCCGCGAGAATAAACCCGGCAAGCAGCACCAGCGGGCGTTACGGAGCTTTCCGCCATGTGGCACGTCGGGGCCGAAGTTTGCATTCGACGTTCGCTTTCCGCCTTGGGTCGCGTCTTTGCCGGTTTCCCAAGGCCGTCGCATCCTAAAGTTTGGGCCTAGAAAGCTTTCCGCTGGTGTGTAAAATAGTGCGCGCTATTGGTGCTCTGGGAGGAGCTAGTAACATGGGTCGAGTTGTTGCGTTGATTTTCTATTCAGCGCTGGTCGCGGCCGGGCTTTATTTTAGCATCTGGATTTATGAGCCCGCTGGCAGCTTCGCGGTGCTAGTTGAAGGCACCTTCCTGATTTTATTTGGCGGATATTTATTTTGGCTAGATTTTGTGGCGCCCAGTCGTGAAAGTCCTTAAGAGGCACCTCGGCGTTCTTCGTAGGTGATGAACTCACCGCAATACGGTGACTTGCCCGATCACATACACAAGGTACGCCGCGCTCAGCGCGACGGGCACAACAATTAGCAGGTCAAACTCAGTCGCGACCGCGACGAACACGGCATTCGCCAAAAGCGCAAACGAGCACACGGCAAAAATAAATATTTGTCTCGGCCCCGGCATGCGCAAATATTAGCGCTTTTGTTGTCATCTAACCGAGCGTCACCCCAATCCTCGTATCCGTGCGCCAAAGCAAGGTGCAGGGTCGGCGCTCGCCATCCAGAACCAAAACAAAATTATCGGGAATGTCACTGGTTGTTGTTACTTCCAATTCAGCACCTGTTGCGGTCAAATCTATAACTCTGCATTGCCTTCTCGGGTCAATTTCATTTAGGACAATTACAGCGGTTTTTCGCCCGCGCCTATTCGGCGCGGCGTCACTTTCGATCATACCAGCTACCCCGGCGGACTGATGTATTTGACGCGAAATTTCAATAGCAGTGCAGCGAGTGCTATATTTTTGACACCGTAGCGAACCAACTAAGGAAAACGAGCGCGGCTAACGGCATCCAATATTGGAACGTCACCCCAACAAAGGTAAATTCTCGGATCAAAAATTGTAGTGATGCGTCCATAGAGCAAACTTCTACTCGCGGACCCCAATAAAAGTCTCATATCTTCCGACAGGATGTGTATGAACAAACCAGCAAGATTATCGTCACACATTTGATCTTTTACGGGGTCGGCCCGACCTTTGGGGCAGACCTTTGGGGAACTGAAAACAGGTCTGCGAGTTGTTTGGTATCGACCGCGCTCCGCCCCCCATCCCCAAGGAGCGCGGTCAGACTTTGGGCTAAGCATTCATCTTGCTTAGCCCTTTTCTTTTCTTCGCGCCTACTTAGTTATGCGATTTTTTCTATTGCCGTTTCAATGTGCTTACACTTGGGGCAGACGTAAGCAATTCGTGGCCCGGTTTTTCCGGCTCTATTCCAAATGGGTTCATGTGGGTCCGGCACTTCGGACAGTCCGCTCGGAGGATAGAGTTGGAATGTGGGGTGCGCGGCCGAAATGTCGTCATCTGAGGCTACGCAACTATGTCTCCCAGTTTGGGAAATTCATTTATTGTTACGCTGCCCTTCCGCAATTCATAGGCTTGTTTGAGGAGATCGTCGGCCCGTTGCAAAAGCATTTGCTTTGTCGCCGGATCAACCGACTTTCGCCCCCGCGCATAGAGCTCGTGCGCCATCCAATAGAGTTCATCAACGGTTTCCATGCAGCAAATCCACAGGGCGTTGCGGCGGCCCAAGCTTGTTGGACACGATTTCTAACTCCATTACCTCTGCTCTCGCTGACTAGGCAGCCAGATGATCGGGATCACTAAACTCCAAGCCCGTTTCGTTCAAAGTTCGCCACGCGACGCGGCATCGTCGACATGTGCGTCCGCCATCAAACGTGATGGCTACGTCCTCCGGCAGGTTCACGGTGCTTGGTATCTTAACGCGAGCGCCAACATTCGTTAGGTCGCGCACGACGCAATCCAGTACAGATGATGCGCCGAGAACGATCTTAGCGCCTTTGAGCACTCGCATACGCGGGTGTTTGCGGTAGTCCGACATAGAGAACTCCAATCTCGGATTAAATAAACGGCAGATATTGGGAGTGCTTTAAAATGAAAGTCTGTAATCGAAACAATTTGGAAAGCACATTTTTAACCAGCCAAAACCCCGCACCCGACGATCTTTGGATGTCTGCTTTGGGTCAAAAGCAGACATGTGCAGTGCAACTCGGCATGTCCGCTAAGTGCCAATAGCGGACATCCGATTAGAACGAATTCTAGCGTCCCGATCGCGGGACCGGACGCTCGCGGTGGCCTTGCGCCGTGGCGGCTGCAGCCGCGCCCGTGATTTCATCAATGTCAATTTGGCACATGATCTATCGCTCGAAGAGATCGCACGTGAGTGCGGGCTGTCGAGCGGCTATTTTGCGCGGGCGTTTAAACGGTCGACGGGCGCTTCACCCCACCAGTGGTTGACCAAAATTCGTGTCGATCGTGCCAAAGACCTTTTAAAGGACCCACGTTGCGAGCTTGCCGATATTGCCGTGCTATGCGGCTTCGTTGACCAAAGCCATTTCACGCGCGTATTTTCCAGAAACGAAGGTTATAGCCCGGGTCGGTGGCGCCGCCTTCACCGCCTATAGTTTAATAGGCCTTCAGCTGCGTCAGATCGCTCATCAATTTCTGTCTCTGACACGTCCGCTTTTGGTCATTAGCGGACATGACATCACGCCGGAGCGATGTCTGCTTTACTCTTGCAAGCGGAAATTCAGAAGCTAGTCCTCGTCGTCGTTGTCCGGGGTCGGCTCGTGAACGAGAACCTTGGTATTGCAATTGTCGCAGACGAAAATAACGTACCCGAGCGACGGATCGTCAGGGACGGATTGCATTGCGACCCGGCAAACCGGGCAAGATCTCATTGGCGGAAATTGAGTGCCCATCACGGTGCTCGAATACAGCCGATCATTGTTTCCGTCCATTCCGTAAAACACCTTACATCTGGATGCGTCACAGCAAATGTCCGCTTTGGGTTATTAGTAGACATTCACTGCGCAAAACGTCATCTCCATTTTACGCCCAAAAGCGTAAATGTATGCGACGGTCAGATCTTCTTTTGAGGGTTCGTTTTTCCGGTATCGGACAATTTCAACATTGCATCCGATGCCCGCTTTTTTGCATCGGCCATAGTGCCGTATACAAATCCCGATTTTAGCGCGACCTTGTTGCGCTTCTTATGAAATACTTCCCACCGCCAAAAAGCGGTTGCGCCACTTGATCCACGATAGACCTTATAGTTGAGGTCGCTTAGACGCATAAGCGCATGGTTACCCGCCAACGAACATGTCTCTAAGCCCAAACATTGAGCAGAAGATCGTAAAAGCGCACAAGCTACTCGACCGAGAGTTCGCAACGTCGCGAGGCCCGCTTTGGGTCATTGGCGGACATGTGCAGTGCAAAACGCCATGTCCGCTAAGTGCCAATAGCGGACATGGCGCATTATTGTGATGTCCGCTTTTAAACCGCCCAATCTGAGCGGAGACGGCACGATCGTCAGATAACTGTTCCGAAAACTTTCCCTATACCGGCGGTGAGTGCCATCGCCAACGCGCCCCAGAACGTCACTCGCGCTGTGGCGCGCAGAACGTTTGCGCCGCCTGCTTTTGCCCCAATCGCACCTAGAAAGGCGAGGAATCCCAAGGACGCCGCGGAAACAAGCGGGACAAGCGCCCCGGCGGGCGCCACGACGACCATGAGCAAGGGCATGGCCGCACCGACCGAAAACGATGCAGCGGATGTCAATGCAGCCTGGACGGGACGAGCCGTGGTGATTTCCGAAATCCCAAGCTCATCGCGCGCATGAGCGGTCAAGGCATCTTTTGCCATCAGCTGCTGAGCAACCTGACGCGCAAGCGTCTGATCGAGACCCCGTTTGACGTAAATCTGGGCAAGCTCTTCCTTTTCGAAATCAACGTTATTGCTCAACTCTGCGCGTTCACGCGCGAGATCCGCTTGCTCGGTGTCGGATTGCGAGCTCACGGATACATACTCGCCGGCGGCCATCGACATAGCGCCGGCCACCAGTCCCGCCACACCGGCTATCAATACGTCATTCTGCGTCGCCGCGGCCGCCGCAACGCCGACTATCAGGCTTGCAGTCGAGACAATGCCATCGTTAGCACCGAGCACTGCCGCTCGTAGCCACCCAATGCGAGTTACGAGATGGTACTCCGGATGCAGACGAAGACAACTCATTCGATACCCCGGCTCACGGATCAGATCCGTCAATCCGCGACGTTGCTGCCGCGTCAGTCCTCACTGTAAGGCCAATACAAAGTGGCGCTGAGCGATATTACACACTCAGATGTGCCGATGTCCGCTTTGGGTCAAAAGCGGACATGTGC
Source organism: uncultured Alphaproteobacteria bacterium (assembly GCA_963722125.1). Classification (GTDB taxonomy): domain Bacteria; phylum Pseudomonadota; class Alphaproteobacteria; order Rhizobiales; family Xanthobacteraceae; genus Pseudolabrys. The sequence goes on along the minus strand of CAVRJW010000006.1, from coordinate 987,654 downwards.
AGCGCCAAACGGCCATGTCCGCTAAGTGCCAATAGCGGACATTCACAGATGGCATGTGCGAAAACAGAAAGACCGCCTCGCGGCGGCCTCTCCCAAATTAATTTGAGGTTTACTCAGACAGCGAGTGCTCTTGCTTTTTTCTTCCTGCGCCACCCGAGCAGACCAAGCGAGCCGAGGCCGGTGGCGAAGAGCGGGAGAGCGGCAGGGATTGGGGTGATAGAGCCAGATAGCCCATTGTACGTGCTACCTGAACCACCACCATATGTGAAAGTTTCATCTTGGTTTTCAGTCGGGCCGGCAAACGCGTCGGGAAATAAGCTTGTCAGACCTACATCGGCGAGGAGACCGCCGTTGTCGTATGAGTAAAAGATCATCTGGGTGCTATGTGTGGAATCGACATTGGCAAAAAAATACAAGGTATCGCTCACTGAACCCGTAACGTCGAAAATATTTACCGGTCCAGCACCCACTATGGCTGGTAAGTCATAAATCAGAACATTGCCACCGTAAGTCCCGCTCGGGTCTGTGGTGTATTCGAAGCCCGTGCAACCCGAGCAATGCCCAGCCTCATCAAATGTAATAGTGAATGCCGATGCTGGCACGGCTGCAAAGGTAAGTAGGCCTAAAGAGACTGCGGCAACGCGAATGGGGTTGAGCACGACCGTCACACTCCTGTGTACCAATTGTTAGCCTCTCGATTAAGAAGCAAGCCAGCAATTGCGCGCCACTAGGAAAGAATACAGAGTATTGGGCGCGCTTCAATGGGCTTACCGGCAGTGCAGCAAATCCACTCTTCAATTTTCATAGGTTGAAATAGTCCGGTCGTGCCCTGCCTCGCCAGCCAACGATGCTGTCCGCTTTCCGCAAGGCGGCAATTGGTCGTGGCTAAATGACGTAATGGGCCATTAGTGGACATCGCGGCTTGGCCGCCAATGTCGGGTTTGGGTCATTAGCGGACATGGGCGATGCAAAACACCATGTCTGCTTTACCCCCGAAAGCGGACATGTGCAGGCATGATCGACATGCCCGCTGAGTGCCAGATTCGGAAATGCATTATTGCATCGGCGCGTAGTTGCGCCCAGGGCAAGTGGTCATTGGGACTTGCGGACTGTCTTTCCCAAGGTGATTTCTGGCCTGCGGAAACCCATCGCGATCCAAGCGGCGATAAGTCTCAACATGAACTTACCGGAATGACCAATATAATTCGGCAAGTCATCAGCAAGCTCGACGCCGTTCCGCCGGTCTTTTGTCATGATCCGCATTTCAAGGGGCGGAGCGCCTGCCGGAAAGCGGCTCCGGTACATTGACAGCCAATGCCCCTTGGTAAAGTCGAGGAACATTCCCGAATTGCAACATGTGGCAATGACTCGCCGGGTCGGGGAATCAGGCTTGAGCCGGTGCTCTTCAAGATATTGCCGCCCCGTCACACATTGCACTCGATCCTTTCGATATAGAACGTACTCAGTTCCACCGTCGGGATTGAGCACGGGTGGCGCGGAAGTTAGTTGTTCGAAGCGGCTTCCAGCTTCTTGGCAACTTGCACAATAACAAGAGGCGGTCAGAATCGGTCGGCCGACTGCCTCCAATTTCACCTTACCGCATCGGCATATCTCGGAGACGCGTTTTTGCTGTTTCTGGCTCACTGCGACCGCCCGTTCGTAGGTCCTGTCTATGAAGTTATTTTGACGTTAGTGAGATAATGTCCGCGTTGGATCGAAAGCAGACATATGCGGTGCAAAACGACACGTCCGCTAAGTGCCAATAGCGGACATTGCACTTTTGCTTCGAAATGAAAGAGGCCGCCAATTGAGGCGGCCTTCGTCGTTCTTAAGACTGGATCATTTCTGAGGAACGCCGTCGACAGCGAAGGTGCGGAATTTCGCGTACTTGTCTCCGACTTTACGAGCTGCCCGATATTCCGGAGAGTTAAACCACGTTTGAAGTTGTTCCATACTGTCCCATCTAATAATTATGACACGTGCCTTCGGTGGCTCTCCATCAAAGGAAGTCGGCTTTCCCGCCGCGATATATACCCCGCCGCCTTTTTTGATCAAAGGCTGGGCGAGCGACAAATACTCTTTGGTGTATGCATCAGCATCAGATACGTCGTTCTCGCCTATGAAATAAACAGGCGGTTTGGTTTGAGCGTGAAGTACTTGCATCGCCAAAGCGCCAACGGCGGCCCCCAGAACTAATGCGATAGATAACTTGTATTTTGCTCTCATGTTCGGCCCTCCATTTGACTACCATCTCAGCGCCCTCGAAGATTGAAGCCTACTGACGTACGAAACCGTCTTTAGGCAGGTCGCGGCAAAGCAAAAAAATATGCTGGCCGCCCGTTCGTAGGTCGTCAGCAATTATTATTCACCGTGCGCCTTATCGCGGGCGCTGCATAGTGGTGCGTCTCAGTTTATTCTTCTTCTGGCGGCGGTGGCGACGAAAGTCGCAACCTTAATTAGTCATTGCGATGCCGTCTTGATGTCTGCTTTGGGACAATAGCGGACATCATCACTCTATTCGATTACCCCGTCAGCGCGGCCGATGAGCGTGATCGGAATTGTGAGACCGAGTAACTTTGCGGTCTTGAGATTGATGAACAACTCAATCTTTGTGGACCGCTGGACAGGTAAGTTCGCGGGTTTCTCGCCCTTGAGAATCCGGCCAGTATAGACACCCGCCAAACGATAGGATTCTGAAATGCTGCCGCCGTAACTGGCCAGACCGCCCGCTGCGACGAATGGGTGATACTCGTAGATCGCTGGCACTAAATGGCGGATCGACAATTCAGCCAATTGTTCGGCGTGGTTGTTGAAGAACGTATCGCCAGCAATGGCGAGTGCACCTGCATGTTTTTTGACAGCGGCAAAAGCGTCATCAAGTTCTGCCTCGGTGCCCGCGCGCAAGACGATAAGTTCTAGCCCGAGGCTTCTAGCCGCCGCCTCCGAGCTCTTTGTCATAGTCTCGGCAAAGGGACTCTTCGGATTGATTAGGACTCCGATAACGGTCGCCGCGGGCACCAACTGATGCGCCAGCTCCATCCGCTTTTGTGCCAGTTCTACGCTCAGTTGGGTCACGCCGGTGACGTTGGCACCGGGATGATCCAGACTTGCAACCAGCCCAAGCTGCACCGGATCGCCGCCCGTGGTGAAGACAATGGGGATCGTGCTGGTCGCGGACTTTGCCACGAGATTGGCAGGTGAGTTTGCTATAATGACCGACACTGGCCGACGAACGAGTTCGTCAACTAATGCGGCAATACGATCGTAGTGGTCATTTGCCCAGCGGTACTCGATTGCAACATTCTGACCTTCTACGTAGCCGGCGTCCTTCAAACCCTGGCGGAACGAGTCCACCATGGGTGCGAACCCTCCCTCTAGCGATCCGCCATTGAGAAATCCAATCACCGGCGTCACCGGCTGCTGCGCGCGCGCAGTCAATGGAACCGCAACCAGACCTCCGAGCAGGCTTATGAATTCGCGCCGTCGCATGTTGCCCCCAGAACTTCAAGACCACGCAACGGTCAAAGCCTAGCACTTTGCGACCGGGCGGCGAGTGAGAAATGGCCTACAACCGAAAGCTCTCATCTCAGGAGGCGTGATGTCCGCTTTGGGTCAAAAGCGGACGTGTGCAGCGCAAAAGGCGATGTCCGCTAAGTGCCAAAAGCGGACATTGTTGATCGATTACCTTGTTTGCCAGAGCAAGGAGTGACGGTGGCACTGTCGGGCCAAGCGCCGAGATTGCAATATCGAGTTGGACCGAAGTCCAATTCTACCATAGGCTTGCGCATCCAAAGTTTCAGTGAACCACGAAAAAGGCGACTTAAAATGCGCCGGCAGAGAGTATCGTCATGCATCATTTCGCGACTGCTTTGTGTGCTTGCATTATGGCCACGGTAGTCGTTGGTGGAACCGCACTCACGCCTACCCTTGCGGAGGCCGCGAAGACGCCTACCGCTGAGGCTGTTGTCCTAAAAGAGGCGACCGCTGCGTGCAAGGCAGAGGCCAAGGAGAAGAAGATCAACAGTTGGCTCGCAGGCCGCCGTTTCGTGAGCGATTGCGTCGCAAAGGCTGTCAAGCTCACGCCAGCCGAACTTCAGAAGACAGCCGTAAAACAGGCGATCATTGCATGTAAGGCGGAAGCGCAGGGCAAGAAGATCCGCTGGCCCGCGAACCGCAAATTCGTGAGCAGTTGCCTCTCAATCGCTCTCAAGGATTATTCGCTTAACGTCGATCAATTGCGCCAAGAGTTGGTTATAGCCGGTTTGCGGTGGGCCATACCCGAAGAAACTGGATGTCTGCAGAACATCTATTGTGAGGAACCATCAGAACCGTACATTCCGTGATGGCAACCTGCCTAAAAAACATTTGTAACGCGGTTACATCAGGCCCTGAACCGCTGAACATGTCTGTCCGCTTTACACCCAATAGCGGTCATATGCGGATGAGTGCGCTCCGTCTCGACCAGTTCCTCGCAAGCGCAGCACTTGTGTTTCTTCTAGCTGCGCCGGTATCTGCGCTCGGGCAACAGACGGAGCCGTCTCAGGCAGGTCTACGCGACCAGTCGAAAGCAGGCGATGCCTCAGCCGGCGATGCGCTCACCTCACTGCCGGCCAGCGCTACGCAGGCAGCCGCTCCAGCGATTGCGCCCGAAGAGAGCCGGGCGCCCGACCCATTTACCGCGCTCGATCCTGCCGATCGCGCGATCGCGGAACGGATTCGCGATCTCCTGGACACAAAACCGAACCGCATCTTCGCCGACGAAAAGGCGCATGCGGCCGTCGAAGCCTTCTATCAAAAGCGCAATCTGGCGCCGCTTTGGCTCGACAAGGGCGTCGAGAATGCGCGGAGCAAGGCGGTGATTGCCCGCCTCAAGAATGCCGACGCCGACGGTCTCGACCATGCCGACTACAAGACACCGATCTTTGGTGGGCTTTCGCCGGATGCGCTGGCGGAGGCCGAACTGAGACTCACGCAGACTGTGCTTACCTATGCGCGGCACTTGCAGGCCGGACGTGTTCCCCATCGCCAAGTGAGAGAGGACAACATCGCGCTGCCACAACGCGCGCCCGATCCGGCCGTGGTGCTGGCGGCCGTCGTCGAGGGGGACGACGCCGGCCAAGCGCTCGATCAGTTCAGCCCGCCATACGAGAACTATCAGAAGCTCAAAGCCGCGCTGTCGCAGCTGCGCGGCAGGACGGCCGGCCGTTGCCCGCGACGGGATCGCAGCGGGTCGGATGCTCACCTTCAACCGCAAGCGTCCGATGGAAGATGCCCGCGTGCCGCAATTGCGCGAGCGGCTTGGTGTTCCCGGCGAGGCTACCGATCTGCGCTATGATGAGAAACTCGCTGAAGCCGTCAAAGAATATCAGCGGGGCAACGATTTGCCTCCGACCGGCAATCTGGATGCTCGCACGGTCAAAAAGCTCAATCCCACAAACGACAGCCGCATCGATACTATCATCGCCAACATGGAACGCTGGCGCTGGTACCACCGCGACATCCGCAAATCGCGTGTGGAGGTCAACGAGCCCGACTTCACCCTCAAGGTGATCCACGACGGACGGCAGGTGTGGACCTCGCGCGTTGTGATCGGTAAGCCAAGCATGCCGAGCCCGCTGCTGGCGCAACAGATGGATTCCATCACCATCAACCCGACCTGGAAGGTGCCGGCGTCGATCGTTCGGAACGAGTACCTGCCGGCGGAGGCGAGAGAGCCCGGCGCGCTGGCGCGCATGGGGATGCGCGTGAAACGCGTCAACGGCGAGGTGGAGATCACGATGCCGCCGGGCGGCCAGAATCCGCTCGGGCACATCCGTTTCAATTTCTTTAATCGTCTGACGGTGTTTCAGCACGACACCCCGGACCAATACCTGTTCGCCCACGTTGTGCGGGCCGAGAGTCACGGCTGCATGCGCGTGCAGGATGCTCCCAAATACGCCGAAGTCCTTGCCGGCATGGTGCACCCTGAGGAGCAGTGGACGGCGGAGAAGGTCAAGAGTCTTTACGCCGGGGGCACCGAGCAGGAGATTTCGCTGGGGTCGGGGCCGATCTGGATCTACTTGACCTATCAGACTGCCTTTGTCGACGACGCGGGCAAGTTGCAAATACGCCGCGATCTTTACAACCTCGACAGCCGTACGCTGGCAGCGATCAAGGGGCGCGCGCGAGATTGCCAATCCGGCATCGGAGAGCAAATCCGAAGCCGACGATGGCGACTCCTGCGCCTGCCGCGCCCGGCCACCGCCGCAAGGCCGCTCCCATGAATCAGGCTCGATCGTAGCGGTTCGATCTGGGGGCTATAAGTGCCACCGATGTCGCCTATGGGTCAAAAGCAGACATGTGCATTGCAACTCGGCATGTCCGCTTTGCCCCCGAAAGCGGACATCGAGAGCGCCCGATTACCGGATTGACGTTCGACGTGAAACCAGCCGATCCGGCGCGAATGTTTGTAAGTCTCTCAAGAAACCCTTTAGAAGCGGGTGACGCCGATAGCCATGTTTGTAAATCTAAGTCATTGAAAGCATTTGATCTTAGCTTTTCAGCCGGGGTCGCCAATAAATCAAGGGCTTACGCTTTAGCGGGCCCCTGCTCCGTGTTGCAACACGCAACAACGATTCCCCTTACGTTCCAACGATTGCCAATAGCTCCCCGTAACTCCATGCAACACGCGTGCAACATGGAACGTAGGTATATGCACGGAGTTGGTTCACTGAAACGCGTATGGGTTCCCGATCCCCCCGATCCCCGACCTCCGCGCGTGGCGTTCATCGGGCCAAGCCTCTCCCCGGGGCTTGGCCCGTTTCTTTATGAATATTTCTGAGTTCGGGCACCTGCGATGCGATCACTTGCCGCAACAGCCCTAATATGCGTCGGCGCCTTGGGCCTCGCTGCATGCGCCGCGCGTGTTGTGCCTACGGAAGAGAGCGGGGGCTGCGCGAAATTGAGCGAATTAAAAATCGGTATGACCATGTCGGAAGCTTTATTGGTGTGTGGGCGAAAGCCACTCCGCACATCAGACGCAATTGTAACGGGCGGCATACAGGAAATAACCTGGTCCTATGTAGGTGCCTATCTTCATTTTGTGGACGGCAACCTCAAAAGCATCCAGGACGTTCGGTGATTTCATGGAACGCCGGTAGGTGCGAACAGTTAGCCCACTGCAACGCGCGGTGGTTCCCTGAGGTCTCAACCGCGCGGGGCATCTTCGGGCCAGGTCTCTCACGGGACTTGGCCCGATTGTTTTCCAAGGTTCAGGCCGCGCGTATTTCAGTGCAATTTATACAGAGCGTCTAATTTATTTGGATATGGATCGCCGCTCCCTCGGGTAACTTTGGTAGATTGGTCGAGGGACCGCGATGCCCCCAGAGGCGTTTCGGTTCAAGTGGCCGCCGGGCGCACCACCGCTCGGCGGCTGCGCATGTTGGTAAAAATCAATAAGCTCCGCCCCAACGTTTTGGGAGGGAGCAATGACGGATATTGCTGTAATTACGCGAGTCACAAAGACGGAAAACGGGAAGAACCCAAAGTGGCCCGTCCTTCTCTTCTTGCACTGTGAAACTGAGAATGGGCCGATGCTGCTGCGAATGACTGGAGAGGCCGCCAATGGGTTAAGGGCGCTTCTGGATAAGGCCCCGCCAAATATTGGCGCGCGACCGGATTTAAAGAAATTTGAAGGAGGATGAGAAGTTGCGATGGCCACAACATCATTTCAGTGCATGAAGTTTGCTGACCAATGCATGGACCTGGCGGAGGATCATCCGGAGTCGAGCGAAATTCTTTTAAAGATGGCCCAAGCATGGCTGGATATTGCTGCGTCTTTCGGGCTGCCCGAAGCATTTGAGCCCGAGGGAAATGCTCCATCTTCTGAGAAGATGCAATGAAGATGCTAATTCTCAAAAAGACCGCCAGCCATTACGGCGGCGAATGGTCAGACAATGACTACGTCGTGTTGGACGGTGCCCCGGTTGCTGGTCGCATACTGCTTCACCCCCAAGCGCCACAACGCCAGCCATGGTTTTGGACAATTACAGCGCGCGAAGCACAGCCAAGTGTTTTTAACAAATGTTATTCAGGCAGCCGCGAAAGCGCGATGCAAGATTTTAAAACCCGATGGCAATTCAATGCGGTGCCGAAATCGTAAATTCCACCACTCGCGCATCCTGCTCTTTAAAATCCTGCGCGAGCTTCTGCCAACCTTCAGCTAACGATAGCCAAAAAGCGCGATCTGCCGACTTGGACGAATGTTCCGCCGTTGTACGGCACTGGACAGCTTGGTTTCTATACTGCTCCGCAACTGACATTGTTTTACTCACACTATTCTACCACCTATCCGATACCAAATTTGCTTTCAGACGATGGCGACTATGTGGCAACTGCGTCCCGGGGGACTGTCAGCAGCTTGGATCGGTCTAAGCCGGTATTACCACGGACAAAAAGACCAAGGCGCTGACGAAGGTGGTTATTGCAAATATCTCTTGCGCGTTTTCTGTTGTGAAGCGGTTCCACATGACTGCCTCCTAATTCAGGATTATGCATTTTGATGTACACGCGCTTGCGAATTCCCACTGTGATTCCGGTCACAGGAATTACGTTTGGTAGCTCACTACCTATGCAAAGCCGCCAATTATGCGGCTTGGGCTCCCCGCGCCGCGCCATCATTTTTTCTGCGGGATGGCTGCGGCAGGTTTTGCACCATTCTCCAGATCGCGTTGCATCTCTAGACAGGTCGCAAGCTCCGAGTAGGTTTGCGAGAACGTTTGCGTTTTAACGCATTTTACTCGATCTGCTGCCGGGAAAGTCGACCAGTCTTTTTCCAGTCCTTCGCGCGTGTGCTGTTCACTATCGAGACAACGTTTCAAGTTCAACTTAGGGTCTTGCATATATCCGGCCTCGGCCGCGCCACGACAGCTCGCGGTTACATCCCAAGTTGGGACTCCGTCAGCCGCCGCGGCGCTTTGGCAAAGCCAAACGCCGAGCGTGGAACCGATCGCAATAGCAATCACCAATTGTCGAGACATGGCTATCTCCCGGACGGCCTGTATCTTTTGTGCCCCTGCGCTACCCTAGCAGGCCGCAGGAAATTTGATTCTCAAAAACACGGCACCGGATGATGAACCGCTACAAAAGCAGACAAAGCGCGAAGGCGGTTGAGGAAGACTTCCCGCACTTCGTTGATATAGTCGTTCCGCCCGGCGGCCTCGGCGCGAAGCTGGACGCAATGTATGATTTTCACACTCAGCACGGCATTGAAGCGAAGCGCGGCCATGGGCTACGCGACCATCGCGGCAGAGTTATCCGGTGGTGCTTTGCCGATAAAGCGACAGCAGACGCGTTCGCGAAAGAGTACAGCGTCCCGGGGGTTTAGGTTCACCATGCAGACGTACGCCGATCGTGAATTTGATCTGAGAGTTTTAGCGGAACGATTATTATTCACAGTAGAGAAGTCTGGGGAGTGCTTCTCATTGATGCGGACGGCCGACGTTTCAGAGCCGGTAATCGAACCGGCGCTTACTTTGTCGGAGGCTGAGGAACTACTTGAAGTTTGGAAACTGCGAGGGCCTCACGCCGGGTAAGGTTCGTTGTCCAAAATTCCGCGCAATAAAAGGAAAGGCCGCCACCGGCGCCCCTCCTCGGATATGCGGCAATAGCTGTTGACCTCGAACGGCTGCCGCCGCCATCCACCCGGCCATGGGAAACTGGTTCCCCAGCCCCCAGAACCGGTTCTAGCTGTGGTTGGCTAAGGTTCAGTTACCTCGCGCGGCGCGGCTAATGGAGTTCTTTATCGCACAAGCGGATTTTTGATCCAAAGAAAAGGTCGCCGGCGGGCGACCCTTTCAGACAGGTAGTTTTAAGTCATGTGGCTTTAGACTGCCAACCACAGGTCCGCAGACCAACGTGCAGTAGAGGTTTTAGTTCAGAAATCAATTGGGCCAAAGGTGCCGAATTCATGGGCGTGCTTGTCATCAAGTGTCCCACCACGGAGCGGGATTTTTCAACCGGCATCCAGACCGACTGGGACACTTTTGTGCGGATGCGAGAAAACCTTCTGCATTCGCACTGCCCGCATTGTAAGTCCGAACATTCCTGGCGCCCCGACGACGCCAAGATCGTTGATGCAATTCCTGCGGCTGACTGGATTGAAAATCAAAAACCATGAGCGAGGAATATCGCTCGCTGCAGGGGGTTATTAAGACGGGGCGACATGGTGGCGGGAGGCTCACCGTGAAGCCCTTTAATCTTGATTACTTTTTGATAGCAGCCGTCGCGCTGCTCACATTCGCCATCGGCATGGCGCTTCACTTCCTCCGCTAAGGCGAGGATTTTGTTATGCCAAACGGAATTATTCGCGACCCGAGCACCGGCCATCAGATCGCTTACGCTGACGCAAGCGGCAAAGTTCGGGATGTCGTCACCAATGAGGTTGTCGCCTTGGTGATTGAAGGAAATCTCTACTCAGCCGATGGTGAGTTTCTTGGGCATCTGGAAAGTTCTGATGACGTGGGATCTGGTCCTGCGCCCGAGGCATTCGTGAAGCTACTGAAGAAAAAGCAGTGAGCACTAATCTTCGCTGCGGAATTCGGCGGTTCAAGCTCCCCGAACGCAAACAACGGACGGCCTGCACATTACCTGCGTTCACATATTTGTGGAGAGCACGACGTACCAAGTCTTGTTAATCTGCGCCGATGTGGAGCCGAATTTTTCGCGTCGCTGCCTTCTTGGTGATGTTGGCCGCGTGTGTTGTGACCTTCGGGTTCATGTTCGGCCAGCCGGAAATTCGCTCACTAATGACGACGGGGCATTTGCCCCACGCAGCGGACATACATCATGACCGATAACGCTCGCGCAACGTTGCAGGAACAGCTCGCGCACAAAGAACAACACCGAGACCGGGATGAATAGGTAACCCGCGCCGACGGGCATTGACGCCCTACCACGCCAATACATAATTAAGGCTAGCCGGTCGCCAGTCGTTTTCTTAGCTGCAATTTCAAATATGCCCCCCGAAGTCGCAGCTCTGCCTCTGGCGGCCGGTACTCGCAAAAAGCTGCACTTCAATTTGCCGTGAGCGCGCCGCAATGGGCGATGCGCTGAGTTGGTCGTCACGCTGGTAATTTGATAAGCTTGTGGCAGTGGCGTTTGTAGCGAGTGATAGCCATGAGCCAAGATGAAATATTGCCAGTGACCATCGTTGCGTTGAGAGCGGAAAGTTACTCACCCGATGGCAACGTGATAATTTCGCTGCGTACGGCATTTTCCAAAGCGGAGCGAAAGTACCTGGTGCCGATTGAGTGCTTCCACGATTTCATCGTCGACCTGCAGCGGCTGAGTGCCAGCAATGAAGTTGATGCCTCAGCCGAGCCGGAAACAACTTTGATAGCTGCTGAGTAGCATCCGCTGCGATTAGCAGCGTACGACGCCCACTGCAATGTGTTGGCACCGCCGCGTACGCGGAAAGCACCGTTCAAAACTCTTTAAGTAATTAGGGCCATGATGGTTGTGCGTACTGGTACGCCCAAGGGCTTTCCGCACTCCAGACCATGGTGAGCCTAGAAAGGCCCTTGGGCATCCCGCCTCAAACCTCAAAACCGGACATTGTTCTCTAGCTCCGGAATGTCCGCTAAGTGCCAATAGCGGACATGCCGCGATGAGCGGGCTATGTCCTCCACTCTTCAGCAACGGCAGAGTATGACTATGCAAGATTGCCAAAATTTGCGGTGGAGGTTGGCGCTGACCTGCCCGAATGCAGACGATGGGGAATAGCCAGAAAATCTTCACGCGCTCGACGTCACACAAGCAAGTCGTGAGTTGTATTGCCGAAATGGATGTGGACCAGGTCCGGCTGGGCGGTCCCGTAGCCCGCAAGAACGGCCACATCCAGGAAGTTGTGGCCGTTGGCCGGGCCATCCAGATCGGCCTGCACGACGACGTCCGAGCCATTTTGTACGAGGCGGGCGAAATCCGCGGGGTTGCCGGTCGGGCCGAAATGACTGTCCAGCAAAGGCGACAGGTCGATAACGTCCTTGGTGCTATAGTCGGTGATGGTATCGACGTTTGTCGGGCCAGCTTCCGCAAAGACAAATCGATTGTTACCGCCGCCGCCCGTGAGAATGTCGTTGCCTGTGCCGCCGACCAGGACGTCGTTATCGAGCCCGCCGGTCAGCCTGTCATTACCAGCGCCGCCGACCAACAGGTCGGCGCCCCCGCCGCCGGTAAGGGTGTCATTTCCTGCATTGCCGAAGATCAGATCCCGGCCGGGATTGCCGGACAGCGTGTTGTCGCCGCTGTCGCCCACCAGGATTGAATTGACACCGCGGCCAAAGTTGTACGTCGCCGACCCCAAATCGTAGCCAAGATAGCTCGCCCCGTCCTGGAAAGTCAGCGTTTCCACGGTGGAATTGTTGCCTGCAGCGAACTCGTTGATCACGGTAATCTGCTGGCCGTTGTAGTCGATCACGAGATTTCCGCCGGGGCCGACCGTCGAATCGGAGAAATTGAGGCTACTGAGCGACGCCCCATTTGACATGATCACAATCTGATCGTTGTTGCCTCCGCCGGTGGTCGCTCCGCCGTTCTCATTGATCGTGTCAATTCCATCGTTGAGACCGAATACAAAGGTGTCATTGCCGCCGCCGCCAAAGAGCGTGTCGTTACCGGGTCCGCCGACCAGCAAGTCGTCACCATTACCGCCGTCAAGGGTGTCATTGCCGGCACCGCCGAAGATAAGATCGTTTCCACCGCCGCCGCTGAGGCTGTCGTTGCCACTGGTGCCGGCCAGGATGTCGTTGCCACCTGTTATCGTATTGAGAGTGTAGGGACCGGTTCCCAGCGAGTAGCCGGCGAATTTTCCGCCATTGAACGACATCGTTTCGACTTGATTGGCCGCAGTTGCGCTAAACTCGTTGATGACGGTGATCGAGTGGTCGTTGTGGGTGATCAGAAGATCGTCGACCGATCCATCCGAATCGGCATCGACGCGCTGAAAATTGAGATCTGTGAACGATGCCCCGACGGGAGTCGTGATCTGGATGATGTCGTTGCCGGACCCGAATATCGAACTCGTTGATAAGATCGTTGCCGCCGCCGGTGAAGGCGAACTGATAGGTGTCGTTGCCCGCGCCACCCAAGAAATAATCGGTGCCCGGGCCGCCGGTGAAGTTATCATTGCCGTCGCCAGAGACGATATACGAGAAATCGTACGTCTGGGCTGACAGATCGGGGGTGTCCCGCCCGTCGGTATTGACGTGCAGGATGCCCACATTGACGGTCGCGGTCGATGTGCCTCCGGCATCGGAGATCGTATAGGTGAAGGTATTGCCGGTAAGATCGCTGGTGTCGGGCGTGGTGAAGATGATTGTTTTCGCGAAGCCGAGGTTGAAAACCGGAATCGTTCCACCGGTAACACCATTCAGGTTCGTGACATCGGTTATGGTCGCGTTCGGGTCGCTGTCATTGGCGAGGAGTGCGCTCCACGGGATGATCGCCGTCGTTGAATTGGACACCAGAATGTGGTCGTCGTTTGCCGCCGGCGCCCCGCCGGTGCCGTTGATGGTGACCGCCACGGTTTGTGCGTCGGAGGCGTTGCCATCGCTCGCCTGCACCGTGTAGGCAAGCGTGAGCGTGTCGCCCGCGTTCAGGAAGTTGAACGCCTGCGCACCGGAATTGAACGCCCAACCAAGGTTGTTCGTGTCCCCGGGATCGGCAGCAATCGAGCCGGGGGTCAGTGACAGCATTCCAAGCACGTCGGCTGCGGTGAGCCCACCGGTCGTTCCGCTGAGTGCAACGGAGGATACTGATGCACTGACCGCATCGGTGAGGTCGGGATCCCTGACGGTCATGGTGCCGCTCGTCGTCAGGCCCGCACCGGTTTCGGTCAGATTTGCTGTAGCGCTATCGCCGCTTCGAATAATGATGTCCGGCGCGTCGTTGGTTCCGGTGATGGCGATGGTGAGGGGTGCAGACGAGGTGGCGCCGCTGGCGTCGGCCATGGTGTAGGTGAAGACGTCGGTGGCGGTCTGCCCCTGCGCCAGCGCATTGGTGTCGGGGTCGGCGTTGTCGAGAGCGTAGCTCCAGCTGCCGTTGGCCTGAAGCGTCAGCGTGCCGTAGGTGCCGATCAGCGGCTTGCCGACGTTGGGCGCTTCGCCGTTGACGGCAACCACCGTCTTAGTATCGCCGCTGTCCACGTCAATGTCGTTGGTCAGCACGTTGCCGGCCGCCGAAGGGTCGCCGGCAAACGGTGTGTTGCCTGGATTGACGCCGCTCTCAGTCACCGGATCCCCGGCGTTGGTGTCTGCCGCCGCCGCGGGGGTATCGTTGGCCCCGTTGATGGTGATGGTCACCACCTTGGCGGTGCCGTCGACCGTGGCGGCGGTGAACGTGTCGGTCAGCGTCTGCCCGACATTGAGCGCCTGGACCGTGGCGTTGCTGTTGTTAAGCGTATAGGTCCAGACTCCTGCGGCTGTCAGAGTGTAGCTGCCGAAGCCACTGGCGGTAGCGACCGAAGAGCTGATGGCCGCCCAGGCGTCGCTCGGGTTATCGACATCGGCGGCGTTGAGATCGCCGGTCGCGGTGGGCGTTCCCGGTGCACCATTGTTGATTTCGGCCGCCTCGATGACCGATCCGCTGGCGACGCCGCTGATGACGGCGGCGTCATTGGCGCCGTTAATGGTGACGGTCACCAGCTGGGTGGTGCCGTCGACCGTGAACGCCGTGAACGTGTCGGTCAGCGTCTGTCCAGCGTTAAGCGCCTGCACCGCGGCGTTGCTGTTGTTGAGGGTATAGGTCCACACCCCAGCCGCCGTCAGCGTGTAGCTGCCGTAGTCGTTGTTGGTCGGCAGCGGCGTGCCGACCGTGGTCCAGGCATCGCTCGGATTGTCGACATCGGTGGAATTGAGGTTACCGGTAGCCGTAGGATTCCCTGGCGTGCCGTTGGCGACGCCGCTGGCCTCGGTGACAGACCCGCTGGCGGGGCCGTTGATCACGGCGGCGTCGTTGGCGCCGCTGATGGTGATGGTCACCAGCTGAGTGGTGCCGTCGACCGTGATGGCGGTAAACGTGTCGGTCAGCGTCTGCCCGACATTGAGCGCCTGCACCGCGGCGTTGCTGTTATTGAGCGTGTAGGTCCAAACGCCGGACGGCGTCAGATTGTAGCTGCCGAAGCCGCTGGTGGTCGGCGAACTGACGGCCGTCCAGGAGTCGCTCGGATTGTCGACGTCGGTTGAGTTCAGATCGCCCGTCGCGGTAGGTGTGCCCGGCGTGCCGTTGGCCAGGCCGCCGGCCTCGATCACGCTCCCCGTCGTCTTGCCGGTGATCACCGCGGCGTCGTTGGCGCCGTTGATGGTGATGGTCACCACCTGGGCGGTGCCGTCGACCGTGAACGCCGTGAACGTGTCGGTCAGCGTCTGCCCGACATTGAGCGCCTGCACGACGGGATTGCTGTCGTCCAGCGTATAGGTCCAGACGCCGTCCGCCGTCAGCGTGTAAGTGCTGAAGCCGCTGTCGCTCCGCAACAACGTGCCAACTGGTTGCCAGAGGTCGTTGGGATTGTCGACGTCGGTCGAATTCAGATTGCCGGTCGCGGTCGGGGTGCCCGGCGTGCCGTTATTGACGCCGCCGGCTTCCACCACCGCGCCGGTTACTAGGCCGGTAATCACCGCGGCGTCGTTGCTGCCATTGATCGTGATGGTCACCAGCTGCTGGGTGCCGTCGACCGTAACAGCCGTGAACGTGTCGGTCAGCGTCTGGCCGGCATTGAGCGCCTGCACCGTGGCGTTGCTGTTGTTGAGCGTGTAGGTCCAGACGCCTGTGGCTGTCAGATTGTAGCTGCCGAAGCCACTGGTGGTCGGCGAACCGGCGGCAGCCCAGGCATCGTTCGGATTGTCGACGTCGGTGGAGTTCAGATCGCCCGTCGCGGCCGGGGCGCCCGGCGTACCGTTGTTGACACCGCCGGCCTCGGTCACCGACCCGCTGGCGACGCCGCTGATCACGGCGGCATCGTTGGCGCCGTTGATGGTGATCGTTACCTGCTGCTCGGTGCCGTCGACCGTGATGGCGGTGAGCGTATCGGTCAGCGTCTGCCCGACATTGAGCGCCTGCACGGCCGGATTGTTGTTGTCCAGCGTGTAGGTCCAGACGCCGGCCGCCGTCACCGTGTACGTGCTAAAGCCGCTGTCGCCCCGCAACAACGTGCCGTCTGCTTCCCAGGCGTCGTTGGGATTGTCGACGTCGGTTGAGGTCAGATCGCCGGTCGCGGTCGGGGTGCCCGGCGTGCCGTTATTGACGCCGCCGGCCTCGGTCACCGTGCCGGTCACGGGACCAGTGATGACGGCAGTGTCGTTGGCGCCGTGGATGGTGATGGTGATCAGCTGTGCGGTGCCGTCCACTGTCCTGGCCGTGAAGGTGTCGGTCAGGGTATCGTCCGGACTGAGCGCCTGCACCGTCGCGCTGTTGTTGTTGAGCGTGTAGGTCCACACCCCGGCCGCCGTCAGGGTGTAGCTGCCGAAGCCGTTGTCGCCCGGTGTCTGCGTGACGACAGGCGTCCAGTCCGGCGGACTGTCGGCGTCCGCGGCATTCAGAGCCCCGGTGGCGGTGGGTATGCCTGGCGTGGCGTTGGCGATGCCGCCGGCTTCGAGCACCGTCCCGGTGAAATCGCCGCTGACCACCGCCGCGTCGTCGGTGCCATGGATGGTGATGGTGACCACCTGGGGCGTGCCGTCGACGGTGGTGGCGGTGAACGTATCGGTCAGCGTCTGCCCGACACTGAGTGCCTGCACGGCCGGATTGCTGTTGTCCAGCGTGTAGGTCCAGACGCCAGCCGCGGTCAGAGTGTAGGTGCCGTAGCCGTTGACGCCTGGTGTGGATGTGGCGACCGGGGTCCAGTCGTCTGGTGGGTTATCCACGTCGCGGGCGTCCAGATGGCCGATAGCGATCGGGATTCCCGGAATCCCGGAACCCACTCCGCCTTCCTCGATCACGCTCCCCGTCGTCGCGCCGGTGACCACAGCGGCGTCGTTGGCGCCGTTGATGGTGATAGTCACCAGCTGGGTGGTGCCGTCGACCGTGGCGACGGTGAACGTGTCGATGAGAGTGTCGCCGACGTTGAGCGCCTGCACAGCCGGATTGCTGTTGTTGAGCGTGTAGGCCCAGACACCGGCCGCTGTCAGGGTGTAGTTGCCGAAACCGTTGGCGCTGGCGGCCGGTGAGTTCACGGCCGTCCAGGCGTCGGTCGAATTGTCGACGTCGGTCGAGTTCAGATTGCCGGTCGCGGTGGGGGTGCCCGGCGTATCGTTGTTGACGCCGCCGGCCTCCGTCACCGTGCCGGTCACGGGGCCGGTGATGACGGCGGTGTCATTGACGCCGTTGATGGTGATGGTGACCAGCTGTGCGGTGCCGTCGATCGTCGTAACGGTAAACGTATCGGTCAAGGTTTGACCGACATTGAGCGCCTGCACCGCGGCGTTGTTGTTGTCGAGCGTGTAGACCCACAACCCGGCGGCGCTGAGCGTATAGGCGCCGTAGCCGTTGGTGCTTGCGGTCGCCGTACCGACTGCCGTCCATGCATCACTCGGGCTGTCGCCATCGATAGAATTGAGATTGCCGATCGCGACAGGGGTGCCCGGCGTGCCGTTGGCCAGACCGCCGGCTTCCACGACGGCCCCACTCGTGACGCCTGTAATCACTGCAGCGTCATTGGCGCCGTTGATGGTGATGGTCACCAGCTGCTGGGTGCCGTCGACCGTGCTGACCGTGAACGTATCGGTCAGCGTGTCGCCGACATTGAGGGCCTGCACCGCGGCATTGCTGTTGTTGAGCGTGTAAGCCCAGACTCCGGACGCTGTCATCGTGTAGCTGCCGAAGCCACTGGCACTGACGGCCGGCGAATCGACGGCCGTCCAGGCGTCGTGGGGATTGTCGACGTCGGCGGCGTTGAGATCGCCGGTCGCGGTCGGCGTGCCCGGCGTGCCGTTGGCGACACCACCGGCCTCGGTCACCGACCCGTTGACTACGCCGCTGATCACCGCCGCGTCGTTGGCGCCGGTGATGGTGATGGTGACGACCTGCTGGGTGCCGTCGATCGTGGTCACCGTGAAGCTGTCGGTTAGGGTCTGCCCGACATTGAGCGCCTGCACTGCGGCGTTGCTGTCGTTGAGCGTATAGACCCACAGCCCGGCCGCTGTCAGGGTATAGGTGCCGAAGTCATTGTCGGTCGGCAGCGGCGTGCCGACTGCATCCCAGGTGTCATCCGAGCTGTCGACGTCGGTCGAATTGAGATCGCCGGTCGCGGTCGGGGTGCCCGACGCGCCGTTGGCCACGCCACCGGCCTCAGTGACAGACCCGCTGGCGGGCCCGTTGATCACCGCCGCGTCGTTGGCGCCGTTGATGGTAATGGTCACCACCTGCGCGGTGCCGTCGACCGTGGTCGCCGTGAAGCTGTCGGTCAGCGTGTCGCCGACATTGAGCGCCTGCACCGCGGCGTTGCTGTTGTTGAGCGTGTAGGTCCAGACGCCCGACGCGGTCAGTGTGTAGCTGCCGAAGCCACTATCGCCGGCGATCGGCGACCCGATCGCAGTCCAGGTGTCGCTTAGATTGTCGACGTCGGTGGAATTCAGATCGCCGGTCGCGGTCGGGGTGCCCGGCGTGCCGTTGGCGACGCCGCCGGCCTCGGTGACAGACCCGCTGGCGGGGCCGCTGATAACGGCCGAGTCGTTGCTGCCATTGATGGTGATGGTCACCAGCTGCTGGGTGCCGTCGACCGTGGCGACGGTGAACGTGTCGGTCAGGGTCTGCCCAGCATTGAGCGCTTGCACCGCCGGATTGCTGTTGTCGAGCGTGTAGGTCCAGACGCCGGCCGCTGTGAGCGTGTAGGTGCCGAGGCTGCTGTCGCCCCGCAACGATGCGCCAACGGCGTCCCAGGCATCATCCAGGTTGTCGACATCGACCGAGTTCAGGTGGCCGGTCGCGATCGGGGTACCCGGCGTACCGTTGGCAACGCCGCCGGCCTCTACGACGCTCCCCGTGGTGTCACCAGTAATGACGGCCGCGTCGTTGGCGCCGTCGATAGTGACTACGACCAGCTGGGTGGTGCCGTCGATCGTGGCGACGGTAAAGCGATCGGTCAGGGTGTCGCCGACATTGAGCGCTTGCACCGCCGCATTGCTGTTGTCGAGCGTGTAGGTCCACACCCCGGCAGCCGTCAAAGTATAAGTGCCGAAGCCGTTGACGCTCGCGGTTGCCGTGCCGACCGCGACCCAAGCGTCGTTTGGGCTGTCGACATCAGTGGCATTGAGATCGCCGTTTGCGATCGGGATGCCCGGCGCGCCGTTAGCAACGCCGCTGGCCTCCACCACCGTGCCGGTCACGGGACCGGTGATGACGGCGGCATCGTTCGTCCCGTTGATGGTGATAGTCACCACCTGGGCAGTGCCGTCAACCGTGGCGGCGGTAAACGTATCGGTCAGGGTGTCGCCGACATTGAGCGCCTGTACCGCGGCGTTGTTGTTATCAAGTATGTAAACCCACAGGCCCGCGGCATCGATCGTGAATGTCCCATAGCCGTTGGCGCTCAGCGTCGGCGTCTGGATGGCAGTCCAAGCGTCCGACGTGTTGTCGACGTCGGCGGCATTGAGGTCCCCGACCACAAACGAAGTGCCCGGCGTGCCGTTGGCGACGCCGCCGGCCCCGACCACGCTCCCCGTAGTGTCGCCGGTAATGACGGCTGCATCGTTGCTGCCGCTGATGGCGATGGTCACCAGCTGCTGGGTGCCGTCGACCGTGGCGGCGGTGAACGTATCGGTCAGCGTCCCGCCGACATTGAGCGCTTCCACCGCGGCGTTGCTGTTGTCGAGCGTGTAGGTCCACACCCCGGACGCTGACAGCGTGTAGGTGCCGTAGCCATTGGCGCTCGCGGTTGCCGTACCGACCGCGCTCCAGGCATCTGGCGGGTTGTCGACATCAGTCGAATTGAGATCGCCGGTAGCGATCGGGATACCCGGCGTGGCGTTGGCGGCGCCGCCGGCCTCGGTGACAGAGCCGCTGACGGTTCCGCTGATCACGGCAGTGTCGTTGGCACCATGGATGGTGATGGTCACCTGCTGCTGGGTGCCGTCGACCGTGGCGGCGGTGAACGTGTCGGTCAGCGTCCCGCCGACATTGAGCGCTTCCACCGCAGCGTTGCTGTTGTCGAGCGTGTAGGTCCACACCCCGGACGCTGACAGCGTGTAGGTGCCGTAGCCACTGGCACCTCGCAACAACGTGCTAACTGTGTCCCAAGCGTCATTGGGATTGTCGATGTCGGTCGAATTGAGATCGCCGGTCGTGGTCGGGATACCCGGAGTAGCATTGGCGACGCCGCCGGCCTCGGTGACAGAGCCGCTGACGGTTCCGCTGATCACGGCAGTGTCGTTGGCACCATCGATGGCGATGGTCACCAGCTGCTGGGTGCCGTCGACCGTGGCGGCGGTGAACGTATCGGTCAGTGTCCCGCCGGCATTGAGCGCTTCCACCGCGGCATTGCTGTTGTCGAGCGTGTAGGTCCACACCCCGGCAGCCGTCAAAGTATAAGTGCCGTAGCCATTGGCGCTCGCGGTTGCCGTACCGACAGGCGTCCAGTCCGGCGGACTGTCGATGTCGGCGGCATCCAGATCCCCGGTGGCGATCGGGATACCCGGCGTGGCGTTGGCGACGCCGCCGGCCTCGAGCACCGTCCCGATGAAATCGCCGCTGATCACGGCGGCGTCGTCGGTGCCATGGATGGTGATGGTCACCAGCTGCTGGGTGCCATCGACCGTGGCGGCGGTGAACGTATCGGTCAGCGTCCCGCCGACATTGAGCGCTTCCACCGCGGCATTGCTGTTGTCGAGCGTGTAGGTCCACACCCCGGCAGCCGTCAAAGTATAAGTGCCGTAGCCATTGGCGCTCGCGGTTGCCGTACCGACCGCGCCCCAGGCATCTGGCGGGTTGTCGACATCGGTGGCATCCAGATTGCCGACAGCGACCGGGGTGCCCGGAATGCCGGAACCCACCCCGCCGGCCTCGATCACCGACCCGCTGGTGACGCCGCTGATCACGGCAGTGTCGTTGGCACCATGGATGGTGATGGTCACCTGCTGCTGGGTGCCATCGACCGTGGCGGCGGTGAACGTGTCGGTCAGCGTCCCGCCGACATTAAGCGCTTCCACCGCGGCGTTGCTGTTGTCGAGCGTGTAGGTCCACACCCCGGCAGCCGTCAAAGTATAAGTGCCGTAGCCATTGGCGCTCGCGGTTGCCGTACCGACCGCGCTCCAGGCATCTGGCGGGTTGTCGACATCGGTCGAATTGAGATCGCCGGTAGCGATCGGGATACCCGGCGTGGCGTTGGCGACGCCGCCGGCCTCGGTGACAGAGCCGCTGACGGTTCCGCTGATCACGGCAGTGTCGTTGGCACCATGGATGGTGATGGTCACCAGCTGCTGGGTGCCGTCGACCGTGGCGGCGGTGAACGTGTCGGTCAGCGTCCCGCCGACATTGAGCGCTTCCACCGCGGCGTTGCTGTTGTCGAGCGTGTAGGTCCACACCCCGGCAGCCGTCAAAGTATAAGTGCCGTAGCCATTGGCGCTCGCGGTTGCCGTACCGACCGCGCTCCAGGCATCTGGCGGGTTGTCGACATCGGTCGAATTGAGATCGCCGGTAGCGATCGGGATACCCGGCGTGGCGTTGGCGACGGCGCCGGCCTCGGTGACAGAGCCGCTGACGGTTCCGCTGATCACGGCAGTGTCGTTGGCACCATGGATGGTGATGGTCACCTGCTGCTGGGTGCCGTCGACCGTGGCGGCGGTGAACGTGTCGGTCAGCGTCCCGCCGACATTGAGCGCTTCCACCGCGGCATTGCTGTTGTCGAGCGTGTAGGTCCACACCCCGGCAGCCGTCAAAGTATAAGTGCCGTAGCCATTGGCGCTCGCGGTTGCCGTACCGACCGCGCTCCAGGCATCTGGCGGGTTGTCGACATCGGTCGAATTGAGATCGCCGGTCGTGGTCGGGATACCCGGAGTAGCATTGGCGACGCCGCCGGCCTCGGTGACAGAGCCGCTGACGGTTCCGCTGATCACGGCAGTGTCGTTGGCACCATCGATGGCGATGGTCACCAGCTGCTGGGTGCCGTCGACCGTGGCGGCGGTGAACGTATCGGTCAGTGTCCCGCCGGCATTGAGCGCTTCCACCGCGGCATTGCTGTTGTCGAGCGTGTAGGTCCACACCCCGGCAGCCGTCAAAGTATAAGTGCCGTAGCCATTGGCGCTCGCGGTTGCCGTACCGACCGCGCTCCAGGCATCTGGCGGGTTGTCGACATCGGTCGAATTGAGATCGCCGGTAGCGATCGGGATACCCGGCGTGGCGTTGGCGACGCCGCCGGCCTCGGTGACAGAGCCGCTGACGGTTCCGCTGATCACGGCAGTGTCGTTGGCACCATGGATGGTGATGGTCACCAGCTGCTGGGTGCCGTCGACCGTGGCGGCGGTGAACGTATCGGTCAGCGTCCCGCCGACATTGAGCGCTTCCACCGCGGCATTGCTGTTGTCGAGCGTGTAGGTCCACACCCCGGCAGCCGTCAAAGTATAAGTGCCGTAGCCATTGGCGCTCGCGGTTGCCGTACCGACCGCGCTCCAGGCATCTGGCGGGTTGTCGACATCGGTCGAATTGAGATCGCCGGTAGCGATCGGGATACCCGGCGTGGCGTTGGCGACGCCGCCGGCCTCGGTGACAGAGCCGCTGACGGTTCCGCTGATCACGGCAGTGTCGTTGGCACCATGGATGGTGATGGTCACCAGCTGCTGGGTGCCGTCGACCGTGGCGGCGGTGAACGTATCGGTCAGCGTCCCGCCGACATTGAGCGCTTCCACCGCGGCATTGCTGTTGTCGAGCGTGTAGGTCCACACCCCGGCAGCCGTCAAAGTATAAGTGCCGTAGCCATTGGCGCTCGCGGTTGCCGTACCGACCGCGCTCCAGGCATCTGGCGGGTTGTCGACATCGGTCGAATTGAGATCGCCGGTAGCGATCGGGATACCCGGCGTGGCGTTGGCGACGCCGCCGGCCTCGGTGACAGAGCCGCTGACGGTTCCGCTGATCACGGCAGTGTCGTTGGCACCATGGATGGTGATGGTCACCTGCTGCTGGGTGCCGTCGACCGTGGCGGCGGTGAACGTATCGGTCAGTGTCCCGCCGGCATTGAGCGCTTCCACCGCGGCATTGCTGTTGTCGAGCGTGTAGGTCCACACCCCGGCAGCCGTCAAAGTATAAGTGCCGTAGCCATTGGCGCTCGCGGTTGCCGTACCGACCGCGCTCCAGGCATCTGGCGGGTTGTCGACATCGGTCGAATTGAGATCGCCGGTGGCGATCGGGATACCCGGCGTGGCGTTGGCGACGCCGCCGGCCTCGGTGACAGAGCCGCTGACGGTTCCGCTGATCACGGCAGTGTCGTTGGCACCATCGATGGTGATGGTCACCAGCTGCTGGGTGCCGTCGACCGTGGCGGCGGTGAACGTATCGGTCAGCGTCCCGCCGACATTGAGCGCTTCCACCGCGGCATTGCTGTTGTCGAGCGTGTAGGTCCACACCCCGGCAGCCGTCAAAGTATAAGTGCCGTAGCCATTGGCGCTCGCGGTTGCCGTACCGACCGCGCTCCAGGCATCTGGCGGGTTGTCGACATCGGTCGAATTGAGATCGCCGGTAGCGATCGGGATACCCGGCGTGGCGTTGGCGACGCCGCCGGCCTCGATCACCGACCCGCTGGTGACGCCGCTGATCACGGCCGGGATGTTCACCGGCGGCGGGATCGGCGCAGGCGATGGAGTGGGTGGCGGAGACGGCACGAACGGAATGAAAGCCGCAGTGGAGATCGGATGAAACAGATCCGGTGAAGACGGAAGCTGAGCGATGTCAGACGCGCTGTGCGCGATTTCGATAGAGGGTACTTGGCCGCCATCCCGGTCTCGGGAGGTATCGAACAGGTATCCACTGGTTTTCGTAATCCAGTATGATCGGCCAAATTCTTCCGATGACAGCAGCTGGCTGGCGGAGGTCCGCACCAACAGGTCGCCCGATGCATCCGGTAAAGCGCCTGCGTGCTCGTCACTGTTGGAGGAGTTGGAGGCAAAGTGATACGAAAAGAAGTTTCGCAACTCGATAGCAGCGCCATCGTTAAAAACGATCTTGAGAGTGCTGCCAACCTGGACTAGCGCTGCCCATTGACCGGCGATCATCATTAAGTCGATGACCGCAAAGTCGTTTGCGTCGAAAATAAAAACTTCGCCGCCTTGGGGACGGCCGAGGGTCAGAACATCCGCAGCCGACGCACGTGCTCCTGCGGCGCCGCTCGGAGGTCCATTCTGGGCGACACCCGCCGCAGTCATCACCGCCTCGCTCTATACATAATACATACGTTGGCGCCGGGGCCGCAGCGTATCGCGAAGGGGCACCGCCGCACCCTATACTCTCGTATAGCTTGGAATATTTGAGCTGTCGTTGGTTTTGCCAGTCGGTCTAGTCACCAAATCGGTGCCCCGAAAGTGGGCATGTGCAGTGGACTGGGGCATGCCCGCTTTGGGTCATAAGCAGACATTCCGCGGTGCCGGCCTCATGTCCGCTTTGCCCTCGATTGCGAGCGTAAAAGCCGAGATCGCCTTACAGGACGCATGCTCCTCTCGTCAGCAACACAGGAGTACGAACCATGCAAGACGATGCAAACCTCGCCATACCTGCACCTAAACGAGCCCCCTGGAACAAGGGGAGATTAATTGGAGCAAAGCCGCCGCTGCGGCAGAAGCACGTGTGGGCAATTCGCACCATGCTCCAAGCTGACCGGTGTAAACGCGAGTTGGCGATGTTCAATCTTGCCATCGACAGTAAGCTGCGGGGCTGTGACGTCGTCGCCATCAGGGTCGATGATATTGCTCCAAATGGTTACGCAACTGACCGAGCGACGGTGCGTCAGAAAAAGACCAGACGACCGGTTCGATTTGAGGTGACCGAACACACGCGCCAGGCCGTCGACGACTACCTCAAGGTCGCGCATAAGAAGCCTGGCGACTTCCTTTTTACGAGTTCAAAATCCGGGCGAAGCATGACACCGCGGCAATATGGACGACTTGTGTCCGATTGGCTTGTCGGCATAGGGCTAGACCCACACTTGTACGGCACACACTCACTGCGGCGAACGAAGGCGACGCTGATCTACCGCCGCACCGGTAATCTGCGCGCCGTTCAACTTTTACTTGGTCACACCAAAATAGAGAGCACTGTGCGGTATCTCGGCATTGACGTGGACGATGCCCTCGCCATAGCGGAGCAGGTCGACGTGTGAAGTATAGGGCAGAGCAGAAATGCTCTGCCCTCCATCGGGGACCGCGATGTCCGCTATTTCGACCGCTATGGGGGGTAAGGCGGACATGGCGTTTTGCATTGCACATGTCCGCTAGTGACCCAAAGCGGACATCACAGGTCAAAAATGACCGTCTGGTCCAGCTATCACTATGGAGCTTGTGGGCCGACCCAGGTGCCCGCTGGCATGGTTGGCAGCTTGGCCGATAATCCGTCGAGCATGCCTTGGATGAGGCTGTCGCCTAACGCGCCAGCCTTTTTATTCGGCCCAACAAGTCCATCGATCAGCAAGAGAGTCAGTCCGTGCACGAGGGACCAGCACGCCAGAATGGCGCCGGCAATCTTCTGTTCGTTACGGGGAGTGTGCGCGATGGCGCGCCCCAAAGCGCCTGCAAATATAACGCCTGCGAGCAACCCCTTTGCCTTCTCGGCTTCGGCCAGTTCGATCGCGGGGCGGCTATGATCCGGACTGCCCAGATATCCTCCGAACATTAGGGTGTAGAGCGCCGGATTCCCAACGCCATGGTCAATGTAAGCGCGTAACATCGCGAACAACTGCTCGCGAGGATCGCTCAGTCTCGCCATTTCACTGGCCATAAGCGTCGTCAACATCTCGAACCCCGCGCCTGAGACAGCCGCGAGCAACTCGCGCTTGTCGGCAAAGTGCTTGTAAGGCGCGTTGTGGCTGACACCGGCGCGGCGGGCGAGTTCGCGTAGCGAAAATTCGAGACTTCGCGTTTCACGCAGAAGGTCCAAGGCGGACGTGACGATCGCACGGCGCAGGTCGCCGTGGTGGTACTGCCGCTCGTGGGACTTTGGCCTCGGCATATCGAAAACCCCTGTGTTCCACTCACGTTTAACCGCCAAAGTTGGCGATGTCAACATTTTGCATGCCAGCCATCTCGCACAACAATGTGGACACCGTCAACTTTTACTCCTAGTGAAGTTGTCAACGTCAACATTCACAGCGTTTTGGAGTTCGAAACATGCGGCCCTGCATCCTTCTTCTCGCCCTTCTGGTGGTGCTTGCCGGTTGCAAGCCAGATGACACGCCGGCGGCACTCCGGCTGGTCCGCACGCTCGTCGTCGATACTAAACGTATAAACGAAGACCGCCAGGCGATCGGCGAAGTCAAGCCGCGATACGAGAGCGATCTGTCGTTCCGCGTCGCCGGCAAGGTGCTCTCCCGGCTCGTGGACGTCGGAGCTTGGGTCAAGCAAGGCGACACGCTGGCTACGCTCGACACCCAGGACTATCAGAACCGCCTGCGCTCAGCGGAAGCTGACGTCAGTTCCGCCGAGGCGGCGCTCGTCAATGCGCAGGGAACGGAGGCGCGCCAAGCCAAGCTTTTGAAGGATGGCTGGACACCGAAGGCCACCTACGACACCGCGCTGCAGAACCTGCAGGCCGCCGAGGCGCGGCTCAAGGCTGCCAAGGCCAATCTCGACCTCACCCATGATCAGCTCAACTACACCACGCTCAAGGCCGAGTTCGACGGCGTGATTACTGCCGTCGGTGCGGAAGCAGGTCAGAATGTCAATGCCGGGCAGATGGTAGTGAAGCTGGCACGACCGGATGACAAGGACGGTGTCTTCAACATCGCCGAGACAGCTTTCACTGATATCAGCAAGACGCAGCTCGAGGTCGTCGTTTGGCCGCTGTCCAACCCAGACCTGACGCTTGAGGGAGTGGTACGGGAGATTTCTCCTGTAGCCGACCCGGTGACGCGCACCTACGCGGTCAAAGTCACGCTGAACAACCCGCCGCCGCAACTCCGCTTCGGCATGAGTATCGGCGGCCGCTTGAAAGGGAAGGCCGCTCTCGCGGTCGCGCTTCCCCTCTCCGCTATTTTTGAAAAGAACGGTTCGCCGGCTGTCTGGGTGCTCGATCAGCAATCGAGCAGTCTCACTCTGAGGCCCATCACGGTCGCGCGCTATGAGGCAAATACCGTCGTCGTCGCCAGCGGCCTAGCCAAAGGGGACATCATCGTTACCGCAGGGGTGAATACCCTGACGGTCGGCCAGAAGGTCCGGCTTGCCGAAGCCCCACTTACCGGGAGTGACAGCCAATGAAGACCTTCAACCTCTCTCGCTGGGCACTCGAGCATAAGAGCTTTGTCATTTACCTGATGCTGCTCGTCACGCTCGCCGGGATTTTCGAATATCACCGGCTCGGGCGTGACGAGGACCCGCCTTTCACCATCAAGACGATGGTGGTGAAGACGCTGTGGCCCGGCGCCACCACGCTCGAGACCATGCAGCAGGTCACGGACCGTATCGAGAAGAAGCTCGAGGAGCTGCCGAACATCGACTATCAAAAGAGTTACACGAAGCCCGGCGAATCGGTGGTCTTCATATATCTGAAGGACTCCACCCCTGCTTCGGAGGTGCCCGATCTCTGGTACCAAGTGCGAAAAAAGGTCGGCGACATCAAGCAAACCTTGCCACAAGGCGTGCAGGGTCCCTTCTTCAACGATGAATTCGGCGATACTTATGCCCTGATCTTTGCGCTGACTTCGGATGGCTTCTCCCACCGCGAGCTGCGCGATCATGCCGAGCGCGTGCGAGCCGAACTGCTCAGCGTTCCCGACGTTGCGAAGATCGACCTGCTCGGCACCCAGGACGAGAAGATTTATCTGGAGTTCTCAACCCAGCAACTCGCTGCCATGGGGCTCGATATTTCCGAGCTAATTCAAACGCTGCAGGCGCAAAACGCGATTCAGCCGAGCGGGACACTGGACTCCGATGCGGAGAAGATTGCCGTTCGGGTCTCGGGTCAGTTCACGTCCGAAGAGAGCCTTAAAGCTATCAACTTCCGTTTTAATGGGCGGTTCTTTCGGCTGAGCGACATCGCCAAGGTGCAAAGGGGCTATGCCGACCCGCAGCAGCCGATATTCCGCTACAACGGCCGCGACGCAGTCGGCCTCGCCATCTCCATGCGGAAGAACGCCGACGTCCTGGCATTCGGTGAGCACCTCAAAGAGCGCCTCGCCAAGGCAACGGCCGACCTGCCGGCCGGCATCGACTCCCATCTGGTCGCCAACCAGCCGGAAGTCGTTGAAGAGGCCGTTGGCGAGTTCATCAAGACCTTGATAGAAGCCATCGCCATCGTCTTGGCCGTAAGTTTCCTTTCGCTCGGCTGGCGCCCCGGCATCGTCGTCGCGATTGCGATTCCGCTGGTCCTCGCCATTACCTTCGTCGCCATGAAGCTTGCCGGGGTGAGCCTTCAGCGTATCTCGCTCGGCGCACTGATCATCGGGCTCGGGCTTCTGGTCGACGACGCCATGATCGCGGTGGAGATGATGATCAAGAAGCTCGAAGAGGGCTGCGACAAAATCACTGCCGCAACATTTGCCTATACCTCGACCGCCTTCCCGATGCTGACCGGCACGCTAGTCACCATCGTAGGTTTCGTCCCCGTGGGCTTCGCGGCGAGCAGCGCAGGCGAGTATTGCTACACGCTGTTCGCGGTTGTCGGCATTGCATTGACCGCATCGTGGTTCGTTGCGGTGCTATTCACGCCGCTAACAGGGGTTTTCATCCTGCCTGATAAGATGCAAGGGCACGGCCATGAGCCGTCGCGCTTTGCCCGCGCATTCCACACCGCGCTCGATCGAGTGCTACATCTGAAGTATTGGGTGATCGGCACCACGGTTGCGCTTTTCGTTGCTGCTCTCGTCGGGATGCAATTCGTGCAGCAGCAGTTCTTCCCGACCTCAGACCGTCCAGAATTGCTTGTTGACTTGACGCTGCCGCAAGGGTCTTCGACCAATGCCACGCGCAAGGTGGTTGATGACCTCGAGGCAATCCTGAAGAGCGACCCCGACATTGAACACTGGTCCTTCTACATCGGCAGCGGCGCCATCCGCTTCTATCTGCCGCTCGATCAGCAGCTCGCGAATGATTTCTTCGCGCAAGGCGTCATAGTCACAAAAGGATTCAAGGTTCGCCCGGCGGTGCAAGCGCGCATCCTCGCCGCATTGCAACGCCCTGAATTCGAGCAGGTGCAGCCGCGCGTGAGCCCATTGGAGCTTGGGCCGCCGGTCGGCTGGCCGCTCAAGTTCCGCATCAGCGGTCCCGAGCCCGTGAAGGTCCGTGAGATTGCGCAGAACTTCGCTTCATTGCTCGGCAAGACGCCAAATGCGCGAAATATCAATTTTGACTGGAACGAGCCGTCCAAGGTCGTCCGCGTTGAGGTCGATCAGGACCGGGCTCGGGCGCTGGGCATCAGTTCCCAAGCATTGAGTCAGACCATCAATGCCATTTTATCCGGCACGACCGTCACCCAGGTGCGCGATGATATCTATTTGATCGACATCGTCGCCCGCGCCATTCCCGAGGAGCGCGCGAAGCTGGAGACCCTGCGCAGCCTTATGATCAACGTGCCGGGCGGGCGGGCGGTGCCGCTTGAGCAGGTCGCTAAACTCTCTTACGGGATTGAACCACCGCTGGTCTGGCGCCGCCATCGTATGCCAACAATCACCGTGCAAGCCGATACGGCGCCAGGACTTGAGGCTGCGACTGTTGTCAAAGACCTCTCTTCCGAAATTGCCGCATTTAAATCGCAACTGCCGGCTGGTTACGACGTGGTTGCAGGCGGCACGGTCGAGGAAAGCGCCAAAGCAGAGGCTAGCATTTTCGCGGTCTTTCCGCTCATGATCCTGATCATGATCACGATCCTCATGGTGCAGCTGCAGAGTTTTCAGCGGCTGTTCCTTGTGCTTGCCACTGCACCGCTGGCTCTCATCGGTGTTGCCGCCGCGCTACTTTTCGCAAGAGCACCGATGGGATTCGTTGCGATCCTCGGGGTCGTCTCGCTGATCGGCATGGTGATCCGCAACTCGGTGATCCTCATCGGCCAGATCGATACCGAAATTGGCGCGGGTCAGCACCCATGGAACGCAGTGATCGTGGCCACGCAGCATCGCTTGCGCCCGATCCTGTTGACCGCCGCCGCCGCAATTCTGGGAATGATTCCGATCGCGCCCACCGTGTTCTGGGGACCGATGGCGTACGCGGTGATGGGCGGGCTCGTGGGCGCGACGCTGCTGACCCTCGTATTCCTGCCAGCGCTGTACGTAGCATGGTTCCGGATCAAGCCGATTTCGGAATGGCAGCCGACAATTTCAACTGGAGTTCCCGCACTTGGCCACGCCGTTGTTGTTGCGTTTGTTGTAGTCTCTCTGGCCGCTTTCAGCGGCGGTACGAATGCATTCGCCGCCAATGCACGAGTCACTCCTGCCGCGATCGCAGCAACGCACAATACAGGCGAAAACCAGATCAAAACTCAGGCGGACGACATCTTCCAATCGCAGTCAAAGATGGCGGCGATCGATCGGACAGGACCGTTCGCTAAAGCGGAACCGTTCGGTCTCAATGCCATGCCAGTCGCAACCGCAGAGCTTTTGATGAAGTGGTCTAGGGTCGAAGCCGATATCCGCGCCGAAAGTGAAATCTTGGCTCACTGTCGCGAGAATCTGGAGGACTGCCCTTTGGCCGCGCGAACCTTCCTTGCCATCGTCGCGGAAGGCCGCGCGCATACAGGTCGTGCCCGCATTGGCGTGATCAACCGTGCAATCAATCTTGCGATTCGCGCCAAGAGCGACCTTGCGCAATGGGGAGTGGAAGACCGCTGGACCGCACCACTCGCGACACTCATAACAGGTTCTGGCGATTGCGAGGATTACGCCATCGCGAAATATGTTGCACTTACCGAGGCCGGAGTTGCTGTCGAGGATGTACGATTGATCATCGTACGCGACGTCGCCATCGACGCAGCTCACGCCATGGTTGCTGTCCGGCTTGAGGGCGATTGGATCGTGCTCGATAACCGCAATCAGACGCTTGTTAACGATGGAGAGATGCGCCGGGCAACTCCACTTTTTGAGCTTGATCGCGACGGCGTCAAACAATTCGACCCCTTAGCCATGCCCGACTTGCCAAACGTCGGCGCTCTGCGAACCCATTGATGAGCATAGGCGCACGCCTTGTTGCGGCTTTATTTCGTTTAAAGCGATAAACGCAATGTCCGCTATTGGCACTTAGCAGACATGGGCTTGTGCGCTGCACATGTCTGCTTTTGACCTAAAGTGGATATTTACCGGGATCCCGCCGCACTTTAAAACGCTCGCATTCGGCGCAACGCCAAGTAACAGGTGACGCCGGCTGCTGGCGCCACCATGGCCGCGATCCAAAAATTGAGCAGCTCCGAAATCCAAACTTATGGGCGAGGCTCAACCTCACTTAAAGCGTGCAAACCTTGATGAATCTAGCGACACCTAATGACGTTATGACGTTTGTTCGAGTTCGGCCCATGTGTTTCATTGGCGAAACGATGGCGGTTAAGCGAGTTGGAAAAGGGCCCTCGAGAATGAGTGTAAGCCACACGTTGCTTGCAGATGTGAAAACTGTGCACCGCGGTGTTTTCGACGCTACCATGGCGCCGGTCCTGACCATAATGCCGGGCGACGCGGTCGAAGTCACGACCCTTTCAGGCGGCACCGAGGATCTGCCAGATTACAAATCCGGTTTCACCGTTTCCGCCGAACACATAAACGTGCTCGCCAAAGTGGCGCCAGGCGAAGGCCCGCACATCATGACCGGGCCGATTGAAGTCACCGGGGCGATGCCGGGCGACGAACTGATCGTCGAAATCCTGGCAGTCGAACTCGCGCAAGATTGGGGCTGGAACCTCACGCGCGCCGGCAAAGGAGCGCTCCCCGACGAATTTCCAAAAGAGCGACGGATGCATATCGGCATCGATCGCAAGCGCAGAGTGGTCACAATGCCGTGGGGCCTTGAGCTTCTTGCCGCACCGTTTTTCGGGATCATCGGCGTCGCACCGCCGCCGGGCGACGGGAGGCTCACTTCGGTTATCCCGCGCGCCTGGGGTGGGAATATCGACAACAAAAATCTCGGTGCCGGCGCCAAGCTGCATCTGCCAGTGTTCAATGCCGGCGCGCTGCTATCGGTCGGCGACGGCCACGCCATCCAGGGCGATGGCGAAGTCTGCCTCACGGCGATCGAGACTGGTTTGCGCGCCATGCTACTACTGACGGTCGAGAAAGACACCGAGATCACGCGGCCCTGGGCGGAGACACCGACGCACTGGATCACCATGGCGTTTGATCGCGATCTCGACATCGCGGCGCAATCCGCGGTCCGCGACATGGTAAAACTGATCGTGCAACGCGGCAGGCTTTCGGCCGCCGACGCTTATAGTCTGTGCAGCGTCGCCGCCGATCTCCATGTCACGCAACTGGTGAACGTCAGCAAAGGCGCGCACATGATGTTGGCGAAATCGCTATTGCGCCCGCGTTAGCCTTCGCGGTTCACAATCAAGGCAACTGGGCCGCCGCCATCGGGGCCCTGGTGCTCAGCACCGCCCGACACGTAAATCTCGGCGTGACCGACCAGACCCGCCAAAGCGCCGGCGACAAAGGCGCGAGCATGTCGCGTCGAGGACATGTCGCTGTCGTCAAGCATGGTGTGGCGTTTGCCACGCAGACGGCCATCATGACTAGCTTCGGCTTTGCCTAACACCGCTACCAGCCGCGTGCGATCCGGCGCCGCAAGTTGGCCTTGAGCGGCAAGTTCTAAGCGGCCGAGCGCGGCGCGCACTGGCTCGACATCGATCGCATCCTGCATGACGGCATGGTCGATCGCCAGCGGGCCGGACCAAGTGTGCGACATACCGAGCACAACGATCTCGTTGTTGAGCAACTCAATTCCCGCTGACGCGCTGGCACGACCAGACCACAGTCGCCAGTTGGCACCGATGTCGGCGTCGGTAATCGCACTTCGCTCGATCTCGCCGAGCGCAACGGCGACACCTAGCGCACTCGCTGCCCGCGACAGACCCATCGACTTAAGCGTGTCGCGCGTAACAATGCTCTTCGCGCTCCGGTCGGCCTCGCCGACACGCTGCAACGTCAACAGCGGACACTTTACCTGGACGAAGTGAACACCGGCCGAAGCCGAAATCCCGGCATCCTGCATGGCTAGCCTCACGCCAGCGGCGACCTGATCGACCTGGCCCAGCCGGCCGAGCGCGTCGAATGGCGTCGGCGGAGTATGGGCGCGGCCGATGGACAAAGCCGGCGCCGCACCGGCGGCGCCCTCGCCGCGTTCCAGCACGACCCAATGCGGCGCCATGGCACCTTCGGTGCCTCCGGACATCACCATGCAAATACGGTCCGCCGCCTCCGTCGGTAGGAGGCGGCGAAACAACAGCGACAAATGCGTCACTGCAAGTCCACGGCTGAAATCATTGACCAACCCGTTGCCCTCCGTTTTGGCCAGCACTGCGATAACGCCTTTAGGATCAATCTTGCCGGCAGCAATCGCGGCTTCGATACCTGAGACGTCGTCGGGCGAAGCGGCCGAAATGCGGTGGACCTTAGCGACAGGCATCGGCTCCCCATTCAGCAACAATGATTTTCAGGTTCGAAATGTTGCGCCAGCGCGCGCTCCAGCACTGGCAGCGCTGCGGTGAGCGCCGCATTGTCGCGCATGCCACCCCGCATCTGCGCCAGTACCTCGGCGCATGCGGCAGGGAGATTGACGCCGGGGAGAACGCCGTCCTTAACGACAGTGCGGCCGGCGACAATCACCTCCCTGATGTGACGTGCGGTGGCGCGCGCGAGTATCATGTCCGGGACATCAAGATCGTCACGCAGGCCATCGTCGTCGATCGCGGCCCAATCGAGCAGCAGAATGTCAGCGGGCGCGCCGATAGCGATTTCGCCGGCGTCGTCAATATTGGTGACGGACTTGCGGCCATTCTCAAACGCCGTTGCCAGAATTTGCGCGCGGCTAGTGTCCTTTTTGAAGCCAATCCCCACGTGCAGCAATTGCGCCAGGCGCATTTCGCGCAAGGCGTCGTCGTCTTCGTCGAAAGAGCGGCCGTCTATACCCAAAGCGACACGGCAGCCTTTTTCGAACATGCGCGCCACCGGCGCGAAACCGGAGCGTAAGTGCAGGTTCGAGCTGTTGCTCACGGCAATTGTAACGCCGCGCTGCGCCAGCAGTTCGAGTTCGTCCGGGCGCGCCCAGACGCAATGCGCCAGTGTCAGGCGCGGCGACAAAAGCCCGATCGCATCGAGATAGTTGACTACGCCGCCGGGATATTCGGCATCGGCCCAAGCGCGTTGATATCGGGTTTCCAGCAGATGCATGTGAACGCGGCGGCCACTGCGCAGCGAGGCCTCGGCAACAGCGCGTAGCAAAGCGTCGCCGCACCACTGGACGCCATTGGGCCCATATTGCACGTCGAACATCGGCCCAGCGGCCGCGGCAGCAACGGCGTCGACCAGCGCGATGTAATCCGCAGGGCTCGGCGGCGACGGCAGTAATCTTTTTTCGATCACGGCACGGGCGTCCGGCGGCAACACCGCCAACAGCGCTTCCGAAGGCCCATAGATGAGCGGATTGCGGTCGCGCATCGACACGGCAAAACCCACCCGCACGCCGACATCGCGCGCGGCCCGCGCGACATGTGCCGCCTCTGTCGGTAGGTCGGTGAAACCTTGCGCGCGTGTGTAGTGCATCATAACGGTGCCGGCGCCGCCGAGTGCGGAGCGTGCCAGCGCCACCGCCGCCGCGAGGTAAGGATCGACCGACGGGAACAGCGCCAGATAATGAATCCAGGATTCAAGTGGCTTGCCAGCGCCGCCGATCGAGGTCGAGCGTACGGCGCGGCCGTGATCGTGCGCATTAACCAGCGCCGGCATCGCCAACAGTAGCTCGACCCCGCCAGGCGCGGCGTTATCGACGGCAACGATGCGATCGCCGTCGATAATGATTTTCTGCGCGTGCAACGCCGGAAGATCGGCTGCCGCAATGACATGGGCGCAATTGATCGTTCGCATGATCGTCAGAAACCCGGACGGAGGCGCATCGTCCCCGTCTGTTATCGACGCCTAGTTGGTCAACTTCACGGGCAGGCGGTCTGCCTTGGGCGGCAGGAACGACCGGTTGAAGATTTCCGCCGCCGTCGGCGTGCGGGGCAGACCGTAGGACTCGACGATCGTTTCAATGTTGTTCGCCAGTCTCTTGTCGCTGACGTCGCCGATACCGAGTTCGCGCGCTTCCGGCGTATCAATTAGGCTGTTATACACGTAGACCAACCGGCGCTTTTCGATGCTCTTGTTGATGAGCGGCTCCTGCTTGGCGAGAAGCTCTATCGCCGCGTCCGGATCCGCCACGGCTTCCCTGAGCGCCCGGTTAATGGCCTTGACCAAGCCCTTTACGGCATCCGGCTTTTCCTTGGCAATCTTGGCCGAGACCATAATGCCGTTGGAGTAAAGGTCGAGGCCGGAGTCGGCGTAAAAGATCCAACGGAAATCTTTGTCCGGATCCAATTTCTGCGCGATCAGATTCATATAACTGGTCGCAGTGAATACCGCGGAGACGTCAACCTGGTCTTGAATCAGAATTTGCTCCTGTAGATTGGGCGCGATCTGAGTGATCGTGATGGTCGAGGCATCGAGGCCATTCTTCTTAGCCAGCAAGGGCAATAGCTTGAGCGCGGCGCCGCCTGGCGCAGTGCCGAGCTTCTTACCGGCGAGATCCTTCGCGGACTTGATCGAGCTTGACGCCTTGGTCAGCAAGGCGAACGGCGCCTTACTGTAAATCATATATACCATGACCGGCGCCTCGCCCGGTTTTAAGGCCGCGGTCTGGATCACGGCGTTGGTGTCGCCAAAACCCGCATCATAAGCGCCGGACATGATGCGCGACACGGTTGCGGCCGAACCTTCGCCCTGGTCGATGGTGACGTCGAGTTTCTCGGCGGCGAAGTAGCCTTTTTCCTTGGCCCAGAAGTACCAGGCGTGAATGCCTTGCAGCTTCCAATCCAAAGTGAACTTGATCTTCGTCGTCTCCTGCGCGCTTGCGGCGGAGGCAACACCGATCGAACTCAGCAGCAAGGCAGCGAATAGTAGCTTGAAACGCATGATAACTCCTGTTGTCGGAACGGGCCTAGCCCATCGCAAATTCATCCTTGCGATGCGCCCAGCCGGTGATGCGGGCTTCGATGAATGAGAAGACGGCGTAAAGCGCGACGCCGAGGAAGGCGAGGATCATTAGTCCGGCAAAGACCAATGGCACGTCGAAATTTGAGCTCGCGATCATCATTACGTTGCCGATGCCGCGGTTCGAGGCGACTGTCTCCGAGATCACGGTGCCGACAAAGGCCAAGGTGACCGAGACTTTCAGAGAGGCGAAGAAGAATGGCATGGTGCGAGGCAGGCCGACGTTCCATAGGATGTCGAGCTTACTGGCGCGCAACGCACGCATTACATCTTCAAGTTCGGGCTCGGTGGTCGCCAATCCCGTCGCCACATTTACGACGATCGGAAAGATACACATGATCATTGCGGTAAGAACCGCCGGTACGGTGCCGGACCCGAACCACAGCACGAAAATCGGTACAACCGCCACTTTCGGTATGGAAGCAAACCCCACCAGCAACGGATAGGCCACATCATAGGCAAGCCGCGACGAGCCGATCAGCACGCCGAGCAGAATTCCGATGACGATGCCAAAGGCAAAGCCAACCAGCGTCGTGTACAGCGTTTGCAATGTGTGCGGCCACAACGCGGGCGCGCGCTGAACCAACGTGATGATGATCTGGCTGGGTTTTGGCACTACGATATCGCTGACGTTGAAGATCCAACACAGCGCCTCCCACATCACAAAAAAACCGACGATGAAAAGAAACGACCAAACGCGGCGGCGAAGTTGCGGGTCCATTACGCGGTCTCCTTCACCGGACGTGACGACACGATCAATTCGCGCAGGCGCTGCGTCAGGGAAACAAATTCTGGCGTGTAGGACATCTCGATGGTGCGCGGCCGCGCGAACGGCACAATCGCGTCGTCGATGATTCGCCCAGGCCGCGTGGTCATCACGCAAATGCGGGTAGCGAGATAGCCGGCTTCTTTCAGGTCGTGGGTGACCAGCAGCACCGTGGGCTTAAGCTTCATCCACAATTCCTGCATGATCGCCCATAGCTCCTCGCGGGTGAACTGGTCGAGCGCGCCAAACGGTTCGTCGAGCATCAGTAGTTGCGGCTCGTGGACTAGCGCGCGGCACAGCGACGCGCGCTGCAGCATGCCGCCGGACAGCTGCCACGGATGCTTTTCGCCAAAGCCGGCAAGACCGACTTCCTTAAGCAGCGCGTCGGCGCGGTCGCGAAATTCCATCTTGTATTTGCTGCGGTATTCCTGCCGGAAGGGCGGCACGATCTTCAGCGGCATCATCACATTGTCGCGGACCGTCAGCCACGGCAGCATAGTCGGATTTTGAAAAGCCATGCCGACGCGTACGGCCTCGGCGCCGACTTCGCGGCCGGCGACGTAGACGTAACCTTCGCTCGCGGTCAGCAGACCGGTGACCAGTTTTAGGATCGTGGATTTGCCGCAACCCGAGGGACCGACCAGGGCTACGAAATCGCCTTTGTCGATGCGCAGATCGGTGAGGCCAAGAGCCGTGATCCGCTTGTCGCCTCGTCCGTAAGTCAGTGTTACCTTTTCGAGTTCGACAAAAGTGTCTTCCGTACGCGGGGCTTCGTTGACATCAGTCGCACTCATACAGACTTTTCCCTTCGCCCGGCAGAGCGTTGAGTAGTGATCGCTTGCATCGTGGTTTCGGCATTGCGGACCTTAGCCGGCGGCATGTTCTGGATGGTGTGAACCGAACGGCCCCACCCTTTGGTAGCGGCGACGAGCTTGCGGTCCTTCATGACAAAGCGCCCGCGCACCAGCGTGTGGACCGGCAGGCCTTTGACACTGCGGCCGTCCCACGGCGATATCTTCGAACGCGACTGGATTTCGGCGTCGCGGATCGTGTGTGCACGGGCCAGATCGACGATGGCGATGTCGGCGTCGGAGCCGGGCTGTAGCGAGCCCTTGTATGGGTAGAGGCCAAAGGTGCGGGCCGGATTGAAGGCGCTTATGCGGACGTAATCGCAGATCGAAAGGCGGCCTTTATTGACCTCGGTCAACATCAGCGGCATTTGCGTTTCGACGCCCGGAAAGCCGCAGTCGACGGTCCAGATGTCGTTGCGTGTCTTTTCTTCCGGCGCGTGCGGCGCGTGGTCTGTCGCGATAATATCGATGGCGCCGTCGTTGATAGCGGCCCACAGCGGCTCCCGATTGCGCGCTTCGCGCACCGGTGGGTTGACCGCGATTACGCCGGGAACGCGGGTATAGTCGTCGGTCGACAACAGCAGATAATGCGGGCAGGTCTCGCCGGTGATATCGACGCCGCGGGCCTTTGCGTCGCGCAACGGCCGCAACTCATCAGCCGACGAAATATGCAAGATGTGAATACGCGCGCCGGTCCATTCGGCAAGAATGGCGGCACGACTGACGGCTTCGACAGCCACCACGGCGGGACGCGCGGCGAGATGCGCGAACTGATCGTGAATGCCGGCGGCCATCAAACGGTTTTGGCGTCGTTCCATGATCGAGTTGGTCTCAGCGTGCAGCGAAACGCGCTTGCCGGTCGGCGCAACGACCTCGAACGCTTCCAGCATCGCTCCGGTCGATGGCGAGGCGATCTTGCCGAAAGTGTTACCCATGTAGAGCTTAAAGCCGATGATGCCGCCCTCGACCAGCGCCGGAACGTTGGCGATGGTGTCATCGCCCAGCAAGCCGTAAAGTCCGAAGTCGACATGTGCCTTTGAGACGGCGATGGCGTGCTTGGCGGCGAGAATCTCCGCCGAGCCCGTCGGCGGAATAGTATTGGGCATGTCGAAGACAG
The DNA here is from genome assembly GCA_963722125.1 of uncultured Alphaproteobacteria bacterium. Lineage (GTDB taxonomy): Bacteria > Pseudomonadota > Alphaproteobacteria > Rhizobiales > Xanthobacteraceae > Pseudolabrys. The sequence continues at coordinate 948,544 of CAVRJW010000006.1, read as the reverse complement.
TGGTAACGCCGCCGAAAGCCGCCGCCGCCGTGCCGCTCTCCCAATCTTCCTTGTGCGGATAGCCGGGATCGCGAAAATGCACGTGCACATCGATGGCGCCGGGCAGTATGTGCATGCCAGCAGCATCGAGCGTCTCTTTGGCCCCGGGCATGGCCTCAGGCGCACCAACGGCAAGAATGCGACCATCCTTGACGGCAATGCTCGCCTCGATCACCGCATCGGGCGAGACCACCTTGCCGTTCTCGATGACGAGGTCGGCGTTCATTCCACCCTCACAGCATGGCCCAGCCGCCGTCGACCGGCAGGTCAATGCCGGTGATCTGCCGCGCGGCATCGCTCGCCAGGAACAAGCAGGCATTGGCGACGTCACTGTCCGTGGTGACGCGCTTCAACGCATATTCGGCGGCATGACGCTGCGCCGCTTCCTCAAGGCTGATGTCATAGCGCTTGGCCATGTCGGCGCAGACTTTATCGCGAAAGCGCGGCCCGTCTACCATGCCAGGCGCGACGCAATTGACGTTGATGTTGTGCTGTCCCACCTCGAGGGCGAAGCTCTTCGTGATGCCCCGCAGACCCCATTTGGAGGCCGAATAGGCCATGCGGCCAGCCCTGCCACGCATGCCAAAGGTTCCGCCAACGTTGACGATCTTACCGTAGTTCTGCGCGATCATGGTCGGCAGCGTGGCGCGCATTGTGTGAAAGCAGCCGTTCATATTGAGGCGAACGATGTCCTCGAATTCCTCTGGTGTTGTCTCGACGCCCGGCTTGCCGACCGGTCCGGAGCCGCCCGCCACATTGACCAGGATATCGATGCGGCCGTTATAGGCCGCCTTGGTCTTTTCCGCCGCTTCGACACACCGCTCGGCTTCGGTGAGATCGCAGCGCAGCACGATCGCCTCTGACCCTGCGGCCTTCGCTGCTTCCGCAACCGGCGAGATGGCGGAAACGTCGCGGCCTATCAGTGCCAGCTTCGCGCCCTCCGCGGCAAAGGCCAAGGTGATCGCCGCCCCCATCCCCTTGGCGGGGCCGGTGATCATCGCGACCCGCCCTTCGAGTTTGAGATCCATAGTGCCCAGCTCCTGCACATCCCCAGAGAAAAGCCGCCCTTCGCAAACCGAGGCGCGGCTTTGCCGTGCGTCAGAACAGCTTCTTCGGCAGCTCGGCCGCCGGCGGCATGAAGGCGTCGGTGTAGATTTCATCCACCGTCGGCGTTTGCGGCAGTTTCTGCGCATCGACGAGGATCTCGATCGACTTCTTCAGCCGTGCCTTGTCGACATTGCCGAGGCCGATCTTGGCGATCTCCGGCGAGTTCATCTCGTCCTGCAACGTCGCATCGAAGCGCTCGCGTTCGACCGTTTTATTGATCAGCGGTTCACGTTTGGCGACCGCATCGATGGCGGCAGCCGGGTCCTTCAGCGAGTCCTCGAGGCCGTGGTTGATCGCCTCGATGAGGCCCTTCACCACCTCCGGGTGCTCCTTCGTCATCTTCTTGGAGACGATGATCGCGTTGGAATAGAGATCCATGCCGTAGTCGCCGTACTTGATATAGCGGATGTCCTTGTCCTCGACGTGCATCAGCTTGGCGGAAAAACGGATGGTGTTGACGTAACCGAACACGCCGTCGACCTGCTTGTTCATCAGCATCTGCTCGCGCAGGTTCGGCTGCATGTTGGTAATTTTGATGGTGTCGCAATCTGATTTTCGCAATCTTGCAGAATGCCGGGAACAGCTTGAGCGCGCCGTCTCCGGCAGCGCCGCCGAGCGTCTTGCCTTCCAGATCCTTCGGCGTCTTGATCGCGCTGTCGGCGCGCACGGCGATGGTGAAAGGCGGCTGGTTATACATGACATAGACCGCGATCGGCGCCTCCTCCGGCTTGGAGGCGGCAAACTGGATCAGTGCGTTGATGTCGCCGAAGCCGACGTCATAGGTGCCGCTCGCCACCAGAGGGATCGGCGCACCGGACCCGTTGCCCTGGTCCATCGTCATGTCGAGGCCGGCCTTTTTGAAATAGCCGCGGTCTTGGGCGAGGAAAAACCAGCCCTGTGGGCCTTGGTATTTCCAGTTCAGAACCATCTTGAGCTTGGTTTCGGCGGCAGCCGGCGTTGCGGCGGCGAGCGGCACGGCAAAGCCGATCGCGGCAGTTATCGCGATAAGCAAAGAACGGCGCGTGGAAGTCATGATGCGCACTCCTCGTGAGGACGGTGGGGTTGCAGTTGATGAGCGACGGGTCCGACATCCCGTGCGTCCGAGGTGAATTGCCGCCACAGGCCAGTTCCAATGAGCGTGTCTAACGGCAAGACCATGGGGCTTTGCTCAGGCAAGTGTGATGCCCGTGAAGCTAGACCCGCTGAGTGTTGCCTTCTGCTGCTGATTTTTTGTTAGAGTGTTGCCGAAAAGGCATCGCTGGGCAAAGGCATTGTTATGAGGCACCTACGCATTCTCGACTATGTCGACGAGGTGGCCCGCTCGGGCTCGATCCGGAAGGCGGCCGAGCAGCTCAACGTCACGGCATCGGCAGTCAACCGGCGCATCATGGATTTAGAGGAGGAACTGGGCGCAAAGCTGTTTGAGCGGCTACCGCGGGGCGTGCGCCTGACCACGGCCGGCGAGCTTTTCGTCCACTACCTGCGCAAGCAGCATGACGAGGTCGAGCGCGTCAAATCGCAGATCGAGGATCTGAAGGGTCTGCGGCGGGGCACGGTGCGGCTGGCGTGTAGCCAGGCACTGGCGCTCGATTTCCTCCCGCGCGCCATTGCCGAATTCCGTCAGGCCCATCCCAAAGTCGAGTTCGAGGTGAAGGTGGTCGACCACGATTACGCCATGGCCGCGCTCGGAGCCTTCGAAGTAGACCTGGTGCTGGTATTCCGCCCGCCACTGCTGGCCAATTTCCAGCCGCTGATGACGCTAGAGCAGCGTCTCGTCGCGGTCATGACGAAAAAGCATCCGCTGGCAAAGAAGCGCAAGGTCCGCCTGCACGATTGCGCCGATTATCCGGTAGCGTTGCCCGAGCGCTCGCTCGGCGGCCGGCAGCTGCTCGACGAGGTGACGGCGCGCACGGGGTTGACGTTCAACATCGTCGTCCAATCCAATTCCTTCGAAATGCTGCGCGGCGTCGTCAGCCAGGCCGACCTGATTTCATTTCAAATCGCCATCGGCACCATGCCCGACGGCAACAAGCTTGATCTCGTCGCCCGTGACATCGACGACCGTGACGTCCCCAAGGCAAATCTTGTTTTCGGCCAATTGCTCGGCCGCAACCTCCCCGTCGCCACCGCCGTGTTCGCCAACCGCATCATTCATAAGCTCGAGTTAATGCGCACCGACGAGACCCCGGCGCGGATCGCTTAAAACGAAAGTCCACGAAATTCGCCGCTTAGCTGGGCCTTGAGTTAAGCGCCTCTCTCCTTTATATTGTTTTTTTGAAGCCGCTCTTCGGTCCTCCGAAAGGGGCTTTTTGCTTTTGTGGGGCAATCTCATGTCCACGAACCGCGAGAGCCACATCAGGCTCACCTCGCATCCCGGCCACCGCGCTCCCGGCCGCTATCCGATCAAGTGGAGCGTAGCGACGGCGCGCGAACGCGGGCCGGTGATCGGCACAGTTACATCCGCTGGCGACCGCAACGCGATCGGAGCTCATGGCGGCTCCTACGCGCTTTACCGGGCCCTGGCGGTGTCGTCCGGCGCGCTTAATCCGATTGCGCGGCCGGACCTCACGAACACCTCGCCAGTCGTCAATGTCGGTCCGTTCCCCCAGTGGAGCGAGCCTGAGCGGATCGTTTCCCTCGATCCTTGGGGCCATCGCGTGTCGCAGGACTTTGCGCGCGAGATCGCCGAAGGCCTTGATATCCGACCGACCATCGCCATCACCAAGGCGCGGCTCACCATTCCGGAATTCGCCGCCGGCGGCTGGGGCGTCAAGGCCGATGGTGACATCGTGCGCGAGGGGCGCGATATCGCGGTCACCAAAGCCGCAATCGATCCGGTCTGGTATCTGCCGGGGATCGCTAAACGCTTCGATGTCAGCGAAGACAAACTGCGGCACACGCTGTTCGAGCAGACCGGCGGCGCGTATCCGGAACTCGTGACGCGGCCCGATTTGTCGACGTTCCTACCGCCGATCGGCGGCATCACGCTCTACATATTCGGCGATCCAGGCGGCGATCCCCGACCGCACGCGCACCCTCACCTGCCGCGTGCATGACGAGTGCAACGGCTCCGACGTTTTCGGCTCCGACATCTGCACTTGCCGGCCGTACCTAATTCACGGAATCGCCGAATGCGTGAAAGAGGCGCAGGCCGGCGGCGCTGGTCTCATCGTCTACAATCGCAAAGAAGGCCGCGCGCTCGGCGAGGTCACCAAGTTCCTGGTTTATAACGCGCGCAAGCGGCAGGAAGGCGGCGACCAGGCGGCGACCTATTTCGAGCGCACCGAATGCGTGGCCGGTGTACAGGACGCGCGCTTCCAGCAGTTGATGCCAGACGTGCTGCACTGGCTCGGCATCACGCGCATCGACCGCTTTGTCTCGATGTCGAACATGAAATACGACGCCATCATCGGCTCAGGCATCGAAATCGGGGAACGCGTTTCGATCCCCGCCGACCTGGTGCCGCCTGACGCGCAGGTCGAGCTTGAAGCCAAGAAAGCGGCCGGCTATTTCACGCACGCCCAAACGCCGAGCGCGGACGAGCTCAAAGCGGTGGTCGGCCGCAAACTCGACGAGTTCTGACCATTCTTGGGCTCGCCGATAAACTTGGGACCGAGCGCAAGACGGCGCTGTCGCTGCTCACGGCCGATGCGGTGCGCGAACGCGCGAGTGAGATGCTCGCGGCGGCCCTTGCCGGCGACCTTGTGCATTTCAGTGTCGACCCCGATAAACTCGAGCCGACGGCAGATTTCGTCGCGCAAGTCATCCGCGAGAACTATCCCGACCTGAAAGTGCCGTTGCATGCGCGCTGGCGGCATTTCGCTTTTGGCGGCCGCGATCTATGGGTGGAGACCGCCGCAAAAGCGAATTGGAACGATGCGCGGGCCCGGGCTCGCGCCGAATTCGACCTCGCAATCGTCTCGGTACTGCTCGACGCCGGAGCGGGGCCCGAATGGAACTATCGCGACGCGGCGACCGGCTTCACCGTTAGCCGCTCGGAAGGCCTCGCTCTCGCCAGCCTGCGCATGTTCGAGGCGGGCTTGTTCTCGGGAGACCCAAGCGATCCATTGCGCGCCGACGCCAGCAAGCTTGCGGCCCTGACCGCCGCCGACCTCGCGCGCGGCTTCACCGTGACCGAAACGAATCCGCTGACGGGGCTTGAAGGGCGGGCCGCGCTTCTCTTGCGACTTGGACGCACGATTATGGAAAATCAGCGGATTTTTGCGCGAGGCGATCGTGCCCGGCCCGGCGGCCTGTTCGATCACCTAGCGGCCGTAGCCAGCAATAATGGAATTCCGGCACCGGCCATCCTTCACGAATTGCTCATGGCACTCGGCCCCATATGGCAAAATAGGCTGGCACTCGGAGGGCTGCCGCTCGGTGATACTTGGCGTCATGCGGCGATCAAAAGGGCGGACGCCAGCGACGCCATGATGCCGCTGCACAAACTTTCTCTATGGCTTGCTTATTCGCTGGTCGAACCATTGCGGCAAACTGGCAGCGCCGTCACCGATATCGACGGACTCACCGGGCTCGCGGAATATCGCAACGGCGGACTGTTCGTGGATTCAGGCGTGATCGCCTTGCGCGAGACGAACCGCGCGCAGGAGGTCCACGCGATCGAGTCCGAACTAGTCGTCGAATGGCGCGCACTCACCGTCGCTCTTCTCGACCGCCTGTTGCCGTTGGTACGCGAGAGGCTCGGGATTGCCCCCGATGGCTTTCCGCTTGGCGCGATGCTCGAAGGCGGCACGTGGGCGGCCGGACGCAAGCTCGCAAAACAACTTCGGCGGGACGGCGGCCCGCCTTTGAAAGTGACAAGCGACGGTACGGTTTTTTGAGGTTTCTCATGCAGGGCGTCACAGTTGTCGATCACCCTCTAGTTCAGCACAAGCTGACGCTGATGCGTGACAAGACGCGCTCGACCAAGGTCTTCCGTGAGCTATTCGGTGAGATCGGTGCACTGCTCTGTTACGAAGCGACGCGCGACCTCTCGCTGGAAAATGCCGAGATCGAAACGCCTTTCGCCAAAATGAACTCGCCTGTTCTTGCCGGTAAGAAATTGGTCCTGGCACCGGTCGGCAGGGCCGGCATGGGTTTCCTTGATGGCATTTTGAAATTGGTGCCGACGGCGCGCGTCGCTCATATTGGTCTTTACCGCGATCCGCGGACGCTCGTCGCCGTCGAATACTTCTTCAAGGCTCCAGATGATATGGCAGAGTGCGTGACCTTCGTACTTCACCCTATGCTCGCGACCGGAAATTCGGCAGTTGCCGCGATCGATCGCCTGAAGGAGAGCGGCGCAAAGTCGGTACGCATTCTTTGCATGCTGGCGACGTTTGCTTCGGCGGAGAAGCTACACGCAGCGCACCCGGAAGTTCCGATCTATACGGCCGCTATTGACGAGGCCATCAGCGAGAACGGCTATATTCTGCCCGGCCTCGGCGATGTCGGCGACCGGATGTATGGGACGCGGTGAAGATCTGGCAGTCAGCCGGAAATTTCAAATCGGATGGGCTGCACCCCTTGCCAAAGCGTTGCCTCCCCGAATGCGCGCAATTTGTCGAGGGGCGATTCGATGGTCATAAAATGATTTCCTGCAAGCTGCCCGACTTTACTGGAGAACCGCACGGCGCCGTAAGCAAGCAAAATTTCCGTCTCGCTTATTCCACCCAGATAGAGGATGATTTGGCCGGGCGCCGGATAACTTGTCTGGTTTTCAGAGCCGACTTCGAAGTGCGCATCGCCCAGCGGAATCCACACCGCCTCACCGCTCCAGCGCACATGGATCACCCTGTTCTCGTACGGCATCAGACTGCGGAACAGCGCGCAAGTTTTCGGCGCCGCCTCTTCAAAACGCCCATCGAATATGAAGGGTCCAGCAGTTATGCGCACTCTGGTCACACTAGCCTCATTCTAGAAAACACAAGTTGTTTCGCTCCGAAACTGAGCCCCAGTTAATCGCAAGTTCGCCGGTCACTCTAATAATTTGCAATCCGCGCCCACGCACGCTGAGCGTCCTACGAAATCCGCACAAATCGTACATTGAACTTTCATTGAAGTCCCGGCTAACTATTGGAAACGAACATCCAAAGCCTCTTGGCGTGCCGTTATCCTCAACGTACGATCTAGGCGGGGGAGATTTAACTTACCGAGTGCTTGCGTATGTCCGACATTCTGATCCATTGTCCGGTTGCGGGGGTTGCAGTTCGAACCGGCTTAAGTAGTGAAAAAATCGTCTTTGGCTCACTGCCAGACATTCAGTTCCCCTTGCGCTGTCCTCGATGCAAAAAAATGCATTATTGGGAACCGAAAGACGCCTGGTTAGAAAAAGAGCAGACGAACCACTGTTCACGTCGGTAAAACTATCCGGCGGCAACGGCTCTGCATGCCTTCGCGGACGATGGCCCGACGCTAGTTGAGCAAGTAGCACCGGTTAGACATCGACTCGCGATCCTCGTGCGGACGTGTTTGGCATGCATCGCTAGCAGTCGAGCCTATGAGATTTCGCAATGCGGGGAGGAGCGCTAATGCGCTACCATTCAGACAGCCGGGGGCTTCCAACATAACAGGAGTTCCTGAGATGTGTGACTACAGCCTCCAAAATGTCAGGTCGCGACCAGCGAAGATTGGCGACAAACTCACCACACGAGACTTTGGAACCTGCACGCGTGGCTTCTCCGCGTCGGAAGATGCTGCGGTAGCGGTTTGCGTCCTTCCAGGGACCGAGCTTGCGTTTTCCAGCGCGGTGTCACTCGAGAATTCTCGCTGGGTCGTCCTTTGGAGGGCGGAAACACTCGCTCACACGACCGCAATCTTCCGACAGGTGAATAAAGACAAACCAACGACACATCACGATGCGCTCGAATTTCCTGATGGGCGCATTGTTCTGCTGACTCGACTATGTGAGGGCCAGGCGGCAACGGTGCTTCAGTTGCCCGCACAGCCAACGACAGCGGCGGAAGCAGATGCCCAGAGGCGCGTCGCCCACGTAGGCTAACAGTTTGGGACACAACCGAACTACACAGGCTGCCTCACCGGCGGCCTGCATTCGTCGGCAAATTCACGCTTCTTCGGACGCGAATTCCGATAGCGCAGCGTCGAGCAATCGCTCGCGGTCCCGTTCGCCTTGAGCGGCCGATGCAAGAATGCGCTCGGCTAGCGTAGTCTTTAGCATCGTGGCTCGCGGCTCGAGCCGCAGCGCAGCCCAGGCGTCTTCAAGTACTTCCCTCAACAGGGCGATAGTCTCGAGATCGAAATAAGCAGGCGTTTTGCCATACATCGACAGATCATCCCATTTCTGGACCCTGGGGCCCGTTGCTCCGGCGTCGAGACAATAGGAGTCCGCCGGCGAGAGCGGTGTGGCGCACTTCACGGCAGCGATTTTTTCGCCGCCCCACTACATAATAATCTCGCCACAACTTGATTGTGAGCGGGAAGGGCCAATTGGGGACACGATGCCCTTCCCGGGACGGCACTTCCGCTATTGACATTTAGCGCACATCGGCTTGTGCGCTGCATATGTCCGCTTTCGGAGGCAAAGCGGCCATGACGTTTTGCACTGCACATGTCCGCTTTTGACCCAAAGCGGACATTGGCATTGACCGTCGGATCACCGTCACCGAATCTGACGGTAAATCTTCACGTCGTTCAGGAAATGGCCCGTTCGCTGAGCAGAGATTTCTATTTCGGATGAAGAGCAGGGTTGTCTACTCCTCCCCGGTTGGGGTCGGCACCGCCACCGGGGGTCGTGCCAGTCCGCGGAACCGTCACACAATGATGGTAGCGACACGCGCGGGCCTTGGACTGGCTGCCCCCAGCGCCCGAGGGCGTGGCAGAAGTGCCGGATGTCTTGACCTGACCTGGGCTTGCTGTCTTTGCGATGACGCGATCAGCGCTCAACAACAGTGCCGCCGATATAGTCAGGAGCGACACCGCATTTAACATTGCTGGCATTGCCGTTTCCTTTTTCCGTTTCCAATTAATCACAGTGAAGCGTTCCACCTCGCTAACTGCGGAAAATCGTGACGACCAAAGCCGCTATTAAAATCGCCCTCATAGAGTATGACCGTTTCTGTGGCAGTTGCCTGGCTTCTCGTTGCTGGTCCATCAATCAAAGGGCGTTGTTGAGCGCGCGATTTGCAATCCCGTTTCGGTCAATTGCATTCATCATCGTTTCGGTCAACCTAGTCTGCTCCAGCCGCGCCACGATATACGAAATTACCTCACGCACCGTGCATCCTGCGTGGCGCAGCAAGTGTTCTTCGATCGGCGTCGCCTCGCCAACGAATTGGCCAGGACAGGCGCCGAAATAGACGCAACCCCGACAATATACGTCCATACGGATATTCGCCTCCTTGACGGCACGCCCCCGTGCGCGCGAGGCAAGAATTGCATTCAAACCATCGTCGAATACGTTGCCATAGCAATACATCGGATCATACGGTTCGGCGTTGCCCCAGGTTGACCCATCCGGGTTGACAAGGAAAATGCTTTCCTCCTGTTCCTTGTCATAGTAGCGAGTTCTTATTTCCGCGCAGATAGGCTATGGCGTAGTCAATATATGAATTTAATGGTTCAACTCGTGTGGCATGCTCAGACATCAGCCACTCATCAAACACCGCCTTCAGCGCCGTGACAATTTCTTCAAAACTTAACGAGTGCTGGTCGAGTTGTTCCTCAAGAGCGCTGCGATAGAAAGGTAGGAGGCGATACTCAATGCGCAAGCTATCGTAGAAACGATAGATATCTTTCATGTGGCTCAGCGTGTTTTTTGCTAGGACACAGACCGCGCCAAACTCGATTTGATCTTCTATTAAGCGTTGAAGATTCTTTAGGATTGTATCTGTTCGTAATTTTCCTCTTATATCGACGCGCTGATCGCCATACACATCGAACGAAACGCCGATGGCGTGAAAAAATTCTTTGCTTCTCAGGAACTCAAAGTACCTTTCGCTCATCACTGTCAAATTTGTCTGCACAGTGTTCGCAAACGAAATATCAAGGACTTCCCGCTGTATCGCACCGATCGCCGCGTAGTAGTCTGTCTCGATCAGTAGAGGTTCGCCGCCATGCCAGATGAAATCCAATTCAAATGGCCCGTCAGCCCCCAAATCAGCGTTAACAGACCCAAAGAACCGGCGCAGCTTGTCTAGCGGCATCCGAGCCTTTTTGTTGAGTTCCGGAAACTCATAACAATAGGAGCAGCGAAGATTGCAAAGCTTAGAAATCTTCAGCACAAACTGAAAGCGTCTTGGGGTGCGCATGAATTCAAAGTGCCTTTTTTGTCCCCAAGGACAAGTCGCTCATATCTTTTAGTCCGGAAAATTTGAAGCCGGCGATCGCGAACTACTTCGATTTTTTCTGGTCAGGCACAGGCTGAGTATTCGGCGGTTTGCGACCGTTTTGCTCGTAGGATTTCTTGACCGTACCGACAGGCCGCTTGGGCGCTACCGGCTTCTTCGCTTCCGGTGGCGGCGCCTCGGTGAACGGTTTCATCTCCGACCAGCGGATGCCGCTGCACTGCTCCGCAAACGGGCCGCTCGGATTGCTCTCGCAGAATTTGCCGTCTGAACCGGTCCGCTCGGAGATTTTGATTATTTTGGACAAGAAAGCCTCGGCTGCCGCCGGTGAGACGTACGTCGATCCGGGCGGTGAAGCTTCGACCGGCGCTGCGATAGAAGCGGCAGCCGCAATAGCAGCAAGAACGCCTCCAACGGCCTTATTTCTCGGTAATTTACGCGACATCAAAGCCCCCTGACCCGGTCGCAATGTTTCGCGCGGGAAACATTTTCCGCCCGTCTGTTGTCAAGTGATATTGCACCCTCGGTTGACACAAAGCGAACCGAAAATTCAAGAATTCAATTCATCTGAGACACTGCCGCTTGGAGGCCGGGGCGGATGTCCGATCGTTGAGCAGCGCGAATTTCCGCTTTCAGGGCAAAGCTGACATGCCCTGTTGCAGCGCAAATATCTGCTTTTGACCCAAAGCGGACATATGTCCGCTTCTGGCACTAAGCAGACATCGGCTTGTGCGCTGCACATGTCTGCTTTTGACCCAAAGCGGACATTGGTGCCCTCAGAACGAGCGTTCTTGTCGCGTAATTCTTTGGAAGATATGTTTGGTGGATTGCTGACCTCAATCCCGAAGCTGCGCAACCGAAAGCGCCGGGCGCCACCGGCGTAGGAGGCTCAATGAAAATCAATTGGCACGCTGTGAAAGGGCTCACTGCCGTTGTGGCATTGGCGCTCGTAATTGTTCCGACGAGTGGGTCAGCAGATGACAATCCTCTAGTCGGCACATGGAAATTGAAATCTTTTGTACGCGAGATAACGGGGACGAGCGAGCGCTACAACCAGCTTGGTGAACACCCGGAAGGCTTCCTCGGCTATTCAAGTGATGGCCGCATGTACACAATTCTCGTCGCTGGTGATCGCATTAAGCCGCAAGAAGAAGCCCCGACCGATGAAGAACGCGTCAAACTACATAAATCAATGATCGCTTACGCCGGGACTTACACGATAGAAGGTGGCAAGGTCGTCCACCACGTTGACATTTCGTGGAATGGCGCTCGAGCCGGAAGCGATCAGGTCAGGTTCTATACTTTAGAAGGCAGCACCCTAACGATAAGAACTGCACCCAACAAAAGCCCAATCGATGGTCGTGAAGGCGTGGGCATCGTTGTTTGGGAAAAGGTCAAGTAACTTACCTCGTGCACTCCCTAGAATGTCCGCTATTGGCACAAAGCAGACATTGCGCTTGTGCTGACGAATGTCCGCTTTTGGGGGGTAAAGCGGACATCGCTTCCCATCGCAAATTGTCTTCGGCCAACATCCGGCTTTATCCGCTATTGTCCGAAAGAGGACATAGGTCAGCCCTTGTAGCGACCATGGCGCCGCAAGTTTGAGCCTTGAACCCTCAGGAATGCGCTCAACCAGCAATAAGATTACTCAGAAAGGACTGGCTTTTTCGGTCAACCAGAGCGGTACTGTGTCCAGTTCGGGGCGCTGGCCGCGCTTCGGGATCCTGCCCCGCCGGCTTTTTCGCTGAGGTGGGGCTTCGGTGGTGGCGGCGATGGTCGCCACACAACCGAAGGAGCCCCTCATGACCAAGCCAAACTCAAAGCGCACGTCCGCAACACCCGTAGGCGACAGTAAGACCAAGAGCCGTAAGAGCATGAGGCGGACAACCGCGCACAAGAGCGGACAACTCAAGCCCGCTACAGCGTCGGCGTCTCGTAAGCGGCTGCGGTCCGCGTCACAGCAAAGCACACGTCGCGAAAGTAAAAAGGCTTACATAATTGCAATGTTGCGAGCTCCGGGTGGGGCAACCATCGAGGCGATGGCACGTGCAGCGAAGTGGCAACGCCATTCGGTCCGCGGCTTTCTTGCTGATGTCGTGCGCAGAAAGCTCGGCCTCAATCTTGTATCGGCAGACGGCGAGAAGGGGCGCGTCTACCGGATTACGAATAGCATGGCATCGGCGACAGCGTAACGCGATGCGGCGATCACGAAAGGTTGCTGCGAAAAAGGCATCCGAAATATCTTTAGCCGACGAGATCGCGCATCTGCGCGATCTCGATCTCCACGGCTTGCGCGCGCGGTGGAAGAGTATTTTCCGGCAGCAGCCGCCTCCTCACTTGCCACGCCACCTGCTGTTTGCCGTTCTTGCCTACCAACTCCAGGCCGACGAGCTGGGCGATCTCGATCCGGCCACTATTCGGCTTTTGAGGCAAATTGCAACCAGTGGCGGGACCCTCGAGGCCTCACGTTTGACGGAACAGTTCGGTCATAGAAAAGCTGAACTCAAACCCGGCACGATCCTAACGCGCGAGTGGAATACTCAGACCCATCGCGTGATGGTGGTAGACGAAGGCTTTGCTTGGAATGGCAAGACCTATGACAGCCTATCCAAATTGGCTTTCGTCATCACGGGTACCAATTGGAACGGTCCGCGGTTCTTTGGTTTGCGGGACAAGATCGCTGTCGAGACCACGTGATGACGACTACACCCCCGCAGAATGTGCGCTGCGCGATCTATACCCGGGTTTCCACCGATTCTGGCCTTGATCAAGACTTCAACTCGCTCGATGCCCAACATGATGCAGCGCAGGCCTATATCCGCAGTCAGGCGCATGCCGGCTGGACACTGGTTCGTACGCGATATGACGATGGCGGCTTTTCGGGCGGATCCACCGACCGCCCTGCCCTACAGCGGCTCCTCGATGACATCCGAGCCCACCGGATCAATGTCATTGTCGTCTATAAGGTCGATCGCCTGACCCGTTCGCTGGCCGATTTCGCCAAGCTGGTCGAACTGTTCGACGCACATGGGGTGTCCTTCGTCTCGGTTACTCAGCAGTTCAACACCACGACCTCGATGGGGAGGCTCACGCTCAATGTCCTGTTGTCGTTTGCCCAATTCGAGCGCGAGGTCACCTCCGAGCGCATCCGCGACAAGATCGGGGCGTCCAAACGCAAAGGTCTTTGGGTCGGCGGTGTGGTCCCTCTAGGTTACCAGGCCAAGGACAGAAAGATCACCGTCGTACCGCACGAGGCCAAAACAGTCCGTCATATCTTCCGCCGCTACCTGGACGTTGGCAGCTTGAACCTTCTTCTCACCGACCTGAGGCGGACCGGCGTCAAGACCAAGCTCCGTCCGCTATCCAACGGAAAAACGATCGGAGGCATCCCGTTCACCCGTGGTTCGCTCGCCGCTTTGCTGCGCAACCGCTTCTATATCGGCGAGGTCCGATACAAGGGTGAGCTCTTCCCGGGCGAGCAAACAGCCATCCTCGATCTAGCGCTGTTCGAGGCAGTTCAAACTAAACTTGACCAGCAGAGGACCAATCACGCCAAGGCCCGACAACAGTCTCAGTCATTGCTGATAGGCCGTATCTTCGACGAGCGGGGAAACCGAATGACGCCATCTCATACCGTCAAGAATGGTGTGCGCTATCGCTACTATATCTCGTCAGCACTCATTCAAGGGCAGCCCGACAAGGCTGCCAAGCTCAACCGCGTGCCCGCCACCGAAATCGAAAGGCTGATCGTCAGCGCGGTGCGCAAACATCTCGTAGGCGAATCGAACAACAAGGTAGAAGAACAAAGCTCTCACTCGCTCAACGACAAGGAGTTGATCGCCGCCAATGTTGCCCGCGTTGACGTGAAGCGAGATCACCTTGCCATCCACCTGTCCGCCAAGTCCGAACAAGACGGCGCGGCGACGGATCGTCGGCACTCAGCACATGACGACGCGTATCCGACCCATGCATTGATCGTCCCCTGGAAAAAGAACTCCGTCAAAACGACCGCGAGAGATTATTCTTCCAGCGTCGATGTCCTCTCATTCCGACCCCCGTCCGATCCGCGCCGAAACCCGAGCCAAGCTCGTCACTGCGATCGCGAAGGGGCGGCATTGGCTCGATGAGTTGATCGCGGGAACGGTCACAAACGTCGAACAGATCGCCGCCGCTGAAAACTGCAGCGTTCGTCAGGTTAATATGATGGTATCGCTCGCGTTTTTAGCGCCAAACCTGGTCCAGGCCGCAGTCGATGGACGCTTGCCCCGTGGCGTCGGCATCGCAAATCTGCGCGATGCGCCGGCGCAATGGTCCCTGCAATACGCGAGGCTCGGGCTCGCGTCGTAAGCCTTTCCTTAATAGACATAACGGCGCCCGGAACGGGATTTTTTGGCCCGAGACCAGGCGTCGAATTCGGCATATCCCGCCTGCCAGAGACCGGATAGCGAATACCGCGCGTCGAACAGGCCGCGCTAGTGCGGCCTATTCTCACAAAGTCTCTGTGATCAGAGATTCGGAGGACTGCGTGGTGGGCCCGGGAGGACTCGAACCTCCAACCAGACCGTTATGAGCGGTCGGCTCTAACCAGTTGAGCTACGGGCCCTGCACGCACCTTCTATCAATGCGCCCGGGCGATACGCAACGGCGGCCTCTCCTGTCCAGGCAATTCTTGCGATAGGCTCAAAGCCTCTTCATTGCCGGGAGCAGACGCCATGCACGTTTTCAGTCTTGAACGCGAGCAACAGTGGAATCCACAGCACCACGTCGAGAAAATCCTTGGAAAAGTCAGTGAAGGCGATGTCACCGTCGCTTGTTGGGAGCCAGGCCAAATCAGTCCCTATCACTGTCATCCGGAAGCCACCGAGATCTATTTCTGCTATTCCGGCGGCGGCACTATGCGCACACCGGCGGAAACAGTCGCAGTAACGCCAGGCGCGTTCGTCGTTCACCCGCCTGGCGAAGTGCATGAATACGAAAACGGCCCGGCACGCACGTTGCTTTTTCGCGTGCGCTACGGCGCCGACATGCGCGCGCATCATCGCGACTGGCGCGGCAACAAGGACTGGAAGCAACACCCCACTGACGCCGACTATTATCGGCACCATCCCGTCGGCTGACTACATCTTCAAAAGTCGCTTGGCGTTGCCACTCAATATTTTGACTTTGTCAGAGTCGGAGATCGAGACGTTCTTCATCCAATCGACTGCAGGCGGGTTCATGACGAATGGCCAGTCGACCGCAAACAATATGTGGTCCACACCCATTTCAAGCATGCAACAAATCAGCGCCGGATCGGAGAAGAAGCCACTCGTGGTGACGTAAAAATTATTGCAGAAAATATCGCGAAAGCTCATCGCCTTCTGGCCCGGCCGTTTGAGCGATGTATCGATGCGCCAGACTAAGAATGGCAACGTCTCGCCGAAATGGCCGAGAATGATTTTCAGTTTTGGATGCGCCTCAAACACTCCGGAGAGCACGAGGCGGATCGCTTGTGTCGCCGTCTCCACCGTATAGCCCCAGGCCGGTCGCACGACCAGCGGGAAATCTTTTGCGTAATCCTGGTAGTAGATTTCCGTCACCTTGGGGTGAGGCAGCGACGGGTGGAAGTAAAGTGGGACATCTAGCTTTTCCGCGCGCTCATAGATCGGCCAGTATTTCTTGAGGTCAAGAAACTCACCGTTCGACATTCCGTGCAGCATCGCGCCCTTGAAACCGAGCTTGGTGACTGCACGCTCGAGCTCATCGGCGGCCGCCTTAGGCTCGGCGGTGGGAAGCGAGGCGAAGGCAGCAAAGCGTTCGGGATTGGCCGCACACACTTTAGCAAGCCGGTCGTTCACCTGACGGGTCAGGTCGACGGCAATGTCCGCGGCAAGTTTCTGGGTCGAGGGTGCACCATGCGACAAAACCTGAATATCGATACCCGCTTCATCCATCTCCTTGATGCGCAGGTTGCCCAGATCGTAGAGCCGCTCGTCCGTCTCGTTGCCACGGCCGGCTTCGGGGCCGGTGAAATGTTTGGCCAATTCCGGGTCCCAGTAGTGTTCCTCGATCGCGATGATTGGACAATTCGGCTTCTTCATCATGACACTTCCCCGCAACACAAATGGTGTCGTTTCCTAGCAACCGCGACTTGCGCTGTCACGGCCCTCTGCGACGCTTACGTGACGGCACCCGTGATATAAAAGCCTCACACCCTTGGTTGTTGAACGAGCGGTGCGCAAGCGGGGCTTTGGTATCGACGCCGACTCAGTTATGCAAACCCGATGCTGCCGATTCTCCGGATTCTACCTGTGGGCGGCGTGCTTCTCGCCATTTTGATCCTGGTGCTGGCACTCAGCCCGCCAGACGGGTCGCGTTCGCCGCTAACCTCGGCAATCGCACCGGCACGTGGCGCTCTTGTCGACCGTGATCGCCACCCCGAAGTGCGGCAGTTCCTCATCCTCGCCGCAGTTAAGCGAGCTACTGAACTTAAGCGTTTGCGGGAATTGGCGGAAATGCCGACGCCCTCCAGCAACTCACAAGTCGCCGGCTTGCCCATCGACCGCACTGATACCGATCCGGAGGAAACCGGCCCGATCACCGAGACACCCAGTGTCAGCATTCCAGTCGAAATTGGAGAGCCTTCGTCAACTGAGTTGCCCGTGACCTCGCGCGAGGAAGATGTGCCGGTGGTGAAAAATCCGGAACCTACGCAGCCGCAACACGAAATTCGGCGGCGCGCAGTACACCGCGCGCATCGGACGAAAACGACGGCCGGCACCACGTCGGCTCAACAATTCAATCTGTTTGACGCATTGTTCGGTGGAAAGCAGCACCAACAACCTGCGACCCGGAACCTGCAGGCCAGTCAACAGTATCAGCAACCATCATATGCAACTCAGCAATCGACTCAGCACTATCAACAACCGCCGTACGTCGCCCCGCCGGCGAACCAGTCGGTCTTTTCCACGGTCCCCCGCACCACTCCGTACTAGCGGCGGAGCTGCACCCCTTAAGACAAAATATTAATCGTGCGGACGCGGGCAGCGACCGGTAAGATCATCGGAACTATTAGAGCCGATTAGTGATAGTCGATGCGACCGTCATAAAGGCTGGACGAGAATGTCGCGCTCTCGCTTTGTGCCATTGCTCCGTGCAATTTTTTTTCTGAACTGAATTTCACGCTGCTCGCGGGAACGGAGTCAAATGAGTCGAGGGCCTGACCGTTGGCGGCCATCGTTACGCCCTTGTTCTTGGCGGCATAGTAATAGCCGGCAGCATAATAGTGCACCGCGCGGCTGAGATTGCCGCCCGCTACATGATACGCGCCGGCGAGATATTTCACCGCATAGGTCATGTTGGTGTCGGCATCGAGCAGACCGGCGGCGTTGCCGGTGTAACCCATAGAACGCGCTGTCGCGAGCTTGATCTGCATAAGCCCGTAATTGCCGGCACTGACAACGCGCGGATTGCCGCCGCTCTCACGCTTGATCACCCGACGCACCAGATCCTCAGGCACACTGTTTGCAGCGGCATGGCGGGCGATCAGTGAATCAAGATTGCCATTCGCGTCGATACTCGCAAAACGCTGTTTTTGCGCGAACGCTGGCGCCGCAGCGACGAGCGCAATCAGAAGAGTGGTGAGGCTGAGTTTGCGAGTCATAGCGGCTCCGAGTTTGCAGGCGCGAATTGTGGGCGGGAAGTGCGCCTTTTCGAAAGAAACTCCGGCAACTTTGTGACGCAACTGTGTAAATCCCCACTGGTTCCATCACGAATTGCTTCAAACAGTGCCTAAGTACCTCTAATGTGCCATTTTTCTGTCGCTGCACGCCCATTTGTCACTTCCATAGTCGCGGCCGATTCTCGCCGTCATAACCATCGCGGGGGACCACCAGCTTGTGTAGGATTTTCTCGACACAAATTTCCCGCCACGGGGATCTCGACATGAGCACGCCACCCAACACGCTGGAGGACCGCCTACGCGCGGTCGAAGATACGCTTGCGATCTACCATCTCATCGCGAGTCACCCGCCCGCTGCTGACACTGGCACCGATCGTTACTATCGCGATGCATTCGCGCTTGATGGCGAGATCGACCTCGGCGGTGGAAAAGGCGCGGCTGGCAACGACGCCATTGCAGCGATCGTAAAAACGCCGGAGCACCAGGCCGCTATCGCCGGAGGCCTTTGCCATTTTGCCGGCCTCCCGCGCGTCGAACTTAACGGCGATACGGCGGTGGCGACGTCATATTTACAGATTATTACTCCGGACAGGCAGGCCACGCCGCGCGAGGTTTCTGGCCATGGCACAACGACCGGATTTCGTATCCACCGCGCGGGCGCCAATCGCTGGGAGCTCAAGCGCGGGCAGAATGGCTGGAAAGTGACGCGGCGTACGCTGCGTCCGCTCGATGGAAATGACGAAGCGCGGGCCTTGCTGCGACCGGCGTTTGCGCCATAGATTTTCTAGACAAATGCACAGGGAGAGCGACATGCCGAAAGGTTATTGGGTGGTGACTTATCGTTCGGTGAAAAACCCCGAGGCGTGGAAGGACTACGCCAAGCTCGCGGCACCGGCGATCCAGTCGGCCGGCGGCCGGTTTCTCGCACGTAGCAATCCGACAAAAACGTATGAGGCCGGGATGAACGAACGCGTTGTACTGGTTGAGTTCGACAGCGTCGATAAAGCCATCGCTTGCCACGACACACCCGCCTACAAAGAGGCGCTCAAGGCGCTTGGCACGGGAAATGTCGAGCGCGACATGCGGGTGGTCGAGGGCGCCGCATAGCCGCCCTCACCACTCCGCGAAGGGATAACGTTTGTGGGCGGCCGAGGCCTGAAGCTGCGCGTCGGCAATTACTTCAAAAAATGCCGCGAAAAAAACAACCACGCGTCCGAAGCCGGTAAACGCCGGCAGGATCGGTGCGCGAACGGGTAGCGTCGTCATAGTCATCGTCTCCTTTAAAGAATGCTAGAAGCGCGGCGGCGTCGACAAAAAGAGACGTTCGATCTCGCGCTCTGATTCGTCAGTAAATTTGCTATTTTGAAGATAGCGAGCGATCTCGCGATCGGCCTGACGCTGGCGCGAAAGCATCATTGCGTTCGCAAGCCACCGGAATAGTCCGGGGCGAACTTTTGTGGGAGCTTCGCTGATTGCGAAGTCGCGTGAAGCGACGGTGGTCGGCGCGTAAGCCATGGATCATCTCCCTTTCTTTGGGCTCGACGACTCCATAGGCGCTTCCCACTTTTTTCTTTTTGTTGTCATCTACATAGTTGCAATTTGCGCTCACCACCATACGTGCTGCGACATACGTTCCATGCGCACGACTCATGCAGCATGTCGTGCGCGCGTCGCAAACCTGTGCAACTGATTCTAAATGCGACGCGCGATGCTCGTTCGTGGCAATTTGGCAGTCGCGCCACATCTCTGCCGCAAAGTCGAAAGCATTCGTTAACGAATGAAATGTGCAGCAGAAGCGCTCCGACGCTCGTCTCGCCCTGGCGATTGCAATAAAGGCGCTGCAGGCCTATATAAGGCGCGTTCGCGATTGCGCCTGCCCTTGCAGTTTCGGCCTTAACGGCCTTTTCCTAGGAACACGCAAAATCCGGATATGAGGCCCATGCGAATGGTTTGCATGGGGCATAAACGCCTTTTCGCGTTTTTATAAGGAGGCCATGATGGCCACAGGTACCGTTAAGTTCTTCAACGCCCAAAAGGGCTTCGGCTTTATCGTGCAGGACGGCGGCGGCCCCGATGTGTTCGTTCACATCTCGGCAGTTGAGCGTGCGGGCATGCATAATCTCAATGAGGGGCAGAAGGTTTCGTTCGACGTGCAGGCCGATCCGCGCAGCGGCAAGTCCGCTGCTGCTAATCTGCAAGCGGTCTAATTTTCCTTTTGATGAATGCGCCAGCGCGCAAGCGCTGGCGTTTTCTTTTGTGCTAGGACACTTCCATGCCGAAAAAGCCGGGCACCAACCCCAAGGGCGAATTCGTGTTCTTCGACGTCGTCTATGAAGACGGCTCGCAGCGCTCCAACCGACGCGTGCCGACAGAACTGCTCGGCGGCCTGGAAAAGGACGAGCCCGCGCGCGGCTTTATTATTGAGCAGGATCGCGAGATCGCTGAGAAATCCGGTCGCGCACCTTTGGCGATCAAGAGCATCGCCCGCACGGGCGCCAAGAAAAAGTGACTTCACTTGGCCGAAAGGCCAACTCGACGAATAACCCATATCTGAAGCACCAATCTTCCCGGGCGGAAATTGTTACGAAACGGCCGCGAATGCCACCTGGTAAATGTGGCCACCCTTCCAATTTGCGGAATATCGCCGCGATCAACGTAAGCGCAACCGCGCCAAATGGTTGCATCTTCGGTACCGTGATCCCCTTCCAATGCACCGGCTCGGGTTGGTACGATGTCCCATCTTGGTCGCTAGCGCGGACGGTGGGATTTCGTGATGTTTTCGACCTGTCGCCATTCGATCGCAAATATTGAGAAGAAAAAATGCGCATGAATAGTTGGAGGTCGGTCGCTACATTAGTGGCCATTCTGATTTCACTCATGACGGGATTTTTTGGAACGGCCGCAAACGCGCAGGTGCTGAAGGCGGTTAAGGACCGCGGCACACTCAATTGCGGTGTTAGCGAAGGTCTTTATGGATTTTCCGCTCGCGACAATAGCGGCAATTGGAGTGGCTTTGATGTCGATCTCTGCCGCGCGATTGCGGCGGCGATCTTTAATGACGCTAGCAAAGTTACGTACGTCCCGCTTGCGGCGAGCCGCCGATTCGATGCCCTGCAATCCGGCAGTATCGATGTACTCTCGCGTAACACCACGTGGACGATGTCGCGGGAGGCTGAGCTCGGCGTAATCTTTCCAGCAACGAACTACTATGACGGCCAGGGATTTTTGGTTCGCAGGTCTCTGAACAAGGAAACTGCGCTCGATCTCAATGACGTGAAAGTATGTTTACAGTCCGGAACAACGACTGAACTCAATCTCGTCGATTATTTCAGTGCCAACAAAATGAAATACGAGGTTATCGCGTCAACGACCGCGGACGATGCAATTAAAGGTTATGATTCCGGCTTATGCAATGTGTTCACAGCGGACGTCTCTCAGCTCTTCGCTATCAGGCTATTACTATCGAAACCGGATGAACACGTCATTCTGCCAGATGTCATCTCCAAGGAGCCCCTTGGCCCCGTGGTACGCCAAGACGATATGCAGTGGTTCAACATTGTGAAGTGGGTTTACTTCGCTATGGTCAATGCTGAAGAGCTCGGAGTGACTTCAAAAAACGTTGACGAGGCACTGAAGTCAGAAAAGCCTGACGTCAAACGTCTTCTCGGTATTGAGGGCAAATATGGCGACCGGATGGGCCTTACCACTGATTGGGCGGCTCGCGTCGTTAGGCTTGTCGGCAATTATGGCGAAGTTTACGAGCGAACCGTTGGTGTCGGCTCTGCACTAGCCATTCCACGTGGGATCAATCAGCTGTGGAGCAAGGGCGGCATTCTCTATGCTCCGCCAATCCGCTAAAATCGTCGAAGCCGGCGTCATGCTGGAGGATTAGGTCACGATCGAGCGATTTAGGGTAGCCTGAACAGATGGTTGATTACTTCCCATTGATAGCGCGCGCCGTTGCAGCGCTCGATCCCAATACCCGTGAACAGCGCCACGTTCTCTATGATCGCGCTCGCAAGACTCTCGTCGACAAGCTTCGCATCGGCGATCCAACATTAGCGCACACAGATCTGAGAGCGGAACGCGCAGCACTTGAGGCCGCAATCCAGCGTGTCGAAAGAGATGCGGCACTCCGCACCGTACCGCCAAAGCCGAACCCGGTTCATGAAATCTATGATGCACCGGGCATAGGGTATCAGGATAGGCCGCCGTTGAGAGATAGCCAGAAGCGATGGGGCTTGATCGCCGGCGCCCTCGCCGCAACATTAGTTCTCATCGTTGGTGTTGGATATTCCTTCTGGCCGCGCGTTGCCTCCAGCGTGCGCAGCACGCCAAGCACACCGGTTCTGGCCGAGACCGCGGACCTTTCCAGCTCTAAAACAAATTATGTCCATCTGCGGCAACTGGTCTTCTACCGGACGAACCAACCGGTCGGAACGATCATCGTCGATAAAACGCAGACTTTTCTATATGTCGTCCGGCCGAATGTATCCGCATTGCGCTACAGCATTGGCGTTGGCGCAGAATGCATCACATTGACGGGGCTGTATCACGTTGTGCGAAAGGAAGAACAGCCCGGCGGCAGTCAGACGGCTCAGCAATCGGTCGATACCACCTCCGACCTGACAAAAAACTCGTTTGGTGCCCGCGTTCTATACTTGAATGACAACTATCGTATCCACGGCTCAAATGCATCGGCGACGACCGACCGAATCGCACGTGAGGGCTGTATCCGCCTCGTCAATGACGACGTGATCTACCTCTACGATCACACCCCGCTGGAAAACCGCGTGCTGGTATCGAACTAGCCTAAGCGTTTCTTGCCGATCTTCACGCCCGTTACTCGAAAGAGTATTGCGGCGCCATTTATGAATCGGCAGGGCCATCGCTACAATCTGGAAAGGAACATTGCATGGAGCCTGATCGGATTCTTCCTTCGACGGCCAAATCGCGCAGCTTGGCTTTGGTCGTGCTGGTCCTTGTGATGCTCGCGGGCCTTCCCCTCGCGGTCTGGCTGGATCTGCGAAATCTTACCGAGACTTCTCTGCTTCGTCAGGCACGGGATCTCAATTCAGTCGTCAGCAGCGTGCGTGCATACTATGCGAGCAATGTGGTCGGCCGCGTGCTGGCTTCGCCCGGGTCGACCCAAGTGGTGCACAACTACGAAACGATCCCCGGCGCCATACCGATTCCCGCGACACTCTCGCTCGAGCTTGGGAGGGTAATCAACGAGCAGCAGCAAAACATCACCTACCGATTTGTGTCCGATTTTCCATTCAAGAACCGCGCGCCCCACACCCTCGACAGTTTTGAGACCAGCGCGCTCGCGGACTTGCGCAACAATCGCGATCAACAATTGACCGAGGTGTCGGCATCAGTATTCAGCGATCATGTCCGTCTGATTGCCCCAGTGATCATGGGGCCGGCGTGCGTGAACTGCCATAACTCGCACCCGGAGAGTCCAAAGCGAGACTGGAAGGTTGGCGATGTCCGCGGCATTCAGGAAATCACTATCAGCCAGGCGATTGCGGCCAACATATTTAGCTTTAAATATCTTTTGGCCTATTTCATCTTTATGGCCGCGTCTGGGGTGACATTCATATCCATGCAGCGGCGCCAAGCAGCGACGATTCGCGGCATGAACCGGGAGCTCGAAACCGCGAATGATTTCCTCGCCACATTAGCGTTGAAGATCTCGCGCTATCTGTCGCCGCAAATTTACAAAAGCATATTCAGCGGTCAGAAGGACGTGACGATTCACACGGAGCGCAAAAAACTTACGATTTTCTTTTCGGACATCAAGGACTTTACGGCGACTACGGAGCGCTTGCAGCCGGAGCAGATCACATCGCTGCTCAACGAATATTTTACCGAAATGTCCAACATCGCACTCCAGCATGGAGGCACGATCGACAAGTTTGTCGGCGACGCTATTTTGATCTTTTTCGGCGATCCGGAATCCAAAGGCGAAGCTGAGGACGCAAAGGCGTGCTTGCGCATGGCGGCTGACATGCAACATAGGCTCGCCGAACTGAACGTGAAATGGCGGAAGGAAGGTGTCGAACATCCATTCCGTGTTCGGATGGGAATTAATAGCGGCTATTGTAATGTCGGGAATTTCGGCAGCGCAGATCGAATGGACTATACGATCATCGGCGCGGAAGCGAACCTTGCGGCGCGCTTGCAATCTATCGCTGAACCCGGGCACGTCGTCGTCAGTTTCGAAACTTACGCTCTAGTGCGGGATATCTTGGTCGCGCGCGCGCTACCCCCAATCACAATGAAGGGGATCAGCCGAGAAGTTATCCCTTATGCGGTCGAGGGCATGGTAGATGCAACGGGTCAGAAGGTGGAAATCTTCAGCGAACATATGACCGGGCTTGATTTCTATCTGGACCCCAGCATGGTCAATGTCGGTTCGGCAGAGCGAATACGAGCCCTTTTGCAAGATGCCATTGCCGCACTGGATAAATACGGGCCACGTCCAATAGCGCCGACCACCTGACTGTCACCGGAAAACATGATAGGCTGAGTTCTTGCATAGGGGCTGGTTCTTGCGGGAACGTATGCGACGGCGGGTTTTCATTACTCTTCTCGGTCTCGCCGTGGCGTGGCCGATTGCGGCCGTTGCGCAAAACCAAAGTTTCCCGATTGGACCACCGGCAAATCCTGCGGCCAAGTTACGAGCTCAGGAAAAGGCGGCTGCCGACAAACGACTCAAGGCGAAAGAAAAGAGCGACGCATGCAGAAAACAAGCAATCGCCGAAAAAATCCCACCTCGGGAGCGTAAATCCTTCTTACTCGCCTGCGAAAAGAAATAACTTATCAGTGTGAACTGCGTCACGCAGGACTTGCGCATGGGTGACCTAGTTTGCACCCATGCAATACAGATCAAAATTCAATCACTTCTGCGAAGTTGTTGGCCGCGCCTCGGCATTTGTGACGTTCGCCGGCATGGGGTCACTTGTACTGGCCGCGACCGTCCTCGACGTTCTGCGTTAGCGGGACCGCGTCGGCAGGGTGGATGGCTACGACTTTCGCCTCAATAGAAAACGCTGCCCGACAGCGTGAGATCGCTTTCAGGGGCAACTCGTTCGTATTTTTCGGCGGTGCTCTTGATGCGGTAGCACGGCTCGCCAGGGTCTCGATCCGAGGCGGGATTCAGGTGACGAATCTCATATGGGCCCGGAGCCGAGGAACGAAGAAGCCTCGGCGCAAGCTCGACGAGTTGACCGATACTGAACTTATGCGCCATGCGGTGTTCCTTTTGGCGTGCTTGGTTTGGAGATGCAATCCGGAGCGGCGTATTCATCCTTTTGCCTATGCAAGAAACGCGCAATCTGCGCCCTCAGGCCGGCAGATTTCAGCACATCTCCCATTGACCCCGCGGTATCGAAAAGCTCGCGCTGAAGCTTCGTCGGAACCGTATTCCATTGCATGATGACGGCCGCACCGAGGCATCGGAGAATATGCTCTTCGGTTTCAGCGGCGGTCGAACGGCCAACAGTTTTTCCAAAGTCATCATCTTGGGAAGAGATGTTTTGCGAATGAATGATCTTGTCGAAATTATTCGCAAGCCAATCTTCGTTTTCCGCCAGCGCACTGAAGCTTTCCTTCGATCGCTGATATTCGCGGATTTCACTCGGATTGTCGGTATGCTTGAGTGAACTCGTCTGATTCTGCCGCTTTCACGCGAAACTGCTTTGCCGTAAACATGGAAAGCTCCCTGTGCGCCGCATGCCCGGCGGATATCCGCCCGGCGGCGTCTCGTTCTGCTTGTCGGATGCTGGTGAGCTTATATGGGCATGATCAGTCTGAATTACGAGCCATATTGCGTCATTTAGGGAATTCGCTGACCATAGGCTCGGCGACTACCGTCGGAAAGGAAGATCTTTATTTCACCCAAACGATCGTTTGCCCCTGTGGTTAGGGCAATTCGTCGCCACATAAGGGTATTGTTTGAAGGACGCACGTTCAGATGATGCTTCTTTTAGCTTCATCGATAAATTGAGTCGTAAACATGACAATCAATTTTCCAAACCGTAGTCGTAGTTACGACGCAACGCGGCAGGCGGTCCGTTTCTGGGGATATGATCGCTCCATGGAGAGTTCGTTTTTTGTGACCGTGGATGCCTTACGATTCATTCAACCGGATCTGAAAGCAGATGCCGTCGATTTGTTGCGGGTATTCGATAGCAATCGCGACCGCATCTACGCCCTGGCCGCGAAGGTCTACGCGCGAGGCAAAAGAGGCACCTACGATATAAACGCGGCCGACGTTTAATCGTGCGGCCGGACGCTTCGCCCGCACCTGGGCCGCACGCTCGGCGGAGACTTGCTCAATATTAGGGCTCGTCACCGCATTGATGCTCATTCCAGTCTCAATATCCGCTGCGACAAATTTGCAACGCAGAGCTAATTTTTGCGGTAGCAAGCCCCGTGGCGGTCGCCTTCCATCGCCATTTGCGTGAAAACGATTCGCGCGGCACGCCTGATTTAGCGCTCGGACAACAACCCCGCTATTTCTGGCGCGATTTTTGCTCGCGTTGACCGGTGTGAAGACCTCGGATAGCGTCCGGGGCAATTGGGCGGGATGGATGACGAAGAAATCGGGGGTCGTCGCCGTTACCTCTCTTGCGCTCGAAGCCTATATCGCGCGCGGGGCCGGGGTATCGGTGGTCTGCAAGCAGGCTTTTGAACTCCGGGCCGCGCTCGTGACGGCGATCACGAGCGGTGCGGCCGGCATTATTAGTTTTGGAATCGCGGGCGGGTTGGCACCCAACCTTGTTGCAGGCGACTGGGTCGTCGCATCCGGAATCCGAAACGGCAATAAAGTCTTCGCGACCGATCACGTGTGGACGCAAAGTATCCTTGAGACACTCCCCGACGCCGTTCACGCGCACGTCACAGGTGCAGGCCGCGTAATATCGACGCCAGCGGAAAAGGCGCAGCTTTATGGTGAGACGGGTGCGGCCGCCGTTGATATGGAGTCGCACATCGCGGCGGAGGTTGCCGCCGAGTACCGCATTCCGTTTGCTGCTTGTCGCGTCATCATCGATGCGGCCCACAGAGCGCTTCCGCCCGCCGCAGCGTTGGGATTGCGGCCGGACGGCACACCGGATGTCCTCGCGGTGATTCGGTCTGTACTGAAAATGCCAAGACAGCTTCCCGATCTCGTTCGAACAGCGTTTGACGCCCGCATTGCCGAGCAAGCCCTTAGCCGCGGCCGCAAGCGATTGGGTGCAGGGCTCGGCTTTCCTTATCAAAACGAGCCCGCGTTCGATCTCGCCTTCGCGTAAGTGCCAAGCATGCGCGAAGCGATGGGATGCAATGACCGCGAAATCGGCGGCTGTGCGCTTACTTGCGGCGGTGATGCCTGATCGTGCAATCGGCAACCACAAAATCATGGTGCTCTTTACAAATTCCACAACGTAGCTTCATTGTTTTCGTCGGCGATATTTTTTTCAATTCGTCTCGAGTTGCTTCGAAACCAGAACTGAATTGTCTGCCGGTCGCCGGACAGCGGAAAATAAGCGCTCCCAAAACGATTGCCCTCGCATGTGATCTTGGGAATCGAAATAAGCGAGAGCGATCCTGCACAAATTGACTTAGATCAAAACGCGACTAAAGTGGGCCAAAGCACGCGATACGAGCAATCGTTTTTCTTAAAAGCAAAGATTGGTAACGAACTTTCCGTTTTTATCCTTGATCACATACGGACATTCCGCGCGCTTGAGCGCGGCTTTGGCGTCTTCGTTACCGAGCGCCGCCGCTTTCTCGTAATAGGCTTTGGCAGCGCTTGTGTCTTTCGGGCCGCCGCGGCCGCTGAGCGTAAATGCGCCCATGCGCTCCAAAGCTCCGGGATGGTCCTGCGCAGCTGCTTTTTCAAACAGCGCCCGCGCGGCCGCATCGTCCTGCGGACCGCCGACACCCTCCGCGGTCATCAGCCCCAGCTGATATTCCGCCTCCGCCGAATTTGCCTCCACCGCCTTCGAAAGCAACGCGCGCGCCTTGACGGGATCCGATGAACCACCGCCACCCAGCGCCGCCAGATTGGTCACGCCGCGCGGATTGCCGGCCTCCGCCGCACGTTCGAACAGCTTGCGCGCCTCCACCGAATCTTTAGCAACGCCCGATCCGGTGCTGAGCAGCACGCCCAATTCGACCATCGCCGACGTACTGCCTTTGTCGGCCGCCTTGCGCCAGACACTCATTGCTTCCGGCAATTGATGATTGGCCGCGTAGGCACGGCCGAGTTCGTAAAGCGCGCGCCGCGACGAACCCGATGCCGTTTTGCAGAACTTGATCGCCGTTGCGATGTCGGACTGCGCGATAGTGGGGGTCCCTTTAACATCCGCCGGCTTGTCGGGGTCGGCCGGATCAGCGGCGATGCGGTCGCAAAGAACGAGGTCGGCCGACTGCGCAAAGACGGAAGAATGAGAAGGCGCGATCAGCAGCACCGACAGGCAGATGCACACGCCGCGGCCAATCGAAATGGCACCAATTCGTTCTCGCATGATCCTACGTCGCCTACTCATACTGTATTTTGCGATTTTAAGGCTGCAATTCATCGCCAGCAAGCGCCGCAGATTCGGCCAGACGGGCGTGACCCATGTACATGATCTGCTTGCCAGGTAGCCGGCCGAACGTGATGTCGAAGCGTCGATTAACGCCGCGTGGTCCGAGCCCTTGGTAGAAGCGATCTGCAAAGCCCCGCTTGGCCAGCTTCCTGTCGAGGTCAGCAGGCGCAATAAACCCGGCCGGGTCATGTGTTCCGCGTGGTAGCAGCCGCAAAAGTCGCTCTCCGCAAAATACGATCACGAAGCGTGCCAGCCAGGTCCGGTTGATTGTGTCGAAGAGGAAGAGTCCGCCAGGCCGCAACACGCGATGGATTTCATCGAGGACGCGGTCGACGCTGCGGACATGTTCGAGGACATCCACGCACACGACACAATCGACACTCTGATCCGGCAGCGGCAGTTGCTCACCCGAAGCGGCAAGGTAGCGGATCGCGAGTCCCTGACTTGCCGCATGCCGTCCGGCGATTGTGATGGAGCCAAGCGACACATCGGCACCGATGACATGCGCGCCGCGCGCGGTCAGCGCTTCCGCCATAAAGCCTCCGCCGCAGCCGAGGTCGAGAACCGTTCGTCCCTGCCACGCCGCGACGCGATCGAAAAAGGCGAGACGCGCCGGCACGAGGTTTTGCAGCGCGCGCAGCCAGCGCCGCGACCCATCCCACCAGTGATCTGCATCTCGGTCATAGATTGAAAGATCCGATGGGGCCTGCGCTGGCCGAAAAAACGGAAGCCAGTAAGGATGGCGCGATCGGTAGGCTTCGAATTCATCGCCAAACATGCGCGAGAAGCGCGCTTCCTTCAGGAGGGGCCCGGCAAGGCAATAAGCCGAGAGCACAATCGCCAGCAGGAGTTGATCCGGCGTCCAAGTCGGCACCGTCCAGAGCGTGATGGCGAAAGAAACATAAATCGGCTGGCGGCATATGCGGAAAAGCCCGCGCGTCGGCATCGGCGGAAACACTGGCTTTGCGTTGCGAAAGACCGCCCACCACCCGAGCGATCCGACCTGGAGCGTAATTCCCGCGTCGACCATCGACTTCAGCAGCAGAAGCCAACCCGCCGTGTATAAAATCGTCGTGAGCAGAAGCGTCGCCCCTTGCGCCTGCCACCAGATCGTTCCGCTCGGCGACCACCATAAGAACAACGCAAGAATTTGCGCCGATGCCACGATGACGTAACTGGTGGTTGCAAGATCAGATGCGACAGCGGCGGGCGCCATTGCGCGTAACACTGCCCGACCGCGCGCCGTCAATAGCAGTGAATGTGCCAACGGGAATTGTAACAGCAGCAATCCATTGGCGATCCAGCTCCAGGGAGAATGCAATGCGCCCAGCGAACGGCTCAGGCCGAAATACATCTCGTAGATCATCACCGTGACGGCAACGACAAACAGCGCGTGACAAAGCACGCCATAGCCGAGAGCAAGCGTTTGCCGCTTCACCGTCGCAGTGGCGGAATTTGTGAATGGCATCGGTCTCAAGTTCGTTATCCAGACGCGAGATGAGCCCATTGAGAGTGGTTTGAATCAAAAAAACGGCAGCACAATGCTGCCGTCAGCTGATTGTTGCGGGACTTGGTTTCAAAAATATCCGTAATCGGGATTCCCGCACACCCATGCGCGACGCCAGCCCCACGGAGTTGGCGCCCACCGCCAGCATCCGAAGTCTGCACTGGCAACGCCGACGAAGAACGGTCCGCCGAAGAACCGACGGCCGTGGAAGAACGCGACGCGGCGGCCGTGCCAGCCCCAACCTCCGCCGGCCCAGCGTCCTCCAGCCCAGCGTGCACCGCCGCCAGCCCAGTGAGCGCCGCCACCGCTCCAATGAGCACCACCGCCACCCCAGTGGCCGCCGCCACCACCGCCGTGACCAGCCAGCGCATCGGTTGAAACCAAGGCGAGAAAGAGTAGAGCCGCGAAGCCTATTGCCGTTGATCGCATCATCATGACGTTACTCCCCATCCTTGGGGCCGCCCCTGAAACAACATACACGCAAGGCGGGAGCGATATTCCGCCCTCACGGTGCTGTGACTGCGCGGGCGCGAATTCCGCACTCGAAGCCTGCGTTGCGCCGCACCATCCCTTCCGAGCGGTTAAAGCCATCATCCAAACAGCGAGGCCGGCCTTGGCCGTCGCTTAACGGACCGGAGGTATTATGACGCCCGGTCGATGAACTCCGGAGCGGATCATGAGCTTTGTCAAAGCCGTTATTGGCCTGTGTCTCGGCATCGCAATGTTTTCCGCGCTGCAAGCAGCCGGCGTGCGCACGCTTCAGGACTACATCCGGTCTGGCAATACGAACGCCGGCCTGCCGATTGGCACGAACGCACCGATCGCGACGAGCTTCGATGCCGACGCGCTGAAAAACGGTATCCTGCCGAAATACATTCCGATCGATACCACCGAGGCCCAGCGGCTCGGCGTCGAGAGCGCAACTCGGCGCGTCGATATGCAAATTCGCAATGCGCAGTCCCACGCGCCACGGTTTTGAGTGCGCTTGCCCACTCATTCCCGCGTAACGCTTTCGCGGCGACGAGCGGATAACGAGTCCCACGTCTATTCCCTCAGCTGCTCCGCGAACAGCACCATCGTCTTGCGATAGACTTCGGACCGGTTCCACTCGCGCATCACCTGAAAGTTTTCCGTGCCTTCGCGGAAGGGCGCGCCGGCTTTCCAGCCATTGGTCTTGAGCAAATTGGCGGTCGACGCGAGCACATCCGGCACGCTGTGGCGGAGATCGACATGCCCGTTGCCGTCAAAGTCGACGCCATACTTGATGTACGAAGACGGCAGGAATTGCGTCTGCCCGATCTCGCCCGCGTAGGCGCCGATGAGATCCCGTAACGGCAGGTCGCCACGCTGGAGAATTTTCAGCGCCGCAATGAGCTCGGTCTGGAACAGTTCCGTGCGACGGCAATCATGCGCAAGCGTCGCGAGCGTGCGCACCACCGGCAGCTTGCCCATGTCGCCGGTGCCGTTGTCGCTCTCCAGCGTCCAGATCGCCATGATCAGTTCTTTTGGGACGCCGTATTGCTGCTCGATGCGCGCCAGCAGTTGGGCGTGCTTTTGCATCAGCCCTTTGGCGCGCTTGATGCGCGCCGGAATGACGCGGGTGGAGGCGTATTCCTCGAAGCTCTTCGCATGGAACATGCCGCGCTGGCGGCGGTCGAAGGACAGCACCGCCTGATCCTCGGTCACGCCGGCAAAGGCCTGGGCGATAACATCGCGCGAAATGCCGGCAGCAGCAGCCTCGCGCCCCATCGTAGAGAGGAACGTGTTGAAATCCCCACCGCATTGCGCCGCGCTGGCGGGCGCGGCGAACAGGAGCGTGGCAAGCAGGACGAACAATGGGCGTGTGATCATGGGCATACCCCACCACGCCCGCTCATTCCCGCGCAAGCGGGAATCCAGCGCTGCGCATCGGGAGACCAATAGTGCGCTCTGGACCCCCGCTTTCGCGGGGTGAGCGGATTTGGGGAGATTGAGTTCGCGATGACCGGCTCTGCGTCGTCATGGCCGGGCTTGTCCCGGCCATCCAAGTCTTGATTTTCGTTCAAAAAGACGTGGATGCCCGGCACAAGGCCGGGCATGACGATAGATGGCACACGACTTCGGATGACAGGCTGCAACTGTGAACGGCGTAAGTTCGTCAAATCCGGCTGTGTAGTGGCTTCCTCGCACGAGGACATACAGGCTAGAATTGCGTTCGAACGAACTGCAACACGGGGAGCGACCGAATGCCGAAGGCCTATTGGGTCACCACCTATCGCGAGATCAAGGACGCTGAGAAGCTCGCCGCCTATTCCAGGCTTGCACCGGTGGCGCTTGCGCCTTTCGGCGTGCGTTACCTGTGCCGTGGGACGCCCAATGCGACGTTCGAAGCCGGCCTGAAAGAGCGGGTGGTCGTGTCGGAATTCCCCAGCCTCGAAAAAGCGATCAGCGGGCATGACAGCCCAGGCTATCAGGAAGCGCTGCGCGTCCTCGGCGATGGCGCTGTGCGCGACATTCGGATCATCAGCGGGATCGAGTGAGCGGCGGATATTTGTCATGCCCGGCCTTGTGCCGGGCATCCACGTCTTTCGGCTTGCGACGAGTAAGACGTGGATGGCCGAGACAAGCCCGGCCATGACGGGTTGATTGCCCTCTTCCGTGCATTCCCGCGCAAGCGGGAATGCAAACCTTCTTTACCGCCGCGCGCCTCACTCACCCGCGTGTAACGCGTTGAAATACCCCCAAACTTACATCCGATAACGTGATGACGAGACACTCGACTATTGGCCAATAAAGGCGCACGGTAATCCCCATTCGACGCTCGATGAAAGCGTCCTTGGCGTTCTCGCCACCTATTTAGGAAAATTTGCGCTTCATTGTCCCTGCTCGAAAGCGGGGCGGAAAGTTCATATGCTGACGTCACTTCCACCGAAAACCACTCCGTTCGCTGATGTCCGCGACGGCCTGACGCTTGCACAGGCGATCGTCGATACCGTCCGCGACCCGCTCGTGGTGCTCGACCAGAATCTGCGTGTCATTGCCGCCAGCCGCTCCTTCTTCCAGACTTTCGCTCTCGA
Organism: uncultured Alphaproteobacteria bacterium; assembly: GCA_963722125.1. Lineage (GTDB taxonomy): Bacteria > Pseudomonadota > Alphaproteobacteria > Rhizobiales > Xanthobacteraceae > Pseudolabrys. The sequence continues at coordinate 915,290 of CAVRJW010000006.1, read as the reverse complement.
GAGCGCCGACGTCCTTGGGCGTCTGCTCTACGAAATCGATGAAAGCCAATGGGACATTCCGGAGCTTCGCTACCTTCTGGAAACGATCAGCAAGAACCGTTCGGCGATCGAGGGATACGAAGTCGCACGGGAATTCCCCGTGATCGGGCGCCGCGTCATGCTCTTGAATGCGCGCGAGGTTTTCTACGAGAACGGCTCCCACACCACCGTACTTCTGGCGTTCGAGGACGTGACCGACCGGCGCGCCATTGAGCAGCAGGTGCAGGAACTCCTGCGGGAAAAGGACATGCTGCTGGACGAAATGAAGCATCGTGTCGCCAATAGCCTGCAAATCATCGCCAGTATTCTCCTCATCAAGGCGCGCACCGTCCAAACGGAAGAAGCGCGATTGCAGCTGCAGGACGCGCATCAGCGCGTTCTTTCGGTGAGCGCTGTTCAGGAGCACCTGCATCTCTCCGGCCGAAATCAGCCGATTGTCATCGCCAGTTACCTTTCGAAGCTTTGCGACACCCTGGCGCAGTCGATGATCGGCGACAGCCGACCCATTACGCTGAAAGTTGAGGCCGATGCCGGCACCGCCATATCGCGCGACGCCGTCAGTATTGGGCTCATTGTGACCGAACTGGTCATGAATGCATTGAAGCATGCATTTCCGAATCCGAAGCCGGACGCTGCAATTGTGGTTTCGTACAAGGTCGCGGAAAGCGACTGGAAGTTGACCGTTTCCGACAACGGTATCGGCAAGCCGGATGTGAAGGCCAGCGAAACCAAGGCCGGACTTGGCACCAGTCTTATTCAGGCATTGGCAAGGCAGCTTGATGCGACCGTGACGATCGCAAGCGATAGTCATGGAACCGCCGTGTCGATGACGCACGCAACCTTCAAAGCGAAATCCGCTTCGGCGAAGAAGTCGACGATATTTGTTCCCGCCGATGTTCCCGCTGTGGAAACTTCCCGAGTTCAATAAGCCGCGCGCTGCCGCAAATTCGATCACGAATTGTAACCGCGCGGAAAAATCGCATTGCGCCGGTGCATCGCAATAGCCACGTAAGGAGTTAGATGATCGCGTCGACGTTTGAAACGTCGTGGCGCGGCATCTGCGGCCCAAACGATTCGAGCCAAAGTTCCAAACAAAGAGATCCGACCTGCGCCAAGGGCGTCGCGTGCGGAACTCCGCAAAAGAAAACGCCCTAAGGACAGTCCACATGGATACATCAACCAAGACAAACACCAAGCCCACTGGCTCCTCGAGAGATGCAACGCAAGCATTTCGCGAATCCGCCGAAAACGGCGTCGCCAATGTCAAAGCTGCATATGAAAAAACGAATGAAGTCGCGGCTGAAGCCACGACAATGATGAAAGATAGCTACGCGAAAAGCATCAAGGGTGCGCAAGACTATCAGATGAAAGCTATCGAATTCGCTCGCACCAACACTGAAGCGGCATTCGAGTTTGCCCAGAAGCTGACAAGCGTGAAGTCGCCTTCGGAGTTTTTCGAATTGTCGACCACTCACTCGCGCAAGCAGTTGGAAACGCTGGGCGAGCAAGCCAAGGAACTCACAGCGCTGGCGCAAAAAGTTGCGGTGGCGAGTGCAGAACCTCTCAAGACTGGCGCTGCCAAAGCATTCAGCCAGCTCTCGTAAATTCCAGTTCCATTTTTGAAATTTTAAAGCCCGGGCACCCCCCGGGCTTTTTTTCGCGTCGCTGCATGAACCATTGCGGCAGGATTGCCCGGCGCCGGCGCCGGCGTTAGCGAAGAGCGATGATCCGGATTTGCGGCCCGTCATTGGCCGGCTTTCTCAAATCGAACTCGCAGTGCCGGTCGAAATTCGGCCAGGCATGCGCCGAACATGACGACCCCTTGACGGCGAGCGGCAGCCGATCGGCCTTTGCGGAGGCCTGCGGCAACGCGGACGAATTCGCGCCAGCACCTGCGCCCGGCGTGATGAGCGAAAGCGTTGTGAGGAAAGCGATAACACCTGCAATCCCGGCCGCCGCAGCGATGCTGCTGGCGGGCTTGAACAACCTGTGTGTCTGGATGTGCATGAGGCGGTAACGCGCGGATTGCCTGACAGTTCAAATACCCGCCAAGTAACAACACGCTATTCGTTAAATAAAAATGCGAGGCACCTAAGTATTTCTCCGGGTAAATATTTATCGTTTGGATGGAACTCTCCATCCGCTGGCCCGTTGATTTGTATATTTCAATGAATACCCAATGAAATCCCGCTTTTTCGAAGTCAATTTCGCACCAGCGCTTCCCCATTGAGTTGAACCAAGGAGATTTCGCATGCGCTCGATCCTCAAGACCGGAGTGCTCGTTGCGGCTCTGACGGCAATGCCGTTCGTGGCCCTGGCCGGCACGCTGGAAGGCGTTGCCATCGGCGCGGGCACGGGGGCGGTCATTGCGGGGCCTCCCGGCGCGGTTGTCGGAGGCGTCGTGGGCGGCGTGGTCGGCGGTCCCGATGTCGGCAGGCGCCATCGCCATTGCTGGACCAACGCCAGTGGCTATCGCCACTGCGGCTGGCGCTGAACGCAATTTTTGTAGAGTCGACCTGAGGAGAAAATTATGTCGCTCGGACTTATCCTGATCATCATTCTTGTGATCTTCCTGTTCGGAGGATTCAGTGGCCGCTTCGGCGGTTACGGCTATGGCTATGGCCACGGCGGCGTTGGCGTTATCGGCACGATCCTCATTATCGTTGTCGTGCTGATGTTGCTCGGACGAATCTGAGTTGACGTGCTCATCCAGTCCGGCGTGCGTTCGCTGCCCGTATTGAATCAACGCGAGTTGGCAGCGGCCGCATTGATATTCGTAAACGCGATCAAGTCCCATGCCCGCAACGGTGCGCGGCCCATCGCCTGCCCGAACTGCGGGAGGCCGATGACGCTTTCGCATACGGATCCGGAAATTGGGCTGACGCCGAAAGTGAATACGTTCGCCTGCAAAGATTGCGGCGTCTATTACACGGAAGAAACTGACAAAAGCGGCGCCTGAGTCCGGGCGCGCCCAACGCGGACGGAGACCTGACCGATGCGCGCGAATGATCCCGCCGTTACCCTTCTCATGATTATTGCGATCGGCATTATCGCCGGCGTTCTCTTTGACCGCATGGCCGGCCCGTCGTGGTTCACCCGGCAATTCTCCGGGTCGAACCGCGGCCTCATCACCAGCGCGCTGGTGGGCATTGCCGGCGCCTTCATCGGCTTTCACATCGCTGTGCTGCTCGCGCTCGGAAGTGGGGTGTTGATGTCGGCCATTGCGGCTGCGGCCGGCGCTGCTTTGGTGCTGTTCGTCTGGCGGATGGCGAAGTAGACGCACCCCGCGGCGCGGGCAGTTTCTCTTCCGCTCATTCCCGCGCATGCGGGAAATCCAGCAAGTCAATGGACTGGGGTGAGCGCCTCATCTTCGTCATGGCCGGGCTTGTCCCGGCCATCCACGTCTTACTTGTTTCACGCCCAAAAGACGTGGATGCCCGGCACATAGGCGTGCGAAAGCACGCCGTCCTTCGGACGGCTATGCCCGTGCATGACGTGGCGAGAGGCTCAGCCCCACAGCTCGGCTCATCCCAGCGAAAAGCCTTCCGCTCATTCCCGCGCATGCGGGAATCCAGCCTTTCTTTAATGACGCCGCTGTCACGCAGACGTGTAACTTTGTGTGATGCCGCCGGACGCCGGCGCCCGTATATGAGTGTGAAATCCGGTCTGGGAGACCCACCATGAAACGCCCTGCCCTTCTTCTTTCTGCAGCCTTTGCCGCCGCCCTCGCTTTGGCGCCGTTCGCCGCGCAAGCCGAACCCGCCGTGACGATCCCGCCGCCCGCGGCCCAAACGGCTGCGCCAGCCACCGGGCTCGAAACCGCCGTTCTCGCCGGCGGCTGCTTCTGGGGTATTCAGGCCGTCTATCAGCACGTCAAAGGCGTCACCAATGCCGTGTCCGGCTATGCCGGCGGCACGCAGAAAGACGCCGTCTATGAAACCGTCAGCTCGGGCCGTACCGGCCACGCCGAAGCCGTGCAGGTGACCTTCAACCCGCGCGAGGTGTCCTACAGCAAAATCCTGCAGGTCTATTTCTCTGTCGCGCACGACCCGACGCAGCTCAACCGCCAGGGCCCGGATTCCGGCACGCAATATCGCTCGGAGATTTTTCCGCAGAGCGACGCGCAGGCCAAGGCCGCGAAGGATTACATCGCCCAGCTCGACCAGGCGCACGCCTTCAAGCGGCCGATCGTGACCAAGACCGACTCGATGAAGACGGTCTTCTTCCCGGCCGAGGCTTACCATCAGGATTACGCGATCCATCATCCCTACCAGCCCTACATCGCCATCAACGATCTGCCGAAGGTCGACAACCTGAAGAAGACGTTCCCGGATCTTTGGCGCGACACGCCGGTGACCGTCGCGCAGGCTGAAAAGGGAAATTGAGCGGCTCACGCCCTTTCCCATTGCGTCATTCCGGGCGCGCTGAATTCATACGTCATGGCCGGCCTTGTGCGGCTGTCCTCACAACCGTCATGCCCGCGCTCGTCGCGGGCATCCACGTCTTTGGGCCGTGCAGCAAGCAAGACGTGGATGGCCGGAACAAGTCCGGCCATGACGTAATGAGAGACTCCGCCCAAAGCACCACCACCCTCACTCATCGTGCACCCCACGCGCGACGAGGTGCTTTTCCAGCGCCTCGAAAAACGCGGCGCGCACGCGCGGCCATTCCCGCGCCACCTCCTCTTCTGACGCTTGCGGCACATTGGCGCAGAAATTATCCGGCGCCATGCAGCCGCGATTGCGCTGGCACAGCAACTCCGGGCAGCCGGCCGATTCGTCGAGGAACATGCAGATGCGCCGCGCGAGCTCGAAGCGGTATGCATCCGCATCTTCCGGCATCGTGTTGTTGTCGAGGCCGGCCGCTTTCAGGCGCCGCTGATAAGCGCGCGGATCACGCACGCGTTTTCGGCGTGGCTGTTTCGGCGCTGACATTGTGGACGTTGGCATTCTGGTTTCTCCTGCGATGAGATGAGTGAGACGATGAGGGAAGACACGGGGGATCGTTTCCGCGCGCGGTGCCGCGCCGGACTTTGGCTTTTCCCCTGCACCTGGTTTTGAAAGTGCGAGGGAGGTGGAGCGCCGGACGGCGCCGCCACTGCTCCCGCCTCCATCCGCTTTCGCCTTGCGGCGGCCGCGAACTTCGGCGGGCCGCGCCCTGCGGAGACGCTGGGCGCGTCGCCGAACGGCGCTCCACCTTGCGGCTTTTCTGTCCCCGGCGCCGTGCTTCCGTGGGGCGCAAACCGGCGGGCGAACCCGCCGTCCGGGGCGGCTTCCGCCGCCCGTCGTCGCCCCAGCGTCCAGCCATTAAAGGCAGCCGGTCATAATGCCGGCGGACGACTGGCCGGGGCCTCCCGAGTGCGGGGTTACAAGCCCCGCCCGCGGGCGCCGCCGCCACCCCACGTTCGACAGTGTCCTGCAGAACGCCCCTCGCGCGGGGTGACCGCGATAGGAATATATGCTTTAGGAATTAAGTCAAGGGGAAGGTTGTGGAAACAATACGCCAGACGTTAGATTGCAAAGCCTAAATCCAGCATCGATTTGAGCTTCGCATAGCCACTCACACTAATCGACGCGATCGACTGAGGGGGCCTATTCGAAAATACGTTGGAGTCAACGAGGTCATTTAGTCCCACTGTGGGCTCAAGGTGACCCACCAACAGAAAGTCGATCACTCTAACGGGCGAATTGTTTGTTGCGCCCATCGCCTCTAATTCTTCAGCCGAGAAGACAGAACGCTTCGCCGTAAGGCGGATCAATTCCTCGGTAGAAGTCGCGGCTGTCACCTGCTCCACGACGGCCACGGTAGTAATGCTTTGAGAAAACCTGTATCCATCGTCTTTCGACATATAAAAGAATAGAAGATCTCCCGGATCAATCTGCTTCATTTTTGCTCGACACAAGTACACCTTCCTAATCGTATTACCGGGTGTTCGAGATTTGCCGCGGCGCAGAATTGGCTCGAACTCTTGAGCCGGGAAAAGCGGCAACTCCCTACTAAATGCTATTTCCGGGAAAAGCCGACGGTGATAGTCGGGACGGATTGGCACGCAAAGTTTTTTTGAATAATTACCATCGTAAAACCGTGGATAAACTTTGCGGTCGAAGGCAAATACATCAGCAACTGAATGTGGAGACGGACCCTTAAAAATTGTCTTTTCCATCATCAGTTCACCTGAAGGGAGCGTCTTTGTTTCGATAAAACCGAAATACTGAAGTAGGTCTCTCAGAAATGTATGTTTGGGATAAACGGTTAGATACGTGAGATCGTATTCGTTTCGTTGGGCGAACCATAATATTTGCTTCAATAATAGCTCACCAAACTTTTCTCCGCGAAATTCATCTCTGACTTTGAGAGTGCAAATTTTTAGAATTTTCGGACCAAGGTTCTCGGTGTTCGCCTGAGCGAAATTCTCATCCTTCCTAACTACTAATCCTGCTATTTGGTCAGCGACTTTGAGTACCCAACAGCCTCTGTGTTCCCTTCGACATTTCTCGAACCATTTCTCGAAACCTGGATAGTCTTCTTCCAGACTCCTAAATATCGGATCTTCTTGATCAATTTGATAAGCCTTCTGCTCGGTCACGTAAGGAAGCGCGACCGATTTCTCCTTAAATGTACGCCTAAGCCAATCGAGTGCCTCCTCAATCGTAAGGACGCTCGTATCTAAACCGATCTGGGCAGCCCGCCGATGTATGCCATTATCTTGCGTAAGCAGAAAATCAATTGCTTTTGCATCCAACGCCGCAAGAAGCCTTACGTCGCTTCGATCATTTTCGTTTTTGATTGGACCATAACGGGCAACAAGGGATTGCTCAGATTGCTCAGATAATGGAGCCAATTTCTGAAATTTTTCGAGCTTGCTAAGAGTGATTGCCCGACGATTTTCGTCTTTATCCCGTTTAACATCCTCGTAGTTTGCACCGTCGACAAATAGGCCTACGCCGTGCGAACCGCAGAGACGAACTACTTCTGAAAATGAAGCTTCGACAGGCTGAGCATCCTCAAGCCTAATTACGACGTTTGTGTCGATCAGAATTTTGAAATCGGCCATCACGCAACACAAAGCTGCAATGTTGCGAAACGTAGCGGTATGATTGTGGTGGTGCAATCCCAAACTTATCTTGCAAATCCGCCACCTTCATTTGCCGCTTGAGCGATTTGATATCCTCCAACAGAACTACAAATCCAAATTTGAGCCCTGAAAAATATCTGTCGAATTCTTTTTTTGTGATGCAGGCGGCTTCCCCGTACTCACGCCAAATTTTAGAAAGAGGAAGCCTCCGAACGTTACTGATACGAGCATATCCAACGATAGCTTGCACGGGACTCGAGCTGTAAATGAGCGCTAATGCCCCTGTAGCTGCCGATTCTGGAAATCTCCGCCGCAGTTCGACGGTTTTTTTTCCGCTAAAAATTTGCGAAGCATATTTTGGCCGAACGCTAACGAGGACATCTCGTTTCAACGACGGCATTTTATCCCCTTAGCGTTCGAATCGGACGAGGTGGAGTGAATCAGCAGGAATGCCAGAGCGCAAGGCACGAGTTCGGGCCGAACGCTTCAATCCGCACTGAGTGCCAGCACGTAAAGCGCAAATACAGCCGCAAACAATAGGATGCTGACGATTGCGACGCCGACCGCGATGTGGGCCGACCTCGTGTTTTTGAAGTGCGTCTGCGCCACGCGCGATCTCTTGGTTTCAAGAGCTGGATCCCCGCTTCCGCGGGGATGACCGGAAAGCAAAAACCCCGTCTTTCGCCGGGGTTTTAATTTTGAAGACGTGGATGGCCGGGTCAAGCCCGGAACGCGCGGCGTCAGTTATCCAGGAACGACCGCAATTTCCGCGAGCGCGACGGATGTTTCAGCTTCCGCAGCGCCTTCGCCTCGATCTGGCGGATACGTTCGCGGGTGACCGAGAACTGCTGGCCGACTTCTTCCAGCGTGTGGTCGGTGTTCATGCCGATGCCGAAGCGCATGCGCAGCACGCGCTCCTCGCGCGGCGTCAATGACGCCAGAACGCGCGTCGTGGTCTCGCGCAGGTTCGACTGGATCGCCGCGTCGATCGGCAGGATCGCGTTCTTGTCCTCGATGAAATCGCCGAGATGGGAATCCTCCTCGTCGCCGATGGGCGTCTCGAGCGAGAGCGGCTCCTTGGCGATCTTGAGGACCTTGCGCACCTTCTCCAGCGGCATGCCCAGTTTCTCGGCGAGCTCTTCCGGCGTCGGCTCGCGGCCGATTTCGTTGAGCATCTGGCGCGAGGTGCGCACGATCTTGTTGATCGTCTCGATCATGTGCACCGGAATGCGGATGGTGCGCGCCTGGTCGGCGATCGAGCGGGTGATGGCCTGGCGGATCCACCAGGTCGCGTAGGTCGAGAACTTGTAGCCGCGGCGGTATTCGAACTTATCGACCGCCTTCATGAGGCCGATATTGCCTTCCTGGATCAAATCGAGGAATTGCAGGCCGCGGTTGGTGTATTTCTTGGCGATGGAGATGACGAGGCGCAGGTTTGCCTCCACCATTTCCTTCTTGGCCTGGCGCGCTTCGCGCTCGCCCTTCTGCACCATGTGGACGATCTTGCGGAACTCGGCGATCTCGACGCCGGTCTGCGCCGCGAGATCGTGCACCATGCCGCGGATTTCCTTGATGCGGTCCTTTTCCTTGGCGACAAGGCTCTTCCAGCCTTTAGCCGAAAGCTTCGAGACGCGGTTGAGCCAGCGCGGGTCGAGCTCGCCGCCCATATATTGCTTGAGGAATTCCTCGCGCGCGACGCCATAGCTTTCGGCAAGGCGCATCAGGCGGCCTTCGTTCGACACGAGGCGCTTGTTGATGTCATAGAGCTGCTCGACGAGGCTGTCGATGCGCGGCTGGTTGAGCCGCAGCGATTTCACCTCGGAGATGATCTCTTCCTTGAGCTTGCGGTATTTGCGCTCCTGGGCCGGCGAGAGCGGCAGCGACGAGCTGCGCAAGCGGTTTTCGATGTCCTGTTCCTGCAGGCGGCGAAGCTTCTTGAAGCTGTCGGCGATGGTGTCGAAGGTCTCGACCACCTTCGGCTTGAGCTCGGCTTCGATGGCGGCGAGCGACAGGGAATTCTCCATGTCGTCTTCGTCGTAATCGCCCTCGGCTGCGGCTTCGCCGGGATCCTTCGGCTCTTCGCCATCGGCGCCAGGCGCACCCGGCGTTGCCTTGAACGGCGTGGCGGACGGCGGCGCGGCGGGCGGCGCAGACGGCTGCACGACCTGAAGATGCGGCGCGCCGGGAACGGGCGTGCCGACGGCTTGCGGAATCGGTTTGCCATCGGGGCCGATGATCACCGGCACCTGCATCTGCTTGGCGTCGGGGCCGGCGTAGGTCGCTTCAAGATCGATGATGTCGCGGAGGAAGACTTTTCCCTCGTTCAACTCGTCGCGCCAGATGATGATGGCCTGGAAGGTGAGCGGGCTTTCGCAAAGCCCTGCGATCATCGCTTCGCGGCCGGCCTCGATGCGCTTGGCGATGGCGATTTCGCCTTCGCGCGAGAGCAGCTCGACCGAGCCCATCTCGCGCAGATACATGCGCACGGGATCGTCGGTGCGCTCGGACGGTTCTTTCTTTTCGGTGGTGGCGAGCGACTTGGCCTTCGCCTCGACGACTTCCGTACCGGTATCCTCTTCGTCGTCGTCGGCCTCGTCGGTGGCCTTCTCGCCTTCTTCGCCGTCGGCCTCTTCGGTCTCGACGACGTTGATGCCCATCTCGTTGAGCATCGCGTAGATGTCCTCGATCTGGTCGGAGGACACCTCGCCCGAAGGCAGGACTTCATTGATCTGGTCGATGGTGACGTAGCCGCGCTTCTTGGCGGCCTTGATCATCTTTTTGACGCCGGCATCGGAAAGATCGAGAAGCGGCAGCGGCGATTCAGGCGCGCCTTCTTCCTTCTCCGCGGCGGGTTCTTTTTCTTTCGCCTGGGCAGCCTTTGCCTTGCTCGCCATTCCGTATCTCCTGGACCATCGCGGCCTATTTGCCGGTGGCCACGGCCAAAAAGGGCCGCGCCGGCGAGGCGCCGCCCCCGAATCAGGTCATCCAGTGTCCTCGGAACCCGCTTAAGCTCCGATTAACCTAACAATACAGCTGGAATCGACCCTTTATTCCACGCCGGCCTTGGTACTCTCCGGCTGCCCGGTACTTTTAGCGCATGATCTGGTCCGAAAACCGGGTAGCCACTTTTCGGGATCATGCGCCGGACAGCGGGACATGCTCATAAGCTACGAACGCCTCGACCGGAAGAGGCTCCAAAGCCCTCAATCAGGGCCTCGGTCCCTTCCACCCGTTCCAGGCGGCTTTTGACGTCGCGCAACCGCAAATAATTGGCTTCGCTCGCGTCCTGGCCCAGTGCCTGTTCGGCGTCCTTGAGCTCCTTAGTTAGGGAATGCCACTGCCGATGCAAGGCGACAAGCTGCTGCCAGGTCACCAAAACATCGTCCGGCGCAGCCTCGGGCCGCGCCCCCCAGACCGAGGGCGTCGTGATCGAGAGGGCCACCCGCTGCATGGTCTCGGTGAGATTGCGGGCGGCGAGCTCGGCCTTGAGCGCCTCGGCATCGAGCGCAGCGGCATGAGCGGCGATATCGATCAGCGCGCCTTTGAGCCGCTCGGCATCGCCATGGCGGAACTCGAGCGAGGCCAGCTCCTCCAGGTGGTCGTGCAGCAGCCAGGGATGGTTGAGCGTCGCCTGCAAGATGAGCGCCTCGCGCAACGGTACCGTGATGCGGTGGCCGCGATGCACCGGGCTCGACGCCAGCTGCTGGCTGACAACGACATAAGGCATCGAGCGGCCCGCAGTGCGCGGCGCGACCGGACGTTGCCAATCGCCGTTGCGGCCCCTGCCCCATTGGCCGCCGGAGCCTTGTCCCTGCCGCGGCTCGCGCCAGTTTCCGCCTGAGCTCTGTCCTTGCCGTGACTCTTGCCAGTTTCCGCGCGAACGCTGATCACGCTGCGCCCGCACGGGCGCGAAGAATTGCGACAGCCGCGCGCTGAAATCCTGGCGGTAATAGCGGCGCACGGATTCATCGCCGATCGTCGTGGTGACTTCGTTGACGCGCGCTTCCAGCGCGGCGCGGCGCTCCGGCGTATCGAACGAATGGCCTTCCGTCTCGCGCGTCCACAACATGTCGGCGAGCGGCTTTGCCGCGTTGACGACCTCGCTGACCGCCTCGCGCCCGCCCGAGCGCAGCAGATCGTCGGGATCTTGCCCCTGCGGCAACAGCGCGAACTTCAGGCTCTTGCCCGGCTTGAGCCGCGGCATCGCCAGATCGACCGCGCGATAGGCCGCGCGCAAGCCGGCATTGTCGCCGTCGAAACACAAAATCGGCTCATCCGCCATTTTCCAGAGCAGGCCGAGCTGGTCTTCCGTCAGCGCCGTGCCGAGCGGCGCGACCGCCGCGGGAAAGCCCGCGGCCACCATCGCGATCACATCGACATAGCCTTCAACCACGACAATGGGCGCGCCGGCATTTTCTTGCGCAGACTGCGTAGACTTGCCTGCGTGCGCGGCCTGGCGCGCGGCAGAAATGTTGTAGAGCGTTGCGCCTTTGTGAAAGAGCGGCGTCTCCGGCGAGTTGAGATATTTCGCCTGCGCATCTTTATCCAAAGCGCGGCCGCCGAAGGCAACCACGCGGCCGCGAAAATCGCCGATCGGAAACATCACGCGGTCGCGGAAGCGATCGAAGGGCACCGGAATGTCGTCGCCGGAAATCAGCAGGCCCGCCTCGACCATGTCCTCAATCGGAATGCCATGCGAGCCGAGATGCTCTTTCAGCGCGAAGCGCTCGCCCGGCGCATAGCCGAGCCGGAATTTCAATTGCGTCGCCGCATCGAGGCCGCGGTCGGCGAGATAGCCGCGCGCTTTGGCGCCGACGCGCGAGGCCAGCGTGTCCTGGAAAAATTTCGCGGCGATCTCCATGACATCGTGCAGCGTCTTGCGCCGCGCATCGCGTTGCTCATCTTCGCGCGAGACTTTCGGCAGAGGCATGCCCGCCATCTGCGCGAGGCGCTCGACGGCTTCGGGAAAGCTGACGCCTTCGCTTTCCATCATGAAATCAAAGATGCTGCCGTTCTTGCCCGAGGAGAAATCGAACCAGGCCTGCTTCTGATCGTTGACGAAAAAGGACGGCGTCTTTTCCTTGTTGAACGGCGACAGGCCCTTGAACTCGCGGCCCGAGCGCACGAGCTTGACGCGCTTGCCCACGACTTCCGACACCGGAAGCCGGGCTTTGAGCTCGTCGAGGAACTGGGGCGTGAAACGCATGGGGTTTTGCGACTCGGTGCGGTCCCATCATAGGCCCCCAAATTGAGACTTTCCGGAGCCAAGCCCAAAACCGGCGCAACCAGCTGTCCTTTCAGGCCCTATCCTAGTTTTCCACAGGCGAACGTCCCTTGTGAATCCGCTCATTCCCGCGCAAGCCGGGAATCCAGAGGCTATTAGGTCTGGCGCCCCGCTTTCGCGGGGGTGAGCGGAGTTGGAATAGTGGTCCCAAGGAGGCCACCAGACATGACGGCAAAAACGTTCCTCCTCATCCACGGCGCCTGGCACGGCGGCTGGGCCTGGCGGCGTGTCGCCGACCGCCTGCGGGCGCGCGGGCACCAGGTGTTCACGCCGACGCTCACCGGCCTTGGCGAGCGCGCGCATCTGCTTCATCCCGGCGTCGACCTGTCGCTGCACATCGCGGACGTGCTCGGCGTCATCAAGCACGAGCGGCTCACCGACATCGTCCTCGTCGGCCATTCCTACGGCGGCTGCGTGATTTCCGGCGTGGCCGAAAAGGCGCCGGACATCATCCGCTCGCTCGTATTTCTCGATGCGTTCATCCCTGACAATGGCGACGCCACAGTCGATCTCGTGCAACCGGCGGTGCAGGAGATCATCCAGGCGGCGCTCGAACGCGGCGACACCACGATCCCCGTGCGCGACGCAGCCGCGTTCAAGGTCAACGAGAGGGATCGCGCGTGGGTGGATTTGCTTGCGGGCCCGCAGCCGATCCGCACCATGACCGAAAAGATCAAGCTGACAGGTGCGCGCGACCGGGTTCGGAAGAAAACCTACATCCGCGCGGCAGGTTATCCGAACGTTTCGTTCGAAAAAGCGCATGCACGCGCAAAGGCCGACCCAACCTGGCGGACATATGAAGTGCCGTGCGGCCACGATGTGATGATCGACGAACCCGAGCGGCTGACGGAGATTTTGCTCGAGGTGGCATAGCCGGCCGCAGGGGTATTGCCTGGGCCGCCGCAATCGGCCCAGATTGTGCGGGCCTTGATCGTCCGCCGATTCGACGGGTGAAACGCATGATGTCCCTGACCGTGTTGCCGTTGTGGTTGTCGGCCCTGATTCTCGTGGTCCTGCCGACGGCCATTGCGATGGTGGGCCCGTTGATCGTCCGGCGTTTCGTCCGGCTGGACCGCCTGCGGACCAATAACGAAGTCGCCGGGTTCAAGTTCGCAACCGTCGGCGTCCTTTATGCGGTGCTGCTTGCCTTCGCGATCATCGTCGTGTGGGAAAAATTCAACGTCTCGGAAAATGATGTCGCCAAGGAAGCGGGTGCGGCGGCGACTGTCCTGCGCCTGGCGGACGGATTGAGCACCGAGCGCCGCAACGCCGTGCGCAGCGCGATGGAGGGCTACCTGAGCGCCGCGATCAACAAGGATTGGCCGGCCATGGAACATGGCAAGCTCGATCCCGCTGTCACGGCCGCGCTCAGCAATGTTTACACCACGCTGCTGAATTCCATTGCCGGAAAAGCACAGGACCCTGTCCTGATGACGGAGATCTTGCGCCAGCTCGACGAGATCAGTGTGGCGCGCCGTGCGCGTTTCGTCACCGCCGATGGCAATGTGCCGGAGATTCTCTGGTTCGTGCTGATCGGCGGCGCCATCATCACGGTGGGGTTTACGTTTTTCTTCGGCGCCCAGAACGTGCGCGCGCAAGCGCTGATGACCGGCGCCCTGGCCGCTTTGGTCTTTTCATCGCTGCTGACGGTGGTCGTGATCGACCACCCGTTCGCGGGCAGCGTGAAAGTGGAGCCGGAGGCGCTCGTCCACGTGCTGGAAGATCTGGGCGACGTACCACGCCGTTAAAAGCCGGCATGATTTTTTATCCGCCATGACGCTTCGATGCGATGCGTGTCGTTGGTTGGCCACTTCAGCGGCCGGGCCGCATTCTCTGAGTCAGCGACCTTTGGCGGCGATCAATCCGTCGAGTTCCTGATATTCACGGCAAGTCGTGCCGCCGCATATCGTCTTGATGTGCTCAAGATCGCCGCGCGCTTTGGCGACATCGCCCTGCGCAACATAAAGTGCGCCGGAATAACCCCACGTGCTGACGTGATTGGGGTCGGCCGCGAGCGCCTTGCTGTACCAGCTGCGCGCCTCACGCGGATTGCCGAGCTTGGCGTAAGCAAACCCGATTGAACTCGCAATGTCGGGATGATCGTCGTAGCCGAGCGCCTTCATGGCGGCGATGCCGGCTTCGTATTTTCCGGAAAGAATGAGCGCGCGCGCGGTCTGGAAATTGTTGGCCGGCTGTTGCGCCGGCGCGGCCGGCGGCTGAGCGGCAACCGGCGGAGGCGAGACAATAACCGGCACTGTTTGTGCAGCGGCGGGCGGAGCCGGAGGCGGCTGAACAATGACGGGCACGGTTTGCGCGGCAGCGGGTGGAGCAGGAGGCGGCTGGACAATGACCGGCACGGTTTGCGCGGCGGGCGGTGTGGGCTTCTGCACGGGCGCTGCGCGTTCTTTGACTTCTTCTTTCTCTTTGCGCTTGGCTTTCGGTTCGGCTGTTTGCTCCTTCCGCGCAGCCGGTTTCTCCGGCTCAGCGTACGGACTTCGGTTGCAGAATCCGCCGACGCCGCTGACCGCCGCCATACACTGGTCGTAAGTGTAAAAGCCGCAATTGTTGCCGCCGTTGCGGTAGGCGGCGCACCAGCCGGGTTCCTTGGCCGCGGCGGGAGTGCCGAGCGCAAACGCACTTGCAAGTGTCAGACCGCAAAGAGAAAGAGCAAGAACTCGCATCAGACCCTCCGCGGGCGAACGCAATTTATCAACCACATGCTTTGCCGCAGCCACCACCACCCTTAGGCGTTCCGCCGCTCGGATGGCCACCGCCCGGCCGGCCACCACCCGGGAAACCCGGGCCGATCTGGATGTTGATTGGGGGCGCCGACGAACCGGATGGCTGAGACGGAGTTTCCGGTGACCTCGGCACGAATTTCTTTTTCTTCTTCTTGTTGTCGTCCGGTATGTGGCAGTCATCGCCAACACCACGGCGGCAAACACATTTCCCGCCGCTCCACACCTTGAAGGTGCCGCAATCCGGTTGCTGTCCGGTCTGGGTCGGGCAATTGCCATCCGAGTTGCGCGCTGCGTTGCCGGCACATCCTGTCGTCGGTGTCGGGCATATTCCATCTAAATTGCGCTGTCCGCCGCCGGGGCAGCCGCCGACGACGGGCGGCGGACAGTCGCGGCCCTGGCAGGTTGGAACGAAACACTGGCCATTGAAGACAACCGCGCCTGGCGGGCAGGTCACCGTAATCGTCGGTGGCGGCGGTGGTGGTGGTATCGGCTGCGGCGTCGTGGCGCTTGCGGGGCACGTCGTCATGCACTCTTCGGCGCCGCAAAGACGCGCTCTACTGGCGCCTTCGCCAACCAGCGGGCCCCCGCAATCGCACTGGCCGACGTGGCAAAGACGCTTTTGATTGTCGCCTTCGCCAACGATCGGTCCCGAGCAGGCCGGCATACGCGTCGGGGTACACGTGGTGACCGGTGGAGGCGGTGGAGGCAGCAGCCCAATCTGCACAGTCTTGCAGTCAACCTTTTTGTCCCCCTGCGCGAGATTGCTCAGATCCTGACCAGTCGGCGAATTGGGATTGAACGAAGGATTGGCGCTGAGATTGGAAGTCGACGGCTGCCCCTGATTGAGCGCCGCTGCGTCGCCCGCAGCTGCGCAATTTCCAATGGTGCCGGTGTTTGCCGAGACAAGCGTCGCCGTCGCGACGACAACCTGAACACTTCCTCCCGCGGGAATGTCGTTGCCAGGTTGGCGCTTGCACGTCAGCGGAGCATTCGTCGGGTCGTTGCACTGCCAGCTTGTACTATTGACGTCGACATTGCCCTGGCTGTCGAGCGCAGCTAAGTCCACGATCCGTGCCGGAGGCGTTGCAGTGTCGGTGAAAGTTGCCCCGCTGGCCGGCGTTGTGCCCGCGTTTGTCACCGTGATTGTAAACTTGCACAAATAGGCGGGGCCACCCAACGCCGCGACCAGCGATCCGGTCGTGATCACCTGACAACTTTTCGGCGCGTCCTTTCGGATCGTCAGCTTGGGCGGGGTCTCCGGCCGCCAATGACATTTGCCGTTGGTGAGATCCTGGCGCGTGCAACAGATTCCATTGATCTCGATTGTTTGCGTGGGGCAGGTTGTCTTCTTGCAGGTGCCGTCCTCACCGACCTGGGTGCCGTCCGGACACTTACAATAAGTGCCGCCGCCGCACATTTTTGCCTGGCCGCCGCTTTTGTTCGCGGCTTTCAGGTCGTTAAGCGCTGCATTGGACCCGCCGATGTTCGGTCCCGCGCTTTCCACCCCATTGGGCCCAGCGCCTGCCTGGCTCTTCACCGGGACCAGACCTGCAGGACACTTCGGCGCTTCACAACGCCCGTTGGCATAGGTTTCGCCGTACTTGCAGTTTATCGGCGGCGGTCCGCATTTTCCGTTGATGCGCACATAGCTCGCCGGGCAGTCGCGATAGACGCAACAGCCGTTTGCGAACTCCGTACCCGCCGGACAGGCAGCCGGGAATTGACAAATACCATCGATGTCGAACAATCCCGGTGGACACATGGCGGCCACCGGCACAAGCGGTAATGCCGCCTGCCCGCACACGCGCCCGATCACCACATCGCCGAGATAGCCGCGCGTCTGCGCATCATCGAAACGATCGTCGTAGTCGATGAAATAAGTTTCGAACGGCGGCTCGTTGAGTGGCCGCAACAGCCGCGTCGAATTGCCTTGCAGACCATCGACGATCGGCGGCCCGCCAGGCTGCAGCCGCTTAACAGTCGCGCGATCGCGCGCGTTGCGCAGTTGTTCGCCGGTGCTCCAGAGCGTACCGCCGCAGACCGCGCGGTTGATATTTCCCGCCGCGTCATAGCCATAACCAATGGCGATGCCGCCATTGTCGTTGCGAAGTGTCGGCGGGAAACCGACGGCATATTCCTTCGGCACCGGGAACCAGAGATCGCGGCTGGGCGGATCGTCCGGACTTTTCGGACGGAAGCGCAACACGCGGTTTTCGGGCGATTCCGCCAGCGCCTTGTAATCATAGGCGCCGGTCGGCGCGCCACGTTCGGCGACCAGCATGTCGCCGTTATCATCGAAGAGAATTTCGGAGATCTCTGCGTTCTGCGACGCAGTTCGCGGCACGGCCACTTCGAACCGCGAGTCGGGCCCGAACGATCCATCGGGCATCAGCGAAACGGACCAGATGCGCAGGCCCGCGGCGACCGCGTAATAAAGACGCCCGCGGCTGACGGCCATGCCGAAGACACGGCGCGCCGGCGGCGCGTAGGCCCATGTGGCCGGATTGCCGCTGTCGAATGTCGGGCTCTCGATGTTCAGCCGCTTGCGCGGATCGAAGCCGATCGGCGGCAGCCCTGCGGCGCTCAGCGCCTGCGTGCCATGATCGAAACGCCCGCGCTCGACACCGTCGAGCGTGAAGCGATGGATCATGCCGGTGTCGCGGTCGGCGACAAAAAGCTGATGCGATACGGGATCGAATGCCAGGGCGCCCAGTGCGGGGCCTGAATTGGGCACGCCGCCCAGTGTGACATTCGCGAATAATGTCGCGGCGCCGGTGCGGCCATCGATTTTCCAGATCGAGCCCGGTCCGCCATCAACCGCGACCGGACCGAAAAGACCGGGCATGAAGGCTGCGTTCGGCGCACCGCGGCGCGCGCGATCGGGGACACCGTCACCGTCGGTATCGGGCACGACAATCGGCAAGCCGTAAGCCGAGCTGGCTGCGGCGTAAATGTTGGGCGGATCCGCATCATCGAGTGCGAGCGAGAACACCTGGCCGATCTGCCGCGCGGTCGCCGTGAACGGCTTCGGCGCGGCAACGAGTTGCGCCTGCGGCGGCCCGCCCATCCGGCCCAGAGTAATCACCCTCAGTGAAGGCCCGTCGAGGTTGATGTAGGTTTTGTCGACGCGCTGGGGTTCAGGCGGTGGCGGCGGGCCAAGGACGGACGTCCCGGAAAAGCCGGCTACGGCTGCGTCGCCTGTCGGTAAAACAGGACCCGCATTCTGCGCCGACGCGGCGGCGCAGAAGAATGAAACGCAAACTAATGGCGCCCAGATAAGCGCATAGCGTCGGACCACGGTCGCCCCCCGCAGGTCGTGCTCGCAACTTCCAGCGGAGGTACTCTAGTCAGGTTGTCGGCCGGAGCGCAAATCGTGGCCTCCGTGTGAAAGCTGCTGTTACAACCGGTTTTGCCATCGCCGGACGAAACGCAGCCTGTGGCATAAGGCGTTTAACGCCCGACCTATCCCGGCGCTCCCGCTTAGCGGGGCAAGGCCAAACCACGGCCGCTTACTGCGGCTCGAGCCCCGATGCCTTCACCACATCCTTCGCGGCTTCGCGGTCGGCCTTGATCTCGGCGGCGAACTGCGCCGGCGTGTTGATGGCCGGCACCTGGCCGCGGCTGATCACATATTTCTCGACGAAGTCCTTGTCGGCGAACACCCGCGTCACTTCCGCCGCGATCTTGTCAACGGCGGCCTTGGGCATGCCCGGTGGCGCAAACAGGCCGTACCAGGTTTGCGACGCTGCGCCTTTGTAACCGAGATCGCTCCAAGTCGGCACATCGGGCAACAACGGTGTGCGGATGTTGTTGACCAGCGCCAGCGCGTTCATCTTGTTGGCGCGGATTTGCGCGATCACGTTGCCGAGGCCAATGAGGCCGATCGGCGTCGAGCCGCCGAGAATGGCGTTGGTCGCCTCGCCGCCGCCTTTGAACGGCACGCGCACCCAGTCGGCGCCTTTTTCGTTCTTGAGGCTGTCCATGTAGACAACGCACGGGATCGAAGCCGTGAGATAAGAGAGCGTACCGGGCTTTGCCTTCGATACGGCAACGAGTTCATCCACGCTCTTGGCGCCGAGATCGGAATTGATCACCAGCACCTGGATCAGGTGAAACAGGTTGACGATGGGCGTGAGCTTGTCGGGATCGAACGTCAGGCTTTTGAAAAGGTACTGGTTGTAGATCATCGGATCGGCATTGATGATGCAGATCGTGTAGCCATCCGGTTGCGCATCCTGGCAGGCGCGCGCGCCGATATTGCCGGAGCCGCCGGGCCGATTTTCGATGATGATCGGCTGGCCGAGGCTTTTGTGCAGTTCTTCGCCGAGCACGCGCATGAAGATATCGCTGATGCCGCCGGCGCTCGACGTGGTGAGCACATGGATCGGGCGGTTGGGGTAATTTTCCTGAGCGTGCGCTGCCACTGTCATAAAAAGCGCTGCAATCAGAACTGCAACACGAGTCATTTTCGTCTCCTCGAAATTCGTGTCCCTGCGTTACATTTTTCGTCATGCCCGGCTTTATGCCGGCATCCACATCTTCACGACCCAATGGCAATGCAAGACGTGGATGGCCGGGACGAGCCGGCCATGACAATTCGCTTTATTGCAAACGCGCCTTCACCAGTCCGCTCGCCTTGGCCATATCCATTTGTCCCCCATATTTGCCGCGCAGCACGCCGATCACTTTGCCCATGTCTTTCATGCCGGCGGCGCCCGTCTCCTTCACCGCCGCCTCGATCGCGGACTTCATGTCGTCGTCCGACATCTGCTTGGGCAGATACCCGGAGATGATGGCGATCTCTTCCTGCTCCTGTTTGACCAGGTCGGCACGGCCGCCCTTCTGGTAAAGCTCCACCGATTCCTGCCGCTGCTTGATCATCTTCTGAAGCAGAGGAAGCACCTCGGCGTCCCCCAGCGCCGGCTTGCCGGCGCCACGCGCCTCGATATCCGCATTTTTAAGCGCGGAATTGACCATGCGCAGCGTCGAAACCGCCCGCTCGTTCTTGGCCTTCATCGCCTCGGTCAGAGCCTTGTTAATGTCATCGCGCAGCACGGGAACCCCTTTCTTCAATTTTTATCTGCCTGGGGGCGGCACCCGGCGGCCCCTTGCCTCGCACACTATAATACGCAACTAAGAGGCCATGACCCAGACGAAAGCCGCTCCTGCCGGGACGTCCGGCGGGTCTTGGGCCGAACCCAAGCCGACAGCGCTGTTGGTGCTCGCGGACGGAACCGTTCTGGAAGGCTTTGGGCTCGGCGCGACCGGCCATGCCGTCGGCGAGGTCTGCTTTAACACCGCCATGACGGGCTATGAGGAGATCCTCACCGACCCCTCCTACGCCGGGCAGATCATCACTTTCACCTTCCCGCATATCGGCAATGTCGGCACCAACGAAGAAGACATCGAAACCGTCAATATGGCCGCAACGCCCGGCGCGCGCGGCGTCATTATGCATAGCGCCATCACCGCGCCTTCGAACTACCGCGCGACCAAAAACCTCAATGACTGGCTGAAGGCCCGCGGCATCATCGGCCTCGCCGGCATCGATACCCGCGCACTCACCGCGCTGATTCGCGTCAATGGCATGCCGAACGCGGTGATCGCGCATTCGCCCAATGGCAAATTCGATCTCGAGGCTCTGAAGAAAGAAGCGAAGGCATGGCCCGGCCTCGTCGGCATGGACCTGGTGCCGATGGTGACAAGCGGTCAACGCTTTACCTGGGACGAAACGCCGTGGGGTTGGGAAAAAGGCTACGCGCGGCAGACCAATCCTGAATTTCATGTCGTGGCGGTCGACTACGGCATCAAGCGCAACATCCTGCGCCTGCTCGCAGGCTCCGGCTGCAAGGTGACTGTCGTGCCGGCCAAAACGTCGGCCGACGACATCATGGCGCTCAAGCCTGACGGCGTGTTTCTGTCGAATGGCCCAGGCGATCCGGCAGCGACCGGCGAATACGCGGTGCCGGTCATCAAGAAACTGATCGACTCCGGTACGCCGACCTTCGGTATTTGTCTTGGCCACCAGATGCTGGGTATCGCGGTCGGCGGCAAGACCATGAAGATGCACCAGGGCCATCACGGCGCCAATCATCCGGTCAAAGATCTCACGACTGGCAAGGTCGAGATCACCTCGATGAACCATGGTTTCGCGGTGGACAAGGAATCGCTGCCGAAGAATGTCGAGCAGACGCACGTGTCGTTGTTCGACGGATCCAATTGCGGCATCGCGCTCAAGGACAAGCCCGTGTTCTCGGTGCAGTACCATCCTGAGGCTTCGCCGGGCCCGCGCGACAGCCATTATCTCTTCACGCGCTTTGTCGAGATGATGCGGCAGGCCAAGCGCAAGATTGCTTGACCAGTTAGCGGGACCGAACTCTGCTTCCGCTCATTCCCGCGAAAGCGGGAATCCAGAGCCACGATTACAGGCCAGCGGATTTGGCCCCTGGGTCCCCGCTTTCGCGGGGACGAGTGGAGGATGGATAATCGAACGCGACGCAACCAGAGTCACCGAACTTTGTTGTAATGCCATGGCGTCGTCGAAACCCCTCACCTTCACGTTCAAAGACGACGGCAAGGTGCCGAACAATCCGGCGCTGCCAGCTCTCATTTACAAGGGAGCAATCGATGTCGGCAGCAAGCGCAATCCCGAACACACGATTGAGACATTGTTTGCCGCCAACGGGTGGGGCCACGGCCAATGGCGCAATGGCATCTATCCGTTCGTTCATTACCATTCGATGATTCACGAAGCGCTCGGCATTGCGCGCGGCCACGCGCGAGTGCAACTCGGGGGACATAGCGGCGAGGTTTTCGAACTTGCCGCCGGCGACGTCGCTGTCCTGCCGGCCGGTACCGGACACCAGAAACTATCGGGCAGTGACGATTTTCTCGTTATCGGTGCTTATCCACCTGACGGCACCTATAACCTCTGTCGCGGTGACAACCCGGCCGAGCGCGACAAGGCCCTGACCACAATCCCCAAAGTGCCGCCGCCCGAAACCGATCCCGTTCTTGGCAAAGACGGTCCATTGCCGAAGCTTTGGCGGCGCTAGCCGCGAAAGTGCAGACGAGCGGATTAACGCAAGCTCCACCCGTCTAGCGTCATATGAATTAGTTTGCGACATAGGGCAGATGGACTGGATCGACTTCTACGATTTCAAGCATTCGGTGATCTATGTGAATGCGCGTCACCGCGACGTGCATTACCGCATCATTGCGGAAGATCTTCGCAAATACGTGCCCTCGCCCACCGCGCAAGTGCTCGACTACGGTTGTGGCGAAGCGACATCCGCTGGCCTGGTCGCCGCGGCCTGCGGCCGGCTGGTGCTGGTGGAAGCGGCACCAAACGTCCGTGCGTCGCTCGCCATGCGCTATGCCGGCGATCCGAAGATCGCAGTGATCAGCGCCGAGCAGGCGGCAGCATTGCCGAAGGCTTCGTTCGATCTCATCGTGATGCATTCGGTTGCGCAGTACCTGAGCGCAGACGAGCTCGACCGCATGCTCAAACTGTTTCGTACGCTGCTCAAGCCGGATGGAAGTTTCGTGCTCGGCGATATCGTGCCGCCGCGCCTTGCCGCTTCGGCGGCGGCGCTCGCCTTGTTGCGCTTCGGCGCGGCCAACGGATTCTTCTGGGCGGCGGCGTTCGGATTGATGCGGATTTTTGTGTCCGATTATCTGCGGCTGAGGAAAACCGTGGGTCTGTCGCACTACAGCGAGGCCGCGATCCTCGAGAAGCTCAAAAATGCCGGGTTCGCGGCGAAGCGCGCCGAACGCAATATCGGCCACAACCAGCGCCGGATGACGTTCCTCGCGCGCTCAGTGTAACGATGGGTTAACTGCAACCCTCGCCTTCGCTCTTCATATACCTTGCGTCAAGGCGATGGCCCTAGTGCTGCCGACGGCCCGGTGGCGGAGTGGCGACGCAGAAGCCATGCAAGGTCTTCCAGCCTGGTTCGATTCCAGGCCGGGCCTCCAAATATAATTTGAAAGCGCACCTGAAGCCGCTAAGTGTCAAAAGCGGCATCGCCACCTATTCAATCACCTCGTCAGCGATCAGCAGAAAGTTGCGACTGATTGTCAAACCAAGCGCTTTGGCCGTCTTCAGATTTATAACCAATTCGAATTTAGTAGGTTGCTGAACAGGCAGTTCAGCCGGCGTTGCCCCTTTGAGGATTTTGTCCAGATAATTCGCGGTCGCGCGGGACAGATCGGGCAGGTTTACTCCGTATGAGACAAGGCCTCCGAGCTCTACCCCTTCCCTCGCTGCATACATGGCCGGCAGGTGATTGTCGGCCGCAAAGGCTACGATGCGTGAGTACTGGCTGAATAACATTGGACTGGGAAATACAATGAGACCATCAGCTCGCTCTGTAGTCATCGCCGCGAATGCACTGCTGAGATCATCGGGGCTAACGGCAGGCGCGAGTTGAAGTTTTGTTCCCAATGATTGGGCCGCGCTCTCGATCTCCCTCAACATGCCGGCCATCGTGCGCTCGCCGTAGGCACGGGGGTGCCACAACACGACGACGCGAGAAAGATGCGGAACAATCTCTTTAAGCAATTGTAGCCGCCTGGATACGAGTTCCGGGCCGAGAAATGCCGTCCCTGTTACATTCCCTCCCGGTCGCGCCAAGCTCGAGACAAGCTCATCATCGACGGGGTCGGCCATGCCTATTGCGACAATTGGGATCGAGGAAGTCGCTTGCTTGGCCGCGCGGGCAGCCGGTGTGGCGAGGACGACAATGGCGTCAACCCGGTGCTCGACCAATTCCTGCGCCAGCCCGCGAAGCTTGTTCGCATCGCCACCTGCGAATTTCCGTTCAAACGCGATGTTCAGTCCTTCCGTGTAACCAAGCTCGCGTAGCGCCGGGATGAACGCGTTGAGAGTTGCAAGACTTGCGTCAGATTTATCGCCGCGGCCAAGTGACAGGATGCCTATCAGAGGGATCTTCGCCGCCGGCTGCGCGCGTGCACCAAGTGGCCACGCAGCTGCCGCGCTCCCAATAAGCTTTATGACCTCGCGTCGCTTCATCTCCACCCCCAAGCTCACAGCTACCGTACCGCTAAAAATCGACACGCTGGAAGGGGAAAGAAATGTCCGCTCATTGCCAGAAGCGACCATCACGCCAAACTCTTGGCAGTGATGCACTTGTTTCAAAGCGTGGGGAAACCTGACGCTCTCTTCAGATTGAGGAATGCCTGATTGGTGGCATCAAGACGCTCCGCCAGGACTGCAGCAACATAGAGGAGCACAGCCGTGTCTTTAGCGAGCAGAGCAACGGCATCAGCAACGTGAAACTCCGATGGTTCCAAGGCTCGAACGTCCGCGGTGTGTGGCCGGTTTAACAGGGCGGCGATTTCGCCAAACACCATGCCAGGCTTCGCTGACCATGCGATTTCAATGCCTTGGCGGACGACGGCGACGGCGCCCTTCTTGAGAAAAAGCAACTGGCCTGTCCTCGAGCCGGCAGCGAGAACTGTCTCGCCGGCTTTGTAGTTGGCGAGCGGAAGGGCAGCCAGGCAGCTTTGGAGCGCGGGGCCATCCGGAATCAAGAGCATGGCTTTAGCATCTTTTGATGCACATTGTATCCCACGACCTCGCGAAGCGGCGTCGCGAGGAATGTCTTTGATCCTGTCCCAAGGACAAAATCTAAGGCACCCGTCGCATAACGAATATGATCTAGTTCACACTGGCGACTGGTCCTGTGCCATTTTAGCAATCAGGATTTGGGCCGCTGGGGATGTCAGCTTGGATCAACAGCAGACATCGCGACGGCGTGTCGCGACGATCGGTCATCAGGCGCGATCGTGATTAATTGAACTTGAAGACAATCTCAGACGTCACACTCTGGACCACGGGCTTGAAGGTGATGTCTTCCACGACAAGAATACCGTTCGACGACGGCAGGGTCTTGCTGCCGTAACTCGCGTAGCGATATTCGTTGCGCCAGAACCAGCCCTTGCCGAGCATGCCGAAGAAATCGAACGTCGTTTCCACACCGCCGCCGACGAACCAGCCGTTGGTCGTGAATGACGCCGACGTAAATCCGGTCGGGTTGGGGTTGATAAAGTTTGTGTCGTTGAACCGCGCGCTCGCGTAGCCGCCGTTCACGTAAGTCATTGTCTGCGGGCTTGGCAGCCAGCCGAAACGGGGACCGACTGCCCAAGCTGCCTTTTGCTTGATGTCGCCCCACGAGCCGCTTTGCTGATCCTGGAGGGTGCCTTTCAGGCTCGAACCGGTGGCGTCGCCGAATACACCGGCCACAAACATGGGGCTGAACTGGTAGTCGTAGCCGGCACCGATCGTGCCCAGCCAGCCTTTACCACCTTGGATCTGCGTCACACATGCGGAGCACGTGGAGGTGCCGGGATTATTTTCACCCGAACCTGCGGCCCACATGCCGTAGCCGATGCCGCCATTAAAGTAGAAGCCGGTCCAGTTTGTTGGCGTAACCGGCATCGCTGGATAAACAGGTGCAGCAAGTCCGCCGTTAAATTTGTAGACGAGCTGAGCAGTCACGGTCTGAACAGTGGGCTTGAAGTTGATGTTGAAGTTGTTCGGCGCTTCCACAACCACCTTGTTGCCGTAATAGTTGTAGCGGTATTCGGTTCGCACGAACCAGCCCGGCATGACGGACGTTTCCATACCGCCGCCGAGGAACCAGCCGCTCGTGTTGAACGACGGCGTCGAAACCCCAGTCGGCACTCCGCTGAAGAATGTGACCATGTCAGTGCCGGAGAAATGCGCGCCAGCGTAGCCGGCATTTATGTAGCTCATAGTCTGCGGGGTAACGAGCCACCCGGCGCGCGCGCCGACGGCCCAAGACGATGTTTGCTTGATGTCGCCTGTGGATCCGTTGCTACCGCGATCCTGGATAGTGCCTTTCAGGCTAGTAAGACTGGCGTCACCGAGCACTCCGCCCACGATCCTGGACGTGAACTGGTAGTCGTAGCCGGCGCCGACCGTCCCCAGCCAGCCCTTGCCGCCTTCAACCTGCTTCTCACAGAGAAAGCAGCCGCCTCCCGGAAAGTCTGTGGTTTGGTCTGCGTTCCACAAACCATAACCAAAGCCGCCATTGACGTAGAAGCCGGTCCACGGCGTGGCGGAGGCGACCGGTGCTTTGTAGACAGGCGCCTTCGCCGGCAAGTCGGCCGAAAATGCACTTTGCGCTGCCAGGAGACTCAATGCGCCTACAAGAAAGCCAGTGAGCTTGAAATGCATTGAGCAATCTCCAAAACGAATTGACGGCTTCCCGCAATAACGCCGTGCAATATAACGGGACAACCGGCCAAGACCACTCCGTTTCGGTCGATCACCGGAGATTAGGGGCTCTGGGACCCCTTTTTCCCGTGCATTTGTTGCCTTTGTGCAACGCTCGAACCTGGGAAACGTCCGGGCTGTCCACTTTGGGTAGGAGCGGACAGAATCACATGCCTGCGCGACGTCCGCTGGACGGCTTTCAAATGTCCGCTGTGTGCCAATAGCGGATATTGCGTTTTATTCGATCACCTCGTCGGCGCGGGCGAGCAGCAGCGGATGCTTCATCGCGCCTGCCCATCAGATAAAAATATTGCGGCGGTAGCGACGCCAGCCGCAGCGTTGTGGCTTGCGCTGGACTGGCGACCGCCCCAAGCGGAGTTTCACCTCAGCCCCGCCTACGACACCGTATGATCGCTCGTTGTTACAGCGCGATGTCATTTGACATAGAGAGCGCCCTTTTTCGCGAGTGTTGCGCGACGGCCATAGGAGATCCGATGTCAGGGTTGCGTCGCCTTCACATATTCATAGCGGCAGCAAACAAATACCTGGTGACACTGCGAGCTCTCAATGAAAGCTCGAGGAAACAGTCATGACGGAGCCATCGTCCGTCGGCGTCGCCTAACGGGATAGATGCGGCCTGAATCCCTTCAGGCCTTGGCGACGTCGATGATCGCTTCCGCAAAAGCCTGCGGGGCTTCCTGCGGGAGGTTGTGTCCGATACCGCCCGTGATTGTCCGGTGCTCGTATTTGCCGGTGAATTTCTTCGCGTAAGCACTGGGGTCGAGATGCGGTGCGCCATTGGCATCACCTTCAAGCGTGATGGTCGGCACCGTGATGACTGGACCTGCGGCAAGCCGCTTTTCCACGTCGTCGTATTTCGCTTCACCTTCTGCAATGCCGAGTCGCCAGCGATAATTGTGGATGACGATGGCGACGTGGTCGGCGTTGTCAAAGGCCGCGGCGCTGCGATCGAAGGTGGCGTCATCGAACGCCCATTTCGGCGAAGCCAGCTGCCAAATGAGCTTTGAAAAGTCGTGCCGGTATTTGTCGTAGCCGGCCTTGCCGCGGTCTGTGGCAAAGTAAAATTGGTACCACCACTGCAGCTCGGCACTTGGAGGCAATGGCATCTTGCCGGCTTCCTGGCTCCCGATCAGATAACCGCTTACGGATACGGTTGCCTTGCACCGCTCGGGCCAAAGCGCGGAGACTATGTTGACGGTTCGCGCTCCCCAATCGAAACCAGCGAGAATTGCTTTATCGATCTTGAGAGCGTCCATGAAAGCGGTCGTGTCCATGGCGATCGCTGCCGGCTGGCCATTGCGGAGCGTGTCATTCGAAAGAAAACGCGTCGCACCATAACCGCGGAGATAAGGAACGATCACGCGGAACCCCGCCGACGCCAGCAAAGGCGCGACGTCGACGAAGCTGTAGATGTCATAAGGCCAACCATGCAGAAGAATGACGGGTGGGCCATCGGCGGGACCTGCTTCGGCGTATGCAACATTCAAGACGCCGGCAGCGATCTGTTTCAATGGCGCAAATGACGTATTCGTTCCGGGCTTGATTGGAGGCAGTTGCGCCTTGCTCGATTGCGCATTGGCGGATCCGAATATGCCGAACCGCGTGGCCGCGGTCACCGCAGCAGCGCCGACGAAAAAACGGCGGCGAAAGTTTATCTCTTTTGCGATTTTGGTCGTGCTCATGGTGCATCTCTTTGGTTCGTGGCTGCACTTACCGTCAAAGACTAATGCCGCGCGGTGAAGGCCGAGGACTCCAGGTTGGGCGCGCGCGGTTCAACGCTTCTGGTACGGGTGGAAGATATGGTCTTTCGCCTTCACGGCCACATGGCACGAGTGTCCGCAATCTGAGGGGCTGGGATCAGCCGAGAAACTGTCGGACGCAGGGTCGTAGTTGAACAGCGCATATCCCCACCCGCCGCTTTTTGGAAATTGCTTGCTGTCCTTTTCCATGACGAAAGCTTGCGAGAACACGTCAGGCACATCCACGGCGAAGGGGGCCTCCGTGCTCTTCTTCGGCTTCCACTGAAGCTTCGCGATCATGGAGCCATCCGGGAAGGGCTGGCCATTGCCCGGAATGCCGGCCTTGTACGCGTTGATCATGGTCGGATTGGCGACGATCACTTTGAGTACTTCGTCGGTCCGGGCGGAGGAGACCACCGCCCAGTCCTCATATCCCTTGAAGTCGGAGAACGCGATTCCGCTGGGCGTTTTCAGCGAGTACTTGTCCTGCGCGTAGACGGCCGCGCCGCCCAGGACGGCGAGCAATACTGCAACGATCACGATCATCCAGGATGGAGTTTTGGCCATCGTTCACTCCTGCTTCGTTTTTCGAAATGAGTATTTAACGTCCCGGCGCGTAGATCGAGTTGGACTTCCGTCCAATTTTGCCTGAGGGATCATCGCGCTGAGATGACCCCTCTGGGTCATGAGCGGACATTGTCATTTATTCAAACACCTCGTCGGCGCGTCCAATGAGCGTGTTGGGGACGTCGAGACCGAGCGCCTTGGCAGTCTTTAGGTTGATGTACAGCTGTACTTTGGTGGCCTGCTCGACCGGCAACTCGGCGGGCTTCTCGCCCCTGAGAATCCGCCCCGTATAAATTCCCGCGAGGTGGTATGAGGCCGCAGCATCTGATCCGTAGCTCAGCAGGCCTCCAGCGGCAGCAAATTCGCGATACTGGAAAATTGCAGGCACGGCGTGGCGGACCGTCAGCGCGGCAAGCTGCTCACTGTAGCTCGAGAAGAATGGCCCGCCACCGATAACGAGGCCACCTGCCCGCAACTCGGCAAATTTTGCAAAAACGGCCTCGAAGTCACCTTCGCTTTGCGCATTCAGGATATGCAGTTCCAAACCGAAAGTACGGGCCGCCGCTAACACGTCACTCACGGTGGCTCCCGTAATGGCGGGATCGGCCGGATTGACAAGGAGCGCCATGACGCGCGCCGTGGGAAGCAGCTCGTGCAGCAATTCTAGCCGCTTCGGCGCGACCTCCAAGTTTGTTTGAGTCACACCCGTCACGTTTCCGCCTGGGCGGTTGAGGCTGGCAACGAGGCCGAGCCGGACGGGGTCGCTGCCCGTTTCGAATATGATCGGGATGGTCGCCGTCGCAGCCTTTGCCGCGACCGCCGCCGGCGTGCTGGTGGCAGCAATCACGGCCACCTGCCGACGAACAAGATCGGCCGCCATCGTCGGCAACTGATCGTTTTGCCCGTCCGCCCAGCGGTATTCGACCACAACATTGCGGCCGTCGACGTAGCCCATTTCGCGCAGCCCTCTGAGAAAAGCCGCGAGCTGCCGCTTATACCCTTGCGCAGAAGCGGCGTTGATAAACCCGACCACCGGCGTCCCGGGCTGCTGCGCGCGCGCGCCAAGCGGCCAGCTAACGGCCGCCCCGCCGAATAGTGTGATGAAATCGCGCCGCTTCATTGCCGCCCCAACCGTCATGAGATGCCATCGTATTGGATTAAACAGCCGCCCCGGAAGGGGGCGGACGCATGCCCACCAAGTGCCGAATGCGGATCGTGACTATTCGATCACCTCGTCAGCTGCGACGATGAGGCCGGCCGGCGGAGGCATACCAATGGCTCTCGCCGTTTTGAGATTGAGGGCGCTCTCGTACTTCGTCGGAGTCTGTACCGGAAGATCGGCCGGCTTGGCGCCGCGAAGAATTTGATCGACGTATAATGCGGCCTGCCGATAATGGTCAGCAGGGACAATCCCGTACGACATGAGACCGCCAGCGCGAACCATGTACTTAAAGCTGTAGACCGCCGGTAAGCGATTTCGCGCCGCGAGCGTGATGATGAGATCGCTGTTAAAGGTGGTCGTGCTTTCGGGCAGCACAACCATGGCGCCGTTCGGCGTGCTGGCGATGGCGGCAATGACGCGCTCAATGTCGGCGGGATCATTCTCGATGCGGCCGGGGATCGGCTCGATTCCGAGCGACGGCGCGGCGGCCTCAGCTGCGTGCAGCAAGTAGTCAAAATAGATAGCAGTTTTCGGATTTCCCAAAAGTGCCACGCGTGCGGTCTGCGGCGCGATTTCCTTGAGCATGCCCAGCCATTTGCCAACCATGCTTGGCTCGTAAGCCATAAGACCGGTGAGATTGCCACCGGGGCGCGCCAAGCTTGCGATGAGACCCGCGCCGATCGGGTCTATGACGTAGGTGAACACGATCGGTATCGTGCCGGTCTCCTTCTGCAAGGCGGTCGTGGCCGGTCTCGATTGGGCAAAAATCACGTCGGGTTGAGTAGCGACCAGCTCTTTGGCGAGCGTCTGCACATTGGCCGCAGCGGGCGCAACGCGATAATCGATTTGAATATTGCGGCCGTCGAACCATCCGTGTTTTTCAAGTTCCTGTTGGAAGGCTTTTATGTCTGGGTCATTGGCGATCACGAGCATGCCAACACGACGCATGCGCTCCGGCTTCTGGGCCCATGCCACGGCTGGCCACACCACCGTGCCGCCGAGTAACGTGACGAACTCGCGCCGCCTCATGGTCGCCCCTGGGGTCTCGGTACCAGCCATCGTATCGGATTAGGCAACAGCGCCGTAAGGGGGAGATGTCCGCTCTTGCACCGAATGCGGACATCGATCGGCGGCTCGGAAATGTCCGCATTGTGCCAATAGCGGACGTTGATCAGCCTATTCGATCACCTCGTCGGCTCGGACCAGTAGCCTTGGTGGCAGCGCAAGTCCGATTGCCTTGGCGGTCTTAAGATTGATGATCAGCTCAAGTGTCGTCGGCAGCTGGACTGGCAATTCTGACGGCTTTGCGCCTTTGAGGATCTTATCGACATAGTCGGCAGTATCGTGAAACTGATCGCGTAAGTTCGGTCCGTAAGACATAAGTCCGCCAGCTACGACGTTTTCTCGCCTCGTGAAGACGATTGGTAGCCGCGCATCTCTTTCAAGCTCAGCGATGCGGGCGCGGTTACTGAAAAAAAAGGTGTCGGCGAGGACGACAGCGGCTTTGCTGTCTTCTCGCTTCATGCGAGCGAAAGCGCTTTCCAATTCTGCGTCGTTTGAAGCATCAATCGCCACAATTTGACGATTCGAGCGCTTACCGGCGTCTGAAATCTCTCGAAATTGGAAACTCGATGCGAGATTGCGCGGATTCCGTAGAACCGTCACCGAATTCATCATCGGGACGACTTCCTCCAGCAGGTCGAGTAATTTGCCGCCGAGATCGCGGGCGAGGTTGGTCGTACCGGTAATGTTTCCACCCGGACGCGCGAGGCTAGCTACGAAACCAGCCTCGATGGGATCGGCAATGCCAACCATGACGATTGGGAGCGTTTTCGTAGCTCGCTGGGCAGCGGCAACGATCGGCGTCGACCAAGCCACCACCACATCGGGTTTGAGCGTTTCCAAATCACGGGCTAGGCCATCAAATGATTGCAGACCCCAACGATAGGTTACGGTCAAATTACGTCCTTCATCCCAGCCGCGGACGTGAAGTTGATCGCGGAATGCTTTTACGAGATTGGGCGTTGAATCCGGTGACAGCTCCGCCAGATAAAGAACATGGGCGGTCTTTCCCTGAGCGCGCGCGGCCAACGGCCAAGTGATCGCGCCGCCACAAAGTGCGAAGAACTCGCGTCGCCTCATGGTCGCCCCCGGGATCTCGGAACCAGCCATCGTATCGGATTAGGCAACAGCGCCGTAAGGGGGAGATGTCCGCTTTGTGCCAGAAGCGGACATCCGGAAATGGCATAGCGGAGTTCTAGTTGGCAGGCGGCTCCGCTGCCGCTCCAGCATGAATATCGAGTAGCGTACGTACTAGATCCCTTTTGCGGGCGCGGGCGAAGCCGCATTCGGTTGCAATCCCAAAGCGAGGAACGAATTTTGTTGCCAATGAGATACGCTGTTTCGCGCCCTCAACGCCGTCTGCGGCGTGGATCAGGCCCAGATAGATTTCCGTTGTCGGCGCCAATTTAAAATCGCGCATCGGCGCGAAGAAGTCATCGGTCGCGCGCGGCGCCGGCACAGGCAAATGGATATAAGCAATTTTATGTTTGACGCTTCGTGCAATCGCATTCGCAACATCGACTAGGTGACGTGCTGTCACAGGATCGAAAAAGTGCTTACCGCCAAAGTCGCCGTAGCAAAGGTGAAAGCCGAGCTCGACATCATCGGGCACCGCCTCGCAGATGCGAGCGAACCGGTTGGTGATTTCCTCTTGAGAGGCATCAACGAGCGGAAACTGATCTTGCGGCTGTCCATCCCACAAGATCATGTCGTGGCAGACATCCCACTGGATGCATAAATCCTTGTGCGGAATGTGCCGGCAAATGGCTTCAATCTCGCGCGCCATTGCTTTTTCGTAGGCTTTTTCAATTGCAGAGACGTCACGCGCTGTACAGAACGCGTAAATGACACTCATTGGCGTCGGAAGGCAGACCTGAAACCGCGTTTCGGGCGCAATGTCTCCACGCGTCCGGGCAGCGGTGAAGTCGAGATAGGACCCGCGAGCCTCCCGCGCATACCCTAATTCTCCAAAGCTAACATCATCCGCCGCTACCCCCTCCGCGAGGCAAAGAAGCGGAAAACCTGATGTCTTGCGCAACGCGCCACTTGGGTCGGGACGTAAAAAGGGGCTGGAGCGCAACAGTGGGTATTGGAAGCTGACCCAGAGCCGGCGCGGGCCCGGCTCACCGTCAGGAATGCGTCGTAACCGTCGGCCGAGAAGAGGTCCCACGGTACTAAACACCTCCTCCACAGTATCCAGGCCGATGCTGCCGACAAGATGCACGTGCGTGGGCGCGTAATTGTTCATAGCCTCCGCCTTATCTACGTATGGTCCGAAAAGGACTACACGGAAATATCGTTAGACCTAAATGGAGCGTATGTCCGCTTTGTGCCAAAAGCGGATATTGCCACTTACTCAATCACCTCGTCGGCTCGAAGGATAAACGATGGCGGCACGGCTAGTCCGATTGCTTTGGCGGTCTTCAGATTGATGACGAGTTCGAACTTCGTGGGCCGCTGCACCGGCAAGTCCGCGGGCTTGGCGCCTTTCAGAATTTTGTCCACATAAATGGCGCCTCGGCGCCATAGGTCGGCTCGGTCAGGTGCGTAGCTCATGAAGCCACCTTCCTGCACATCATGCTTCAGTCCAAAGAGCGAAGGCAGCTTGTACGTGATCGCGAGTTCAGCGAGCCGCCTAGCGCTGGCAATGAAAAGGGGGGTGGCGAGCACCAGAACCCCGTCGGCGTGTTCTCGGACCATTGCCGAAAACGCCTCGTCATACTCCGCGACACTGCGTACGGGGACTGGCTGAATCCGGAGGCCTAGTGCCGGGCCCGCATCTTCCACGGCCTTCAGGCCTGGTCCATGCGGCGGTGTGGCGGGGTCAAAGATGACAGCGACGCGCGAGAGCCCGGGGACGGCCTCCTTGAGTAGCTCCACGCTTTTAACGTTTGTCTCGGTCATCATCAGGGAGAGGCCGGTAGCGTTGCCGCCCGGGCGTGCGAGGCTTACCACGTGGCCGGTCGCAAGCGGATCCGCGTGGCCCATGAAAATTATCGGAATCGTTGAGGTCGCTCGCTTAGCCGCCGCGGTGTAGATGGAGCTCGGTGCTATGATCACATCGACTTTGAGGCGGACAAGTTCGTCCGCAAGTTCGCGCATCCGTTCCGGTTTCCCCTCTGCCCATCTGTACTCGATGACGATATTTCGGCCCTCCATGTATCCCAAGTCGCGGAGCCCTTGTCGGAAAGCCTCGAGGACATCCTGAAATTCGTTTGGACTATCCCACAGAAAACCGATCCGGTAGATCCTGCCTGGTTGTTGTGCGCGTGCGCCGCGTGGCCACACAATCGCCGCCCCGCCGAGAAGTTTGATGAACTCGCGCCGCTTCATGCACGCCCCCAACTGCAGAGGCATCGTAACGACTCAAACCGGGAAATTGTAAGAGCGTGGTAATGTCCGCTTTGGGTCATGAGCGGACATTGCCACTTACTCAATCACCTCGTCTGCGCGCGCGAGCAGCGACGGCGGCACGGTAAGACCAAGTGCTTTCGCAGTCTTGAGATTGATAACCAACTCATACTTCGTGGGGAGTTGCACCGGCAGGTCGCCTGGTTTCTCGCCCTTGAGAATCCGATCGACATACGCTGCACCCTGCCGGAATGGGTCGATCGGATTCGTGCCGTAAGAGATCAAGCCGCCAATCTGGGCAACGTTACGAAGGGGATAGAGCGCAGGAAGGCGATATCCTGCCGCCAATCCGACAATGACATTGCGATGTTCAACGGTGACAGCATGTGGCGCTACGATCAGGCCACCGTCAGGCTCCCGAGCAAACTCTGAGACGGCGTGCTCAATCTCGGCGGCGGTGTGTACAGGCAGCGCAATCAACTTGAGCCCGAGCGGCAGTGCAGCGGCCTCGGCCGCGTGCAGGAAGCCGACGTGGGCGGGTGTTTCCGGAACCATAATGAAAGCGACGCGGCCGACACGGGGCGCGACCTCGTGGAATATCTCCACCCACTTGCCGGCGATTGCATTCTCGAAAACTGGAAATCCTGTAAGATTCCCGCCAGGCCGCGCCACATTTGTGACAAAGCCGCTGGCGACGGGATCACCGACGAACACGAATACGACCGGTATCGTGTGTGTCTCCTTTTGCACGATCTCGGTCACAAGATTGGAACTGGAGACGATGACGTCCGGAGTCATGCCAACCAACTCTTTGGCAAAGGCGCGCGCCTTGTTCGGATCCGAGCTAGCCCAACGCGTATCGATCCGAATATTGCGCCCCTCGGTCCAACCCAGCTCCTGAAGCCTTTGCCGGAATGCGGCAGCGCTGGCCTGTCCTTCCGCGTCGCCTTCGCTATATCCGAGCAGCAAACCGATGTGCCGCATCCGCTCGGGCTGTTGCGCGCGTACCGTGAGCGGCCACGTCGCCGCCGCACCGCCAAAAACCGTGATGAATTCGCGTCGCCTCATTGTTGCCCTCGAGGCCAAAGACACCGCATCGTAACGGGTTAGGCCGGCACTCTGAAAGGGGACGATGTCGAAAGCAGACATTGATCGGCGGCCCTAGACCGTCAGCTTCGAGTCAATGCGCTGCGCTTTGTCGAAGGTATTGGTTCATTGGCTTTTTCCATCCACCGCTGATCCGAGCTTCGCCCTTCCCTGCCCGCCGATTCTGGTCTAAGCACCCCTCGCGCGGGGCGTTCCCCCGCCGGGGCCAGGAGGACGCGCGTAAGCGCGCCCTTTTTTTGTGTCCAGCAACCGCGAGCCGATGCCCAAAAGAACCGACATCAAATCGATCCTGATCATTGGCGCCGGCCCCATCGTCATCGGGCAAGCCTGCGAATTCGACTATTCCGGTACGCAAGCCTGCAAGGCGCTGAAGGAAGAGGGATACCGGGTCGTTCTGGTCAATTCCAATCCAGCAACGATCATGACCGATCCCGACCTCGCGGATGCGACCTACATCGAGCCGATCACCCCGGAGATCGTCGCCAAGATCATCGAGAAGGAACGCCCTGACGCGCTGCTCCCCACCATGGGCGGGCAAACCGCGCTCAACTGCGCGCTCTCGTTGCGCAAGATGGGCGTGCTGGAGAAATTCAACGTCAAGATGATCGGCGCCACCGCCGACGCCATCGACAAGGCGGAAGATCGCGAACTTTTCCGCGAAGCGATGACGAAGATCGGCCTGCCGACGCCACGCTCGCACCAGATCAAGACGCTCGCGCAGGCGCTGGTCGCTCTCGACGATATCGGGCTTCCGGCCATCATCCGCCCCTCGTTCACGCTCGGCGGCACCGGTGGCGGCATTGCCTACAACAAAGCGGAGTTCATCGACATCGTCGAAGGCGGCATCGACGCCTCCCCCACCAGTGAAGTGCTGATCGAAGAGTCAGTGCTCGGCTGGAAGGAATTCGAGATGGAGGTGGTGCGCGACAAGAAAGACAATTGCATCATCATCTGCTCGATCGAAAACGTCGACCCGATGGGTGTGCATACAGGCGATTCCATTACCATCGCGCCTGCGCTCACACTGACCGACAAGGAATACCAGATCCTGCGCGACGCTTCGATCGCGGTGCTGCGCGAAATCGGAGTGGAAACCGGCGGCTCGAACGTCCAGTTCGCCATCAATCCGGTGGACGGCCGCCTGGTGGTGATCGAAATGAATCCGCGCGTATCGCGCTCCTCTGCGCTCGCATCGAAAGCGACCGGATTTCCGATTGCCAAAGTCGCCGCCAAGCTCGCGATCGGTTACACGCTCGACGAGATCGCGAACGACATCACGGGTGGCGCGACGCCCGCGTCATTCGAGCCGACCATCGATTACGTCGTCACGAAAATTCCGCGCTTCGCCTTCGAAAAATTCCCCGGCGCCTCGCCTGTACTCACCACGTCGATGAAGTCGGTGGGCGAAGCGATGGCGATCGGCCGCACTTTCCAGGAAAGCTTGCAGAAGGCACTGCGGTCCCTCGAAACGGGGCTCACCGGCCTCGATGAGATGACCATTGAGGGCTTCGACGTCGCCAAAGGCATCGACGACACCGACAATAAAGCGGCGATCCGCGCTGCGCTTGGCACGCCGACGCCGGACCGGCTGCTCAAAGTCGCACAGGCCATGCGGCTCGGCGCGACCGACGAACTCATTCACAATGCGTGCCGCATCGACCCCTGGTTTCTCGCGGAAATCCGCGGGTTGGTCGAGGCCGAGGCCGAAATCCGGGCGAAGGGTTTGCCGACCACCGCAGGGCCATTCCGCCGACTCAAGGCCATGGGCTTTTCCGACAAGCGGCTTGGCAAACTGACAGGCGCAGATGCCGAAACGGTCATGGCCAAGCGCCGCAAACTCGACGTGCGGCCAGTCTTCAAGCGGATCGATACCTGCGCAGCCGAGTTCGCTTCACCAACGGCTTATATGTACTCAACTTACGCGACGCCGTTCGCCGGCAAAGTTGCGGACGAAGCCGCGCCGTCCGACAAAAAGAAAGTCATTATTCTCGGCGGCGGCCCCAACCGGATCGGCCAGGGCATCGAATTCGATTACTGTTGCTGCCACGCCTGCTTCGCGCTCAAGGAAGCGGGCTACGAAACCATCATGATCAACTGCAATCCGGAAACGGTGTCGACCGACTACGACACCTCGGACCGGCTGTATTTCGAACCGCTCACGCCCGAAGACGTGCTGGAAATCATCGAGACCGAACGCAGTAACGGAACGTTGCACGGCGTGATCGTCCAGTTCGGCGGCCAGACTCCGCTCAAGCTCGCCGAACATCTGGAAAAGGCCAAGGTGCCGATCCTCGGCACCTCGCCGGACATGATCGACCTCGCGGAAGACCGCGACCGTTTCAAAAAGTTGCTCGACAAGCTCAAGCTGCGCCAGCCGCAGAACGGCATCGCGACGTCGCCAAATGCCGCGCGCGCGATTGCCGAAGAGATCGGATACCCGGTCGTCATCCGGCCATCATATGTGCTGGGCGGTCGCGCCATGGAAATCGTGCGCGACGGCGCGCAGCTTGACCGGTATGTCGCCCGGCTCGCCGGCGATCTCGACCGGCCTAGCGAACTGGTCGTTTCGAAAAAAAGTCCGCTCCTGATTGACCGCTATTTGTCGGACGCCACAGAAGTCGACGTCGACTGCCTTGCCGACGGCAAGGACACGTTCATCGCCGGCATCATGGAGCACATCGAAGAAGCGGGCATCCACTCCGGCGATTCCGCCTGTGCGCTGCCACCGCACTCTCTTACGGCGAAGACGATCGCGGAGCTGGAGCGGCAGACGCGCGCACTTGCGCTCGCGCTCAACGTTGGCGGCCTGATGAATGTGCAATACGCCATCAAGGATGGCGACATTTACGTGCTGGAGGTCAATCCGCGCGCATCGCGTACGGTGCCTTTCGTCGCCAAAGTGATCGGCCTGCCCGTCGCCAAAATCGCTGCGCGTGTCATGGCCGGCGAAAGTCTCAAGAGTTTCAATCTCGCGCCGGCGAGCTACAAACACCGTGCGGTGAAAGAAGCGGTATTCCCCTTCGCGCGCTTCCCCGGCGTCGACACCGTTCTTGGCCCTGAAATGAAATCGACCGGCGAGGTCATGGGCATTGACGGCTCATTCGAGATCGCCTTCGCCAAAAGCCAGATCGGTGGCGGCACAAACCTGCCACGGAGTGGAACCGTATTCGTCTCGGTCAAGGACTCCGACAAGGCGCGTATTCTGCCGGCCGTCAAATTGCTGGCCTCCATCGGTTTCAAGACCATCGCCACCTCGGGAACCCAGCGGTATTTAGCGGAACAAGGGGTGGAGGCAGCCAAAATCAACAAGGTGCTGGAAGGCCGGCCGCATATCGTAGATGCCATTAAAAACGGCGGTGTTCAGCTGGTTTTCAATACCACCGAGGGCACGGCAGCGTTGGCCGACAGCCGTTCCCTGCGCCATGCGGCCCTCTTGCATAAAGTGCCGTACTACACCACTCTTTCAGGGGCCGTTGCAGCGGCGCAGGGCATCAAGGCCTATCTCGAAGGCGACCTCGAGGTGCACGCGCTGCAAAGCTACTTCGGCGGCCGGGGCTGAAGGCCTTTTTGGCCCACATGACCCGGGTGGCGGCACGAGTAAAGCCGGGAAGTCCATAGTCGCGGCAGCAGGTGAAGCTGGCCGCGACAGGGCTTTTTTGACCGGCCCTCGTTTACATGACTCCGGTTTCGCGGGTGACCGTGGCCGGAGTCGTATTGCGAGTGGATTTGACGGGAATTCGAAAGGTTCTTGGCGGCGTTGAAAGTCGTTTTCGGGCGCCCGCCAGGAGGAGACAGAGACGATGGAAAAGATTCCAATGACCGCCGCCGGCTATGCCGCGCTCGAGACCGAGCTCAAGCATTGCCAGCAGGTCGAACGGCCCCGGATCATCCAGCAAATCACCGATGCGCGTACGCACGGCGATCTGTCGGAGAACGCTGAATATCACGCGGCCAAGGAGCAGCAGTCTTTGAACGAAGGCCGCATCGCTGAGCTTGAGGACAAGCTCGCGCGCGCCGACGTGATCGATGTATCGAAGCTTTCAGGTGACGCCATTACGTTCGGTGCGACGGTGACGCTCGTCGATGAAGATACCGACGAAAAGAAAGTGTGGCAGATCGTCGGCGAACCGGAGGCCGACGCCAAGAAGGGCAGGATCTCGATCACCTCCCCGCTTGCCAAGGCGCTGATTGGCAAGACCAAGGGCGCTTCCGTCGAGGTCAACACCCCGGGCGGAGCCAAGGCCTACGCGGTCAAGAAAGTGGATTGGAAGTAGGCAAAGGCGCGACAGGACATCGTGAGATTCGTCATCGCCGGGCTCGTCCCGGCGATTTCGTTAGTGGCGCGGCGATGACCTTTAGCCTTCCATCGGTACCATCGCCGCATCCTTCGAATTGCGAAGCGTCAGCGATGTCTTCACGTTGCGCACACTCGGAGCGGCCGTGAGCTTCTCGACAAACGCCTGGAAGGTCTTCAGGTCGGGCGCGACGCATTTGAGCACGAAATCGATTTCGCCCGAGAGCATCCAGCATTCGCGCACCAAAGGCTGCGAGCGCACGAACTCCTCGAAGGCGACGAGATCCGTTTCAGCCTGGCTCGCGAGGTGCACCATTGCGAACACGGTCACCTCGTAACCAAGTTTCTTTTCGTCGAGCAGCGCACGATAGCCCTTGATGTAGCCCGCTTCCTCCAGCGCCCGCACACGACGCAGACACGGCGGCGCGGAAATCCCCACCCGGCTCGCCAACTCCACATTGGTAATGCGTCCGTCGTCCTGGAGCTCTTTCAGAATCTTGCGGTCGATGGTGTCGAGACGGGCAGGCACTGGGGACGCCTCCAGGAACTGGCTGAAAATCGCGAGAACATTCATACCGCGAAATATTATTACGCGAAACAATATTGCGCGCTCCGAAAGCGTGATCACGCAAATTCGCCAAGTCTGTGGGTCAGGGGGTTGCGTATCTTGCATAGCTCGGCCGGAAGCCATAGATCGAATTGGGCAAAAGAGCCGGCGGGACCGGCCGCCCCGGGCGATAAGCGCCCGACAAACGCCCGTCCAGGGGGGCGTGCAGCATGGCAAAGACTACCCACGCCAAAGTCGTGATCATCGGCTCGGGTCCGGCCGGATACACCGCCGCGATCTATGCCGCGCGCGCGATGCTGGAGCCGATCCTGATCCAGGGGATCCAGCCAGGCGGGCAACTCACGATCACAACCGATGTAGAAAATTACCCCGGCTTTGCTGACGTCATCCAGGGTCCATGGCTGATGGAGCAGATGCAAGCGCAAGCCGAGCACGTCGGCACGCGCATCATCACGGACCACGTGAACAAAGTGGAATTGGCGCAGCGGCCGTTCCGGCTGATCTGCGATTCAGGTGACGTCTACCTCACTGAATCGCTGATCATTGCGACCGGCGCACAGGCGCGGTGGCTCGACCTGCCGTCCGAGCAGAAATTCAAAGGTTATGGCGTGTCGGCTTGCGCGACGTGCGACGGCTTCTTCTATCGCAACAAAGAAGTGGTCGTTATTGGCGGCGGCAATACGGCTGTCGAGGAAGGACTTTTCCTCACCAATTTTGCATCGAAGGTCACAGTCGTGCACCGGCGCGATGCATTCCGGGCCGAAAAAATTCTGCAAGACCGCCTGTTCAAACATCCCAAGATCGAAGTGATCTGGGACAGCGTGCTCGACGATGTTACCGGCGGCGACAATCCGCTTAAGGTCAATGGCGTGCGGCTGAAAAACATCAAGACCGGCGCCATCACTGAGCGCCGCGTCGACGGCGTCTTTATCGCCATCGGCCACCAGCCGGCCTCGGAACTGTTCGTTGGTCAGGTCCAGATGAAGCCGTCCGGCTATATCGTCACCGCCGGCCATTCCACCGCAACCTCGGTGCCCGGCGTGTTCGCCGCGGGCGACGTGACGGACGATATTTACCGGCAAGCGGTGACCGCGGCTGGCCAAGGCTGCATGGCCGCCCTCGAAGCGGAAAAATTCCTCGCGGCGCATGAACATCAACAGGCAGCGGCCGAATAGCCATGGCCGGGACAAACACCTCAATGGACTGGGATAAGCTGAAGGTGTTTCACGCCGCTGCGGAAGCCGGCTCATTCACGCACGCCGGCGAGCGGCTCGGTCTGTCACAATCGGCGGTCTCGCGGCAGGTCTCGGCGTTGGAGGGCGAGCTTTCGGTGTCGCTGTTCCACCGTCACGCGCGCGGTCTCATCCTCACTGAGCAAGGCGAGCTGCTGTATCGCACAGCGCATGAAGTATTCATGAAGCTCGAGGCGGCCCGTACCAAGCTGACGGATAGCCGCGAGCGGCCGAACGGTGAGCTCAAAGTATCGACCACGCCAGGCATCGGCGTCCATTGGCTCACGCCGCGGCTCGGGGAATTCCTCGACCTCTATCCGGACATTCACATCACGCTCATTACGACGGACGAAGAGCTGGATCTGGCGATGCGCGAAGCCGACGTCGCGATCCGGCTCCGCCAGCCGACACAGCCGGACCTGATCCAGCGCAAGCTTTTCTCGGTGCATTTCCACGCCTATGCCTCACCCGATTATCTCAAGCGTTTCGGCACGCCGCGTACGCACGAAGAGCTCGACAAACACCGTATCGTCCTTCTCGGCGGTGGCGTGGTGCCGGCGCACCTGCAGAACCGGCGCTGGCTGCTTGAAATCGGCCGCGACAGCAAAGGCCCACGCGCCCCGCATCTGACGGTGAACAACGTGCTCGGCGTTTTGCGCGCATGCCAGCGCGGCCTCGGTATCGCGGTATTGCCGGATTATCTGGTCGAGGAAAACGGCGGACTGGTGCAGCTGTTTGGCGAAGCCGACACGCTCGCGCTCGACGCCTATTTTGTCTATCCGGAGGAACTCAAGTCGGTCGCACGCATCCAGGTGTTCCGTGACTTCCTTGTCGCCAATGCGCAGCGCTGGCATTTCTGATTTTCGCCCCGCGCAAAATAAGATTCTCAATATTGGCAATTCATCGACGGTCGCTTTCTAACGCGCGTCACAAAAATAGAAGCGTCGGTGAATTGCGATTGCGCATGGCAGACATGCGGCGATC
The DNA here is from genome assembly GCA_963722125.1 of uncultured Alphaproteobacteria bacterium. Lineage (GTDB taxonomy): Bacteria > Pseudomonadota > Alphaproteobacteria > Rhizobiales > Xanthobacteraceae > Pseudolabrys. Next base: position 872,801 of record CAVRJW010000006.1, on the reverse strand, counting down.
GGCGTTGCCCGCATAGCATGTGCTTCGCATAATCCCACCTCGCTGTTGTGCCGTACGTATCCTCCCAGAATCGTTGGTACGCAGCATGTTCCCCTCTGGAAGATGTTGCCGGCCCCCACGCCGGCAATCACTGAAACCGGGCCCCTTTCGGGGCCCGGTTTTTTTCGTGCAACGAAATTTAGCGGTTAGCGGAAACGCGCAATGTAATAGGCGACGTCCACAATCTGCTGATCGTTCATGGGCGCCAGCACCTCGGCCATGACACCATCATAGCCGTGCCGCACATTGCTTTTGTAATCGCGCAACGTCTTCACCAGATAATCTTCGCGCTGGTTGGCAATGTGGGGAATGTTTTCACGGCCGGCCAGATCCAAACCGTGGCAGCTGTTGCAACGATTCTGTGTGATCAACGCAGCAGCAGCCTGCATGCGCGCGGGATCACCCGTGTCGGCCGGCGGCTTCGGTGCCGGTAACTTGGCGATAAAATCGGAAAAATTCCGCAGGTCGTCGTCGGTGAAGCCCTTCGTCATCTCGGACATCACCTGAATCATCTGGTCGTCCTTCTTGAATGTAGACGCACGCTGCTGTTCGCGAAACAAATACAGTTGAATTAGGAGATACGGTGCGGGCTGTCCGCCGAGCGATGGGATCTCCGGTGTTCCCGACTGACCGCTCTCGCCATGACATGCAAGGCAGGGTGCTGCGCGTTCGACAACGGTCTCGCTGAACGACGACTGGCTCGCCGCGCTTATCAGGAGCGCCGAGGCGGCAACGCGGTGCAGAAAATTGGCGATCGACATAATGCCCGGCCCGAATAAAAATGGCCGGGGACCGAAGCCCCCGGCCCTTATCCAAACGTCTTACTTACCGGCGACCTTCTCCTTGCCGTACGTGATGCGATAGATCGCACCATTCCAGTCATCCGACAGGAGCAGCGAACCGTCCGCCATCTGCTGCACGTCCACCGGGCGACCGATGTACTTGTTGTCGACCAGGAACCCCGTGATGAACGGCTCGGTGGAGCGCACGGTGCCGTCTTTGTTGAGCTTGATCAGGACGACATCACCGCCAATCTTCGTCGACCGGTTCCATGAACCATGGCGGGCGAGAATGATCGCGTTCTTGTACTCCTTCGGAAACATGTTGCCGGTGTAAAAACGCAGGCCGAGCCCTGCCGAGTGCGGACCGGTCAACGCGATCGGCGGTGTGAATTCGCTGCAGCTATGGCCCCAGCCGAATTCCGAATCGACGATGTTGCCCTGATAGCAATAGGGCGATCCGAAATGCTCACCGATTTTTGTCACACGATTGAGTTCGTCCTGCGGGACGTCCTCGGACAGCCAATCGCGGCCGTTATCGGAGAAATAGAGCTGCTTGTTCACCGGATTCCAGTCGAAGCCGACCGTGTTGCGCACACCGAGCGCGACCGTTTCACGGCCGGTGCCATCGAGATTGATGCGACGGATCTGACCATGATCTTTATCGTTCAGCACGTTGTTGCCCGGCTGCCCGACGGGGATATAGAGCTTGTTGTCGGGACCAATCGCAATGAACTTCCAACCGTGCGCTTCATCCTTCGGCAGATCGGTATAGATCACCGTCGGCTTCGGCGGGTTGTCGAGCACTTTTTCGACATTGTCGATCTTCGAAATCTGCGAAAGCTCGGCGATGTAAAGCGTGCCATTGTGATAGGCGAGCCCGTTCGGACGATAGAGCCCCGAAGCGACGGTCTTGAGTTCTGTCTTGCCGTCCTTCTTGACGACCGCCGTCACCTTGTTGCCGAAGCGGGTCCCCACAAACACTGTGCCATTGTCGCCAACACGCAGCGAGCGCGCGTTCGCGATGCCGCTGGCGTATACCTCGATGTTGAAGCCCGGCGGAAGCTTGAGTTGGGCAGTCGGCAGTTTGTCGGCTGGTGCCGGTAGCGGCGGCGCGGCGACAGGCGCAAGTTTCGCGGCGGCTTCGTTGCCATTCGGACGACCAATTAATGGTGAGCCCGGCGGCAGAGCAGGTGCCGCGGTTGGTGTAGCCGCTGGCGTGGCCACGGGCATTGCTGGAGCGGGCGGCGGAGCCGCAGGTGCAGCGGCAGCCGGTGGTTCGGACGCCGCAGGTTGTTGAGCGAAACTCGGTACGGCAAACAAAATGCCAGCGATCGTGCCGGCAAGCAGAATGGAACGTTGAGCCGCGACACACGGAATCATCGAAGACCTCCCTAGTGAGAAGGCGCTTGACTCACGTGGTCCATCGAGAACGGCCCCGGAGCGCGCCCCCTTCTCGCCAAGTCTCTACCTTTTCACCCCCACGTTGCAATCGAGAAATGCGTGATCAGGAACTTCGATAGCTATAAGCGGCATCTTCCCGCTTCGCCGCCAGTTGTTCGACGAGGGCATGGTGCGGCGAGAGATGGCAAACCGGGTCGGCGGCGCGGGCGTTGCCCGTAATCAGGAACGCCTGGCAACGGCAGCCGCCGAAATCCTGCTCGCGGCGGGAGCAAGATTTGCACGGCTCCTCCATCCAGCCGATGCCACGAAATGCTGAAAAAGCCGGCGAGTCGCGCCAGATTTCGGCGAGCGAATGTTCGCGCACGTTCCAAAATTCAAGTCCGGGGATGACTTCCGCCGCGTGACAGGGAAGGACCTTGCCCGCCGGCGTGACATTGAGCGAGCGGCGACCCCAACCGCCCATGCAGGGCTTTGGAAACCGTGCGTAGTAATCGGGCACGACCGCATCGATGACGATCTGCCCGTGGTGCCGGGCGCGAAGGACCTCAACCTGGCGCACCGCCTCGTCCACTTGTCCCTGCGTCGGCATAAGCGCGGCGCGATTCTTCATCGCCCATCCGTAGTATTGAACGTGAGCGATTTCCACGCGGCTGGCGCCGAGCGACAGCGCAAGTTCAACCATTTGCTCGACGCGTCCGATATTCGCGCGATGCACAACCATATTGACCGTAAGCGGCAAACCGAGCCGGACGACATCGCGCGCTAACGCGCGTTTGCGAGCGGAAGCGCCTTTGTAGCCGGCGATATGATCCGCGGACGGTTCATCGCTGTCTTGAATGGAAATCTGAACGTGATCCAGTCCTGCTTCGCCAAGCACGCCGAGAGTCTTCGCCGTCAGGCCAACAGCGGATGTAATGAGATTGCTGTAGAGCCCCGCGTCCCGCGCGGCCTTGACGAGTTCCGGCAAATCGCGGCGCGCCGCGGGTTCGCCACCGGATAGATGAACTTGCAACACACCCAGCGAGGCCGCTTCGCCGAATACGCGCGCCCAGATCGCCGTTTCAAGTTCATCATCGCGCTTGTCGAGTGCTAACGGATTCGAGCAATAGGGGCAGCCGAGGGGGCAACGATGCGTCAATTCGGCGAGCAGACCGAGGGGCGCGGGCATCGGACCTGACGCAGCCACACTATAGCTCCAGTAATTTTTTGTCCGCGAGCGAACCTAGCAGCTTTACCACATCGGCATGGATGCGCTCACGTGGCGCCGCGAATGTTTTGGCAAGGTCGTCGACGATCGCTCCGAGCGTTGCCTCGCCGTTGCAGCGCTTCAAAATCTCTACCGTGATTGCATCCGCCTTAAACACGCGCTCCGGCGCGAGCAGAACCCAACCACCCTGCGCCTCGTTATTGGTCAGCCGAACGCCACGTGGCAGGCGCGGCCGGGCATCGTCGGAAATTTGCACTGCCGGCTGGTCCATCACTGATCCTTCGGCACGAATGCGCCCGGCGGGACGTGTTTGGGCGCGACATAAGCGTAAGAAAGCGCGTCCAGCATCGACCACAACACACCGCACTTGAATTCGAGCGCTGCCAATACGGCCTGTTGCTGTTCGGGTGTCTTGGCGTTTTGCTTGACGTAATCAAGCGCAAAATCGGCATCGCGCTGAGCTTGTGGCGGACGTTTGTCGAAATAGCTCAGCGTCTCCCGGGTGACAAAGTTGTAGCTTGCCAGCATCCCCGCCATACGCTCGCTGATGATCACGGGCGAAAACATTTCCGTCAGCGAAGACGCGATTGCCTCCAGCACCGTCTTCTCACGCACGAAGTGCACATAGGCATCAACCGCGTATCGTGTGCCCGGCAACAATCCGCGGAGCGAGGTAACGTAGTCGCGTTCGAGCCCCAATCCGTCGGTGAGCTTGAGCCAGCGCGCGATACCGCCATCGCCCTCGCGCTCGCCGTCATGATCGACAAGGCGCGAGCGCCATTCCCTGCGCACGGCAGGATCATCACAGCGCGCGATCAGAGTCGCATCCTTGATCGGGATCGTCGCCTGATAATAGTAACGGTTGAGCGCCCAGGCCTGCACTTGCCCTTTTGTGCATTTTCCGCCGTGCAGGAGGGCGTGAAACGGGTGCAGGCGGTGATAACGCTTGGCGCCGATATCGCGCAGCGCAGCTTCCAGCTCCTCCGGTGAAAGCAACTTCACAACGCGATCTCCATACCGTCTTGCGCGACTTGCCACCCAGCACTTTCGACCTTGCGGCGTTCGGCCGAACCGTCGATCAGAACCGGATTGGTGTTGTTGATGTGGATAAAGATACGCCGCGCCGACAGTCCGTCCAAGGCGCGCAGGGAGCCGCCCTCTCCGTCGATTGGCATATGGCCCATGCGACGGCCAGTCTTTTGGGCGGCACCGAGACGGATCATTTCGTCATCGGTGAACAGTGTGCCATCAAAAAGTACAGCATCGGCTCGCGCGAAACGCTCGCGCATCGCGTCGGTCACTGCCGCGGCGCCTGGCACGAACACGAGTCGTGCGCCCTCTCGCTGCAGTTCGATGCCGACATTGGCCGCGCTTTCGGTATCGAGTTCCGGCGTTTCGCCTTCGAGATAGAGCGGGAGTTTTCCGGGCACCATAAACAAGGTCGCCTCTATGCCGCCCGCCAGCATAAACCGCGCGCCGGGATTAACCGCATGGCGCGTCATTGAACTCATCGCCCCGAACGCAGCATTGGCTGCGACCGCGGCGTGGCTCGCAGGGGTGGCGTAGAGCGTGAACGGCGTACTCTCGCGCAATGATAAGAGGCCGGCGATCTGGTCGATCTCGGCGCCAGTGAGCACCACCGCATCAATCGGGCTTCCGCGCACCGCACCAGTCGGGTGTAGCGCCGGTGTTGCTTTGATTTGCGCGGGAAGATCAGGAGACGCGTTTATGAGAGTCCAACTTGCGTCGCCTGCAGATACTGCGAGTGCGGCTTGTGTGCGCGGCTTGACGCGAGGATCGCCGGCCCATGCCAATCGGCAAACCGGGCAGCGGCAATTCCATTGGGGAAAAGCACCCCCGCCCGCGGAACCGAGCACAATGGCGGTGAGGCGCCCCATTTAACGGGGTCGGATAAGAAAAATCAGAAGATTAGAACTCGGCCGGCAAATAGCCGTTGATTTCGAGTCCGATGCATATCTCGACGAGCGTAGGTGTCGTCCAAGCCATGGTGTTTCCTTTCGACCGCGTCTTTTTTGCCGTGCGGTTCGTGGACAAGACTAGCGCGGTCAGAAAACCCCGCAAGGGGGCTGATTCAGTCCCACAGGGGATTGAGGCATCACGTCTATGTCATGCCACCGCTCTAGGTTGAGCACGCGCAGACCAGCCTCACGTAAAAGTCATGGGTATAACCAGTGAAAAACGCATAGGAACCACGCGCCTGCCAGCCCGTTGCCTTAGGCTCCGACGCGTAAATCGGTCAAAATCCACAATGAAATGTGCGCTCCGGGCGGGCATGCAAAATAGCCACAGTCGGGGTCTGTTCTGAGTGAGCTATTGGGAAAAACGTAACTGGATAACCACTATCAGTTAGAGTGGCTTGGACATATAAGGGCCGCCTGCCCTGACAGTTTTGGGAGATAATGTGGTGAAAAGTGCTCGATTTGAACGCCTCTTGGCATCGACAGCCCTCGCGCTGGTGCTGGCCCTGTCCAGCCATGCCGGAATGGCGCAGCAAACCGAAAAACCAGCCGCAGCTTCAGTGCCGGTCCCTGACACGACGCTCCCGCCGCCCCTGACGGCGAAGGACATTGATGCTCCAGCGAAGCAGGCTGCACCGTCAGCGATCATCAAGGACGAGCCCAAACAGAACGCTGCTGCTCCCGCCAACGAACCGCCCAAAGCGGCAACGGCCAACGCTGCGCCTTCAACAACCGGAAATCTGGTTGTCGATAAGGTGCGCGAATTAATCACCGGGAAGCAGTTTGATCGCCTCGTCAGCCGAAAGGCTGACCGCGCTGGCATCGAGGCTTTTTACAGCGCCCACAACTACGCGCCACTATGGGTGAGCAACGACGCCGGCAATGAGCGCGCCAAGGCAGCGATCAGTTATCTCGCTCAGGCTGACGCTGTGGGCCTCGACCCGGCAGACTACCCGACGCCCGATTTTAAATCGGCAACAAACGCCGATGCGCTCGCCGAAGCCGAACTCAAACTCACCGCCTCGGCGCTGACATTCGCGCGTCATGCACAGATTGGCCGGATCAATTACACCCGGGTCAGTGCGGACATTCAGTATGATCTGATCGCACCGGAACCGGCGGACGTATTGGCAAAGCTTGCCGACAGCAATGATGCCGGTAACGTGCTCGACGGATTCAATCCGCCGCAGGCCGAATTCAAAGCGCTCAGAAGCAAGCTCGCAGAAATGCGCAAGGGGCCGGCTGCCTCAGACAACAAGGCTGAGGCGAAGTCCGAGCAGCCGCGAGTGCATGTGGCCGAAGGCAAGATTATCCGTCCAGGAATGAAAGATGTACGCGTTGTAGCGCTCCGCAAGCGCCTCGACATCACGGGCGATAAAGACAACCAGCTCTATGATGACGCAGTGCGCGACGCGGTGAAGACTTTCCAGACGGAAAATGACATCGGCGTTGACGGCAATCTCGGACCCAACACGGTGCGGGCGCTCAACGGCGAGCAAAAAGAAGCGCGCCGTTCTGCGGCCGATCCGATCGATACCATCGTTGTCAATATGGAACGTTGGCGCTGGATGCCGCGCAATCTCGGCAACCCGCACGTCGTCGTCAACATACCGGATTACACCTTGTCGCTTTACGATGACGGCAAGGTCTATTGGAAAACAAAGATCGTGGTCGGCAAGCCTGACAAGGCAACTCCTCTGGTCAGCGCGGAGATGAAATTCATCACCGTCAATCCCACCTGGAATGTCCCGCCGTCGATCATCGAGAAAGAGTATCTCCCTGCGCTACAGGAAGATCCGCAGGCTCTCGACCGCATCGGTCTCAAACTGACGCAGGACGCAGATGGGACCGTCCACATTTCGCAGCCTCCTGGCGCAGGCAATGCGCTTGGCCGCATCCGCTTCAACTTCCCCAACAAGTTTTTGGTGTACCAGCACGATACGCCAGACAAATACTTGTTCGCCAAGGACAAGCGGGCCTTCAGTCATGGCTGCATGCGCGTGCAAAACCCGCTCACTTACGGCGAGAAACTGCTGTCGCTCGTGCTGCCGAATGAGCATTACACCGAGGCGAAGCTCGAGCACATGTTCGGGGGGAGCGAGATCAACATCAACTTCCCGAAATTCATCCCTGTCCACATCACTTACCAAACGGCATTCGTGGACGAGAACGGCAAGTTGCAGCTGCGCGACGACGTCTATGGCCGCGACGCCAAGATGATCGCGATCCTCAAGAGTAGCGAGCGTAAGGTCGCCGACATCGCGGTGGAGCGCGCGCCCAATACGTCATCCAAGCCGGTGCGCATGCCAGCCGGCATGTATGGTGGCGGTGGCGGCAGTTACAGCTATGGCGGTGGTTCGAATTTCTTCGACTGGATGTTCGGCGGCCCGCGTCCGTATCCGCCGCGCAATATCCCGACCAACACGCGAAATAACGGCCGCTTCACCGCGCGCTGAGCGCAGAGCGGACAACCAAATTGAACCGCCGGCGACAACTTCGCCGGCGGTTTCATTTGGCAATGGCGAGAGTGGATTTGGTACAGGCGGGTGGACTTGAACCACCGACCTCTGGTTCCACAGACCAGCGCTCTAACCAACTGAGCTACGCCTGCACGTGCGATCGGCTTCGTTAATGCGCGATCCAAGCGGGCGGAACCTAGGTGCCGCCTGGCTTTTTGGCAAGCGGCCGTTGGCGGACCGGCCTGTCCCTCACATAAACAAAAGCCCGGACACTACGGTCCGGGCTTTAAACACCCTACTCACCGAGCGGGTGTGGCTCATATGGAAGGCGGCCTGCGTCAGGCTGCTTTGCTGAAGGTGCTGCTGAGGCTTTCCTTGATCGGCTCGGCAGTTTCGGTTGCCACTTTCTGCGCGTGCTCTGAGAGTTCCTTAGCTTGCACGATCATCGCGTCGAATTGCTTGCGCAAATAGGCACTCGAAAGCTCTACGACCTCGGAATAAGATTTGGCGGTCAGCAGCTCGTTCATCAGGTCGAAGGTAGCGTCGCTGTTCGCCCGCGCGGTCTCAATCAGCTTGACCCCGTAGCTCGCGCAGCCTTTTGAAGCTGTTGAATACGTATCTTCCAACACATCGGTCGCCTGCTCAGCGGCGGTCTTGACCTTCTCGTAGTTCTCTTTCGCCTGGGCGATGCCCTTCTCGGCGAACTCGCGCAAAGCGACCGGAACTTCAAATTTCGGCATATCGAACTTGGGCATTTCGAACTTCGGCATGTCCAAAGCGGGCGCGCTTATGGCAACCGGCTTCGGCTTGGCTTTCGATGTGGGAGTGGAGGAAACGCTGTTATCGGCCATGACAGTCATCCTTGACTTGTGAGGGCATCATCCCGCGATCGAGCCGTCCGCCCTCACCGACCGGCCAACGCTGTTTCGAGCCCTGCCGCTGGACGCTTGAAAGTTCGCCGTGGCAGGTAATTGAACTGACAACGCTTATACGCCAGTTTTTGATGCATTGCAATAAAAAATATTGCACTGCACAAAACCGTCATAGTTCCAGGGGCACCGCGCAAACACCGCGGCGCGACAACCCAATTCCCAGCAGCGACCTCAGTGTGGCGTGGCTTGGCCACCCATTTTCGTCGCGCGTTCGCTCAGTTCCTTGGCCTGCTCAGTGAGCGTTGAAATCTGGCGGTTCACAAAATCCGCGTGCAGCGCCAGCACATCCTTCGGCTCTCTGGCCTGCAACAGCTTCTGTGCAAATTCGAAAGTGGACGCGATGTTGCGCTCGGCAAAACCCATAGCGAGTTCGCCGACCTCCTTTGCGCCGGCTTGCGCACTGGCTGCCTGATTTTCCGCAGTGCTGACCGCGTGTTGCGCTGCTGAAATAAAAATATCGAAAGCCTGTTTGGCCTGTTCGACGCTTTTTTCGGCCAGGGCGCGCATATCCGACGGTATTTCGAACCGCGCGCTGCTTTCTTTCGCCATGACTGCGTCCTCCTCTTGCAGATCAACCACCGTCCGCCGGCGGCCTTAACCTTATTTAGGTCGCGATTTGGCACGTGCCAGTTATGGAACCCGGTTGCATTAACGTTATTGCCGCTTGCTGTTGGATATTGCTTCCGCGTCGTGGACGTTGCCGGCGGGCAGCCCTATTAAGGCTTTATTAGCCCTATTTCCTGCGACACCGCGATGACGGAATCCGAAGTTCAATTTGCATATCTGCGCGATCCGCGGTTCGCGGAGCACGCCCTGAATCCGGTGCCGGTTTGGCTCTGGAGCGCGGACGCAAATCGTATTCTTTGGGCAAACCCGACGGGCGCTGCAATTTTTGACGCAGCCTCGCCCGGCGCAATCGCCACGCGACGTTTCGAACTCCGGCATGCGGCTGCAGCGCAAATTGCTCGGCTCGCCGGAACGTTGCCGCAAGGAGGCGCGCCACGACTCGAGCGGCTGCGCGGCTTCGGCACTGGCATCGGCGGTACTCTGATCTGCCTATGCTCGCGCATCGTGCTTGCTGACAATAGCTCGGCAATATTCGTGCAATCGACCGAACGCGCCGGGAGAGATCTTGCCCTTCCAGAGCGTGTGCGCCGCTTGCTCGAGGATGCGCAAACGCCGGCTGCAATCTTCACCGCCGACGGCGAGCTGATCGAAGCGCAACCTTCCGCGCTTGGGCGGCTTGGCAACCGGCGCGATCTCGTTGCGCTTGGAGCCGAAAAGCTGGCACGCGAAGCGACCGTGAACGGTGCGGCCGAGGGGGAGATCAAAGCAGGACATATCAACCTGCTTAAGCTTGGCGCGGGGTCGACCTTCGTCTTGTTCGTCGCATTTGCGCCTTCAACCGTCTCGAACCGCGACGCGCGGAAGAGCGACAACAGGCCCGCGCCTGTCGCGGCAACCACAGCTCCAGCGACGCAAAATCCCGCCACACTAGACATGCCACAACGACAGATGCCTTTTCGCTTCGTTTGGCAAAGCGATGCTCAAACACGCCTTACGCTCGCGAGCCAAGACGTCGTCGACCTTCTGGGTCCGAAGACGGCTGCCGTGCTTAGCCACAGCTGGATCGAGATTGCGCAAACCTTGAATCTCGACCCGCAGGGTCAAATTACGAACGCACTCACGGCACGGGAGACCTTTAGCGGGATCGTCGTGTCCTGGCCGGTTGACGACGATCGCCTGGCGATCGAGATGTCTGGCCTGCCGGTGTTCGACCGCGAACGGGAATTCAAAGGCTTCCGCGGATTCGGCATATGTCGCGATGCGGAAAGTATTGAGAAAATACAGACCCGCCGAAGCGCCACACCTCCGGTGCCGGCAGCGGCGCCCGAACCTGAATCCACAGTCTTGCCGTTTCCGCCTCCGCCCGAGCCGGCCCTCAGTCCCCGCGAGCGAAGCGCGTTCCAAGAGCTGGCCCGCGAGCTCAGCGAGCGGCTGAAAAAAACATCTGCCAAAATCGAGGCTCGTACGACAGACGATTTTGGTGCTGAGCCTTCCGCCCCTGTATCGGGTCCGGCACGCGAGCAACCGAGGCCCGGCCGCGATGCGCAGGAAAGCCGGCCGATTCTCGACCGGTTGCCGGTGGGCATTCTGGTCTATCGCCTTAATAGCCTGCTCTACGCCAACCACGCCTTCCTCAACTGGACCGGCTACGCGACGCTGGACGCGCTGAATGAGGCCGGTGGACTTGAAAGCCTTTTCATTGAAAGCACCGGCGGATCGTCTTCCGACCAGCCCAGAAACGGCGCCAAATCGCTGACCATTGCGACCGTCAACGGCAAACAGAAGCCCGTCGAGGGCCGGCTGTTTAGTGCGCTCTGGAATAGTGAAAACGCTCTCGTGTTGATGATCGACACCCAGGTCAGCACCGGCAACAAACCTGCCGACGCGGCAGTGCACCGCGAAAATCATGAACTTAAGGCAATTCTTGATACCGCCACCGACGGAGTTCTGGTGCTCGATCGCGCCGGGCACATCATCTCGGCAAACCGGAGCGCCCAAGCGCTTTTCGGCTACGAGGCCGCCGATTTTCCCAAATTGTCTATGAGCGATCTACTCGCACCGGAAAGCCGACGCTCAGTCCTCGACTACCTCGACCGGCTCACGCACGGCTCCGGTGCCGGAGTGCTCGACGCCGGTTACGAGGCGATTGGCCGCGTCCGCCAAGGCGGCCTTGTTCCCCTGTACATCACCATCGGCCGTATCGAAGGTGACGAAAAGCTTTGTGCCGTACTGCGCGACGTAACGGCGTGGAAGCGCACCGAAGAGGAATTGACCAACGCCAAGCGGGCAGCGGAGAAGGCCTCCAACGCCAAATCCGAATTCCTTGCCAAGATCAGTCACGAGATTCGTACGCCGCTCAATGCGATCATTGGCTTTTCCGAAGTGATGATGGACGAGCGCTTCGGACCGGTCGGCAATGATCGCTATCGGCAATACCTCAAAGATATCCATGCCTCCGGCGGACATTTGATTTCATTGCTCAACGATCTTCTCGACCTTTCGAAAATTGAGGCCGGAAAGCTTGAACTCACATTCCTGAGCGTAAGTCTCAATGATCTGGTGCAGCAATGCGTGGCGATCATGCAGGACCAGGCAAACCGCGAGCGCGTCATTATCCGCACCTCACTGCCAGCAAACCTGCCGCAGATTGTCGCCGATGCGCGATCGATGCGGCAGATAGCGCTTAATTTATTGTCGAACTCAATCAAATTTACCGGCGCCGGCGGGCAGGTGATAATTTCTACCGCTTTGACTGACGACCATGAGGTCGTGCTGCGCGTACGCGACACTGGCACCGGCATGACCGAGACGGAGCTACAGACCGCGCTTGAACCGTTTCAACAGGTTGCCACCGCGGCGCGCTGGGATTCGAGCGGAACCGGGTTGGGTCTCCCGATCACGAAGGCGTTGGTGGAGGCCAATCATGCGCGTTTCCGCATCACCAGCCATGTCAACGACGGTACGCTAGTCGAAGTTGCTTTCCCGCCCTCACGGGTGCTGGCGCAATAATTCCAAAATCGGCTAGGCTCCGCTTATGAGCCGCGTGTCCCGTTTCGTCTCTATCGCAATGGCGTTTGCGATCGTAACGTCTGTTGCCTTACGTGCGCGCGCGGCCGAACCCGTCGACCTTCTTTTGGTACTGGCGGCCGACGTTTCGAGGAGCATCGACAGCAAGAAATTCCAGCTGCAGAGGGAGGGCTATGCCGCAGCGCTCGCCGATCCTCGGGTGCTTGATGCAATCCGTTCTGGCCGCAATGGCCGGATTGGCGTTCTGTTTCTGGAATGGTCGGGACTCGGTAACCAGAAAGTCGTGATCGACTGGATGACGATCGATGGGCCCAAAGCCGCTCAAACGTTCGGTGACCGGCTGCTCGAATCGCCCCGCTCCTTTGCCGATCGAACGTCGATCAGCGGCGGCATCGATGCCGCCGTGACGCAATTTGCAAGCGCACCCTTTACCGCCCAGCGTCGCACCATCGATGTGTCGGGTGACGGCACAAACAATGCCGGCCGCGACGTTGGGCAGGCGCGGGATGAGGCCTTGGCGCTTGGCATTAGTATCAACGGCCTGGTGATCCTGAGCGAAACGCCGCTCCCATGGAATCCGGAGCACACCAACCCGCCCGGAGGGCTAGCGAATTATTACCGAGATAACGTGACCGGCGGGCCCGGGAGCTTCGTGCTGGAAGCCAAGGACTTCAATTCGTTCGGCCAAGCGATCATCAAGAAGATGATCGCGGAGATCGCGGACGCGCGGGCGCACGGGGTACCAATTGCGCGCTAAGCGCACCGGCGCCAGCCTTGAAAGGGTCACATAGCCCGGCCAAAGTTGGCGTTAGCGGGACCGATGCTATAGTCCGCCGGCGTTGCCGCCGAAACAACCGGAACCCTCCCTTTGACCGCCGCCACTGGCTTGAAACGCCTGGGAATTATCTTGCTTGCCGTTGTTGCAGGCGGATTGGTCGTGCTCTCAACCGCTGGCTATCTGATCTCTGCCGATGCGGTGCGCCAACAGGTTGTGGCGGAGATCCGCGCCGTAACCGGACTCGAGCCGGTATTGCGGGGCAAAGCCAGCGTCTCGCTGTTTCCTGCCGGCAGCGTCAGCTTCGCCGATGTGGTACTCGGCGACGGCAAGCAGCCCGCACTGACCGCAGAACGGTTAACCGCACGCCTGCGATTTTTCCCGCTTCTTGTCGGCCGCGTCGAAATTGCCGACGTATTGCTGGACCATCCCAACATTGCGATCGAGTTGCAGCCGAACGGTCAATCCAATTGGTCTGGTCTGATTGAGGCGCTCACACGCAGCCAAGTCGCGACACAGCATCTCGCGGCATTTTCGGAAATGCGCATCGATGGCGGCACAGTTGTCATACACGACGACGCACGAAAACTGACCGAGACACTGTATGGCGTGGAGGTCTCGCTCGCGTGGCCTTCGATCTCCAAGAGCTTTGGAGCCACTGGCCACTTTATCTGGCATGACTCACCGATCGACGCGAGCGTGACCCTTGCCGATTTTCCTGCGGCACTTGCCGGAAGTCGCAGTGGGGTAAAACTTCGCGTAACCGGCGCGCCGATGAAGGCAGCCTTCGAAGGCGCGATCAGCCTCAAACCCACCCTCAAAGTGGAAGGCACGCTTGCCGGCGATGCCCCGTCACTGCGCAATGCCTTGATCTGGGCCGGGCAGAAACCGCCGCCCGGGGGCGGCTTCGGCCGTTTCGCAATCAAGGCCCGTACTAATGTGCTCGGAGGCACCATCAGCCTGTCGAGTGTCAATGTTGAGCTCGATGGCAACAGCGCCGAAGGCGTCCTCACCTTTGCCGTCGACGGACGGCAAACGCTGCAAGGCACGCTCGCCGCCGATACCCTCGACCTGACGCCGTATGTCTCGACGGTTCGCCTGCTCACGACCAACGAACGCGCGTGGAGCAACGGCCAGATCACACTTGATGGTCTCTCCGGCCTCGACGTCGATCTGCGCTTATCGGCAGCAAATGTCGTGATGTCGAATGCCAAGATCGGACGCACCGCCATCGCGGCAAACCTGCGGGGCGGACATTTGGTCGTCACCGTCGGCGAAGCGCAGGCGTACGGTGGCGTTATCAAAGGCTCGCTGGCACTGACCAATTTCGATCAAGGGGTGGATATTAAATCTCAATTGCAATTTACCGACGTCGATCTGGAAAGTTGCCTTGGCCAGCTGTTTGGGCTGCGCCGGCTCGAAGGCAAAGGCAATATAACGCTCGCGGTCGATGGTGGCGGCGACAGCGTATTGGCATTGACGCGCACGCTAAACGGAACGGCCAATTTGGTGGGAACCGATGGCGCGCTTGCCGGGCTTAACGTCGAACAGTTGCTGCGCCGGCTTGAGCGGCGGCCGTTGTCAGGCGGCGGCGAGTTCCGCAGCGGACGTACACCCTACGACAAAATCGCAGTCGCGCTGAAAATCACACAAGGCACCGTCACGGTCGAGGATGTGAAGATCGAAGGCGCGGCTGTCACACTTGCGCTCGCCGGCACAGCTTCGATTCCCGCGCGCGAACTCGACCTGAAGGGAACCGCCGCGCTGGTAACTCCGCCCAAACCGGGCGCTACGCCATTCGAACTTCCGTTTATCGTCCAGGGCTCATGGGACGATCCGATCATGTTGCCGGATCCGGAGGCACTCATCCGGCGTTCGGGTGCGGCCGCCCCGCTCCTCGATGCCGTACGTGATCGCCGTGCCCGCGACTCGGTGCGCTCGGCTGTCGAGCGGCTGACGGGCGGAGCACCGGCCGCCGGTACGATCCCCGCCGCGAGTGATCCCACCGCGCCGGCCGCGGCCGAAAAGCGCGAATAACGGCACGTTTGCGCCGTGCCCACGGGCATTCCTTCGACTATTATTCAACTGGAGACGAATCACCCGCCGGCGGGAAGCTGGCGCGACGGGTTGCGGATGCTGCATCCTCTCTTGCGAACTCTGGTTAAGGTCGCCGTCGCCTCACTGGTGGTCGGGACCATCCTCGCTCATTTCGGTATCACCGCCGAGCAGCTGATGCGTGAATTCGGACTTTCGACCGAACGCCTTGAGGAATACGCAAAACAGGGTTTCGCCTGGGCTTGGCCGAACGTGCTGCTCGGCTCGGTCGTGATTATTCCGATCTGGTTTGTGGCTTTCTTATTTCGTCCACCCGGCAAGAGCAGCAGCGACTAACACGCAATCATCCAACCTGCGCTCCCAAGGCCGCACGATCGCGCCTTACAGTACCGCGTTTGACCATCACCGACGACACTACAGTGATAAGCGCAACGATCGCGATCATGATCGTGCATAATGCGTTGATCTCCGGCTTCACGCCCAGGCGCGCTTCCGAATAGATACGGATCGGTAACGTGGTCGCACCCGGCCCTGTCGTGAAACTCGCAATCACCAGATCATCAAGCGATAGCGAAAAGGCCAGCATCCAGCCAGCCGTTATCGCCGGCGCAATCAACGGCAGGGTGATGGTCAAAAATGTTCTGAACGGCGGACACCCCAGGTCCATCGCGGCTTCTTCCAGTGAGCGATCGAAGCCAAAAAGGCGAGACTGCACAATTACGGTGACAAAGCACATCGTCAGAGTGGTGTGGCCGATGATGATTGTCCAAAAACCGCGATCGACGTTGATGGCCACGAACAACAGCAGTAGCGAAAGCCCGGTAATCACCTCAGGCATGACCAACGGCGCGTAAATCATGCTTGAAAAAAGCAACCGGCCGCGGAAGCGGCCAAAGCGGGTGAGCGCAATAGCGGCAAGTGTTCCGAGAACGGTTGCACCGGTGGCCGATATGGCCGCGACGCGCACGCTGATCCATGCCGCCTGGAGCACCGCATCGTCGCGCAAAAGCTCACGGTACCACTCGAGCGACCACCCACCCCAGATTGTCACCAGCCGCGACGCGTTAAACGAAAAGATCACCAATATGACGATCGGCAAATAGAGGAAGGCCAGTCCGATCGCGACCGCAACGATATTGAAGGTTGAAACGCCACGCTTCATCAGCGCCCTCCTTCGAGAGAGCGTTGTTGAAGGCGTTCATAGAAAAGAATAGGCACCAGGAGCAGGCCGAGCAGCGACACCGCGATAGCGGAAGCGACCGGCCAGTCGCGGTTAGAAAAAAACTCGGTCCATAACGTCTGGCCAATCATCAGCGTCTCTGATCCGCCGAGCAAATCGGGGATGACGAACTCGCCGACGATCGGAATAAAGCAAAGCAGAGCACCGGCAGCAACGCCTGGCAGCGATAGCGGAAACGTCACCAGCCAGAACGTTTTCCAACGCGGACATCCGAGGTCCGCAGCCGCTTCCAGCAACGTCTCGTCCATTTTCTCCAATACCGCGTAGAGCGGCAGGACCATAAACGGCAGGTAGGAATAAACGACACCGATGTAGATTGCAGTGTCAGTTGAAAGCCACACGGCGGGCGCATCGATGAGGTGAAGGCGCATCAGGACGTCATTTAATAGGCCATCGCGTTGCAGAATATTGATCCAGGCGTAGACGCGAATGAGAAAAGACGTCCAGAACGGCAATACAACCGCCATCACTAACAGCGGTTGCCAGGCGCGCGGTGCTCGGGCGATGCCGTAAGCGACCGGATAACCAAGCGCGAGCAACACGGCCGTTGAAACCGCCGCAACTTCCAGGCTCTTGAGATAAGAAAAAAGATAAAGGGCGTCGGACGAAAGCAGCCGGAAGGAATCGGCGGAAAGTTGCGTGAGGAACGTCTTGAACCCGTCCCTGCCCGCCAAGAAATCAAACACCGGGAGATACGGCGGCTGCGCCAGCGCGGTCTGCGACAGACTGATCTTGAAGACGATCACGCAGGGCGCAAAAAAGAAGACAAGGAGCCACAAATAGGGCGCCAGCACGATCACTCGTCCGCTCCAGCTTCGATTTTCCGGGTGTGCGCGCATTGCCTATCCCGTCAAGACCACGCCGACATCGGTCGGCCACGAGAGCCAAACGACGTCACCCGCCTCGAATGTGCCCTTCCCACGCGCGCTGACATTGGCGATCGCCGCTTTCATGAGTGATCGATCGATGAGGCGCACTTTGTAAATTGACATGTCACCGCGATAGCCGACATCCACTACGGTGCCGGCCACGACATTGACCCCGTCCCCGGGCTGCTCCCTGCCAACGCTGATCTTTTCCGGCCGCAATGCCAGCCAGACTTTATCGCCGGTCGTTGCCGGACCGAGATTTGCAACACGCAATTTGCCGAGCCCGCTGTCGATGGTCTCGCTTCCCGAGACGACGCCCTCCACCAAAGTAATCTCGCCGATGAAATCGGCGACCCAACGTGAATTGGGCCGTTCATAGATTTCAGCCGGCGTGGCCACCTGTTTCAATCGGCCGCGGTCCATCACCGCTACGCGATCGGCGACAATCATCGCTTCTTCCTGATCGTGAGTAACGATGACAAACGTGGTGCCTAGCTTGCGTTGCAATTCCATCAATTCAAATTGGGTCTCGGCTCGCAGTTTTTTGTCGAGAGCAGCCATCGGCTCGTCGAGCAACAGGACCCGCGGGCGCTTGATCAGCGAGCGCGCAAGCGCCACGCGCTGTCGCTGGCCTCCGGAAAGCTGACTGACGCGCCGATCGCCAAAACCTTGCAGCCGCATGAGCGCCAACATTTCCGTAACGCGCTCACTGATTTCCGCGCGGCTTGCATTTTCCTGACGCAGACCGAAGGCGATGTTGCCCTCGACGTTTAGATGAGGAAACAGCGCGTAACTTTGAAACATCATGTTCACGGGCCGCCGGTGCGGCGGCACGTCGACGATATTTTTCCCATCGAGGAGAATGCGGCCTTCACTGGGCGCCTCAAAACCGGCCAGCATACGCAAGAGAGTGGTTTTTCCGCAGCCAGAGGGGCCAAGCAGCGCGAAGAACTCGCCTTGCGCGACGTCGAGCGTCAGTGCTTCGACCGCGCTGACTGCACCGAAGCGCTTGCTGACTGCCTCGAATCGCACCAGCGGCGGCGTCTCGTCCGGTCCTCGTAATCCCTCGCCGCCGTCCGCCATCGATTCCCCATTGCGCGGTGCTACGCTAGCGGGACGCGCGTACACCCTCAACCCGGCCTCGATCGCCGGCGATTGAGACACGCGCCGACAGCATTCATCGGCTGGTCAACGTACGTTGCACCGCCTGTTTCCAGCCGGCGTATTTGCGCTCCCGCTCGTTCGCCTTCATATGCGGTTCGAAGCGGCGATCGAGCCGCCATTGCGCCGCGAAGCCATCGAGATCTGGGCAAATCCCCGCCGCACGTCCGGCAAGATAAGCGGCACCCAACGCCGTCGTTTCCATCACCACAGGCCGGTCGACGGGGCTCGCCAACATATTGGCGAGAAACTGCATGGTGATATCGCTGGTGGTCATGCCGCCATCAACGCGCAACACTGTCGCCGCGCTTTTCGACGCCGGCCAGTCCGCGCGCATGGCGTCGAGCAGATCCCGCGTCTGATAAGCGACCGCCTCAAGTGCGGCCTGCGCAAGTTCGGCAGAGCCGGAATTGCGGGTCAAGCCGAAGATCGCGCCGCGCGCCTGCGCATCCCAGTAGGGTGCGCCCAAACCGACAAATGCCGGGACCAGATAGACTTGTTCCGCCGGATCCGCGCGCTGTGCGAGCGGGCCTACTTCCGATGACTTCTCAATGAGCTTCAATCCATCCCGCAGCCATTGCACAGCGGCGCCGGCGATGAAGATCGCGCCTTCCAGAGCGTACGTCCGTTTGCCATCGAGTTGATATGCAATGGTTGTGAGCAAACGATTGCGCGACACGACACATTCAGAACCGGTGTTGAGCAGCGCGAAACAGCCCGTCCCATAGGTCGACTTCATCATACCGGGCACAAAACAGCACTGGCCGATCGTGGCTGCCTGCTGATCCCCCGCAACGCCCAAAATGCGGATCGGAGCACCGAAGAGATCGGAAGTCGTCTCCCCGAACGCACCAGAACAATCGCGAACGTCAGGAAGCAGCCCCTGCGGCACGCCGAAAAGGGCACAGAGCTCGCTGTCCCATTCGCCTTTGTTGATATCAAACAATAGCGTGCGCGCGGCGTTGGTAGCGTCCGTCAGATGTACTTTTCCGCCGGTGAGGCGCCAGAGCAAGAAGCAGTCGATCGTACCGAACGCGAGCGTGCCGGCCTCCGCCGCCGCACGTGCACCGGACACGTGCTCAAACAACCATGCGATTTTGCTGGCGGAGAAATACGGGTCGAGCAGGAGACCGGTCTTCCCGACGATTGCATCCTCGTGGCCAGCGCTCCGCAACGAGTCGCAGAAGTCGGCCGTACGCCGATCCTGCCAGACGATTGCATTGTGGACAGGCCTTCCAGTGCTTCGGTCCCAGACCACAGTGGTTTCGCGTTGATTGGTGATGCCAATGCCGGCGATGTCGCGCGCGGTGAGATTCGCCTGCACCATCACCTTACGCACCGTGGCGATGACTGCCTTCCAGATCTCCTCGGGATCGTGCTCAACCTCGCCTGGTGCCGGATAAATCTGGCGCAATTCCTGTTGAGCGACCGCAAGCGGCCGTAACGCAGCGTCGAATGCGATCGCGCGCGTCGATGTCGTGCCCTGGTCGATCGCAATGAGAGCCGTCGACAACTTTAAATCCCCCAGCGCATCACAACGTTAGCCCCCGCGCAGTGAGGCGATGAACCGTTCGATCGCCGCGCAATCCTCTGGGCCGGCTTTTAGGCCGAGTTTGCTGCGCCGCCAGAGCACATCGTCGGCACTCTGCGCCCATTCGTTCTCCACCAGATAGCGTATTTCGGCCCCGGTAAGATCACCAGCGAAGCACGGGCCCAGATCTTCCATGCGTTTGGCATCCGTAAGAAATCTTTCGAGGCGGAGGCCATAGGCGTGCAAAAGTCGTCGAGCATGCGGTTGCTGCAAAAATGGCCATCGCCGCATTGCTTCTTCGACCTGGGTATCGAATTCGTCGGGAGCAAACTCCCCGCCCGGGAGTCTCGATCCGGCCGTCCATGGAGGCAGCGCCTCGAAATAGTGGCCGATGCGTGCCATCGCATGTTCTGCCAGTTTGCGGTGCGTGGTGATTTTGCCGCCATAGACCGTGAGCAGTGGCGTTTCGCCATCGTGCTGGTCGAGCACAAGCTCGTAGTCTCGAGTCACGTCTTCCGGTTTGTTCGCGCCGTCATCGTAAAGGGCTCGTACGCCGGCGTACGACCAAACCAACTCATCGGGCGTGACACTTTCGCGGAAATAGAGATTCACGGCATCGCAAAGATATTTTATTTCCCCGGTATCAGGCGCCGGAGAATTCACGTCGCCGACAAAAT
The DNA here is from genome assembly GCA_963722125.1 of uncultured Alphaproteobacteria bacterium. Lineage (GTDB taxonomy): Bacteria > Pseudomonadota > Alphaproteobacteria > Rhizobiales > Xanthobacteraceae > Pseudolabrys. The sequence goes on along the minus strand of CAVRJW010000006.1, from coordinate 852,100 downwards.
TTTCATCGGTGGTGCCAATCAGGGTAAAATCTTCTGCGAAAGGCAACGCGAATACCACCCGCCGGTCTGGAACCTCCAGGATGTAGCCATAGTCGTGCTCGAAGCGACGGCGTACGACAATATGGCTGCCTTTGATCAGTCGCACCGGCCGAAGCAGCGGTTGGCGGATGACGGTCTGCGCGATCTCGCCAATCCACGGCCCGGCAGCGTTGACCAAAACGCGAGCGGTCTTCACATCGCGGTGCCCGCGGGCGTTGAGCACCAGCTCCCAATTTTGCCTGCGCTCCACGCGTGTGCACCGGGTTCGCGTGCGAATGACGGCGCCATGCTCGGCAGCATCGAGCGCATTGAGAACCACCAGGCGAGAATTGTCGAACTCGACAGTCGGAATATTCAAAGCCGTAGTGAAATTCCCTCTTGAGCGAATGGCCGACCACGTGGTGCGTCAGATCGACCGTCCGCGAAGCCGGCAACAACTTTCGTGCGCCCAGCAGATCGTAAAGAATTAGCCCGAAGCGCAACAAAAGCGGCGAGCGAAGCCCCGGCAATGGTGGGAGCATAAAGCGCAAAGGCCGGACCACGTGCGGTGCCATGCGCATCAGGACTTCGCGCTCATTTAGCGCCTCACGCACCAGGCGGAACGCGCCATGCTCGAGATAGCGCAACCCGCCATGGATCAGCTTGCTTGAAGCCGACGACGTCCCGGAGCCGAGATCGTTCATTTCGACCAAGAGCACGCTCAAGCCACGGCCGGCGGCGTCTCGGGCGAGCCCCGTTCCGTTGATGCCGCCGCCGATGATGGCGAGGTCGAAGTCGGCCATTGCCTGATGATTCGCTTTGACCTGCAGAATGGGCGGCTTACGCGTTGCACTCAAGAACAGGAAGAAATTAACCCCGATTTACAGCGCAAAATCCTGGCGCAATTGCAAAATGGCCGCCGCGAAGCCATATCCAGTAAAGAACCGATGCTTGCCGTTCGCTTTCCGCAAGCGCCACGGAACCTAAACCAGCCCAATGCCCTCGCCTCGCCTGCTCGTCATCGAAGGAAACTCCCCGCAGACCATGGCCGACCACGAGGCAGTCGGCGGCATTGTGGCGAGCAAGGGCTATTCAGACTTGCTGCGTGAGCTTCTTCCGGGCGCCGTGGTGGACATCTGTTACCCGGGCGACCCGGCAGCTCTCCTGCCGGAAGGTGTTTCGCTCGAGGGCTATGACGGCATCACGATCACGGGTTCGAGCCTCCACGTCTACAATGCCGGTCCCGAAGTAATGCGGCAGATCGATCTGGTGCGGGCCGCGCTCAAGACTGGGACTCCACTATTCGGGTCGTGCTGGGGTTTGCAGGTGATCACCGCAGCGGCTGGCGGCAGTGTCCGCAAAAACCCGAAAGGCCGCGAAATCGGGTTCGGTCGCGGAATTCGTCTGACCGAGGCAGGCCGCAAACACCCGATGTATGCCGGCAAGCTCGACGTGTTCAATGCGCCGACCGTTCATCTTGACGAGGTCGAAGCACTGGCACCCGGGACAACCGTCCTCGCTACCAACGCAGTGTCGGATGTGCAGAGTGCCGAAATTCGCACGAATGGTTCAGTCGCATGGGCGGTGCAATATCATCCGGAATATCCGTTGCGTGAAGTCGCGGCGATCGTGCGTCGCATCGGGACCCGACTCATCGAAGAAGGTTTTTTCGCCGACGAACCGGACATCAAAACCTTTGCAAACGATCTCGATACGCTCGACCGCGATCCCGGTTGCAAGCGGCTCGCGTGGCGTCACGGTGTCAGTAGCAATGTGCTCGACAAGAGGCTTCGCGTCAGCGAGGTGGCGAATTGGATCGAATTCCAGGTGCTTCCGACGCGCGTGAAGCGGGGAAGAGGCTAGCAGCCCGAAAATATGTCACGAGGCGATGAGATGGATTATTCCGGCAAGCACGTGGTGATTACCGGCGGCACTGGCGCTCTTGGCACCGCGGTCGTGACCGCGTTGGTCGGCGCGGGCTCGACCTGCACTGTGCCCTATGTTCATGAGAGCGAAGCGCAACGGTTTCCTGTGCGCGGCGATCCCAATGTGAATTTGATTGCGGTTTCCGACCTCGCCGACGAGGCAGAGGTCGCAAAACTTTATGCGGGCATAAAGCCTTGGGCTTCGATCCATATCGCTGGTGGATTTTCCGCGGGCAAAGTCGCAGAAACCGACAAAAAGGCCCTCATGGCGCAGATCGACAGCAACCTCACGTCATGTTTTCTTTGCTGCCGCGCGGCGGTGAACGCAATGGTCGCCGGCGCCCAAGGTGGACGCATCGTCAACGTCGCAGCGCGCCCCGCGCTGGAGTGGCGTAGCGGCGCCGGCATGACGGCTTATACAATTGCCAAGACGGGCGTTGCGGCACTCACTGTGACGCTCGCAGAAGAAGTTGCGAAAGACGGCATATTGGTCAATGCCGTCGCGCCCTCGATTATGGATACGGCCGCCAATCGCAAGGCAATGCCGAAGGCCAATTTCGACGCTTGGCCAAAGGTCGAGGACGTCGCGGCAACGATCCTGTTTCTCGCCTCTTCCGATAACAGGGTCACCCGCGGCGGCATTGTGCCGGTGTACGGAAAATCTTAGCCAGCGATCGGGACCAGCTCGAGCGGCGGCCGTAACAGGCGCTGCACGGTACCGGAGGCGACGACCGTGGGGCCTTCCGCGTAGGCCTCATGGTTCTTTTCGATGTCGTCGAGCTCGTACAGATAGTTGACCATAAGCCCATAGGCCAGCGCCATTGCGCGTTCCGACGTATCAGCGAGCCAATTGATCCGTTCGAGGCGGGCTCCGTTCCCTAAATGAAATCGCGCAACCGGATCGACGGGCGCACCGCGTTCATTGCGTGCACGTAAAAAGTAATATGCCGCCGCCCGCATGACGGTGTCCTGGAGCTGCGCCGCCACCTCTTCGTTAGTCCACCAGCCGGGTTGGTCAAGCTCGGTAAGGACGGCTTTATCCGCCTCCGTCAGCGCCGCAGATTTCTCCTCGGCCCTTTCGCGCTTGAGCCAGCCGGAAAAATTCGTCACCGGCGACAGTGTCACGTATGTCGAGAGCTTGGGCATTTCGCGGCTTAATTCCTCGACGACTTGCTTGATCAGGAAACTACCAAACGAAACGCCAGTAAGGCCGCGCTGGCAATTGGATATCGAATAGAACGTAGCGGTGCGAGCCTTGTCGGTCTCCGCCACCTCGCGGTCCTTCCCAAGAATGGGCGCGATCGCAGCCGGGATCTCACGGGTCAGCGCGACTTCGACGAAAATGAGTGGCTCGTCGACCAGCGCCGGATGGAAAAAGGCAAAGCAGCGCCTGTCAGGCGGGTCAATGCGCCGACGCAGGTCCTCCCAATCGTGGATCTCGTGCACCGCTTCGTAACGAATAATTTTTTCCAGCACGATCGCAGGCGTCGACCAGTCGATGCGACGCAGCACCAGAAACCCGCGGTTAAACCAGGAAGAAAACAGATGGACAAAGTCATCGTCGACCGCCCGCAGATCCTCGCGATGATCGAGCGAATCCATCAGCTGCTCGCGCATGCGCACCAGCGCGGCAGTGCCGCCCGGGGCCAAGTTAAGTCTGCGGAATAGTTCCTGCCGCCGCGGCTCGGACGCGACATGCACTTCGGCGGCGGCGGCATCGGACGGGTTTGTGCGCCAAGCGTTTATTGCCTGGTCCATACGAGCGGTGTCGGTACCGTAGCGCTGCGCGAGCGCCTCGAAAAAGGCGATGCGTGGGCCGGTCGTGAGCGCGGCGTATCGACTGAGAATCTCGCGCGCCAACGCGACACCCGAGGCCTCGCCGCGACCCGACAATAGGTCCTCGCACAGCTCGACGAGACTTTCGGAACGGGCGGACGCGTCACCGCGACGGTCGCCTGCGAGCAGTGCACGGCCGCGATCGGAAATTGTCTGTAATAGCTCGCCGAAAAACGACGTGTTCATTTAGGCCCTATGGCAACGCCCATCAGATGGTTAGGCAACCATGTGGCGATTTCTGGGAAGACGCACAAGATCAGGATCGCCAGCATCATACAAATGACGTACGGCATCGTACCCCACATCACTTGCGCCAGCGGCACATCGGGCGCGATGGCATTTACGATATAGATATTGAGTCCGACCGGTGGGTGGATCAAGCCGATTTCCATGTTGATGGTCAGGATCACGCCGAACCACACTGGATCAAAACCTGCTGCCGTAATAATAGGCAGCAGGATCGGGCTGGTCATCAGAATGATCGCCGCTGGCGGGATAAAGAATCCGCACACCAGTAGAAAGATGTTGATGAGGAACATCAGCACCCATTTATTGGCGTGCAGATCGGCAATTCCCTGCGCTAGCGTCTGGGTGAGATAGAGTGACGTGAGCATGTAGCCGAACAATACGGCCGTCGCGATGATAGTGAGGATCATCACCGACTCGCGCATGGTATCGCGTAGAATCAGCCAGATCTGTTCGACCTTCCAAAGGCGATAAATTAAAACGGCCAGGAACATGCACAGGGCCGCGCCGACACCGGCGGCTTCCGACGGCGTCGCCACGCCGCCATAAAGGGCGTACATGACGCCAACAATAATGAAGATGAACGGCGCGATCTTCGGGATCGACTGAAATTTTTCCTTCCAGGAATAGCGAAAATCGACGGCATGCGAGCGGAAGCCGCGTTTCCAGATGATAAAGACGCTCCACAGCATAAAGAGACCGGTGAGCATCAGTCCCGGCATGACGCCGGCAATAAACAGGCGTCCGATCGATGTCTCAGTCGCAATGCCATAAAGAATGAAGGTGACGGACGGCGGAATCAGAATGCCAAGCGTGCCACCGGCACAGATCGAGCCGGTTGCGACATCATCCGGATAGCCGCGGCGGCGCATCTCCGGGATGCCCATTTTCCCGATTGCCGCGCAGCAAGCCGGCGATGACCCGGTGAGTGCAGCAAAAATGGCGCAGGCTCCGAGATTGGAAATGACAAGACCGCCGGGCAATCGATACAGCCACCGGTCGAGCGCCTCGTAGAGATCTTTGCCGGCCGGCGAAGAGCCAATCGCCGCCCCCATCATCACGAACATCGGAATTGCGACGAGCGTGAATTCATCAAGCCCGGACCAAAAAGTTTCCGCGACAACATGTAAGGCGTCGAAGCCCTGAAATAGAACCAGGAACGCGATTGCGATTGCACCGAGCCCGAAAGCAACCGGGATGCCGGACACCAGCATCAACAACGTGACAATTAGGACAAGCGCACCTTGGGTGGTCGGGCTCACGGCGCGCCTCCCAACAACTCTTCCGCCTGCGCTCGGGCCACATCTTCAGCGGCTTGCTGGTCCTTGATGCCGAACGGTGGCGTGCGTCCCGTCACCACGCCGATCAAATCCGCGACGTATTGGAGGATAAGGAGGCCGAGCCCAACCGGCATCGAAAGATAAGGAATCCAAAGGCGAGCCCGCCATACGGTGTTGGAGAGCCACCGCTCCGAATAGGCTTCGTACCAATAAACCGTGCAGAGTATGAAAATGACGATGCAAAATGCCAGCGCCAACGTCATCGTGAACAGCGCAAGCCAATAGCGAAACCGCGGGCCAGAATGCAGCGGCAGAATATCGACGTTGACGTGTCCGCGCGTCATCAGCACATAAGCACTGCCGACGAAGGTTGCGCCGACAATGCAATATGTCACCACGTCAATCTGCCAGATCGTGGTCCGATTCAAAATATAACGCTCAACCACGATGTCACAAATTACGAGCACCGCAGCAGCGATGAGGAAGGCCGCAAACACTCCCGCCACGCGCGACAGGAACGCTACAGCCCGAATGTAGGTGTCCATAAGCTTGTCTTTTTCAGCGGGTTCCGCAGGTCCGACTCTCGCACGCGTGAAGCGTACTTAGATGACTGGCCGGCGAACAATGCGTCCGCCGGCCAACCGATGCAATTATTTCACTGAGAGAGCCTCATCGATCAACTTCTGGCCGTTGGGCACGTCCTTCGCAAATTGTGCGTAAGAGCTCTTTTTTGCGACATCGAGCCAAGCCTGATAATCGGCGTCGTTCAAGGTAACAACCTTTGCCTTATGATCTTCAAAGGCCTTGATTGCTTCCTGATTGATCGCATCGGCCTTACTTTCGAAATAGGCCTGCGCCTTTTTACCCGCGGCGATCAGAACATCCTGCTGTTGCTTGTTAAGTTTGTCGAAGCTCTTTTTCGACATCAGCATCGGTTGATACATAAACCACAACGCGTTGGTACCAGGCGCGGTCAGGCAGTCCGCCACCTCATAGAGCCGCATAGATGCAAAGGTCGAAAGGCTCGTGTCGGTCGCATTGACGACGCCGGTCTGGAACGCGTTGTAGATTTCATTCGACGGCGGGCTCACAATGCTCGCACCGGCGCTTTCCCACATCCCGGCGAAGGTCGGACCCGCAGCGCGGAATTTACGGCCTTTTAGATCGTCTGGCTTCAAGATGCAGCCGTCCTTGGACGCCATGCCACCTGCGAACCAGGCATCAGAAAGGACGATCACTCCACGCTTTTCGATTTCGGCGCGAATGTCCTTCATAAACTGCGAATTGTTGACGCGTTTCGCCCGCTCCTGGCTGCGTATTAGGCCCGGCATCAGCGTCGCGCTAAATACAGGAATTTTTCCGCTCGCATAGTCGAGCGGGAAGAGTGTGATGTCGAGTTGTCCGTTGGCCGTGGCATTCCACTGGTCGTTCGGCTTAAACAGCGATGCGCCGGGATAAACCTGAATGTCCAGCCCGACATTGGCGTCTTTGGCTTCCTTCGCGACCATTTGCACCATGTCGTCGCGGACGTCGCCCTTGCCGCCCGGGAATTGATGCGATGCCTTCAGTGTGACTTGCGCGTGCGCAGACGCCGACAGCAGGAACAACGCACCCGCCGCGGCAAAGTAAGTCGAGATTTTCGTCATTTCGCGTTCCTCCGTGGGGATTTTTTCTGGCGGCGGAATTTTCCACCGCGTTTGGTCGCTAGCAGAACGATAACCAAGTGCCCCTCGTCGCCCCCGTTTCACATTAGCCGCCGGTACGGCCCTGCGCTATAGGCCCGATATTAAATTCGTCTCTAACCACATGCGACTTATAGATAATTCGGGCTATGGCCAGCATGCGCCGATGACCTTATAACCCCCCGACATCGCTATTCATTCCGCATTCTTCCGGGGGAGTTTCTATACATGCCGAAGCCGCTAGCGGGCCTCCGCGTCCTCGAACTTGCCCGGATATTGGCCGGACCCTGGGCCGGCCAGACGCTGGCCGATCTCGGCGCCGACGTCATCAAAGTCGAGCGCAAGGGAACCGGCGATGATACCCGCGGCTGGGGCCCGCCTTTCGTAGAAGGCACAGACGGCAACCACATCGGATCTGCTTATTTTCATTCCGCGAATCGCGGCAAGCGATCAATCGAGATGGACTTCGAGACTGATGAAGGACGGCGCATTGTACGCAAGTTGGCCGCACGTTCGGATGTGCTGATCGAAAATTTCAAGGTCGGCGGTCTGGCGAAGTTCGGACTCGACTACAAAAGTCTCGCGCCCGAATGCCCGCGGCTCATCTATTGCTCGGTGACCGGCTTCGGCCAAGATGGTCCCAACGCCAAACGCGCGGGCTACGATCTGATGGCGCAAGGCATGGGTGGAATGATGGACCTGACCGGCATGCCCGATGGACCGCCGACGCGCGTCGGCGTCGCGATCTCCGACATTTTCACGGGTTGTTACTCTGTCATCGGAATTCTTGCAGCACTGGCCCAGCGCGAGAAGACGGGAAAAGGCTGCTACGTCGACACCGCGCTGGTCGATTCAACGGTTGGCGTTCTCGCCAATCAAGCGTTGAATTTTCTGGTCTCGGGCGAAATCCCTAAACGCATTGGCAATTCGCATCCAAATATCGTGCCGTATCAGGAATTCCCGGTCGCCGACGGCCACATCATCATCGCTACCGGCAACGACAATCAATTCATCAAGCTTTGCCATGTGCTCGGCGCGCCCGAACTCGCCGAGACGCCGGCTTACAAGGATAACGTCGGCCGCCTCGCAAATCGCACCGAGCTGGTCGGTAAGTTATGCGTTCTGACCAAACGCATGAAACGCGACGATCTGCTTAGCAAGCTCGAAGCGCAGAAGGTGCCGGCTGGGCCGATCAACAATCTCGATCAGGTGTTCAACGACAAGCAGGTCATTCACCGCGGCATGAAGCTGAACCTGCCGAGCACTGCGGCCAAGGGCGGCACAATTCCCGGCGTGCGAACACCGATCGTCATCGATGGCTGGAAAGCGGCGTCCGAAAACCCCTCGCCCCGCCTTGGCCAGCACACGGCCGAAATCCTGCGCGAGATTGGTGAAGGCTGATCACGCCACCAGCTATTAGCTGACTGCAGTGGGCGCCAGAGCCTCGATATCCGTTGCCACGTCGATGACGGCCGGGCGCTTTTCAGCGATCGCGCGCGCCAAGGCTGGCGCAAATTCGCTGGCGCGTTCAACGCGAATGCCGAGCGCGCCCATATCCTCAGCGAGCTTCGCAAAATTCATCGGATTATAGGTCCACAACTCGCGCGCTTTGGCGGTCTGCTCGCCACCATAGGCCCGATCGAAACCTCGCTTCGATTGATTGCCGCCGCCATTGTTGTTGACGACGGTGACCGACGCCAGATTCCAGCGCACGGCCGTTTCGACCTCGCCGATGTGATACCAAAACCCGGCGTCGCCCGTGAAAACGACCACTGGGCGCTCGGGACATGCTGCCTTCGCCCCCAGACCAGCCGGGAACGCCCAGCCGAGGTGTCCCGCACTGCGCATGTAACTTTGCGTCGGCGCGCGCAGATCGTACATGCCGCCCATCCACATTCCCGCATGGCCGGTATCGACGACGACGACGGCGTCGTCGGGAACGTGTTTGGTCAGATCGCCGCAAATGCGCGCCGGATGAATCGGCACCGTGTCGGATTCCAGCGCCGAGTTGTATTTGGCATACCATTCGGCGCGCAGATCCGAGATCTCCTTGATCCAGGGGACACGTTTTGTTGCGCTGGATTTATCGATCTGGCCAAGCATGCGCACGACCACGTTCCGGGCGTCGCCCAATACACTGGCCTGCAACGGATAATTGCGACCAAGCGATTCCGGATCGATGTCGATCTGGATTGTAGGCGTGCCAATCTTTGGTACGGCCCAGAAATGAGTTGTCATGCCGCCGGTTTCAGACCCGATAAAGCAAACGAGGTCGGCGCGATTGACCGCACGATTGGCACATTCGCGCGAATAGCTGCCAACCACACCCACCGAAAGCGGATGCGTGCCGGGGATAATGTCCTTGCCATTGAGCGAGGTGGCGATCGGGATTTGCAGGGCCTCCGCAAGCGCGACCAATTCTCTTCCCGCTCCCGAGACGCGTGCACCACCTCCCGCAATGATGATCGGCCGTTCGGCTTTTTGCAGCAGCTCAAGCGCAGCTTTTACATGCGCGGATTCTGGCTCGGGACGGAACGGTGGCACGCGAGAGAACTGTGTTTCAACCATTGCGTCCATTTCGGCTTCGTCGAGGTCGAGCTGTCCCTCGTTGCCGCGGAATTGCAGATGCACGGGCCCAGGCACACCAGTCGTTGCTGTGCGAAAGGCCTGCCGGACCATGTCCGGTATGCGTCCAACGTCATCGATGGTGACATTCATTTTCGTCACCGGTTCGAAGGCCGGGATGTCATCGATTTCCTGATAGACCTTGCGGAACTTCGTTTTCGGATCCCGGCCGCCGGTCATCGCTATCACCGGCGAATGAGCTAAGTATGCATCGCGCAATCCCGCGGCCAGATTGAGCGCGCCGATCACCTGCGCCATGCAAATTCCCGGCTTTCCCGATGCGCGCGCATAGCCGTCAGCCATGTACGCCGCGGATTTCTCGCCGTGACAATGCACGCGGGCGATATTCGTCCGCCGCTCCATCTCGGCAAAGGTGCGCCGCAGAACCGCCGGCACCATGAACACGTGAGTGACGCCATACCCGGCAAGCATGTCGGCAAGCACTTCGGCGCCAACGCGTTTCGTATTGTGTCCGACAGTCGCCATAATCAATTACGCCTTTTCACTCGGGAATAAACTTCATCGCTATGCCATTGATGCAATAGCGTAAGCCAGTCGGCGGTGGCCCGTCGGGGAACACGTGACCAAGATGACTGCCGCACCGGCTGCAGTTAACTTCGGTACGTATCATGCCGTGGCTACGGTCCTCGATGGATTCAACGGATCCGGCCACCGGGTCGTTAAAGCTTGGCCAGCCGGTCCCGCTTTCAAATTTCTTTTTCGATGCGAACAATGGCTGGTCGCATCCGGCGCAGATGAATGTACCGGAGCGCTTTTCATAATTGAGCGCGCAACTTCCCGGCATTTCGGTGCCGTGCTCGCGCATAATCTCGTACTGCTCCGGCGTAAGCAGCTTGCGCCATTCGGCGTCGGTGTGCGTGACCGCATATTGCTTTTGCATGGCTGACGCTCCGCGATTTTCAGCTATTTGATCGCCAATGGATTGACCGGCGAGCCCACAGCGCCCGTGATTGGAATGGCGGGCGCCACGAAGAGGAATTCATACACTTTGTCCTGGTCGCAATCGTCGGCGAGTTCTTTCAAATTGAAAATCTCGCCCATGGTCATGCCCATAATGGGTATCGTGATCCAGTGCCACGGCTGGTTGATGCCTTCTTCGCTCTCGTTCGGTCGAACCTCGCAGCCCCATGTATCGCTCGCAAGGGCGGCAAGTTGGGTATTCTTGACGAAATCGAGGGTCTCGAATGAGAAGCCCGGTGCGTCACCGCCGGGATAGCCGTCCCAGTTTCCCACCTTTTGACAGCGTTCCATCATGCCCGTGCGCACGATGACGTAGTCGCCTCGCTTGAGCTCGACCTTTTGCTTTTTTGCAGTTCCAAAGAGATCGTCATTGGTGATGCCGTAGCCATCATCGAGGGCCTCGACACCCTTGTAGCGCGCTACATCAAGAAACACGCCGCGTCCGACCATTCTGTTCTTGGTTTTCTCGATCCCGCACTTTTGCGCGCCGGCCGATGTCACTTCACGGCAGTCGTATCCGTTCCACATGTAGTTTTCATAGAACACGTGGCCCAGCCCATCCCATTGCGTGCCGCATTGAAGTGGCATGGTCACCATATCGTCGGCGGCGCGGATACCACGCTTGTCGAGCACACCGGAATAAGCGTCGGTGCCCGTACGCAGCATCGTGTGAATAGGATTGGTGCGCCCCATCGAGGGGTATTTGCTTTTTGCACCCTGGGGCCCCGTGTGATCGAAATTCAGAGCAAGTGAAATCACTTTGCCCTTCTTCACGAGCCGCGTCGCGGCGACGATATCCTCGGCCGTCGTGTAGTTGAGTGTGCCGACTTCGTCATTCGGACCCCACTTCCCCCAGTTTTTGTACTTCTCCGCGGCATCACGCATGTCCTGACGGGTGACTTTCCGAGCCGGCATTGAGTTTCCTCTACCCAAAATGGAACGACGTTGGCCGCCGGAATACACCCTGTGAAGGCGGGCGATGCAAGCCCTACTGGCAAGAGACCGGCGCAATGCTACGATGAAAAAAAGGGAGGAAACGATGCACCGACTGTTTCGCCATCTGGCGACTAGCACACTGTTGTACGGCGCGCTGTCGCTTTCCGTCATCGCCCAAGCGCAGGACACCGATTATCCCGCGCGCCCGGTCAAGATCGTCGTTCCTTTCGCGCCGGCCGGCCCTACAGACGTCATGGCGCGCCTGATCGCGCAAAAGCTCGGCGACAGCCTCGGCAAGCAGTTCTATGTCGAAAACCACCCGGGCGCCGGCGGCAATCTCGGGATGGCGTTGGTCGCGAACGCGCCGCCCGATGGCTATACGCTGCTGCTGGTCAGCTCCAGCGTCGTCGTCAATCCGAGCCTGTATGAAAAAGTGCCCTACGACGTCTACAAAAGTCTTGCGCCGATAACGCTCGCCGGCTCGAGCCCTAACATCTTGGTCGTTCATCCGTCAGTGCCGGCAAAGAATGTAAAAGAACTCATCGCCTATATTCATGCCAACCCGGGCAAAGTGAGCTTCGCGTCACCCGGTTTCGGGACCACGGCAAGCCTCGCCGCGGAGAGCTTCAAATACGCACTCAAGCTGGACATCCAGCCGGTGCCATTCAATGGCGCGGGACCCGCACTCAACGCAGTTGTTGCCGGGCAAGTGCAAATCGGTTTCATGGCGCTCCCACCGGTCATCCCGCATCTGAACGCCGGAACCTTGCGCGCACTTGCGATAACGAGGGATAAGCGCGTCGCCGCGGCACCCGATGTGCCGACAATGGCCGAAGCGGGCGTCCCGGGCGATCAGATCTCCGACGTGATGCAGGCCGTCTTTGCGCCGGCCGTCACGCCGAAACCAATCATCGATCTGTTGCAAAAGGAAATTGCCAAAGCGGTGGCTGCACCTGACGTCAAATCGAAGCTCGACTCACTTGGCTTCGAGCCAATCGCCGATACACCCGAGCATTTCGCGGCGCGCATCAAGATGGAAGTGCCGAAATGGGCAAAGGTGATCGAAGCAGCCAAGATCGAAAAAGTGAAATGAATAAAACAGTTCGTAAGGGGAGAAATCCATGAAACTCGCAATGCGTATTCTCGCACTGACCGCAGCGGTGATCGCCAGTAGCGCGGCCCAGGCCGCTGGCTATCCCGATCATCCGGTGAAGGTCGTCGTGCCGTTTGCGGCCGGCGGACCCACCGATGTAATGGCGCGGCTGGTTGCGCAAAAATTGTCGGAAAAACTTGGGCAGCAATTCTACATCGAGAACATTGGCGGTGCCGGCGGGAATATCGGCACCCTCAATGTCGCGCGATCGGCTGGCGACGGCTACACGCTCCTGGTCGCCTCCTCAAGCTATGTCGTGAATCCGAGCCTTTACAAGAATTGTCCCTACGACCCATTCAAGGACTTCGTTCCGATCACCCTTGCCGCGATCACGCCAAATATCCTGATTGTCCATCCTTCGGTCCAGGCGAAGACGGCAAAGGAATTGATTGTGGTGATCAAGGCCAATCCCAACAAGTTCACATTCGCCTCGCCAGGCCTCGGCACCACGCCGGACCTTGCCAGCGACTTGTTCAAGGTCACGTATCATCTCGACTTCGCAATTGCGCCCTATAAAGGCGGCGGCCCTGCAGCCCAGGCCGTCTTGGCCAATGAAGTCCCGGCATCCTTCGTCGCTATGACGCCGACGACACAGCTGGTGCAGACGGGCAAGCTGCGCGCACTTGCCGTGACGACTAAGAAACGCTCCACCGCGCTGCCGGATGTGCCCACCCTCGCGGAGGCCGGCATCACCGGGCAGGAATCAGAGACGATGCAAGGCGTCTTCGCACCGAAAGGAACGCCTAAGGAAATTGTGGATCTCTTGCAGAAGGAAATAGCAGCGATCGTCACGAACCCCGACATGAAGGCAAAGATGGCGCCACTCGGCTTCGAACCGGATGGCGGCTCGTCTGCCGAATTTGCGGCGTACATCAAAACGGAAGTTGAAAAGTGGAGCAAAGTCATCAAAGACGCCAACATCCCGCAGATCCAGTAATTCAGCGCGTCCCCTAGCGCGATGCGTATCGTCGATATTCGCGAGACGGCAATTCCACTCAAATCGACGCTCGCCAATTCGAGCTTCGATTTCACCGAAATGACGACATCGGTGGTCGCGGTCATCACCGACGTCGTTCGGAACGGAAAACCGGTTTGCGGATTTGCATTCAACTCGACCGGCCGCTACGCCTGCGGCGCGCAGATGCGTGCACGATTTATTCCGCGCATTCTCGCCGCCGACCCCGTCACGCTTGTCGACAGCAGTGGCGAGAACCTCGATCCAGAAAAAATCTTCGCTTGCATGATGCGGCGGGAAAAGGCCGGTGGCCATTCCGAGCGTTCGATTGCTATTGGCACAATTGAAGTCGCCCTATGGGACGCCATTGCCAAAATCGCGGACAAGCCATTGCATGCTTTGCTGGCCGAACGCTTCAGCAACGGTAAAGTTACGGGCAAGGTCTTTTGTTACGTCGGCGGCGGCTGGTACTGGCCGGGTCAAACGATCAAAGATCTACAGGACGAGATGCGTCGTCACATCGGCGCCGGCTATACGATGGTGAAGATGAAGGTCGGCGGCCTGCCGTTGGATCAGGACCTACGCCGACTGGAGGCCGTGCTCGAAGTTGTCGGCTCGGGCGAGCATCTCGCAGTGGATGCCAATTGCAAATTCGATCGCGACGAAGCGCTGAGCTATGCCAAGGCGCTGGCACCATTCAAGCTGCGATGGTTTGAGGAGCCTTGCGACCCATTGGATTTTGCGTTGTTCGCGGAGCTTGCGAGCATTTACCAACCGCCACTCGCCACCGGCGAGAACCTCTATTCGACTCAGGATGTCGAAAACCTGGTGCGGTTTGGCGGATTTCGTCCCGGACGGGATATTATCCAGATCGATCCGCCGCAGGCCTATGGCATTGGCCAATACGCCAAAACGGTCGAAATGCTCTCGCGCCACGCCTGGCCGCGAACGTCGTTGTTTCCCCACGGTGGCAACCAGATTTCGCTCGCCATTGCGGGCGGCTTCGGCCTTGGTGGCGCGGAATCATACCCCGGCGTGTTTGGCGATTTCGGCGGGTTCGCCGACGATGCCCGCATCGAAAGCGGCGCCATCTCGCTATCGGACCGGCCTGGCATCGGCTTCGAAGGCCAGGCCAGGCTTTTCCGCGTCATGCGAGAACTGGCGGGGATTTAGGCCGCTATTCTGCGCCTTCCAGCGCCGCAGGTATCTCAATCGGTGCTTTGGGACCGCGGAGACGAACGTAGATTTGTAAGCCGATCAACAAGACGCACAGGAAGATGAACACCGCGCTGATCGGACGCTCGACGAACACGGCGATGTCACCGCGCGAAATCAGCATGGCTCGCCGGAAGTTCTCCTCGAAGCGCGGTCCCAGCACAAAGCCCAGCAAGATCGGCGCCGGGTGGAAGCCAAGCCGCAGCAGCACGTAGCCCAAAATGCCGATGACGACCGTTTCGCCAACCTGGAACATATCGTTGTTGGCGGCATAGACGCCGATGCTCACGAAGAACAGCGCACTCGGATAGAGATACTTGTAGGGAATCGTCAGGAGCTTCACCCAGATTCCGATCAACGGCACGTTAAGCAGAACGAGCATGATGTTGCCGATCCAGAAGCTGGCGACGAGGCCCCAGAAGATATCCGGATGCTCTTTGATCAGCTGCGGGCCGGGCACGATGCCCTGAATCATCAGCGCACCGAGCAATAACGCCATCACCGCGTCACCGGGAATGCCAAGACTCATTGTCGGGATGAAGTCGCCCTGCACCGAGGAATGGGTCGAGGCCTCCGGCGCGATCACGCCTTCGATCAAGCCGGTGCCGAATTTTTCGGGGTGTTTCGAGATTTTCTTTTCCGTTGCGTAGGCAACGAACGAAGCGATGGTCGGGCCTGTGCCAGGAATGAGCGCGCAGAGGCTGCCAACCAGCGTGCCGCGGAACATCGGTGCGATTGCCTGCTTCACGTCGGCCTTCGTCGGACGCATGTCGCGGAAGCGCACATTCGTATAGGCCGTGTTGATCTGCGACACCTGATTGACGCTGTTCATGAACTCGGCGATGCCGAACAGGCCAAGCGCGAGCGCCACCAGCTCGATGCCGTCATCAAGATGAGTCATTCCGAACGTATAGCGCTCAGCGCCGGTCTCGAGATCGGTGCCGACGATGCCAAGCATCAATCCGAGAACCGTCATCGCGACGCCCTTCAGGGGCGAGCCGCGCGCCAGTGTCGAGCCGGCTAACAAGCCGAGTAGCATCAACGAGCAAATTTCAGCTGGCCCGAACTCGAGTGCGACACGCACCAATATCGGCGACAGAAATATCATCTCCGTGATGCCCCACGAGGCGCCCACGAACGAAGCCATGACGGTCAAACCGAGCGCGACACCGCCCCTGCCCTGCTTCGTCATGGGGAAGCCGTCGAGGCACGTCACCGCATGCGGTGGGTGACATGGCAAATTGAGCAGGATCGAACAAATCGCGCCGCCGTATTGAGCGCCGTACATGACGCCGGCGAGCATCAGGATCGCACCGACCGGTTTGATACCGAACGTCAGTGGCAGCAAAATCGAAATGGTTGCCAGAGGCCCCATGCCCGGCAGCACGCCAACCATGTTGCCGACCAGAACGCCGATGAAGCACCACATCAAATTATGCGGCTGCAGCGCGACGCCGAACCCGTACCAGAGATCTGTTAGTGCAGTTGAGATCAAAAGCCCCTCCAGGTCAGCAACGGCATCGGCACCTGCAACAGATATGAGAACAATCCAACACCAAAAATAGTCACGACCGCCGCCAAAATAAACGAAGTCTTGAGTGTCGCCGCGCGATCCCCAAGCGCGGAAACGAATACACAAGCAAAAATACCGGGGATCAGCCCGAAGTAACTGCCGAACAAGATAAAGCACAGCGGCCCGGCAAGAATGCAGGCCCAGCCGAGCCACTCGGGGTGCTCAGGCAAAATACGTTCATCTTCGCCCTCGGGCGCTGCAAGGGAGGCTCCGGCAATCATGATTCCGAGAAAAATCAAAATGATGCCGAGCGCGGTTGGCAGGAAGCCTGGGCCCATATGCATCAGGGTGCCGAGGCGATACCCCGGCCCTTTCAGGGCCATCACCAAACCGAAAAAAATAACCAGCCCGCCAGCATAAAAATCGCGCTTTCGCACGAGATTCTGAACAAGCTGCATGACCGAGCCGCGTGCGGGGCGCAAAGATTCCTCCACCATTTTATTGTTCTAGCCGTCGCCCCGATAAGGATTAGGACGGCTTGGCGCTACAATCAATCCCCGTGCACCGCATTACGGAACTGGCCGTTTTTGGCGGCCTTTGGCCGTGCTGACCCCGGTAAAACCTTTGTAAACGTTGCGGGACCATACTGTCAGTTAAGCCCCTGCGCGAGATCAGACCGCAATTCTGGAACTCTTTTTGTCGGCTCTAGCCGCCCGTTACGTCGAACGCCGTAAAACCAAACATTGATCATGACCACCGCCAAAGCACCGACGATCGCGTTTGTCATCCCTTGTTACAATGAACAAGCTGGCATCCAGCACACGCTCGCGTGCCTTCTTGCCGATCTCGACAAGCTGGAAAAGGCAAAGGCTATCTCGCCGAAAAGTTACGTGGTGTTGGTCGATGATGGCAGCACGGACCGGACATGGGCGCTGATTGAAAAAGCCTCGCAGAGACACGCGAAACGGGTTCGAGGCCTCAAGTTGTCACGTAACGTCGGACATCAGAATGCTCTTCTTGCGGGCCTGCTTGAGCAAGTTGGAAAAGCCGACGCGGTCATTTCGCTGGATGCAGACCTACAAGACGATATGTCAGTCGTTGCGACGATGATCGAACACTTTAACAACGGCACCGAGATTGTATTCGCCGTACGCAAAAGACGTAACAGCGACAGCCGGTTCAAACGCGGCACGGCCGATCTTTACTATCGCACTCTGAATTGGCTTGGAGCGGACATCATCCCGCACCATGCCGATTTTCGTTTGATGAGTGATCGCGCGTTGCGCGCACTTTCGCTCTACGGCGAATCGCACATATTCCTGCGCGGCCTCGTTGTTCAGCTTGGTTTCAAGACCGCAACCGTCGCATTCGACCGCCTCCCCCGGCAGCACGGCGAGACCAAATATACATTGGCTAAAATGGTGACACTCGCCGTTGACGGCATTACCTCATTGTCGGTGCGACCGATCCGCATCATCGCGCTGATGGGGATTATATTGTTCGTGGTCTTTATCGCCATGAGCGTCTGGGTCTTCACAACGTGGGTTGCAGGCCAAACGGTGCAAGGCTGGACTTCGGTCATGTTGCTATTCTTGCTCATCGCCTCGTTTCAGACTTTCGCTATCGCAGTGATCGGCGAGTATGTCGGAAAAATATATTTCGAGACAAAATCGCGCCCGCGTTACATTGTCGATCAGGAAATCGGCGTGCCGGCGGCGAAATCCGAGACTGGCACAATCCGCAGCCGGGCAGACACTCTGCCCGCGTCGAAAATTGGGTATTCGCGCGCAACACTCTGATCGGTTATGGTGAGGTCGCGACGCGACCCCACACCCTGTCCAGAAAAGCGCCAATGGATACCGACGTTCTCCGCCGTCTACATTACGCCGCCGCGATTGCCTGTGGCGTGTTTGCGGCTTTGGTCGTGCATATTCTCCTGACCGTTTCCGGCATCGGGCTTGACTCGGTGTTACGAGACAGCGCCGTCGGCAACAAGCAGCAATTTATTTCGGCCATGGCCTGGTGGGCTATCGCCGGCGCCGCCTTCGTTGGCGGATGGGCATCGGCCGCCTACCTGATCGCGGCAGCCCGCGAGCGCGAATTGGTTTTTCGGCTGGCACAACGATTTCTGATCGCGTTGGTGTTTGTGGCCGCCACCGCAGGCGGGATCATGAGCAAGACTGGCAACCTTGGCGGCACAGTCGACGTGATCGCCGGCCTTGCCACGCTCGGACTAGGTCTGATCTGTGCCTTTTGTGGCGCAAGACTCGCGTATCTCAACGCGGAACAGGT
Organism: uncultured Alphaproteobacteria bacterium; assembly: GCA_963722125.1. GTDB lineage: Bacteria > Pseudomonadota > Alphaproteobacteria > Rhizobiales > Xanthobacteraceae > Pseudolabrys. Next base: position 833,443 of record CAVRJW010000006.1, on the reverse strand, counting down.
CTAGCGGCCACGCGATAGGCGTGGCGCAGAATTTTCGCGATTGCCGCGGGTAACAGCGAAGTTATTTGCGGGCACCAGAATTCTCATTGATGCTGTTTGGATGCTATTTGGCTGCTATTTGTGGCTGGCTTACACCAATACCGCCACAAAGGCCGACAGCTGCAACAAGATACCCGAGGCTTGCGAGCGAAGCGGTGGCCTGCAATCATTGTTGGAAGGCCGCCTGGAAAATCCGTGACACAAAGCCGATGATGTTGAGATTGCAAAGGTTGACATAATTGAAAGTGGGATAACGGCCATGTTTTTGTCGGCGTTTAGATCATCCCTATTAGCACTTCTCATCCTTTCACCCGTCGCGGCATGGGCCCAGAGCCCAACTCAACCGCCTGCTCCGCCGGCCGCAAGCGAGCAGCAATTGCTCAAACCTGAACAGCTGGATGCGCTGGTTGCGGGCATCGCGTTGTATCCCGACACCCTTCTCTCACTTGTCTTGATGGCCTCGACCTATCCGCTTGAGGTCGTGCAAGCCGACCGTTGGGTAACTGCGAACAAGAATTTAAAAGGCGACGAACTAAAAGCCGCTGTCGACAAGCAGGCCTGGGATGACAGCGTGAAGTCATTGGTCGCGACTCCAGACGTTCTCTCGATGATGAGCGCGAAGCTTGATTGGACTCAGAAGCTTGGTGATGCGGTCCTTGCCCAGCAACCCGATGTGATGGACGCGATCCAACGTTTACGTGCGAAGGCTGAGGCCAGCAACAAGCTGACGTCGACCAAGCAACAGAAGGTCTCGAAGACACAGGAGCAAGGCAGGCAGGTCATCGCTATTGAGCCGACCGATCCCAATACCGTCTACGTGCCGTACTACGATCCTGCCGTCGCGTACGGTGGATGGCCGTATCCAGACTATCCGCCCTACTACTTCCCGGCGCCTGGATATATTGCTGGCGGAATCATCGCGGGCGGAATCGCGTTCGGCGCCGGCTATGCGCTTGGACGTTGGGCCTCGGGGGGAAATTATTGGGGCGGCGGCGTCAATTGGGGAAACAACAACATCAACGTCAATCGGCCCGTCAATATCAATACGGGCGGAAACAATTGGCAGCACAGACCAGAACACCGCCAGGGCGTCAAATACAACAACGCTAATGTGCAGCAAAAGTTCGGTAACAACAACATCGGGGGCGGAGCGCAGAACCGAATGGATTACCGCGGCCGCGGCGGCGAGCAGGTGCTCAAGCCTGGCGGCGCCGGGCAAGACCTGCGATCGCGGCGGCGCCAATCGTCCGAGCACCGGAGATCGTCCAAACGCTGGTGGCGGTGGAAATCGTCCAAACACTGGTGGCGGAGCTAACCGGCCCAGCGCTGGTGGCGGTGGCAACCGGCCGAATGGCGGCGGGAGTGCGGCGAATCGGCCGGCAACGCGCCCAGCCGGGGGCGGCGGTGGCCGCGACGGCGCGTTCAATAACGTCGGGTCAGGAAAGGCGGCCCACGCACAAGCGGCGCGCGGCCGAGCCAGCGCTGGCGGCGGAGGTGGCGGGGCGCGCGCGGGTGGTGGCGGAGGCGGAGCACGAGCGGGCGGCGGCGGCGGCGGAGCACGGGGGGGCGGTGGAGGCGGTGGCCGCGGCGGTGGCGGCGGCGGAGGCGGACGGCGCTCCGATATTCGATTGAAGCATGATATTGCGCTGATCGGCCGGCTCGACGATGGCCTTGGGTTCTATCGCTTTAGTTACAACGGTAGCGACGAAGTCTACGTCGGCGTCATGGCGCAGGAAGTACAAACCGTCGCGCCAGATGCGGTCACGCGAGGTCGCGATGGCTATCTTCGGGTCTTCTACGACAAGCTCGGGCTGAAATTCGAAACCTACAACCAGTGGATCGCTTCCGGTGCCCGAATTCCATTCACTGCTCAGGCGCGCCACAACTGAAGTCAGATGCAAATGAGACCGAGGATGTCATGACCGACGCAGTGCACGTTCGCTTTTTCGGCAAACTCGCCTCGTTAACGGCGGCAATGCTCTTCCTCGCATCTGTGGCGAGCGCGCAAGAGTTTTTCAAGACCCCCGAAGCCGCGGTCGACGCCCTCGCCGGCGCTGCGAAGGGCACTGACCGCAAAGCCGTCATGACGGTGCTCGGTGCGAAGGCGGCCGACATTGTATCGTCCGGCGATCCTGTCGCCGATGACGACGCGCGCAAGAAATTCATCGCAGCCTTTGATGCGAAACACCAGGTCACCATGGATGGCGATAGCAAAGCGACGATGGTGATCGGACCAGAAGATTATCCGTTCCCGATCCCGCTCGTGCGCAAAGATGGAATGTGGCAGTTCGATACCGCCGCCGGCCGCCAGGAAATCCTGTTTCGCAGGATAGGCCGCAACGAACTCAGCACGATTCAGGCTTCGCTTGCCTACGTCGACGCGCAAAATGAGTATGCCGAAAAAGATCGCACCGGCGCCGGCAAAGGCATCTATGCGCAACGCATTGTCAGCAGCGCGGGCAAGAAAGATGGTCTCTACTGGCCGGATGACAAAGGCGACGACGCAAGCCCCCTCGGAGAACTTGTCGCCAACGCGACGGCGCAGGGATATCGAACTGGTGGCGGACATATCCCCTACCACGGCTACTATTATAAAATTCTCACGAAACAAGGCCCGGCAGCTCCAGGGGGAGCATTGGACTACGTCGTCAAGGGCAACATGATCGGGGGCTTTGGCCTGATCGCCTATCCGGCCGAGTACCGGAACTCGGGCGTGAAGACATTTATGGTCAGTCACAGCGGCGTCGTTTACGAAAAAGATCTTGGCCCGAACTCTGCAGAAATCGCCGGACGAATGACTTCATTTAATCCGGACGATACGTGGCAGAAGGTCGACGCCGCATCGCAGTGACGATCACGCAAATTCACATTGCAATCGACTGCGGCGTGATAAGGACGCCGACGAACGGCGGACCGGCGGACGTCAATGCCCGCTGAACACGAGCGTCTGGAACGGTAACACCAGCGCTTGGAGCCGCAGGATTATGGCGTGCACAAGTGCCAGCGCATCCACAGCATGGAGAGTGAATGCCCGAAAGGCACCCGTATCTTTCGCAACGATTTCGTCGTGGTTGCTCGAATAGGCATTGGCGATACAGCTGCTGCCCGGTGTCACGCCTTCGAGCCCGCCTTTGTAAAGAGGCTCAAGAAAAACAAGGAGGGTGCCCGGTCGCGCCACTTGCTGCGGATCGATGAGCTGCTCGCCGCCGCGAAACTGTCCAGCGGCAATGTAGTCCTGCACGCCTGTCACCACCATCGGGATGACCGTAAATGGCTTCGACACGCAGGTGACTTCCGCAGCCATCCCAACTTTCATGATCTGAGCCTCGATCTGCCCGAAACCGGCCTGCAAAGATTTATATCCCGCCCCTTCGGGGATCAGGATGCCGGCTGGACGCATCAGGGGATTAACGATTTCGCCGACACGCAGAGTGAATTGCTCCACCCGCCCGCCTACTCCGGCACGGATTGTCGTCTTATCCAGCTCGACCTGAGCCTGGGCGAGTTCAGCTTCGGCAGTCGCTTTCTCGGCCGGTAGCAGCGTTGATATCTGCTCCTCGGCGCTCTGTTTCGAGGCGGTCGCTGCGGTGATCGCGCCGAGTTGTCCTTTCGCGCGTTCCTGCAGGCGCTCGATCTCGCGAACGGCTACGTTGCCAGGGTTCCGCCGATACAGCTCCTGCTTCGTCTCGAGTTCGTCCACCGTCTGCTGATGCTCGCTTTGAGCCTGCTGCAGCTGACCATCGGCTTTGACTACGTCCGCCCGCGCCACCAGCATTTGCGCTTCGACCTCCGCAATCTTGCGCCGCGCCGACTCGACCGCTGTCTGCCTGTTTCGAGCTGTCTAGCCGGAAAATCGGGGCATCTTTGGCGATGGTGCCGCTACCGCTGCCGCCAACGAAGATTTCGGCAACGCGACCGTTCGTCTCGGGCAGGATCGGAATCGTGCGGAAGAAAAGCGTCACGTTGGTCGTGGACGGGTGGTTGTAAAACACGGTTGTGATCAAGGCCACGGTCAGAATGAGGCAGCCCGTGATGCCCCACCGAAGTTCGAACCAGACCGAGTAGAGTGTAATCTCCTTGCCTATGCGCCTTCCCTGGACATAGCGGCGGTAAAGATAGTCCGGAAGGAGTGTTACCAACGAGCAGAGAAGCATCTCAAGCATGATCCACCGCCCTGCGGCTTGCGACCGCGCCTACCGGTTTTTTTCCCGCGGAAGGTTCGCGGCCGTCGTGCGGATCCGCAGCAGTAACCGATTTGGGCGATGACCTTTCGGCGCCAGGTTCCGGAACATCGGCTGCGCCCATTCCCGGCTTGAGGCCGGCCATCCTTTCGACCGAGCCTGCGATGCGGCCGAAGATCCCGCCAAAATCTGGAATGTCGATGAATGCAAGCACCAGTCCTGCAACCCAGAAAATATGCATGTGCGTGAAGAGAGCGAGCAGCCCGAGGATTGCAACGATCTCGAACTGGATCTTTTGCCCTTTGTGCGCAACCCGCTCGGGTAGTGTATGCAAACGGAAGAATAAGACGCCGAACCCGAACACGGACACACCGAGAATAATGGCCGTGACGACCATGAGCACGTCGGTATCACCGGGCGAGGTGATGAACATCGGAAGATGGTGAGTCGCAACGGGATTAAGCTGGTCAGCCATGCCATACCTCGTAGCGGCCAATGCAACTCACGATCCAACCCCTCGTTCTTTGACCCGAGGTTTAAGATTACCCTGCTTCTTCATTTGTAAACAGAGCCGCCTCGCCAATCCGACAGGGGTGGATTCTGATACCTTTTGCAACAACTTGTCCGGGCGTCCTACTGCCCTTCAGACCCCTGGGTTCGGCAGACACTGAGAAGTCTCCCCCTGGATTAATAGTGCCTGATCGCGTCTGTGAGCGACGAGGATTTCTGCGGAGTTGACGTTCGCCTTCACAATCGATGAATGCCGATGCGGCTGACCGGGAATAAAGAGCAAGGCCACAACAGGACGATAGACCGGAAGATATGGCTCGCTTGCCAATTCGTGGTCGGGCACAAGTTCATATGTGCCCGCGGGCAACAGGCGATCGATACCACGGACCGAGAACGGCCGCCTGAATGTCAACTGACGGCGTTTTTCGCGAATGGAATTTGTCACCGGCATCCAACTACATTGGGCAACTGGCCTTGATGTCAGGCCGGCCCCTATCGACACGCTGGGCTAATTCGACAAGCGCGTCGAGCACTATTCACCTTTTTTGATCGATTAACGCCGGTTTTAACCGCAAAAATTTTAGCGGTGATGGTATTTCGAACGTCGATCATCGCAGAACCACGGCTTACGAAAAGTCCAAGACGCGCACTAAAACACCGTTGCGCATTCCTTTCCGGAACTCGCGGACATAGACGTATCGTAAGGCTTAGTGTATGCAGGATTTGTTGAATACCAGTTTTTTGGATTCGCCTTGCTGCGCTGCCCCGACTTGGGCGCTTAACAAGTCTCCCCCAAAATTCGGGCGTTTCGATCGCATGAAGCGATGAACGCTTATGCGCATATCAACTCGCAAGGAAGGCGACCATGGCGACAGGTACTGTAAAGTTTTTCAATACTCAAAAAGGCTTTGGATTTATAACCCCGAGCGACGGCTCCCGAGATGTGTTCGTGCACATCAGCGCGGTTGAGCGTGCCGGCATGACCACGCTCAACGAGGGCCAGCGCCTCACATACGAAATAGTGACTGAGCGCGGCAAGCAGGCGGCTTCAAATCTGCAAGATGCCTGACCTTATCTCAAATCGCAGTGCGCAAACGCCCGGCCAGCATGCCGGGCGTTTTTGCTAATTCCATCGCCGATGGTTTCGTCGGCGATGATAGGTGCACCGGAAAAGGAAAAATATGGGTCACAAATATTCTCCCGGCCAGAATGTGTATTACGAGGCACAATTTGGAAAGGACGCCGCGCAAGGCGAATACAAGATCGTCCGCCAACTGCCAATCGAAAGCGACCGGCGCCTGTCCTATCGCATCAAGAGTGCCGCCGAATCATTCGAGCGTATTGCCGAGGAATACCAACTTCTCCGCACGGACTGAGCTTTTGGTACCTTTCGAAACATGGGGCCAGAATGATGCCTGATCTCGCAGTCAAACGGCTTTCACTCGACGAATGCGGGACGAAAGCCAAAGAGTGCCGTGATTTGGCACAGCAGACTATTACTCGAGTCCCACCGCATCATGCTTGAGCATATCGCTGACACGTGGGAGCGAATTGCGGCCGGCCTGAAATAGACGCTTGCGCGCGACGTTATTCGGCAGCCTCAGTTGCCAGTTCGTCGTTCGTGGTGGCCTGGGCGCGAATCTTCTCATCGCGGTATTTTCGGGCCAATGCGGCTTCGCCACCGCTGGTCGCGTGATAAAGGTCGAGCGCATCGAATTCATCTGATTTCGGAGGCGCGATCGCGAGATCGCTGTAAGACCAGCGATCGCTCGCCGTGAGCGCTTCGTCGAGCATCTTCTTGGTGCGCCGATAGACGCTTAAATAACCCCAAGCTTTATATGCAGTTTGCGCAACATAGCGCGGATAAAACGTGAGGAAATTTTCACGCGGCATGCCGCTTCGCCGATCCCGGCGGAATTTGCGGCGCAATGCACCTCCTTCGAGCGGATGCACGCCTTCGTACAGGATCATCAGGTAGAACCAGAGGATCGTCGACAGCGTCGTACCGGGACGCCCCATCGGATTGGCGCAGGTGCGGCGCAGAATCGTACGAATGTGGTCCGGTGTATAGAAAGCATGCCAGGCCGCCCGATAGGCCTCTTCCCAATCCGCGTCCGACATCTTGCCATGATGAGAGACCCGGTGATTGAGATCGTATTTGTTCATATCCGGATCCATCCAGACCTTCTTCGTCCAGAGGGCCTTATGATCTTCCGAGCCAGGCAGCGGCGTCAGGAAGAAAAACTCGAGAATGTCGACTGGCAATTCACGTTTGATAATTTCGATATCGCGCGCAATCGATTCCTTCGTGTCGGCCGGGAACCCAAGGATATAGCCCGCGTAGGTTATGGCGCCGTGATTGCGCCACATCTGCAACATCTCACGATATTCCGTAATCTTGTTTTGCCGTTTCTTGGCAGCAATAAGATTATCAGGATTGATATTTTCCAATCCGATGAACACGCGGCGCACGCCCGCCTGAGCCGCCTTCTCGATGAAATTCGGGATCTTGTGGCAAAGGGTATCGACCTGGATCGTGAAGCCGATATTCATACCTTCGCCGACACGCAACTGGATCATGCGGTCGAACAACGGCTCCCAGTCACGATTGCGCGCAAAATTGTCATCGGTGATGAAGAATCGCTTGATGCCTTGCGCGACATTTTCGCGAATGATTTTTTCAAGGTCGTCGGCGGAGCGAATACGGCTCTTTTTGCCTTGCACGTTGATGATTGTGCAGAAAGAACATTGATACGGACAGCCGCGCCCAAGATCGATGCTCGACAACGACCCCGATGTGCGGGCGACATGCTTGCGTGGCAAAAACGGCGGCGGTTCGCCGACCAGCGCAGGCAAATCCTTCATATGGTCGTAGAGAGGCGCCAGCTGGCCATTCCAGGCGTCTCGCAGCACAGAATCGAGCCGACCTTCTTCTGCTTCGCCGGCAAAAAACGAAATTCCCAGGTCGCGTGCCGCGCGTATGTCGGGTGGTAGCTCCGGCAACATCGCGATGCAGCCAGAGATATGAAATCCGCCGATACAGACCGGCAATCCTGCAGCGATAAACGGCCGCGCAAGATCGACAGCACGCGGAAACTGGTTCGACTGCACCCCGACAAAGCCTATCAGCGCGCGGCCGCCCTCACGTTGAATCATGCGGATGATTTGGTCGGTCCGAACCCGCCGGTTAGTTTCGTCATAAGTGTGCAGACGAATATCGACGCCGGCCCCAAGCACCTTGCGTCTCGCCGCATCCTCAGCGAGTGCATTTAGACAAGCGAGGGTGTTCGAAGGGATTGCGGACCGCAGCCACGAAATCGGATAGCCATCGTCATCGTAGTGCGTCGGCTTGATCATCACGAAATGGAAGATCGCCGGATTCTCAGCGTCTGTCGGCTTCAACACGCTACCCCCCGCACAGATAACTAGCCCGCCGGTCCTGGCCGATTTCCCGCTCGCGCAACGGCCGTACCTGCCCCCAAGGCAACCTAGCTATTATAACCTATATTGGCTTCTTCATACGCCAGAGTTGAAAGCCCTTCATTTTAATCGCGGTCTCGATTCGAAACCGCGAAAAATTGTGCGGCGGCGGCCGTGAATCTTCAATGACGCTCTCTGGGAGCCACGGCGCGAATTGAGATGGTAATTTGCTGCCACCCACATCGCCAGCGAAAGCGCAGAGTTCCCGGTTCGTTTCCGACTTGAATACATAAATCGTCATAAATGGTCACGCCCTCCTGGGCGGGCGGCCGCGCTCGGCGGGTTTAGGTTTGCCATTGGCATCGAGTCCCGGCTTCTTCTTCGGAGCCGCAATCAAGCCCTCGAAAATTGCCTTCTTGCGAGCAAGCTTGCGGGACCGACGCACCGCTTCGCCTTTCTCGCGGGCTGACTGCTCGGAAGGCTTTTCGTAAAAGCGCCGTCGCTTCATTTCACGAAAGACGCCTTCCCTCTGCATCTTCTTTTTCAAGACGCGGAGGGCCTGATCAACATTATTGTCACGGACGAAAACCTGCAATGTGATATTCCTTTGTCTAGAGCAAAGCAGCTGCGGTCAAAAAAGCACCGACTAGTACGGCACGCGCAACGCAGTGACCCAATCATTGCCGCATGCGGTGCAAAGCCAGCGGTGCTGGAGCACTCCTTCACCGCGATACTCGGACGCGAATGGTGCAGCGGTCGTCTTATTGCAACGGGTGCAATAAGTGCCGCTTCCGGAATTGTCGTTGCAAGGCGGCTGACGAGTCCGAAGCCGGTAACCGACCGGATCAGAGACGAAAGATCGTCCTGAAATTTGAGTCACGACACTCCCTTCGAGGCGGGAGCACCGGAGTGTCTCTCAGCCAACGGCGCCTAGTATGAAAGCCGATGGTCCAGTCACGTTAGACCTTTAGCCCGTAAATGACCAGCTTTTAGAATGGAAACAGAGTTTTGGTGCCCAGGGGCGGAATCGAACCACCGACACTGCGATTTTCAATCGCATGCTCTACCAACTGAGCTACCTGGGCGCCGGGTCGGCCCAACTGGACCACTCAGCAAAGCGCGGGCGTTATAGAGGCTCGAGTCTGCACTGTCCAGAACGCCGCCCGCAAGTTCGCAGATCATGGTTTAATGCCAATAGCGGCGCGGAACCGGCTTTTGAGGGCAATACCGTCGCGCAGCGGAAGCACGCGAGGCGGTTCGTCGGTTGCAATCAGCACCCGTGCAAAGAGCGTTTCACGAAGATTTTTCAGGCGACGGGCAAGATCGTGCAAGCCACTTTCATCTCGCACGTCGAGGTGGGCCCCGATACCGCAAGCGCCGGCAACGCCTATGAGATCGACCCCACTTTGAGTATGGCTCGGCTGCATGCCCGTTTCGCCATACACACCATTATCGAAGACAATGACTGCGAGATTGCGCGGCTGCCGGATTCCGATGGTCGCAAGCGAGCCGAGACCCATCAGCATTTCTCCGTCGCCCGTGATCACCGCAACGCGCCGCTTTGGTTGCGCCAGCGCAAGTCCCAAGCCAATCATCGCGGCGCCACCCATTGCGCCCCACAAATAAAAATTCCGGTCATTGTCGCCCGCAGCGGCGGCATCCCATGCGGTCGAACCAAGGCCAGGAATGACCAAAAGGTCGTCGCCCCGGTCGGCGAGCAGCGTGGCCATCGCGGCGCGACGTTCGAGCCTCATTTGGTCCACACCTTCTTGCCGATCAGTTGCTGCGACAGGATCACGGCCGCAATGCGCTCATCTCCGAAGGCATGCTGCACAGCGCGCTCGGCAGCGCCAGCAACGTCGTCGGGTGCGGCCACACGATAAATCTCCGCCTCACACAGCTTGAGTACGGGATCGACGATGGAGCCCATCGGCACTTGCCAGGGATTGAACTCCTCCCACTCGCCGCGCATCGTGATGAACATCAACATTGGAAAGCGGCAGGTCCGCGCTAACGAGAGCATATTGATACAATTGCCGAGACCGCTCGACTGCATAAGCAAAGCCGCACGTTCCCCGCCGAGCCAGGCGCCGGCAGCGAGCGCTACGCCCTCCTCTTCCGTTGTGAGCACGACATCGTGGATTTCGGCATCGGCGCGGCAACGATCGATCAACCGCGAATGGCCGGCATCGGGCACGTAGCCCACTTGCCGGATGCCCCCACGCTTAAGCGTTTCGAAAAGCCGGTCCGGCCAACTCTCAGCTGGCGTATTCATTCTTCGCCCGCCTCCCCTTCGGCAGGCCGCTCGCCGTCTTCATCTTCATGGTCCTTTGCCGGGACGACATAGACGCCGGACAGCCACCGATTGAGGTCGATATCCGCGCAGCGCTTGGAGCAGAACGGTTTAAATTCCGGCTCTGCCGGCTTGCCGCAGAGCGGGCAGGATCGCGAAGAAGGCGTTTTGCGATCGATCTCGTTCATTGCGACTACTGCCTCGTTGTGAAGCAAAACTCACGCGGTGACTTACACCGCATTCAGCCAGCCGAAACGAATTGGATAGCCCTCGCCGCCCAGAAGCGTCATGACCTCGTACAGCGGCAGGCCAACCACATTGGTATATGAGCCGACAATCTTCACAATGAACGTCCCGGCGATGCCCTGTGCCGCATACCCGCCGGCCTTGCCGCGCCATTCGCCCGAGGCGAGATAAGCCTCGATGTCTTCTTCGGATAAACGCTTGAAGCGTACGCGTGTTTCCACGAGGCGCTGGCGAAATGTTTCTTTCGGCGTGACCAGACAAATAGCCGTGTAGACGCGGTGATTACGGCCGGAGAGCAGCCGCAGGCATTGCGCGGCTTCGTCGAGCAACTCCGCCTTCGGAAGGATACGCCGGCCGACAGCCACCACCGTGTCGGCGGCCAGCACATATGCGCCGCGCAATTCATCGTCGAGCTTCACATTTTCCAATGCCGCTGCGGCCTTGGCTTGCGCCAGACGCGTTGCATAGGCACGCGGAATCTCACCACGCCGCGGTGTCTCGTCGAGATCCGCAGGCTTGAGCGCATCCGGTTCGATGCCGGCTTGATTGATCAAGGCAAGACGACGAGGCGAACCGGAGGCGAGTACGAATTTTGGACGGCCGATCATTGATGCGGGCGACGCGATGACTTGAGGAAACGCGATGAATGGGCGCGGAAACTAGCGGAATTGGCCCGTTTTCACAACCCGAGCCGATACCTTACTCGTTGCCACCGCCCGGCCGCCCGAAGCGCTCGCGTATGCGCGCCATCAGCTGATCTCGCACTTCACGATAGGCACCGAGCCGTTGCTCGCGGTTGCCCTCCGCAGCGGTGGGATCCATCGTCGGCCAATATTCCACTGCCGACGGCAGCTCACGGATTAATTCCAATGCCCTGTGATGTGCCGGCGGTGAAAGCGTCACGATAAGATCGAAATTTAGCTCTTCAAGCTCTTTCAATTCTTCGAACGTCTTCGGCTTATGGCGGGAGATGTCGATACCGATTTCCTCCATTACGACGACTGCAAATGGATCGAGTTCGCCTTTCTGCACGCCCGCTGAACCGACAGTGACAGACGTCCCGAACATCTGCTGGAGCAACCCTGCAGCCATTGGCGAGCGCACCGCGTTCATGCCGCAAGCAAACAGCACCGCCTGGTGGCGTGAAGGGCGCTCGGGCGCGCTCATCCGTAGGTTATCGCTCGAGCATGATCTTGCCCGAACGCCGATATCCGCTGTTCGGGGTCATGCTCTAGCCCTTCCAATGCAGCACGCAAATCAAAGTAAAAAGGCGGCGGGCGGTATCGACATCGATCACCACTTTTTCCTTGAGCCGCTCCATCAATATTCGTGAGCCGTCGTTATGGATTGCACGGCGCCCCATATCGATGGCCTCAATCTTATCGGGCGTCGCGGTGCGGATCGCCTGATAGTAGCTATCGCAGATCATGTAGTAGTCCTTGACGATCCGGCGCAGCGGCGAGAGCGAAAACAGATGCGCGACGACCGGCGTGCCATCTTCATGCCGGATATCGAAAACCAGCCGGTTTCCGTTGATGCTCAAATGGAGCGTGTAAGGCCCATCGTCATGGCCTAGCGGTGCAAACGAATTCTGCTCGAGCAAGTCGTAGATCGCGACCTGTCGTTCATGTTCGACATCCGGATTTGAACGGCCAATCGATTTCTCATCGAGAACAACAGCGACAAGACGCCGTTTCGTTGCAACAGGCGTTGATTTCGTCGCGTTCATTTCTGATTGAGGCGGATCGCAACAGAGCGCGCGTGAGCGCTCAGGCCCTCCGCCTGACCGAGCTCGATCGCGGCTGGTCCGAGCGCGCGCAGCTGTTCAGGGCCGCATTTAAGCAATGACGTGCGCTTCATGAAATCAAGCACACCGAGACCGGACGAGAAGCGCGCCGACCGCGCAGTCGGCAGCACGTGATTTGAGCCGGCGACATAGTCACCGATCGCTTCCGGGGTGTGAGCGCCGATGAAAATCGCGCCGGCATTCCGGATACGAGCGACAAGCGCTTCGGCATCGGCCGCAACGATTTCAAGGTGTTCGGGCGCGAGCTGATCGACAATTGAAACTGCATCGGTAAGATTTGGTACGACAATGATAGCGCCAAAGTTTTCCCACGACGGCCTCGCGACGGCTGCCCGCGATAACGTCTTGAGTTGCGAGTCGACCGCCTTTTCAACCTCACCGGCAAGATCAGCGTCGTCGGTGATCAGGATCGACTGCGCGCTCACGTCGTGTTCGGCTTGCGCCAGCAGATCGGCCGCAATCCATTCAGCATTGCCGGTTTTGTCTGCCAATATCAGAACCTCGGATGGCCCGGCGATCATGTCGATGCCGACTTTGCCGAACACCAAGCGCTTTGCAGCAGCCACATAGGCGTTGCCCGGACCCACGATCTTGGCAACCGGCGCGATGCTTGCGGTTCCGTATGCAAGCGCCGCGACTGCTTGCGCGCCGCCGACGCGGTAAATTTCATCGACGCCCGCGAGTTTCGCCGCCGCCAGCACCAACGGATTCAGTTTGCCATCCGGTGCCGGCACCACCATTGCCAACCGTGGAACGCCTGCCACCTTGGCAGGGACCGCAATCATGAGGACGGACGACGGGTAAGCCGCAGTGCCGCCTGGAACGTACAGACCAACAGACTCGATTGCGGTCCATTTCGCGCCCATCTCAACGCCGAGGGCATCTTTAAAGCGATCATCCGTGGGCATTTGGCGGCGGTGATAGGCTTCAATGCGATCACGAGCGAACTTGAGTGCCGCGACCGCTTCGCTCCGGCAGGCTTTCTGCGCCGTCTCAATTTCAACGGCTGTCACACGGACGTTCGCCTTGGTCAACGCGAGCCGATCAAACTTGGCCGTCAACTCGAACAAGGCAATGTCGCCACGCGCCGCGACGTCAGCCACAATGCCGCGTACGGCCTGATCCACGTCCTCCGCTGTCTCGCGTTTGACTGCGAGAAGACCGCGAAAACGTTGCGGAAAGTCCGTGCTTTGACTGTCCAAGCGAAGGGGCATGGCTGATCCTGCCGGGTCGTAACCGGACGACAGGTCAATGGGTGATGCGCGCCTTGGCGTCAACCCTGACGCAGTACCCAAAAACAAAAGGCTCCGCCGAAGCGGAGCCTGGTCGCTGACGAAGCAACCGATTTTATGCCGGTTTGCTTTTCTTTTTGGACATCTTGGCCTTTGCCGGGGCCTGATAATCGCACGGCAATAAGCAGGCGCCATTCTTAGCTACACAATCGCTCGGTCCGTGTACGCAGACGGAAGGCGCGTTATTGGGTGTGAAGCAGGTGCACCCGACCCAGGCCTTGGCTGACGTTCCGCTCAAAAGCACAGCCCCCGCCAGCAGCCCGCCTAAAATGAAGATTTTGCGCATGGTAAACCCCTGTTGAGACGCGGCGCTACTACGCCATCAGAGTTGCAGAAAAATCAAGCGGGGTTTGATCCTGCGGCGGGTACCACGCACAGTTTTGAAACCAGCTTTATCGCCGAGCGGGACGGAGCCGGGTTAGACGCGGCCGGGTTTCTCGGCGGCGCCATCGAGGTTGGTATGGGCGGGGCAGGCAACCGCTGACCACGTTGGACCGAGATCGGCCAGTTCCGCCTCCAGGCATTCGACCTCGAGCCGCATCGTTGCTCCGCCTGAAAAGGTGAGGATGACATCCCCCGAAGGCGCTTCGGTCTCGGAGAATTCGACCGCCAGAAGATTGAGCACAGTGTCCTTTCGGGCGGGGTCGATCTCACGGCATTTGCATGACAACACGCGCTCGAAGCGCAAGGCGGCGCGGCGGCGGCGGAATTCGGGCTTGGCGCCTTGCGCCCCCTCCCAGTCGAAGCGGTTGAGCGCCACGACGACCCGTTTTTCCTGTGGCCGCCACAAAACGTCGGAAACCTTGACCACCGCGTCCTGCAGGTGGGCGGACGCGACCTCCAGGTCTTCCTCATCGAGGACCACAAATTTTATCGGGTCCATGGCGATCTCGCTCCCCTTCCCGGCGTAATTAGGCAACGCCGTCGCGCCATGCAAGGTCTTCAACTAGGGGAATGCGGGCTCCAGGCCGGCGGCAATCCAGCGCGGGCGCGTCGCCGGGTCGGTCAGTTTACGCAATAGCGCGGATGCGCGCGAAGGCTCGGATGCACGTGCATGTATCCCCCCCGTGTAGGTGTTGGCACTGTGCAAATCGCCCGGTAGCGGACCAATAACTTTTGCGCCCTTCACGGGCAGAACTTCGCTGATGAATGTAGTTCCGATCTCCGCCCGGCCCTCGGCAATCGACACGGTCACGTCATGACCGCCTTTCCCCAGCACCGCCTTCTTGTTGATTTCGTCTGCAATACCGAGCTTCTGTAAAAGGGCTGAGAACATAATGCCGCCAGAGCCGCCAGCCTTCGGGTCGGTGTAAGCAACTGTTCGCGCATTCAAGAGGGCCTGCTTAAACGCTTCGGGCGTGGAGATATCGGGAATGGGCGCTCCCTCGCGCACCACAACTCCCGTCACAGTGCGGCCGAGATCAATTCGACTGTCGGGCACGACAAGGCCGAGCTTTGCAAGCTCGGCGATTGCAGATTCCGATAAAATAATGAGGTCCGCAAGCTCCCCACTCTTGATCCCCTCGCGCAGCGACCCCGCCGTCCCAAAATTCAGATTGAGTTTATCGCCACTCTCTTTTTCGAATTCAGCGGCGAGCATTGCGACCATGGACTTCACAGCCCCAGCACTCATAACCTTAACCTCGGCCACGGCGTATTCCTTCTTTATTGCGCGCAAGATCGCAGCGAGCGAAGCGACTTCGCCTAAACGCTGATACGCTCGATCGCCGCACCACAGCGGGCAAGCTTGTCTTCGAGACGCTCGAAACCGCGATCGAGGTGATAGACACGGTTGACCGTCGTTTCGCCCTCAGCGGCCAGCGCGGCGATCACCAGCGATACAGAAGCGCGTAAATCGGTGGCCATAACGGGCGCGCCTTTAAGCCGATCGACGCCCTCGATGGTGGCTGTTTCGCCGTCGAGCTGGATGCGAGCGCCAAGCCGCGCGAGTTCCTGCACATGCATGAACCGGTTCTCGAAGATGGCCTCCGTAATACGTGACGTGCCGTCGGCGCGCGTCATCAACGCCATCAACTGCGCCTGCAGGTCGGTGGGGAAACCTGGGAACGGCGCCGTCGTGACCTCGATTGGCGCGAGCCCTGCACCATTGCGAGTGATGCGGATACCTTCGTTCGTCGGCGTGACCGATGTCCCGGTTTGCGCCAATACGTCCAGCGCTGACTGCAATAATTCGGGACGCGCGTTCTGCAACAGCACGTCTCCGCCCGTCATTGCCACCGCCATCGCATAGGTCCCGGTTTCGATCCGGTCGGGCAATACCGCGTGACGCGCTCCATGCAGATTTCGGGACACCTTCAACCACGATGCGCGAGGTTCCAGCACCGGAAATCTTCGCACCCATCTTGTTGAGACAATCGGCAACATCGCCGACCTCCGGCTCCCGCGCCGCATTTTCAATCACAGTTGTGCCGTTTGCGAGCGATGCGGCCATTAGGGCCGTATGAGTGCCGCCCACGGTCACCTTGGGAAATACGATCTCCCCGCCGCGCAGTCCTTTTTTCGCGCGCGCGATGACGTACCCGCCTTCGATCTCAATTTCGGCACCGAGTTTTTCGAGCGCCATGATCAGCAAATCCACTGGCCGTGTACCAATGGCGCAACCGCCCGGCATCGACACTTTAGCTTCGCCCATGCGCGCCACCAGGGGGGCCAAAACCCAGAAGCTCGCCCGCATCTTCGAGACAAGATCGTAGGGCGCGGTGGTGTCGACGATATGTTTGGCCGAGATGTGTATCGTGCGGCCTTGATTAGGGTCATCACCAGGGCGTTTCCCCGCAATCATGACGTCCACACCATGATTGCCGAGAATGCGCTGAAGTTGGATGACATCGACCAATCGCGGAACATTCTCGAGGATCAAAGTATCCTCGGTCAGCAGACTCGCGATCATTAAGGGAAGCGTTGCGTTCTTGGCGCCAGAAATGGGAATTGTGCCATTCAGACGCTTGCCGCCCACGACACGTATTCGGTCCATGCTCACCCCGCCCGCTTGCGGCCTGTTTGACCTTGCCGGCTCCAGGCTGTGGACCGGCGACCGCATTTCCGTAAAGCTCAATACCCAAGAGACTAGCACTTTTCGCCGCGAAATTGCGGCGAAAGTCGGACCCCACACCCTCGCAGTTTTACCGCGTCCGGCTCACCGGCGGATCCGAACCGTCTTTATTAGTGCTCGGTGACGCGTCGCGTGCCCTCTCCTGCGCCTTGCGCCGGCGTAGATTCTCGCGCAGTGCCGCCGCGAGGCGTTCTTTGCGGGTGGCAGTTGTCTTTGCGGTGTGGCGCTCATCAGTTGGGCCCATTTGTGCATTATCCGCTCACCAGAACGCTCCGCAAGCCGGACCATCGCCTTGCGTCACCGGTCCTGCTTATGGCAGTTTCCGGCACATTCGCACCGCGTCGTTCCTCGTCGGGCGATTTTAGCTGCCGTAGCTCAGTGGTAGAGCACCCCCTTGGTAAGGGGGAGGTCGAGTGTTCAATCCACTCCGGCAGCACCATTAGATCAATGAGTTAGCGTGAACGTGATTTGCCCGATTTCGGTTTGACGGCACCCTGACAGCACGACCCCGTAACGATCCGATTCACATTATTTCGTGCCTTAGCTTCGCCAGTTC
This sequence comes from uncultured Alphaproteobacteria bacterium, assembly GCA_963722125.1. Classification (GTDB taxonomy): domain Bacteria; phylum Pseudomonadota; class Alphaproteobacteria; order Rhizobiales; family Xanthobacteraceae; genus Pseudolabrys. The sequence continues at coordinate 816,026 of CAVRJW010000006.1, read as the reverse complement.
TCTGGCGCGGTGCCATCGTGCGCGTCCGCTTTACCCCCGATAGCAGACATGTGCGCCGCAACTCGGCATGTCCGATAATTGCCAATAGCGGACAATTAGAACTTCAAAGAAGGTTCCTGCTGAGATGGACAATTAAATTGTTTTAATAACGCAGGCCTGTCGGGTTTCGCTCCGTTAAGCGCAAGAAGGTGCCGAAGTAGGCGGACGCGCCGCAGGGCCTGTCGGTGCCATTGTCGGAGGCACTGTCGGGGCCGCTACTGGCACGGTCGGTGGAATACTGGGCGTAGAAGATCGTCCGCGATTTCGCGAGTACGTTGTGCGTGAGCACGTACCCTCGTATCGATACGAGCAGGAACTTCGCGTCGGTGCAGTTTTGCCTGAGCGGGGTGTAACGTATTATGACGTCCCGGCTGAATACCACGTGACAGGTTACCGCTATGCTTACGTGAACGAGCATCCTGTGCTGGTCGAGCCGCGCACTCGACGTGTTGTGGAAATTATCGATTAGAATCGCGAGTGGTGACTAGCAATATAAAAGGGCCGCCCCCAGTCGTGCGGCCCTTTTTTATTCTCTGTCTGACGAGATCGCATCAAGTCCGCTGACTGCCAATACTGGACGACGAAAGACGCCGCCAACTGAGGTGGCCCATTCAGTCATCCGATTTTTCCTATAGCCGTTTCAACGCGCTTGCACTTAGGGAACACGAACGTAAGCAATTCGTGGCCGGGCTTTTCCGACTCAAGTCCAATTAGGTTCCGTGTGCGTCCCTGGATCGGCTCACGCCGTCACGGATCCACTCACCCCGTTGCAGCCAGCGTCTTCCTCCGCGGCCGCTGCACCGGCGCGCGGCCGACAACTTCTGCGTAATCGTCAATCAATTTCGGCCGGCCCACGAAATAACCCTGAATCTCATTGCAGTTTTCGTCCGCGAGGAACCGAAGCTGTTCTTCCGTTTCGACACCTTCCGCCACCACCGGGAGATTGAGCCCGCGACCAAGCGCGATGACTGCGCGAATAATCGTCGCCGCTTGCTGGCTGTGGCTGAGATTGGCGACGAATGCCTGGTCAATCTTGATTTTGTCGAACGGGAACGACTGCAAATACGACAACGACGAATAGCCGGTGCCGAAATCGTCCATAGCGATACGCACGCCAAGGCTTTTCAGGCGCCGCAAGATCGAGACAGCGCGTGTAAAATCGCCGATCAGGACTCCTTCGGTGATCTCCAACTCCAACCGCGATGGGGCGAGACCGCTGTCCAGCAAGATCGCATGGACCAGGTGCGGCAAATCACCGTGCTGGAACTGGATTGGCGACAAATTAATCGCGATGTGCAAAGGCCGCGGCCACGACGCGGCTTCGCGGCATGCGGTGCGCAATATCCATTCGCCAAGCTCGAGAATAAATCCGCTTTCTTCGGCGAGTGGGATGAACGTGCTGGGCGGCACGAGCCCATGCTGTGGATGATTCCAGCGTGCCAGCGCCTCAAAACCGGTGATATCGCCTTCGATGTGCGCCTGCGGTTGGTAGTGCAGCTCGAGCTCATCTCGCAAAATTGCCAGGCGCAGATCCTGCTGAAGAGCACGTCTCTCCCGCAGTTGCTTGTCCATCGAAATTTCAAAAAAGCGGATAGACCCGCGCATTTCGGACTTGGCGCGGAACAGCGCCGCGTCGGTATTCGCGATAAGCGTCGGCGCATCTATGCCGTCTTGCGGATATATCCCGATGCCGATCGTGAGGCCGACATGCAGAACGTTGCCATCGATTTCAATGTCGGATTCAAGCGCGGCCGACAATCGCTCGGCCAGCAACTCAGACGCTGCCGGCTGCGAGCCAGTCGGCGTGATGACAGCGAACTCATCACCACCGAGGCGGGCAAAAAAGGCGCCTTGGCACGCAAACTCGAGGCGGTGCGCGACTTCCCGCAGCAGTCCGTCGCCGACGGCGTGGCCGAACACATCATTGACCGACTTAAAACGATCCAGATCCATGCAAATCAGGCCAAAACTTTCATGGGAAGCTGCCGCGAGCGTGACGGTGGAAACAATGCAATCGTTGAAGGCGGTGCGGTTGGGTAAATCGGTCAGCGGATCGTGGTGAGCCATATGCTCGATGCGCTGCTCATGACGCTTACGTTCGGTCAGATCGTTGATGACACTTATAAGGTATTGCGGTTTTCCATCCGCAGCCTTCACCGGCAACCTGGTTGCGGTAACGACTCGCGTCCCATTGCCCGGCGTAAGAATTGCGTGTTCGTCAAGAAACGCCGTTTGGCCCGAAGCAATGAGTTTACGGTCTTCGACTTCGATCGTTTCAGCGCTGGGTTTTGGCATAACTTCGGTGGCAGTCTTGCCGAGCATATTGTTACGGTCGACGCCAAGATATTTCTCTGCAGCACGGTTGATCAGCAAATATTGCAGATTGGGGATGCTCTTCACAATGATTGGCGACGGCACATTCTCGATGATTGTGTCAAGAAACAAGCGGGTTCGCTCAAGCTCGCGGTCCGCGCGATTGCGTTCGGTGATATCTTCATGTGTCGCGACCCAGCCGCCACCTTTCTTCGGCTGGTTCATGACCGCAATCGTGCGACCATCTTTCAAATCGACGGTGAGGGTAAACGCTTTCCCCTGCTTAAGCGCCGCGCGCAAATCCGCGTCATAGCGCGCCGGGTCAAGCGGAAACGTTCCGGCGGCAATTCGCGCATCAAGCAGATCGCGAATAGTACATCCGCGCCATATATGACTCGGATCGATATCGTACAGCTCCCGGTATCGCTCGTTCCAGACGACAAGCTGATTCTGCGCATCGAACATGCACAGACCCTGATTCATATTGTTGAGCGCAACATCGAGCCGGAGGTTTTGCTCACTCAGGCTCTGACGAATTCGCCAGGCCGACAGCGATCCAACGAGACAAATGCCGAAGCCGCCCACAACTGCCGCCAATGCGAGGGAAATCGAGCTGGCAGAGGCTGAATAGAGGTCGATGATTTCTATCATCGCAAGGGCGATAGCAACGCCAAGCACACCGGCAAAAGCAATCATTCGCCAGTCGCGATACTCGCTAAAATAATTCAATCGACGAAACATCTGGCTCGTACCTGGCCGGTGGACGCGCGACTGCCCACGGTCATGGAGGTCCAGCAATTCTGCAGGATCAATTCTGTGGCCGTGTTAAATTTCGACACAGGCCATGGTTAATCGGCATTAACACTACCCACGCGTGTACGCGCGGGTCGCAGGTTTAAACAGAGTCCGCAAGCGGGACCGTCAACGTGGTTTTAAAAATGCGAAGTCACAGCCTTGGTCGGCGCCGAGGATCTCCTGCGCATACAATCGTGCATAGCCTCGCGAAGGCGGCGGGGCAGACGGCTTGGATTCTGCAGCGCGCCGCTTGAGCTCGGCATCTTCGACTAGCAAGTCGATTCGTCTCTGTTTGACCGAGAGCCGAATGCGATCGCCGGTCCGCACGATACCGAGTGGCCCGCCTGAGGCGCTGTCGGGGGTGACATGCAATACAATGGTACCGAAAGCGGTGCCGCTCATGCGGGCATCTGAAACTCGCACCATGTCCTTGACACCTTTGGTGGCAAGCTTCTTCGGGATCGGCAGATAACCTGCTTCCGGCATAGCCGAAGTCGAATGCGGGCCCGAGTTTTGCAAAACGAGAATGTCTTTGGCATCCACATCGAGCTTCGGATCGTCGATCCGCGCCGCAAGGTCTTCCAGCGAAGAAAACACGACCGCTCGACCCTCATGCTCGAAAAGATTGGCATCCGCCGCCGAGCGCTTGAGGATCGCACCCTGCGGCGCCAAATTTCCGAATAACGCCACGAGCCCACCCTGCGGCTCCAGTGGGCTGATGCGTTCGGCGATAATGGTACGATCAATCCACCCCGCACCTTCGTGCGCGAGCCGTTCGCCGAGCGTCTCGCCCGTTACGGTCATACAGTCGAGATGCAGCAGATCTTTCAATTCGCGCAGCAGCGCGCCCATGCCGCCCGCGGCGAAGAAATCTTCCATGTAACCATTACCGACCGGTTTCAGGTTCACCAGCACAGGCGTCGTGTCAGACAATTCATTGAGGCGTTGTAACGATACCGGAATGCCGGCGCGGCCTGCGATCGCTGTCAGATGAATCACGGCATTGGTCGACCCGCCGATCGCGAGCAGAACCCGCAGCGCATTCTCAACCGACTGCTTGTTGACAATACGGTCGGGCGTCAGTTGCGATCCGATTAATTTAACTGCGGCCGCGCCGGTTGCTTCTGCCGCGCGCAGGCGGTCGGCGTGCACGGCGGGGATCGCGGCTGTTCCAGGCAGGATCATGCCGAGCGCTTCCGCAATACAAGCCATCGTTGATGCGGTCCCCATAACTGCACATGTACCCGCCGTCGTCGCGAGCTTACCTTCCACTTCCGAAATTTCGGTGTCGTCGACCTTGCCGGCACGGTATTGCGCCCAGAAATCGGCGGCAATCGGTACAAGCGCCCAACCGCTCTCCGCGATGGCGCCCGGTCATCATGGGCCCACCGACGAGCATAACGGCAGGCTTGCCGGCGGAAACCGCGCCCATCAGTTGGGCGGGGACGGTCTTGTCGCAACCGCCCATGAGCACCACCGCGTCCATCGGCTGCGCTCGCACCATTTCCTCTGTGTCGATCGACATCAAGTTGCGGAATTTCAGACTGGTGGGGTTCAGGAAAACCTCACCCAAAGAAATAGTGGGAAACTCAATCGGCAGCGCGCCAGCCGTCAACACGCCACGCTTCACCGCGTCCAGTAATTCTGGGAAGTGACGGTGGCAATTGTTGAAGCCCGAGGGTGTAAAAGCGATGCCAACGACGGGCTTTTCCAGCATAGCGCGGGAATAGCCCATCGATTGCGCAAACGAGCGCCGCAGATAAAGGGAAAAGTCGCGGTCGCCGTAGTTCGTGAGGCCGTTCGCGATGCCGGTGGGTTTATCGTTCATACCGATACTTTTTGCAGCCCTGCGAGCCCCGATGCAAGCCGTCGCGACCAAGGATGCATGGCAAAACGCTTGGAAAAGGCGGGGTAGCGCTGGCTTATCAGATTAACACCCATGCGTTGAAACCAGACCATGACCACCAGCATGGTCAATAGCCAGGTCAGGAAATGATAGCGGGCCGTAGCGGCCGTATAGAATAGGGCGACCGCATGCTGTGCCAGTGCCGATGCGCCGATCAAGCGTAGCCAAGGGTCAAATTGGCGCCCCCTGAAGACCACATAGAAAAGAACGGCCACGCCGGCTGCATTCAACGGAATGGTGACGTAGGACTCCGCTGGGCCGCTGAGCCAATGAGCAAGCTGCGAAAAGAAACGCCCGAGGTGCTCTCCACGCAGGTCTAACGTCATGAGTTCGTGCACCGCCGCTGCGTAAGCCGTTGGCGGCATCACTAGCACAGCGGAATGCTCTGCATTGGCGCTGAAAAGCACGAACACGTGTCCATAGACCCAGTTGTGGATCGCCATGGAAAACACGGGAAGAAACCCAAGGCATAACCCGGCGAGACGGGACCACTGTCGAAAATAAAGTGCTGCCAAACCCGCCCCGCCAAGAAAAATTGCGGCGGCCGGGGCGACGATGGGCTTCATGAATATTCCAAGCGCCAACAAGAGAGCGCCAAAAAAAGCCGCGAGAAAATTTCTTCGTTCCAACGAACGACCGCCGACGATTGGCAGCACACCGGCGATGATCAAAATGTACGCAGCCGGGTCCGCGAAGCCGCGCGACGCCCATTGTTCGTATTGAACGAAACTGGTGCCAAACAGGGTGCCGATTGGGATGACGACAAATAACAAGATAAGCGCGAGGGACCAACGCTCAGGCAAGAACCGGCGAAATAAGTTGTAGACTAGAAATGGAAAAAGCAGCACTAGCGAGAGATAACCGAGGTAGCTGTCGCCAAAAAAAATGTGTTCGATAGCGCGGAAATACCGCAGGCCCGGGCCGCCATAGTAAAACACTTTTTCACCACCCTCGAAAAAACCGCCGATGTCACCGGCCAGCAACTTTTGAAGGATGACGCGGCCGACTCCATCGTAGAACAAGCCATCGTCGCCCCCGTCGAATGGACGAACACCTCCGAGAAAGCTCGCATCGTCCACGGCGATAACCAGCGTCGACAGCGCCACAAGAATGAGCGGGACGAGCATCTGTTTTGTTCTGACGCGCACGAGCGCCCAGACCAGGCCGGCTGCTCCTGCCAATAGCAGGAACCCACGCACAAAATTCAGCAGGCGCACGGTCGTTGGTGGCGTCAACCTCATACCGAGTGTTTCGGGTTTGATGCCAATCCCGAATATCGGTCGTCCTGTATCGGCAGCCTGGATGGTGCGGCAATTGTCCGCGAGCGGAACAAAATTGCCGCCCTCACCTTCCCACATCACCGTTCCGTGCCAGCAAAGCTCGCTGCCGATATACGCCGCCGGCAGACGAACCATTTCAAACCAGGGCATCTTTAGGTGCCAACGCCTCCATCCCATCCAGAAGCGTCGGTCGCGCGTATCGCGCTTCACATCGGTATCGGCGGTCCAATTGTAACGAGTATCATTGATGAAGCCGAGGCGCAGCCAAATCGGATCGGAGAAGTCGAGTTTGGTGACCGCACGAGACGCGTCCGTCTTGTGCCAAATGCCATCCGCGGAGAATGCAAACGCCGCGTCGGGACGATCATTGTTCAGCCAACAGCCGAAATTTTTCGGTTCGCATCGTTGGGCCGGCGGATATTGCGCGTCGAACGCCGCGGCCATATAGCCGTAGACGGAATTCGGCAGCGTGTGCTCGAGCCCGGCGCCTGGAAGAAAGACATTGTGTCCTTCCTCAATGCGCGGCGGCGCCAAAAATGCCTGACCTAAAGACACGACAAGCACGATGGCGGTTGCGGTCAACCACGCACCCGCGTCCGCCCGCACGTGGCCACAAAAAATGACAATCGTCAGGACGAGTAACACTGCATAGTCGGAGATGTTGTTGACCGGCAGACCAATGACGGCGACACCGAGAATGAGCGCGCCCAACTTGCGCCACCCAGAGCCAGCAGCGTTTTCTTGCGTTGCGGTCATGGGGTGTGGTCCGGGCCGAGCCAATTCACCCTTGCGTAGCATGGCGATTTGGCTCAAATCCATGCCGCACAAAACAAAATTGCCCCATGGCGGAGCGACAACACTGTGATCCGTTTAGGAATAGTCGGTTGTAACTACGGCCGCACAGTTCAGCTGCCTGCCTTTCGCGAGGATTCGCGGTGCGAGGTGGTCGCGCTCGCCGGCAGCAACGCCTCGCGTACCGCCGAACTTGCCCGCGCCGCCGGGGTGCCGAAATCCTACGGCGACTGGCGCGCATTGGTAGAGGACAAAGATGTACAGGCGGTCGCTATCGCCACGCTGCCAAGCCTGCAAGGGAAAATCGCGATACGCGCCCTCGAATTGGGCAAACCGGTGTTCGCCGAAAAGCCGATGGCCGGCAGCCTTGTTAAGGCGCATGCGATGTTGCGGCAGGCAACGCTCAGCCGTAAGCCGACGATGATCGACTTCAACTTTCATAAGATCTTAAGCTGGCAGCGCGCAAAAGCCCTGCTCGATGCCGGCGCGGTCGGCGCGTTGCGGCACGTCACGGTGCATTGGCACGTCGAGAGTCGTACAATTCAGACGCGAATGCGCAACTGGAAAACTGTTGGGGACGATGGCGGCGGCGTACTCGGCAATTTCATTTCACACTGTTTCCACTACCTAGAATGGTTCCATGGCCCGATCGCCGGACTCTCCGCGCGTTTGTCCGGGTTGCCGGACGACAGCGAACTGGAAACCACCGCGGCAATGGCAATGCAATTCGTCGCCGGCCCGCTGGTCAGTCTGTCGATGAGTTGCGCGTCCTATCTCGGCACCGGCCATCGAATCCAATTCTTCGGGGAGGATGGCACCCTGGCGTTGGACAATTCGGGCGCCGACTACATGCGCGGCTTCGAGCTTTGGCATGGCAAGCGGGGTGCGCCGCTTGTTCGCGTCGCATCGGAAGATCCGGTGGACGCAAAATTCAACGATGGCCGTATCGCGCCGGTGTCTCGACTCGCCAAAGACTTTTTTGACGCCATCGAAGCGTGCGGCACGGCCACCCCGGAATTCGCAGAAGGCTACCGCGTACAACAGCTCATCGACGCGGCGCGTCGATCGCATCTGCAGGGTGCCTGGATCGACACTGCTCCCCGACCCGTTAAAGAGGAGCGACACGCGTGAGCCGCATCCTGGTCACCGGCGGCAGCGGCTTCATCGGCTCCGGACTGGTCAAAGCGCTGGTCAAAGCCGGCCATCACGTGCGCGTCCTCGACGACAATTCGCGCGGAAGCCCCCGCCGCCTCGCCGACGTCGCCAAGGAAATCGAGTTCTTCGCCGGCGATATTCGTGACAGCGCAGTGGTCGAGAAAGCTGCGCAAGGCATGGATGAGGTACACCACCTCGCTTTCGTCAACGGCACTGAGTTCTTCTACAGCCAACCTGATTTGGTGCTCGATGTCGGCGTGCGCGGCATTGTCAATGTCATCGACGCTTGCCGCAAGAATAATATTGGCACGCTTGTGCTTGCCTCGAGCTCCGAGGTCTATCAGACGCCGCCGAAAATCCCGACCGACGAGAGCGTGCCTCTCGTCATCCCCGATCCGCTGAATCCGCGCTATTCCTATGGTGGCGGGAAGTTGATCAGCGAGCTCATGGCGATCAATTTTGGCCGAAAGTATTTCGAGCGAATACTGATATTTCGGCCTCACAATATCTATGGCCCCGACATGGGTTGGGAACACGTGATCCCCCAATTGGCGTTACGTATCGATGCCGCAGCCAAGACGCAGAGCTCAGGGACGTTACAATTCCAGATTCAGGGCACCGGGAAGGAAACGCGCAGTTTCTGTTTTATTGACGACCTGGTCGCGGGCGTCATGGTCATGCGCGAGAAAGGAACCCATCTTGGCATCTATCACGTCGGTACAATGGAAGAAGTAACAATCGCCGATCTGGCACGCCGAATTGCGGCAATCCGCGGCCGCGAAATCGAACCAGTCGCCGGCACGCCCATGGCGGGTGGAACGCCGCGCCGCTGCCCCGACATTTCGAAACTCGCAGGGCTAGGCTATAAGCCGCGCGTAACGTTGAGCGAAGGCCTGAAGCCCACGCTCGACTGGTATTGGCGCAATATCTCGATTGCGCCGAAGGAGATTTAGGTCTTGCGTCCCAGCAAAGTTGCGCGTGCGGCCGATACCGGCGCGAGCGTCCCAATCGAATCCTGCCAAGTTTGTGGGCACACACCGCTCGATGCCGTGCTTTCGCTCGGCTACATGCCGCCCGTCAATCAAATGGTGACGATAGGGCAGGTCCCACAACAACTGCCGTGGTTTCCGACCACTCTCTTGCATTGCCGCAACTGTGACCTGGTCCAGCTTGGGCTTGCGGTGGACCCGGCGATCATTTTTCCGCCGGAATATCCATACACGAGCGGCACGACCAAATTACTGCGCGACAATTTCGCCGATTTACAACGCGAGAGCGCGGCGATGCTCGGCCTTGGCGAAAAAGACCTTGTTATCGACATCGGATCGAATGACGGCACGCTGCTGTCGAACTTCAAAAACGGGGGCCAGCGCGTACTCGGCATCGAGCCGACGGATGTCAGCGACATCGCAAACCAGCGCGGGATACCCACCATCAAGCGGTATTTTGGTATCGACGTGGCGCGCGAGGTCAAACGCGAGTTTGGCGCGGCGAGCGTCGTAACCGCCGCCAATTGCTTTGCGCATATTGAGGATGTGCACGCGATCGTGGACGGCATCGTCGAGATGCTTAAACCGGACGGCGTGTTCGTTTCGGAGTCGCACTATCTCATTCCACTTCTCGATATCCTGCAATACGACACAATCTACCACGAACACCTTCGCTATTATTCGCTGGCCAGCCTCAAGCACCTTTTGGAGATGCACGGCCTTGAGGTTTTCCACGCGCGGCCGATACCGAGTCACGGGGGCTCGATACGCGTTTATGCCGCACGCCACGGCGCCCACACCGTGCAGGATAGTGTCCGGCGCATGCTTGCGACCGAGCCACGTGGCGACGCGATGACCAAGCGTCTCGACACTTTCCGGCACGATGTCGTCCTGTCAAAGCTCAGACTGTTATCGATGTTGTGCGAACTGAAGGAAAAAGGCGCGCGCATCGCCGGCATCAGCGCGCCATCGCGCGCGAGCACGCTTGTGAACTACGTCGGCCTCGACGAAGGTTTGATCGAGTATGTTTGCGAGATTCCAGGTTCACTGAAGATCGGCAAATGCATGCCAGGCACCCAGATTCCAGTTGTCGATGAAGCCATGCTTTATTCGGACCAGCCCGATTGCGCGATAATTTTTTCCTGGCACATAGCCGACGAACTGGCGCCAAAGCTCAGAGCGAAGGGCTTCCACGGCAAGCTGATCACCCCGCTGCCCGTGCCGCGAGTGCTCTAGGTTATCCCGCAATGGATGCGAAAAACGCGCAGGACAAGGGCAAGGAGATCGCTTTCTTCGATGCCCACGCCGATAGCGACGAATACGATGTGTTTACGCCGCAAGCCAACGAACGGCTGGTCGCAGCATTCGTAAATCTGAGCAATTTGGCGCGGGGTGCACGCGTGGCCGATCTTGGATGCGGCTCCGGCGTGTTCACTGAATTACTGCGTCGCCAAGGCTATCAAAGCGTCGGCCTGGACATTAGCCCCAAGTTGGTAGCGCTCGGCCGCCAAAAATTTCCCGGCCTTGAATTGATCGAAGGCGATGCCGAAAATCTGCCGTTCGAAAGCGCCAGCCTCGACGGCGTGCTGCTAAGCGGGCTGGTTCACCATTTTCCAGACCCGCGGCGCCTTGCAAGCGAAGTCAATCGCGTGCTCAAACGTGGTGGCCGATTTGTCGCTTTCGACCCCAACCGCATGAACCCCTTCATGTGGCTCTATCGCGACCGCGCGTCGCCATTTTATAGTTCCATCGGTGTCACCGAAAACGAACGGCCGGTTGTGGCCTGGCGTGTTGCCGACGTTTTTCGTAACGCAGGTTTTCGAGTACAGACGGACTATCTGGCAGGGCTCGCTTATCGTTACGTCGCGTCGCGTCGCACCCGAGTGCTGCTGCCGGTCTACAATTTCATCGATACCGTCGTGTTTAATTTGGCAATTATGCAGCCCGTCCGGCCTTTCGTTCTCACCAGCGGAGAAAAGTTGTGATCGTGCGACCGTTCGGCTGTTGGGGCGATCGAAAAGGCGTCAAGTTCGCCCAATGAACAATGCCGCAGGGCAACGCCTCGACATTGTCATCCCGGTATACAACGAGGGTGCGAATATCGTGCCGACGCTGCGCGCGATCGCGCGGGAGGTGAAGACATCAAACCGGGTATTGATCTGCTACGATCGCGAAGACGACGACACGCTTCCCGCGATCGATAGCAATCGCGACGCATTCAACACGCTCACGATTGTATTCGTCCGTAATCGCGGACGTGGCGCCCACGGGGCCGTACTCACCGGATTTACAGCGAGCGAAGCGCCATTCGTGCTCGTGTTTCCAGCCGATGACGACTACAATACTGCCATGCTGGATGCGATGGTGGCCGAAGCCGCAGCGGGCTGCGATATCGTATGCGCCAGCCGATTTCATGCCCGGTGGCAGCATGGTCGGCTGTCCATGGGTGAAAGCTTTTCTGGTGCGCGCTGCCAATTTTACACTCTACCACTTCGCCGGCATCCCAACTCATGATGCCAGTAACGGCTTCCGCCTTTTCTCCCGTCGCACGGTCAAGGAGATCGCGATCGAGTCAGATCGCGGCTTCTGCTACAGCATCGAACTTTTGGCGAAGTGCCACCGGCTTGGCTGGCGCATCGGGGAAGTGCCAGCGCGATGGTTCCAGCGCGCTCATGGTGCCAGCCGGTTTCAAGTCGTAAAGTGGCTGCCCAGCTATCTGCGCTGGTACGCTTACGCATTCGCCACAACATATTTGCGACGGCCGGCAAATAGCGTCCCGCTTAAAAGCGCGCTTTGACCCTCGATATCGCCCGGCAGTCCGCCCTGTGCGCGACCATCTCCATCTCGCATGTATCAGCACGTCCGGAATTATTGACTTCGATCAATGCGCAATTCTGGCATGCGACGAATCTCGTCTCGACAACCACCCTGGAACCCTTCTAAAAGGTGGCTAACGCGAGGCGGGAAAGAAAAGAGCATGGACTACAAGGGCTTTTTCACGTCTGCCCTAAGCAAATTGCGGGACGAGCGACGCTACCGGGTATTCGCTGATCTCGAGCGCATTGCCGGGCGCTTCCCGCACGCGGTTTGGCACTCAGAGCACGGCCCCCACGACGTCGTCATCTGGTGCTCCAACGACTATCTCGGCATGGCGCAACATCCCAAGGTGATTGGCGCCATGGTCGAAGCCGCCGCCCGTATGGGAACGGGCGCGGGTGGCACCCGCAATATCGCCGGGACCAATCATCCACTGGTCGAGCTCGAGCGGGAGCTCGCAGACCTCCACGAAAAGCCGGCAGCTCTGGTCTTCACCTCGGGCTACGTGTCGAACGAAACAGGCATTGCGACCATCGCCAAGCTGCTGCCGAATTGTTTGCTCTTGTCGGACGCGCTCAACCATAACTCCATGATTGAAGGCGTACGCCAGTCTGGTTGCGAAAAGCAGATCTGGAAGCATAACGATCTTGGCCAACTCGAAGAGCTGCTCAAAGCCGCAGATCCTGCACGTCCAAAACTCATCGTGTTCGAAAGTCTCTATTCCATGGACGGCGATGTCGCGCCGGTGCACGGAATCTGCGATCTTGCGGCGCGCTATGGAGCCATGACTTATTGCGACGAAGTGCATGCGGTCGGCATGTATGGCCCGCGAGGTGGTGGCATCTGCGAACGCGACAAGGCGATGGCTCGGGTCGACGTCATTGAAGGTACTCTCGCCAAGGCGTTCGGCTGTCTTGGTGGCTATATCGCCGCAAGCGAAGAATTGGTGGATGCCGTGCGCTCATATGCGCCCGGTTTCATTTTCACCACGGCCCTGCCTCCCGCAATTTGTGCAGCGGCCACCGCGGCCATACGCCATTTAAAAACGTCGAGCTGGGAGCGAGAGCGGCACCAGGAACGAACCGCGCGCGTAAAAGCGGTTCTCAACGCGACCGGCTTGCCGGTCATGCCGAGTACGACCCATATCGTGCCCGTGTTCGTTGGCGATCCGGAGAAGTGCAAGTCCGCGAGCGATTTATTGCTATCCGATCACGGTATTTACATTCAGCCGATCAATTATCCGACCGTGCCGCGCGGCATGGAGCGCTTGCGCATCACACCCTCTCCTTATCATGACGACACCCTGGTCGACGCGCTGGCCGAAGCCCTGGTGGACGTGTGGGAACGTCTCGGATTGCCGCGGCGACAGCACGCGGCGGCTGCCGAATAGCAAGACGACCGACTACGTCAATCCTGAAATGGTGGCGGCTTAAGCGGTAGTTTGGCCGGTTCAGAGCGTATTTTGAGAGAGCGTGCCGACCGCCGCGCCACGAACGGCATCGTTAGCGACACAAAGAAGATGCGCGTGAGATGATGCGCGCCCACATAGACCGGGTCCATGTTTAGGGCGAGCGCCAGCAGCATCATGGCGTCAACTGACCCGGGTGCGAAAGCGATCATGACTTCCGCGGCACGGAGCGACAACACGCTGATCAAGCCAGCGGCGAATAACGCGGCAATCACAACTGCGACCGCGAACGACCCAAAAGCAGCCGTAACAAAATTCAATAACATCCGCGGCGGCGTATTCGCGAACCGCGAACCTGTGACGGCCCCCATTGCCACCATTGCCGTGTTCGCAGCCCACCACGGCATGACGGCGTGAATCAGTCCGCTCCCATGCAGCACGGCAGAGGTGACCATGGCGCCGAATAGCAACCCGCCCGGAAAGCGGATGCGATAAGCAATTACCGCAACGACGCTCGAAACAGCCACGAGAATTGCCAATTCGTCGAGCGCAGCAACGTTGAGTGTGGGGGTGACCCTCGGTGGGGCGTGGCCGACGAGGCCGAGCAGCGACAAGCCGGCAGGAAGGCCGACCGCAATCACGACCACGCGGATGCTTTGTACGATCGCAATTGCACGCAAATCGCCGCCTAGTTCGGCGCCCAGCGCCAGCACTTGCGACATACCGCCCGGTGCGGCGGCGAGATAGGCATCGACTTTGCCCCAATTATGGATCAGCCGCAGATATCCCGCACCGCAGACTGAGATGAGTGTCATCGCCAGCAGGAGTACGACAATGCTGAGCGGATAAGTGGCCATCCCGTGCAATGTCTCAGGGGTGACCACCGCACCAAGCGAGATGCCGATCAGCACAAAAATTGCACGCATCAACAATGTCGGAATCACCATCGGCCGGCCAATCAGCGAGGCGCCGGCCACCGCCAATATCGAGCCCGACAGCCAGCCGGCCGGAACGCCGGAAAAACCCAAGACAGCCCCACCAGTCGCCGCGATCACTAAAGTTTCAGCGACGTTGCGTAATGTAGCGAAGCGATCAGTGGAGTTGGTGGGGGCGGGCATTGGGCGCGATCAATGCCGATTGCAAACGTCTTCGTCAAATGCCGGAGCGTATTGTCGCGACCAAGTCGGCATTGCAGGCAAGCGGGCTAATGCTGAATTGGCCTCCGACACATTGCTTGACCAAAACATCGAACGTGCCGCTTTTCAGCGCAGCGACAGCGAAGCCAACATCGCTGTCCCCGGTGACGAAAAAAAATGGGCACCGGATTGCTCCGTGCGCCAATTTCTTTAAGCACCTCGAAACTGGATATGTCGGGCGGACGCGATCGCGCCAAGTTGCCAAAATTGCAGCCGCAGCCACCAGGCAAAGGCGTGAATCCGAGCGAAAGCGCGCCGCGCTAAAAATCGCATCTTTTACAATAGCTTATCGTATAGCGCGGGCGCTCACCTAGCCCTGCCGATAGACCCCTATGGCGTTCTGTGGTGATTTAGGTTGGAAAGCCCTTGCGAAGGTAGGGTTTACCCCGATCTGGAGAGTGCATGTTGCAAGGTTGGGTCGTTATCGCGGTGGCGCTCGCGTACATCGGGCTGCTGTTCCTGGTGGCGAGCTATGGCGACCGGACTCGCGGGACTCGGTCGTGAAGGGCGCGGCCGGCTGTTGATCTACCCGCTGTCGCTGGCGATCTATTGCACATCGTGGACGTTCTTCGGTTCGGTCGGCTTCGCATCGCGAACGGGCTTCGACTTCTTGACGATCTATATCGGGCCGGCGCTGATGATCGGCTTGTGCGGCCCGCTGTTGATGCGAGTGGTCCGGCTCGCCAAAGCGCAGAACATTACATCTATCGCCGACTTTATCGCCGCACGCTACGGCAAGGGCCAGGCAGTCGCGGCCACTGTCGCGCTGATCGCGATCGTCGGCAGTATTCCTTACATTGCGTTGCAACTCAAAGCGGTCTCGTCATCGCTCGAAACGATCCTCGCACACATCACGACGGGCCCGGACGTTACCCGTCCGTTGCTCGGCGACATTGCGCTATTCGTCGCACTGTCGATGGCGACTTTTGCGGTACTTTTCGGCACCCGTCATATTGATGCGACTGAACATCAGGACGGGTTGATGTTGGCGGTCGCTGCCGAATTGATCGTGAAGCTTGTTGCATTTTTGGCCGTCGGGATTTTCGTGACTTTCTGGATGTTCGATGGGCCAGTGGCGCTCTTCACAGAAGCGATGCAAAGGCCGTCGACGGCCGCCATCTTTAGCCGAGAGCCACGTGCGGACACATTGGTGGCAATGACGCTGCTCTCCTTCGCGGCATTTATCTTGTTACCGCGGCAATTCCACGTGGCCGTAGTCGAAAATAATAACGAAAGCGAGATCAAGCGCGCGGTATGGTTATATCCAGTTTATCTGGTGCTGATAAACTTGTTCGTCGTGCCAATTGCGCTCGCCGGCCTGCTGACATTTCCGACCGGCAACGTGGACAGCGATATGTTTGTGCTCGCGTTGCCGCTCGAAAGCGGATCGAGCGTGTTCACCATCATCGCATTCGTCGGCGGCCTCTCCGCGGCCACCGCCATGGTGATCGTCGAATCGGTTGCTCTCTCTATAATGGTATCGAACGATTTGATTATGCCGTTCGTGCTGCAGCGGCGCGAGACGCTTATCAGCGGCCGCGAAAATGTTGGCTCGATGCTGCTGACGGTGCGAAGGCTGGCAATCTTTGCCATCCTTCTGCTTGCTTACATCTACTACCGCTCGGCCGGTGAGGCACAGCTCGCCTCGATCGGTCTGCTTTCCTTCGCCGCTATTGCGCAATTGGCGCCGGCTTTCTTCGGCGGATTGATGTGGCGCCGGGCCACCGCCGCCGGGGCCATTGCCGGCATGACAGCCGGCTTTCTTGTGTGGGCCTACACTCTGTTGCTTCCTACTCTGTCCGACATCGGTGTGATCGGTGAACGAATCCTCACCAACGGACCCTGGGGCTTGGGTATTTTGCGTCCGCAACATTTGCTCGGGCTCGATCTTCCTCCACTCGTGCACGGGGTCGTTTGGAGCCTGCTCCTCAATATCGTTTGCTATATCGGCTTTTCGCTGCGCCGCGCGCCCTCGCCCATTGAACAATTGCAAGCCAATACCTTTGTGCCGTCGGATTTTACACCGATCGCGCCGAGCTTCCGCCTTTGGCGCTCGTCCGTGACGGTGGAAGAATTGACAACGACAGTGGCGCGCTATCTCGGCGAGGAACGGACGCGTTCAGCTTTTGAGAGCTTTGCCGGAACGCACCGTATTGGTCTCGACCCCTTAGAAGAGGCAGATTTCCGGTTGGTACGATATGCCGAACACATCCTCGCCTCTGCGATCGGAGGCGCCTCTTCGCGGCTCGTGCTTTCGCTCCTTTTGCGCAAGCGCACGGTGTCGACCAAAGCGGCACTGAAGTTGCTCGACGATGCGAATGCCGCAATTCAGTACAATCGTGAAATTCTGCAGACTGCGCTCGATCATGTGCGCCAGGGCATCGCGGTTTTCGACAAGGAATTGGAGCTGATCTGCTGGAACCGTCAATTCGGTGAAATACTCGATTTGCCGCCAAGCCTGATCCGGGTCGGCGCTGGCCTGCCGGACATTCTCCGCTTCAATAGCAAGCGGAATAATGTTGCCGCCGATCAGAGCGAACAGTTCGTGACTGCGCAAATTGAACGCTACGTTTCCGGCAGCGAACCATTCCTCGAGCGTTTTGCCGAAGGCGTCGTGATTGAAGTGCGCGCAAATCGTATGCCCGACGGCGGCACTGTCACAACGTTTACCGATATAACGGCCAGCGTTGAAGCTGCGGAAGCCCTGGAGCGATCGAACGAGACGCTGGAGCGTCGGGTACGCCAACGCACCGAGGAATTGACGCGTCTGAATGCCGCTCTTGCCCATGCGAAGGGTGAGGCCGACGCAGCGAATATCTCCAAGACAAAATTTCTTGCGGCGGCGAGTCACGATATTCTTCAACCCCTCAACGCCGCGCGACTTTATGTCACGAGCTTGATTGAGCGCGGAGGAAAAGACGACCGCCGTCTGATCGACAATATCGATGCCTCACTTGAAGCGGTCGAAGAAATTTTGGGTGCACTGCTCGATATGTCGCGCCTCGATACGGGTGCACTCAGGCCGGAGTTCGCCAACTTCCGTGTTGATGAGTTGTTTCGTCAAATCGAACTCGAATTCTCCCCGCTCGCTACATCAAAGGGACTCACGCTTACATTCGTGCCGTGCGCGCTCGTGATCCGCTCCGATCGCCGATTGCTGCGCCGATTGATTTAAAACCTCGTCTCCAACGCCATCAAGTATACGCCCCAAGGAAGCGTGCTGGTGGGGTGCCGCCGGCGCGGCGACGACTTGCGAATTGACGTCTACGATACCGGTGTCGGCATTCCGCAATCCAAATGGCGCGACATATTTATCGAATTCCACCGCCTCGACCAGGGTGCCAGAATTGCGCGCGGACTGGGCCTGGGACTTTCGATCGTCGAGCGGGTGGCGCGGGTGCTCGATTGTAAAATTGAACTCGAATCGGAAACCGGTCGTGGCTCGCATTTTTCCGTCACGGTAAAGCGATCGGACCAAACGCCCGTCGAATTGCCCACGCGGGAAAACGCGCGCATCGACCCCAGCCAACTCGACGGCATCGTCACGCTCTGCGTCGATAATGAGCCGTCGGTCCTCGACGGCATGGAAACGCTGTTGCGCGGCTGGGGCTGCAAGGTAATCAAGGCACCCGATCTTTCTTTTGCGCTGACGGCAATCTCCGAAAGCCCGACGATGCCGAATGGTTTCTTGGTCGACTATCACCTCGATCATGGAAATGGCATCGAGGCCATCGCCGAGCTGCGCCGGCGCTATGGCGATCTTCCGGCGATACTGATCACCGCGGACCGCTCACCGGCTGTGCGGGAGCAAGCTCGCGAAGAGGGCATCCAGGTTCTGCACAAGCCAATCAAACCAGCGGCACTGCGCGCGTTGTTGGCGCAGTGGCGGGCATTGCGGGTAGCAGCAGAATAAACAGTGTAATTAGCCTTCTGCGGCCGCGGTTTGTGGCCATTGTCCAGCTTCGATCTTGGCCGCTGCAATCACCGCTTGCGTGCGACTTTCGACCCCGAGCTTTTGCAGAATGGCGGAGACATGCGCCTTCACGGTCGCTTCAGATACGCCGAGCTGGTAGGCGATCTGCTTATTGAGGAGCCCTTCCGACAACATCATCAGCACGCGAACCTGTTGCGGCGTTAAAGTCGCCATACGCGCCATCAGCTCCGCCGATTCGGCATCCGAGCCGGCCGAAAGATCAACGTCGGGTGGTGTCCAGACGCCGCCATTGAGAATGCGCGAGATCGCAGCGCGCATCGCCTCGACACCGAGTGTCTTAGGAATAAACCCGGAAGCACCAAACTCCATGCAGCGGCGAATGACTGCGGGGTCGTCGTTGGCCGAAACGACGATGACCGGCACACCTGGATATTGCGCGCGCATATACATCAGGCCAGAGAAGCCGCGGGCCCCGGGCATTGTGAGATCGAGCAACACCAGATCGACGTCGCTGCCACGTTCAAGAAACTCAACAAGTTCGTCGAACGTCCCTGCTTCCGCGATGTCGACTTGCTCCAGCAATCCCTCGACAGCCTCGCGCAATGCGCCGCGAAACAGTGGGTGATCGTCAGCGATCACGAGCCGGTACTGCACAACTTCAGTCAACCGAAACAGCCTTTCGGGCGGAATGAGTGAATTCGCCGCCACTGTACTGATATAGCGTGGGTCCATCGTGGGCCACCGTGGCATCATGCGCCCCCGCCGCGACAGGCATCAATAGGGCGCGGGCTAGCGGCTAAAACCCCTTTGTTTTCAGGTATATGAGTCATCGCTGCGCCGAACCGTAGGTGAACCGCGACGACGTCACGCACCCACGATGATCATTTGCGGCTGCCAACGAATTGAAAAATTACCTCTCGGCTATGCGGCCTACGGCGATGTTCAACGAGATAAATACCTTGCCAGGTGCCGAGCGCCAGTTTGGAGCCAACAACCGGCACATGCAGCGAAACGCCGTTGAGCATCGCTTTCACATGGGCCGGCATATCGTCCGGACCTTCCACATCGTGAATCCATGCGGCGTTTTCCGGCGCCAGACGATCGAGAGCCGAAATCAAATCCGCCTGCACGTCGGGATCGGCGTTCTCCTGGATGGTCAGCGAAGCCGACGTGTGACGCAAAAAGATCAGCACCACGCCTTCGCCGGCACTGGTCTGATGGATGAAGTTTGCGACATTGCCAGTGATCTCGGTGAAACCGACGCCAGCGGTTTCGATGTGCAGCGTCGCGCTGGCAATCAGCTGCGGAGCGACTTCGACGATGGGCGACATTCGACCGGTCATGGACCGAGACTAACGCGTGCGAAGGCCACTTAGCCTTTGCGCATAACGTCCTTCTGCATACTGGCGATCATTTCCACCAGACGGCGCCAGGTCTCTTCAATGAAGTCACGGGCTTTCATGAGATCTTCGTGTGAGGGCAGTTTGACCGTTACATCAGCGCCTCTATCAGGACGCGGCGCAAGATCGGCTGGCGGCCGTGGAGGTGGCGGCTCTTTCAGAGCCGCAACTTCTTTCTTCAGCAATGCGACGTCGCGCCGCAAGTCGGCGATTTCTGTTTCCAGCTCCTTGAGCGACGCCACCTGCTTCCGAACGCTTGCAATCTCGGTCTCCAGAGCAGAGCGATTTTCCGTCGCCGACTGACACGCCCAACCAGTCGTTTGAGTGCTGCAAAAAGCAACTTGACCACTGTCGTTATCCAACCGGAGAAAGCCATTCTCGACGCGGCTAAAGCTAAATCGGCTTTGCGTCGGCGGACGCTGGCCTTCATCTACCTGAGCGGGGGCTCGTTCCTGTGACTGGCCCTGATCCTGCGTCTGCGGCGACGCCGCCTTTTGCCCTTCAACGTCGATCACCACTTGCGCTGCCAATGGTGTAGCAGCGCAGGTGAGAATCCCGGCAACCGCAACCATCGAGATTTGCATGACCTCCTCCTTCGGACAGGCTCGCAACCTTGCAAGCCTAACATCGCGCCTTCCCAGGCTGAACCTGAACGCACGTGTATCCTCGAGCCGTACCGGAGCACCCGCAATTGGAGCCCTTCGCCGCTGAAAAATCCTGCGTTTATTCGCTTATATCAAATGCTTATGTCGCAGGGACGGTTCCTTGACTTAAAGAAACGCGATAAGTATGGTCCGCGCGGCTTTTAGGGCGGCGGTACACGCGAAACCTGAAATCCACGCGAGTCGAAAGCATGGCTGACGGCACGCGAGGTTCAGATGATCGCAACGAACCGCCGGACGACGAGGCTGCTCTCTCCGCGAGGCTCCAGCGTCTCGGCAATCGGCTCGCACAGGCGCACCGATCACCCGAAAACGGTTCCGGTCCTCGTCAGGCCACCGATGCTTCGGCAATTGCCCGCGGTTTCCGGTTGTCGACCGAACTGGTCGCAGGTGTGCTTGTGGGCGCGGCGATTGGCTGGCTACTCGATCGCTGGCTTGGAATTTCGCCGTGGGGGCTCATCGTATTCTTATTGCTCGGCTTCGCAGCCGGCGTCCTTAACGTGATGCGAGCGGCAGGGGTCGTTCGCGACAGGCGACTAAACGACTAAAGCTCATGGCTGCCGATCCGATCCATCAATTCCGAATTGTCGATCTCTTTCCGGTCGTGAAGATCGGTCATACCGAGATCGCATTCACCAATTCCGCCCTCATGATGTTGGTGGCCGTAATCGGCCTGACGGTGTTCCTGGTGGGTGCTACTGCGCGGCGCCGCCTCGTGCCATCGCGGCTCCAATCGGCGGCCGAACTATCTTATGAGTTCGTTGCTTCAACGATCCGTAGCACCGCCGGCGCCGAAGGCATGAAATTCTTCCCCTTCGTGTTCTCGCTGTTCATGTTCGTGCTGACGCTGAACATGCTGGGGCTGATCCCCTATTCCTTCACCGTGACAAGCCACATCATCGTCACCGCGGCGCTGGCGATCACCGTGTTCTTGACCGTATTGATCTACGGCCTGATGCGGCACGGCTTTCACTTCTTCAATCTTTTCGTGCCGAAGGGCGTGCCGATCTATATCCTGCCGCTGATTGTGGCGATCGAGATACTGTCCTTCATTTCACGACCGATCTCGCACAGCGTGCGTCTGTTCGCCAACATGTTGGCGGGCCACATTACGCTGCAGGTATTTGCCGGCTTCATCATCTTGATGGGCACCGGCCTCGGCGCGATCGGTTGGGCCGGCAGCCTCCTGCCCTTTTCGATGATTGTTATTCTCATGGCGCTGGAGACATTGGTCGCTTTCCTCCAGGCTTATGTCTTCGCCATCCTCACTTGCATCTATCTCAACGATGCGATTTATCCGGGCCACTAACGGCCCGACCGGAAAAGTAGAACCAGAAGGAGCTTGGTTATGGATCCAGTTGCAGCAAAATATATCGGTGCGGGTATCGCCTGCATCGGCATGGGCGGCGCAGGCGTTGGCGTCGGCATAATCTTCGGTAACTACCTGGCAGCCGCGCTGCGCAATCCGTCGGCGGCACAAGGCCAATTCGGCAACCTGATCTTCGGGTTCGCAATTACCGAAGCGCTCGGCATCTTCTCGCTGCTGATCGCACTCTTGCTGCTGTTCGCACTCTAAGTCCGAACGTCCGGCACAGGGCAATACGATGGCCGAGCCGAAGCATACGGCAAGCACGGAGCACCCGGCGGAGGGTGGGCACGGCGGATTCCCGCCGTTCCAATCGCAGACCTATGCGTCGCAGCTCGTTTGGCTCGCCGTCGCCTTCGTTCTGCTCTACGTGTTGATGTCGAAGCTCGCGCTCCCGCGCGTTGCCGCTATCATTGAGAGTCGTCAAAATAAAATTGAGGGCGACCTCGCGGACGCCGGACGTCTGAAGACTCAGTCTGACGAAGCGGTGGCTGCTTATGAAAAGGCGCTGGCTGATGCTCGCGCCCGGGCCCAGTCCATCGCCAATGAAACCCGAGACAAGCAGGCCGTCGAAGCCGAGAACCGCCGGAAGGCGCTCGAGGACGAGCTCAATCACAAACTGGTGGCGGCTGAGAAAACCATCGCGGCCACGAAACAAGCCGCCATGTCGAACGTTCGTGGTATTGCGGAAGACGCCGCCCGCGCCATCGTCGAGAGACTGACCGGCTCAGCACCGAGCGAGAAGGCGGTCGCAGATGCTGTTGCCGCGTCTCTCAAGAGTTGATGGAGAACGCTTGTGCTGGACGATCCTGAAATCTGGGTAGCGCTGGCCTTCATCGTATTCCTCGGCCTCCTCGGCTACCTCGGTGTGCATCGAATCGTGGCGAAATCGCTCGACGACCGCGCCGCGCGCATCAGGGCGGAGCTCGACGAAGCGCGCAAGATTAAAGATGAAGCCGCTGAGCTCTTGGCGGAATATCAACGCAAGCGGCACGCGGCGGAAGCCGAGGCTCAGGATATTATTGCGGGCGCCAAAGCCGAGGCTGAGCGACTTGCTGCTGAGGCCAAGATCCGGATTGAGGACTTTGTCGCCCGCCGGACCAAGATGGCCGAAACCAAGATAGCCCAAGCGGAAGCGCAGGCGGCCGCCGACGTCCGCAGCGCTGCCGCCGAAGCGGCCATCGCCGCCGCGGAAAAAATCCTTAGTGCGGAAACCAAGGGCAAATTGGCGGGCGAGCTTATTACAAAAGGCATCGACGAAGTCCGCAAGAAGCTGAATTAGCTTGCAGATTGCCCTTATTATGCGCGGCCTCACGGCATGCCAGAACGCAACCAGCACGCGCGGACGGCAAGGTTTTCCCCGCTATTAAATTTGACAATGTGCAAAACTGGCGGCCGATGACCGGCGCACATTGCCTGTTCGCGTCCCACCACTATTCTCCCGCTTGCTGATTCGTTTGCCCAGTGCGTGAGACGGTCGGAATGACCGACCGAGCATCGGAGGACCCTTGGTCATCTTCGATTGCAACGGCGTCCTGGTTGACAGCGAGCCGTTGGCTACAGCCATTGTATCGCAAGAGTTTTGCCGTGCCGGCTTTCCTCTCACGCCGGAGGTGATCGCGCGCTATTTCACCGGCCGTCGTCCAACCGACATGTTCGCCGAAGTGGAACGTGCCGCCGGCCGCAAACTTCCACCAAATTTCGCAGCGGCAGTTGCAGGTGTGATCGTACGCCGTTTCCGCAGTGAATTGCGCGCGACCCCTCACGCCGATCACGCGCTCTCCTGGTTGCGAGGGCCAAAATGCGTCGCGTCGTCTTCATCGTATGAGCGCATTCGTGTCAGTCTCGAAAGCACCGGCCTCATCCGTTTCTTCGAGCCCAATTTATTTTCGGCAAGCGACGTGCGTAATGGCAAGCCGGCGCCCGACTTATTCTTGCACGTCGCCGGCAGCCTTCATGTGAAACCGAGCGAATGCCTGGTGGTCGAAGATTCGCCAGTCGGAGTTGCGGCTGGCGTCGCCGCCGGTATGACAGTGATTGGTTTTGTTGGAGGCAGCCATGCGGGCAGTCATCTTGGCACTCAGCTCCGCGCCGCCGGAGCACGTGCTTTGATAGCGGACCTGCGCGCGCTCAAGAGCACCATCATCGACCTGCGCGGCTGGTAATCCTCTTAGCTTTGGCTTGGTTTTATGGCTTTCGGCTTCGGCTTTGGTTTGCCTGCCGGTTTTTTCTTTTCCTGCGGTGCGCCCGTTGGATCGAAGCCCACGTAGATCACATACGAATCGATGTCCCCGGCCGGCTGCGGCATCGGAAACGCGATGTCGGAATCAACGTGAGTAAAGGGAACACGATCCACCGCGTTCACCACGGCGACCTGAACGCGCGCGAATTTCGACACGATCGTTTTCGGGGGTACGCCTTCGTGCACAACCGCGATGCGTATTGGCAGGTCGACCGTACCGGGGCCACCGGCCGGACCAGTGATGACGCGACCCTCGATGCCGACTTTCATGGTCATGACACCGGCGTTCACCTGGCACTCACGCGCAGTGCGGATGATCGTGCCTTGATAACGCAGATCCATCGCAGCCGGCTCGCCCTCGCCCGGTTTGTTGCCAATCATCAATGTGGCCGCACCGGAACGCACCTCAATGCCGGGACATTCAACATCGGTGACCGCCCCACTGGCGCCGCTGGTGTCGCCGGTCGTCGCCTTTGACGACGTACTAAAAAGGTCTAGAGCCGACGTGCTGAATAAATTGGTAGATCCACAGCCAGCCAAGAGCAGCGCCAAGCCTGCCAATGTTATGGCGACACGCGCTCGCGCAGCCCGCCTGCTAGTCCGACCACTCATTTTTTTTCCTGCGTTCAGAGCCGCTCCCGGCGGCAGTTCTTTGTAACAAGCCAAGCACGTCGACCCCAAGACGCCCATTCACCCGATGTCGTCTTTGAGCCGCGCATAGAGCAGATGGTCCTGCCAGATTCCGTTGATGCATAGATAGCCACGAGCATAGCCTTCACGCGTGAACCCGGTTTTCTCCAGCAGCCGAATTGACGCCGCGTTGTCCGGAATACACGCAGCTTCGAGCCGGTGAAGCCGCAGCGTCGTGAAACTGTACGGAATCAGTGCGCGTACAGCAGCGGTCATGTAGCCCTTACGAGCAAATGGCGCCCCGATCCAGTAGCCTATACTGCCGGCCTGCGCGACCCCGCGGCGGATATTGGCGAGCGTTAAACCGCCGACCATGGCGTTATCGTTGCTGCGGAAGATCAGGAAGGCATAAGCCAGATCGCTACGCTGATCTTCGGCGTAACGCTTGAGCCGCCGCCGGAAAGCGCTACGCGTAAGGTCATCCGGCGGCCAGGTCGGCTCCCACGGCATCAGAAAGCTGCGGCTGCCTTCACGCAATGCCACCCATTCGGCGAAGTCGCCGCTGTGAGGCGCACGCAACGTCACGCCAGCGCCGGAGACGCTCGGCAGGGTTTCGTTGAAGCTGACGGTCCGGAAAAACGCCATGGACAAGGTCGGCCGAGCGCCCGCGGTCACGCCGCGCGCCGAACAAGACTTTCAGCGATCGCAGCGGTGCTGGCAAGACCGCTGCCGGGTCCGAGCGCTGCAATCGCCGGTTTGGCTCGCCCAATGAGGTCGCGGCCTGCCGCACGCGCACTTTCGACCGTGACGGCATCCACTTTCGCTACGATCTCCTCAAGCGGAACGGGCCGGCCGTAAGCGAGCATCTGCCGGGCCAATTGACTGACGCGTGCCTCGGAACTTTCCAGTGCCATCAATAATCCGGCTTTCATTTGCGCCTTGGCGCGGCTTACTTCGGCTTCGTTGAGCGTTTCCGTTGCATTGCCGATCTGGTCAATTACGACACGCATGAGCTCGGGCGCATCGGATTCGTCTGTCCCGGCATAAAGGCCAAACAATCCCGTGTCGGAATAGGGCATGTGGAAGGCCTGGATTGCGTAGCAGAGCCCTCGGACTTCGCGCACCTCCTGGAACAAACGCGAGGACATCCCACCTCCAAGGACGCTCGTGAAGACCTGCAGACTGTAGAGTTGGTCATCGCTGACCGGCAGTCCCTGCAGCGCCATCGCAATGTGCACCTGCTCCAGGTCACGCGTCTCGACTCGCGTCCCACCCCGAAAATGTGCCGGTTCGGGCGTGGGTGCGGCAGGGCCTGTGAAACTGGCAAAACGCTTCTCCGCGTCTGCAACGATCGCACGGTGGTCAACCGCGCCGGCCGCCGCGAGCACCATATCAGGACCGCGATAATTGCGGTTGAGGTAAGCGCGCAGCCGCGATGCATCGAATGAGCGCACGGTCTCCGGCGTGCCGAGAATTGATCGTCCCACTGCCTGCTTGGGGAATGCCGTTTCCTGCAGACGATCGAAGACGAGGTCGTCGGGCGCATCTTCGGTGGCGCCAATTTCCTGGACGATTACATTTTGCTCGCGCCGCAATTCGTCCGGGTCGAAAATCGGTTCCGACAGGATGTCCGAGAGAACATCAAGCGCGAGCGGCACGTCCGCCTTGAGCACGCGCGCAAAATAGCCCGTCGACTCCACGCTTGTCGCCGCGTTGAGATCGCCGCCAACGGCTTCAATCGCTTCCGCAATTTGTCGTGCTGTGCGGCGCTTGGTGCCTTTGAAGGCCATATGCTCCAATAAATGGGAAATGCCATGCTCGTCGGTCTGCTCGTTGCGGCTGCCGGAGCCGATCCAGACACCGAGCGATGCCGTTTCAAGATGTGGCATTCGGTCGGTGACGACCGACAATCCGGACGCAAGACGAGTTATTTCAACGCTCATGCCGCTGCTCCTTCACGCGCCGCACGCGAGGCGGACGCTACATATCGTTCGACCGCCGCCTGATCCACCGGCAGTACCGTGATGCGCTCTTTTCGCTTGGGCAGATCGGCAAGCCAATCGGGCAAAGCGGGAACGAGGCCGCAAGCCGCCTTGACCGCCTCGGGAAATTTAGCGGGGTGTGCTGTTGATAAAACGACCATTGGCACGGAAGGATCCCGTGTTTCTTTTTCGGCCACTGCCAACGCAACGGCGGTATGAGGGTCGACACAATAATCGGCCTCGCGCACCCAAGTACGGATTTCGGCGGCGCTTTCCTGCTCGTCTGCACGGTCGGCGGTGAAGAGAGCCCGTAGCTCCTTTAGCGCATGCGCCGAGACCGCAAAGCGGTTCGCCTGCGCGAGCGAGCCCATCAAGGCGCGCACGGCATTTGCGTCACGCCCATACGCGTCAAAAAGCAGACGCTCAAAATTGGAAGAAATCTGGATATCCATCGACGGCGAAGTAGTCGCCACCACGTCTCGAATTTCGTAGGTACCCGTCGAAAATGTACGGGTCAGGATATCATTGATGTTGGTCGCCACCACCAGACGGTCAATCGGCAAGCCCATGCGTGAAGCGACATACCCGGCATAGACGTCGCCAAAATTTCCGGTTGGTACGGTGAAAGCGATCTTTCGATGCGGCGCGCCGAGCGCCACCGCAGCAGTAAAATAATAAACCGCTTGCGCAACTATCCGCGCCCAGTTGATGGAATTAACGCCCGACAGACGTACGCGGTCGCGGAAGGCATAATGATTGAACATCGCCTTCACAAGCGCCTGACAGTCGTCAAAGGTGCCTTCGATCGCCACAGCGTGCACGTTTGTATCGGGCACCGTCGTCATCATTCGCCGCTGCACTTCGGAGATGCGGCCGTTTGGATACAGCACAATCACATCAACTTGCGCGCGGCCCCGAAAGGCTTCGATCGCCGCGCCACCGGTGTCTCCCGAGGTGGCGACCACAATTGTCGTGCGCTCGTTGCGTTGATGCAGCACGTGGTCCATGAGCCGCGCGAGCAGCTGCATCGCAAGGTCTTTGAAGGCGAGAGTCGGACCATGGAAGAGTTCGAGCACGAAGACGCCCGGATTGAGTTGCGTGAGTGGCGCAACAGCCGGGTGCCGAAAGCTGCCATAGGCTTCACGTGCCATCCGAGCGAGATCGGCCTCGGCAATTCCGCTGCCGACAAATGGGCGAAGCACCTCGACCGCAACCTCAGCATAGGGCTTGCCGGCGAAGCCTTCGATCGCGACACGGTCGAGCGAGGGCCAATGCTCCGGCACATAGAGTCCTCCATCGCGGGCAAGACCCGCGAGCATCACGTCGACAAAATCGAGCGAGGGAGCCTCGCCCCGGGTGGAAACGTAACGCATTGATTCCGCTTTGATTTATGGCCCGAAGGCGGCCAAAGTCTCAGCCGCACACTACCCTTGAGAGGGCGCTTCCACAAGAAACGCTCAATTCCGCCGAAAGAGGCGCCCCGCGAGCCACACAATGTAGACACTGGCCAATGCGAGCGCCAAACCAAACCAGGTGATGGCATATTGCAGGTGGTTGTCGGGCAATTGGACCTCGAGCTTGCCCGGCTTTGGCCAGCCGCCAGACGGCATTGGTCCTTCCTGGTCGATATAGAACGGAGCGGCGCTCGTCCATTTCTTGAATGTCGCGATTGCGTTTGAATCGCGCAGGTACCAAACGTTTTTTTTCGGATCGTCCGCGGGCGTGAAGGAATTGCGCTCCTCCGGCCAGCGCATAATGCCGACGACGTCGACGATGCCATGTGTCGCCCCCTCGGCGCGCGCCGCCGGCTCTTTTCGTTCTTCCGGCACAAAGCCACGATTGATGAGAACGATGCTGCCGCCGGCAAGCCGCGCCGGCGCGAACACCCAGTAACCCGGCCCTTTTACATCTGGACGCAAGGGAGAGCCCGCGGTGTAAACCAGCGCTTCCTCACCATCGAGAAACTCCGCCGGAAAAGCCACGCGACGAAATTCCTCGCCATCTTGCCTGAGCTTTGGCCAGCTTGCGCGCGGCGGCAAATCTTGCGGCGTATGCGAGAGCCGTTCGTTCAGCGTCGCAATCAGATTTTCTTTCCAGGCCTTGCGATCGAGCTGCCAGAGTCCGAGACCGCTCAAGAGCACAATGCCGCCAAGGGCAAGCATGGTCGCATCAAGTACGGTACCCCCACGTTTGCGTCGCGACCGGCTCACACATCGCCCCGGCGTTCGAGGCGGCCTTCGGCCGCCTTATGATGGAATTGCAGCGCTATCAGCAAGCCCTTGATCAACCGCAGTGGAGCGAGAGTCACGATCAACACCAGCGGGAGCCAAAGCGCCGCATGTAGCCAATATGGCGGTTGATACAGCACTTCAGTCATCAGCGCCGCAAACACAACAATCCCGCCGCCGATGAGAATGACAAACACTGCGGGTCCGTCTCCCGCGTCGGCAAAACTGTAATCGAGCCCGCAATGGTCGCAGGCCGGCCGCAGTGACAGAAATCCTTGAAACAACCGGCCCTCACCGCAACGAGGGCAACGGCCGCGCAGGCCGCGGCCAATTGGCAGAGTATCCGTCGGGGGCTGATCGGTCATTATGAGTAAACACCAAAACAAAAGGGCGGCGTGATGACGCCGCCCTTTGTCACGAAATCATGCTCTATTGTCACTCCGGATGCGGCACACCCGAACCCCACACATATATGCAGGCAAACAGGAACAACCACACCACGTCGACGAAGTGCCAGTACCAGGCGGCGAACTCGAAGCCGAGATGTTGCTTCGAATTGAAATGCCCGGCCATCGCGCGCATCAGGCAGACGATCAGGAAGATCGATCCAATGATCACGTGCGCGCCATGGAATCCGGTCGCCATGAAGAATGTCGCGCCGTAAATGTTGCCGGCGAAGTGGAACGCTGCGTGCGAATACTCGTATGCCTGCACGCACGTGAACGTGAGGCCCAGCAGAACCGTCAGGATCAGGCCCCACTTCAGTCCCTGCCGATCGTCTTCCAGAAGCGCGTGATGCGCCCACGTGACCGTCGTACCGGATGTCAGCAAGATCAAAGTGTTGAGGAGCGGCAGATGCCAGGGATCGAACGTTTCGATGCCTTTCGGCGGCCACACGCCACCGGTGGCAGCGAGGCGGCCGACATCATGCACGTCGCCGGGGAAAAGCGCGGTATTGAAATAAGCCCAGAACCAGGCGACGAAAAACATCACCTCGGAAGCGATGAACAAAATCATGCCGTAGCGATGCGAAATCTGCACTACGCGCGTGTGGAAGCCCTCGTATTGGGCTTCTCGGATCACGTCGCGCCACCAGGCGACGAATGTGTAGAGCACCCCGATGACGCCGACGCCAAAGACCAATGGCGCAGCGGCGTACATATGATGCATCCAGCTGATAGCGCCCACCGCCATGACAAAGGCGGACACCGCACCGACTGCCGGCCATGGGCTCGGATCAACCAGGTGATAGTCGTGCTGCTTGGCGTGAGCGTTAGCCATTGTCGTCGTCTCCGTTAGAGCTTGCTCTTGGTCGCGTCCGGCGTCTCTGCCACTGGCCGCTCCGGATTGCGCAGCCGGTAGAATGTATAGGACAGCGTGATTGTGTTGAGATCATCCTGATCGCTATCCTTCAGGATTGACGGGTCGACATAAAATACCACCGTCATCTCGCGCGTTTCACCGGCTTTCAAACGCTGCTCGGTGAAACAGAAACAGTTGATCTTGTCGAAGTAGGCGCCGACGGTCGGTGGCGAAACGTTATAGGACGCTTGTCCGGCGATTTCGCGCGCCGCTTCATTGACGACCTTATAATGAACGGTCGCGACCTCCCCCACACGCACCTGGATCTCGTTCTGCTCCGGCAGGAATTTCCAGGGAAGCCCGGGTGTCACATTGGAATCGAAGCGGATGGTGAGCGTGCGCCCGAAAATGTGCTCCGGCGCTTTTTCCGCAACTTGCGTCGTGCCACCAAAGCCCGTGGTCTTGCAAAACCAGGTGTAGAGTGGCACCGCCGCATAGGCCGCACCGACCATGCCGACAACCACCGCCCCGCAACAAGCGGCGACCAGCACATCGCGGCTTAGCGGCTTTTGGTCGGAATGGCGGGACGGTATGGTCATGGTTCTGTTGGGTTTGTTGCTCAGATTGGGCGGATTAGGACGCCCGGCCCCTTCACCAGTGTCATGGCATAGAACAACACAACCAAGGCCGCGAGCGCCAAGGCGATGGCAATCGAGCGGGAACGCTGCGCGCGCTTCTGTGCTTCCGTAAGCACGATCCCGTCGTCGTCGTGTTTCTCGCTCATGGCAATCTCGATGTTCACGCCGCCAATCGGGCAATCAGCCCGCCCCACCCGCGTTCCGCCAGCAACACAGCAAACAGCAGAAAAAGATACAGGATCGAAAAAGCAAAGAGATTGCGGCACGCGCGTTCCGCGGGCCGACGTTCGCGCAGCACTTGCCATCCCAGCGCTAACATAATCGCACCGGCCACAGCCGCGGTCGTTCCGTAAAGCGCGCCGGTATAGCCGAACAGCCATGGCGCAACGCCGAGCGGCACGAGGATAAGTGTGTAGAGCAGAATCTGCCGCCGCGTGCTGGCATCGCCGGCGACGACCGGCAACATTGGAATGCCAGCGCGGGCATAATCGTCGGTGCGATACAAAGCCAGCGCCCAGAAATGTGGCGGCGTCCAAAAGAAGATGATCAAAAACAAAAGGACGGGTTCGAGGGAGAGCGAACCTGTCGCTGCCGCCCAGCCAATCATCGGCGGAAACGCCCCGGCGGCACCCCCAATGACAATGTTCTGCGGCGTCAGCCGCTTGAGCAAGATCGTATAAATCACGACGTAGAAGAAGATCGTGAAGGCCAGTAGCGCCGCCGCCAGTAAATTCACAAGCAGGCCAAGCACGACCACTGCAAACGAACCGAGTGTCAACCCGAAGGCCAACGCCTCGCCGGGACGCACGCGACCCATTGGCACGGGACGACGCGCAGTCCGCGTCATTACGGCGTCGACGTCTGCATCGTACCACATGTTCAGTGCGCCAGCGGCACCCGCGCCGACCGCAATGCAGAGAAGCGCCGTAAACCCAGTGACCGGATGCATCGAGCCCGGAGCAACAGCCAGGCCCACTAGTGCCGTGAACACCACGAGCGACATGACGCGCGGTTTCATCAACGCGATGTAATCACCGACAGTCGCCAGACTCGGCTCAGCGAGGCCGGAGCCTGTGGCAACCGGCCCGCGGAAATCTGCACCTTCGCTGACGAGGGACATGATTATTTTGCCGCTATTTTATCCGCGGCAATGTTTCAAACTGATGGAACGGCGGCGGAGAGGACAGCGTCCATTCCAGTGTCGTGGCCCCGGCACCCCACGGATTGTTACCGGCAACTCTTTTCTTGGCGAAAGCTTCGATCATTCCAAAGAAGAAGATCAAAACGCCAAAGCCGGAAATGTACGAGCCGAAAGACGACACCATATTCCAACCGTGGAAAGCATCCGGATAGTCGACATAGCGGCGCGGCATGCCGGCGAGTCCGAGGAAATGCTGCGGGAAGAACACCAGGTTCACCCCGATGAAGGTGACCCAGAAGTGCAGCTTGCCGATGGTCTCGTTGTACATATAGCCGGTCATCTTCGGGAACCAGTAGTACCAGCCGCCAAAGATCGCAAACACGGCACCGAGCGAGAGCACGTAGTGGAAATGCGCCACGACGTAATAAGTGTCCTGCAACACGCGATCGACGCCGGCATTGGCCAAAACCACGCCCGTAACGCCACCCAGCGTGAACAGGAAGATGAAGCCCATCGCCCACAGCATAGGCGTGCGGAATTCGATTGAGCCGCCCCACATGGTGGCGATCCACGAGAAGATCTTCACGCCGGTTGGCACCGCGATCACCATGGTGGCCGCGATGAAATAAGCCTGGGCGCCAGTCGACATCCCGACTGTGTACATATGATGCGCCCACACCACGAAGCCGATGCCGCCGATAGCGACCATCGCATAGGCCATGCCAAGATAACCGAACACCGGCTTACGGCTGAACGTGGCGACAATCTGACTGATCATGCCGAAGCCCGGCAAAATCAAAATGTACACTTCGGGATGGCCGAAGAACCAGAACAGGTGCTGGTACAAGATTGGATCGCCGCCGTTTTCGCCGGAAAAGAACGTCGTGCCAAAATTACGGTCGGTCAGCAGCATCGTAATCGCACCCGCCAGCACTGGCAGCGCTAAAAGCAGCAGGAATACTGTCACCAGGATCGACCACACGAACAGCGGCATCTTGTGCAACGTCATCCCAGGTGCGCGCATGTTGAAGATCGTCGTGATGAAATTGATGGCGCCGAGGATCGACGATGCGCCAGCCAGATGCAGCGACAAAATGCCGAAGTCCACTGCCGGACCAGGATGGCCACTCGTCGAAAGCGGCGCGTACAAGGTCCAACCGGCACCAATGCCGTTGGAGCCCGGTTCGCCTTCGACGAATAGCGAGGTGATCAACAAGGCAAACGAGGCCGGCAACAGCCAGAACGAAATATTGTTCATGCGCGGAAACGCCATGTCCGGCGCACCGATCATCAGCGGCACGAACCAATTGCCGAAACCGCCAATCATCGCCGGCATGACCATAAAGAAGATCATGATTAGGCCGTGCGCAGTCACGAACACATTGAATTCGTGCGGCGTTGGAAAGATCTGCATTCCGGGATTCTGCAACTCGAGCCGAATACCGATCGACAACAGACCGCCGATCACGCCCGCGCCCAGCGCAAACACCAAGTACATCGTGCCGATGTCCTTGTGATTGGTCGAATACACAAACCGCCGCCACCCGGTCGGATGGTGCTCGTGCGCCTCGTGTGCGCCGTGTGCAGAAGCCGTGTTGCTAGCCATCGCTAATGTCCTTCGACCTTGTCGTTGTCGCCCGCGTCTTCGTCAGTTCGATCGGCCAGCCGCAGCTATCGCGGTTGGACGGCTGTCATCGGTGGCATACTTCTTTTTCGCCTGCTCGATCCATGCGGTGTACTCTTTGTCGTTCACGACACGGACCATGATTGGCATGAAGGCGTGATCCTTGCCGCAAAGCTCGGAGCACTGACCGTAATAGATGCCTTCGCGCTCGGCCTTGAACCAGGTCTCGTTGATGCGGCCTGGGATCGCGTCGATCTTGATTCCAAACGAAGGCACAGCAAAGGAATGAATTACGTCAGCACCGGTGGTAAGGACGTGCACCACTTTATTCACCGGCACGACCATTTCATTGTCGACTGACAGCAAGCGCGGCTGGCCGGGCTTGAGGTCTTTCTCCTGCACCATCAGCGAGTCAAATTCGAATTTGCTGTCCGGATAGCTGTAGCTCCAGAACCACTGTTTGCCGGTCGCCTTTACCGTGACGTCTGCCTTTGGCGCGTTGAGTTGAAAGAAGAGCAAACGAAACGACGGGACCGCGATCGTTACCAGAATGAGAACCGGGACGACCGTCCAGATCACTTCGATCGTCGTATTGTGCGTAGTGCGTGAGGGTACTGGGTTGCTTCGCGAATTGAATTTCACCATCACGATGACGAGCAAAGCCAGTACGAAGAGAGTGATGGCAGTAATTACCCAAAGCAGGAAATCGTGGAACCAGATGATGTCGTCCATCACCGGGGTGGCGCCCTTCTGCATGCCGAGCTGCCACGGTTCGGGTTGCCCCGTCGCGGCCATCGCGGCACCTGTGCCATAGACAATCACGCTCGTGACAATGAATGCGATCAACCGCTTGAGCACCAGCATAGTTCAATGCGCTCCCTCGACGAGAAAAACGGCCTTGCTCAGGCCCCGTGTGCCGCCCACCACAGGCATGATGTTCGGCGCGGCCCGCTGAGCACGACATTTGCCACGGGCGTGGCAGCTTGGGCGGTGCGGCGGGACGGGGGGAAATCCCGGCCTCTCAAACCACAATTCCAGCCCAGCCGCAATGCGCCTCATAGGCTCTCCCATGCGACAAACGGCGTAGCCAAGCCCCGCTCCGGCACCTTCTTCTGCCATAGTGTCGGGCCAAGGAGCACCGGCCCGGTTCGGGCTTGCTTGACAGGATCGGCCGGGCATGACCATCGAGAACGAATAAAATACCGTTCGGACTGCGATTCGCCGGCCAAAGCCGGATGCCAAGGGACTGAATGATGCGAATTCTCGAGCATGGCGGCCGCGCCCTTAGCCGTTTGGGCCGGCTCACCGGAGTGGCGGCGGTTGTGGTGATGGCATTCGTGCCCGCCTCCCCCGCGCTGGCCCAGGGCGCCGTCAAGTCGGTGCACAAAGATTGGCAGATCCGATGCGATACGCCGCCCGGCGCAAAGACTGAGCAATGCGCGCTCATCCAGAGCGTCACCGCTGAAGATCGCGCCAATGTCGGATTGACCGTAATCGTGCTCAAGACCGCCGACCAGAAAAGCCGGTTGATGCGCGTCGTCGCTCCACTTGGCGTCCTCTTGCCTTCCGGCCTAGGCCTAAAACTCGACCAGGCGGACATCGGTCGGGCCGGCTTTGTTCGGTGTCTGCCCAATGGCTGCATCGCCGAAGTGATTATGGACGATGAGCTGCTTAAGAAGCTTCGCAGCGGCAAAACCGCAACCTTCATTATCTTTCAGACGCCGGAGGAAGGCATCGGTTTCCCGATGAGCCTTGCCGGTTTCGGCGAAGGCTACGACAAGCTGCCATAGCCCCCTCGCGGCCCGGGTTCCGGCACATTATCTGTTGAATACTGTCGCGTAACGGAGCCGCATATGACGCTGCCTTCTTCCCTTGTTGACCGCGCCGGGCTGGACCGCGCGAAAGTTAGGCAATTGATCGGCCGCGGCCTGGATGGCGCCGACGACGGCGAATTGTTCCTGGAATACCGCCAGGCCGAGGCTCTGACTTTCGATAATGGCCGGCTGAAGCAGGCGACTTACGATACTGCACAAGGATTTGGTCTGCGGGCGGTGAAAGATGAAGCGGTCGGCTATGCGCACGCTTCCGATCTGTCGGAAGAGTTGCTCGCGCGCGCTGCGGAAGCCGTGCGCGCTGTCAAAGGCGGCCATAACGGCACCTATGCCGAGCCGCCGGGCCGCACCAACCGCAAACTTTACACCGACGATAATCCGCTCGGGACGCCCTCCTTTGACACCAAGGTAAAGCTTCTGGAATCGATCGATGCTTATGCGCGCAGCAAAGACCCGCGCGTACGGCAGGTCACCGCAAGCGTTGCCGCAAGTTGGCAGGTTGTGGAAATTCTGCGCGCCGACGGCGAAACCTATCGCGACATTCGCCCGCTGGTGCGTCTTAACGTATCTGTCGTCGCCGGTGACGGTGATCGGCAGGAATCCGGTAGCCACGGTTTCGGCGGACGCGAGGGCTTTCAGAGGTTCATCGACCCGCAAGCGTGGCAGGGCGCGGTCGATGACGCGATTCGCCAGGCGTTGGTGAATCTCGAAGCCGTTGCTGCTCCCGCTGGTGAAATGGATGTTGTGCTCGGCTCGGGCTGGCCCGGCGTGATGCTGCATGAAGCGGTGGGTCACGGCCTTGAAGGCGATTTCAATCGCAAGAAAACATCCGCCTTCGCGGGCCTGATGGGCCAGCGGGTTGCGGCCAAGGGCGTAACCGTCGTCGATGACGGCACCATGCAGGCGCGGCGCGGTTCACTATCAATTGACGACGAAGGCACGCCGACCAACCGCACCGTGCTGATCGAGGATGGCATCCTCGTTGGCTACATGCAGGATCGCCAGAACGCTCGGCTCATGGGAATGAAGCCGACAGGCAATGGAAGGCGAGAAAGCCATGCTCATGTGCCAATGCCGCGCATGACGAACACTTACATGCTCGCCGGAAAACATGACCCGAAAGAGATTATCGCGTCGGTAAAAAGCGGCCTCTACGCCGTGAGTTTTGGTGGCGGCCAGGTCGACATTACTTCCGGCAAATACGTATTTCAGTGCACCGAGGCCTACAGGATTGAAAATGGAAGGGTTGGCGCACCGGTAAAAGGTGCGATGCTAATCGGCAATGGCCCAACCGACCTCCATCGCGTCACAATGGTCGGCAATGATTTTGCGCTCGATCCGGGCATCGGAACCTGCGGCAAAAATGGCCAAGGTGTGCCGGTCGGCGTCGGCCAGCCGACGTTGCGAATGGACAGGATTACCGTGGGCGGCACTGCTTAGATCGATGGAGTAATACAATGCCGGAAAGTTCGCGCATTGGTCGCGGTATCAGGAGCATCATCGATATCGCGGTGATCGTGCTTCTGGTACTGGCAGCCAAAGCCGCAATTGCCGAACCGTTCTATGTGCCGTCCGGCTCGATGGAGCCTACGCTCCTGATTGGCGACGAGTTGCTGGCGACCAAATTTCCGTATGGCTATAGCTCGGCCTCGTTGCCGTCATTTCTTGTGTTGCCAAACACGGCACGCGTTCTTGCCGCATTGCCTGAACGCGGCGATGTGGTCGTCTTTCGCTGGCCGGGCGACCGGTCGCAGGTCTGGGTCAAACGGGTGATCGGCTTACCGGGAGAGCACGTTGGTATGCGCAATGGTCAGGTATGGATCAACGGCGCGCCACTCGAACTTCGGCCGGCTGGCATCGGTCAATCGGAAGTCGAAAATGGCGACGCAGTATCGGCTGCGCGCTACATTGAGACGTTTCCCGGCGGGCGCGAACACCCGATCTTTAAGATGGTCGCTCACGGCGAATACGACGACACCGCAGATGTTTTGGTGCCGCCCGGCCACTTGTTCGTTATGGGCGACAACCGCGACAATTCAGCAGACAGCCGCGTGCCGCTGCGCGCAGGCGGTGTCGGACTATTACCGGTCGAGGATCTGGTCGGACGCGTCGATGCTGTCGTCGGTTCGTGGGATCTGGCTGTCAGAAACCGGCCGCTGAAAGATTGGCCGTCCGGTTTAAGGTTGTCGCGATTTTTTACCGCCGTGCACTAAGCGCCCTCACCGCACCACACCGGATATGCAGCAAGGCTTGTGCCGCGGCGACGTCAGCTTGTCCTTGAGATAGCAGCGCGCTGCCGCGCCAATGTATCCCGGGCGGACATAGGTCCACGCGCGGCATTTGTTTTCTGCCTCGCACGCCGCCTTGCAAGGCGCGCCAGCGGGATCTGGCGAGACGTCCAAATTTCGGTAATCGCCGCCAAGGCGATCGATCGCGAATTCAATCGGCCCCTTTCGCGGCTCCATGACCCCAGCGCCGCGAACGCCAGACACGCAGCAACTGTCCGCAACCGGAGGCGGAACGCGATTTTTCAACCAGCAAACGGCAATTGCATTGTCAGGGCGCGGAAATGAGAAGCTCCAAGCGTTGCAACGTCCGTCATGCTCACAACGTGTGGCACAATCCGCGGGATCGCCACTGCGAATTTCGAACTTGAAATAGTCGCTGCCACGGCGATCGAACCCCGTCTGGGCTTGCGCGACGCCAGCCATCGCCAACAGGACCCATGCGAGCATGGTCCCCAGCATGATCGGAAATCGCATGCGCGCGCCGCTCGAAATTCGAGTGTCGGTAAAGCTTCGCCCACCTGCATATTAGCGCACCCGCAATTCGTTGTGCAGGTGCGCACAATTGTGAAACATCTGAGGGATTTTTTTAGCCAAACGATAGCGCCCGCCGGAGGGGCCGGCGGGCGCTGGACCCGGCCGCGAGAGGGGATGATCGCGGGTGTCGGATCAGGCGGCCGATGAGAGGGATCGGCCGTTTGCTTGTTCGTTACGAAGCCCGGAGTCGGGACCGATCGGAAGACGACCGACGGCTGCCCATGTCGAACTCGGCGCGCCTCACCGCGTGGTTCAGGCGGCGTTCAAGCGCGCGTTCGCGCAAGAGCGCTGTCGGGTCGTCCCAAAAGGGCTCCGAGAAGGCGTCCCGGACATCAGCGCGGGTGATGCCGATGTCGGTGAGCATGTGGCGATCGAGGCCCGCCAAGACATTGGCTTGTCGGCGGTTCTGGCGCGCCCGCGCCAGCTCTTTGAGCCAACGGGTTACCATCGCCAACAGGGCCATAAAGGCGCCAACCAGCGCGCCACCGGCTATCGGCAAAACGGGGAAATTTGCGCTTCGCATAGCAGTCTCCATCACAGTTCGCAGGTTACAGAGCCAAAATCGCTTCTGGCGCCGCCCAGGACCACCCGAAATCCCCACCCGAATCCTCTGGAAGGCTGAATATTGCACTGCGGGGATTGATTAGTGAAACGAATGTTTTTAATCTGATCGATCAGAAACAATGATATGGGCCGCCGTGCTTTAAACCCGGCTTTTCAGGATCGCCGCCATGACCGCAATGCTCGACACCGACCAATTGCGCACCTTTATCGCCATCTCCGAGACCGGCAGCTTCACCAAGGCTGCCGATGTCGTGAACAAGACCCAGTCCGCCGTTTCGATGCAGATGAAGCGGCTGGAGGAACGCCTGGAGCGCCCGATTTTTTCGCGCGACGGACGTGCGTCCAGGCTGACCGAAGATGGACAGCGGCTGCTCGATTACGCGCGCCGCATCGTCAAGCTCAACGTCGAAACAATTGCTGCATTCTCGGATGCCGAATTGTCCGGCCGGGTTCGGCTGGGCGTTCCCGACGACTACGCCGACCGCTATCTGCCCGAGATCATGGCGCGCTTCTCCCACAGCTATCCCGCCGTCGAACTGAGCGTCATCTGCGAGCCGTCGGTCGATCTGCTCGAGCGCATCGACGCCAACGAGATCGATCTCGCCATCGTCACCAATTGCGAAAGCAAGCGGGCATCTGAGACATTCCGGCGCGAGCGCCTGCTGTGGGTCACGTCGAACCGGCATTCGACTCATCTCGAGGAACGCATGCCGCTCGCGCTTGGACGGCCGAGCTGCACCTGGCGGCGTATCGCGATCGAACGGCTGGAAGCCATCGGACGACCGTTCCGTGTGCTTTATTCAAGCTCGAATGCCGGTGCAGTTGCTGCGGCTGTGCTCGCGGGACTTGCAGTGTCGGTGTTGCCGGAGTCCGGTCTGCGCCCCGGCATGCGAGTGCTCGCGGCCTCGGATGGATTTCCGGAATTGCCAAGCTGCCGCATCGGGCTGGTGCGCAATTCGCACGAAAGCACGGCACTGGCCGGCGCATTAGCCGAGCATATTGTTTCGTCGCTCGATAACTTGTCGGAAGCACAGGCGGCCGAATAATCAATAGGCGTATTCCTGGAATATCGGCTCGACCGAGTTGTGCCATTCGCCGTGGTATCTCTCGAGCAACTCCTCGGCTGGCGTGATTCCACGCGCGATCGATTCTTCCAGCGGCCGCAGATAGCGCGTCTCGTCGCGGCTGTTGCGGTCGAGCCGCTTGCGGCGCGCGAGACCACGCGAACAAAGCCGCAGCGTTTCCTGCGCCAGCGTGAGCACATTGCGGTTGCGGATCTCGGCCTTGAAGCCGAGCTTCGGCACGTCATCGCGCAGCTTTTGTCGTTCCTCCGCCGTCCAGCCCTTCACCATATCCCAGCAGGCATCAAGCGCGTCGTCGTCGTAAAGCAGCCCGACCCAATAGGCTGTGAGCGAAGGCAGCCGGCGCCAGGGCCCACCGTCGGCGCCGCGCATCTCGAGGTAACGTTTGAGACGCACCTCGGGAAAGATGGTGCTGAGATGATTGGCCCAATCGGAAATTGTCGGACGCTCACCCGGCAACGCCGCTAGCTTGCCGGCGAAGAAATCGCGGAACGATTTGCCTGCAACGTCAATGTATTTGTCACCACGCTTGATGAAATACATCGGCACATTCAAAGCGTAATCGACGTAGCGCTCGAAGCCCATGCCGTCATCAAATGCCCACGGCAACATGCCGGCACGTTGGTTATCGGTATCGCGCCAGATTTCCGACCGGAATGAGAGAAAGCCATTCGGCTTACCTTCCGTGAATGGCGAATTGGCAAACAATGCGGTCGCCAACGGCTGCAGCGCAAGCGAGACGCGCAGCTTCTTGACCATGTCGGCTTCCGAGGAGAAGTCGAGGTTGGCCTGCACCGTGCAGGTCCGATACATCATG
Organism: uncultured Alphaproteobacteria bacterium; assembly: GCA_963722125.1. Classification (GTDB taxonomy): domain Bacteria; phylum Pseudomonadota; class Alphaproteobacteria; order Rhizobiales; family Xanthobacteraceae; genus Pseudolabrys. The sequence goes on along the minus strand of CAVRJW010000006.1, from coordinate 775,070 downwards.
TCGAGTCCGTGCGAGCCGACCTTCGGCATGTAAGCCGTCATGATCTTGTAGCGGCCCTTCGGCATCTTCGGCATGTCGGCGCGCGTCCAGTTCGGCGCCATGCCGATGCCGAGAAAGCCGATGCCGAGCGGCTTCGCTACCTCGTGCACTTGCGCGAGATGCGCCATCAATTCCGCTGCCGTTTGGTGCACGTTGTCGAAGGGCGCGCCGGAAAGTTCGAATTGTCCGCCCGGCTCGAGCGAGATCGCCCCGCCGCCGGTGACATCAAACATGCCGATGATGTTGTCGCCCTCCATGATCGGCTCCCAGCCGAGCAGGTTATGCATGCCTTCGAGCAGCGCGCGGATGCTGCGCTTGCCCGCATAGGGAACCGGCCGATGATCGTCGACGGTGAAAGCGAACTTCTCGTGTTCGGTGCCAGCCCGGAATTGTGCCTTCGGCTTGCAGCCCGCTTCGAGCCAGGCGACGAGTTCGTCGCGCGTCTCGATTGGGGTCATGTCGATCTGGTCACGAGCCATGCAAAGTTCCGACGAAATTCTCGAGTGCGCATGGCCTTCTCCGAAAACCGGTTTCCACTTTTCGGGGTCATGCGCGGAAGGGTCGCGACGTTAAACATGCTGCACCGCAAAGGGCAATGCGGGGAGCGCAATTCTGCTTTGTGGTTCGGCACTTGCCTTAACTCCAGCTGAGACGTGCGGGATCGCCCCTATTGTTGAAGGCGCGGGGTACGCCGGTCGTCCCTTTTTCCTGTTTCCCCGAAGGGAAATGGAGCGCCGGGAGGCGCCAGAGGGTTTGCGAGACCCTCTTAGGCGGACCTTGCGATCGGCCCACCTGCGCGCCCTGCGAAGGCGCACGCCCCTCTTGTGCGAAAGGGGCGGCGCCTCCCGGCGCTCCATCGACGGCGCCCATTGTCGGGACGCCGCCCTCTTCTGCTCGCTCAAGCGCGTCATGACGGCGCCCGACAAACGAAGACGGCCATAGGAATTTAATCAAAAATGATTCCCTGTCAATGTTCTTTTTTTGTTCTTTCGCCGCTGGTCATCATGCTGTAGTGATTTGGGCCCCATGCCGCAGTTCACGCCCCATCAAAATCAGGCCCTCAACGTCGTCGCCGAGTGGCTCAAAGCCAAGCCCGGCTCCAATGGCACGCCGCAGGTCTTTCGTCTGTTCGGCTATGCCGGCACCGGCAAGACCACGCTCGCAAGGCACATCGCCGACGAGGCCGATGGCGATGTGAAATTTGCCGCCTTCACCGGCAAGGCCGCGTCGGTCATGCGCGGCAAGGGCTGCCACGACGCCTCGACGATTCACGGGCTGATCTATCGCGCGCGTGAAAGCGGGGAGGAAATCCCGAGCTTCGATCTGTGGGACGACGCCCCGGCCTCAAAGGCCGCGCTGATCATCATCGACGAATGCTCGATGGTCGATGCTGAGCTCGGCCGCGATCTCTTGTCGTTCGGCGTACCGGTATTGGTGCTTGGCGATCCGGCGCAATTGCCGCCGATCCAGGGCGGCGGATTTTTCACGGAAGCCGAACCGGACGCGATGCTTACTGAAGTGCATCGGCAGGCGCAGGACGATCCGATCGTGCGGCTTTCGATGGATATTCGTGCCGGCGAATACCTCGAACCCGGCCGCTACGGCGAGTCGGAGGTCGTGCGCAAAAGCGATCTCGATCCGCAGCGCGTGCTCGAAGCCGACCAGGTTTTGGTCGGGCGCAATGTCACGCGCCGTACCTACAATGCGCGCATGCGCGAGCGGCGCGGCTTCGAAGGCGACATGCCGTCCGCCGGCGACAAGCTGGTTTGCCTGCGCAACAACCGCAAGAAAGGCTTGTTCAACGGCGGCCTGTGGATGGTGAAAGATCGCGGCGGGCGCAAGACCGGCGCCAAAGCCGGGATCATGACGATGCGGCTATTGCCTGACGATGAAACAGCCACGCGTGGCGTCAAAGTTTCGGTCCGGCCCGAATGTTTTACCGGCGGAATCGAACATGTCGATTGGCAGGGCCGCAGGCCCTACGACGAATTCGATTACGGCTATGTGCTCACCGTGCACAAGGCGCAAGGCTCGCAGTGGGACGACGTCGTGCTGTTCGACGAGTCCTTTGCTTTTCCCGAAAGCCGCGAACGCTGGCTCTACACGGGCGTGACGCGCGCGGCAAAAAAACTGACGGTGGTGGTGTGATCCGACCCGCCGCTCATTCCCGCGAAAGTGGGAATCCAGTGACAAAATTTAAGGCATCAGAATGCGCTCTGGACCCCCGCTTTCGCGGGGGTGAGCGGAGAATATGTGCCGTAACTTACGCAGCTTCCTTGCGCTTGGTCGGTGCGAAGCGCTGATAGAAAGTCTCATCTTTTTCGGCGAGATCGATCAGCAGCTTGTTGGGCGCAAACCGCGCCCCGAACGTCTTTTCCAGCTTGCGGCACGCAACAACAAACTTCTTCGTACCCATCATGTCGATCCATGACAGCGTGCCGCCCGAGAACGGCGCAAAGCCGAAACCCAATATCGAGCCGACGTCGGCCTCACGTACGTCGGTGAGCACTTTTTCCTCGAAGCAGCGTGCCGTCTCCAAGGCCTGGATGCCGAGCAGACGCAACTTTAATTCCTCGATGTCGATCTTTTCCGGGTTGAGCAGTTTCTTCGGCTGCAGGTCCACGAGGCCCGGCCACAGCTTTTTCGGGCCATTCGCGGGGTAGTCGTAGAAACCTTTGCCATTCTTGCGGCCCAAACGGCCATTCTTTTCCACCATCTCTTCGAGCAACTTCTTTTGCCGCGGGTCGATCGCTTTGGCTCCCAAATCGGCCTCGGTGGCCTTGAGAATTTTCCAGGCCAGATCGACCGCCACTTCGTCGTTGAGCGAGAGCGGGCCAACCGGCATGCCCGCCATGCGGCCGACGTTTTCGATCATCGCCGCCGGAATACCTTCCATCAGCATCAAGTGGCCTTCGCGAATGTATGTACCGACTACTCGGGAGGTGTAGAAGCCACGCGAGTTGTTGACCACGATCGGGGTTTTTCGGATGGCGCGCACATAATCCATCGCGGCTGCGAGCGCCTTATCACCGGTCTGCTTGCCGAGGATAATTTCCACCAACATCATGCGCTCGACCGGCGAGAAAAAGTGAATGCCGATGAACCGCGCCGGATCTTTGAATTCGGAAGCGAGCGAGCTGATCGGCAAGGTCGAGGTGTTCGAGGCGAATATCGTCTTGTCGCCGATCACCGCCTGAATTTTTGCGATCACGTCCGATTTGACCTTGCGGTCCTCGAATACGGCCTCGATGACGAGGTCACAATCTTTCAACGCGGCGTAGTCGGGTGTCGGCGTAATGCGGCTGAGTAATTCGTCACGCTCGGCACCCTTCATGCGGCCCTTCATCACGCGGTCGCTGAGCGACTTCTGCAACCCGGATTTGCCCTTGTCGGCGGTTTCCTGGTCGCGGTCGATCAGCACCACCTGCAATCCGGCGGCGGCACTCACCTGAGCGATGCCGGCGCCCATGAAACCGGCGCCGACCACGCCGATTTTTTTTATGCTCGTCGGCGGCTCGTTTGCCGGACGGCGCGCGCCTTTGTTGAGATCCTGCATCGACACGAACAATGAGCGGATCATTGCGGCTGCTTGCGGCGAGCGCAGGATTTTGGCGAACCAACGCGACTCGACACGCAGCGCTGTATCGATTGGCAGCTGCAAGCCTTCGTAGACCACCTGGAGAATCGCGCGCGCGGCCGGATAGTTGTCGTAGGTCTCGCGCCGATAAATCGCGTTGGCGGCCGGGAAGGTCATCATTCCGGCTTTCGAGTAAACCGGGCCGCCCGGAAGGCGGAAACCCTGCACGTCCCACGGCGCGACACCTTTGCCGCCCGCTTTGATCCAGTCCTTTGCCGTCTTGATCAGTTCGGCTGCCGGCACAACGTTGTCGACCAGTTTCATCGCTTTGGCACGATCGACTTTGAGCTGATCGCCCTTGAGCAGAAATTGCAAAGCGTCGGCGGGCTGCAGCATGCGTGCAACGCGTTGGGTGCCTCCGGCGCCAGGAAACAGCCCGATCTTGATCTCGGGCAAGCCAAGACGTGTCTTGGGATCGTCGGACGCAACGCGGTGATGGCATGCGAGCGCAAGCTCGAAGCCGCCACCCATCGCCGTTCCATTGAGCGCGCAAACCCACGGCTTGCCGCAAGTTTCAATGCGACGATACAGCAACGACAATTTGCGACTCTCTTCGTACAGCTGGCCAGCCGCCGCTTGTTCGCCTTGTGTCTTGACCATGGTGGCGAAGATATCCGCCATCCGGTCGAGCATCGTCAGATCCGCGCCGCCACAAAAAGCCTGTTTGCCCGACGTGATCACCGCGCCCTTGATCGCGGCATCGTCCGCGATCTTTTCGACCACCGCACCGAGCTCTGCAATCACGTCCATCGTGATGACGTTCATCGAGCGTTCGGGCATGTCCCACGTGACGAGCGCAATCCCGTCAGCGTCGGTTTCGATTTTGAAATTGCTCATGGCGTCGGGTCCTATTTGGGATACAGCTCGCCGTTCTTCTTGGTGTAACGCACGCCCTTTTCGTCACGCACGAATATCATGTCGATCTCGGAATAGTGCGCACGCTCTGACGTCGTGCGGTTGCCCACCTCGATGAAAACTGCGTCGCGATCCGAACGATTGATCAGGCAATGACCGTTGGACACGCCCGCCTTCCAGGCCGCGGCGTCCCCAGGCTTGAGCACGACCTCACCGCTATCCTCGCGCAACACCACTTCGCCCTGAAGCACGTAGACGAGTTCGTCTTCATTCTCATGCCAGTGGCGCTGCGATGACGCTGCGCCCGGCTTGAGCGTGCAGATATTGACGCCGAAGTGCGCGAGACCAGCCTCCCGGCCGATCCGTTTTCGGCTGCGCCCTTCCACCGCTTTGTTGAATGGCGGCGGATAACCGGTCGAGGTGTCGACTGCTATTTTTTCGATATCGATCTTCGGCATTTCTGTTTCCACTTATACGCGTTCGATGATTGTCGCCGTGCCCATGCCGACGCCAATGCAGAGAGTGATCAACGCGGTTTCCTTGTTGCGCCGTTCCAGTTCATCGAGGACGGTGCCCAGGATCATCGAGCCGGTTGCACCGAGCGGATGGCCCATGGCGATAGCGCCGCCATTTACGTTGATCTTGTCGTGCGAGATGTTCAGCGCCTGCATATAGCGCAGGACGACCGACGCGAAGGCCTCGTTGAGCTCCCAAAGGTCGATGTCCGCCTTTGTCATACCGGCTTTCTTCAGAACTTTTTCGGTCACCGGAATTGGGCCGGTCAGCATGATCGCCGGCTCAGATCCGATATTTGCAAATTGACGAATGCGGGCGCGCGGCTTGAGACCGGCGGCCTTACCGGCGGCCTTGCTGCCGATCAACACCGCAGCGGCGCCGTCGACGATGCCCGACGAATTGCCGGGTGTGTGCACATGGTTGACCGCCTCGACCTCCGGATAGCGCTGCACGGCAACCGCATCGAAACCCGCCATATCGCCCATTTGCACAAAAGACGGCTGCAAGGCGGCCAATGTCTGCATCGTCGTATTCGGCCGCATGTGTTCGTCTTTGGCGAGAATTGTCAGCCCGTTGACGTCCTTGATCGCCACCACGGAATTCTTGAAACGGCCTTCGTCCCACGCCTTCGCCGCGCGCTTCTGGCTTTCGACCGCATAGGCGTCGACGTCATCGCGCGAGAAGCCGTATTTGGTCGCGATCAGATCGGCGGAAATTCCCTGCGGCAAGAAGTAGGTTGTAACTGCGATCGATGGATCGACCGGCCAGGCGCCGCCCGAGGCGCCAATGCCGATGCGGCTCATTGATTCGACGCCGCCGCCGATCGTCATCTCATGTTGGCCGGACATGACTTCGGCCGCAGCGAAGTTCACCGCGTCGAGGCCCGATGCGCAAAAACGATTGATCTGTATGCCGGGGACTTCGTCGCCGAAACCAGCGACCAAAGCGGCCGCGCGTGCGATGTCGCCCCCTGCCTCCCCCACCGGATCGACGCAGCCGAGCACCACGTCATCAACCAGGGCGGTGTCGAGTTTGTTGCGATCCTTGACCGCCGCCAGCACTTGCGCCGCGAGATTGAGCGCAGTGACCTCGTGCAGCGATCCGTCGGCCTTGCCGCGTCCGCGTGGCGAGCGCACGGCGTCGTAAATGAATGCGTCGGGCATGGGTTTATCTCCAACCTCTCTGCGGTCATGCCCGGCCTTGTGCCGGGCATCCACGTCTTATTACTTACTCACGTAAAGGCGTGGATGGCCGGGACAAGCCCGGCCATGACGCTGAATTTGGCGCGAGGTTTAGCCATTCACAGGCTTCTCGCAATGAGCAGTTTCATGATCTCGTTGGTGCCCGCGTAGATGCGCAACACGCGCGCATCCCGGTACATCCGCGAGATCGGATATTCGTCCATATAGCCATAGCCGCCGAACAATTGCAGGCAGCGGTCGATCACTTTGCCTTGGGTATCGGTGAGGCGGTATTTCGCCATCGAGGCCGTAACGGTGTCGAGCTCGCCTTTAACATGCTGCTCGATGCAATGGTCGAGAAACACCTTGGCAATCGTCGTGTCGGTCTTGCACTCGGCCAGCTCGAACTGGGTGTTTTGAAACTCGATAATCGCTTTGCCAAACGCTTTTCGCTGTTTGACATAATCGATCGTCAGCGCGAGCGCCCGCTCCATCATCGCAACGGCATGCACGGCGACGATCAAACGCTCCTGCGGCAATTCCTTCATGAGCTGGTAGAATCCCTGCCCTTCTTCGCTGCCAAGCAGACTCGAGGCAGGCAACTGAACGTCTTCGAAGAACAGCTCGGAGGTATCGGCTGAATCCATGCCGAGTTTTTTCAGCTTGCGGCCACGCCGAAAGCCTTGCGCGTCATCGGCCTCGACCACAAACAGCGACGTGCCTTTGGCACCGGCCTTTGGATCGGTTTTGGCGACAACGACAACCAGATTGGCGTGCTGGCCGTTGGTGATGAAGGTTTTGGAGCCATTGAGCAAATAACCGTTGCCGGATTTTTTTGCCGACGCGCGCACGCCTTGCAGATCGGAGCCAGTGCCCGGCTCGGTCATGGCGATTGCGCCCACCAATTCACCGGTCGCCATTTTTGGCAGCCATCGTTTCTTCTGATCCTCGGTGCCGTAATGCAGGATATAAGGAGCGACGATTCCCGAATGCAGCGGCGCGCCGAACGTATCGAACCCTGCGAGCGCGAATTCGCGATTGATCACCGCTTCATGTGCGAAGCTGCCGCCGGCGCCACCATATTCTTCCGGCATTGACGCGCACAGAAGCCCGGCGCTCCCCGCCTTGTTCCAGACGTCGCGGTCGTAGATGTGAGCCTCGTGCCAGCGGTCGATATGAGGAACGAATTCATCGGCGATATAACGCCGCGCCTGCTCTTCGAGCAGGACGAGGTCTTCGCTCATCCAGGCCGGGCGCGGGAGATTGATTGCGTCCATGGGCGATTCGATCCGTCGGACAAGATAAGGCGCGGTTCTGGCATACGCGAGCGGTAAATGGCGTCCGGCCCCGATTGCGGCGACAGCCGCGGTACTCCATCATGCGCTCACCAAAGAGAAAGGGCTTGCCGGTGATTGCCTATCGCCTCGGCGCCGTTATTGCTTTTGCGCTTATGCTTGTTGTTTCCGCGCAGGCCCAAGCTGTCCTGCACGGGAGAGAATTGCCGCCGGGCGAAGCCATCCCCGCCAAGGGCACTTTCTCGGTCCGCTTTCCCATCTCGTATAAGGAAGTCGAGTATCAAGGCGTCGAAGCGAAAACCGACAGTTCAAAAGAGGGGGCATCAGCCGTGCACATGCTGTCCGGCGTTGACAGCGACGGTTTGAGATTCTCAGCAACGGAAACCCCGCTCCGTGTGCCGTTACCGCCGCTTGACAGTTTCCTGGAAACCGCAAAAAGGCGGCCCGAGGCGGTTGCATCGGACGTGCAACATCAGCAAAAGGACGGCTTGGAGATTCTTTCGTTCACACTCACCGAGCCCAATGAAGAATATTTTTTTCAGGTGATGCGCAGCAAGACGTCCGGTTACGTATTGGCCGTGCAATTTCCGACCGCGCTGCGCAGCAAGGCGATCGGCATGAAGGACGACTTCTTCGGCTCCTTCAAGATCATCCAACATTGAAAAATCGATCGTGCACTTAGCGTCAGACCCCACAGACACAAAAGCCGCGTGGCTGCGCCTGGCGGTCGCCGTGACGCTGTCCACGATCGGCGGCGTTGGCATGTGGTCGGTCATGGTGGCTCTGCCGGTCATCCAGGCTGATTTCGGCGTGAGCCGGGCCGATGCCTCCTTGCCCTTCACCATGGTCATGATCGGCTTTGCCGGCGGTGGCATCCTCATGGGCCGCATCGCCGACCGCTTCGGTATTGCCTTGCCGCTGGGCATTGGAACATTCGCGACATCCCTCGGCTATCTGGCGACCGGATGGTCATCGACCCTGTGGCAGGTTGCACTCGCTCACGGGCTCATCGGAATCGGCTGCTCGGCGACGTTCGGCCCAATGATGGCCGATATCTCGCATTGGTTCGTGCGCCGCCGCGGCATCGCCGTCGCGCTCGCCGCTTCCGGAAACTATTTCGCCGGCACACTCTGGCCGCCGGTGGTGCAGCATTTCATTGCCGCCAATGGTTGGCGCGCGACCCACATCGGCATCGGGTTGTTCTGCCTTGTGGCGATGTTGCCGCTGGTCTTCGCGCTGCGGCGCCGAATCGAAAATCATCACAGCGAGGCCGCCGGTGCGGCGGCTGCGCGTCGTCAGGCCGAAGCGCCGTTCTCGCCGCTGACGCTGCAAGTGCTCTTGTGCATCGCTGGCGTCGCCTGCTGTGTCGCGATGGCGATGCCGCAAGTCCATATCGTCGCCTATTGCGGCGATCTCGGTTACGGCGTTGCGCGCGGCGCTGAAATGCTGTCGCTGATGCTTGGCTTTGGCATCATCAGCCGAATCGCATCGGGCTTCATCGCCGACCGCATCGGCGGCGTGCGCACGCTTCTGCTCGGCTCGGTGCTGCAAGGCGCCGCGCTGTTTCTTTATCTCTGGTTCGACGGTTTGGCTTCACTTTACGTAATCTCCGCGCTGTTCGGCCTGTTCCAGGGCGGCATCGTTCCAAGCTATGCGATCATCGTGCGCGAATATTTCCCGCCGCGCGAAGCCGGAACGCGCGTCGGACTTGTCATCATGGCAACGCTGCTCGGCATGGCGCTGGGCGGCTGGATGTCGGGTTTCGTGTTCGACCTCACCGGATCTTACCGGGCAGCCTTCCTGAATGGCCTTGCGTGGAACCTGGTGAACGTATCGATCATGACGTGGCTCATGCAGCGGTCTCGCAGCCGCGGCAAGCTAGCGGCGGCGTAGAATTGGTTTGCTTGCGACAAATTCCGCTCATTGCCGCGCAAGCGGGAATCCAGCGTGTCTAAGTCCGGGACGTGGGCTCTGGGTCCCCGCTTTCGCGGGGACGAGCGGTAACCAGCTCTAAAACGCGTCGTCCGGCAATTCCATGGTCGAGGCCGCACCGGCCTGGATGCGCGTCAGCCGTGTCGCTGTCTCGGGCAACATGCGCTCCATGAAGAAACGCGCGGTGACGAGTTTGGCGTTCAAACGCGCCGCCGAGCCGTTTGCCTTCGGCAATTTGGCGAGGGCCGCTTCGGCAATTCTGCACCACATGTAGCCGAGTGCGACCAGCCCAAAGAGGTGCATGTAGTCATAAGAGCCGGCGCCGGCATTGTCCGGCTTGGCCATCGCATTCTGCATGAACCACATCGAGGCCTCTTGCAGATGTGCGAGCGAGGCGCCGAGCGGCTTGAGATAGACGTTCATCTCATCGTTGTTGACGCGTTCCTTGAGGTAAGTCTGCACCTCATTGAAAAACGCCATGATGGCCCGGCCGCCATCTTTGCCAAGCTTGCGGCCGACGAGATCGAGCGCCTGAATTCCGTTGGCGCCTTCATAAATCTGGGCAATGCGCGCGTCGCGCACAAATTGCTCCATGCCGTGCTCGGCGATGTAGCCGTGGCCGCCAAATATTTGCTGCGCCATCACGGCATTGGTGAACCCACCGTCAGTGAGCACCCCTTTGATCACCGGCGTGAGAAGGCCCATGTGATCGTCGGCGCTCTTGCGCTCACTTTCGTTGTCGGAACGATGTGCGATGTCGCTCTTGAGTGCGGTCCAGAGCACTAACGCGCGCCCAGCCTCGTTGAATGCACGCATGGTCATCAGCGCGCGGCGCACGTCCGGATGCACAATGATCGGATCAGCCGCTTTGTCTGGATACTTCACGCCGGATATCGAGCGACCTTGCAGCCGCTCCTTCGCGTAGACCGCGGCGTTTTGGTATGCGACCTCCGACAGCGCGAGGCCCTGCACGCCGACACCGAGCCGCGCCTCGTTCATCATCGTGAACATGGCATTGAGCCCGCGGTTCTCTTCGCCGATCAGCCAACCGGTTGCGCCGTCGTAGTTCATCACGCATGTGGAGTTGCCGTGGATCCCCATCTTCTCTTCGATCGAGCCACAGCTGACTGCGTTGCGAGCGCCGAGCGAACCATCGTCCTTCACCATGATTTTCGGCACCACGAATAGCGAGATGCCCTTGGTGCCGGCTGGCGCACCCTCGATGCGTGCAAGCACAAGGTGGATGATGTTTTCGGACAGGTCGTGCTCGCCCGCAGAGATGAATATCTTCGTGCCGGATATTTTGTAGCTGCCATCCGCCTGCTTCACCGCCTTCGATCGCAGCAGTCCGAGATCGGTGCCGCAATGAGGCTCGGTGAGGTTCATGGTGCCGGTCCAGACACCTTCCACCATCTTGGGCAGATATTTTTTCTTTAGCTCATCAGACGCGTGCACAAGCACTGCGGCGATAGCCCCTTGCGTGAGGCCCGGATACATCGCGAAAGCCATATTGGCCGAGCAAAAGAATTCATTGACGACTTCGGTCAGCGTCGCCGGCAGTCCCTGCCCTCCGAACTCGGCCGGCACCGAAATGCCGATCCAGCCGCCTTCGACGATTTGTTTGTAGGCTTCCTTAAAACCTTTCGGAGTCGTCACGCTGCCATCGGCCGCGCGCTTGCAGCCTTCTTTATCGCCAACCCGATTGAGCGGAGTGAGCACCTCTTCACTGAACTTGGCCGCCTCGCGCAGCACCGCCTCAACCACATCTGGTGAGGCATCGGAGAAGCCCGGCAGGTTGCCGTAATGATCGATGTGGAAGACATCGTTGAGCAAAAACAACGCATCTTCCACGGGCGCTTTGTAGATCGGCATGGTTCTCTCCCCGGCGGCGCACCGCGAGGTGTTAACAGGATATGAAGCGAGCGGTCTCCCCACCCGACAGGGCGCTGGCCGAAGTCCCCAAAGAGTCCGTAAGGAATCCCCAGGAGCCAGGCCGTGCGAAATAACGCCCCCATCGGTCGTATTATGACGGAGTCGGTTTACACCTGCGTTAAGGGCGGGGAAAACGGGCTGGAATAGCAGCGCGCGTTATGTTGTCCCGGAAGCGGTCCGCCGGACATTAGAGCTGGTGAAGATCTCAGTGTAGATCTGCCGCAATTCGGTGAGCGCCCGGTCGATATCGCGACGTTGCTGCTCAAGCATATTGATCTGCTCGACGCACTTCCTGCGGTTGATCGGCAAACGCTTGGTACACCCGCGAGCGCGTGCGGCGAGCATTTCTCGAATCTCGGTCAGGGTGAACCCCAGGCGCTTGCCCTGCAGTATCAAGGCCAGACAGTTGCGGTCTTCATGGCTGAAAACGCGCGCGGAGCCATCGCGCTGGGGGGCCAGCAACCCCTTGCTCTGGTAAAAGCGCAACGCGCGCAGCGTCACGCCAAACTCGCGGGCAAGTTCTCCGATGGTAAAACGGTCTGCCACGCGCGCTGCCTTTGGGGCCCCTTCGCTGTCGTCGCCCGGTGGATCGATACCGCCGTAAATAGGAGAGCGGTATTCTTTGTCCATATGCGTCCTTCCAGTGCCGCCGGATCGAGAATCTTATGAATTTTAGCCTTGGAACTGCCGGGAGCGGTGGCACTCAGGTGTTCTTCCCATAAAATATTACAGTTATCCGGCGGAATTATTCGCGTCTCGCCATCGTGGCGTTCCAGCACCGCTGCGCACGAATTTTCCAGCAGAGGCTCCCTTTCGAAAAAAGTTAACGGGTTGTTTACCGCAACCAGCAAAAAGTTGGTGCGTGGACGAAGGACCGAGCCCCGTAGGTACTAGTTTTTAACGCGCGCTGGTTCCACCGAGAGTCGCTCCAACTCTTAGCGTCTCCACCTCGAATGTGGGTGTGAGCATGAAATTTGGCTTTGCGTCGAGCGTTAAAGGCATCCGACCGGAAGCACGCGACACCGCAGAAGAAGCGGCGCGCCGGGCGGGCTTGCCGTTGAACGAGTGGCTCAACACCATCATCTTCCAGCAGGCCGCGGAACAAGGCATCAAGCCGCCCGCACGTCCTGGCGACAATTCTTACGCCGACGAATTTTCGGATGTGAAGCGGCGGCTCGACGATCTCACGCGCCGCATCGACCAGGTCACGCGCGGCGGCGCCGCAGCTTACGCGCCGAAGCGGCTCCGCGAAGACTCCGATCAGCTCACCGACGTGGTCTCCCGTCTCGAGCATCGCATCGACCAATTCGCCGGCAACCTGCGCCCACAGGCACCGGCAATTCCAGTCCCGCCCGCGCTCGACCGCGCGGTTGCAGAAATTACTGCACGCCGACGCGCCCTCAACGGCGAGACGCCGCCAGCGGCGGCACACTTTGTTCCGGCCAGCGTTGCACCATCGACATCACCGAATCTGGCGAGTCTCGAAGATCAGCTCCGCCGCATCACCGATCAAATCGAAACACTGCGGCGTCCAGGCGTGGAAGAGGCAATCAACGCACTGCGTGCCGAACTCGGCGAGATCAGCCGCACGCTCAATGAGGCGATGCCGCGCCGCGCTCTGGAAACCATCGAAAAGCAGGTTCAAGACCTGACTCAGCGGATCGTCGAAGGCCGACAGGCCGGCGCCGATAGCAGCGCCTTAGCAGGCATCGAGAATGGCCTCGCCGAGGTCCGCGGCGCGTTGCGCGAACTGACACCGGCGGAAAATCTCGTCGGATACACAGACGCTATCGAGGCGCTCGCCCACAAAATCGACCTCATCGTGGCGCAAAAAGACCCGGCGACGATGCAGCAGCTCGAGCGCTCCGTCGCCACGTTGCGCGAAATGGCGGCGCATGTCGCTTCGAACGAGACCGTGAGCAGCCTCGCTGCACAGGTGCAGGTGCTGGCCGAGAAAATCGACCGCCTGGCGATCGGCGGGGGCACGGGTGACGCGATCAACAAGCTCGAACTTCGCATTGATGCGCTCAGCCGCGCGCTGACCGAACGTGCACAGAATGGCGATACATTGCCGCCGCGCCTGGAGACACTGCTTCAATCGCTATCCGACAAGATCGAACAACTGCAACAGTCGCGCGGCGACAATATCGCGCTCACTCACCTCGAGGACCGGATTGCGAAATTGGTCGAACGGCTGGACGCCTCGGACACGCGCTTCAGCCATCTTGAAGCGATCGAACGCGGGCTAACCGACCTGCTGGTGCACATCGAGGATCTGCGTACAAACAAGGAAAGCTTTGCACTTCGTGCCGAGAGCGCGCCGGGTTTTGGTGAGCTCAGGCAGGACGTCGCACGCACCCAAGATGCCGTGGAAGCCGTTCATGGCACGCTGGACCGTCTCGTTGACCGTCTCGCCATCATCGAAAAAAACATTCGTGATGATCGGCAAAAGCCTGCGGAACCCGCGACCGGTATCCTTGAGCTCACACAGCCGGTTGCTTCGATCGAACCGGCTATCCCGGCTCCCGAAATAGCGCCGAGCCTGCCACCGACCCCAGCACTGCAAATCCCGATACCGGCAGCGGCGGCCGAACCGAAATTGGCACCGTCCGCGGAATTCTCCAATTTGGGCGTGCGGCCCACCGCCGCTGCCACTGTTGACCCAATTCTGCCGGCAGACCAGCCGCTCGAGCCCGGTTCCGGACCTCCGCCCCCCGGCGTTTATCCGGGCGCGCGCATTGTCTCGTCCGAAGCAACAACGGGCAATCTGCGGTCAAACACGGCTGCGAACGCCAGCAAATCGAGCTTCATCGCAGCGGCTCGGCGCGCTGCGCAGGCCGCTGGACAAGATCCAAAAGGCCGCCCGGTGCGTCCGCAGAACACCGGCAATGCTGAGGGCAAAACGCTGCGCACGAAAGTGATAACGCGCGTCAAGTCGTTGTTCCTGGCGGCGAGCATTGTTGCCATCATCGTCGGCTCGATCCAATTCGCCAGCAACGTGTTCAATTTTGGAATTTTCGATACGAATGACGCCAAGTTCGCCACGACCGCAGACCCGGATCCGGCAAATTCCGACGTCGCTGAGGATCCGGCTGAAACTGGTGCGGCGACCACGCTCGCTGACGACCCACCGAAGCCCGCATCTGCGCCAGTAACGACAGCGGCTCCTGCCGCACCCGATACAGACGTCACCTCATCGCTGTTGGCACCGCCGGCGCTGCCGGGTTTGACCCCGGCCGCACCGCCGCCGGCCTCGATCCAGACTCCTCAAAATCCGGGTCCAACGACACAGATTTCGCCGCCCTTACTAATTTCGCCGACCTTGAACGTGCCGCTTCTGGGAGGTGCACCCGGACCAAAGGCCGACGTGACCGGCTCGATCGCACGGGCTCCGACTGACGCGCGGCCGGCCCAGCCGGCAGCGCAGCCCACCACAGCAGCCGATGGTTTGCCGGCCGCCATCGGGAGCCAGCGGTTGCGCAGCGCCGCGCAGGCTGGCGACGCAGCAGCTGCGTACGAAATAGCCATGCGATTTGTCGAAGGCCGCGGCGTACCAGCCAATCTGGAAGAAGCCGCACGCTGGTATGAACGCGCCGCCAGCAAGGGCCTGGCGCCGGCGCAATTCCGATACGCCAGCATGCTGGAAAAAGGCCAGGGCGTGAGAAAGGATCTCGCCGCCGCCCGCAAACTGTATGTGGCCGCCGCCGGCAAAGGCAACGCCAAGGCAATGCACAATCTCGCTGTGATCTACGCGGAAGGCGCTGAAGGCAAGCCGGATTACGCCAGCGCCGCACAATGGTTCCGCAAGGCTGCAGAGTACGGAGTTGCCGACAGCCAATTTAATCTTGGCGTCTTGGCAGCGCGCGGCCTCGGCACCGAGAAAAACATCGCCGAATCGTACAAATGGTTCGCCCTCGCCGCAGCCCAGGGGGACCGGGACGCGAGCAAAAAACGCGACGAGATCGCCGCTCATCTTGATGCACAGGCGCTTGCGGCCGCCCAGCAAGCGGTCAAAAGCTTTGTCCCACAGACTCAGCCCGCTGAAGCCACCATCGTCCGCGAACCGCAAGGCGGCTGGGAGCGCGCAACACTCCCGCCGCACGAAAAGCCGCGCGCCGCCGGATCGCTTTCGTTTAACGCCTTCGATCCCGGAAAACTGTGAACCGCCACGCTTTATTGCCCGAGCGCGTGATCACCGGCGTATTCATCAGCTAAAATCAATCCTAGTTTTGACCGGCCGGCCCAGAGTCTGTCACGATCAAAACCGGCGCGGTTTTCACGCGTTTCGGTGTTAGTTGTCTTATGAGCTGCCCGGGCGCGGCGCTGCCGCCAAAGCGTTGGCCCTAACCGTCGGACGACCCGCTTGCAAATCTATCTTCCGATCGCCGACCTGCCCGTCAATATTTTCCTCGTGCTCGGGATGGGTCTTGCCGTTGGGTACATCTCCGGAATGTTTGGTATTGGCGGCGGCTTCCTGATGACACCGCTGCTGATCTTCATCGGAATCTCGCCGGCGGTGGCTGTGGCAACCGTCTCCAGCCACATCGCGGCATCTTCTTTTACGGGTGCGATCAGCTATTGGCGCAGGCGCGCGCTTGATGTCGCGTTGGCGATGATGCTGCTCAGCGCCGGTATCGTCGGGACTGCCACCGGCGTCTGGCTTTTCACCGAATTGCGTTCGCTCGATCAGCTCGATCTGATGATCGGACTGTCTTACGTTACGTTGCTCACGGTCGTCGGCGGCATGATGATTTACGAAAGCGTGCGAGCGATCATGCGCACCCGCCGCGGCATGCCGGCGACGCTGCGGCGTCCGGGAAGTCATACATGGCTTCACGGGTTGCCGTTCAAGCTGCGATTCAAACGTTCGAAAATCTACGTATCGGCAATTCCGGTCTGGGCCATCGGCTTCATCATTGGATTTGTCGGCGCGATCATGGGCATCGGCGGCGGCTTCTTGCTGGTGCCTATGCTGATCTATTTCCTCAGGGTCCCAACCGCGACGGTCATCGGGACCTCAATGGTGTTAACGCTGGTCACGATGGCCTCAGCAACGGTGATGCACGCGGCCACGAACCATCTGGTGGATGTGGTGCTGGCGTTGATCCTGATGGTCGGCGGCGTCATCGGCGCGCAATTCGGTGCACGCACGGGCCAGAAGATGCGTGGCGAACGGCTGCGGCTGCTGCTTGGCCTTCTCGTATTCGCGGTCGGGTGCCGGTTTGCCTACGAACTGGTCGTGCGGCCAGACGATCTTTATTCGATCCGCTACGTCAGGACCGGATGATGAAGCGGATTACGCTCACAATCGCGCTGATCGTGCTGGCGTGGGGCGCCGGGCCCGCTACCGCCGAGCGGCTGGTGGTTTCGTTGTCCAACCACCGCGTGGCGGTCACGTCGAGCTTCGTTGGTGAAGAGCTGGTGTTGTTCGGCACGATTGAGCCCGACCCCGTAACAAGCCCGCTGCGGCCACCCTACGATCTGGTCGTGACAGTGACCGGGCCGCGCCAAACGCTGCGCACGCGGCGCAAGGAGCGGGTGCTCGGGATTTGGGTGAACATCGATTCCCGGGAATTTGTGCGCGCGCCGTCCTATCTCGCCGTACTGAGTAACAGGCCGGTCGGCGCGATCGCCAGCCCGACCACCTTGCGGCGCCTGCAAATCGGGCTTGATAACTTTCAGTTGCCGCAAAGCATCGGGGCCGATGTCGCAGACACGGTTCCGGATGATCCGTTTCGAAGCGCTTTCGTGCGGCTTCAGAATCAACAGGGGCTCTATCGGGAATCCGGAACCGCCGTAACGTTCCTCACGCCCACAGTGTTTCGCGCGGCAATACCCATGCCGGCGGCCGTGCCGACGGGAAATTACGCGATCGATGTTCAGCTATTTGCCGGCGGTGCTGCCGTTGCGCGGACCAATTCGGCGCTGGAAGTCATCAAGACCGGGTTCGAACAATACGTGGCCGATGCGGCCCGCGACTATGGGTTACTCTACGGAATGGCGACCGCGATGATGGCACTGCTAATTGGCTGGTTCGCCAGTCTGGTTTTCGCGCGCGACTGATCGACTCAATCCCTCAGGCAGCGCTTGGCGGCAAAAGAGTAAAGCCGGGCATCGCCAAGCAGATGCGCTGTGAAGGCGAGCGTGCCGAACAAATCGGCAAACGCGGCATGTCGGACATTCAGACCGCCAGTAAATGCACCGAATGCCGGCATCACCATACGGGTCTTGTCGGCGGCGAAGCAGCGCCGGCTCACCGCGCGACCGCGATGAGAGATGCGCGCGACAGGATGCAAATGACCACTGATTTCTCCGGGCGCGCCTTTCGGTTCGTGGCGGAACGTGAGCGCGCCGATGGTCAGCATTGTCTGAAACACGCCGCCAATACCCTCGGCCGGCTCAGGGTCGTGATTCCCGGTGATCCAGATCCAGTCGCGGCCACGTTGCAGCCCGAGCAGATTGCCGCGGTCGTCATTGCTCAACCGTCCAGGGCCGCCGCCGTCGTGAAAACTGTCGCCGAGCGCCACCACACACCGAGGCGCATAGTCTGAAACCAAACGTGCCAGGCGCCCCAGGGTGCTGGCAGTGTCGTAGGGCGGCAATAATTGTCCGCGGGCAGCAAAGCTCGAGCCTTTTTCCAGATGCAAGTCGGCGACCGCCAGCAGACCCTGCTCCGGCCAATAGACCGCGCCTTGCGGATCGGCGAGCAATGGCACGCCGGCAAGCAAGATAAGGTTGCCCTCGCTCTCCGGCAGATTTTGTGCCGCCTGGCTCAATTCATCGCTTCCTTGATCAACTCGTCCGCCGCTTCAGCCAACAACGTATCCGACGCTTCGCCATAGACCGTCTCGCGGCCAATCTCCAGCAGCACTGGAACCGAGAGCGGCGAGACGTGATCGAGTGCTTTATGGACGATTCGGCCCTTGGTGCGCGAGAGCATTTCGCCGAGGCGTTTGATGTCGAGCAGCCCGGTCGCAGCGTCCGCACGTGCCGCACGCAAGAGGATGTGGTTTGGCTGGTGCTTGCGAAGGACGTCGTAGACGAGATCAGTTGAAATGGTGAGCTGGCGGCGTGACTTCTCCTCGCCGGGGAACCGTTTTTCGATCAGCCCCGCGATGATGGCGCAGCTGCGAAAGGTGCGCTTCATGAGCGCCGATTCGGCGAGCCATGCCTCCAGATCGTCACCTAACATGTCCTCGTCAAACAGCTGGGCGAGCGAGAGATCGCCGCGCGTGATGCGCAAGGCCGCGTCGCCGAGCCCCCAAACCGCCAGCGCATATTCGTTGGCGACAAAGCCGAGCGGCTTGAGCCCGGCACGCTCGAGACGGCGCGTCAACAACATGCCCAGCGTCTGGTGTGCGAGACGCCCCTCGAATGGATAGCAAACCAGATAATATTTGGCGCCGCGCGGAAACGTCTCAACGAGCAGATCGCCGGCCTTAGGCAGAAGCGAACGCCATTGTTGAATCTCGAGCCATTCACGGACTTGCTCCGGCAGTGCGCGCCACGACTCTGGCTTGGCGAGAAGTGCCCGAACACGAGCGGCAAGATAAGTCGAAAGCGGGAACTTACCGCCCTCATAGGCCGGCACTTTCGGATCGGTGGCATCAGAGCGCGAGACGTAAACCTCGTCCTCGACGAGCGCCTCGTATTTGAGGATCTCACCGGCGAACACAAATGTGTCGCCAAGCGTCAATGTCTCGATGAAATATTCCTCGACCTCACCGAGAAGGCGGCCACCGCGCGGAACGACGGCTCCGCTGCGACGCGATCGCACCAACCTCACCTTGATCATGTCGGCTTCGACGATTGTGCCGACATTCATACGATAGCGCTGCGCAACGCGCGGATGCGTGACGCGCCAACGCCCGTCCTTTCCCTGCCTGATCTTGGCAAAGCGCTCATAAGCTTTCAGTGCGTAGCCGCCCGTGGCCACGAAATCGACTGCGGCGTCGAAATCGGCACGCGTAAGCGCGGCATACGGTGTGGCGGCGCGGACCTCGGCGTACAGTTCGTCCGCAAAGAATGGCTCGCCGCAGGCGCGGCCCAGAATGTGCTGCGCCAGAACATCCAGCGCACCGGTGCGAAGTGGCGGTGTGTCCTGTGCATTTTCCGCTACGGCGTCGATTGCAGCCCGGCATTCCAGCACTTCAAAGCGGTTGGCAGGCACCAGTACGGCTTCGGAAGGTTCATCAAGCCGATGGTTGGAACGGCCAATCCGCTGAAGGAGCCGCGAGCATCCCTTCGGCGCGCCGACATTGATCACCAGATCAACATCGCCCCAGTCGACACCAAGGTCGAGGGACGATGTACACACCACTGCGCGTAATTTGCCGCCAGCCATCGCTTCTTCGACGCGGCGGCGTTGGGCAACATCGAGCGAGCCGTGATGCAAAGCAATGGCGAGATTGTCGTCGTTTGCTTGCCAAAGCTCCTGGAAAAGGAATTCTGCCTGGCTACGCGTATTCACGAACACGAGCGTCGTCTTGTGCGTCTTGATGTGCGCGTAAATTTCGCCGAGCGCGTGCCGCGCCGAATGACCGGCCCATGGCAAATGCTGCTCGGTGTCGAGCATCGTAACAAGCGGCTGCGCGCCGGCGCGCGCCACCACAAGATCTGCACGCGCTTCACCTTGCAGGGGTTGCGGCACGAGAAAGCGGCAAAGCTCATCAGGATCGGCGACGGTCGCGGAGAGGCCGACTGCTGTGAGCTGGGGCCTTAAGGCAAACAGCCGCGCCAGGCCGAGCGAGAGAAGATCGCCACGCTTCGACGTCACCAGCGAATGCAATTCGTCGAGGATCACGCGCTTGAGCGTGCCGAACAGATAAGGCGCATCGGCACTCGCGAGGAGGAGCGCGAGTTGTTCGGGCGTGGTGAGCAGGATGTCCGGGGGATCCCGCCGCTGGCGCTGGCGCTTCGACGCCGGCGTGTCTCCCGTGCGCGTTTCAAGCCTCACAGGCAGCCCCATCTCCTGCACCGGAATTTCCAGATTACGCGCAATGTCGACGGCGAGCGCCTTCAACGGCGAAATGTAAAGCGTGTGGAGACCTTGCGAACGGACAAGCGCGCGGCCGGTCGATTTCAGATTTCGGGATTGAATGCCACGCTCGCTCAATTCAACCAGCGTCGGCAGAAAGCCCGCGAGGGTTTTGCCGCCGCCGGTCGGTGCGATCAGCAGCGCCGAGCGTCCGGATTTGGCCTTCGCCAGCAGTTCGAGTTGATGTGCACGTGGTTGCCAGCCGCGGCTCGCAAACCAGCGCGCAAAGGCGTCCGGCAGCAAAGGCATCGTATCGAAGAGATCGCGCGCGGGTTCCATGGCGGTCAGTTCGGCACTCAGTTTCCCGCCACCACGATCAGTCCGGGCACGGGTTCACCTTTTTCGGTGCGAGTAGAGGCAAAATCGAGGCTGATTGGCTTCAACCCGGCGGCGATCACTGCAGCTTTCACGTGCGCCTCGCTATGGGCGTAGCGGAGGGTGTTGCGCATGAGGACGCCTTGGCCGTCGTGCGCTTCTGCGCTGAAGACGATCCGGCCGGGCGACGCCAGCACTCGTGCAACCGCATTGAGCACCGGCGCGAGATTATCCAGGTACATAAAGACGTCGGCGGCGAGCACGAGGTGGTAACGCGCATCGATTTTCGCTTCTCCGGCGAGAAACGCCAGAACGTCATTTTCGACCAGCCGGTCATAAATGCCTTTCGTCCGGGCCTGCGCCAGCATCGCCGGTGAAAGGTCCACGCCCACCATCCAGTCGCTGAAGGGCCGGAAAGGCAATGCCGCAAGCCCGGTGCCGCAACCGAGATCGGCCACCGAACCGAATTTCATGCGCGCACCCGCCTGCGCGCCTTCAACCGCGCGGAACAGCAATTCGGGCGCGCGGTAGTTCAAATTCGTCGTCAAGGCGTCGTCGAAACGCGCGGCGTAGCCATCGAACAGCGCCCGCACGTAGCCTTCCGGCATAGCTCCGGACGGCCGAATTCCCAAGCGAATGAGATGGAGCGAAGCGCCGTGGCGGTCCTGCGGATCGGCCGCTGTGGCTTTCTCAAACGCCGCGACGGCGCCTTCGCGATCGCCCCGCTTCTCACGCAATTCGGCCAAAATGAACCAGGCCGAGGCATAACCCGGCGCGAGCTCGAGCGCCTGCATCAGCAGATCCTCGGCTCCGGTGAGATCGCCTTTGGCTTCGCGGTCGCGTGCCCACTCCAGGCGCCGGTCGGCGATCACATCGCCGGAGGAAAGGAAAATCGAGCTGCTCATTCCCAGGTTCTTTATCGTTTTGGCCGAATGCCTATGTAAGCACGATGCGTCCAGAAGATATCCTGGTTCCAACACCGTCGGGCGTCTGCTGTAAGCCCGGCGGCTTCCATATCGACCCGACTCGTCCGGTCGAGAAGGCGTTAATAACGCACGGGCACTCCGACCATGCGCGAGCCGGCCATGGAGCCGTATTGGCCACGCAGGAAACGCTCGACATCATGCGGTTGCGTTATGGCGAGAATTTCGCCGGCAGCACGCAGGCCGTGCGTTATGGCGAGACGCTGAAACTCGACGGCGTTCGCGTCAGCTTCCATCCGGCGGGCCATGTCCTTGGTTCTGCGCAGATTCGTATCGAATGCAACAATCTGCGCGTGGTCGCTTCAGGAGATTACAAGGACGCCCCCGACCCGACCTGCGCGCCCTTCGAGTTGGTACCCTGCGACGTATTCATTACCGAGGCGACCTTCGGCCTGCCGGTTTTCCGTTATCACGATGCTGCCGGCGAGATCACCAAGCTCCTGAATTCGATCAAACTATTTCCAGAGCGGGCGCATCTTGTGGGTGCCTATACGCTGGGCAAAGCACAGCGCGTGATGGCGATGCTGCGCGCCGCCGGTTACGACCATCCGATTTACATCCACGGCGCGGTCGAAGCGATCAGCCGTTATTACCAGAGCCGCAATATCGATCTCGGACAACTCGAGCTCGTGCGCGGCGCCAATAAAGCAGAACTTGCCGGACAAATCGTCATTTGTCCTCCGAGCGCGATGAGCGACCTGTGGTCGCGGCGCTTTCCCGATCCAGTCGCGGCCTTTGCATCGGGCTGGATGCGCGTCCGTGCCCGCGCGCGTCAGCGCGGCGTCACCCTGCCACTGGTCATTTCCGATCACGCAGACTGGGATGGCCTCACCGCAACAATCGCAGCCACCGGTGCTTCTGAGGTGTGGGTCACACACGGTCAGGAAGACGCGCTGGTGCATTGGTGCCGGAGCAATGGCGTGAAAGCCCGTCCACTCGACATTGTCGGGTACGGCGATGAAGAGGAAAACGACGTGACCGCTGGCGAGACCGAGGCATGAATCGCTTTGCGGAACTGCTCGACCGTCTTGCCTATGAGCCCGGACGCAACGCCAAAATACGGCTGATCGTCGATTACTTGCGCAGCACGCCCGATCCGGAACGCGGCTGGGCACTCGCCGCGCTGACCGGCGCGCTCACCTTCAAGCATGCGAAAGGCGGCACGATACGCGCGCTGATCGCGGAACGTACTGACCCTGCGTTATTTGCGCTCTCCTACGACTATGTGGGCGATCTCTCCGAAACCGTCGCGCTGATGTGGCCGGCTGATCCGCACAAAAAACCAAATTCCGCCCCGACTCTGTCGGGGGTCATAGAAACGCTTTCTACGCTCGGCAAAGCGCAGTTGCCTGCGCAGATTGCACGGTGGCTCGACGGCCTGGACGAAACCGGCCGCTGGGCTTTGCTGAAGCTGATCACAGGTGGCTTGCGCATCGGCGTGTCCGCGCGTCTCGCGAAAACCGCCGCCGCATCGTTGGGGAACAAACAACCCGACGAAGTCGAAATTCTCTGGCCCGGGCTGACGCCGCCTTATCGCGATCTGTTTGCATGGCTTGAGGGACACGCGGAGAAGCCGACTTCCAGCGATCCTGCGCCGTTCCGTCCGCCAATGCTTGCCCACGCGGCGGAAGCAGCCGATCTCGGCAGCCTCGACGCGTCAGAATTCATGGCGGAATGGAAATGGGACGGCATCCGCGTACAGGCGGTGGCCGGACTCGACGAGCACAGAAGCCCGGTAGCGCGGCTTTATTCGCGCACCGGCGAGGAAATTTCCAAGAGCTTTCCAGATCTTCTGGAGGCTTTGCGTCTGCCGGCGGCGATCGACGGCGAATTGCTGGTCATGCGGGAAGGTCAGGTCCAGTCATTTAACGTCTTACAGCAGCGGCTGAATTGTAAGGCTGTCACCCCCAAGCTACTCGCGGAATTTCCTGCCCATTTGCGCGCCTACGACCTACTGGCCGAAGGCGATGAAGATTTACGCGGTCATCCGTTTGCAGAGCGGCGTGCACGCCTTGAAAAGTTCATAGGCACATTGAAAGACCCGCGGATCGACCTTTCGCCACTGGTGCAGTTCAAAACCTGGGAGGAATTGACCGCTGCGCGGGCGAATCCAGCCTCTGCGGGCGCCGGTGCGGACGCAGATGCCGTCGAAGGCGTGATGCTCAAGCGCCGGGACGCGCCCTATTTGCCGGGCCGGCCAAAGGGCCCGTGGTGGAAGTGGAAACGCGATCCGATGATCATCGATGCTGTTTTGATGTATGCGCAACGTGGCCACGGCAAGCGATCATCGTACTATTCGGACTACACATTCGGCGTCTGGAGCAATGGGGAAAGCGGCAACACCCTTGTGCCGGTCGGCAAGGCCTATTTTGGCTTCACTGACGAAGAACTCGTCGAGATCGATCGTTTTGTGCGTCGGAATACCGTCGACCGTTTTGGGCCGGTGCGCGAAGTCGCGCATGAGCCCAACCTTGGGCTGGTCTTGGAAGTCGCGTTCGAGGGGTTGCAACGCTCGACACGCCACAAGTCTGGCATTGCGATGCGCTTCCCGCGCATAAATCGGCTGCGCTGGGACAAACCTCCGGGGGAAGCTGACCGGCTTGAAACGCTAGAGAATATGTTAGAGCAGCGCGAGCATGTTACAATGCGACGCAACGGAGACAATCATGGCTGATAATCAGGTCGCGCGATGGACGGGCGGTTCGCCACTCGCGGTGCTGGGGCGCCTCGTTCTGCTATCGATCCTCGTCGGCGTAATCCTTTCGGCGCTCGGCCTCGACCCATTTGACATCATTCACAGCGTCGAGCGGCTGGTCCGCAGCATCTGGAATATGGGCTTTGACGCGTTCCGCTGGCTCTGGCGCTATTTCCTGCTCGGGGCGGTGATCGTGATCCCGATCTGGATCCTTGTGCGTTTGTTCAACGCGCCACGCGGCAAATAATAGAGAAATCCGCTCGTCCCCGCGAAGGCGGGGATCCAGACTGATCTTGAATTGGTAGTCGGATTCCCGCTTGCGCGGGAATGAGCGAAAGATTTCAACCTGGCCAGCTTTCCGCCGTGATTGCAGCCGCATCGCCGCCGACCATCGACGCCAGCGAATTGCGATGGCCACGCTTGAGCGCCGCCGTGAGGTCCGCCTTGATCTCGGCCACGACGCCGATGCCGCGATAAACCAGGCCGCTGTAAAGCTGCAGGAGCGTGGCGCCGGCCTTGATTTTGGCGATAGCGGTCGCACCGGAATCGATGCCGCCGACACCGATCAGCGGGAATGCGCCTTCAGCCCGCACAAAAGTTTCCGCCAGCATACGCGTCGAGAGCTTGAACAGTGGCCGGCCCGACAAGCCGCCTTGTTCACGCGCCTTTTCACGATCGCGCAACGAGCCGGGCCGCGAAACCGTCGTATTACCGACGATCATGCCATCGACGAGATGCTTGCGTGCAACGCCGACGACATCATCAAGGTCCGACAGCGTGAGGTCGGGTGCGATCTTGAGCAACACCGGCGTCGAACCTTTGCGCGCACTGACACGCTCGCGCGCGTCGATGACGCGCCCAAGTAAATCATCGAGGGCCTTGGCTTGCTGCAAATCGCGAAGGCCGGGCGTGTTGGGCGACGATACGTTGACGGTGAAATAGCTGGCGACGGCGGCAAATGTTTCGATCAACCGCACATAGTCTTCGGTTCGGTCGGCCGAGTTGCGATTGGCACCAATGTTGACGCCCACGATGCCGCCGGCGTTGCGGCGAGCCGTCAGCCGCATGTGAGCGGCTGCGGCCCCGTCATTATTGAAACCCAGCCGGTTGATGACGCCCTGGTCGGCGTCAAGGCGAAACAGACGCGGTCTTGGATTACCGCTTTGCGCCCGGGGCGTGATCGTGCCGACCTCTGCAAAGCCGAAGCCGAGGCGCAGCAATGTATCTGGCACCTGTGCATTTTTATCGAAGCCGGCGGCAAGCCCGATTGGATTGGGGAATTTCAGCCCAAATGCGCGCACGGCGAGCTCGTCGGCGTCGGCCGATGCGCGGGCCACCGGCATATAACGAAGGGCCTTGATCGCGAGGGTGTGCGCATCCTCCGGATCCAAGGCGCGCAGCAGCGGACGGGACAGGCGGTCGAAAAAGCCAATCACAGCGTGTGACTCCGAACCTGCATATGAATTGACCCTATCGGCGGGGCCAAGGCTTATTCAAGGCGTGGTCACAGGAAACTGTTGCGGAGGGGGGGCGACTTAAGGCTATAATTCCTATCGATCGGACCACACTATCAGACGGGTGCCGCGCAATGGCTATGCTGACTTACAATCAAATCTGGACCGCGATCGACCGGCTGGCCGCACGCGCCAAGATGACGCCTTCCGGTCTTGCCAAGAAAGCGGGGCTTGATCCGACCACTTTCAACAAGTCGAAGCGCGTCACCCCCGAGGGGCGTCCGCGCTGGCCCTCGACAGAGTCGGTCGCCAAAGCGCTGCAAGCCACCAGCACCAAATTCGACACTTTCGTGACTTTGATTACCGACGGCGGCAAATCGACAATGCACAATGTGCCGTTGATCGGTTTCGCCCAGGCAGGCACCGGCGGCTTTTTCGACGACGGCGGTTTCCCGGTCGGCAAGGGCTGGGAGGAGATCGCCTTCCCTGCGGTGACCGATGAGCACGCCTACGCACTGGAAATCTCCGGCGATTCAATGCGGCCGGCTTACCGTGCCGGCGACGTCATTATCGTTTCACCGGGAGCGACGGTGCGCAAAGGCGACCGGGTCGTCGTCAAGACCAAAGACGGGGAAGTCATGGTCAAGGAGCTCAAGCGCAAGAACAGCAAGTCGGTCGAGCTCAAATCGCTCAACGCGGAACATCGCGACCGCACCTTGTCGATGTCCGATGTCGTGTGGGTCGCGCGCATCGTCTGGGCGAGTCAGTAGCAGACACACCAACACACCTCATTCCCGCGTAAACGGGAGCTACGCGCTGCGCGCCAGCGCGCCGTCAATCATATCGATGGTATTCTGCAAGCCGTAAACCGCAACGAAAGAGCCGAAACGCGGACCTTTCTCCTGGCCGAGCAACACCTGGTAAAGCATGTTGAACCAGTCGAGAGACACGCCGGGCTTGCCGTCCTTTGCTTTCTTCTTCGGGTCGAGGAACGGCTCGCGGCGGCCGACCTCGTAGACGACATTCTGGATATCCTCCGCGGTTGCATCGGGCGCCAATTGCGAGAGCGCGTCGCGCATGTCGCTCAAGGCCGCGCGTTCGGAAGCTGTCGGCTCGCGAAATTTTTTTTCGGTCAGAACGAAGTCGCGAAAATAGTGGATGGCATATTCGACCAGCTGATTGAGCTTTGGATGCGTCTTCGGCGTCACGCCAGGCCGGTAGCGGCCAATGAACCCCCACAGCGTTTCGGTATTCTCAGCGTTGGAGGAGGATACCAGCGTGAGCAACATGCCGAACGAAATCGGCATGTCGATTTTCGGCGGCTTGCCCGAATGAACGTGCCAGACCGGATTCGATAGCCGCTGCCGGGGATCCTGCCGCTCATAGCCGTCGAGAAATTGGTAATACTCATCGACGGTGCGCGGAATGACATCGAAGTGGAGCCGCTTGGCCGCTTTCGGTTCGCGATACATGAAAAGCGAAAGGCTCTCCGGGCTGGCATAACGCAGCCATTCATCGATCGTCAGACCGTTGCCTTTCGATTTTGAAATTTTTTGCCCCTTCTCGTCGAGGAACAGCTCATAGTTAAAGCCTTCCGGCGCGATACCGCCGAGCGCGCGACAAATTTCGCCGGACAGCTTCACCGAATTGATCAGGTCCTTGCCGGCCATTTCATAGTCGACGCCGAGCGCAACCCAGCGCATGGCCCAATCCGGTTTCCATTGCAGTTTGCAGCGCCCGCCGGTTACCGGCACGACCACAGACTTTTTGGTGTCGGGGTCTTCGTAGGTGATGGTGCCGGCATTGGCGTCGTGTGCGGTGACAGGCACCTGCAAAACGATGCCGGTGTTCTGATCGATTGGCAGAAACGGCGAATAGGTCGCCGCCCTCTCCTCGCGCAGCGATGGCAGCATGATCGCCATCACCTTATCAAAGCGCTCCAAGACCCTGAGCAATGCGCTATCAAAGCGGCCCGACTTGTAGCATTCGGTCGACGACAGGAATTCATAGTCGAAGCCGAAGTGATCGAGAAAGGCGCGCAGACGCGCGTTATTATGTTCGCCGAAACTCGGATGCGTGCCGAACGGATCGGGCACTTGGGTGAGCGGCTTGCCGAGATGCTGTTCCAGCATCTCCTTGTTGGGCACATTGTCCGGCACTTTGCGCAGCCCATCCATATCGTCCGAAAAAGCGATCAGCCGCGTCTTCACCGTGTCGTCGGTGAGCACACGGAATGCATGACGGACCATCGTGGTACGCGCGACCTCCCCGAATGTGCCGATATGCGGCAGCCCGGAAGGACCGTAGCCGGTCTCGAAGATCACTTCGTCCTTTGGATGTTTTTTCAGCCGAGCGACGATCTTGCGCGCCTCCTCGAACGGCCAAGCATTCGACTGCTCGGCGAGCTGGCGCAAATTGGCAGCGGCTTCAGTGGCGGACATCATGATCTCCGGGCCGCGGACACTAGAAATGCCGCGCGGATACGTCAAATTCGCCGTTCAAAACGGACTGACCGGAAAATAGCGCAGCCACAAATCGGTGAAACGGCCCTTCTCCCAAAGCCGGAACAGCGCCCAATTGAATGCCTGCCGCAACAGATCGTTGCCGCGCCTCACCGCGATGCCGACACCTTCGCCGAAGAAACGGCTTTCCAGATAGGGCCCGCCACGGAACGCGCAGCAGTTCGCGGAATCAGTGCCGTTGAGCCAGAAGGCGAGCGAGACCCCGTCGCCGAACATGAGATCCACCTCGCCTCGTTTCAGTGCGAAGCGTGCAGCGTCAGCATCCGGATAGGGATGAAGCTCAGCCTCGGTGAACAACGCCTTGAGATAGGCTTCATGCGCGGTGCCGGCGACAACCGCAATTTTTTTCCCTTCGAGCGCCTCAGGACGCACATCTTCGATCGGGCTGTCGCGGCGCCCCACAAAGCGCGCCGGCGCCCGATAATAAGGATCGCTGAAATCGAGCCGCGTCCGCATATCAGGCGTCGCCGCGATCGAGGCAATGATGGCGTCGCCATTGTTGCTGTTTAGAGCCGCAATCAAGGTGTCGAAACGGCGCATCTGCACCGTGCAAGCGACTTTGATCTCCTCGCAGATCAGCCGTGCCAGGTCGACATTGAAGCCCGTCGGTGTGCCGTCAGGCCCGGTATAGTTGAAGGGCGGATAGTCGGTCTCCGTGAGGAAGCGGATGATACTGATGCGCGAAAGGTCCGGCCGTTCCGGACGCCGGCGCGGATCCCAGAAGCCGGGCACCGACATGGTGTCGGGCGGAGGAGTAACGGTTGGTGGTGCAGGAGATGCGCCTTGCGGCGGATTGGCGGGCTGCGCCCGGGCCACGGCGACAGTTGCCGCCAGCATGGCCGCTATCGTGATGACGGCAACGCCGCCCCGT
This sequence comes from uncultured Alphaproteobacteria bacterium, assembly GCA_963722125.1. Classification (GTDB taxonomy): domain Bacteria; phylum Pseudomonadota; class Alphaproteobacteria; order Rhizobiales; family Xanthobacteraceae; genus Pseudolabrys. The sequence goes on along the minus strand of CAVRJW010000006.1, from coordinate 745,806 downwards.
ATATTCTGACCACTCATCCAGTTCATTCGCCGGCCCTTACCAACGGAATTGCGGCGACCATAGCATCGCCGCAGCGGCGGGCCAGCCACAATTGAACTCGGATATTAATGTTAGGCCGTCAAATGCTTCTCGATATCGTGCACCGGGTGCTTGACCAGATCCTTGTCGATCTCGGTGCGTATGGCGCCACGCAAAGCGTGCGAATAGGCGTGGCGAATCATCCCAAGCGCGCGCGGCGGCGCCACGAGGATCAATGATTTAACCTTGCCGGCTGCGAGCTCTGTATCCAGGCGCTGCGCGAGATGGGTGAGGAAGGTCTGTTCGGCCTGATTGTGCCAGTCTGTTTGCGTCACCGCGCTGCTGCCATTGCCGGCAGAACTGTGGGTACGCCCAGGCTTGTCGGCACCGAGCAAATGCGTCGGCAGATCCTTTTGCTCATAGACTTCGCGGGTCTTCAGATTAGGAAATTTAATATCACCGGTATTTTCTAAAATTAGCGCCTTGGCGCCATCGCAGACAACCACCCATTCGCCGTGTTTAATCAAGAGCGCGGACATACTTTTTTCTCCTCAAATTTACGCAAACCTAGAACGGATGAAGCCTGGACGCTTTGTCATGGATCAAACGCAGCAAAGCCCTGTTTTGTTGCGAATATGACGGAACCGAGAAAATCAGTTTGTGCCGTCGAGCAGACGGCGGGCGATAACCTGGGCCTGAATCTCGGCGGCGCCTTCGAAAATATTGAGAATACGGGCGTCACATAAAATACGAGACACTGGAAATTCCAGCGCAAAGCCGTTGCCGCCATGCACCTGCACGGCGTTGTCGGCGGCGGCCCACGCCACCCGCGCGGCGAGCAGCTTCGCCATGCCGGCCTCCAAATCGCAACGGCGTCCGGAATCTTTTTCGCGTGCGGCATAATACGTGAGTTGCCGTGCAATCATGATCTCGACCGCCATCATGACGATTTTGTCGGCCACACGAGGAAACCCGACGATCGGACCGCCGAACTGCACGCGATTTTGTGCGTAGCCGAGGGCTTGCTCCATCGCGGCCTGAGCGACTCCGATCGCGCGCGCCGCAGTCTGGATGCGGGCGGACTCGAAAGTCTGCATCAATTGCTTGAAACCGAGACCTTCGACGCCACCGAGCAAGTTTTCCGCCTTCACCTCAAAACCGTCGAAGCCAATCTCGTATTCTTTCATGCCGCGATAGCCGAGCACTTCGATTTCAGTGCCGCTCATTCCCTCCACGGGAAACGGGTTTTTGTCGTCGCCGCGCGGCTTTTCGGCAAGCAACATCGACAGGCCGCGATGGCTTGTGTCTTTCGGATTGGTGCGCACCAGCAGCGTCATCAGGTCGGCGCGCACTGGATGAGTGATCCATGTCTTGTTGCCATAGACCTTGTAAACATCGCCTTCGCGCACCGCGCGGGTTTTGATCGACGCGAGATCGGAGCCGGTATTCGGTTCGGTAAACACGGCGGTGGGCAGCACTTCGCCTGAGGCGAGCTTCGGCAACCATTTTTCTTTTTGGGCGGCGGTGCCACTGCCGAGAATCAGTTCAGCAGCGATTTCCGATCGTGTGCCGAGTGAGCCAACACCGATGTAGCCGCGCGCAAGTTCCTCCGACACGACACACATCGACTCTTTGCCAAGGCCCATCCCTCCGAATTCTTCGGGTATCGTGAGCCCGAATACGCCAAGCTCGGACATCTGCGCGATAATCTCGAGTGGAATGTAACTGTTCGTGCGATGCCAGCTTTGCGCGTTGCCGATCACTTCACTGTCGGCAAATTTCCGCATTTCTTCCCGGATCGATTCCAGCGTTTCATCAAGTCCACATGCCCCCATCGTGGCCCCGTGGCTTGCCCGTATCAGTTCGATCAGGCGGGCACGCTGCTCGGCGTTCGTGCCGTCGGCGATGAGGCGTTCAAGTGACGGGTTGATGCGAGCGGCGACCTGCGCCGGCGACAAGCCAAGATCCGACGGCCGCGCCACCTCACCCTGGCTCATCGGGATGCCGCCCATGACCTGTGCAAGATATTCGCCGAGCCCGATGCGGACGATGAGTTCTTCGGCCTCTCCGAGGGTGCCCGCGGCGGCCATGCGCTCGGCATAGGCCGCGAGCTGGCGCACCGCTTCGACATACGTGGCAAACCAGGCAAGCCCATGGGTGGCCCGCTGCTCACGGTCGAACAGCCGGCCAACAAGCCGCCCTTCCACGACCACGCGCTCTCGGACCTTTGCCGTTGCGTCGGCCAACAATGCGTCGAGTGCTCCACTCGCCTCCCGGGCAAGCTCGACCAATTGATGTTCCGGAATTTGACGGGACGCTGCGATCGACATGAGGCTTTATAGGACTTTCACGCAATGGACCGGCGGCACCAGCGACACTACGCGTGCAGTGCACAAAAGCAAAGCGCCTCAGCAAATTCAGGGTTTTCCAGCGGTCGCTGCCCCGGCGTTAGCGTAACTTGCTATAAAAATTAACTATTTCGGGCTTTCATTACAAAAGTACCTCTGCGCCGTGCCGCCACCGGCGAGACCCGAACCAGCACTATGCGCTTTGCCGACTTATCGCTTCCGTTCAACCGGATGGCCCGGATGCTCACCTCCTTTTCGGTGCGCACCCGTATCGTGGTCCTGGCTCTTATTCCCGTCGTCGGCTTTCTCGCAAACGGACTTACTTATATTTCGGGCGAAGGGGATGTCGGACGGGCATTCGGGATCGTCACGCAATCCACCTCCCTCGCCGACGCGAGCCGCGATTTCAAAAGCGCGGTCGCGTCGATGCGCATTATCGTGAAGGATTTCAGCGCGAACCCGAATGACAATCTCGTGGTGACCTTCGAGCAAGCGCACGCAATGGCGCTTAAAGCGCTCGACTCGATTGCGACGTCCATTGATCAAAATCGCACAAAAGATCTCGACGGCATGCGCCAGGATGTGATGGCGCTGCGCGGGACGTTCAGCGATCTGGTCCGCGAGCAAAAAACTCTCGGCTTTGAAGATTCATCGGGGCTCCGTGGAAATTTGCGCGTGGCCGGCAATGCCGTCGAGCGAATCATCAACGAGAATATGTCCTGGCTGGCGGAAGCCGACGCCGCGAAGCTTATGATGACGCTTCTGACGATGCGGCATCATGAGGCCGACTATCGTGTCAACCAGAACGAAGTGTCGCGGCAGCAATTCCAAATCGGCTACAAGAAATTCAACGACATCTTCGCCAACATTGATGGCACGCCGGACATGAAGACGTCGCTCGAACAGCAAGTGAAGACCTATGCCGAAACTTTCGAAAAATGGGTCGAAGGCTACGATCGCGTGCGCCCGCTGCGTGCCGTCATCGATATCGATAGCCAGCGGATGCTTCCGCGCGCAGACGAGATCATCCAGTACGCGCGCTTTACGGCGAAGGATGCGTCGCAACGTCTCGCTGCTTCGCAGGCGCGCACGCGCAAAGGCATTATCATGGTCGGCATCGCCATGGTCGCGCTTGGCCTTGGCTTTAGCTGGTTGATCGGGCGTAGCATCACGCGTCCGCTCAATGGCCTGGCAGGGGTCATGAAACGCCTCGCCGACGGCGACACCTCCGCCCGTATACCCGCAACGGGGGCGCGCGACGAAATCGGCGAAATGGCGCGCACCGTGATTGTGTTCCGCGACACTATGATCGAACGCGAACGCCTGGCGCAGACGCAAACCGAGGCGAGCCGCGCGCGCGAGCAGCGCAGCGACGTGATTGCGTCGACAATTTCGCAGTTTAAGAACTCGGCCGAAAGCGCGCTCGGCAAGTTACGCGGCGCATCGATGAAACTTGAAATGAGCTCGGCGGATCTCAACAAGGCCGCAGACACGGTGTCGTCGGAAGCCGCCACCGCCAAAAGTCGCGTGACCGCCGCGTCGGAAAACGTAACCGTCGCTGCAAGTTCGGTCGAGGAGCTGGCGGCATCGATCGGCGAGATCGCCTCGCAGGCGGCAAAATCAACCGACGTGGCCGGCCGTGCGGTTTCGGAAGCACAGCGCACCGTTACGACGATGTCGGAGCTCGGCAATGCCGCCAGCCGCATCGGCGAGGTCGTGGGTCTAATTCAGGCGATTGCCGGACAGACCAATTTGCTCGCGCTCAATGCCACCATCGAAGCTGCGCGCGCCGGTGAATCCGGCAAGGGGTTTGCAGTTGTCGCAGCGGAGGTGAAGTCGCTCGCCGCTCAGACCGCCAAAGCAACCGAGGAGATCGCGGAACAAATCGGGTCGATTCAGTCGGCGGCCGCGGATGCTTCTCAGGCCATCGAGCAAGTGGACGCCATCATCCGTGAAATGTCATCGATTGCCACGATGGTCGCCGCAACTGTTGACCAGCAGAATTCGGCCGTCGCCTCGATCGCAGAGGGCGTCAGCCGCGCCTCGGGCGAGGCTCGCGTCGGAGCGGAGGCGATGAGCCGCGTTGCAGACGTCACCACCGACGCCCGAGCAACGGCCGCCGACGTCAAGGACCTCGCCGATTCGGTCGCCGTCGAAGCCGAGGGCCTGGAGGCGCAAGTGCGCCAGTTCCTGGCCAACGTGCAAGCCGCGTAAATTCTACCGTCAGCGGGGCGGAAACCGCACGGCCTTGCAAAGCGCGCAACAATAGACAATGTGAACGCCTTCCGCCTGCGGGAGCCCCCATTGCGCATTCTTAAGCGGTCACTGTTACTTGCAAGCAATGCCCTTCGGCATTTCATTGAGGACGACGGCTGGGCAATCGCGAGTCACATTGCGCTGTCGACGCTGATGGCCCTGTTCCCGTTCCTGATCGTGGTGACCGCACTCGCCGGATTCTTCTTCGGATCGAAAGAGCTTGCCGACGAAGCTGCGCGTATCTTGCTGGAAGCCTGGCCGCGGCAGGTCGCTGCGCCGATCGCTCTCGATATCACCGGAGTTTTGACGTCGACACGCGGGGACGTGCTGACCCTGGGCGTCCTGTTTGCGCTCTATTTCGCCTCGAGTGGCGTGGAAAGCCTGCGCATCGGACTGAACCGCGCTTACGACATCAAGGAGCGGCGTCCGTGGTGGCTGCTGCGAATCGAATCGATCGTCTACGTCCTCGTGGGCGCTGTAGCGATCCTGGCGTTCTCATTCCTGGTTGTTCTTGCGCCGCTGATCCTGGCAAAGCTCGTGCAATATGTCCCGGCACTCGAGCAATTCGGCGATTTGATCACGATCGCACGCTATACGGTGGCGGCCGTCGTGCTTGTCGTTGCTTTGATGATCGTGCACCTCTGGTTGCCGGCGGGGCGACGCTCATTCGGCCAAATCGCACCGGGCATCATCGCCACGCTGCTGTTGTGGCTGATCAGCGGTGCCTTTTTCGGGCGCTATCTCGCCAACTACGCATTTGCGTATGTATCGATGTACGCCGGATTGGCATCGGCAATGGTCGCGCTGGTATTTCTCTATGTTAGCGCGTCGATCTTCATCTATGGCGGCGAATTAAATTCGGCCATCGCCAAGATGCGTCTTAAGGAACGCTAGCTCGTCGCTTCCTGCGCGTCCTCAAATGTCTTTAATCCCGGGCGCAGCGCATTGACCATCACCGCCATGTTGCCGGGCGGATGCTGGTTCTTCCACATCTTCATGTGTGCAAGTGGGATGTTGTCCCACGTGAACACCTCGCTCATGCAGGGATCGATGCGCTGCTCAAGCACAAAACGATTGGCCTGCGAGGCCTGCTTGAGATGCGCGAAGTGCGAGCCCTGGATGCGCTTTTGTCGCATCCAGACGTAACGTGCATCGAACGTAAGATTGTAACCGGTGGTTCCCGCGCAGAAGACAACCATGCCGCCGCGTTTCACCACGAGGCAGGAAACCGGGAATGTCTGCTCACCGGGATGCTCGAAGACGATGTCGACGTCGCGCTTGCCGGTGATATCCCAAATCGCCTTGCCGAAGCGGCGCGCTTCCTTGGTCCAGTCGTTGAATTCCGCCGAGTTCACCGCCGGCATCTGACCCCAGCACTTGAAGTCTTTGCGATTGATGACACCTTTGGCGCCGAGATTGAGAACGTATTCGATCTTCGACTCGTCGGAAATAACGGCGATCGCGTTAGCACCGGAGGCCGCAACGAGCTGAACGCCAAACACGCCGAGGCCGCCGGAGCCGCCCCACACCAGCACATTGTCGCCCGGCTTGAGCGTATGCGGCGGATGGCCGAACAACATGCGGTACGCCGTCGCGAGCGTCAGCGTGTAGCAGGCTGATTCTTCCCAAGAGAGATGGTTCGGCTTGTGCATGAGCTGGCGCGACTGGACGCGGCAGAACTGCGCGAACGAGCCGTCCGGTGTCTCGTAGCCCCAAATTCGTTGCGATGGCGACAGCAACGGATCACCACCGTTGCAATCTTCATCATCGCCGTCATCTTGATTGCAATGGACGATGACCTCATCGCCAACTTTCCAGCGCTTCACTTTCGCGCCAATGGCCCACACCACGCCGGCCGCGTCGGAGCCTGCGATGTGATACGGATTTTTATGACCGTCGAGCGGTGAGATCGGAATGCCGAGGCCAGCCCAGACACCGTTGTAATTAACGCCCGCGGCCATCACATAGACGAGCACCTCGTCCTCACCGATCGGCCAGGTCGGCACCACTTCGAGCTGGAATGATTTGTCGGGTGGCCCGTGCCGCTCCTTGCGGATGACCCAGGCGTGCATCTTTTCCGGCACATGACCGAGCGGCGGGATCTCGCCAACGTCATAGAGATCCTTGAGCGCAGCAACACTTTTCGCCTTCGCGACAGCCGGCATCGAGATTCTCCCTGCCCTGATAACAGTCTGGCGCAAATTATGTTGCATCGCAATATCAGCTTTAGCGATGCAAAAACCGGCTTCTCAACAAGGGCTTAAGGGATGTTTCGCTGACGCTCTGAAAAATGCGCGCCGCGACTTTTAAGGGTTTTGCAATGCGAGCCGGATTAGCGTGGCAAAAATCACCCCAGAGCGCCGGATGTCCGAACAGATCATTCGCCGAACCGGACGGTTGGTGGACGTACGAGCCGCCATGCCGTGGCTTGTCGCCGTCGGCATCTATGTCCTGCTCATCGCACTGGGGCCGCGGCTTCTCTCCGATCCGGACACTTATTCCCATATTGCGCTTGGCCGCTGGATCCTCGAACACCACACCGTTCCGACGACCGACCCGTTTTCCGCGACGCTGCGAGGAACGCATTGGGTCGCCTTCGAGTGGCTTTCGCAAATCGCTTATGCGACGGCCTACGCTGCGGGAGGTTGGCTCGGTGTTGTCGTGCTGGCGGCAACCGCAGTTGCCACCGCATTCGGCCTCTTGACCCGATTTCTGGTGCGCGAGTGGCAACCGACCGCCGTGCTGGCCGCCGTACTCGCCGCTCTACTGCTGACCGCGCCACATCTTCTGGCGCGTCCACACATTCTGGCGCTTCCCGTGGTGGTTGCCTGGATCGGCACGCTGATCCGCGCCGTCGACACGCGCAGTCCGCCGCCGTGGCTTCTGCTTCCCCTGATGACGCTGTGGGCCAATCTGCACGGAAGCTTTACCTTCGGCCTTGCGATGGTTGCGCCGATCGCGTGCGACGCGCTTTGGCGCGCTCCGCACTCCGAGCGATGGAAAGCCATCCGGCAATGGACTCTCTTTGCCGTCCTCGCTTTCGCGGCTGCTTGCCTGAATCCTTACGGCCCGGAAATGATCCTGGTGACATTCAGGACCATTGCATTAGGCGCGGCTCTGACGACCGTTACCGAATGGCGCTCGCAAGATTTTAGCCACCTCGGTGGATTCGAACTGGTCATGCTTGGTGTGTTCGGCTTTGCACTTTACCGCGGCGTGACATTACCGTGGCCGCGCATCTTGATGATCCTCGGCATCCTGCATCTGAGCCTGTCGCAAGTGCGTCACGCCGACCTCCTCGCACTGCTTGCTCCCTTACTTCTCGCGCGGCCATTGTCCGAACAATTTGCAGCACTTGCCGCCAGCCGCACGAACGCGATCGCGCGCGCGAGCGCATGGGCGCCTGTTGCAGCAGTGTCATTGCTGGTCGTCATTACAGGGTTGGCCGCGCTGAGGAACGATGTGCATCCTTCGGTCAAAATTACTCCGGCGAATGCGATTCACGCGATCGACATTGCCAAGGCCGGGACGATCCTCAACGACTATGACTTTGGCGGTTACCTCGACTTTGTCGGCCTTGCGCCGTTCATCGACGGGCGTGCTGAACTTTATGGCCAGGCGTATGTCCTGCGCCACGACCGCGCATTGAGCTTGCAAAACCTTCCCGACTTCCTGCGGCTGCTCGATGAGTATCGCATCGGTGCGACTTTGCTCACGCCGTCGACGCCGGCCGTTGCCCTGCTCGACCGGCTGCCGGAGTGGCGGCGGGTCTACGCCGACGACGTTGCGGTCGTGCACGTGCGGCGCGCCAACCTACCTGCCTCTAAGAACTAGTCCCGGCGAGTGGCAGTCGACGCCGCCACGACTTTGGTATTCAATCGCTCTATCAGCGGCCTGCCGTCGGGGTGAGCCGCGATTAGGGGGAAGTCGCCATGGACGTTCAAGGCCTCATCATTCTGATCATCATCGGCGCAATTGCCGGCTGGCTTGCCGGCCTCATCGTCAAGGGGATGGGTTTTGGCCTGATCGGCAATATCATTGTCGGCATCGTGGGCGCCTTTATCGGCACCTGGGTGCTCGGAGCCCTCGGCATCGCTATCGGCGGCGGCCTGATCGCCTCGATTATCAATGCCACCATTGGCGCTGTGATCCTTTTGGTTATCATTGGTCTTGTGAAGCGCGCGTAACCTCGCCTCTCTCGCGGCAGGACGCCCAATAATCCGGGCACCGCTGGTACACGACCGGCGGTGCTCCCGATGTTGCATTGCAACAAATGCTGGGCCACACTGGCGTCTGGCGACCGATGCGCGACAAACCTTGGATTTTCCGCACTTACGCCGGCCACTCGACGGCCGCGGACTCCAATGCGCTCTATCGCAAGAACCTGGCCAAAGGACAGACCGGCCTTTCCGTCGCCTTCGATCTGCCGACGCAGACCGGATACAACTCCGATCACGTCCTGGCCAAAGGTGAAGTCGGCAAGGTTGGTGTCCCGATCTCCCACATTGGCGATATGCGCTCGCTGTTCGAGGGCATCCCTCTCGACACGATGAACACCTCGATGACCATCAATGCCACCGCGGCGTGGCTGATGGCGCTTTACATCGCAATTGCCGATGAACAGGGCGCGCCGCGCGCTGCCCTGCAAGGCACCATCCAGAACGACATCATCAAGGAATATCTTTCGCGCGGGACCTACGTATTTCCGCCGGCGCCATCAATGCAATTGATCAAGGACGTGATCCTGTTCACGACCAAGGAAATTCCGAAATGGAATCCGATCAATGTGTGCTCCTACCATTTGCAAGAAGCCGGCGCGACGCCGGTGCAGGAGCTCGCCTTCGCACTCGCCACCGCGATCGCGGTGCTCGACACGGTGAAAGCCTCTGGTCAGGTACCGCCCGAAAAGTTCGGAGAAGTGGTCGGCCGCATCTCGTTTTTCGTCAATGCCGGAATGCGCTTCGTCACCGAGCTGTGCAAGATGCGTGCGTTTACCGAACTTTGGGATGAGATCACGCGCGAGCGTTATGGCATCACAGACGCTAAACACCGGCTATTCCGCTACGGCGTGCAGGTGAATTCACTCGGACTGACCGAGCCCCAGCCGGAAAATAACGTGGCGCGCATCCTGATCGAGATGCTGGCCGTGACGTTGTCGAAGAACGCGCGCGCACGCGCCGTCCAGCTACCGGCCTGGAACGAGGCGCTCGGCTTGCCACGCCCCTGGGATCAGCAATGGTCATTGCGGATGCAGCAAATTCTCGCCTACGAGACCGATCTGCTCGACTACGGCGATATCTTTGACGGCTCGGGCGAGATTGCGCGCAAAGTTGACGAACTCAAGCGACAGGCCAAGGAAGAGCTCAAGCGCATCGAAGAGATGGGTGGTGCCGTCGCCGCGGTCGATACCGGCTATCTGAAGCAACAGCTAGTCGAATCGAACACGGCACGGCTGGAAGCGATCGAACGCGGCGAACAGATTGTCGTCGGCGTCAATAAATACCTTGAGAGCGAGCCCTCGCCACTGGCGGATGCCGCCGACGCTATTCTCACTGTCTCTGAGGATGCCGAACGCGGGCAAATCGACCGACTGAAAGCCTGGCGCGCCGCGCGCGACAATGCAGGGGTCGCCGCAGCCTTGAAAGAGCTCAAAAGTGCGGCCACCAGCGGCGGCAACATTATGCCGGCGTCGATCGAATGCGCCAAAGCCGGAGTCACAACCGGCGAATGGGGCTGGACGTTACGCGAGGCGTTCGGCGAATACCGCGCGCCGACTGGCGTCGGCCGCGCCATGCGCAATGATGTGACCGGCCTGGATGACATTCGCGCTGATGTTGACCGCGTTTCGCGCAAACTGGGGCGGCGCCTCACTTTCCTGGTCGGCAAACCCGGACTCGATGGCCATTCTAACGGCGCGGAGCAAATTGCCGTGCGCGCGCGTGACGCCGGGATGCAGGTCGTTTACGAGGGCATTCAACTCACGCCCGAAGAGATCGTCGAGGCCGCACGGACGCAAAAGGCCCACGTAATCGGGCTGTCGGTGCTTTCGGGAAGCCACTTGCCGCTGGTCGAAGACGTCGTCGGCCGCATGAAGCGGGCGGGCCTCGACGTGCCCGTGGTCGTGGGTGGCATTATTCCGCCGGAGGACGCAGCCGAACTCGAGAGGGCCGGAGTCGCCGCCGTCTACACGCCCAAGGATTTTGAGTTAAACCGCATCATGTCCGACGTTGTCCGGATCGTCGAACGCGCCACCGGAACGAGCAACGTTTAACTCAGCTGGTAAGGCTTGCCAGCACCTGCGCCAACTTGCGCGGGCTGACCGGTTTCACGAAATAGAAATTCATTCCGGAAGCCCGTGCGGTTTGCTCATCATCGCTTTCGCCGTGGCCGGAAATGCCGATCACCGGCACCAGCCCGGCGTTGCCAGGTAGCGCCCGGATAAGCCGCGTAGCCTCGATGCCATCAATGTCCGGCAACGTGATATCCATCAGCACGACTTCATAGGCGCCGCGCGCCGCTGCCTCGACTGCCGCCTCACCGGTCTCGACGAAGTCGACGCGATGGCCGAGCTCGCGCAAGATCGTATTCATGACGACGCGGCCGTAGGGATTATCCTCAGCACAGAGAATCGAGAGCGGCCGGGCGGACGCCGGACGCGGGTCCGCCTGATTCATCCCGGGATGCGCATCGACGCGTCCGGCCAGCACCGTGAGCCTGAATATGGAACCGATACCCGGCTTGCTGGTGACCGTGAGATCGCCGCCCATCACCTGTGCGATACGCTTGACGAAGGACAGGCCGAGGCCCGCACCGCCATATCGTCTGGCAATCTCGGCGCTCGCTTGCGCAAACGGACGAAACAAGAGCTTGATTTCGGCCCTGCTCATGCCAATGCCGCTGTCGGCAAGCGTGAAAACCAGCCGCACCCGCTTGCGAGCGGCAGCTTCGGCGCTCACGGCGAATGTGACCGAGCCTTCCGGGGTAAATTTGACAGCGTTGTCCGCGAGGTTTTCCAACGCGGCGCGTAACCGCAAGACGTCTCCAGAGACCAGATCGGGCAAATCGCTCGCAACTTTAATGTCGGCGGCAATCGCCTTGTTGTGCGCCCGCGCAGCAAGCGCTGTGCCGACGACCTCTGCCAGTACGCGCGGCGAGAATGGCTCGTTGCGAAGGACGAGACCGCTGGCATCCGCCTTGGCGGCATCGACGATCAGCGTAGCGAGCGCAGCAAGGTGATCTGCGCCGCTTTTGACCGCGTTTGCCCATTCGCGCTCGCGTGCGCCCAAGTCCGATGAAGCAAGCAATTCGGCCAGCGCCACAATGCCGGTGAGTGGCGTGCGGATGTCATGTGCGATACCGGCGAGCGAGGCTTCGATGGCGCGCGTTGCGAAATTTCCGCCCGAAGCGGCGGTTCCGCGGGCGTGCAAGCGCCGCCGTCCGCCGGCCTTTTTCCTGCGCTTGCGTTTCGCCATTCCCTTAACCCCGACCCAACAATGGCACGGAAGGGGCAATCAATCGAGCCCGACCAGCCGCCGGATGTCGGCGGGCGATGCCCCGCCCGCGCGCAGTTCGCGCAAGCCCGTTGCCTGTGTCGATTTCGAGAGCTTCTTGCCCTCGGTATCAAGGACGAGCCGGTGATGATGGTAAGACGGCTGCGGCAGGCCGAGCAGCGTCTGGAGCAACCGATGCACGGCGGTCGCATGGAACAGGTCGCGTCCACGCACGATGTCCGTTATGCGCTGCGCCGCGTCATCGACAACCACTGCGAGGTGATAGCTCGTTGGCATTTCTTTTCGTGCGAGGATCACATCGCCCCAGGCTGCGGGGTCGGCAGCAACCACGCCAGACTCGCCCGCGGGCCCCTCGCCCGTTTCAATCCAACTGAGCGAGCCAACACGCGCAAGCGCGGCGTGCATGTCGAGCCGCAAGGCGTAAGGTTCACCGCTATCCATGTGTCGTTTTCGCTCGGTGTCAGGCATGCTCTTAGCATCGCCGAGATAAAGCGGCGCGCCGTCAGGATCTCGCGGCCAAGGTCCATGCACTTCGCGCGCGGCCACCAATCGCGCGATCTCCGCGCGGCTTTCGAAGCTCGGATAAATCAAACCCATCGACTCAAGTCGAATCAGGGCCGCACGGTATTCGTCAGCGCGCTCGGACTGTCGCCATACAGGCATTTCCCCTTCAACCCCAAGCCATGCGAGGTCTTCATAAATCGCCGTTTCATATTCCGGCCGGCAGCGGGCGACGTCGATGTCCTCGATCCGCAACAACAGCCGCCCACCTTTCGCACGCGCCATATCGGCATTGAGCAGCGCCGACAGAGCATGGCCGAGATGCAAATAGCCGTTTGGAGATGGCGCAAACCGGAAAACGGGTGGCATGGCTTTTCTATCTACCGTCTTGCTTGCTACACGGATAGCGCATGACCCATTTCCTTCACACCGAAGGCGATTTGCAGGCGGGGCTCGCGCAGCTGTTGCTGACAGATCCGCGGCTGAAGCCGGTTGCGGACAAAGCGGGTCCTTTTAGCCTGCGCCGGCGCGAAGCAGGATTCCCCGGCCTGTGCGCCATCGTTTGCGGCCAGCAGCTTTCAACTGCAAGTGCAGCAGCAATCCGCGCCCGCTTGTTCGCCGCATTTGATCCGTTTCATCACGATACGGTCCGGCGCGCGCGCGTCGACAAGCTCAAGCGCCTTGGCCTCTCGGCACCCAAGATCAAGTCGATCCGGGAAATTGGAAAGGCGGTCGCCAAAGGCCGCATCGATCTCACAGCCGTTGGCAATATGGATGCGGATCAAGCTCATGCTGCGCTTACGGCGCTACACGGGATCGGCCCATGGACCGCGGATATCTATTTGCTCTTTTGCCTCGGTCATGCCGATGCGTTTCCATCCGGCGATCTCGCCGTGCAAGAAGCTGCACGCATCGCTTTCGGCTTGCGCAAACGCCCCGACGCCAAGGCGCTTACCAAAATGGCCGAGGCCTGGCGTCCATGGCGCGGCGTGGCGGCGCATTTGCTCTGGGCTTATTATCATGCTGTGAAGAAACGTGACGTGGTGCCGGTTCAGCCAAATGGTCGGCCGAAAGAAACGGCCGGCAAGAAACCGAGGAAAAGGAAAAAGAAGAATGGCTAAACTCGACGGCCCGCGGCTCGAGCCGCATTCGGGACGCGCGCAACAGTTGGTCGTTTTTCTGCACGGCTATGGCGCCGATGGCGACGACCTGATCGAGATCGGCCGCGCCTGGCAGGGCCTGCTACCTGATGCGGCTTTCGTGTCGCCGCACGCGCCGCGCCCCTGCGGGCAGGCACCAACGGGCCGCGAATGGTTTCCGCTGACGTTTCGCAATCCGGACGAGCGCTGGAATGGGGTCAATGCCGCGGCACCCGAGCTCAATGCCTTTCTCGACGCTGAACTTAAGCGCCGCAGTCTACCGCGCGGCGCACTCGCGCTAGTTGGATTTTCCCAAGGCACTATGATGGCGCTCCATGTCGGCCTGCGACGCGCCGTGCCGCCGGCGGCGATCGTCGGCTATTCCGGCATGTTGATCATGCCTGGCGATGCCATGTCGGATACCTTTGCGGCCGAAATCAAATCAAGGCCTCCGGTACTGCTTATTCATGGCGATGAGGACGAATTAATTCCGGTCCAGGCGGTGAGTCATTCCGCCCAAGGTCTGGCGGCGCTGAAGGTTCCTGTGGAGTGGCATATCTCGCTCGGCGTCGGCCACGGTATTGACCAGGAAGGCCTGCGCCAGGGCGGCGAATTCCTGGCCAAGTGCTTTGCGGCCTACAAATAGCTGCCCTGCGGGTAACTCCCCGTTCCGGCTTCACAATCCTGTCACGCTGCCCTATTACTAGCGCGTTAGCTGCGTGGCGGCAGCGTTCCAAGGAGGTCAGGGAGCGTCGCTTGAACGTGCACGTTTCGCCTGCTGGTTTTCCGGCCCTGGTGCTCAACGCGGATTTTCGACCGTTGAGCTATTACCCGCTGTCGCTGTGGTCGTGGCAGGACGCGATCAAGGCGGTCTTTCTCGAACGCGTAAACATCGTCGCCAATTACGACCGCGCGGTTCATAGCCCATCCTTCGAGATGAAGCTGCCGAGCGTCGTTTCGCTCAAGACCTTCGTGAAGCCTTCGACTCATCCGGCCTTCACGCGCTTCAATGTTTTTCTGCGCGATCGTTTCTCCTGCCAGTATTGCGGCGATCGAGACGACCTCACCTTCGACCATCTGTTGCCGCGATCGCGCGGTGGCCACACCACTTGGGACAACGTGGTAGCCGCTTGCTCGCCCTGCAATTTGCGCAAGGGCAACCTCACGCCTGACGAGGCCAGGATGTTCCCGTCGCAGATGCCATTCCAGCCGACGGTCCATCATCTGCACAGGAACGGCCGGCTCTTCCCGCCCAACTACCTGCATGAGAGCTGGCTCGACTATCTCTATTGGGACACCGAGCTCGAGCCGTAGGCCACCACGCATTTCCGTATTGGAGTTTGTCATGATCGATGCGCTGCATGATCGCCGCGGCAGACGGATGTCTCTGTTCATTGTTGGTCTGATAATCGGTGTATTTTCCGTTGGCGCGGCATCCGCCCAGCAAGCGCCGGCTTCCGCGGGCGCTCCCGACGAAAAACTGATCGAAGATCTGGTCGCCGCCAACCGCATTCTTGCCGACCACGGGCTGCTCGACGGTTGGGGACATGTTTCCGTCCGGCACAATCGCGATCCCAACCGCTACCTTATGGCGCGGGGAATGTCGGCCGAACTTGTGACGGCAAAGGACATTATCGAATTCGATCTCGATAGCCGGCCCGTCGATACCCACGGCTTGCCGATGTCGGCATTGTTCACCGAACGCTACATCCACGGCGAGATCTATAAGCAGCGACCCGACGTGATCGCCATCGTGCACACGCACGCGCCCTCGTTGATACCTTTCGGCGTCACCAATGTTCCGCTCAAACCGATGTATCATCGCTCGGCTTTCATTAGCTTCGGCATTCCGGTTTTCGAAATTCGCGATCGTGCCGGCATGACCGATATGCTGATCCGCGACCCCACGCTCGGCCGTAACCTCGCCGAGACGCTCGGTGATCATCCCGCGGCCTTGATGCGTGGCCATGGCGCGGTCATCACGGGACCTTCGCTGCCGCGGGTGGTGGGCCGCACCATTTTCCTCGCACTCAATGCGACTCTCCAGGCGCAGGCCATGAGCATGGGCGCACCGATTACGTACATGGCCCCTGAGGAAGCGCGGAAAATCGAGGAGCGCGAAGGGCACGGACTTGCGCGTACCTGGGACGGCTGGAAGAAAAAAGTGATGGATAAGCCATAAAGGACGATCTTGGCACTCGAGCTTCGGCCCAACTGTGAATTTTGCGACGTCGACCTGCCGCCCAATTCCTTGGACGCGCGCATTTGTTCGTATGAATGCACGTTTTGCGCCGATTGCGTCGAGCACAAATTGCACAATGTTTGCCCGAATTGCGGTGGCGGTTTCGTACCGCGCCCGATCCGTCCCGCGACCGAATGGCGGCCAGGTCTGTCGGTGGCCAAGCGACCGCCATCGACCAAGCGTGTGCATCTATCCTACAGTCTCGACGATATCGCCAAGCATTCGGCGCGCATCAAGATGGTGCCGCCTGCGAAGCGATGAAGATCGCGCTCAGCCCCCCGGGAGCATCCGCTGCAGGACGCCGTTACGGCGGATGAAATAATGATAGAGGCCCGCAGCGATATGCAGGCCTATCAGCGACAACATCACATAGTAAGCGAGCAACGCATGTACATCGCCGGTCCAGCCCCAGCCTGGCGCACGCGCGGCAACCAGTTTCGGCAATTCCAACCCGAACATGACAATCGGCATGCCGCGCCATGAGGCGTTGAGCCAGCCCAGGATCGGCACCACGAACAGCAGGACGTAAAGCAGCCAATGCACGACTCGCGCAGTCTGTATCTGCCAAGGCGGAATGCTATCAACCGGCGCCGGCTCGGCGTGAGTCAATCGCCAGGCAATGCGAACAAATGCAACGACGAGAATTGTGATCCCGAATGAAAAATGAAGGCCGATCAGCGTCGTTACCGGTGTGTTGCGCCCGATATGCGGCATGGTCCATGCCACGATGAACTGCGCTATCAGGAGCGCCACGATCAACCAGTGCAGGATTTTTGCAGTGGAAGTATAGCCGGACGGTTTAACCATCAGTTCCTCAAGCCCTTGTTTGGGAATGAATATCGCCTATATGCATTGCAGCGATGATGTTGAGCCGAAAGGCTCTGTCATCGAGCGGCCGCGAAATTGCAGTGGGCGACGCCGGATGTACGCGCGCCTTAGCATTTCGTGGTCGTCAGTGTTTTGGGGGACCTCAAGCTCTGGTCTTCAGCCGTTCCTTGTCATAACCCGCAACGCGCTTGTAGCTCTCCGATAGTGCGATGAGCTCTTCGCGGCTGATGACATCGTCGATATTCTTGAACGGCTTGTCGCCGGTACGCCGGTAGACTTCATGCAAGATTGCATCAGGGGGTGCCTTGCGGTTCGCTAACACGACCTCGCTGGTCGCCGGAAGGCGTTTTGCTTCATAGACTTTCAGCGCTGCAACCGTCTCGGCGTTGGTTGAAAGCGCGTCGGCGAGCGCACGACAATCCAGAATGGCCTGTGCCGCACCGTTCGCTCCGCGCGGATACATCGGATGGGCGGCATCACCAAGGAGCGTCAAGCGGCCGAAACTCCAGCGTGGCAATGGATCCTGATCGACCATCGGATATTCGAGGATCGCGTCAGAGCTGGCGATAAATTCCGGCACGTCAAGCCAATCGAAATGCCAGTCCGCCATCGCCGGCAGAAAGTCTTCCAATTTGCCGCGCCTGTTCCAATCGCGCGCTTGATATTGCGGCGTTTCGATATCGCACACCCAATTCACCAGCTGGCGTCCCTCGGCGTCCACATTATTGCGAATGGGGTAAATCAGGAGTTTCGCAGGATGATGCCAACCAACGCGGATCATGCTGGCGCCGGAAAGGAAGGGCTTCCAGCGGGTGATGCCGCGCCACATGTTGATGCCGGAATATTTCGGCGGTCCTTCATTCGGATAAAGTTGTTTGCGCAGCAGCGAATGAATTCCCTCGGCGCTGATCACCGCGCTGCCCCTCTGCGACGGCAATGGCTTGCCGTTCGCGTCTTCAAAATGCGCGATCGCTTCCGGCCCATCGTATTCGACGCGGGTACATCGCCAGCTGGTGATAACTTTATCGGCGCCCGCCCGCTTTACGAAAGCATCGAGCAGGACCATTTGCAGGTCGCCGCGATGGATCGAAAACTGCGGCACGTCGTATCCGGCGAAACGCCCGGCAGGTTCGCTATAGATGAATTGGCCGAAGCGATTGTAGAAACAATATTCGCGAGTCGTGACAGCGACATTGGCGAGCGCATCTTCCAATCCCAGCGCGCACAATTCGCGCGAGGCGTGGGGCAGAATATTGATCCCAACGCCGACCGCCTTGAGTTCGGGAGCAGCCTCAAAGATGCGGCAGGCAATACCGGCACGATGCAACATCAGACCGAGGGTTAATCCGCCGATGCCGGCGCCAATGATCAAAACTTCCATGCTGTTCTATTCCCGTATGACAAGTCGTACGCATTCTAGTCGGATGAGTTGCGACGCGCGAGGGAAGCCTTGACGCCCCAGGCCGCGGCGGCCGCCAGAAACAGTGACACCACCGCATCGTATCCGGCCAGCGAAATTCCAAGGAACCGCCAAGCCGCCTCGTCACAGCGCACGATTTTGATGTCCTGAAGCCGATTCAGCAAATTCCCGGCCGAACCAAGACTGTTGATTGGACCGGAACAATCCGTCGGGCCCGGCCAGAATTTCCATTCCACTCCGGCGTGATAAGTGGACAGCCCAGTATTCCAGAGCATGACCGCCGTAATAACGGCAAAACCAGCGATCATCACCTTGCTCGAAGCACCATGATTGGAGCCCAAACAAAGTAGCGAAGCAAGCGGCACGCTAACGTAATAAGCATTACGCTGATCGAGGCAGAGCGGACACGGCGGGTAGCCAAGAACATATTGAAAGAAAAAGAAGCCGCAAATCGTGAGCCCGCCCACAATTGTCACGATCGCCGCAGCCGCAAACGGTGGGTCGCGGCGGATCAGCTCTATTAAATTGTTCATTGTGCGCGCCGATCGTCCGTCGATCCGATTGTTGGGTGGTGCCGGTGGTCGGGGTCGAACCGACACTCCTTTTGGGAACACGATTTTGAGTCGTGCGCGTCTGCCAATTCCGCCACACCGGCTTCAAGGTAGCTATAGCGGCAACTCCCTATACAGCCAAACAAAAATGCAACCCTTTGAGGGGGCCCGTCTGCAACGTAAGATCGGCCAGCGGGATTCGCTGGTTCAAGGAGTTGAAGATGAACGAAGACGTGCTCAATACCTCATTGCGCAAATTTCTCAAGACGGTTGGGGTCACATCGCAACGCGAAATTGAAAAGGCCGTGCGGGCCGCAGTCTCTGACGGACGGCTCAAGGGCAATGAAGCCCTGCCGGCACAGATGGTCCTCACCATTGGCAAAGTCGGCCTTAACTACAAGATCGACGGCACGATCGAGCTGGCATAGCGGTTCGCGCGATCAAAGGCCGGCCAGCGCCTTTTTATAGTAAGAAAGGTCGAGATATTTCTCCGGCGCATTCGGCGTTCCGCCCTCATACTGCGCGCGCAGCTTGAGGACATTCTTGACGCCCTCCATGTCAATCGCACCATCGGGACTAAAATCGCCCTTGGTGCTGTCATATGCCAAGCCAGCAATGTCCGGAGCCAATTTTAATCGCTCAGCGAGTAGCGCGACGGCCTCTTCTCTATTCTTCGGATCAAGGCTCCAACGCCTTCCCTCGATATAAGCTTGCAGATATTTGACCAGTGTGTCGGTGTTCGCGGCGCCCCAAGGCCGCAGCACGAACGCGGATGTTCCTTGATATGCGCCGAGCGCGGCGGCGGCGGTGCCCATATCTTTGAGACCCGCCTTTTCCGCCCGAACCGAGAAGGGCGGATTTAACATAGCGGCGACCATGGCCTTGTCTTTGGTCATTGCTTCCAGTCGAAATCCCGTCCCGCCAACTGATTTGATTTCATAGTCGCCTTTGTTGAGGCCCTTCTGCCGCAGCATTTCGTAAAGCTGGAAAGCGTAGGCGGTATTGATCGCATCAACGACAACGGTTTTGCCCTTGATGTCGGCCAGCGATTTGATGTCGGGTTGCACGACGAGATGATTGAAACTGTTGTCGCCACCGAGCACGACTGCGATGTCGGCATTGGCTTTGTCTTTGAGTGCAAACGCATTGTCGATCGCCGAGTGCGCGATTTGGTAACGGCCTTCAGCCAGCCCGTTGCGTAGCTCGTCGGAATTCGGCGTGAACTTGAGATCGACGTCGAGGCCGCGCTTGGCGTAGAAGCCTTTTGCTTGCGCCGCAAACATCGGCAGGTTTTGCACGCCCGGAAAAACGATAACCGTTAGCTTGCTGTCTTCTGCGCGCAGCCCATGTGGCATCATAGCGATAGCAAAGACTGCCGTGAATGCGGCTACCAAACGTTTCATCATGCTTTCCTCCCGACGACTTTGTTTATTTAGTTCATAACACCGGTTCGGCCGTTGCATTCCTCCGGCCAAACGCTGCTTCCATCTCGCGCCGTATCTTAACCGCCGGATCGTTGGAATCGTAGGCAACATCAGACCATCGAAGTGCCTGGCCTTCGGCGATATCACACTTGAGCTTCACGTTATGCGCGAGGCCAAGCGGCAACAATTCACGTTCGAGCGAAAATTCGGCCGGCGTCTGCTTTCCCCAAACGCAGAAGCCTCCCTCGCCGTCCAGGATCTCGCCAGCCTTCAGGCCGCGTTTTGCGGTTGCCACGACGTCGGAGCGGAAGCCGTTTGGCGCGCCGGTCGGTTCATTTCGCAGAGCTGCGCTGGCGACCGAAATGCCCAACTCCAGGCCGATCATATGAATTGGCCGGTAAAGCGCCGCATATTTCCCGCTTTTGTCCGGCAGCATCGCGTATTCCTTGAAACAGCGGCGCGCATATTCGGTGTCACCCTCGAACACCACATAGGTCCCGAGCGCAAGGTGATGCGGCACATCACGGCCGTCGCGATAGACTGACGATGTCACCTCGGTAACGCCTGCCTTTTCGAGGGCACCGCCCTCGCTCTTCGGCTTGCAGATGTCAGCAAGCTCGAAACGCGTGGCCGGAGGAAAGCCAAGACCATTCGCCTGTGGCACCAAACCGGTCGCATTGCAGACCGCTGTCATTTCGATGCCGGATTTCGTGCCGTCGACAAACGAGTTAAACATTTTTGGATTGATCGACTTGCGATCAGAAATGTTCAGATATTTATCTAGGATATCCCAGACATTGTCCGGGTTGGATTTGTGATAATGGGGCTCGTAGCGCGTACCCTTACCCGCGCAAATCACCTTAAAGCCGGCTGTCCGCGCCCAATCAACGTGCTCGCAAATGAGTGCCGGCTGATCGCCCCAGGCAAGCGAATAGACAACGCCCGCCATTTTGGCGCGCCGCGCCAGCAGCGGTCCCGCTAACGCATCGGCTTCGACGTTGACCATAACGATATGTTTGCCGTGGCCGATAGCGCTAAGTGCGTGATGAATGCCCGCGCCTGGAACGCCGGTCGCCTCGACGAGGACTTCGATCTCCGGATCGGCGATCAAGGCTTCCGCGTTGTCGGTGACGAAAGTCGTTCGCTTCTTATGCGCATCGGCAAGCGACGCCGCACCGAACAATTCATCCGGCCATCCCGCGTCCTTGAGCTGGCGGCGTGCACGCGCGACATCGAGATCGGCAACGCCGGCGAGGTGCATGCCGCGCGTCAGCCGCGCCTGCGCCGTGAACATGGTGCCGAACTTGCCGGCGCCAATGAGGCCGACAGTCACAGGCCGGCCGGTCGCCTCGCGTTCGATCAACTTGGCATACAGGTTCATGCGCGAAACGGAAACACAGGCCCGACGACGACACAAGCGCCGTTAGGGACGTCGCCAAAACGCTATTGGCAGAGGGCGCGGGAAACGAAGGTCTCTGTCGTGCACTCGGGGCCAGTCGATCGGCCGGACATATAGACTTTGGCCGGGCAGACTTCAGCCGTGGTCATATCCAGACTTTTCCCGGAGTTGAAACCCTTCGTCTTGCACATGGTGCGTGCGGCAGCGACGCAGTCGGGTGCACCGTTCGGTGCCAGCTGGCATGTCTCGTGGCCACTAATAGCGCGTGCCGCTGGAATGCGCACGACGGCGTCGGCCGCATCTTTTGCGCCTTCGACTGTCGTCTTAGCCGCATCGCCGGCAGCGCTGCTGAAGCCTTCGACCTTTTTGCGCGCATCGTTGAGTGACGAACCAACGTTTGACGTCTGTGCGCCAAACCACCGGCTGAAAGCTGCGAGAAATCCTTCGCTCTGAGGAGGGGTTTGAGTCGGGC
Source organism: uncultured Alphaproteobacteria bacterium (assembly GCA_963722125.1). Lineage (GTDB taxonomy): Bacteria > Pseudomonadota > Alphaproteobacteria > Rhizobiales > Xanthobacteraceae > Pseudolabrys. The sequence continues at coordinate 723,697 of CAVRJW010000006.1, read as the reverse complement.
TGCCCTGTTCTTGCGCCACGACCAATGCCGATTGCAAAATCAAGCTGCCGGAAAACAAGAGCACGAACGCGAGTTTGTGCGGGCCCGCTCCGAAATTCCGACGAAAGGTCAAAAACTGGCTGATGCGCATGACTGGCCGAAGCGAAATTGACGAGCGATTCCTCAGATCAAGTATAGCGCGGCAGCGATCCCGATGACGATAATCGCTGCGCCGAGTAGTACCCATAACCCGAGCCGCTTTTCAATAATATGACGTGCCCGGTCGCCATAGCGATGCAGCAAAAATGCCAGCACGAAGAAACGGGCGCCGCGTGTGATAATCGAAAACAACAAAAAGAGCCCAAGATTGTAACCGGCAAATCCCGAGGTGATGGTCACGACCTTATAGGGAATCGGCGTTAGCCCCTTCAGAAGAATGATCCAGGCTCCCCATCGCGCATATGCATCGCGAAAGGCGTCAACTTTGTCGCCGTATCCATAGAGGTGGATCAACCAACCCCCGACCGAGCCATAAAGCAGGGCCCCAATGCTGTAGCCGAGCAGACCTCCAGCGACAGACGTTACCGTGCACAAAGCCGCCATCGCATAGGCCCGCTCCGGGCGTGCGAGAGCCATCGGAATCAGCATGATGTCAGGCGGCACCGGGAAAAATGAGCTTTCGGCAAACGAAACCGCACCCATCGTCCACATTGCGTGCGGCTTATGGGCTGCGGCCACGCACCAGTCATAAAGACGGCGCAACAAAGAACGTGGCTCGGCGGCCTCAACGGTCATCGAGATACTCGTGAGGAGAATTGTGACGGATCAACGGCGCTTGCGAACGCGCCTAGTTTCAAGTGTCACTACTTTACGCCGTGCTGCCGCCCGTACCAGATCTTTTGGGACCTTTTCGGCGATGCCGAACATCAGCTCGCGACGGCGCATCTCGGCCCAAACTTGATCGGGCTTCACTCCGGCATGAACCCACAGCACCACGAGATTATAAAGCAGATCGGCACTTTCTCGGACCACCGCTTCGGGCTGGCCGTGCATCGCGTCGATGACGACCTCTACCGCCTCTTCAGCGAGTTTTTTGGCCATCTTCGCGCGGCCGGCGCGCAATAATCGTGCGGTCCGTGATTTTGCCGGGTCGGAGCCGCGAACCGCGATTACCGCGTCGTAAAGACGAGCCACCGAATCAGTCATACCGCTCACAATATCCGATCCGCGCGCAAAACCGGTTAACGCATATGACAGCCGCCGATATCGCGCGGTAGCAAGATGCCGCCACAGTTATTCAGCGATTAACGCGCGAAATAAGCCCAAAGAGGGGCATTTCGAACCAGAATGCGGCGGAATTCCTCAAGCACTGCCCTGCGACCATCCTTACTCGTCTTCGGACAAAAGGGTGGCATTGCCGCCGGACGCAGCCGTATTCACCGTCACCACCTGCTCGATCGCAAACCGATGCAGGTAGTTGGGACCACCAGCCTTCGGCCCTGTACCGGAAAGGCCGCTGCCGCCGAACGGCTGTGATCCGACAACGGCCCCGATCATGTTGCGGTTCACATAGACATTGCCGTTTGGCAGGCGATTTACGATGCGCGCGACCGTCGTCTCGATGCGCGAGTGAACGCCAAGCGTCAGCGCGGTGCCATTCGCTGCGATGTCCTCGAGCAGCTGATCGAATTCGTCCGCATGCCATCGCATCACGTGCAGCACGGGGCCGAACACTTCCTCGGTCAGCTCGCGCGCGCTGTCGAGTTCGACGATCGTGGGGCCTACATAGGTGCCGCCCTTAGGCGGGCTGGCGTCCTTGCGGAACAGCACGGCGCCGCGTGCCTCCATACCCGCGACCCATCGATCGAGCTTGTCCTTGGCTTCGGCGTCGATCACAGGGCCGACGTGAGTTGCCAGATCGCGCGGATCACCCAGTTTGAGTTCGCGCGCGGCGCCCGCGATCATTTTGAGGATGCGGTCGGCTACATCGTTCTGCACGCATAACAGTCGCATTGCGGAACACCGCTGCCCGGCAGAACGAAAGGCCGACGCGATAACGTCGTCGGTCACCTGTTCGGGTAATGCGGTGGCATCGACGATCATGGCGTTCACCCCGCCGGTTTCGGCGATCAGGGGCGCGATTGGCCCTCCCCTTTCTGCAAGCGCCCGGTTGATGATGCGCGCGACCTCTGTGGAGCCGGTAAAAGCAACGCCGCTGACGCGGCGATCGCTTGTGAGCAGGGCGCCGACCCCGCCATCACCCGGTATCAGATGCAGCGAACTCACAGGTACGCCGGCGGTATGCAAGAGTTTCACCACCTCAAAGGCGATGAGCGGCGTCTGTTCTGCAGGTTTCGCTACGACACAATTGCCGGCCGCAAGTGCGCCCGCAATCTGGCCGGTGAAGATTGCCAACGGAAAATTCCAGGGACTAATGCAGGCAAAGACGCCGCGGCCGCGATAGCGCAGCTCGTTGCTCTCACCGGTCGGGCCCGGGAGAACCTTCGCCTTGAGATTGCGACGAGCCTCGTTCGCATAGTATCGGCAATAGTCTGCCGCCTCGCGCACTTCCGAAATGCAATCATCGATCGTCTTGCCGGCTTCGCTTTGCAAGAGAGCAATTAGCTTGCCGCGGTTCTCCTCTATAAGATCGCCAGCGCGTTCGAGTATGACTGCACGGTTAGCGGCCGGTGTTGCGTTCCATGCAGGGAAAGTGACCACGGCCGCAGCAAGCGCAGCGGAGACAACAGCTTCATCACTTTCTTGCACTGTGCCAATGGACTTTCCATCAATCGGCGAGTGGACTGGGCGCTCGCGCCCGGCCACTGCCACGCCGTCAATCAGCGGTTTTGCGTGCACGCTCGGCGGCGCCTCACGAAGTTCTGTGAGCAGGCATTTAACTGCAGCTTGATCGCCAAACTCGATGCCCGCCGAATTACGGCGCGCCGCGCCGAATAAATCGCGCGGCAGCGGAATATGTGAATGACGTGAATGGGACGCATCGGCGATCCAGCTCTGTGGCCGGCGGAGTATCGTTTCGATGGGAACAGCCGGATCGGCCGCAACCGATACAAATGACGAAATAGCGCCATTCTCCAAGAGACGGCGGACCAGATAGGCGAGCAAATCGGCGTAACCGCCAACCGGGGCGTAAACCCGACACGTCAGATCGGGGATTTCGGCAAGCAATGCTTCGTATAGTGCTTCACCCATGCCGTGCAGCCGCTGAAACTCATAACCGGCTGTGTTTCCGGCATCCTGTATGGCACAGGCGACGGTCAATGCATTGTGGGTGGCAAATTGCGGATAAATCCGCGGCCGTGCCGCCAGCAATTTGCGCGTGCAGTCGAGATAGCAGAGATCGGTCATCGCCTTGCGGGTGAACACGGGATAGTCGGTAAGCCCGCGCTCCTGAGCGCGCTTGATCTCAGTATCCCAATAGGCACCTTTAACGAGACGAACCATCAGGCGGCGATCGAGCGCTTCCGCGGCATCTTTGATCCAGTCAATCACTGCACCGGCGCGCTTTTGATAGGCCTGTACGGCGAGGCCAAAACCGTCCCATCCGCCGAGCGAAGAATCGCGCAGCACCACCGCAATGACATCGAGTGACAATTCCAGCCGATCTGCTTCCTCGGCATCGACGGTGAAATTCAATTCGTGTGTCTTGGCGAGCCGTGCCAATTCAAGCAATTTCGGCACCAGTTCCGTGAGTACGCGTTCGCGCGACAGAGGCTCATAGCGCGGATGCAGCGCCGAAAGCTTCACTGAAATTCCCGGACGTTTCGGAAGCGACTCATTGCCAGCGCGTTTGCCGATCGCGTCGATGGCCTCGGCATAAGATTCGAAATAGTGCTGGGCATCGTCAGCAGTCCGGGCACCCTCACCCAGCATGTCGAAAGAATAAAGAAACTCGCGATGCGAACCGGCGCGCACGAGCGCTTCTTCAATCGTCTGCCCGAGCACAAAGTGCGAGCCGAGCAATCGCATTGCCTGGCGCGTGGCCGCACGCACTGCCGGCAACCCGAGCCGCTTCACGAGGGCGCTAACAATGCCTTCCGGTGTTTCGCCGGGGTGGATAACGCGAGCCGTCAGGCCAAGCGTCCAGGCTGAAGCCGACACCAATAGCGCTGCCGAACGGGACTCGTGATGCGCCCAATCCCCGGCCTTAAGCTTGTCTTCGATGAGGCGGTCGGCGGTGTCTGCGTCGGGGACACGCAGAAGCGCTTCCGCCAACACCATCAGAGCCAGGCCCTCTTTGGTCGAGAGAGCGTAGGCGTGGAGAAAATCCTCGACGCCGCCAAGTCCACCCGTGCGGGCGCGGATCGCTTCGACCAGAAGCCTGGTACGTGCGTCGATACGGGCCTCGGCGCTTGCGGAACGGCCGGCTGACGCCAGAAGACTGCTCGCGATAGTTTCATCAGCTGGCGCGTAAGGCGCCCGTAGCGGCGTAATGTCGCGAGCAAGCTGGTCGCCTTTCGCCGGCGGCATGACATGAACTCCGAACCGGTGCGCGAGCTTATCCTAAACTGGCGATTCTCGCGGCTTAAGAATGCCAACGTTCGAAATTGTGAACGACTGCATTAGTCATACCAACGCAATTTGAATGGTCGTCTTTGCATATGCCTTGTCCTTGGCATACTCCTGTTCTTTGCTTTGTTAGGTGAAGCCGAGTCACGCACCGCCAGGGCACGGACCAAAAAAGAAGGATCGAGTGGATGCGCGCATTCCACGCCGGCCAATTGGCACGGGTGGCGCTGCTTCTTGTCGCAATGACAGGAAGAGCTTCGGCGGCGGAAACAGCCGTCAAAATGACGCTCGACTTCAAATTCGAAGGACCTTCGGCGCCTTTCCTGCTGCCGCTCGATAAGGGCTATTACAAAGCGGAGGGCCTCAATGTCGCCATCGACCCATCAATCGGGTCGCTCGAGCCGATCCAGCGCGTGGCATCAGGTGAATACGACATGGGCTTTGCTGACATCAACGCGCTGATCAAATTCCGCGATGCGAACCCCGGCACGCCCATCAATGCGGTCTTCATGCTCTATAACCGGCCACCATTTGCAGTCATCGGCCGCAAAAGCCGCGGCATCGCAACTCCGAAAGATCTTGAAGGGAAAACCCTTGGCGCGCCTGCTGCCGATGGTGCCTTCGCACAATGGCCGATTTTCGCACAAGCCAACAATATCGACGTGTCCAAGGTCACTATTGAGAATATCAGCTTTCCTGTGCGCGAGCCGATGCTGGCGGCGGGCCAGGTGGACGCGATTACCGGATACTCGTTCTCTTCCTATATCGATCTCAAAGACAAAGGTGTCCCGGTCGACGATATCGTCGTGCTGCTGATGGCCGACTATGGCGTGACCCTCTACGGCAACGCGATTCTCGTGAACTCAAAATTTGCTGCCGAGCAGCCTGACGCCGTCAGAGGCTTTCTGCGTGCTTTCATGCGAGGTTTGAGAGAGACCGTAAAACAACCATCGATCGCAATCGAATCCGTGCTCAAACGGAATACACTGGCGAAAAAGCCAGTCGAACTTGAACGGCTCACGATGGCAATCCGCGAAAATATCGTTACGCCCGAGGTGAAAGCGAACGGCTACGGTGAAATAGACGACGCGCGTTTTTCACGATCGATCGAACAGATCGCGCTCACTCATAAATTCAAGAATGCGAAGCCGAAACTCGAAGATATTTTCGATCGGTCGTATTTGCCGTCGGCGGCCGACCGAAAATTCCACTAGCCCTCGCCGCCGGTCGGTCTCGCGCTATTTGATGCGTTCGAGAATACTCACGTAATTCGCTACCGACGTTCCGCCCATGTTGAAGATGCCGCCCATGCGGGCATTCTTTACCTGCAGATCCCCCGCGGTGCCGGTCAACTGCATCGCACAAAGGGCGTGCATCGATACGCCGGTTGCGCCGATGGGGTGGCCTTTTGCTTTCAGGCCGCCGGATGGATTTACCGGCAATTTCCCGTCCTTCTGCGTCCAGCCTTCCAGGACAGCGCGCGCGCCCTGCCCTTCGGCGGTCAGCCCCATGGCCTCGTATTCGATCAATTCGGCGATCGTAAAGCAGTCGTGCGTTTCGATGAACGATAAATCGCCAAGCGTGAGCCCCGTCTTTGCAAGCGCTTGCTTCCAGGCTTGAGCGCAGCCCTCGAATTTAAGGATATCTCGCTTCGACATCGGCAGGAAATCCTGGACGTGTTCGGCTGCACGGAAAGCGATCGCCTTCTTCAATCCGAGCGCGGTCTCGACATCAGCAAGGACCACCGCGGCGGCGCCGTCCGAGACCAACGAGCAATCGGTGCGTTTGAGTGGTCCGGCGACGAACGGATTTTTCTCGCTCTCGGTGCGGCAGAAGTCGTAGCCCAGATCCTTGCGCATCTGCGCATAAGGATTTCCGACACCATTCTTGTGGTTCTTGGCGGCAATCATTGCGAGAGCGTCAGACTGGTCCCCCCATTTCTGGAAATAGAGCCCGGCTATTTTTCCAAAAATGCCCGCGAACCCGCCGTCGATATCGGCTTCCTCGCGCACGTACGACGCCTTCAACAAATTGCGGCCGATCTCCGCCGGCGGCGTTGTCGTCATCTGCTCCGCGCCAACGACGAGAACGATGCGTGCAGCGCGGGCATCGATCGCCCTGATTCCCTGATGCACCGCGGCTGAGCCGGTCGCGCAGGCGTTTTCCACGCGCGTGGCGCGTTTGAAGCGTAATTCGGGTGATGCCTGTAACACCAGCGAGGCGGTAAAATCCTGCGCCGAAAATCCCGCATTGAAATGTCCGAGAACGATCTCGTCGACGTCCTTGGGACCAATGCCGGCATCGGCGAGGGCTTCGCCGGCCACCCGAACGATCAGGCTTTCGACGGTCTCACCGGTTAATTTACCAAAGGGGGTATGGGCCCAACCGACTATACACGCAGTCATCGAGGCCTCCTTTGCCGAATTTTGGTCGCTTTCCTTGGCGATGAACTCTTCGTCAGCATATATTTAGCTGCGGTCCACCAGCTTTGCCTACCATCCAAAGCTTAGATAGCCTAGCACGGCCGCCTATGGAACTTTCCCGTTTCGAAGCCTTAGGATTGTGAACCGCAGACAATGAACGCTATTTCAAGCCGCTGCTCTCACGTCATAATCCTCGGCCTCGTTGCAGGAGCGCTCGCCTCTGCCGGCGGGGGCCGTGCACAAGCGGAAGCACAACTCCTGATCGAGGCCTCCACGGGCAAAGTCCTGCACGCGGAAAATGCGACGTACCCGTGGTACCCCGCTTCGGTCACGAAGTTGATGACGGCCTACACGACGCTGCGCACGATTAAGGAAGGACGCATCTCTTTCAATACCCTCCTTACCGTCTCGCGCAATGCAGCGGCGCAACAGCCGACAAAGATGGGCTTCAAAGTCGGCACGACCGTCACCGTCGACAACGCGCTAAAGATGCTGATGGTCAAGTCCGCCAATGACATGGCGGTGACGATCGCTGAAGGCGTCGGAGGTTCGATCGAAGGCTTTGCCGATCTGATGAACGCCAATGCCCGGCGGCTCGGCATGACGCAGAGCAACTTCGTAAACCCCAACGGGCTGCCGGCAGAAAACCACGTTACTTCTGCGCGAGACCTCGGGATTCTTGCGCGCACCCTCATCAGTGAATTCCCCGAATACGACAGCTACTGGCACATCTCGTCGATTCGTTACGGCAATCGCGTCATGCGCAATTATAATTCACTGATCGATCGTTATCCCGGTGCCGATGGCATGAAAACCGGTTTCATTTGTGCGTCGGGCTACAACGTTGTTGCCTCTGCCACGCGAAACGGACATCGGCTCATCGCGGTTGTGCTCGGCGCCTGGTCGGGCGCCGTGCGCGCGCAAAAAGCGGCGCAACTACTCGAGCGCGGCTTCAACAGTGCCGGCTTGTCGTGGCTGACGCCTTCGCTTGGTACTGTCGATGCGCTGGCACCAATCGACGCGCAACCGCCGAACCTACGGGACGAAATGTGCGGCGGCCATCGGCGCAAGCCTCCGTCGGAAGAAAACGAGGAGGAGCCGGAAGACGCGGCCGCCGCGGCGACCTCCACCGGCGAAGCGAGCAATGGGCAGCAGGCGTTCATGTTATCCGGTCTTAAGCCCGCGAACGGAAAATTCGTCCTCGGGCCGCCCGTCGAAACCACGCCCCCGATAGTCGTCTTCACTGGACCCGCCGATCACCCGGACGCGATCGCACAAACCGCAAGCGCCTCACCGAAAAAGAAGAAGAAAGCCATCGCCAAGACTGAAGGCGCCGAAAAGCCGGCCAAGACCGAAGAGGCCGCCAAGCCGGCCAAGACTGCGAAGCCCGCAAAGCCTGTCAAACCGAAAGTCACCTCGGTTAGTCAATGAGCGAGCCCGGCCAAAGCGCCGAACGGCGCCAGCCGCCGACGCCCATACCATTGACCGTGCTCACCGGATTCTTAGGGGCCGGCAAGACAACGTTACTCAATCGACTTCTGAAGGACCCCGCACTCGCTGAGACGGCGGTGATTATCAACGAATTCGGCGACGTGTCGCTCGATCACTTGCTGGTCGAGTACGTCAGCGACAATATGGTTCTCCTGCAATCCGGGTGCTTGTGTTGCACCATGCGCGGCGATCTCGTCGATGCGCTCGAGACGCTGCTTCGGGATCTCGACAACCGGCGTTGCACGTTCCTCCGTGTATTACTGGAAACTACCGGGCTCGCCGATCCCGCACCCGTGCTGCACACCGCCATGTCGCATCCCTATCTTTTGCTGCGCTACCGGCTCGATGGCGTGATCACCGTGGTCGATGCAGTGAACGGGGAGGCAGAACTCGATGCGCATCCCGAGGCAGTGAAGCAGGCAGCGGTCGCTGACCGTATCGTTCTGAGCAAAACTGATCTCGCGGATGCCGCGCAGCGCGAGCGTATCGTCGCAAGGCTGCGGGCCCTCAATCCGGCTGCGCCCATTCTCGATGCCGCCAAGGGCGAGGCTAAGCCCGATCGGATCCTCGGCAGCGGCCTTTACGACCCGGGTAAAAAGATTCCCGACGTCAAAAAGTGGCTCGCCGCAGAAGCTTATGCCGACGCTCACGCACATCATCACCATCAGAACGTAAACCGGCACGACGAACATATCGGTTCGTTCGTTCTAACGACCGATGAAGCGATCCCGGCCGGCACGCTGGAAATGTTCCTGGAATTACTGACCGCCACCCATGGCGCGAAGCTTTTGCGCGTGAAGGGTATCGTGAAGCTTGCTGAGATGCCGGAAACGCCGGTCGTTGTTCACGGCGTGCAGCACATCTTCCATCCGACCGTTCGTCTCGACCGCTGGCCCGATGATGACCACCGGACCCTGCTGGTATTCATTACCCGCGACCTCCCCGAGCGCACCGTCCGGGAGCTGTTCGAAGCTTTTCTTGGAGTTGCCGCACCAGACCAGCCTGATCGGGCGGCATTGACGGACAACCCGCTCATACCGTTCGGCGGCCGTTAGCCCCTCCGGAATGCTGTCATCGGCCTTGCCTGCACGGTCGGTTGAAATCATGCTAACTGTGGATCGAGCATCGGGCCCGCGAACCAAGAAGCCCGACGCGGGGGAGCGTCATGGAACGGCTTTGGCTTCGGCATTATCCGCCGGGCGTCCCCGGCGAGATTGATCCGTCGCGGTATCCTTCGCTGGTCGCGATGTTTGAAGAAGGCTTCACCGCCTACGCGGCCCGCGAAGCTTGCATCTGCATGGGGAAATCCGTGACCTATGCGGAACTCGACGAAGCATCGCGTGCGCTCGCTTCATGGCTTCAAAGCCGCGGTTTGAAACGTGGCGATCGTGTCGCCATCATGATGCCGAACGTATTGCAATATCCAATAGCCATTGCAGGCATCCTTCGCGCCGGTTGCACGGTGGTGAACGTCAATCCACTTTACAAGCCTCGCGAATTAGAATTCCAGCTCTCTGACGCCGGCGCCGAAGCCATTATTGTGCTCGAGAATTTCGCTTCTGTTCTTCAACAGGCATTGCCAAGAACGCCGATCAAACATGTTCTGGTTGCGAGCCTCGGCGATATGCTCGGCCGCGTAAAAGGCGCGCTCGTTAACGCCGTCGTTCGCCATGTCAAGAAGATGGTGCCCGCCTATGCGATACCCACAGCGACAATGTTCAATGAAGCGCTTGCCGCCGGCCGCAACTCAAGTTTTACGCCGATCGCCGTAGGCCCTGACGATCTCGCATTTCTGCAATACACTGGCGGAACGACCGGCGTCGCAAAAGGCGCGATGCTCATGCATCGAAACTTGGTCGCCAACATGTTACAGGTGGGAGCATGGCAAAAACCGTTGGTCGACCTCCCGCCAAAGATCGATCAGCTTCTCATCGTCACTGCACTTCCATTCTATCATATCTTTGCACTGACCGCGTGTTTTCTGCTCGGCGTGCGCAATGGCGGGACTTGTCTTCTGATTCCTAATCCACGCGACATTCGCAGCCTCGTCAAAGAACTCAGCCGCTACAAACCCAACTTATTTCCGGCGGTGAATACACTTTACAACGCACTTCTGCATAGCCCCGATTTCGGCAAAATCGACTGGAGTATGCTCAAGTACGCAATCGGCGGAGGCATGGCCGTACAAAAGTCCGTTGCTGATGCCTGGGTAAAGGCAACCGGCAAGCCGATCATCGAAGGCTATGGTCTTTCGGAAACATCGCCGGTCCTCACTTGCAATCGCGGCGACATCACGGAATGGACCGGCACCATCGGATTTCCGCTGCCTTCGACTGACATTTCAATCCGCGACGACGACGACCATGAACTGCCCCCCGGAGAGCGGGGCGAGATTTGTGCGCGTGGCCCTCAGATCATGGCAGGCTATTGGCAGCGCCCGGAGGAAACGACCAAAGCAATGACAGCCGACGGCTTTTTCCGCACGGGGGATATTGGCGTGATGGATAACCAAGGCCGCGTGCGCATTGTCGATCGCAAGAAGGATATGATCACGGTATCTGGCTTTAAGGTATTCCCTAACGAGGTTGAAGACGTCGCCATGAGTCACGGCGGCCTTATGGAATGCGCGCTGGTTGGCATTGCCGACGAACATTCCGGTGAAGCCGGAAAATTGTACGCAGTGAAGAAAAATCCGAACGTTACAGCTGCTGAGCTGCGAGCATTTCTTGCGAGCCGGCTCGCAAGCTATAAGGTGCCAAAGCAGATCGAATTTCGCGATGAGCTGCCGAAGACTAACGTCGGAAAAATCTTGCGACGGGCGCTACGCGACGATGCTGCTCAACCACCAGCCGCATAACGCCAATGATCGCGAATGCAAGTGATATAGTTTCGTTTTGGCGCGAAGCAGGGCCGGATCGCTGGTTTAATAAGGACGCCGCATTCGACAAAGAAATCGTCGGGCGCTTCCTCGGCGCGCACGAAGCAGCAGCGGCCGGCACACTGTCCGCATGGGAACAATCTGCGCAGGGCACACTGGCCCTGTTGATTTTGCTGGATCAGTTCCCACGCAACATGTTCCGGGGCGAAGCGCGCGCGTTTGCGACCGACGCTCTCGCCCGCGCGGTCGCCGCTGGCGGAATTGTACGCGGTTTCGACGCCCAAGTTCCCACCGAGATGCGAGGCTTCTTTTATCTCCCCTTTGAGCACTCGGAAAATCTGGCGGATCAGGAGCGCGGCATCGCGTTTTACAAAGCGTCCGGCGATGCTGACGGCTTGAAATGGGCTGAAATCCACGCCGACATTATTCGCCGGTTCGGGCGGTTCCCGCATCGCAATGCGGTGCTCGGACGCGCTACCACGCCGGAAGAGCAGGCATTCCTTGATGGCGGCGGATTTCGCCGGCTGAAAAATTATTCAACGCAAAATCTACGGGACGGTGCCCGCCGGCTTTGTTAGGCTTGCGCCAACAAAAAGTCCGGCCCGGAGCCGGATCGTAATGTCAGGGAGGCGACCCATGCTGCAATTGACGCATGCGCTTCGGCGCTGTGTGGCTGCTCTCATATTTTTTATGCTGGCGACGGCGGTATCCACTGTTCTGCATGCGCAACAAAGCCTCGACGTCGGCGCCGCCGAAATCGGCGGTGTCGTTGCGAGCTCGAAGGGCCCCGAAGCGGGCGTTTGGGTGATCGCGGAAACAACGGACCTTCCCACGAAATTCGCCCGCATCGTCGTCACCGACGATCAGGGTCGCTATCTCATTCCCGATCTGCCGACGGCCAACTACAGCGTCTGGGTTCGGGGTTATGGGCTGGTCGACTCGCCGAAAATGCTCGCCAAGCCCGGAATGACTCTTGATCTCACGGCGGTGCCCGCACCGAACGCGGCAGCGGCGGCGCATTATTATCCTGCAATCTACTGGTACACGCTGATGAAGATTCCGCCGGCCAGCGAGTTCGGCGGCAAGGGCGCTATTCCCGAAAAGATCACCCAGAACGACTGGCTGCGACAGATGAACAATGTCGATTGCATCGGCTGCCATCAGCTTGGCCAGGAGTCGACGCGAACGATTCCAGCCGCTCTCGGCCACTTCAATTCCGGCGAGGACGCCTGGATGCGGAGAACGCAATCAGGCCAAGCTGGCGAGCAAATGACCAACCGCCTCGCCGGCCAGTTCGGAGGCGTGCCTTACAAATATTTTGGCGAATGGACCGACCGGATCGCCAAGGGTGAAGTCCCGAAGATTGAACCGCCGCGTCCGCAAGGCGTCGAACGCAATGTTGTCATTACGTCGTGGGAATGGTCGACGCCGGATAAATACCTGCACGACCTGATTTCGTCCGACCGGCGCAATCCCTTGGTCAACGCTAACGGCCCGTTGTTCGGCTCTCCCGAATACTCGACCGACAACATGCCGATCCTCGATCCGAAGACAAACAAGGTATCGTTCTTCAAGATGCCGGTACGCGACCCCGAAATGCCGGTATCGCTTGGGCCAGGCCATGCCGGCGCGGTCAAGCCGATGGCGAATTTACCCTACTGGGGCAGCGAGGTTCTTTGGGATACGCGCGCCAACAACCACAATTCTATGTTCGATAAGCAAGGCCGCGTCTGGCTCGCGGCGACCGTGCGCGGAATGGATAATCCGGCTTGGTGCAAGAAAGGTTCCGAGAACGAATACGCAAAGGTCTTCCCGCTTGATAAAAGCCCGCGGCAAGCCGCCATGCTCGATCCCAAGACGATGAAATACTCTTTCGTTGATACTTGCTTTGCGACCCATCACCCGCAGTTTGGCTATGACGCCGACAATACATTGTGGTTCAGCGGCACCGGCCAGGTTGCTGGATGGGTCAACACCAAAGTCTTCGACGAAACCGGCGACGCACAGAAAGCGCAAGGCTGGGCACCTTGGGTGCTCGACACGAATGGCAACGGCAAGCTTGATGAGTACGTCGACCCGAACGCGCCAGCGGATCCTTCCAAGGATCGACGCATTACTGCCGGTTCAGGCCCCTATTCCGTTATGCCCAATCCAAAGGACGGCTCGATCTGGTACGCGATTGGGACTTTCGCCGGGCCGCCGGGATTCTTACGCTTTGATCCCAAAACCAAGCTGTCGGAAGTTTACTATATTCCGAAGCCGGGCTTTGGAATTCGCGGTGGCGACATCGACGGCAACGGCGTGTTGTGGGGATCTGGCTCAAGCGGTCACTTGATGAGCTTCGACCGCAGCAAGTGCAGAGGTCCGCTCAACGGCCCGAACGCGACTGGCAACCACTGCCCTGAAGGCTGGGCGTTCTATAAATATCCAGGCCCGGGTTTCGAAGGCTTCCCCGATACGAGCGCGGAGGCGAGTTATTACACCTGGGTCGACCAACACAACACGCTCGGGCTCGGCGAGAACGTTCCGATATCGACCGCCAATCTCAGTGATGGATTTGTCGCCTTCAAAGATGGGAAAATGGTGTCGTTGCGAATTCCCTACCCTATGGGCTTCTATGCGAAGGGCCTCGATGGACGCATCGACGACCCGAATGCAGGCTGGAAAGGCCGCGGCCTGTGGAGCACCAATGGAGACCGCACGCCGTGGCTGATGGAGACCGGTAAGGGATCGAGCCCTCGTGCCGTGCATATCCAGCTTCGTCCGGATCCCTTGGCGCACTAGCCATTGAATCAAGCAAATGGCCCCGACGCACTATCCGGCGGGGCCTTTGCTTTTACAACCACTATGCGGGCGCAGAAGGCCTGGAGTAGCATTACGCCGAGCGGCGGCCGCCGGGGCAAGGCGCCGAGAAAACGTCACTAGGGAGTTGTCATGCGACACGTCGTATCCGCCGCATTTATTGCAACGGCATTGGCTTTCGGCACCGGCGCCCAGGCACAAATGCCAGAAGGCTACCCGGCCGACTACGCCAAAATTGTCGAAGCCGCCAAGAAGGAAGGTAAGGTCGTCATCTATTCGACCACCGACGCCGTTGCGGCCAATCCGCTGATTAAGGATTTCGAAGCGCTATATCCGGGCATCAAGGTCGAGTACTCCGATCTCAATTCGACAGAGCTTTACAATCGCTTCATCGCCGAGGCCGCTGCCAATAACGGCACAGCCGACGTGCTGTGGTCTTCTGCTATGGATCTGCAGGTCAAGCTCGTCGCCGACGGCCAGGCCGCGGCTTACCCATCGCCGGAAATCAAAGCGCTGCCGAAATGGGCCGTGTGGAAAGATTTGGCTTATGGCACGACCTACGAACCGATCGCGTTTGTTTACAACAAGCGGCTGGTGCCGGAAGGCGACGTGCCAAAGGACCACACCGCACTCTTGAAGCTGCTCGATGCCAAGACTGACTTCTACAAGGGCAAGATCACCGCTTACGATCCGGAGCGCTCCGGCGTCGGCTACTTGTTCTGCAACGAAGACATCAAGGATTTTCCGCAAGCTTGGGACTTGTTCAAGGCGATGGGCAAGGCGCAGGCCAAGCTCTACACCAGCGCTGGCGCGATGATGGAGCGTGTGACGTCCGGCGAACATCTGATCGCCTATGGCATTTTTGGCTCTTACGCGCTCAGCCGCTCAAAGAAGGACCCCAACCTCGGCGTTGTTCTGCCGAAGGATTACACCATGGTGACGTCACGCGTGGCCTTTATTTCGAAGAACGCAAAAAATCCAAACGCCGGCAAACTGTTTCTTGACTACATCCTGTCGAAACGGGGCCAGGACATCATCGCCAACAAAGCAGATCTCTATTCGCTGCGGTCCGACGTTGAGGGAGAAGCGACGATCAAGGGCGTTAGCCAGCTGATCGGCGACAAGGCACGCCCGGTGCCGATCGACCAGACGTTGCTGGAAAATCTTGATCAGGCCAAGCGGCTCGCCTTCCTAGCCAAGTGGCAGCAGGCGAAAAAGGGACAGTAGGTATTTCGCCCTGCCCCGTTTTGGGCACGGCTAACCAACGGCGGCCATGCCCATTGTCGTGTACCGCTTGCTTGTGCTCGGCCTTACCACGCTCGCCGTGGCGGCACCGCTATCGCTTGTGGTCTATCAGAGCTTCCTGACGGCGCCATTCTTCGACCCCTCGGCGAAATTTGGATTGCTCGCCTATTCCTTCGTCTTCTCCGATTCCGATTTCTGGCAGGCATTCTGGACAACCATCGCAATCGCCAGTGGCATGGCGCTGATCGCCGTGCCGCTCGGCGCGCTGCTCGCTTTCCTGATGGTGCGAACCGACGTGCCGGGACGAAAGTATCTCGAACCACTCATTCTGATCCCGATTTTCGTCTCCGCGGTCGTAATCGCGTTCGGCTATGTGGTCGCAATTGGGCCGGTCGGAATATTCTCCACGCTGGCGAAAGATGTTCTCGGGTTCGTGCCGTGGAACTTGTATTCGCTGGCAGCCCTGATCGCTATCGCCGGGCTGACCCATGTGCCGCACGTCTATCTTTATAGTGCTGCCGCCTTGCGAGGCTTGAGCACCGATCTCGAAGAGGCCGCACGCGTCTCCGGAGCAAACCCATTTCGCGTTGCCATTAATGTCAGCTTACCGATGATTTTGCCCGCAATTTTGTTTGCTGGCGTGCTGGTGTTCTTTCTTGGGTTTGAACTGTTCGGTCTCCCGCTGGTGCTGGGCGATCCGCAAGATGTCCTTGTGCTATCGACATATCTTTACAAGCTCACCAACAAGCTCGGCGTGCCGTCGTATCAATTGATGGCCGTCGTGGTGGTTGCAATCATCGCGATCACTGCCCCGCTCGTTTTCATGCAACGCTTGCTGTTGCGGCAGGCACAGCGCTACGTCTCGGTACGGGGCAAGGGACTAAAGACGCAGCCGCTGCGTTTGCATGGATGGCGCTGGTTTGCGTTCGCATGCATCGTCTTCTGGCTTTTTATCACCGTCGTTGTCCCCCTGTTCGGGATCACGTTGCGGTCCTTTGTGGTGACCTGGGGCGAAGGGGTAAAGCTGCTCGACGTGCTCACGCTCGACCACTATCGAGAACTCACGGAATACCCGAATGTGGTGCGCGGTATTCTTAATACGCTCGGCATCGGTGTCATCGGGGGCGCGATAGCCGTTGCCTGCTACACCGCCATCGCGCTTGCGGTTCATCGTTGGAATTCCGGATGGACCCGATTGGTCGACTATATCGTGATGGTGCCGCGCGCCATGCCGGGCCTAATCGCGGGTCTCGCTTTGTTATGGGTCTTTCTGTTCGTACCTTTCCTCTCGCCCTTGAAATCGACAATGGTCTCGATCTGGCTCGCCTATACGATCGTGTGGCTCGCCTATGGCATGCGTCTCGTCTCCAGCACTTTGCTGCAAGTCGCGCCGGAGCTCGAAGAAGCCGCTCGCACTGCCGGCGCCAATGATCTACGCGTAAAGCGCGATGTGACCGTGCCGTTGATCAAATACGGCATGCTGGCGAGTTGGCTGCTGATTTTTCTGATTTTCGTACGTGAATATTCAACCGGCATTTATCTCCTCGGACCCGGCACCGAGGTGATCGGCTCACTTTTGGTATCGCTCTGGGGTACCGGAGCGATCGATCTGGTGTCGGCGCTTTCTGTCGTTAATGTGGTGATGATCGGCGTCGGCCTTGCCGTCGCGGTCCGGCTCGGAGTGCGCTTGCATGGCTGAACTCGTCGTCAAGGATGTCGCCCTGCGTCTCGGCGATAATGAAATTCTCAAAGGTGTGTCGATCGCCGTCCCGGCTGGCGAAGTCGTCGCGCTGTTGGGGCCTTCGGGCAGCGGCAAAACGACACTGTTACGGGCCGTCGCCGGATTGGAGATTCCCCACCGCGGATCGATCGCAATCGGAGATCGCGTGTTTTTTGACGCCGCGCGCAAAATTGAACTGCCGGCCGAAGAACGTGGACTGGGCCTCGTGTTTCAATCCTATGCGCTGTGGCCGCACCGCACCGTGTTCGACAATGTGGCCTACGGCCTGAAGCTGCGCGGCGTGTCTCCTGCGGAGATAAAGACACGCGTTGAGAAGACGCTGTCGCAAATCGGCTTGGGACACCTCGCCGCCCGTTATCCTCACCAACTTTCCGGCGGCCAACAACAGCGCGTCGCCATCGCGCGCGCGCTCGTATACGAGCCGCCTGTCATCCTGCTCGATGAGCCTTTGTCCAATCTCGATGCCAAGCTCCGCGAGGAAGCGCGCGCCTGGCTGCGCACGCTGATTGTCACGCTCGGCCTTTCCGCCATCCACGTCACACACGATCAGGTAGAAGCCATGGCTATCGCCGACCGTATTGTGCTGCTCGACGGCGGTGTGATCGTACAAGAAGGGCCGCCGACCGCGCTCTACAACGAGCCAGCGACTTTGTTCGCAGCCGAGTTCATGGGAAGCAACAACCGGCTCGACGGCACGCTGATCGAGAATTCGGGCGGCCGCGCGACCATCGAGCTATTGGGCGGGCGGATCACCGGAATTGCGCGCACCAAAGCGACAAGCGGAAAAGCCACCGGCATTATCCGCATCGAGCGCGTCCATTGTGCGTCAAACTCCTGGCCCCAACCGGCTGAAGATGGAGCTGAAGGCGCCGATGTATCTTGGCGAACGCTGGGAGCTGGTTTTCGCGCGTGACAATCTTACCGTGCGTGCTTACGCGTCGGCGCCGCTCGGACCAGGCGAACACTACGTCGAATTTCCGCCTGAAGCGCTGTGGGTGTTCTAGGTTATTTCATGAGCGACTTCCACGGCGTATTTCCCTATCTCGTCTCACCCGTCGACGCGCACGGAAAAGTTCTCACGGACGTGCTGGGCAAGCTAGCATCCGACTTGATCAAAGCCGGTGTGCATGGCCTGACGCCGCTCGGCTCGACCGGCGAATTCGCATATCTCAATCGCGCGCAACGAGAGGCCGTCGTACGAGCGACGATCGAAGCGTCTAAAAACCGCGTACCAGTGATCGCGGGCGTCGCTTCAACCGCGACTGCGGACGCCGTCGAGCAAGCGCAGGCCTACCAAAAACTCGGCGCCGACGGCATTCTTGCCATTCTTGAAGCCTACTTTCCGCTCAAGGACGCGCAGATCGAATTTTACTTTCGTGCTATCGCTGATGCGGTCGACATTCCGGTCGTCCTTTACACCAATCCGCAATTCCAGCGCAGCGACCTTTCACTCGACGTGATTGCGCGCCTCAGCGAGCATCCGCGCATCCAGTACATCAAGGACGCATCCACTAACACCGGCCGCCTGCTATCGATCATGAACCGTGCACCACGCATGAAAGTATTTTCGGCCTCGGCGCATATCCCGGCGGCGGTAATGCTTATCGGCGGGGTGGGCTGGATGGCAGGGCCAGCATGCATCGTGCCGCGCGAGAGTGTGCGCCTGTACGAGCTGTGCCGCGCCGGAAAATGGCCGGAAGCGACGAAGCTCCAGCGCGATCTTTGGCGTATCAACGAGGCGTTCGCGCGCTTCAGCCTTGCCGCTTGCATCAAGGCCGGATTGCAAATTCAAGGCTACGCCGTTGGTGATCCCGTGCCACCACAGGCTGCACTGGGTGCCGAAGATCGCAATGTGGTCGAGCGTATTCTGGCTGACGTCGCAAAGCTGGAAACAGCTTGATTTGCCGGCGGAAATCACTTCGCCCAACCGAATGTTAACGGTTCCTTGCTAAGCGAATGCGATGGCCTCGCCGTCGCTCGCACCCCAGCCGCAGCCGGCTCGGAGGGAACCCGTGGCTTTGGTCAACTCCGGAAATACAAGATCCGCACCAACCTCGGTGGTCGCGCGCGTCATCGCGCGCGTGAAATCCATTCTCGCCGATCGCGGCGACAGTCGTCTGGCACAAGTGGTCGCCGGAAAAGTTTTCCTGGTTCGCGTCGGGAGCGCGCTGCTCGCGCTTGTCTCGCAAGTGCTGTTGGCACGCTGGATGGGAAGCTACGAGTTCGGCATCTACATTTATGTCTGGACCTGGGTCCTGATGATCGGCGCGCTGTCGGATGTCGGCCTGTCGTCCGCTGCACGGCGTTTCATCCCGGAATACACCGAACTGAAAAGCTTCGACCGATTGCGCGGTTTCCTCACCGGCTCACGATGGTTGGCATTCGCTATCGCCACCGGTGTTGGAATTGCGGGCACGCTTGGCGTGACGTTGCTCGCGCCCTGGCTCGATCATTTTGTTACCGTCCCGCTCTACCTCGCGTGTATCACGATCCCGATTTACGGATTGGTGCAGGTCCAGGCGGGTATCGCGCAATCTTACAATTGGCCCAATCTCGCGCTGATGCCGTTCTACATCTGGCGACAGCTGGCGATCACCGCGCTGATGGGATTCATCTGGCTGATCGGTGCGCCAACCGACGCCGTGACCGCTATGATCGTCGCCGTTAGCACCACGTGGGCAGTCACCATTGGACAGCTGGTCCTGCTTGATCGGCGCCTTAAACAGAGTGTGCCAGATGGCCCCCGTCTCTTCGAACCGAAAATCTGGTTTGCTACCTCCCTACCGATTTTCGTGGTCGAGGGTTTCTACCTTTTGCTCACTTATGTAGACATCATCGCGCTCGAGCAATTCCGCTCACCGCACGACGTCGCCGTCTACTATGCAGGTGCGCGCCTGCTTGCGATTGTTGCTTTCGTCTATTTTGCGATCGCGGGCGCCACCACGCATAAGTTCTCCGAATATCACGTGTCCGGTGATCGGCAGCGGCTTGCCGCATTTTTTGGGGAAACGATCCGCTGGACGTTCTGGCCGTCACTTATCGCTTGTGCAGCGATTCTCGCATTCGGACGGCCACTGCTGATGCTGTTCGGTGCAGACTTCGAATCGGGCTACCCGGTGATGTTTATCTTAGCGATCGGAATGCTCGCGCGCGCGGCTGTCGGACCAGCCGAACGCCTGCTCAACATGCTTGGCGAACGCAAGCAATGTGCGCTCGTTTACGCAGCAGCATTCGTCACCAACCTAGTGCTTTGCATCATTCTTATTCCGCGTATCGGGATCGAGGGTGCGGCGATCGCGACCTCGACCGCGTTGGTTGCAGAATCGATCATGTTCTATTGCGTCGCGAGATGTAGGCTGGGCTTTCATCTCTTCATTTTGGGCGGAGATACAGCCCGTTAGCGTCACACCTTTTCGCGCAACAAGCGCCTGATCACTTTGCCGGTTGTTGTCATCGGCATGGCTTCGATGAAGGCAACCTCGCGCGGGTATTCGTGCGCGGACAGCCGTGTTTTCACGAAAGTCTGGATTTCAGAGGCGAGCGCATCGGACGCCGAGTGGCCTTTTTTGAGAACAATAAAAGCTTTCACGATTTCCGTCCGCAAGGCGTCCGGTTTCCCGACCACAGCGGCAAGCGCCACCGCGGGGTGGCCTATCAGGCAATCCTCTATCTCGCCGGGCCCAATGCGGAACCCCGCCGACGTGATGACGTCATCATCGCGGCCGACGAAGCTGAAGTAGCCCTCATCGTCCACCACGCCTTGATCGCCTGTGGTCATCCACTCGCCGATGAACTTATCGCGGGTCGCCTCCGGCTTGCCCCAGTATTCGAGGAACATCACCGGGTCGGGACGTTTGACCGCGATCTGTCCTGTCTCGCCTGCTTTCAGCGGGTTTCCGGCGGCATCGATAACAGCGACCGTGTGCCCAGCGACGGGCTTCCCGATGGCGCCCGGCTTCGAAATGCCGAGCGCATTGCAAGCCGCAAGAACGATGTTGCATTCGGTCTGCCCGTAGAATTCGTTGATGACCAGACCGAAAGCCGATTTACCCCACTCGTAGGTTTCTGCACCGAGCGACTCGCCGCCTGAGCCGATCGACCGCATGTTGATGGCGTGCCGGCCTCTCGGATTCGGAGCTGCACGCAGCATGCGCAACGCGGTCGGCGGGATAAAGGCGTTGCGGATCTGGGTGCGCGCCATCAGCGCGAAGGCTTCCTCCGGGTCGAATTTTTCGAAGCGCCGCGCCACAACGGGCACGCCGTAGTGCAAGGCCGGCAGCAAAACATTGAGTAATCCGCCAGCCCAGGCCCAATCCGCCGGAGTCCACATCCGGTCGCCAGGTTGCGGGAAAAAATCATGGTGGGTTTCCACACCAGGGAAATGACCGATCAACACGCGATGGCCATGCAGCGCGCCTTTCGGCTGGCCGGTGGTGCCGGACGTATAGACCATCATCGCCGGATCGTCGGGCGAGGTATCGACCGCCGCAAAATCGGATGAGGCGCGCGCCAGCTCCTGGGCAAAACCGAGTGCGCCGTCGCCTGCACCATCGAGCGAAAGCACGAGCTTGAGGGCGGGCAATTCTTTCCTAATCTCTGCAATTCGCTCTGCGCCGCGCGCGTTGGTGATCAACGCAGCGGCACCGGAATTTTGCAACCTGTAAGACAGTGCGTCGGTGCCAAACAGGACCGCCAACGGCAACGCGATGCCGCCGATCTTGTAAATTCCGATATGGCTTGCAGCAACCTCGGGCGACTGCGGCAGAAGGATAGCGACGCGATCGCCTCGCGCGATGCCTTGGGCGCACAATACATTGGCAAGCCGGTTGGACGTTTCGCGCAGCCAGCCGTAAGTGATGGCCTCGTCGCGGCCATCGGGCCGCACATGGAGGATTGCCAGACGATCGGGCTCTTTTTCGGCCCAACGATCACAGACATCGACGCCGATGTTGTAGCGCGCCGGAACGCGCCAGCGGAATTGGCGGTAAAGCGAATCGTAGTCTTTGACGTCAGGCAGCACCGGCATGAGCGCAAACTAGTCAGCAGACAGCGAGAGGTCCAGCCCGGGCTATTTCTTACCGAGGATTGCGAGATATTGCCCCATTCCATCAGCCGCGACCGCACCGCGTGTCGACAGAAAATGAACACAGCGGGCCGCAAGGTCGAAAGAGCCGTAACAATGATGCGCGACCAGCGCCAAATGCTTCAACTGCTCAGAATTCATTTTATCGGGCTGCGTAAAATCGCGAACATAGACGATATCGGCTTCGAGGAGCTGATTCATTGACCCGAATAGATTGTCACCGAAATGCAGCGGCAGGATCATTCGCTTATTAATCTTATCGAACGTGTGCGGAATGAAGCCAAGCGCCCGCAGCGCCAGATCGATCTCACCGAACACCGGTTCGTTCTTGTAAAGCGTGACGAACGAAATTTCGCTCTGGATGGCAACTGCGTTCGAAAGCCGCGCGCTCCCGTTACGAAAAACAGCAAGCTCACCGCCTTGCACGTCGATCTTCAAAAAGTCCAGGTGCGTGATTTCGGAGATGCTGTCGAGCGTACGCGTTTCGATCGGGATCTCTTTTATAACCTGGCCAAATTGAGTGAACCCAGGAAAGCAATCAAGCACGCGTGGCTCAGGCGTGAACAAACTGGTCATGCCCGGCGCGTGACAAATTTTCAGGACCCCTTTGCTACCGTCACCAACCGCATAAGGCAGATAGGTTTCCAGGTCGCTTTTAACCGCGTTGAGCTTGGCCAGGCCTTCCGCCTGCGGCTCGAACCCCACGAGCGTACAGAGGCGATTGACGAGCATGCGCTTGTAAGGCGGATCGGTGTCGATCGGATTGGCGCCGATATCGACAACCGCAGTCAATCGCTCGGGGCGCAGCAACTCAGTAAGCGGGTCGGACTCCGTCGTCATCCTTGAAGTTGCCCCCAAATCGAGAACGCGCCAAGCGGCGGATCAACGGTACGTGGTGTGTTGATTCGAGGCAAAGACGGATTGCCCGACCGGGGGTTATTTCTTTGCCCTCGATGCCAAATGAATGCGGACAAGATTGATATGACTTCGCAGGGTGTACAATATGCTTGCGTAGGAGGTCGGCAGTGACGTGTGGTTCGCACGCTGGTTCAACTGCTCAAGCCTCGCATCGATCGAACCGGCATCGTATGCCTCTCCTTGCAATTCCATCTCACTCTCGATCGATCTCATTTCATCGTAGAGCCGCCTAATTTTCGACTGCATGACCCAGTCGTAGATTTGCGGGAGAAACTTGAACATCGGATATAGCAACGCCGCGATCGGGATAAATACAACGATCAACCGTTCGACCAAGGTTGCGGCCCAGAATGGAAGATAATTTTGTAGAAACGGGCGGCCGCTTTTGTAAAAGCGCTGCGCTTCGTCGCTGAGCGGAATATCGGTGGCCTCGGCAGCGGGGAATTGCCCAGCCTTCTGAAAAATTCCAGGCTGCGAATGGATCTGGACTGCCGCATCAAGCAAAAGATGCTGGATGGCCGGATGCAGGCCCGCGCGCACGGCGAGACTGGCCTTCGGCGCCAACAACACAACATCGGTGGGCGGCCGGTTGTTCAACAGATCGCTGACACTTGCGGGCAGCACGAGCTTGTTCAGGAAAGGATAAAGCGCGACGTATGCATCTGCACGTGGAAAGCTCGCAAGCTCGATGCCCTTGGCATTCATGAGATGCTGAACGACCGGGGAGTCCCAGCCCGTAACGATAAACGCAGCGTCGATTTCGTTCGCGATCAGTTTTTCAGCTGAAACCTGCGGCTCAAATCCCGATAGCGCACCGATAACACTATCGAGTTTGAACCTTTCTATGAGACTAAGCGCGAGCGCCCGTGTACCACTTCCTTCAGGGCCGATAGACACTCGTCGGCCACGGAGCGCTTGAATGCCTTGCCCGATTTCACCTCGGTAGAAGAACCACAATGGTTCGTAGAATACCGTGCCGAGCGATTCGACGTCCGCCGCATCATCCACCCCGGTGGTTCCACCCTGTATGAACCCAACATCGACTTTCGCCTTGCGCAATAGCGCCAGATTCTCGAGGCCGCCGGTGGTCGGCACGAACTCCAACTTGACGCCAGATTGCGACAGGATTTGGCGATACCGGACTCCAAGTTCGTAGTTGGCGCCCCCCTCGGCACCCGTGGCCATCACGACACTACGGGGCGGCATCGTCTCAAAGATATAGACGCTCGCCCCCAAAAAAATCGCGACAACCCCGGCAATTGATAAGAAGAGCCAAGATCTTTGCAGTTGGTCTCCGCTAAACATCAAGCGCCGTCCGATTCACGTCGATGATACGAATGTCCGGATTTGCTTTGCAGCATGCAAATTAATTTGTGTTCGAACGCTTTTGCGCAGGCCACATGAATAAAACGTGTCCTATCAAGACGATTGTACCACCCGTTGTATCAGACCGCGAACATCCGCGGCGAATACAAAATCGGGGCGCCATTTTTGGGAATTTGAGCAATTATGCCCCCCGATATGTAAGTTTTGGCATTTTTTCGCGCGTTAAATCCGGCCGTATCGGCTAACCTGATAAGATAAGGCCGAACCGCTATAGTAATGAAGACAAACAATGGCGGCTTGGTTCAATAGCGTCGATTGAGTTTGTCGCGTCGGGGGTTGTCAGGAATGCGCGAAACGGCATATCGGGCCGCGGTTGCAACACTCGCGCTAACTCTCGCTGCGTGCGCCGCCACCTTCAACGAACCGATCAATTTGCCGGTGGCGTCTAATGCAGCGATCGTTCCGCCCGGAACACCGCCAAACGTTGGCGGCGACACGGTAGTAGCAATTGCGTTTTCTGGTGGCGGTACACGGGCGGCCGCTTTTGCTTATGGCGCTATGCGTGGTCTCGATCGCTTGCCAGCCAAGGGGCGCGGCACATATTTCGACCGGGTAATTTTCATTTCCGGTGTGTCGGGAGGGTCGGTTGCTGCCGCCTATTTCGGCCTGAAAGGGCGCCCCGCGCTCGCGGACTTTCGCGAACGATTTCTGTTGAGGAACGCCGAGGAAGACCTCAATACCAGAGTCGGTCTCGTGAATCTCGCGCGCGGCTTCGGCGGCGGCATCAATGATGCCTCGCGGTTTGCCGGATGGCTTGATCAAAACCTGTATGAGGGAGCGACGCTCGCCGATCTTTATCAACCTGGTAAGCCTATCGTTTGGCTCAACGCTTCGGACCTCTTCAATCGCACACCATTTCTGTTTTCTCCGGTGACGTTCGAAGCGTTGTGCAGCGATCCGCGCAAATATCCGATCTCGCAGGCGGTTGCAGCCTCGGCTGCCGTCCCCGTAGCGTTTGTTCCGATCGTGCTCGCCAGCTTCTCGGATGCATGCAGTGTACCGCTGCCGCCATGGGTGGATCGTGTACTCACCGACCGGTCGTCGGGGGCCCAGGTGCGGGCGTTTGCGCAGGCACTCAAGCGATATCGTGATCCGGAGCAGATTCGGTACGTGAAACTGGCGGATGGCGGCATCACGGATAATTTCGGGCTCTCCGGGGTCGTCATCGCCCGCGAAGCTGCAGGGCAACCCTATTCACCGCTGACCCGCGAAAGGGCGGTCCAACTGCGTCACATGGTTTTTGTCGTCGTCAATGCAGGGCTGCCGCCACAAGGAGAGTGGGCACAGACCGTGCAAGGCCCGACCGGAAAGGAATTGATCGGTGCGATCACCGATACCGCAATCAATTCTGCAGTGCGGAGTGGATTCGATGCATTCCGGCTCACCGTCAAGGGTTGGGAAGACGCGGCCCGCAAGTGGCGATGTTCGTTGTCTCGGGCCGAAGCCGCGAAGCTCGGCGCCACGGGCGATTGGCGTTGCAGCAATATCAGCTTTGACGTTGTGGAGATCAATTTTACTCAAGTGGACCCGGCACGAGCCGCAAGGCTCGACCGAGTGCCGACCAGCTTTAATTTGCCGGAAGAAGAAGTGGATCTGGTGGTCCAGGCAGGCACCGATACGCTACTGGCGCATCCGACGGTGCGCGCGGTGCTTGGCAAGGCAAACTGATATTCGCGGCGCTATCCCCGTTTCTCGTCAGGCTCTGCCATAATCAGCGACCAGTAGACTTTGTATTTCGATGCAGGTGTATAGACCGCGGCGATGCCCATGCGTGTCGCACCAGCCAGCAGCATATTGGCGCGGTGCGGACTCGAGTCGCGCCAGCCGGAAAACGCCTCTGCCAGCGTGTGATATCCGGCGCTGATGTTCTCCGCCGCCGTTTTCGCGTCGTAGCCCGATGCTTTCAGGCGTTGTACGAAGGGCTTGCCGGCGCCGTGATCGAGCTTGTCACGTTTGGCCATGATTTCAGCTTGTGCCTGCGCAAGCTTCATCAGCTCGGGATCAATCACAACCGCTGGCAGCCCATTATTCGCGCGATATCCTGAAATCATCGAGGCTGCGGCGGCGGAATCAAGTTCCGCACCGGGCTGCGCCAGGTTGCGGTAAAAAGTCGGCTCAGCTTTCGGCGCGTAAGTATCGGCGCAGCCGCCGAGCATGGCGAACCCCAGCACTGCCAATAGCGCACGAGCGAAACTCATTGATGGAAATCCCCGAATCGAATTGTCAGCGTACGCTGGCCACCGTGGCCGAACCATGATGAACCCCAGCATATCGAACCTTTGCCGACGATGCGCGGAACCGACAATTGAGAGGCCTTTCGCGACCGCCTGTGCTCCACTAACATCGGCCTAACAACAAGCCGTTAAACAACACACCGGGAGAACAGCCATGACCACTGCAGCACCGGCAGCACGCACTCCGGGCGCCAAACGCGCCGCTCCGGGCGAGTATGTCTTCGACCTTGGTACTGTTGAGAAAATCATGGGCGGCCCTGCCTATTCAACCGCGCATGGGCCGTGTGTCGAAGGCGACCGAATGATCGTGGGCCTCATGCGCATGAAGGCCGGGACGGGCGCCGAGCCTCATTCGCACCCGAACGAGCAATGGATCTATGTGCTTGAAGGAACTTTTCACGCCAATATCGGCGGCAAGGAAATCGACGTTAAGCCAGGGTCGGTCGTCTACATTCCGGCCAATACGGTGCACGCCGGCAAGGCAACCACAGAAGGCGACGTCGTGTTCTTCACCGTTAAGGACGCGTCACACAGCTTGCATGGCATCAAGGCGAGCTAAACTTTCAGCGCGACGACAATAAAAAATTCTAGCGCGCATTTTGGTGGGGGGCCGCATGAAACGTCTGATCTTGGTGCTGTTCGCCATTGTCGCCCTGAGCGCAGGCGCGGCGACGGCGCAGGAGAAATATCCGAGCCGGCCGGTCAAAGTGATCGTGCCCTATGCGCCAGGCGGCGCCACCGACATCGTTGCGCGCATTGTCGGCGACGAATTCCAGAAGATCACGGGCCAAGGTTTCGTCGTGCTCAATAAGCCCGGCGCCTTCGGAATGCTGGCGATCGACGAAATGGTGAAATCGGCGCCTGATGGCTACACGCTGATGATCGGCAATGTGTCGACCAACGCCATCACGCCGATCATTTACGCCAACAAGATGAACGCAGATTACGCCAAGAGCGTAGTGGCTGTTACCAACTTAGTCGATGTGCCGGCATTCCTGCTCGTGACCACGGCGAACGATTTCCCGGTGAAATCGGTCCCCGAACTCATCGCCTACGGCAAACAAAATCCCGGTAAAATTCGCTACGGCACCGTCGGCATCGGCTCCTACCCGCACTATGACATGGCCTATTTCGCCAAACGCGCGGGCGACCTCGACCTTATGGGCCTGCCGAACAAGAATGGCGCCGCCGGCGTGATCCAGGACATGCTGCGTGGCGACGTGCAGACCGCGTTCCTCAATGTGGCTTCGACCGCAGGGCAGGTACAGGCCGGGAAATTCCGCGCCTTGGCCGTTGTAAATCGCGTGCGGCTCAAGGAATACCCCGACATTCCGACCATGAAGGAAGTCGGTTACGCAGACGTCGGAACAGTAGCCTGGAACGGGTTATTCGCGCCGGCAGCAACGCCGAAGCCAGTACTGGAAGCGCTCTTTGCGGCAGTAAACAAGGCGCTGAGTTCACCCGAGGCAATCGAGAAGCTTCAGAAGCAGAACTTCAATGTCGTGCCGAACAAGTCGCTTGCCGATGCCAAGGCCTGGCTCGACGGCGAAATGAAGCATTGGCAGATCATCACCGGCGCCGTGAAAATCGACGTGGCACAATAAGCGTTGCTATTTCACGTTCTGTAAGGCCTGCCAGATGCGCTCCGGCGTCGCCGGCATGTCGAGCTGGGCGCCTTCGGGCAATGCATCGAGAATCGCGTTCATCACCGCAGGGGGCGCAGCGGTGGTGCCCGCCTCGCCCGTCCCTTTCACCCCAAGCGGATTGGTCCGGCAGGCAACGGGGTGATGCGCGACTGACATGGGCGGCATCAAATCCGCGCGCGGCATGGCGTAGTCCATGAACGACCCGGATACGAGTTGGCCGCCCGCATCGTAAACCGTGTTTTCCGTGAGCGCCTGACCAAGGCCCTGCGCGACGCCGCCATGGATCTGCGCTTCGACGATCGTGTGGTCGAGAACGTTACCGCAATCGTCGACAGCCACATAAGAGACAATCTCGAGCGCGCCCGTTGATGCGTCTATTTCGACCTCGGCGATATGGCAGCCGTTCGGAAACGAAGACGGCACTTTAATACCGGCCTGCGTATCTAGGCTTTCAGCGATCACACCCTGCCGCTTGAGCTCGGTGGCGCGCTCCGCCACATCGAACAGCGAGACCTCACGGCCGGAGTTTTTAACGCTGAACTTCCCGTCTTTGAACTCGATCTCGGTCTCGCCGGCTTGCAGCAACATAGCAGCGACGCGTTTACCTTTCTCCAGCACTGCATCCGCGGTCCGCGCGACCGATCCGCCAGTCAACATCGCCGAGCGCGACGCGGCTGCGCCGAAGCCGGGAACGTCGCGTGCGGAATCACCTGACGTCACCGTGACCGCATCGGGCGCGATGCCCAGCCGGTTTGCCGCGACGCGGCCGAAAACGGTTTTGTGCCCCTGCCCGCTGGCGCCAGCGCCGATGCTGACCTGCACGGACTTTCCGCCGGGAAACGAAATGCGTGCTGCCTCTTCCGGAAATGCACCGGAAATTTCGAGATAACATCCAATACCGATGCCGCGCAGCTTGCCTTGTTTCTTCGCCGCCTTTTTCCGCTCGCGGAAACTGTCATAACCGATCGTCTTTAACGCCTGCTCGAAGATCGCCGGGAAATCGCCACTGTCGTAACTATTGCCGAATGTGGTGGTGTACGGGAATTTGTCGGCTTGGATCAGGTTACGCCGGCGCAGTTCGGCGCCATCGATGCCGGTCACGTCGGCCGCGGCATCGATTACCCGTTCGATCAAATAACTGGCCTCCGGGCGGCCTGCACCACGGTAAGGCCCTGTCGGCAACGTGTTCGTGAAAACGCACCGCGTATTAACTTGAGCGTGCGGGATGTCATAGACCGTCGGCAAGCAACCGGAGATGTGTGTCGTGAAAACAAAATGCGCGACGCCGGTGAAATAAGCTCCCAGATTGCCAATGCAATCGACGCGCAGGCCCAGAAAACGACCGCGCGCGCTGAGCGCAAGCTCAACAGTCCAGAATGAATCGCGGCCTTGATTGTCCGCAAGAAAGGCTTCCGAACGAGTCGAAACCCAGTGGATCGGCTTACCGAGAGCGCGGGCGGCGTGCAGCAATGGCACGTATTCGGGATAGCACCAGCCCTTCATCCCGAAGGCGCCACCCACGTCCTCCGTAAGGACGCGCAACTCCTCCGGTTTTATATTCATGGCGCCGGCGATTTGCCCGCGGACGCTGGCAACACCTTGCGTACCGACGCGCAAGGTGAACTGCTTGCTGGCGGCGTCATAGCTGGCGCTGGCGGTACGCGGCTCGAGCGAGGCGACGACCAGCCGCTGGTTGACCAGCTCAACCCGCACCACATGCGCGGCTTCTTTGAAGGCGCGGTCGAGCGCCGGTAGTTTTTTGCCCTCGGGATCGGCCGGGGCTGTCCAGTCGAAGCCGATGTTGCCGGGCGCTTCCGGCCAGAGTTGCGGTGCGCCCGGTTTCGTCGCCAAACGCGCGTCGGTCACCGGCGTGAGCGCCTCATACTCCACGACAATCTTATCGGCGGCATCCTGCGCAGCGGCGGCACTCGTCGCCACCACCATTGCGACCGGTTCGCCGACATGCATAACGCGCGTTTCTGCAAGTGATGGACGATGTGGCGAAATTGCAGTTGTGCCGCCGCGACCGGGAATCGGGTGACCGTGCGAAATGGAATGATAGTGTGCAGGCGCGAGATCGGCGCCTGTTAGCACCGCAACCACGCCCGGCGCGGATTTCGCTGCAGCGACGTCGACGCGCTTGATATTTGCAAAGGCATGCGGCGATCGCACAAAATAAGCGGAGAGTGCACCTTCCGGTTTCACGTCGTCGCCGAAGCGGCCCTGCCCGCGCAGGAGCGCATCGTCCTCGACGCGTCCAGACCAGGTATGGTCGCCATTTCCTGCAGCGGTTGATTGCGTCATGAGCGCTCCGGGCAAAGCTTATAATTTGCGATCGGTAATACCGGCTTTGGCATAGAGCGCGTTGATATGCGCCTTCACCGCCGGATCGGTCGTGTCGTGCGCGGGCGCGTGCGTCCATCCGGCCTTGGCGCGGGCATAAAGGGCCATCTCTTCGTCCTGCTGTGACGTGCCGCCGGAGATCCCGTAGGCGCCGACCATCTCATCACCTTTAAAAACAGGTGCCGAGCCGCCACTTGCGGCGATACGCCCGTTGGTCATCGCGGCGAGACTGACGAGCAATTGCGGATTGCGCTCCTTGAACCATTGCTGGATCACGAGCCCGTCGGGAAAGCGCGGACTCATCGAGCGGAAGGCGGCCACGGTGAACGCCTTGGCGATAGCCGTTTCGGGCGTGATAAAGCCGGCGTCATCCATCCGTTCAACCGCAATCAGATGGCCTTCAGCCCCCACCACGGCGATCGAAACCGGGACGCCCATGGCGTCTGCCTTTTCCACCACCGCCTTGATGAATTCGCGGCATTCCGCCGCTCGCAGCTTGGCCATCCCCGCCCTCCAGCGCATCCCTTTAAGTTTTGCTTAACCTGTTACATCCGGCAATTAACTGCAAAAAAACGTGTTGGGGAATAGCGTGCGGCCCTACCTGGACGCGAACATGGTCGAGAATACATCCGCACACGCAAACGCGCGCGATAGGCGTATGGTCATTCTCATTGGTTTTGCTGCCTTCGCGACCAGCTTCGCCCTGCTTAATTATGTCCTGCCAGTCTGGATCGCGTCGATATCCAAGCCCATGGCATCTCTGTTACTCGCATTCGTCGTTGGACTGCTGGCCATGGCAATCACCACAGCCATGCTTGCCCGCAAACTCCGCGTGGACAACGTGCGTATGCGCGTCGCGATCAACAATATGTCGCAGGGCCTATGCATGTTCGATGGCAACGAACGCCTTGTGATCTGCAACCAACGCTATATGGAGATGTACAAACTCTCCGCCGATATCGTTAAGCCCGGCTGCACGCTCCAAAGCCTTCTCGAATATCGAATCCATAACGGCAGCTTTTCGCGCGATCCTATCGACTATCGGCGCGAGTTGACCAGCGCAATGGCCGCCGGTCAAACAACCTCGACCGAAGTGAAATCCGTCGACGGGCGATCAATCTCCGTTATCAACCGCCCAATGTCCGATGGCGGCTGGGTGGCGACACATGAGGATATCACCGATCGCCGCGACGCCGAGCGCGAACGCATCTCGATGCAGGAACAGCAGCAACGCCGCACCATGATTGAGCAGGCGATTGCATCATTCCGCCAACGCGTCGAAGAGCATCTCAAGACCGTGGCCGAAGGCGCCAAGGCAATGCGCTCGACAGCCAGCACGTTGTTCAGCAATTCCGGGCAGACATCCCAAAGCGCCGATGGCGCGGTGTCCACCTCAAACGAAGCTTCGAGCAACGTGGAAACCGCCGCGGTTGCGGCCGACGAATTGTCCGGTTCGATAAACGAAATCGGACGCCAGCTAGCGAGGACGACGGATATCGTGCGCGCCGCGGTGAGCGAGGCACACGGCACCAATCACCAGATTACCGCGCTGGCACAGGCAGCACAGAAAATCGGCGATGTGATCAAACTAATCCGCGCCATTGCCGGTCAGACCAACCTTTTGGCACTCAACGCCACCATCGAAGCCGCACGCGCCGGCGAGGCAGGCAAAGGCTTCGCGGTCGTGGCCTCGGAAGTCAAATCGCTGGCAGTGCAAACCGCCAAGGCGACGGAAGATATTTCAAAGCTGATCATGGCGGTACAGGCGGCAACGACGAGCGCGGTGTCGGCGATCGGCCGTATCTCCGGCCGCATGCAGGAGATTGACAGCTGCGCAACGGCTGTCTCCGCCGCGGTCGAAGAACAAAGCGCCGCCACCGGGGAAATTTCACAAAACGTCGCCAGCGCCTCCGACGGTGCGAAAGTCGTTGTATCGGTTCTGGGTGAGGTTTCCGGAGCTGCCGCGCAAACACGCGAGTCGGCGGAAAGCGTGCTCACCGCTTCGCAGGCCGTGGAAGCTGCTGCCGCCGAACTGCGCCAAGAAGTCGAAGGTTTTCTCTCGCGCGTCGCGGCGTGATCTGTGCTGCGGAAACCGCTAGCCAAATAATCCCGACAGCCAATAGAACAGCGAGGCAATGGCGGCCGAAGCTGGGATCGTAATGATCCAGGCGACGACGATATTATTGGCAACGCTCCAACGCACGGCCGAGACCTTGCGCGCGGCACCGACACCGATAATCGAGCCGGTGATTGTGTGGGTGGTCGACACAGGAATGCCAAGCCAGGTCGCGGCGAACAGTGTTGCCGAACCGCCAGCCTCCGCGCAGAAGCCCTGCATCGGCGTCAGCCTCGTGATTTTGGAACCCATGGTCTTCACGATGCGCCAGCCGCCGATCAGCGTGCCGAGCGCCATCGCGATTTGGCAGGCGATAACCACCCAAAACGGCACGTGAAATTCTCCGCCGAGATGGCCTTGCGAATAGAGCAAGACGGCGATGATGCCCATGGTCTTTTGTGCATCATTGCCGCCGTGGCCGAGCGAATAAAGCGAGGCTGAAACGAATTGCAGATGCTGAAAGGTGCGGTCGACGGCAAACGGCGTCGACCGTATGAAGATCCACGAAAGCGCCAGCACCATCAGTAATGCGAGCAAAAAGCCAATCAGTGGCGAGCCGACGATGGCAAGGGTCGTCGGCACCAGGCCGTGCCAAACGATCGAGCTGGGGCCGGCTTTGGCGAGGCCGGCGCCGACGAGCCCCCCGACCAGCGCGTGCGAACTGCTCGACGGAATCCCTAGCGCCCATGTGACCAGATTCCAGATGATCGCGCCCATAAGCGCACCAAATACCACGTGCGCATCCACCACCGAGGCTGAGATAATGCCGGTGCCGAGGGTGTTGGCGACGTGCAATCCGAAAAACAGAAACGCAATGAAATTAAAGAACGCCGCCCAGGCCACTGCATATTGCGGACGCAGCACGCGGGTGGAGACAATGGTCGCAATCGAATTCGCCGCGTCATGCAGCCCGTTAAGAAAATCGAACGCAAGCGCGACAACAATCAGCCCGATCAGGACCGGAAATGACAGGACGGCGTCCATCGTCACGAGCCTCCGGAAGCGCTAGACGTGCTCAATGACAATGCCATGCATGACGTTGGCGACGTCATCGAAGCGGTCGACAACTTTTTCGAGGTGATCGTACACTTCGTTACCGACGAAGAATGCCATCGGGTCAGATTTGGATTTGGACAGAAAAAGCTCCCGCAATCCGATGTCGTGGAGCTCGTCGGCACGCCCCTCAAGCGCGGAAATCTGCGCGGTCAAATCGCTGATGTGCACGGCCTCGGAACTGATTGACCGCAGCAGCTGCACCGCTTCCTTGGCGAGCTCCGCACATTTCACGATTGCGTCGGCCATTTCCTTCATCTGTGGTGTAAATTCCGTCACGTCGAATAGCATGACGCCCTTGGCGGTTTTCTGCATCTGGTCGATGCTGTTATCCATCGAGGTAATCAAGTCGCGTATATTGCCGCGGTCGAACGGTGTGATGAATGTGCGGCGCACGGCGATCAGCACCTCGCGTGTGACGTCGTCGGCGTCGTGTTCGCGGTCCATGACGATCTGGTAGTTGCGCTGCACCGCTGCCCCACCTTCCAGCATGGCGCGCAAGGCATGCGCCCCCGCGAGGACCGCCTGCGAATGGCGGGCGAACAGATCGAAGAATCGCTCCTCCTTCGGCATCAAGGCGTGGAACCAGCGCATCATGGCGAAACCCCGGCGTCGAGTGAGTGGCTAGCGATGAGAAGCTAGTCGGTTGGCGCGTGGTAGCGAAATCCGGCGAAATCCGCCTGTGGAAACATTCAACGCACCGAAATCCGGCGCTTTGGGCGTAGCACGATGGCCAAGTTTAATACCATGAAAACAATGGCTTCGTGATGCCCCGCATTGCACCTTTGAGCGAAGATTTGCTGCATCGGCCTGCCGGGTCGGTTAGTTTGCCGAGAGAAGAGGTATCCGAGGCGGAGACGTTCAATGCGGTTGGGCTACTTCACCATGCCTGTGCATCCGATCGGCCGGGACTGGTCGCAGACCCTGCGCGAGGATCGCGAGGCGATCATTCTCGCCGACAAGCTCGGTTTCTATGACGCCTTCGTCGGCGAGCACCTGACCGATACCTGCGAAAACATCACCAACAGCATGATGTTTCAGGCAACGCTGATCCACGACACCAAGACCATCAAGCTCGCAACCGGCACAACAAACCTCGCGCAGATGCATCCGGTGGTCGTCGCGGTGAACGCCGCAATGTTCGACCATCTGTCGCAAGGGCGATTCGTAATGGGCATCAGCGCCGGTGCACTCACGTCCGATTCGGAGGCAATCGGGATACTCGATCTCGACCGCAACAAGATTTTTGCAGAAGCGATTGATGTGATCCTGGCGGTGTGGGAGCGCGACCCACCCTACAACATCGATTTCCCTGACAACCGATTCAAAGTTGGATTTGCGCGCACTGCAGCACTCGAACTCGGCGTCGGCATCCTAGCGAAACCGTTTCAGAAGCCTCGGCCTGAGATTGTGGGCACCGTTGTGGCGCCTTTCTCTCCTGGCGTTGTCTTAATGGGCAAGCGGGATTTCCATCCGCTCTCGGCGAACTTCCTGCTCGCCAAACATCTCAAGTCGCACTGGACGAACTACGCCAAGGGCAAGGCGGAAGCCGGCGCCAAGGCCAGCATTGCCGACTGGCGGGTCGCACGCACGATTTTCGTCGCAGATGATGACAAGGTGGCGAAGCGCTATGGCCACAGCGATGCCAACAGCCCGTACCGTTTTTATTTCGAGCAGATGCGCGCGAAGATGAAGCGCGGTAACCGGCTCTACGTGTTCAAGAGCTACAAGGAACAGCCCGACGACGAGATCACCGACGATTACGTGATGGACAATTGCGTGACATTCGGGACCGTGAACAAAGTCGTCGATGAAATCCTCAAAATACGCGAGGAAACCGGCGATTTCGGCGAACTCGTTTATGCCGGGCTCGACTGGGTCGATCCAACGCTCGCCCGACGTTCGATGCAGCTGATGGCCGAAGAGGTAATGCCGCGCATCAACGCAGCAATCGGCAAGCCGGCGAAGACCGCGGCGGAGTAAGTGCGGCTACACCGACATCGGATCAGTGCCCAATGCCGCATAGAGCCCGTGCTTGGCGCCTTGGGTGAACGACACACCTTTATCGAGCTCGACTGAAGCGGACCGCACGCGTTGTGCTTCGGGCTCGGTCGCCGGAACGGGACCTCCTTCGGCAGCCGCTTTCGCCGCCCGCAACATGATTCTGCGCGTCATCACAATGCCGCGGTCGGTCGCGCAGAGATGTTCCTTGCTGCGATCTTGGATCGGTCCCATGCTTTCCTGGATCGACGCGTCCTGCATCGCAATGCCGTCGACTCCGGTCGAAGAGTGGCCGTGCTGTTGTGACTCGCGATCCATCAAATAGTTGTTCGATTTGTTGGCGAGCGGAATGAAGGTGCCTGGCACATATTTCACGTGAATGCCCTCCCCATCCTGCATCGCCGAGATTTCCGATTTCGTGAGCGCGCGCTTGGGATGGTAGTTGATGCTCCACGCCCAACAGGTCTCGTCGTCGATCGGCACCCAGGCATGCGCGCCCAACGGATGGCCGGCGCGCGGAGGAATGATGGTGTACCAGGGCATGATCCAGGGCGTGATGCGCCAGTAATATTTTTCGCCATCGGCATTGCGGCGTGCGCCGATCAACAAGCCACCTGGAAATTCCTCGACGTCAAACAACGGCATGCGATCCTGCTCATTGTAGACGTTGCCTTTCGAGCCCTTGAACAAAGGATCCTTGTTGAGCTCGCTGCCGTGGAGCCACGACACATGGCTGGAATCAATGCCGCCCTCCATTGCTTGGAG
The DNA here is from genome assembly GCA_963722125.1 of uncultured Alphaproteobacteria bacterium. Classification (GTDB taxonomy): domain Bacteria; phylum Pseudomonadota; class Alphaproteobacteria; order Rhizobiales; family Xanthobacteraceae; genus Pseudolabrys. Next base: position 687,063 of record CAVRJW010000006.1, on the reverse strand, counting down.
GTAATTGCACTCCTGCAAACGCTTGGAAACAAAGCGCTGTGGCGGTTCGACATCGGTCCACTCCAACGCTGGCGGCGGTGGCTGCAACGCGGGCGGGCCCAGATAGGCCCAAACCAACCCTGCCTTTTCGATGCAGGGATAGGACTTCAGCTTGATGTTCTTGCGGAAACCCGATTCCTCCGTCTCCGAGGGCAGGTCTACGCATTGCCCCGTCACGTCGTATTTCCAGCCGTGATACGGGCAACGAAGCCCACATTCCTCGTTCTGGCCGAACCAGAGCGAAACCCCGCGATGCGCGCAGAACTCGTCGATCAATCCGATCTTGCCTTTGCTGTCGCGGAAGCACACCAGGTGCTCACCCATCAGCTTTACGCGCACCGGCGGACAATCCGGCTCGGGAATTTCGGAGACCAGCAGAAATGGTGCCCAATACCGCCGCAGCAACTTGCCCATAAAGGTTCCCGGGCCGACGCGGCTTAACTGATCATTTTGCTCACGCGACATCATGGCGACGTTTCCTCGAGCGTTTGCTATATTTCTTGCAGCGTTAGGCGCCCATTATAATCAGCCAGACCGCTTACGGAAGCCAAACCATGCCCTTGCCGCGCATCGCCATTGCAACGGGAGACCCTGCCGGTATCGGGCCAGAGATCGCACTCAAGGCCGCGCTTGACGCGCGCGTGCGCGACCACTGCCGCCCCCTGCTTGTGGGCGACCCGGCTGCTGTGGAACTGCACGCAAAAAGCGCCGGCCTGTTGCCAAATCTGCATGTCGTCAAAAGCGCCGCCGATGCCGACTGGACGAACGGCGCCGTCAATCTTTTGGAAGTCCGTGACGGAAGCAACGCGCCGGTCAAAATTGGCACCGTCGACGCTGCTTATGGCCGCGCATCGCTTGCAAGCGCAAGCCGGGCGATCAAAGCCGCGCTTGCCGGCGAAATCGACGCGGTCGTCGCAGCACCGCAGACCGAACGCTCAATCGCCGCAGCGGGCATTGCCTTCGACGGCTACCCATCGTTCGTCGCCCGCGAGACCGGTACGCCGGTCAACGACGTCTACTTGATGATCTGTTTCGATCAGTCCCGCATTGTCCATGCAACGCTGCATGTGAGCGTCCGCGAAGCCGTGGCGCTGATCACGCGCGAACGTGTCGAGCGCGTCATTCGGGTGACCGATGCAGCCCTAAAAAAGATCGGCATTGCGCACCCGAAAATATTCGTCGGTGGACTCAATCCTCACGCCGGTGAGGATGGGTTGTTCGGCTCGGAGGAAATCGAGATCATCTCGCCGGCAATCGCGCGTGTAGCTAAAGATGGAATCGATGCCTCCGGCCCATTCGGCGCCGATACTATGTTTCGCAAAAAGGGCTCCGACGCATTCATCGTAATGCTGCACGACCAGGGCCATATCGCCGCCAAGCTGCAAGCCTTCAATCGGACCGCGGGGCTGTCGATCGGCTCGCCGATTTTGTTTTCGTCCGTCGCGCATGGAAGCGCGCATGACATTGCCGGGAAGGGCCAAGCCGATCCCGGTGCCATGATCGAGGCGATCACGCGCCTCGCCCGCGTCAACGCACATGGGCGCGATCGCGTTAGGGATTGAGCAGTGGAATGGTGCCTGCGGCCGGCGGCTTCGGGACCGATTGCAAGTAAGCGTAAATGTCCGCGAGATCGCCGTCGGACAATATTTTATCGCTGAACGGTGGCATGGCGCGGTTTGTCGACCGCACAAAAGCGAAAAATGTTTCCCACGGCAGCGGATCCGGTGCGATGCGCTTGCCCTCGCTGGTCGCGATCGAACCTTGCCCCATGGTGCCGTGGCATTGCCAACAGCCTTTCTGAATAAACACGGTCTTGCCGTGCTCGGCAGATGCCGCAAACGCAGGACCCTGCCCGATCGCCACCGCTGCCAATATCATCGTGCATGCAACCCGAAAATACATAAAGTCACCTTTCATCGCGGTTGCGTCACGACATCGACCAGCGCGGGTTCGCCGGCCTTGACGACCTGCACCGCTTTTTTGAGCGCAGGCGCAAGTTCGTTGGCGTCGGTAATCGGACCGGCAGACCACATCCCCATTGCGCTGGCGAGCTTGGCGTAATCGATCGTCGGATTTTCCAGGCGCGTGCCCACCGGGGCAATATCCTTACCTAGACTAGCGACACGATTGCGCCGGTTCGACATACGCTGCACGTGCATCGATTCCTGATGATACCCGCGATTATTGTGCATGACCGAGAGCAGCGGGATTTGGTGCCTGACGGCGGTCCACAGCACGCCCGGTCCGAACATCATGTCGCCATCGGGCTGGAAGTTGATCGAAAAGCGGCCGAATGCGCGATTGGCCAGTGCCGCGCCGACAGCAGCTGATGCGTTGTAACCGACGCCGTAGCCACCGGGTCCGCCGATGTGGTGATAGTGCTTGTCCATTGGCCAGAGCCGGCTAGGCCACGAGGAAAGTTGCCGGTCGCCGCCGATGGAAGACCAGTCGAGATCCTTGATCTGCGCGTACACTTCCATGGACATCCGCGCGGTGCTGATCGGGGCCGCGTCCCATGCGTAGGACGCGGCTTGCCGCGTGCGATCGCGCGCCTCGGCCCAGGCCTTCTGCATCGCTGCGCCGCGCGCCTCGACGGTCGCCGCGCGATTTGCCGGCAAAGCCTGCTTCACAGCCTCGATCAGCGCCGGCAAGGTCGCCTGCGCATCGCCCGCCATATCGACGTCCACGACCTGGAAACGCTGGAAATCCTGGTAGTTTGACTTGGTATTGAGCGTGATCGAACTAATGCTGATGAGCTTGGCGTTCGGCTTAATGTGAGATTCCTGCAAGCCCGCGCCGTCGATTTCGCCATTGTCGACGTATCCGTTCACCGTGCCCCAGTAGTCGGACAATTCGAGGCCGAGAATAACATCGGCTTCCTTGATCAGCGCTTGCGCGCGCCCGTTCTGGAACAGGTGATGGGTGTTAGGGAAGTTCATCCGGCCTTTTTGATCGATGACCGGCGCTTGCAAAGCTTCGGCAAGCTTGCACCAGCAATGTCACGCCATCTGCCGTGCGTGCATATTTGTCGGCAATGATGACCGGACGCTCGGCCGCCGCCAGCAGACGCGCCGCTTCGCGCACCGCGTTCATTTCGCCTTGCGGCGGAGACGTCGCCACGTAGCGCGGGATCGTGAGCTTTGAACGATCGTGGAGGGTCTGTTCCTGCAGTCCGGAATCGAGCGCGATCATCACCGGCTCATGCGGCGGCGTCATCGCCATTTTGTAGGCGCGCACAAATGACTGCGCGAAATGTTGCGGCGACACCGGCTGGTCATCCCATTTGGTGAAATCGCGCACCAGCGCATTGATGTCCTGCGCCGAGTGGAAAGTCGGTACTCCAGGTGCTCGTTTGGAGGCGTCGAGATCGGTGCCGCCCATGATGATGACCGGGACGCGGTCGCACCAGGCGTTGTAAATCGCCATTGCTGCGTGCTGGAGACCGACGGTGCCATGACAGAGCACAAGCAGGGGCTTGCCGGCGATCTTGAAGTAGCCGTGCGCCATCGCGACGGAAGATTCCTCGTGCGTGCAGGTCAGGAATTCCGGCTTCTTGTTGCCGCCGTAATCGATCAAAGATTCGTGCAAACCACGAAAACTCTGCGCGGGATTGCAAGGGACGTATTCGATATCGAGTGATTTGATGACGTCGACCATAAAGTCGGAGGTAGGCGTACCTTCGGCTTGCCCCGCGACTTGCGGAGTTCCGGTTTCCGCGGTCGCGATTTGCGCGGTCGGTCGCAGCGCTGATGGTGGTCGTGGAGCCGGCGCAACATTTGTCGCGGCAGGGCTTGCCGCGTCCGCCGGCAGCGGGGCACTGGCTGCGCCTGCTACGGCCACGCCGGCCAGAAATTTGCGTCGATTTAATCGGTTTCGCGATTGCTCACGCGCCATATCCGCCTCCGCTGAATATCGCAGCACAAGCCGACGGGAGCCGGACCGTGCAGATCACGATGTTAGTGCAGCGTGGGGGGGCGCGCCAAGATGGAGGCACCAAGACTGGCGCGATTGCGGACTAACGCACCGGCGGCAGCGGCGACGACGTTATTGCAGCGGCGTTGTTGCGCGGTGCAGCACCGGCATTTGGCGGTGCGCCACTGCCTGGTGCGACATTGGCGGGAGGCGCGCCGATGGACATTGGACTATTCGCCACCGGCTGTGGACCGGTATTGGCGATGTGCTCGGGCGCCTTACCCGGCATTACAACCACGCGGGTTCCAACCTGGACGCGGCTGAAGAGATCCTCGATGTCCTCATTGAGCAGTCGGATGCAGCCCGACGATACGAATGAACCTATTGTCGATGGCTGGTTAGTGCCGTGGATACGATAAAGTGTGTGGCCGAGATAAAGAGCACGCGCGCCGAGCGGGTTGCCCGGGCCGCCTGCCATCATCCGCGGCAGGTAAGGCTGACGGTCGATCATCTCGGATGGCGGGAACCAGTCCGGCCATTCTTTCATCCGAGAGACGCGCTCGGTTCCTGCCCAGGTAAAGCCCTCGCGGCCAACGCCGATGCCGTAGCGCAGGGCCTTGCCGTTACCGAGCACCAGATAGAGGTAGGTATTGGGCGTATCGATGACGATGGTGCCAGCCGGCTCTTTGGTGCCGAAATCGACCAACTGCTTCTTCAGACTTGCGGGTAGTTCCTTCGGCTTGCCTGTTTCAGGCTGATCCTCAGGCGGCAATGTCATCACGCTGCCAGACGGAGCCGCTCCTTGCGGTGCGGCACCAATAGCGCCCGGTGGACGGACCGCGTCCGGGTCATTCATCCGGCGCCGGAGCACCGGCGATCGCCGGTGGCATCTGCTGTGGCGGTAGGTGCTGCGGTGGTGGCTGTTGCGCATCAAGCTGGTGGCCATAGCCGGCGCCAGGACGCGGCTCAGGCGCGCCAAACAACCCCGTCGGCGGCGGAAGCGGCGCGTCGTCGTCAGGATATGGCAAAGCGCGACTGGTGGGCATTCGGCGCTGATTCGCACCGGGTGGCGGCAGCTGACTGTCGTCATCGTCATACTCGCCCATGACGGGCGGCAACCGCTCCTCATATGCTCCCGGAGGCGGTGAACGATACTGATATTGCGCCAGTGCAGGCGCGACGGAAAAGCCCGCCACGACCGGCAGCGTCAACAGAAAAGCAGCGGAAAATCGGATCATTATCCACCCTGGGCGGCAAAGCAGCCGCCAAACCGCGCCCTGATTGCCCCGGGATGAAGGCACATTCAAGACAAGAATACGGCTATCTCGTTAACGTGATTCCACCATGACGTCTCAGGGTTTTTTGCTTTCCGCCGCGAGGACCTGCTTGGCTACGCGGTGACAATCCACGGCAGCGGGGAACCCGCAATAAACGGCAACCTGCCGCAAAATCGCGGAGAGTTCGGCGGGCGTGAGGCCATTTCGCAGGGCGCCACGAAAATGCGCTTCGAATTCATGCATCCGGCCGAGGCAGGCGATCATCCCGAGATTGAGGATGCTGCGATCGCGCGGCTTGAGGGCATCGTCGCCCCACACCGCGCCCCAGCAGTAGGTGGTGAGCTGCTCCTGGAATTGCCGGTTGAAGTCGTCTGTATTGGCGACAGCGCGGTCGACATATTCATCTCCCAGCACTTTGCGGCGCATGGTCATCCCGCGGTCGTAGAGTGCCTTGTCCATTTTTATTCCTCCCAAATGTTGGTTGTTTCGATTGGCAATTCGTCATGTTGACAGGAATTGGGTGATTTCGTCCAATTCTTGAGGGTGATCGACCAAAAAATTCAAACGCGATCGAGGGAGAGGAAACACCATGCGAAAGGCATCGAAACGCACAATTCAAATAACGCTCGCGCTCGCCGTTCTGGGTTTTGCAGGCAGTTACATTGCGCCGAAGGCCGCAAGCCAGGAGACGGGCTGGACCACCCTCTTCGACGGTAAAAACCTGGACAATTGGAACCCGGTTGGAGAATCCAACTGGCACATCGAAGATGGCACGGTTATCGCCGACAAGATGCCTGGCAAGGAAGCCGGCTATCTGGTGAGCAAGAACTCGTACAAGAACTTCATCGTCCGCGTCGAGTTCTGGCCAAGCGACGATGCCAACAGCGGCATCTATTTCCGCTGCCTTGATCCCAAGAAGATCACCGACCGGACCTGCTACGAGGCCAATATCTTCGACCAGCGTCCCGATCCGAGCTACGGCACCGGCGCGATCACGCGGTATGTAGAGATCAATCCAATGCCAAAGGCCGGCGGCAAGTGGAACACGATTGAGGTGACCGCCAAAGGCCGCGACATTACTGTCGTACTCAACGGTCAGACGACTGCGACACTGCGCAACGGTATGTTCGACGAGGGCCCGATCGCGCTGCAACACGGCGCCGGAGCGATCAAGTTCCGCAAAGTCGAAGTGAAGCCGCTGTAATGCGGCACGGGTTGGCGTGACCGGATGCAAGTAGCGATCGTCGGCGGCGGGATCTGCGGGCTGTCGCTCGCACTCAATCTCAAGGAGCGCGGCATTGCCTGCCGCGTTTACGAGCGCGCACCGGAAATCAAACCGCTCGGCGTCGGCATCACATTGTTGCCCCACGCGATGCGGGAATTCAGCGCGCTCGGCCTCGGCGATGAATTGCTCAAGGCCGGCATCGAAAACCGCGAATGCTGTTTCTTCAACCGATTTGGCCAGCTGATTTATCGCGAGGACCGCGGAAAGTTCGCCGGTTATCCCTTTCCGGAAGTCGGCATCCATCGTGGCCGGCTGCATGTCATTCTTTACGAAGCCGTGCAGAAGCGGCTCGGCCCCGACGCGGTGCTGACCGACTGCGAATGCATCGGCGTCGAACAAGATGACAGCGGCGCGACCGTCCACTTCAAGCAAACGAGTACGGGAAAATCGCGCGACAGCGTGCGGGCCGATGTGGTCATCGCCTGCGATGGCATCAATTCGGCCTTGCGCAAGCAGTTCTACCCGAACGATAAAATCGCTTTCTCCGGCATCAACACTTGGCGCGGCGTGACGCGGCGCAAACCGATCCTCGGCGGGCGCACGTATATGCGGGTGGGCTCGATCCTGACCGGCAAAATCGTAATCTATCCCATCGTCGATAACGTGGACGCCGATGGCAGTCAGCTCATCAATTGGATGGCGGAGATCAAGCGCGACACAACAGAGCAGAACGACTGGAACAAGCCCGGCAATCTCTCTGACTTTTTCCCGCTTTATGAGAGCTGGCGTTTCGATTGGCTCGATGTGGCGCAGATGATCCGCGATGCCGACCAGATCCTCGAATATCCAATGGTCGACAAAGACCCGATCGACCGCTGGACCTTTGGGCGCGTCACGCTCGCCGGCGACGCCGCGCACCCGATGTATCCGCGTGGTTCAAATGGTGCTGCACAAGCGGCGATCGACGCACGCACGCTCGCCGATCTGCTGCAAAAAGATCAGGATTCGCGCACAGCGCTCAAGGTTTACGAAGCCGCTCGCGCCGGACCGGCTGCGAATGTTGTGCGCACCAACCGCGAGCAGCCGCCCGATTTTATCAATATCAAGGTCGAGGAACTGGTCGGCGACAAGCCATTCGACAATCTCGACAAATATATAACGCAAGATGAATTGCGCACGCTGTCGGAGAACTACAAGCGGATTGCCGGTTTCGCGCTCTCCGACGTGGCGCCGCGCAGCTGATCCGCTTACCATTAACGCCGATTTGTTTTGCTATTTACCGGTCGTTTCTGCTCTCCTGAGCGAGTAGTGAGCATGCGGATCGGTAAATGAAAAAGCTTCTTTTCTTCATTTCCGCATTTGTTGTAACGGGCACCGTCTTTGCGCAAGCCCTGCCGATGGTTCGGGCGCAGGCCAACCTCATTTCATTCGTCGCTAGTGGGTGCGGACTGGGCGTCCATCGCGGGCCTTATGATGGGTGCACCCCCATCAATGACGCCTATTTCGCGAGATACTATCGCGGCTATCGCAATGCCTACTATGTCGGCCCCGTTACCCGCGGAATGTGCGGCGGCCGTGGCACTCACATCGCATGCAATTATTATGAAATTTGTTGGGTCGCATGTAATTGACCAAACTGCGCTGGTGACGCCGAACAACGGGCCCGTGCATCGTCGAACACTCTCAACCGGCGAAAAAACTTCGAGTTGGACCTAGGCCCAACAGCGGCGCCGCTTGATTTATATCAAAATGGCGCGCCTTATCGTCCCATACCGTCTCATATGAATTTCTAAACTTTGCGCTTTCGCGCGGAAGATGCATCGCGATCGTAACAAGATACCGTCTGCCGACCTCGGTTTGGTTGGCATACGCGGATTCAGCCACCACCAGGGAACTCATAAATGAACCTATTTAGAGATCTGCGACTCGCGCCACTGGCTTTGCTCATCGCTACCGGAGCGATGAGTTTGCCCGCAGCCGCACAACAACAGCAAAAGCCTAACATCGTCGTCATTATGGGCGACGATATCGGCATGTGGAATATCGGCGCCTACCACCGCGGCATGATGGCCGGCCGCACGCCAAACCTCGACAAGATCGCTGCCGAGGGCATGCTGTTCACCGACTATTATGCCGAGGCAAGCTGCACGGCAGGCCGCGCCAACTTCATCACCGGCGAGCTTCCGATCCGCACTGGCATGACCACGGTCGGTCAAGCGGGTGCGGCCATCGGCATCCCCGCGCAGGCGGTTACGATTGCTACCGCGCTCAAGGGGATGGGTTACGCCACCGGCCAATTCGGCAAGAACCACCTCGGCGACAAAAATGAGTTTCTGCCGACGGTGCACGGTTTCGATGAATTCTTCGGCTATTTATATCATCTCGATGCGATGGAAGACCCGGCGCATCCTGCCTACCCGCAGGAACTGTTAAACGTCGTCGGCCCGCGCAACATGATTCACTCGTATGCGACCAACGTGGACGACCCGACGGTGGACCCACGCTGGGGCAAGGTCGGCAAGCAGAAGATCGAAGATGCGGGAACGCTCTATCCCAAGCGGATGGAAACCGTAGACGATGAGATCCGCGATCTCTCCTTGAAATTTATCGAAAAGGCCAAGGCGGACGGCAAACCGTTCTTCCTGTGGCTCAACCCGACGCGCATGCACATTGTCACGCATCTGTCTCCCAAATACGAGGCGCTGCGTAACTCGACGAACGGCTGGACCATCCATGAAGCCGGAATGGCGCAGCTCGACGACGACATCGGTCTGGTCATGAAGAAGCTCAAGGACATGGGTGTCGATGACAACACCATCGTCGTGTTCACCACCGACAACGGCACGGAAGTCTTCACTTGGCCGGACGGTGGACAGACGCCCTTCGCGCAGAGCAAGGGCACCGTGTTCGAAGGCGGCTTCCGCGTACCGGCGATGATCCGCTGGCCGGGCAAAGTGCCCGCGGGCAAGGTCGAGAACGGCATTATCTCCGGGCTCGATTGGTTCCCGACGTTCCTGGCTGCGGCAGGCAATCCAAACATCGCTGCCGAACTCAAACAGGGCAAGAAAATCGGCGACACGACTTACAAGGTTTATCTGGACGGCTACGACCAGACGAACATGATCACCGGCAAGGGCCCGTCGAACCGGCACGAGATCTGGTACTTCGGGGAAAGTGAACTTGGTGCGGTGCGTATCGATGACTACAAGTACCGCTTCATCGACCAACCGGGCGGATGGCTGGGCGATAAAACCAAGCCCGACGTGCCCTACCTGATCAACCTGCGACTCGATCCGTTCGAGCGCACGGGTTGGCCGGACAGCGGAACGAAAATCGGAGCACAACAATACTTCGATTGGTTCAAGTATGAATTCTGGCGCTTCGTGTTCGTCCAGCAACAGGTCGAAAAGCTCGCAATGACTGCGATCGAGTTTCCGCCGATGCAGAAGGGCGCGAGCTTCAATCTCGACGCCGTGAAGGCGAAAATCGAGGCGGCCAGGGCGGCGATGTCCAAATAGGCTCGCTGCGACTTTGAGATATAACCCGGCGGGCGGCCTGATCATGGGCCGCCCGCCAGCGAACTCTCAAGCCTTGGAGCTGGACATGAAATCAAGCATTGCTCTGTGCAGCCTTAGCCGCCGTACATTGGTTGCAACTTTGGCGGCGTTGCCAGTTTTTTCCGGAACGTTCCCACCTTTTTCCGCGCTGGCACAGACCGCCTCCGCGGGCGACCCTCTCCCCTCGTGGAATGAGGGCGCCTCGAAACAATCGATCGCCGATTTTGTCACCGCGGTGACACGCGAGGGCTCGCCGGATTTCGTTCCGCCTGCCGAGCGCATCGCGACATTCGACAACGACGGCACGCTTTGGACTGAGCACCCCATGTATGTCCAGCTGGTCTTCGCGCTTGATCGCGTGAAGGCGATGGCGCCTCTGCATCCGGAATGGAAGGACAAGCAGCCCTTCAAGGCGGTGCTGGACGGCGACATGAAGACACTGGCCGAATCCGGCGAGCGCGGCCTGATGGAAGTGATGATGGCGGCTCATGCCGGCATGACCACCGATGAATTTACGAAGATCGTCACCGATTGGATCGCCGCCGCACGCGATCCGCGTTTCAGGCGGCCCTACACAGAACTCGTTTACCAGCCGATGCTCGAACTGCTCGCCTACCTGCGCGCAAATGGTTTCAAGACTTACATCGTCTCCGGCGGTGGCATTGAATTCATGCGACCGTGGACGGAAAAGGTCTACGGCGTTCCACCCGAGCAAGTGGTGGGCTCATCGATCAAGACCCGATTCGAAACGCGCCAAGGCAGACCGGAGCTGTTCCGCCTGCCTGAGATTAATTTCATCGACGACAAGGGAGGCAAGCCCGTCGGCATCAACGAATTCATCGGCCGCCGGCCGATCGCCGCCTTCGGCAATTCTGACGGCGATCTTGAAATGCTGCAATGGACGACGATGGCTGGCGGTCGCCGGCGTTTTGGCTTGATCGTCCACCACACTGATGCCGAGCGCGAATACGCCTACGACCGCAACACCGAGTTCGGAAAACTCGACGTGGCGCTGGATGCCGCGGCTGTCAATAAATGGACGGTGGCGGACATGAAGAAAGACTGGAAGATTATTTTCCCGTTCGAGCGGTAAGCCTCCGCACCTCGCGGGTCGTCAGGATTTGTGCCACGATGTGTGCGGGAGGAAAGCTCATCGATGGCGAGTGCGGGCCAGAGGCCGAAGCCGAGATTCAAGCCGACCAAAGACCAAGGTGCGTCATCCGGTGACGGCCCGTCTGATAGCGGACCGCCGGAGCGGACGCCCAGGTGGGGCTTGTGGATCGCCGCTGCAATCGTATCGGCATCCATTGTCGCAGTGGCAGGCTGGTTGATCGCCGGCAACGGTGCGGCTCCTTTTGCAGGAAATTCCAGCGGTCCGGCGGAAGCCGCCACCTTCGTCGGCAGCGAGGCTTGCGCCGGTTGCCATCAGACTGAGGCCAAGCGGTGGCAAACATCGCAGCACAAGCACGCAATGGACCATGCCACCGAAAAATCGGTGCTGGGCGATTTTTCCGGCGTGACGTTCGAATATTTCGGTGTGACGTCGCGCTTCTTCCGCAAGGACGGAAAATTTCTCGTCGAGACCGATGGCCCTGACGGCAAGCTCGCTACCTTCGAGGTCAAATACACGTTCGGCGTCGATCCGTTGCAGCAATACCTGATCGAGTTTCCGGACGGGCGCATACAGGCGCTATCGATCGCATGGGATTCACGGCCGAAGGATAAAGGCGGCCAGCGCTGGCTGCATCTTTATCCAAATGAGAACATCCGCGCCGACGATGTACTGCACTGGACCAAGCTAAACCAGAACTGGAATTTCATGTGCGCCGAATGCCATTCGACTGGCGTGCGCAAGAATTATGATGCCACGGCCGACCGGTTTGCGACGACATGGTCGGAAATCAGCGTCGGTTGCGAAGCTTGTCACGGAGCCGGATCTAACCACGCGACATGGGCGCACAATCGGGCGAGCTGGTGGCCGTTCGGCAAGCGCGACGACCCCAGTAAGGGGCTGGTCGTCCGTTTCGATGAGCGCGCCAATGTGACCTGGCCGGAGAACCCCCGCACCGGCATGCCGCAACGGAGCGTACCGCCTGCCCTCGTGCGCGAAGAGGTCGAGACTTGCGGCCTTTGCCATACGCGGCGCGCTGGGTTCTCCGAAGCTTGGGTCCCGGGACACTGGCTATCCGATACGCACCGGGTAACGCCGCTCGACAGAAGACTCTTTAATGCCGACGGGCAGATGCGCGACATCGAGGAAACCTACAACTACGCCCCCTTCAAGCAGAGCAAGATGTTCGCGATGGGCGTCACCTGCAGCGATTGCCACGATCCGCATAGTGCCGAGTTGCGCGCGTCCGGCGATGGAGTCTGCCTGCAATGTCATGCCTCGGCCAAATACGAGACTGTGACGCACCGTCATCATGCCGACGTGAGCCCGGCTCTGTCGTGCGCGTCCTGCCACATGCCGGCACGCACTTACATGATTGTCGATCGCCGGCACGATCACAGTTTCCGCGTGCCGCGACCGGATCTGTCGGCCGAATTGGGTACGCCAAATGCTTGTAACGATTGTCATCGGGACAAGACGTCTCAGTGGGCGGCGGCGGCGGTCGAGGCCTGGTTCGGACCTAGACGGGGAGGATTTCAGACTTATGGCAAAGCTTTCCACGCTGCGTGGACAGGCCAAAGCGGCGCGGAGAAACTGCTCGCAGACGTCGCGGCCGATGCCAACACGCCTGCTTTCGTGCGTGCCAGCGCGCTCACGGAATTGAACGCTAACGTTTCAGCCGCAAATATCGATCTGGCGAGGAAGGGGCTCACCGATCCCGATCCTATGGTGCGGCTTGGCACCCTCGACATGCTCGGAAGCGCGCCAGCCGAACGGCTGTGGCCGCTGGTATCTCCGCTCTTGTCGGATCCGGTGCGCGGCGTGCGCATTCGCACCGCTTCGTTGCTGGCGCCAGTCGCAACGGCAAACCAACCACCGGCGGACCGCGAGCGCTTCACGCAGGCGGCAAACGAATTCATCGCTGCCCAGCGTCTTAATGCCGACCGTCCCGAGGCGCGCACCACGCTCGCCAATTTTCTGGCGCAACGGGGCCAAACTGCCGAAGCTGAGGCTGAATATAAAGCTGCCCGGCGGCTCGACCCACAATTTTCGCCGGCCGCAATCAACCTCGCTGACTTATATCGCGGCTTGGGACGCGAAGCCGAAGGATTAGCACTCCTGCGCGCGGCCGCAGCCGACGCGCCCCGCGATGCAAGTTTGCACTACACCATTGGATTGACGCTCGTTCGCCAAAAGAAAAGTGACGAAGCCCTCGCCGAACTTCTCCGCGCGACCGAGCTCGCACCCGATCAGGCGCAATATGCTTATGTCTATGCCGTCGGGCTTCACTCGGCGGGCCGTAATGACGATGCGCTTTCCGTGCTTAAGGAAAATCTGGGCAAGCATCCACAAGACCGCGATACCTTGCTCGCTCTTGTCACGTTCAATCGTGATGCCGGAAATATCGCCGCAGCCGTGGAGTATGCGCAGCAGCTCGCCCGGATCGCGCCGGACGACAGGGCAATTGCTGGATTGGTCGACACCCTCAAGCGCCAGCTCGAACTCGGTTCCGCGTTGAAATTGGCGGTCAGGCACGTCATTAAAACCCATGAGCGGACAAATCCTCATCATCGGTTGCGGCGCCATCGGCGGGTTGTTCGCGGCCGCACTGTCGTCCAGCGCTAAGGTCACCACTTTCGACACCAATCTCGAGCATGTGAAAGCCATTAACGTACAGGGCCTGCGAATCACGGCCAAAAATTCGCGGACAGTCCGCATCGACGCCACCGGCGACCCGGCCACACTCAAGGGCACAACGTTTGACGCTGTTATATTTCTTATCAAATCGAAAATGACGGCCGCGGCGCTCGCGCGGCTGCGGCCGGTGCTCGACGGCAATCCTATGCTGGTCACACTGCAGAACGGCATGGGCAATGCGGAGGTACTTTTGTCCGTCCCAAACGCAATTGTCGTGCGCGGTGTCACCATGAACGCCGGCCGATATGTCGAGCCAGGCTGCATTGAATCCCTGATTGAGGGCAAGACCTGGCTCGGTCCATCGCGAGGCAGCGTCGTAGACCTAAAGGCGCTCGCTGACCTGCTCAACAAAGGCGGCATGGAAACGAACGTCGTCGCCGACCCGATGGGCGCAGTTTGGTCCAAGTTTGTGTTCAATTGCGTGATGAACCCGCTTGGCGCGCTGATGATGGGTGACAACGCCGCCCGCCACGACGCGCCTGAGATGCGCGCGCTGTTGGACGACATGGCAGCAGAATGCGTGGCGGTCGTGCGGGCGCTGGGCGGCACGTTCGCATTTCCGCCTATGGAATTCGTCGACAAAATCCGTGCCGGCGAGATCCCCCTCTCCAAGCATGCCGGCTCTATGGCGCTCGATATCGCCCGGGGTGTGCCCACCGAAATTGACGAACTCACCGGTTTCATCGTGCGCGAAGGCGAGCGGCTCAAGGTTCCGGTCCCAAACTGCAAAGCGGTCTACAGGCTGGTAAAAGGGCTTGAACTTGCCGCCCTGCGGAGGGTTGTAAAACCTCGTTAATTCAATACGTTGGCTTCCACGGGAGACGGCTTTTCCCCGGTTTCCCCGCTATACCGCCGGCACAGGATTCCGACGCGTCGCCCGTTAATCAGATAGGCCAAGGACTAGAATGGACGGGCGTTCCCAATGGCAGCCGCCGCATTGCGATGGATGACAGCGACGAAGCGCTCATGGCCAAAGTCGCGCGTGGCGATGAGCGGGCATTTCAACTCCTTTCACGCCGCCATTTGCCGGCCATGCTCGGCGTTGCGCGTCGCATTCTTGGCAACGCGGCGGAGGCAGAGGACGTCGCGCAAGAGGCCTTCCTGCGCGTTTGGACCTATGCCCCGCGCTGGCAGCCTTTGGCGCAATTCCGTACGTGGCTCACGCGTGTGGTCGTCAATCTCTGCCTCGACCGCAAACGGCGGGCACCTTGGGTCGCTCTGGAAACCGCCGGCGACATCGTCGACCCCACGCCCGGGGCCGGCGAGCAGGCAGAGGTCGATGAACGCGAGCGCATGCTCGCGGCGGCAGTTGAAAAGCTTCCCGCGCGCCAGCGCAGTGCGATCGTGCTCACTTACGGCGAAGGCATGAGCAATGCGCAGGTGGCGGAAATTCTCGATACGTCGGTATCGGCGGTCGAGACATTGCTGGTGCGCGGTAAGCAGAACCTGCGCCGCGCGCTGGGCGGCGTGATCGATAAGGACGAGTAATATGACGAACGAGCAAATCGACGATTTTCTCGAAACCGCATTGAAGCGGCAAATGCAGACGCCCCCTCCTGACGCGGCGGCTGTCGACCGCGTGTTGATGCGGCTCGCCGCTCCGCTGCCGCGGCAGAAGCAGCCCTTCTGGCGCCTGCCTGCCGTACTGCTCAATTGGGAGTTCTCGCCAGCATGGCCGCGCATGGCGGCGCTCGCCTGCTGTGCCGCGCTCGGATTTGTCGTCGGCATCTCCGGCCTCGATCGCCCTTTCGATCAGCTCGGGACATCAGTCACGGCGGCCAGTCGCGGTATCGGCTCGATCGTCTCCGAACCGGACAGTCTCACGGGAGAACGCCCATGAGCGTCGCACAGGCCTTTCCGGCAATGGAACGCGGCTCCCCGCGCTGGCTGCTGCTGGGCTCGTTGGCCCTCAATTTGTTCTTTGTCGGGGTTGCCGTCGCCATGGCCATTCGGGCGCCGGCGCCCTCTTATTGGGACCGGAACGTGTTTGTGCGCGTTGAGCGGCTGGCCGCCACCCTGCCGCCGGCCGATGCAGACATCCTGCGTAGCCGTATCAGCGCCAACCGCCCGGCGATCGAGGAAACCCAGAATTCGTACCACACAGCCCAAGACAGCATTCACGAGGTCTTGCGGCAGGAGCCTTTCGACATCGAAGCGATGCGTGCCGCGATGGCGAAGACCCGGATGGCCAGGCAAGCTTTTGACCAGACGATTCAGGGCGTTTTTGCCGGCATTGCGGCGAGCATGTCTCCGGCAGGCCGGCAGGCCTTGGCCAATTGGCCGCCCGGGCGCAAAGCCGCGGCCGCCAAATAGTAGTAATCTCGGGCGAATCCGAGTCGCTATTTGGCCGGGGCTGCGAAAGACGTCGGAATGAATTGGGCTGGGAAGACAAAGGAGAAGGGAACGAAAGCGCGGGGGCGCCCGTTCTGGACCATGCTGCAGGGTTTATGCGTAACGGTACCCCTTGGAGGCTGCCTGCTGAACGGCGACAAGCCGCAGCCAAATCTCGATATTCCGCCTGCTTATAGCGCCGGCCCGCGTAATCCCGTCGCGGCAGAAGCGGCCGTTCCCCCCTCGACTGGTGGCGCGCGTTCCGTTCGCGCGAATTGACCGAGATAATCGAGGAGGCGCGCGTCGCCAACCTCGACATCGCCGCCGCGATCGCGCGGATCATACAGGCCGATGCGAACGCCCGAATTGTGGGCGCCGCTCTGCTGCCGATCGTCGATCTCAACGGAAACGCACAACGCAGCCAGCAATCCAAGACGACCGGCAGCTCCAGCGTGGTCAATGTGTCCCAGTCGGGCGCCAGTATCCAGATTCTCCGCAATGATCTGCAGGCCACACTCAGCGCCAGTTACGAAATCGATTTTTGGGGCAAGAACCGCGCCGCACTGCGCGCGGCCGAAGAGACCGCGGTGGCGACCCGGTACGACCGCGAAGTGGTCGGGCTCACCACGGTGGTGGCTACCGCCAACGCATACTTCCAGGTGCTTGCCGCGCAAGATCGTCTGCGTGTCGCGCGCGACAATCTGGCGAGCGCAACCCGCGTGCTCAATTTAATTCAGCAGCGCTTGCAAGCCGGGACGGCGTCTGCGCTCGATACCGCGCAGCAAGAAAGCCTTGTGAATACGCAGCGCGCCTCCATTCCGCCGCTCGAGCAGACGCTGCGGCAAAACCGCGTCGCGCTCGCTGTATTAATGGGACGTTCGCCCGAGAGTGTGAACGTCCGCGGAGGCAGCCTGCTCGGCATCGCCTACCCGCGCGTGACGCCAGGTTTGCCGTCCGAATTGCTGGCGCAACGGCCCGATATTCGCGAGGCCGAAGCCAATCTCGCTGCCGCCGATGCCAACGTCTATAACGCCCGCGCCCAGTTCCTGCCGAGCATCACGCTCACCGGCGAAGGCGGCTACGAGAGCGCTTTCCTCAAACTACTATTGCGCCCGGAATCCGCAATTTACACCGCCGCTGCCGGTTTGACCCAACCGATCTTCCATGGCGGTGCGCTGCTCGGCAATCTTGATCTGCAGAAGGGCAAGCAAGACGAGCTGCTGCAAATTTATCGCAAGGCCGTCATTTCCGGCTTCGCCGATGTTGAAAACGCCCTGGATGCAATCCGGCAGACTGCGCTGCGCGAGCGCTTGCAGCGCGACGTTGTGACGAGTTCGCGGCGCGCTTTCGATATTGCCGAACAGCGCCTGCGTGAAGGCACCGTCGATTTGGTCACTGTGCTGCAAACACAGCAGACATTGTATGCGGCCCAGGATGCGTTCGTACAGGCACAGCTTGCCCATGTGCAGGCGATTGTCAGCCTTTATCAGGCTCTCGGGGGTGGCTGGCTGCCAAAACCCGTGGAAGCCGCCGATGCACGGTGAATTCGGCAAGCAGCTGTTAGCGACAGCGCGTGGCAGCAAGCGGCGCACACTCGCGATTGGCCTTATCCTGATCGCGGTCGTGGGCGCTCTTTATTACGTCTTCGGCGGCCCAGCCGCACAGCAGCGACGCGCCAACCGCTTCGGCACCGAGGGGCCAGTGCCAGTGCTAGTCACCGCCGCAACGCGTGCCGATGTGCCCGTCTATCTCGATGCAGTCGGCACGATCAAGGCGCTCAATACGGTCACGGTGCGCCCGCAAGTGGACGGCAAACTGCTGAACGTGAATTTCAAGGAAGGCGACGACATCAAGAAAGGCGACATTCTCGCCAGGATCGATCCTGTTACCTACCAGGCACAACTCGACCAGGCGGTGGCCAAAAAAGCCCAGGACGAAGCGCAACTCGCCAATTCCAAGATCGATCTCGAGCGTTACGAAAAACTCGCCGCCACCAACGCGATCAACAAGCAACAGGCCGATACCCAGCGAGCCTTGGTGGCGCAGAACACGGCGATCGTACAAGCCGACCAGGCTGCGATTGAGAACGCACAGGCGATGCTCAGCTACACCACCATCACCGCCCCGCTCGACGGGCGCACCGGCATTCGCATGGTCGACGAAGGCAATTTGGTCCGCGCTGCCGATACGACGTCCGCGATTGTGGTGATCACCCAGCTGCGTCCAATCTCGGTGTTTTTCAATCTGCCGCAACAGGATTTGCAGCAAGTGAACTCAGCTTTCAGCAAGGGGCCTCTCGCTGTCGATGCGCTGCGTTCCGACAATGATGCGGTAATCGATAAAGGCGTACTCCGGGTGGTGGACAACCAGGTCGACCAAACCACCGGCACGGTGAAGCTGAAAGCCGAATTTCCCAACGCCGATCTGCAGCTCTGGCCGGGTCAGTTCGTCAATATTCGACTGTTGATCGACACGCTCAAACAAGTGGTCGTTATCCCGACCGGAGCTGTGCAGCGTGGGCCGAACGGCACCTTCGTGTACGTCATTAAGGACGACAACACCGCGTCAATGCGCCCGATTGTGGTGCAGAAGCAGGATGAGACGCAGACTGTCGTGAAGAGCGGCGTTGAACCTGATGAGCGCGTGGTAACCACCGGGTTCGTCCGCCTCACCGATAACAGCAAAGTTTCGATCGGAAGCGCCGATGCAGGTACTACCGCTGCGCCTGCGCCAGGCGCGCGGCCGCGCACCGGCCAGCGTCCCGATGCACAAGGCGATCGTCGACAGCGGGGCGGCAATACAACGAGGCCGAACTCGCAACAATGAGCGTATCGTCGCCATTCATTCACCGGCCGATCGCCACCTCCCTCCTCGGCGTCGCGGTGATGCTGGGTGGATTTCTCGGTTACTGGTGGTTGCCGGTTTCCGCGCTGCCGCAGGTTGATTTTCCCACCATCCAGGTCACGACCCAGCTGCCGGGCGCCAATCCCGACACCATCGCCGCGCTGGTGACAGCGCCGCTGGAGCGCCAATTCGGGCAGATACCGGCGCTGCAGACGATGACGTCGTCGAGCTCATTCGGCATCAGCCAGGTCACGCTGCAATTCGACCTCAACCGCGATATCGACGCCGCCGCACAGGATGTTCAGTCGGCGATCAACGCCGCGGGCTCGACGCTCCCGCGCAACCTTCCCTACCCGCCGCTCTATTCGAAAGTAAACCCCGCGGATTCGCCGATCATTACGCTCGCTATCACGTCGAAAACAATTGACCTGCGCGCGCTCAGCGACATGGCCGACACCATCATGGCGCCGCGGCTCTCGGAAGTGACCGGCGTCGGCCATGTTTCGGTGCAAGGCGGCATCAGGCCCGCCATCCGCATTCAAGCCGACCTTTCGCGACTCGCCTCTTACGGCATCGCGCTGGACGATATGCGTACAGCGATCGTCGGGGCCAATGTCGCGGGACCGAAAGGCTCGCTCGATGGCGCGCACCAGTCCTACACCATCTCAGCCAATGATCAGATCACGACCGTCGACGTCTACAAGGACATGGTCCTGGCGTTTCGCAATGGCGCGCCCGTCAAAATCAGCGATGTCGCCGACGTGCTGGACGGATTGGAAAATACCAAAGTCGGCGCCTGGTATCGGGGTGAGCCCTCAATCGTTATCGACGTCCAGCGGCAGCCCGGAGCGAACGTCATCGAGACCGTGCAACGCGTGCGCGCTGAACTGCCACGGTTGCGGCGCGCAATGCCGGCGGGGGCCAATCTCACCATCGTCAACGATCGCACGACCACCATCCGTGCCTCGATTCACGACGTGCAGTTCACCCTGGTGCTCAGCATCGGGCTGGTGGTGCTGGTCGTTCTGATCTTCCTGCGCACCATTCGCGCCACCATCATCGCCGGCGTGGCGCTGCCGCTATCGCTGATCGCTACATTCGGCGTGATGTGGTTCTGCGGCTTTTCGCTCGACAATCTGTCGCTAATGGCGCTGACCATCGGCACCGGGTTCGTTGTCGACGACGCTATCGTGATGATCGAAAACATTGTCCGCCACATGGAAAACGGCGAAAACGCGCTGGATGCTGCCTTGCGCGGTGCGAGCGAAATCAGCTTCACGGTGATTTCGCTGACGTTGTCTTTGATCGCGGTGTTCATTCCGCTGTTATTCATGACGGGCCTGGTCGGCCGCATGTTCCGCGAATTCGCACTTACGCTTACCATCGCCGTCGTGGCTTCCGCCATCGTCTCGCTGACGCTGACGCCGATGATGTGCTCGCGCCTGCTGCGGCACGGCAGCGGCATCGATAATGCTTTTACCAGGCGCTTCCACGAGCTGACCGAACGCACCATTGAGACCTACCGGCGAAGCCTCGAATGGGTGCTTCGCCGACAGCGCGAAACATTATTGGTCACGCTGGCGACACTCGTTGCCACGATTTTTCTTTATATCATCATACCGAAGGGCTTCCTGCCGTTGCAGGACACGGGGCTGATCACTGCGGTGACTGAAGCCGCGACCGACATCTCTTTTACTGAAATGCAGCGCCTCCAACGCCAGGTGGAGGACACCATTCGCGGCGACCCGGATGTAACAGGTGTCGTCTCGGTCATCGGCGTCAGCCCGATCAACGCAACGCCCAACGCCGGGCGGCTTGCCATCACGCTCAAGCCGCGGGACGAACGCAGCGACCGGGTCAATGCCATCGTCGCGCGGCTCAAACAGGCGGTCGCCAGTGTTCCCGGCATGACCGTATATTTCCAGGCAACACAGGACATCCAGATTTCCACCCGCGTGAGCCGCGCGCAGTATCAGTACACGCTGGTGTCGACCGACCGCGACGAAGTGGTCGAATGGGCCGACAAGTTGACGCACCGATTGCGCGGAAATCCGGTTTTCCGCGAGGTCGCTTCCGAGGCACAGGAGGGTGGCCCGCGCGTGCAAGTCGACGTCGATCGCGAACAGGCGGGACGGCTCGGTGTCTCCATGCAGAGCGTAACCGACACGCTCAACGATGCCTTCGGCCAACGGCAGATTTCCACGATCTACGGCCAGGCCAACCAGTACCGCGTCATTTTGGAGGCACAGCCGCGTTACCAGCAGGACCCCAACGCACTCACAAAGCTCTACGTCACCGGCGCCAGCACTTCGACGGGGACCGCAGCAACCGTGGCCAATACCGCGACGGGCAACACAAATACCAATACGACCGCCACACCCAATGCCGTGACCAGCACCAACCAGGTGCCCCTGGCAGCATTTGCGCGCTTCATTTCGACGTCGGCGCCACTTGCTATCGCGCACCAGGAGCAATTCCCGTCCGTGACCATCAGTTTCGATCTGGCACCGGGGTATGCCCTTTCCGATGCGGTCGCCGCTATTCGGTCGGTCGAGCGCGAAATAGGCATGCCGTCATCGGTGACCGGCACTTATTCCGGCGATGCTGCCGAATTCGCCAAATCGCTCGCCGGCGAGCCATGGCTGATCCTCGCCGCGGTCATCGCCATCTACATCGTGCTCGGAGTGTTGTACGAAAGCTTCATTCACCCGCTCACAATTCTGTCCACCCTGCCCTCGGCGGGCGTCGGTGCATTGCTGGCGCTCATGCTGCTCGGATACGACCTTTCGGTCATCGCTCTGATTGGCATCGTGCTGCTGATGGGTATTGTGAAGAAAAACGCGATCCTGATGATCGACTTCGCGATCGACGCGGAGCGGCATCAGGGCCTCTCGCCTGAGGAATCCATCATGCAGGCGGCGCTTTTGCGGTTCCGCCCCATCATGATGACGACTTTGGCCGCTTTGTTCGGCGCGTTGCCGCTGGCCCTCGAGAGCGGCACGGGATCTGAGCTGCGCAATCCGCTGGGCATCACCATCGTCGGCGGCCTGCTGCTTTCACAGCTGCTCACGCTCTACACCACGCCAGTCATCTACCTTTACATGGAGCGGCTGCGCGCACGTCTGTCGCCCGCACCGCCGACGGCACCGCCCCGGGTAGCTCGCCCAGCCCGAGGCCGCTCTTGAATTTCTCCTACCCATTCGTCCGACGGCCAATTGGCACCACGCTGATGGCGATAGGATTGTTCCTGATCGGTGCGGTGGCTTATACGTTTCTGCCGGTCGCGA
The DNA here is from genome assembly GCA_963722125.1 of uncultured Alphaproteobacteria bacterium. Taxonomy (GTDB): domain Bacteria; phylum Pseudomonadota; class Alphaproteobacteria; order Rhizobiales; family Xanthobacteraceae; genus Pseudolabrys. The sequence goes on along the minus strand of CAVRJW010000006.1, from coordinate 664,783 downwards.
GCCTGCCGAGCGTCGAATTTCCCACCATCAACGTAACAGTGACGCGTCCCGGCGCCGATCCCAACATCATGGCGGCGACCGTAGCCGCGCCGATCGAGCGCCGACTCGGCGAAATCTCGGGCGTCACCGAACTCACCTCGGTGACCTCGCTCGGCAATTCCCGCATCACTGTTCAGTTCGACCTCTCGCGCAGCATCGAGGGTGCCGCGCGCGACGTACAGGCCGCACTAAACGCGGCGTTGAGTGACCTACCGACCGACTTGCCGACACTGCCGACTTTCCGCAAAGCCAATCCGGCGGCGGCGCCAATCCTGATTCTGGCGCTCACGTCCAAAACCATGCAGCCGAGCGAAATCTACGATGCCGCCGACAGCATCATCGCGCAGCGCCTTTCGCAGGTCGACGGCGTAGCCGACGTCACAGTGGCCGGTTCCGAGCAGCCGGCAGTCCGCGTGCGCGTCGACCCGGAGCGGCTGTCATCCATGGGACTGTCCATGGAGGACGTGCGCACGGCGATATCCAATGCGAACGCCGCCGGCCCCATCGGCACCTTTGATGGCAACAAACGTGGCGTCACCATCGGTATCAACGATCAACTGCACAACGCCAACGAGTACGATTCCCTTGTCGTGAAAACGGTGAACGGCACCGTGATCCGCCTGTCCGACATTGCCACCATCCGGGCGAGCGTGCGTAACAGCCGGGCGGCAGGCTGGTTCAACAAGGACCCTTCGGTTCTTCTCATCATTACCAAGCAGGGCGACGCCAACGTCATCGACACCGTCGACCGCATCAAGGCGTTGTTGCCCGAACTGCGGCAATGGGTGCCCGCCGGGCTCGACATTTCGGTGCTGACCGACCGGACGCAGACCATCCGCGCCAGCGTCCATGACATGCAGCTGACGCTGACTGCCACCATTGTCCTGGTGATGATGGTCGTATTTATTTTTCTGCGGCGCCTTGCACCGACCGTGGCAGCCGGCGTTACGGTGCCACTGGCGCTCTCCGGAACCTGCGCAGCGATGTGGGCAGCCGGATTTTCCATCGACAACCTGTCGCTGATGGCTCTCGCGGTGAGCGTCGGCTTTGTCGTGGACGACGCCATCGTGATGATTGAAAACGCGTTTCGCTATCTCGAGCGCGGCGCGTCGCCCATGCGCGCCACCTTAAAGGGGGCGAAACAAATTGGCTTCACCGTAGTGTCAATTTCGGTTTCGCTCATCGCCGCCTTCATTCCACTGCTGTTTATGGGCGGCATCGTCGGGCGGCTGTTCCGCGAGTTTTCGGTCACGCTCGCCTTCGCGATCGCGATTTCGACCGTCGTCTCGTTGTCGGTGACGCCGATGATCTGCGCCTATTTCGTGAAGGCGCCCCCGAGCCGCGATGCGACGTGGCTCGACCGCCGGGTCGAAGGCATCCTGTCGCGCTTGATCCGCTTCTACGACCGCACGCTGACGTTCGCCCTCGATCACCGTGGCCTGATGTTGATCGTGTTCGCCGCAACGATCGCGCTCACCATTGGGCTCTATATCAAGGTGCCCAAAGGCTACTTCCCGCAAGACGATACCGGGCTGATCTTCGGCGGCACCGAAGCCTCGACCGACATTTCCTTCGACGCAATGGAGCAATTGCAGCTGAAGGCGATGGACATCGTACTCGCAGATCCTGCGGTCGCAGGCCTGGGCTCTTCGGTCGGAGCGTCCGGCTTCAACGCTTCGGTCAACCGCGGACGTTTGTTCATCAGCCTTAAACCGCTTAACGAGCGCGGAAATGTTTCCACCCAGCAGGTCGTAAATCGCCTGCGAAACAAGCTCAACCAGATCCCGGGCATCCGCGTGTTCATGGTGCCGGCGCAGGATCTGCGCGTCGGCGGGCGCCAAAGCGACGCGCAGTATCAGTTCACGCTCTGGGGCGCCGATATCGACGAATTGCAGAAATGGGTGCCGCGCGTGGTTGATCGCGTCAAGCAGCTGCCTGGCATCGTGGATGTCACGACCGATCGCGAGCAAGGCGGCCTGCAAGCCAACATTACCATCGACCGCGCCGCCGCCTCGCGTTTCGGTGTTCGCGTGCAGGATATCGACAATGCACTGAATAACGCATTTTCACAGCGCCAGATCTCGACTATTTACGGCCCCCGCAACCAATATCGCGTGATCCTGGAAGTTGGCCGGGATTATCAGCGCGATCCGACGGACCTTTCCCGCGTCTACGTCCCCGGAAATAACGATGCGCAAGTGCCGCTGTCGGCGGTGACAACTGTCGAACGGGGCATCGCGCCATTGGTGGTCAACCACCAGGGCCAATTCCCGTCAGTGACCATCACTTACAATCTGGCGCCCAATACAACGATTGACGACGCGACCGCCGCACTCGGCCAGGCAGTTGCCGAGATGCACATTCCGGACACCATCCATGCCGATTTCTCCGGCGACGTGCAGGCGTTCAAGCAAGCTGTCGGCGCACAACCCTTGCTGCTGCTAGCGGCCTTGGTCGCGGTCTATATCGTGCTCGGTGTCTTGTACGAGAGCCTGGCACACCCGCTCACCATCATCTCCACGCTGCCGTCCGCCGGACTAGGGGCGCTGCTCGCCTTGCAAATCTCGGGAACCGAACTGTCGGTGATTGCCTTTATCGGCATCATCCTGCTGATCGGCATCGTGAAGAAGAACGGCATCATGATGGTGGATTTCGCACTTGATGGCGAACGCAGGCTGGGGTTGCCGCCGGAGCGCGCCATCCACGAGGCCTGCCTCGCCCGATTCCGGCCGATCCTCATGACGACGCTGGCCGCCATGCTAGGCGCGGTACCGCTGGTGATCGCCATCGGCCCCGGTTCGGAGCTGAGGCGGCCGCTTGGCATCACCATCATCGGCGGCCTGTTGGTGTCTCAGGTTCTTACGCTTTACACGACGCCCGTCATTTATCTGATGCTCGACAAGCTGCACCGCAGGCTCGGCGGCGCAAACTTTACATTCGTTCGGCGCCGCGGTCCGCCATTGCAGCCGGCGGAGTAGCTCAAACGCCCAAATAGCGATGCTGCACTTCTGGCGCGGCGGCGAGCTCTTGCGATGAGCCCTTCCACACGACGCGACCGCGCTCGATCAGGAAATGGCGGTCGGCGACACGCAGCAGGGCGCCGACATTCTTATCGATCACCAGAATCGAAAGGCCGGAGTCCTTCAGGCTGGCGAGACAACGCCAGATTTCGGTGCGGATGAGCGGCGCCAGCCCCTCGGTCGCTTCATCGAGAATGAGCAGGCGAGGATTGGTCATCAGCGCACGGCCGATAGCGAGCATCTGCTGTTCACCGCCGGAAAGTTGATTGCCCATGCTGGCATTGCGCTCGGCCAGCCGTGGAAACAGCTCGCAAACCTTGGCAAGCGTCCAGCCGCCGCCATCGCGCTTCACCGCGGTCGCCAGCAAATTTTCGCGCACGGAGAGATTCGGGAAAATCTGCCGGCCTTCCGGCACCAGACCGATCCCGCGTTGTGCGACTTTGTATGATGGTAGCCCGCGGATTTCCTCGCCCATGAAGCGAATGGCGCCGGCGCGCGCCGGTGTCAGCCCCATAACCGACCGCACGGTCGTGGTCTTGCCCATACCGTTGCGCCCCATCAGCGTCACCATTTCGCCGGGAGCGATGGCAAGCGAAACGCCGAACAGAACCTGGCTGAGGCCATAGCAGGTTTCGATTCCGTCGAGGGCGAGCACGGCATCAGCCATGGACGGCCTCCTGCTCGCCAAGATAGGCGTCACGCACCTGTGCATTCCTGCGGATGTCATCGGGCTTGCCGGACGCGATCGTGCGGCCATAGACCAAAACCGTGATGCGGTCAGCCAGCGCGAATACCGCTTCCATGTCGTGCTCGACCAGGAGGACGGTCAGCTCTTTTTTCAGGTCGCGTAGTGTCGCCACCATGCGCGCAGATTCCTCTGGCCCCAGGCCCGCCATCGGCTCGTCGAGCAACAACATGCGTGGCCTGGAGGCAAGCGCCATGGCCAACTCGAGCTGGCGATGCTCACCATGGCTGAGCGCCGATGCCGCCAGATCGGCACGCGCGCTCAAGCCTACACGCGCGAGTGCGGCGCGAGCTGGATCGCGCAATTCGGGCTCGCGGCGCGCATCGCGCCAGAAATGAAACGAGTGGCCGGCGCGCGCCTGCACCGCCAGAGCGACATTGTCGAGCACGCTCAAATCGAGAAACAGCGACGTTATCTGAAACGAACGCGCGAGCCCAAGCGCACTGCGGGCATGCATTGGCACCGGCGTGATATCGTTCCCGCCGAAATAAATGCGGCCGGAGTCAGGCGCGAGCTGGCCGCTCAATTGCGCGATTAGTGTCGTTTTTCCCGCGCCATTCGGGCCGATCACGGCATGAAGTTCGCCTTCGGCGATGCCGAGGACGAGATCGTCCGTAGCGACAATGCCACCGAAGCGCTTGGCGAGGTTCTCCACCCGCAGCAAATCAGCCATGGCGCACCTTGCCGAGCAGGCCGTCGATGCCGCCGCGCGCGAACAGCACGACAAGCAGCAACATCGGGCCGAGAATGATCTGCCAATACTCGGTGATGCCGGAGAGCACCTCCTCGAGAACCAGCAGCGCGATCGTGCCGAACAGGGGCCCAAAGGTCGACCCCATCCCGCCGAGCACCACCATGATGATGAGGTCGCCCGAACGCGTCCAATACATCATTGCCGGACTGACGAAATCGGTGTGATTGGCGAGCAGCGCGCCGGAGAGGCCACAGAGCATACCGGCGATGACGAAACAGGTGAGTTTGTAACGGTAGGTCGGAAAGCCGATCGCGCGCATGCGCATGTCGTTCGACCGCGCGCCCTGGATCGCCATCCCGAAACGCGAATTGACGATGCGCCAGACCAGATACATCGACGCAAACAGTAGCGCCAGGCAGATGTAATAAAACTGGACTTTGTTGGAGAGATCGATCGGCGCAACAAACTCGCTGCGCTTGTAAATGGTGAGGCCGTCATCGCCGCCATAACGTGCGAGACCTGCGACGATGTAGTACGCCATCTGCGCAAAGGCCAACGTGATCATGATGAAATAGACGCCGCGCGTGCGCAGGGACAGCGCGCCGATCACCAGCGCGAACAGCGCGGACGCCGCAAGCGCCACCGGCCATTGCACGAAGCCGCTGAGCACCCCCTCGTGCGCGAGAATGCCGACCGCATAACCGCCGATGCCGAGGTAAGCGGCGTGGCCGAAGCTCATCATGCCGCCATAGCCGAGAATCAAATTGAGGCTGACCGCCGCCAGCGCGAGGATAACGATGCGCGTGAACAGCGTGAGCACGAAGCGGTTGCCTGACAGCTCGACATAGACCGGCAGCAACACGAGCGCGAGCAGGAGCGCAACGCCGACAACTGTGCGCAGACTGAGTTCGCGCGTCATTTGTCGCTCGCGGAAAACAGGCCTTCCGGCTTGACCACCAGCACCACCGCCATCAGCAGATAAATCAGCATCGACGAAAGCGCGGGTGCGGCAGTCGAGGCCGCTGCCGGGCTCAAGACCATCCGCAGCAAATCGGGGAAGAAGGCGCGCCCAAGCGTATCCAGAAAGCCCACTAAAACCGCAGCAACCAGCGCGCCGCGGATCGAGCCGATGCCGCCGATCACGGTGATGACGAAGGCAAGAATGAGGATGTTCTCACCCATGCCGATCTGGACGGTCAAAATCGGCGCCTGCATCAAGCCGGCGAGGCCGGCAAGTGCCGCACCCAGCCCGAACACCAACGTATAGAGAAGCTTGATGTTGACCCCGAGCGCGCCGACCATTTCGCGGTTGCTGGCGCCCGCGCGAATAAGCATGCCGATCCGGGTTCGCATCACCAGCACATAAAGAAATCCGGCAACGGCGAGCGTCACGACGATGATCGACAGTTTGTAGGCCGAATAATCGACGCCCGGAATGATCTGGACCGATCGGTTGAGCCACGATGGCAGTGGCAGCGTCATCCCTTCCGGCCCCCAGATCAGCCGCACCAGCTCGTCGAAAAACAAAATCAGGCCGAACGTGCCGAGCACGTGGTCGAGGTGATCGCGGCCGTAAAGCCGTCGCATGGCGACCACTTCGACAACCATGCCGACCAGAAGTGTAGCTCCGAGCGCGAGCACCGCGCCGAAGACAAAGCTGCCGGTCCATGCGGCGAACGTGGCGGCGAAGTAGGCGCCGATCATGTAGAGTGAGCCGTGCGCCAGGTTGACGAGATCCATGATGCCGAACACCAGCGTCAACCCCGCCGCCAGCAGGAACAGCAGCAGGCCGAACTGCAGCCCATTCAGGCATTGCTCGATGAATAACGTCATGGCTACCTGCGACCTGCCCAAAACGAAACGGCAGAAACGCCTGGCGCTTCTGCCGCCCCGTATCGCATCAGAACAAGATCACTTCATCGGACATTTGTCGTGGAAGCGGTCCTGGTCGTCCTTGACGATGGTGGCGACTGTTTTCAGCACGAACTCGCCCTTGGCGTCCTGCACCACGTCCTGCAGATAGAAGTTTTGGATCGGAACGTGGTTGTTGCCGAACTTGAAATTGCCGCGCACCGATTTGAAATTCGCCTTCTCCATCGCCTTTTGCACCGCCGTCTTGTCGGACAGGTTGCCCTTGGTGGCAGCAACCGCGGATGCGATCAGGTTGGCCGCATCGTAGGATTGCGCGCCATAAAACGACGGCCTCTTGCCGGGATATTTCTTGATGTAGTCGGCGACGAATTTCTTATTGGCGTCATTCGGCAGGTCGTTCACCCACTCCTGCGCACCGGGCACGCGGAGTGCCAGATCTTTCTGCAGCGGCAGCGACAATTCGTCGATGGTGAAGGCGGTGTAGAGCGGGATCTTGTCCTTCAGGCCCGCCTGCGCGTACTGGGTGAGGAACTGCACGCCGGCGCGTCCCGGATAGAAGACGAAGATCGCATCCGGGTTGGCGGCCTTTGCCTTGGCAAGCTCGGCGGAGAAATCGAGCTGCGCCGGCCAGGTGGTGAGCTCTTGCCCGACCACTTTGCCTTTGAAGGTGGCGGCAACGCCCGCAAGCATGTCCTTGCCCGCCGCATAGTTCGGGCCGATCAGAAAGACGCTCTTCACGCCTTTCTGGTTCATGTAGAGGCCGACGGCTTGCGGCGTCTGGTCGTTCTGCCACGAGGTCGAGAATACGGTCGGCGAGCAAAGTTCGCCCGCGATCTGCGAGGGGCCGGCATTGGCAATCACGAGGAATGTTTTTGAGTCGACAACCGGCTTGAGCGAGGCCAACAGCACGTTCGACCAGATGTAGCCGGCGATGAAATCGACTTTGTCGGATTCAATCAGCTTCTCGGTCTTCTGCTTACCGACTTCCGGCTTGAAGCCGTCATCTTCGTAGATCACCTCGACCGGCAAGCCGCCCATCTTGCGGCCCATGTGATCGAGCGCGAGCTCGAAGGAATTGCGCATGTCCTCGCCGATGACGGCGACAGGCCCGCTGAACGTGCTGACGAAGCCGATCTTGATTGATTTTTGTTGAGCCACGGCTGGGCCCGCTGCGAGCAGCAAAGCGGCGCCCGCGGCCAAGAGTGCTTTACGCATTTGACATCCTCCCCGAGGGCCATTCGGCCCCTTTCCTTCAGATTGTCTAATGTACCGGCAGAGGCGCCATAAGGTCCACCCGCGCAAGGGCGGGCGAACTATATTTCGGCTTGGCTTCGAGTTGATCTCGACTGGGCGCAGTGCCCGATACGCTGGTATTTTCGGCCCGGCGGCCATGCAGCACCGGGCATTGACCGGCGCGGCGCGGCACCGGCAGTCTAGCGCGCCCGCCCTCGTAAGGGCCTATCGCCGGGAAATTCGACTTTTGTCCAAAGCGCTCGAAAAAACCTATGACGGCATCATTATCGGCGCCGGCCATCACGGGCTGATCCTGGGAAGTTATCTTGCCCGCGCCGGCCTCAATATTCTGCTGGTAGACCGGCGGCTGACTTACGGCGGCGGCCTGTGCACGCGCGAAGTGACGCTGCCCGGTTTCTACCACAACCTGCACTCGATCAATCATTTCCACATCAGCGAGACGCCATGGTTCAAGGATTTGAACCTTGGCGAGCGTGTCGCCTACATCACCCCGCGCTACGAATTTGGCCAGGCGCATCACGACGGCTCGGCGCTGGTGCTCGGCCGCGACCTGGAAGAGTTGCTCGCAAACATCGCCCGCTTTTCCAAAAAAGATGCCGCGACATTCCGCGAATGGAACCGCAAAGCGGAAAAAATCACGGCCGAGATTTTCCTGCCGGAACGCTACGCCGAGCCGCTGGCGAAAGACGAGCGCGAAGCGTTTCTGTCGCGCACGGCGCTCGGCCGTGAATTCCTTGAAGTCTCCAATCGGCAGCCGCTCGATGTCGTGCGCGAATTGTTCGAGAACGAGCACGTGCGGCTGCTGTTCTTGTTCAAGGTGTCGCTGTTCGGCACGTGGCTGGTCGACACGATGTCGAAGACGTCGCCGATGGGTTCGGTGATCCGGGCTTTCGATCTCGAAAGCGGCTACCAGCTATGCGAGGGCGGCTCGTTCAATCTGGCGCGCGGCTTGATGGAGGCTTTCATTGCCGCAGGCGGCGTATTCCAGCCCCAAGTCAATATCGACCGCATCGTGATTGAAAATGGCCGCGCCACCGGTATCGAACTGGCCGATGGCCGCACCGTCCGCGCCCGGCAATTCGTCGCGTCGACGCTCGATGTGCACCAGACATTTGAAAATCTGGTCGGACGCGAGCAGTTGCCCGCGGCATTCCTGAAAAAACTTGACGCTTTCCAATATACGGCCTGGAGCCTTTTCGGCCTGCATCTCGCGCTCAATGAAAGCCCGCGCTTCGCTGCCGAAAACTTCGATCCCAATATCAACCGCTCGCTGAAATGGAGCATCGGCGCCGAAACGATGGAAGATCTGTTCTCGGCCCATCAGGATGTGCAGGCTGGACGCGTTCCGAAAATCGTCCAGTTCGGCTCGGGACCTTTAAGCCTGCTCGACCCGACGCAAGCGCCGCCAGGCAAGCACACAACCTATTGTTGGCACGTCATGCCGTTGAACCCCGATCTCGGTGGCCAGAGCTACGACAATTTCAAGGAAGAGTTCTCCGACAGGATTGTCGAATGCTTTGCCCGTTACTGCCCCAATATGACGTCCAAGAACATCCTCGGGCGTTACGTCTATACCGGCCGCGAATATGTGCAGGAGATGATCAACATGCGCGGCGGCGACATTTTCATGGGCGCGTTCAATGCCGAGCAGGTGATGTACAACCATTTCGGTTATCGCTCACCGATTCCGAACCTCTACAGTGCGGGCTCGGCCGGCCATCCGGGCGGCGCGATTTCCGGCGGTGCCGGCTACATAAGCGCAAGTGTCATCGCCAACGACCTTGGCCTCAGGCCATGGTGGACGCCATGGGATGCCCGGGCGGCGCTCGAGCAATTGCCGCAGCTGGAGCGCGGTGCGGCATGAGCACCGAGTTGCAGAACGTCGTATTTCCGGGTCTCAAGGATCGCGTCGCCATTATCACCGGAGCCGGGCAAGGCATCGGCCGCGTCTTCGCAAAATCATTCGCCGCCGCGGGCGCGCGCGCCGTGATTGCGGAGATGAATGAGAAAAAGGCGGCGGCGGTCGCGGCAGAAATCATGGACACTGGTGGACAGGCGCTGGCGGTCACAACGGACGTCGCCGACGAATCTTCGATCGCCGAAATGATCGAAGTGGTCGAGGACGAATACGGCCGCATCGACATTTTGATCAACAATGCCGGGATTTTCTCTACGTTGGAGATGCGTCCGTTCGACCAGATTCCGCTGGAAGAATGGGAGCGCGTGCTGCGCGTCAACTTGACGGGTCCGTTTCTTTGCGCGCGCGCTGTGCTGCCGGCAATGCGACGGGCGAAATGGGGGCGTATTATCAACGTCGCATCCGGGGCCGTGCGGCTTGGCCGGCCGAACTACTTGCACTACATCGCCACGAAGGCTGCGCTCGCCGGCATGAGTTTGTCGATGGCGCGTGAATTAGGTGCCGACAATATCACCGTGAATGCCATTTTGCCGGGCGCGACCTTTACGGAAATCGAGCGCAAAACCGTGACGCCGGCACAGAAGGAGCGCATTATTGCCATGCAGTGCGTACCACGCGCGGAAGTTCCTGAAGATCTCGTCGGCGCGGTGCTGTTCCTGGCTTCCGACGCATCTGCCTTTGTCACGGGACAAAGTATCAACCTCGACGGCGGCGTAACCGGATCATGACTCCTGCTGTTGCCATCATCGCACCGGGCAATATGGGTGCCGGTATCGGCCAGCGTCTGACCGAAAACAAAGTCACTGTGCTCACGTCACTTGCGGGCCGCAGTGAAGAAAGCGCCAAACGCGCGCGGCAAGCCGGCATGCAGCCGGTCGAGGAGCGTGTGCTGGCGGAAGCTGATTTTCTGATGTCGATCGTGCCGCCCGGAGACGCGCTGACGCTCGCCAAGCGGCTCGCGCCCGTGCTCACCGCCGCCAACAAGAAGCCGATCTACGTGGAATGCAACGCGATCAGCCCGCCGACGATGCTCAAGATCGCGGATGAGATCGCGCAGACCGGCTGCGCCTTCATCGGTGCCGGCATTATCGGACCCCCTCCCAAACCGGGCAGCACAAACACGCGGATTTACGCCTCGGGCCCGCATGCTGGAGAACTCGCCACGCTCAATGACTATGGCTTGATCGTGCGTGTGTTGAGCGGTCCGCTCACCGCGGCCTCCGCATTGAAAATGTCCTATGCCGGCATCACCAAGGGCTTCACCGCGCTAGGCGCCGCCATGATGCTGGCGGCAACGCGCGGCGGCTCGGCCGAAGCGCTCAAGGCCGAACTTGCAGAAAGCCGCCCGGATTTGCTGCGTTATCTTTCGAACCAGGTGCCGGCCATGTATTCCAAGGCCTATCGTTGGGTGGCCGAACTTGATGAGATCGCGTCCTTCGTCGGCAACGAGCACGCCGAGCACGAAATGCTGACGGCGGCCGCGCGACTTTACGAACGTATCGCCGAGGATGTTGACGGCGAGAAAAAGGAAGTCGGTACGCTCGATCGATTCGTCGGCAAGCCATGACCGCAGAATCTCCCATCCTCTCCGAAACCCGCGAGGGCTATCGCGTCATCACCCTCAACCGGCCGGATAAGCTCAACGCCTTCAACGAGGCGATGCATCTTGCCCTCCGCAAGGCAATTGATGACGCAGAGGCCGACGAAGCCTGCCGCGCGCTCATGATCACCGGCGCGGGCCGCGGTTTCTGCACGGGACAAGACCTCAGCGATCGTCTGCTCAAACCTGGAGAAGCGCCGGTGCCGCGCAATTCGCTCGAGCAGCATTACAATCCGCTGATACGCAAGTTGCGGTCGCTGCCCTTCCCGGTCGTTGCGGCCGTGAATGGCGTCGCCGCCGGCGCCGGAGCCAACATCGCGCTCGCCTGCGACATCGTCATCGCCAGCCTGAAAGCGAGTTTCGTCCAGTCCTTTGCGCGTATTGGGTTGATCCCGGATTCCGGCGGAACCTGGTTCTTGCCGCGGTTTGTCGGCGATGCGCGAGCGCGCGGCCTTACGCTGCTGGCCCAGGGCCTGGACGCCGAGAAAGCTGCAAACTGGGGGCTCATCTGGCGCGCGGTCGAAGATGAGATTTTGATGCGCGAGGCGACACGAATCTGCGAGCACTTTGCGATGGCGCCTACGCAAGGACTGGCACTGATCAAGAAGGCCCTCAACGCATCCCTAGGCAACACGCTCGACGCGCAGCTCGATCTCGAGCGCGATCTGCAGCGCGAAGCCCATCTAACGCCCGACTATGTCGAGGGCGTGCGGGCCTTCATGGGGAAGCGCAAGCCCAACTTCACCGGCCGCAAGAAATGACCCAAGCATCGACCAAGACGCCGTTGCGCGTCGGCGTCGCCGGGCTCGGCGCGGTCGGCCTCGAAGTGGCAAAGCGCCTGATCGCCGGCGTGCCGGGCCTTGCGCTTGCCGCCGTCGCAGTCCGCGACGTCGAAAAAGCCCGGCGGGCGCTGGCGGGCGGCAACAGCATCCCCGTTCGCAAGGCGACCGAGCTCGCGAATGATTGCGACATCGTCGTTGAATGCTTGCCGCCTGCCCTCTTTCGCGAGGTCGCCATCAGCGCCATCGATAAAGGCCGCATATTCATGCCGCTTTCAGTCGCGCAACTGCTGGAGAACGGCGACCTGATCGAACGGGCAAAGCTTAAGGGTGCCCGCATTTTGGTGCCGACCGGCGCGCTCATCGGCCTCGATGCTGTGCGGGCAGCGGCAGAGGGGACAATCCATTCGGTCAAGATGGTGACGCGAAAACCGCCGGCAGGGCTGGAGGGCGCACCTTATCTGCTTGAGCACAAAATTTCCGTGACCGGCTTGAAGGAGCCACGAAAAGTATTCGAGGGCAGCGCGCGCGAAGGCGCCCGTGGTTTTCCGACCAACGTCAATGTCGCAGCAGCTTTGAGTCTCGCCGGCATCGGGCCTGATCGCACGCAGCTCGAAATCTGGGCCGACCCGACCGTGACCAGAAACACCCACACCATCACGGTCGATGCCGATACCGCGCGTTTCACAATGACAATCGAGAACATCCCCTCCGAAAATCCACGCACCGGCAAAAGCGTCGCGCCTTCCACCGTCGCCGCGCTTCGCGCACTGGTCTCAGAGTTGAAGGTGGGGACTTAGTTCAGACCCGCAGGAAAATCTTGCGTTGGTAGAGGAACCGGGCGAGTAAGACGGCTAATACAAGCCCCACAACATGCGCAATAAAAAGGCCGGTTCCCGGCGTCACAAACCGATCAAACCACGCAGAAACGTCGCCGCCCACAAGGCGCAACGCAAATGGCTCGAACCCCGCAATGCCATTGATGAGATAGAGGAGAAGGGCATTGGCGCCGACCCATACGAAGATCGTCGCCCACGCCTTCCATCCCCACACGTCGATCACTTGATGCAAGATGCCCAGAAGGATCGCGCTGTATCCGCCGGCGACCAACACGAACGACGACGTCCAGATCGCCTTCACGATGGGAAATTGCAGCCCCCACAGGTGACCAGCGGCCACCATCATGATGCCGCCGCCGATCAAGCACAGCGATCGTTGGGTTGGGGTCAGCCGTTCGTCTTTCAAAAGAAGGCCCGCCAATGCGCCAAGCAGGCACGTTCCAATCGCCGGTAGCGTGCTGAGCAATCCTTCCGGATCGCGCGTGATATCCCATAGCCGCCCTGGCAGATAGTGAAGATCGATCCAGTTGGCGAGATTGGCGTTAGGCTCGAAGGAAACGGCGTCAGCGCCAGGGATCGGCACGAATGTCATCACCGCCCAATACCCGCCGAGCAAGGCAACCAGTACGACTATGAGGCCGCGTTGGTTGAAGTTCAGAAACAGAATTGACGTGAAGAAATAACAGATCGCGATGCGCTGGAGGATACCGACAAAGCGAATGTCGCCCCATTGATGGCCGACCCCGCCGTAAAAAATCAAGCCGAGAGCATAGAGCACAAGCGTACGACGCAGGATGCGTCCATACACCTGCATCTTTCGCTCGCGCTCCAGCAGCTTCGGGAATGCCAGAGCGATCGAAACGCCAGTCACGAAAATGAACAACGGGAAGATGAGATCATAGAAACGGATACCGACCCACTCGACGTGGCTCATTTGCGTTCCAAGGAAATTGCCGATCGTGCTGAGTGTAGACCCCTTGTCGCGCAGCATCCGGTCGAGCGTCCAGATCGCACCATCGGCACCGAGGATCAGAAATATATTGAACCCACGCAATGCATCCACCGCAACGACGCGGTCGGTCTTCAGGGCGAGCGGCACTTCTGCGTAACGCATGTGCGCGGGTGACGGTTGCAGACGGAGTGTTGACCGGACGGAAACCAGTCAACGTGAAATTGGTTGCGCGGTGAAGCAGTGTGCCCGCCCGGCGGACTCACGTCAAAAGCGGATAAATTAACGGACGCGCCGATAGAAATACGAAGTGGTCCGGCAAGCCTAATGGCGCGTCGCCATTGCGGTCACGGCCGCGTCACAATGGCCGCCTGGTTCCTGAATACGGAAGTAGTTCCGGCCTACGAAAGAGTGGTCGTAGTGATGCCAGGAGGTACTGTGATCCATCGCCTGAATACCGGCGAGAGTCACGGCAAAGACCGAGCTTTCCATGTCACGCTGTTGCGCATCGAGATTTTGCGGCAAGCGGGAACTTGCATAGTCGACGTAAAAAACTTTACGCACGCATGATGCCGCTTTGACCGCTTCGAGCGCCGCCTTGGCCGTCATCAGATGATCGGTGTGGTCTTGCGGATTGATGCGCTTGTCGGTCTCCGCGACGTTGATCTGGATGAGCCCGGCTCCGCCACGTTCGTAGGCGATGATCGCGCGCAGCGTGGCGACGAGATCGTCCCAGCCTTGGTACGTGGTGGAACCATCAACCGCCCGCAATATATTATTTTCTCCGCTTGCCAGGTGCTTGAGAGACTGAAATCCGGTCTCGGCATAACCTGCGCCGGAGGCATTGCCATCAGGAGCGCGCAGGAAATAGCTCACGGTATTGCGATAGCTGACGCGGTAAATCGCATGCCCGTTAAACGACATCGGCGCAGCGACGCGCTCGCCTGGCGCAGCGTCGGCGTCAGCCATGAACCGAATTGCGGCTTCCGCCCCATTCTCACGCGCGAGATAAAATGGATGCTTGCGCCCACCCATGCCGGCGCCAAGGCCGGCATCACCGGCTGTCAGGTGCACAAAGACGGTCTTGGCGGCGCCGCCGATCACATCCTGAAAGGCGGACGGATTCATAAACAACTGCCAGTCGTCCTCGTGGGCAGCGAAGTAGAACGACACTTTGTCCGACCGTTTGCCTTGGTCCGCCAATGCCGGCGCACTCGCCAGCATGGCGCCGGCAAGACAGGCAGCAGCAAACGCTCGTGTTGACGGCATCCCCGACCCCTTCTCTGAATATTCAGCAAATAGGATATGAAACCGCCGGTTTCAATGAAAGAGAGGGCGGTATGCACAGGCCGGAAAAGCGCTGTAACGGTAAACGCGTTTGACAAACCGCCGACGCGCTTTATCGTTTGTATACAAATAATTAGCCCCGGCCCGCCGGAAGATTTACCACATGAAACCCGCGCCCTTCGTCCGTCATGTGCCGAAGACGCTCGATGAGGCGCTGAAGATTCTGGCGGAAGTCGCGCCGCAGGATGGCCGGGTGCTCGCTGGTGGGCAGAGCCTCGTGCCCATTATGGCGTTTCGCCTCGCCAAGCCAACGCATCTTGTGGACATCAATGAGGTTGCTGGCCTCGACAAGATCTCGAGTGATGGCAAGTCGCTGACCATCGGCGCCTGCGTGCGCCATGCCGCATTTCACAAGCCAGTTGTCGACAACCCGCTCGGACAATTGCTCAGTGCTGTTGTCCGCCATATCGCGCACTATCCCATCCGCATGCGCGGAACGTTTTGTGGCAGCCTCGCACACGCCGATCCCGCATCGGAATGGTGTCTGGTCGCGGTGACGCTCGACGCAACTCTCGTTGCCAAAAGCACACGTGGCGAGCGGCCAATCGCCGCGAAAGATTTTTTCGACGGCATCATGTCGACAGCGCTGACTGAAAACGAATTGCTCGCGGAAGCGCGGCTACCGCTGCTACCGCCAGACGGGAAATTCGGATTTAACGAATTCAATCGCCGAGCGGGCGATTTTGCGATGGCAGCGTCGTTGGTCATTTATCGCCTGCAAGGCGGCAAGATTATCGATGCCCGCGTCGGCCTGGGTGGCGCCGAAGCGTCTCCGCGCCGAATCGCAGACGCAGAAGCGGCGCTCAATGGTAAAGCACCTAGCGATTTAGTTTTCCGCGCCGCGGCAGAAACGGCCGCCAGAGCGATCGACCCACTGGAAGATCATCAGACAAATGCCGATTACCGACGCGATCTTGTGCGCGCGGTGGTGCGGCGCGCGCTGGAGAACAGCGCATGATCGCTAGCCGATACTCCGCTCATTCCCGCGCAAGCGGGAATCCAGGGGCGCGATCTCAGACTCACGACCTTGTCGCTCTGGGTCCCCGCTTCCGCGGGGACGAGCGGATGAGGGATGCCGCATGACCGCGCACACAAAAGGCTCGGGCATGACCTGGGTTGGACGCGCGATCCGGCGGCTGGAAGACCCGGCCTTGATCACCGGCCAGGGACGGTTCACGGCAGACCTGCCCGCGACCCATTGGGTCCGCTTCGTGCGGAGTGCCGTTGCGGCCGGAAAGATAAAAAGCATCGAATGCCCGAAAGGCACGACGGTGATCACGGCCGCCGACCTCAAAGGCGTGAAGGCAATCACGCCGATGCTGCATAAGTTCAATTACAAACGGGTCGGTCAGCCAGTCCTCGCAGACGGCGTCGTTCGCTTTACCGGCGAACCGATCGCTGCGGTCGTCGCGGCAAGCGAAGAAGAAGCCGAGGATATCGCCGATCAGGTCGAAATATCGATCGACGATACCACCCCGGTGACGGACGCGCGTGCGGCACTCGAATCCGACGCACCGCAGGTACATCCCGAAGCGCCGGGCAACGTCATCCTCGAAGGCAAAGTGAAGACGCCGGATTTCGATGCGCAATGGAATAGCGCGCACAAGATCGTCAAGGTCGAAGCGCGCTCGCACCGTCAGAATGCGACGCCGATGGAAGCGCGTGGCGCCCATGCAACTTTTGATGCCTCGACCGGACGCGTCACCCTCACCTGCACAACGCAGATGCCACACCTGACCCGCACTGCGATTTGCGATGTGCTCGGCTTTCCGGAGTCCGACCTGCGCGTGGTCGCGCCGGATGTCGGCGGCGGCTTCGGACAGAAAATGTCGCTCGCCAGCGAATATGTCGTGCTGGTCTGGCTTGCGCGAAAGCTCAAAGCTTCAGTGGGCTGGACGGAAGACCGGCGCGAGAATCTGATCGCAGGATTTCATTCACGCGATCAATACATCACGCTCGAAGGCGCTTTTGACAAGGACGCCAGGCTCGTCGCCCTGAAGGCGGACGTCATCGCGAATATCGGCGCCTATTCGTGCTTTCCGACCACCTGCGGCGTCGAGCCACTGATGGCCATGGCCGAAATGCCGGGGCCTTACGATGTGCAGCAATATGCCTGCCTCGCGCGCGGCATCATCACCAACACCTGCACCATGGCGCCTTATCGCGGTGTGTCCCGGCCGGTGATCACCTTCACGCTCGAACGACTGATGGACAAAGCCGCCCGCGCTTTTGCAATCGACCCGGTCGACATTCGGCGGCGTAACCTGATCGACAAATTTCCCTACAAGTCGGCTATGGGCCTCGAATACGACGACGCCACCTACAAAGAGACGCTGGAAATGGCGGTCAAAGCGGTCAATATCCCTGCTTTCCGCAAGCGTCAGAAAGAAGCACGCAGCAAAGGCCGCCATCTCGGGATCGGGCTTGCCACATTTTCCGAGCGAACCGGTTACGGCAGCCCCGCATTTGCGGCGCGCGGCATGGAAATCACGCCCGGTTGGGAAACCGTCATCGTGACGGTCGACCCCTCCGGCTTTGTCGAGGCCCGTATCGGCTCGTCACCCCATGGCCAGGGATTACGCACCACGCTAGCGCAGATTATCGCGGACGAAATCGGCGTCACGCCGGAAATGATCAAAGTGGTGCATGGCGACACCGACCGCGCGCCCTATGGCTGGGGCACTTTTGCAAGCCGCTCGCTGGTGATTTCCGGCGGCGCAACGCTCATCGCCGCACGGAAGGTGCGCGCCAAGTTGATCAAGATTGCCAGCCATCTTCTGGAGGCCGCGCCGGATGACATTGTGCTTGCGGATGGGGCTGCGAAAGTTGCCGGCACCGACCGCGCAATCTCCGTCGCAAAGCTCGCACGCGAAGCCTACACGCAAACGCACCGTTTCAATGGTGAGATCGAACCTGGGCTGACAGAAACGGGCCACTACGACCCCCCGGGTACGTTCTCCAATGCCTGCCACATCGCCATTGTCGAAGTGGACGTCGAGACCGGGCACGTGAAGGTCGAGAAATTCGTGGTGGCGGAAGACGCGGGCCGCATCATTAACCCGATGATCGCGGATGGGCAGGTGCATGGCGGCATCGCACAAGGCATCGGCAACGCCCTGCTTGAGGAGATTGTCTACGACGAGAACGGTGGCATCCTCACCGCGACGCTCGCGGACTATCTGCCTCCGACGGCACACGAAATTCCACCGATCGAGCTTCACCACATCGAAACGCCGAGCCCCAATTCGATCACCAAAGCCAAGGGCCTGGGCGAAGGTGGCTGCATCGGCGCGCCGGCGGCGGTGGTCAACGCCATCAACGATGCGCTTTCGTCTTTCGGCGTAGACATTAACGAGATACCGGCGACACCGCAGCGCATCCGCGCGGCCTTGCGCAAGGCGGAGAAGGCCGCATGAGCGAAAAAACCGCGATCACACTCACGATCAACGATCGCGATCACGCGATCGCGGTTGAGCCGCGACGCACGCTGGTCGACGCCATTCGCGAAGATTGCGGACAAACCGGCACGCACATCGGCTGCGAGCACGGGATTTGCGGCGCATGCACTGTCATCGTCGATGGGGAACCCGTGCGCTCCTGCCTGATGTTCGCCGTTCAGGCCGACGGCAAGAAAATCCGCACCGTCGAAGGTTTGGCCGACGGCGACAAGCTGCATCCGATGCAGCAAGCCTTCATGGATCATCATGGCCTGCAATGCGGTTTCTGCACGCCCGGCTTTCTGATGCTCGCGGTGGGCGTACTCGAACGCGAGCCCAACATGAGCGACGAAGAATTGCTCGACGTGCTGTCCTCGAATTTGTGCCGGTGCACCGGCTACCAAAACATCATCAAGGCGGTGCGCGCGGCGGCGCAAGAAATGCGAAAAGGATGATCTGTTGCACTCATGGCCGGTAAACAAAAATTCGTCGGCCGTTCAGTTCCGCGTCTGGAGGATCGTCCTCTCCTGACAGGTCAGGGTCGCTTTGCCGCCGATATTTCATTTCCCGGCCAGTGGCACATGCGCGTCGTACGTTCGCCAATTGCCCATGGAAAAATTAGATCGATCGGCACCGGCGCCGCGCTCGCGCTGCCCGGGGTTCATGCGATTTGGTCGCACGCCGATGTCGCGCATATTCCGCACATTCCATTTCGTCTGACCGGGCTTAAGACGCTCGAGCCATACCAGCAGCCGGTGATGGCCCGCGACGTCGTGCGGTACGTCGGCGAGCCGGTCGCGGTGATCTTTGCAGAAAACGCATATCTTGCGGAAGACGCAGCCGAGTTGGTGGAGATTTCGATCGAACAGCTGCGACCAACGATGCTCGCCACCGAGCAACCGGGCATCTACGAGCGTGAACTCACTACAGAACCAGGAGCTGTGCAAAAATCGTATGGCGACGTCGATGCCGCCTTCCGCACTGCCCACGCCGTTGTTTCGCTTGAGCTTTCCGTCGGCCGCCATTCCGGCGTGCCGATGGAGACGCGCGGTGCCATCGCTCGTTACGACGTGGCACGCGATTTATTGGAGCTTCACGGCGCCGCCAAAGTGCCGCACTGGAATCGCGATACCATTGCGCAAATGTTCGGTCGCAAAACAGAATCTGTGCAGCTCTACGAAGGCCATGTGGGCGGCGGTTTCGGCATTCGCGGCGAGATTTATCCAGAAGATATTTTGGTATGCGCTGCGGCGCTCAAATTCAAACGTCCAATCAAATGGATTGAGGACCGCCGCGAACATTTGATCGCTGCCAATCATTCGCGCGAGCAATATCATCGCGTCCGCGCCGCAATCGATGCGCAGGGCCACATCCTTTGCATTGAAGATGAGTTCTTTCACGACAACGGCGCGTACATGCGTACGCACGCCGCAACCGTGCCCGATCTCGCCGCTGCAATGTTACCCGGGCCGTATCGCGTGCCAGCTTATCGCGCCGTCGGCCACATTCGTCTGACGAACAAAACGCCGTGCGGGACCTATCGTGCACCGGGTCGTTACGAGTCCACTTTTGTGCGCGAGCGGTTGATGGACGCAATCGCTGCGAATATCGGCGTCGACGGTGTCGAAATACGAAGGCGAAACCTCATCGGCAAAAGCGCGATGCCGTATACACTTGGTCTCGACACGCTTGGCACACAGATCATCTACGATTCCGGAGATTACGCGCTGCTGCTCGACAAAGCGCTGAAGGCTGCGGACTGGACCAATCTGCAGCAGGAGCTTCACGACCGCCGCAAGAACGGAGAGAAAGTCGGCGCGGGCGTTGCCATGTTTGTCGAAAAAAGCGGGCTCGGGCCGTTCGACACCGTTCGCGTTGAAATCATGCCCGACGGCATGATCGAGGTCATTACCGGTGTCGCCTCCATCGGCCAGGGCGTGGAAACCGTTATCGCACAGATTTGCGCCGATGCCCTCGGTGTCGACTACGGCAATATCCGCGTCATTCACGGCCAGACCGATCGCATCGCCCGCGGCATGGGCGCGTTCGCTTCGCGTGTTACCGTGATGTGCGGTGAAGCCACGCGGCTTGCCGCTACAAAGCTGCGCGCTGAGATTCTCCAAACCGCCGCCGAGTTGATGCAAACCAGCGCCGATCGGCTGGACATCGTGAATGGGGAGATCGTCCGCACCGGCCATCCCGGGCCGTCGATGCCATTGGCCGAGCTTGCACGCGGCCTGCCCGAAGGCTTGAGCGCCGAAGATACTTTTGAATCGGCCCATATGGTTTATCCCTACGGCGTCCACGTCGCAGCCGTGCGCGTCGATGAGGACACAGGGGCCGTGCATATCGAGCGCTACGTCATCGCCTATGATATCGGCAAAGCGGTAAATCCAAAATTGGTCGAAGGCCAAATCGCCGGCGGCCTTGCGCAGGGCATCGGCGGCGCGCTGTTGGAAGAATTCCGCTATGACGAGAACGGCGAACCTCTCTCGGTCACCTTTGCGGACTATCTGATGCCGACCGTAAGCGAGGTGCCTGAGGTTACCGTCATCGTGTCCGAAGATGCGCCGAGCCCACTCAATCCGCTCGGCTTAAAAGGTGCCGGCGAAGGTGGTGCCAATCCCGTTGGGGCTGTGATCGCATCGGCCATCGACGACGCACTGCAGCGGCCTGGCGCCGTGACCCAACTTCCGATGACGCCGCAGCGGCTCAAAGCACATATGTAATAGTGCCAGCTGGGTGCAGATAACGCACGGAAACCGGCGATTTTGGTGGGCTGCGCCCCGTCGGGATTACCTATCCGTCCCGCCAGCCCTCGACTACACTTCTCTCCGGTCCCTCGAGGGCCGCGAGAACCAAAAAATATTGGGGTAGGAACAATGACGATCTTCACCAGATGGGGACTCGCCGTCGCTGCCGGCGCCCTGGCCTTCTCGTTCAACGCGAACGCCCAGGAGAAGCATTACCGTTTCGCCCACGACCAGCAGCTTAATTCGGGCTACAGCGTCGCCTACGACATCTTTTCGGCCAAGCTCAAGCAATTGAGCGGCGGCAAGATGCTGGTCGACCAATATCCGGGGGCACAGCTTGGGCAGGAGCCACAGCTTCTCCAGCTCGTCAAATCGGGCGATCTCGATTTTGCTATCGTATCGTCAGCAAACACCGCGACGATCTCGCCGCAAGCCGGCGTCATGTCGCTGCATTTCCTGTTCCGCGATGAAAATCACATGGTCAAGGCGCTCGCTGACCCGAAGGTTTTCGAAGCAATCCGCGACATGATCGACCAGACCGTGCAAGGCATCCACGTGATCGGCCTTGGCACGCAGGGTCTGCGCAACATGTACAGCAAAAAGGAAATTCATAAGATCGAAGACATCAAGGGCCTGAAGATTCGTGTTCAGGCCACCGCGACAGAAGATGCAACATTCAACGCCTACGGCGCACAGACGGTGCATATGCCGTTCGGCAGCGTTTACACCTCATTGCAAACGGGTGTGGTCGATGTCGGCGAGAACTCGGTCAACGTCTATCTTATCAACAAGCACTACGAGCCGGCCCCCGTCCTTTCGATGACCCAACACGAAGCGAACAACGCCATCCTCTGGATCAGCGACAAGCTCTGGCAGAGCCTGAGCGACGAACAGAAGAAATGGGTGCTCGAAGCCGGCCGCGATGTCTCCACACAGGAGCCGAAGAAGGCGTTCGAGCTCGAAGACGCCGCCGCCGGCAAACTCAAGGCGATCGGCATCAAGATCGTGACTGACGTCGACAAATCAGGCTTCAAAAAGATTTCCGACCCGATGCTGGACAAGCTCGCAAAGGAGCTTGGACCACACGCCGACAAGATCAAAACGCTGATCAAATCAGTCCAGTAATTCACACTCAGAGCGGAACGACGGAGAGGCCGGCAGTGCCGGCCTCTCCAACTTAGCGGACGGGCGTGATGGGTATTGCCGACAAGCTGGTCTTGCAGCGCCAGCGCCACCTGAAATGGAAGGCGCTCGACAGCCTTGAATTGATCCTGATGATCGTTGGCGGGCTGTTGCTGTTTGCCTTTTCGCTATCGGTCTGCGCCGACATTGTGACGCGAACGATCGGCCGTCCCTGGCTTTGGCTGCAGGAAGTCACCTCGACATTCTTCATTTATGCGATTTTCGTCGGCGCGGCGACCGCGACGCGGCGAAATGACCATCTCTATCTCACGGCGTTTGCAGAATCGATGCACGGAAGGCCGCGGCTGGTGGCCGAACTTATCATTCGACTCATTGTTCTCGCCGTTGCGGCCTGCATGATCTACTACGGATATCTCAACTACCTGCGCGGCTTCGGCAGTTTTCGGCTGCCGTCGAACACACCAATTGCGTCGCTGTACGCGGCAATTCCGATCTCCGGCGTCCTGATTGCGCTGTTCACCATCGAGCAGATCGTCAATGGTTGCCGTAAAGGCTTCGACCATCCGGAGCCGCAAGAGCCGGAGCATTCGGCGGCGTTCGGCGCCTCCAGACCGGAGCAGCTACTGTGAGTGCCTCGGTCATTCTCGCGCTCATGTCCGCATGCTTTCTGACGTTCGGTTATCTCGGCGTGCCGGTACCTTTCGCGTTGCTGGGTGGAGTCTTTGTCGGCGCGGCGCTGGCGGACGTTTCGTTCGCATCCATCATTCAGAAGGTTTTTGACGGCGTCGACAACGAGGCGCTCCTTGCGATTCCGTTTTTCCTTCTCGTTGGCGAACTGATGAGTTCGGCGAACGTGGTTGTACGCATCGCCAATTTGTCGATGGCGCTGGTCGGTCACGTGCGCGGCGGGCTGTCACAGGTCGTCACCGTGTTCAGCATGTTCTTTTCCGAAATGTCGGGCTCGACGACGGCCGACGTTGCCGTGATGAGCCGTGCGCTTGGCGGACCGATGAAAAAGGAAGGCTATGAGGGCCCCTTCATCGCCGCCATCATTGCCGCGGCATCGACCATTGCCGCACTCGTGCCACCTAGCATCACCGCAGTCGTCTATGGCGCGACCGGAAATGTGTCGATTGCCGGCCTGTTCATGGCCGGTTTCGTGCCCGGATTGATGATCGGCCTTGGATTGATGACCTATTGCTATTTCTTCGGGCCGGTCGGTTTCAGGCGGCCGCGCGCCACTTTTGGCGCTGTGGCGGCGGCGGTTCGCGACGCGGCTTTGCCGCTCATGATTCCGGTGATCCTGCTCGGCGGAATTCTGACCGGATGGTTCACGCCCACCGAAGCCGGCGTGGTGGCGGCCGTCTGGATCATCGTCGTGGTCATTCCGGCTCTTAATCCCAGGCATCTGTGGAACTTGCCCTACGACTTCTGCCTGGCGGCGCTGATCTTCTCGCTGCCGCTGATCACAATCGGTGCAGCCAATGCATTCGGCTACCTGCTCGCCTATTTGCGGGGCGCAATCGTAATATCCGAATGGATCATCGGCATTGCCGGCACAGACCCGCATCTCATCATGCTGATGATGGTGTTGCTGTTCACCATCGTCGGTGACTTCATCGAGCCGGTGCCGACCATCATCATCTTCATGCCGCTGGTCAACGCGCTCACGAATGCCGGACATATCAATCCGGTGCATATGGGCGTGGTGCTGATCGCAACGCTCGCCTTCGGTCTGATCACCCCGCCCTATGGCTTGGTGTTGCTGATGGCATCGAAATTCGTCGGGGTTCGTTTCTCGCAGGCCTTGCGGGCGGCTTTGCCGATCTATGTCGTATTTCTTCGCGACCATCGCCTTCTGCATCTACTTCCCCGAGGTCGTGCTTTGGATACCCAAGCACGTGTTGCCAGCCTCGGTCGGCTGTTTCGCTAATCCAAACGGCGCCGGTTATATCTGTCCAGTAGGGTCACACATGCCAGCAATCGACAGCACACTCAAACCAAAGCTCAAGGCGCCCGCGGGCACCTGCGACACGCATATGCATATTTATGATCCGAAATATCCCAAGGCGCCTACGGCCAAGATCGATGCGCCTGCCGCGCCCGTCTCCGCTTACCGCAAGATGTGTGAGCGTCTCGGTATCGAGCGCACCGTGGTCGTGCAGCCGTCGACCTATGGAAAGGACAATCGCTGTACGTTGGAGGCCGTTGCCGAGATCGGCCCAAACGCTCGCTGCATCGTAGTCGTCGATCAGGACGTGACCGATGCCGAGCTTGATCGCTTGACCAAAGCTTGGCGCACGAGGAATTCGCTTTTTCATGTTGGCGGGTGCGCCCTTGCCTTGGGACATCCTCGAAACCATGTCGGCGCGCGTCGCCCCGTTCGGCTGGCACGTGCAGCTGCAGCTGGACGGCCGCGCACTGCCGGAACGCGAGGCCATGCTCAAGCGCCTCCCCAGCACGCTTGTCGTCGACCACGTTGGGAAATTTCTCGAACCTGTGCCGCTTGACCACCCGGGATTTCGCACGCTTCAAGGCTTGCTCGACGGTGGCCGCACCTGGGTCAAACTGTCGGCGCCTTATGAGGTCTCCAAGGTTGGGCCGCCGAACTATGATGATGTCGGGAAGCTAGCCAAGGCCTTGGCCAAGCAGGCACCAGAACGGATGTTATGGGCAACCAATTGGCCGCATCCCACGCCCGGCGTGGTGGTGCCGGACGACGCCTGGATGCTTGACATGTTGCTGGACTGGATTCCGGATGAGGCCGCGCGCAACAAGGCGCTAGTCGACAATCCCACGCAGCTTTATGGCTTCTGACCTGTTCAGGGCTTGAAGTTAGGCCGGTATCCCTTTTGCGTTACTTCGACGTGGCCCGCAAAGGGCAGCCCGACATGGCCGGGAAACACAAGCGCACCGCTTGAAGCACAATAGTCGAGAACTTTCCGCCGGCTGATTTGCGCCTGCGCAGCATCCGAGTTCTTCGGGAAATTCCAGTCCGGATAATAGACCTGCAACAGGTGATGCCACACGTCGCCGATGAATGCCGCGCGCTTGCCTTTGCTTTCAAGCTTGAAGAATACGTGACCGGGCGAATGGCCTGGAGCTGAATCGATCTCGATGAAGTCGTTAAGCCGATATGGACCCCCACTCACGAGATCGGCGCGACCATGTTCGAGAATAGGGACGACACATTCGCGGAACGTCCCCAGCTCGGCCGGCCCTTCCTTTGGGATCCGCATCGATTTTCGAGAAATAGTCGACGTCCGGTTTTGAAAAAACATAGCGGGCGTTAGGAAAAGTCGGCACCCATTTGCCGTCCTTTTGCTGTGTATTCCACCCGACGTGATCGTGATGCAGATGCGTACACATCACCATGTCGATTTCGTCAGGCCGCGCGCCGGCGGCGGCCAGCCGCTCGAGATAGGGCAAGTTGAGCATGTGCCAGAAAGGACGGCCCGGCTTGACCTTGTTGTTCCCACAGCAGGAATTGATCAGGATTTTCTTGCCGCCGACCCGCAACAGCCAGCTATGGACGGAGAGCCTGATCTTGCCGGTGTCGGCCTCGTAGTGGTGAGGCGCGAGCCACGACTTGTGTTCAGCCATATGCGCGTCGGTAAACTCCGGGAAAATATCCCGGAGCGGATAGCTCGGAAGATTGGTTTCCTCGACCCGCGTGATGGTTGCTTCGCCTACGCTAAACACCGGCACCTCCCCGACTTATTTCTTCGGCAGGAATTCGTTGGTGAATGTCGACGGAAAATCCACTTCAGCAGGCCCTTTCGGCTGTAAGTACGCGAACGTAGCGCGCGCCTGTGCTTCTGTGATCTTGCCGCTGCTGGTCCATATCTGGCTCACGGTCTTGTAGGCCTCTGCATTGGTCTCAGGTGTCATGGTCGAATATTCCTTGGCCATGATCGCAATGCCGCGCTTGGGGTCATCCTTCAGGATCTTCTGTGCCTCAGAAAACACTTGGGCAACTTTCCGTAGCATGTCGGGTTTCTCTTTCATGATGTCGGGATGGGTCGCCAACGTCATGAACAGGATGTCGCGGAATTCCGGAATCTCGCCATTCATCATGTTGAGATAGATCTTTCCTTTGCCAGACTGCTGCACGAGCACGCCGGCCGGCTCGAACGGCAACGCGGCATCAATCAAATCTTTCTGAAAGGCGGCGACGTAGGAAGGTGCTTCGGCACCAAGATAGACGGTGGATATATCACCCGGCAGTGTGAGATCGTACTTCTTCGCCAATACGCCGAGCATTTTCTCGCCCGACCCATTGGCTGACGGCATCGCCACTCGCTGGCCCTTCAGCTTTTTGATCTTGTCGGCGACACTGAGTTTCTCAGCGCCGGCCATCAGCTTGTCGCTCGCAATGACGTTGTTCACCGGACGATTGGCGATGTTGAAGAATGCGACAATGCGCTTGCCCTGCACCGCAACGGTAAGCACATGCTCGTACGAAAGAATACCAACGTCGGCCTGCTTTGTAAGCACGGCCTGGAGCGCGAGCGGGCCGCCCTGCACGTACGAGATATCCGGCTCAAGTCCGTATTTCTGGAATAGTTTCTCTTGCACGGCGACGTAGAGCGCGCCGGAATAATACCCATGGCCGATATTGGTGATCTTGACGGTCTCGGCCGACTGCCGCGCCGTTGATCAAGGTGGCCGCAGCGATGGCGGCCATCTTCCATAATTTCATCGCGCGTCCTCCCGATTGTTTTTGTTCAACGGCCCACGACCCGCCATTGCTCCATGCGATGTTGCACGATTTCAACGAGGAAATTAAGTGCAACGGCAAGTAGTGCGATCACGATCAGCACGGCGAAAACGCCGGCGGAATCGAATTGAGAGCCTGAAAACTGCACAAGGTACCCGAGTCCCGCGGTTAGCCGCGATCATTTCGCCCAGCACCGCTCCGATCAGCGCATAGGGCACGGAGATTTTCAGCCCCGCGAAAACCCACGACATTGCGGAAGGGATGATCACTTTGGCGATAACTTGCGTGCGCGTGGCTTTCATCAGGCGCGCGCCGTCGATGAGATCCTGATCGACCTCGCGCACGCCGGCATAGGTGTTCAGAAAAACCAGAAACAGCACTAGTACCGCAGCGAGCGCGATCTTGGATTCAATTCCGAGGCCAAACCACAGCACAAATAGCGGCGCCAGCGCGACTTTGGGCAGGGCATTGAGCGCATTGAGGTATGGATTTAGCAGCCGGCTAGTGAAAGGTGAAACGCCAAGCCAAATGCCGAGAACCAGTCCACCAATGGAGCCGACGAGGAAACCCATGAGAGTGGCGTATACTGTCGCCCAGATGTGCAGAAACAAAGAGCCATCGGCAATCCATCCAAAGAGTTGAGTTCCAACTTCAAGCGGATTGGAAATGAAGAAGCTGTCGACGAGCCGGCCTGATGCGCCCTGCCAAAGCAATAAAAGCGCGATGCCGAGCGCCACCTGACAAATTACCATAAACCCGCTGCCGTATCCGCGCGAAGCAGCATGCTCGGCATTTTCGCGGAGATCCGTCGTCACGGATTCGGCATCGGGCGCGGTCATACCCGCTCCTCGTGATATTCAACGCGCAAGCGCTCCCAGAGGGCGTCGTAAAGCTCCTTGAACTCTGCCGTAAAGCGGACGTTGAGCACATCGCGCGGGCGCTTAAGGTCGATGCTCTGCTCGAGTGCCAACATCGCGGGACGGCGCGTGCAGACCAGAACGCGGTCGGCAAGCGTCACCGCCTCCATGAGATCGTGGGTGACGAGCACCACAGTTTGACCGGTTTCGGCAGCAAGCTTGAGCAACAAGTCATGCATCGCAAGCTTCAGTTGCGCGTCCAGGGCGGCAAACGGCTCATCCAGCAACGCGGTCTCCGCCCCATACAGCAGCATGCGCGCAAGACAAGCGCGCTTGCGCATACCGCCCGACAGCTCGTGCGGATAGCGATGCGCAAAGCCGTCGAGCCCGACATGTTTGATCACCTGATCGGCGCGGTCGGCACGTTCGTGCTTTGCAACGCCTGCGAGCTCGAGCGGGAATGCAATATTGTCGCGAACGGTGCGCCACGGCAGAAGATTGTCCTTCTGCGTCATATAGCCGACATCGGTATTCACGTCCGAGACGCGCGCGCCCTTATAAATGATGGAGCCACTCGAAGGCGGGTAAAGGCCGGCGACCATGTTGAGCAGCGTGGACTTGCCGCACCCGCTCGGTCCGATAATCGCGACGATTTCCTTTTGCGCGATGGTCAGGCTGATATCGCGCACCGCATCGACCAGCTCTTTCCCTTTGCTGAAGGTTTTGGAGACGTGGCGCAGGTCGATCATGCCATGCCCCGTCAGAAGATCGACCGTTGGTGCCCGCCATCGACATCGATATTGGCACCGACAATGAAAGCAGCTCGCTCCGAGGCAAGGAAGGCGACCGCTTTCGCGATATCCTCTGGCGTACCCCAGCGGCCAAGCGGCACTTCAGCGCCCCATTTGCTCTCCTGCTGCTCGAGGCTACGGCCGTAATACACTTCGTTGTGAAGCGTCCCGAGCGCGTGCGTCAGCGGGCTCTTGATGCGGCTGGGGCATACGGCATTAACGAGGATGCCGTGGGGCGCGAGGTCATCGGACAGCGACTTCACGAAAGCATGTTGTGCGGCGTTGACCACCGTCGAAGCAATCGCATTCGCCTGAGGCACTTTTCCGGCTTGACCGATGATGACAATGAAGCGTCCGCCACCGCGCTGTTTCATCACCGGCACCACGCGACGCGCCAATTCCCATGCGCCGAGCACCTTGGTCTGAAAGTGGCGTTGCAGCGCATCACCCGCGACTTCATCAAGACGGCCCGGCAGGTGAGTACCAGCGTTACTGACCACAATATCGATTCCGCCAAAGTCCTTACAAATGCTGTCGATCAGCGCGGCAACGTCGCCAGGGTTGCAAATATCGGCAACAAAGCCTTCGACGTCGGAGGATTTGAGGGAGGCTACGGCTTTGTCGAGCTTTGCTCTGTCGCGTCCACAAATAGCGATGCGACAACCTTCCGCTGCGAGCGTCTGGGCAATCGCCAGACCAATACCGCTGGTCCCACCGGTGATCAGCGCAATTTTACCACTCAACCCAAGCTGCATATTACTCTCACCCGAACACGTAACGATGATAACCGCCGTCGATGCTTATGGCGCTGCCCGCGACGAAACCGGCGCAATCGGAAACAAGAAACGCCACGAGATCGGCGACCTCATCCGGGCGACCAGTGCGACCGAGCGGATTAGCGCGCGTAAAACCGGCCGCTGCAGTTGCGCGATCGACACCGCGCTCGCGCATCTCCTTTTGAATCAATGAGGCAAGCAACTCGGATTTGATGTATTGCGGGCAAACGGCATTGACGCGAATATTGTCGCGCGCAACCGAGTCCGCTACTGACTTGGTCATGGCCATCAGCGCGGCGTTGGTGACGCCGGATGGGAACCGGTCCGGATGCGGGTGGCGCGCCGCTTGCCCCACAATATTAATGATCCGACCGTCGTGTTGTGCCTTCATGCTGGGGAGCACGGCTTTTATCATCGCGAAAAAGCCGAAAACCTTATCGCGCAATTGACGTTCAAGAATTTCAAGCGTCGTCGTCTCGACAGTGCCACGCAGATGTGTGCCAGCGTTGTTGACGAGAATGTCGATGCGCCCAAACTCCTTGAGCGCCGCAGCGATAAATGACTTCACCGCGTTTTCGTCAGTGACATCCGTGGGCACGCCGAGAACCCGGCCCTTTTTTGAAAGCTCGGCCACCGCGGCGTCAAGTTGCGTACCATTGCGACTGCAAATTGCAACGACACAACCTTCTTCCAACAGCGCCAGCGCCACGGCCTTGCCGATCCCGCGCGAGGCTCCGGTAACCACAGCGACCTTGTCGCGAAGGCCGAGCTGCATTGCGTTCCTCGTTTTCTTGTTGCATTGCTGCCGCGAGCGATACTCTATGCTGCGCCTGAGGGCGTCAACGGGAGAGTGAGATGGATTTGGGAATCAAAGGCCGCCGCGCAGTCGTCACCGGGGGCTCGAGCGGCATCGGCTTTGAGACGGCACGTCAATTTCTCGAGGAAGGCGTGCGCGTGATTATCACCGGACGAAATCAGCAGAAGCTCGACAAGGCGCGCGACGAGTTGGCCAAGCGCACCGGCGGTGAAGTGCACGCTGTCGTCGCCGACATGATGAAAGAATCCGACATCGCGAAAATGATCGATACCGCGAAGCAGAAGCTCGGCGGCGTGGATATCCTCGTTAACAATGCCGGACAGATGTATTCGGGTCGTTTTTCGGCAATCAAGGATGACGAACTCAAGACGCAGCTGGAAACCAAGCTGTTCGGCTTTATGCGCGCGATCCGTGCCGTCTACCCCATGATGAAATCCCAAAAATGGGGTCGTATCGTCAACACGATCGGTGGTGCCGGCAAAGAGCCCGATCCTTATATGTTTGGCAGCGCGATGACCAACAGCGCGCTATTGAATTTAACAAAATCGCTTTCGGAGGAGTTTGGCGAAGACAACATTCTAGTCAATGCAATCTGCCCCGGTTGGGTAGCGACGGATCTCTGGGTCCGAAACACCGAAGGCATGAAAAAGGAATTCGGCGTAACGACCGAGTCAGAAGCGCGCAAAGTTGCGGCGAAGAAAAACTCACTCGGCCGCATGGGCAAACCGGAAGAGCTCGCCAACGCTACCGTTTTTTTATGTTCCGAGCGCGCGAGTTACATCACCGGCGTATCGGTTAATCTCGACGGCGGCCGGTTGAAGGGGCTCTGGTAACTCAACCGAGCTTGCGCAACAGCTTCGCTACCGTTCGCTGCTCGTCCGCTGTCAGTGGCGCCAGTGTCGCGGCCGTTATTTCGGCGGCGACGAGCATGGCAGCCTCCGTCACTTGACGGCCGCGCTCGGTCAGCGCAACGGCGCGGCGGCGGCGATCTTTCAGGTCGTTGAGCGCGGTGACGAAGCCGCGCAGGTGCAGCCGATCCACAACACCTTTGATGGTGGCAGCATCGAGATAGATCAATCGCCCGAGATGATTCTGCGAACAGGGGCCGACTTCGTGCAACTTGGCGAGAGCGGCGAACTGGGTCTGCGTCAGGCCTTCAATCATACGCGACATGAATATCGACGTATGACGCTGCATGGCGACCCGCATGAGGAATCCCGCCTGCTCGTCTAGCACATAACGTCTCTGCTCGGACGCGTCCGCCCGGGCCGCCACGACACTCAGTTTTTCGCGAGACAGCGTCTTCATGCGTTCAATCCTTCAATGCCGCCATCCTACACTGTCAGATAAGTCCTTTGCACCTCCAGGTTGGCATCGAGTTCTGACACCGAGCCGTGCCACTGAATCTGACCCTTTTCCAGGACGTAGACGCGATCCGATACGAGCCGCGCAAAGTGGATATTCTGCTCCGACAAAAGTATCGAGAGGCCCTGCTTTTTCAGTGCCAGGATCGTGTGCGCCATCTGCTCCACGATTAGCGGCGCTACGCCCTCCGACGGCTCGTCCAGCAGCACCAGCAATGGATTGCCCATCAACGTGCGCGCCACCGTGAGCATCTGCTGCTCACCGCCGCTCATGCGCCCACCAAGCCGGTCCGGCATCTCCGCGAGATTGGGAAACAGCGTGAACAGCCGTTCCGCTGTCCAGGAGGGAGCGGCCGTTCCGTCCGCGAAATGGCGCGGCGGCTGGCGGCCGATATCGAGATTTTCCATCACCGTGAGGTCGACAAAGATACGGCGGTCTTCCGGTGTGAAGCCCAAGCCACGTCGTGCAATTTCAAATGGCTTGCGATTGGAAATATCCTCACCGTTGAAACGCACACGCCCGTGCCGCTGCCCCAGAAGCCCCATGATCGCCTTCATGGTGGTTGACTTGCCCGCACCGTTTCTCCCCATGAGCGCGACGACTTCGCCGCGACTAACCTCGAAGTTAAGGTCGTACAAAATGCGGGCGGCGCCATACCAGGCGCTCATGGATTCGACCGCGAGCATTGCTTCGCTCATGGCGCGGCTCCCGCAAACATTTTTCCGGTCCCGAAATAGACCTCACGCACTTGCGGATGATCGCGAATTGTCGCGGCGTCGCCGTCGGCAATCAGCCGCCCGCGTGCCAATACGATGATCCGGTCGGCGTAAGCGAAGACGACGTCCATCGAGTGTTCGGTAAACAGAACCGAAATGCCGCGTTCGACCACCAGCCGCTTAACAAGCGCGATCAGTTCATTGCGTTCACGTGGCGCCATGCCGGCGGTGGGTTCATCCATCAACAACAGGCGAGGGTCATTGGCGAGCGCGATGGCGAGTTCGACACGTTTAACATCGCCATAAGCAAGCTCGCGGCTCGGACGATTGGCGGCATCACGCATTCCGACCTGTGCGAGCAACGAGAGAGCGCGTTCTCGATGCAGTGCCGCCGCGGGGCGCCAAAGTCCATACGTTTCATGGGCGTGCGATATGAGTGCCATTTGCACGTTTTCCGCAACCGTCATCGATTGAAACGTGGCGGCGACCTGAAAGGTACGGCCGACGCCAAGCCGCCAGACATCACGCGGCGCGAGCCCCGCGACGTCACGATCTTCAAAAAGTATTTGGCCCGAATCCGGTTTGAGCTGGCCGTTGATCATATTGAAACAGGTCGACTTTCCAGCGCCGTTAGGCCCGATCATCGCGAGGAATTCGCCCTTTCTGACCGCGAAGCTGACGTCATTGACGGCCTTCACGCCACCGAAAGCTTTGAACAAGGAGCGAACGGCAAGCACGTTCATAGCTTCCTCCCCGCTTTGTTCCATAGCGACGAGAAAGCACCGACGATGCCCTGCGGGAATGCGAGCACCAGCAGCAGAATGATAAATCCGAGTAGCGCGCGCCAATACTCGGTCTGCCTCATCACCGTATCTTGCAGCGTTGCAAATACCGATGCGCCAACAATCGGGCCGATGAGCGTCTGGATGCCGCCGAGCAACACCATCACCAGGCCATCGATGGAGCGGCTGACATGGATCGTCTCGGGTGAAATAGAGCCCTTTGCAAAGGCAAATAATCCTCCGGCGACACCGCAGACGGCCCCAGCGATGGCAAAGCCGAGCCAGTGCACCCGCTTCACGTCGATTCCAATCGCCTCAGCGCGCAGCGGAGAATCCCGACCCGCCCGCATGGCGTAACCGAAAGGTGCGAACAGAAAACGCCGCAAGAGCAGCACGGCAATAACCGCGAGTGCCAACGTCAGCAAGAAATAGACCCAGGCCACATCGAACGGTGCCGGCGGCCAAACGCCGATGACGCCGTTGGAGCCGCCAGTCAGCGCCTCCCATTGAAAAACCAGCGCCCAGACGATTTGAGCGAACGCAAAAGTCAGCATCGCGAGATAAACGCCGGAGAGCCTGACTGCGAACCAGCCGAATAGCAGCGCGCCACAAAGCGCAGTCAACGGTGCCGCGATCAACGCAAGGCCCATCGGCATCGCCAGCCATTTCACCAGCAATGCCGCGCCATAGGCGCCGAGGCCAAAATAGGCGGCGTGCCCGAACGAATGCATGCCGCCTGGGCCCATGATGAAATGCAGCGAGGTCGCGAAGATCACCGCAATCAGCACGTCGATGCCGAGGATTAGCAAATACGGCGACGCTTGCGCGAACAGGGGCAGACATAGCAGAAGACCAAGAACCGTGGCGCCGAGGACCTTGAGGGCCGGCGTCGCGGGGCGAATGGGGTCTTCCGGATCCGCAATTGAACGCACCTGCGCTTGCGGCCGGCCCAGCAACCCGTAAGGCCGAACGATCAACACCACCGCCATTACCAGGAATTCTGCGACCAAGGTCAGCTTGGAAAAATTGATGACCATAAATCCAAAATCGACCACACCAATTCCGATGCAGATGGCTTTCACCTCGGCGATGATCACCGCGGCGAGATAGGCGCCCGTAATCGATCCCATGCCACCGACGACGACCACCACGAATGCATCGCCGATTGCGACCAAATCGGTGGCGAGATTGGCCGGCTCGCGCGCGACCTGCAATGCGCCGCCGAGACCGGCAAGCGCTGCGCCCAGCGCAAACACCGACGTGAACAAGATGGCCTGATTGACGCCAAGCGCGCCGACCATTTCCCGGTCTTGCGTCGCCGCGCGCACCAGACGGCCGAAACGCGTGCGGGCGAGCGTGAAATGCAGCACCAGCAACACCAACGGGCCGGTGACGATCAGAAACAGGTCATAGCTCGGGAGCTGGCGCCCAAGGATCTCAATTGATCCCCGAAGACCTGGTGCGCGGGGACCCAACAAGTCTTCCGGACCCCAAAACCAGAGGACGGCGTCGTTGATAACCAGCAGAAGCGCGAAGGTCGCAAGCAACTGAAACAGCTCGGGGGCGCGGTAAACCCGCCGCAGCAGCACAATTTCAATTACCGCACCAAGCGCACCAACGAGAATTGCGGTGGCAACAATGCCGCCCCAAAACCCGAACGCACCGCCGAGACGCGTTGCAAACGTATAAGCAACGTAGGTCCCCAACATATACAAGGACCCGTGCGCGATGTTGATGATGCGGGAGACGCCGAATATCAGCGATAGGCCCACCGCGACAAAGAATAATCCGGAGGCGGTCGAAAGCCCGTTGAGCGCCTGAAAGAGGAACGCGCTGAAAGTCATAACACGGTCAACTCTCCCCGCCACCGCGGGGAGAGGTTAGCCAAGGACATGGCGCGCGGAAACCTTAGTTCGAGTTGGCCGGACGTAACTTCATGACTTCGGCATCGCTCGGCAACACCGAAGCTCCGTCGACATATTTGAAATCGACCATCGTGCCCTTGCCGTTTTCCAGCGCGATCTTGCCAACATAAGCTCCCATCGTGGCCTGATGGTCGCTCGCCCGGTAATGGAAGGGGCCAAACGGGCTGTCGACCTTAAGATCCTTGAAGGCCTCGACCAGCTTTTCCGTGTCAGTCGACTTTGCCTTGGCGATGCCCGCGGCGATCGACTTCATCGTCACGTACCCGACGATTGAACCGAGACGCGGGTAATCGTTGTATTTCTTTTGATAGGCGGCGACGAAGGCCTGGTTTTCCTTGGTCTTGACCTTGTCCCAAGGATAGCCGGTAACACTCCAGCCGACGGGCGCTTCGTCTTTGAGCGGGTCGAGATATTCAGGCTCGCCCGAAAGCAAACTTACGACCGCACGATTTTTGAACACGCCGCGCGTGTTACCCTCGCGCACAAATTTGGCGAGATCGCCACCGAACAGAACATTGAAAATCGCGTCCGGTTTTGCGTCGTCGATTGCTTGCGCTACTGCACCGGCGTCGATCTTGCCGAGTGGCGGCGCCTGCTCGGTGACAAATTCAACATCCGGCTGCGCTTTTTTCATCAAGGTCTTGAAGTTTTCGGCAGCCGACTGGCCGTATTCGAAGTTCGGATAGACCAACGCCCATTTTTTCTTTTTCGCGGCGATTGCGGCCGGCATCAGCATGGCGACTTGCATGTAGGTCGAGGCGCGCAGCCGATACGTATATTTATTGCCGTTCTGCCACGTTACTTTATCGGTCAAAGGCTCGGCCGCGAGGAAAAACACTTTCTTCTGGGCGGCAAAATTAGTGACAGCCAGCCCAATATTGGAGAGGAATGTGCCGGCGATCAGCGCGACACCTTCACGCGTTACGAGCTCTTCGGCAACGCGTACGGCTTCGCCCGGATTGGCGCCGTCGTCGCGTGATACGACTTCCAGTTTCTTGCCGAGGACGCCACCTTTAGCGTTGATCTCCTCGATCGCCATTTCCCATCCCTTTTTGTAGGGGTCGAGAAACGCCGGCTGCGATTTGTAGCTGTTGAGCTCGCCTATTTTGATCGTCTGCTGCGCCGTGGCCGGCGATAGGCCTACTGTAAGAATGGCGGCGAAGACGGTCGAGAACACGTGACGCTTAGTCATCATCTCAACGCTCCTGCGTAGCTGTGCCCGGCGAACTTGTTTGTATACAAATAGTCCGACCCCATCCCCGGGCTTGTCAAGCCAGCCAAGGTTGCGACAGCGGTTTAGCCTATTGGCTTGTCGCGGAAACGGTCCATGAGCGGCTTATCCTGGCCGCCGTCGATTTCGATCATCGTGCCATTGACCATTTGCATCATTGGCGAGGCCAGCATCACCACTAAAGCCGCAACTTCATCGACTTCCGCAATGCGTCCCATAGGGATGGAGGCAGGCGCGAGCTTGTCGGCATCTTCGTATGAAATTTTCATGTCGCGTGACATCGCCTTGACGAGTCCCGCCCAGCGCTCGGTGCGCACCGGGCCCGGATTGACGGCGACAAAACTGATCCCGTCCTTCCCGTATTGGCCGGCAAGCGAGAGCGTTAAGTTCTGTCCCGCTGCATTTGCCGCGCCCGGGCATATTTCCCAATATGATGGCTTCACACCGTCATTTCCGATCAGGTTCACGACGCGCCCCCCGCCCTGCTTGACCATGAGCGGCAGGACGTAACGCAGGCAGCGGACATAACCCATAAACTTGAGCTGAAGGCCTTTCTCCCAATCGTCTTCCGTCAGATGTTCGATGACACCGCCGGCCGCCGAGCCGGCGTTATTGACCATGATATCGATACGGCCGAGCGCCTTTGCGCCTTGCTCGATGAAATTCTTCGCATCGGCGTCCTTGCGCAAATCAGCCGCGATCGCGACGATCTTTCGGCCCGTCTCCTTGGCAATCTCAGTTGCCGTCGCCTCAAGCGGCTCTTTGCGCCGCGCGCAAATGGCGACGTCGACGCCTTCCTTTGCGAGCATTCGGGCGATGCCCTTGCCAATGCCTTCGCTGCCGCCAGTGACTAGCGCGGTTTTTCCCTTGAGCTTGAGGTCCATCGCGGTACTCCGTTTTTCTACTTTGAGGGTTTATGCGCGAGCCAGCGGCCGGCTTCCGCCGCAGCGAACAGGTCGGCCAGAGCCGCGTTGAACGTGGCCGGCTCTTCGGTCGGAACATTGTGACCAGAGCGCGGAATCACCAGCAGGCCGGCGGTCGGCGCTGTACGCTTGAGAAAAACGCTCCCGTCGATGCAAGGCTCATCTTCGTCGCCAACGATAATCAGCAGCGGCACGGAAAATTTCTTAAGTGCCGCCTCCATCTCCCACAGCGTCGGCCGTTTGAGCTGGAGATTGAACATAGTCTGGGCGTGCCCTTCGGCCGAATGCTCGGACAGCATGCGCGCGAACTCGGCATAGCCGCGCGGGTCCTTGTTCTTCTGAGCCTGACGCATGGGCGCATTGGCATATTTCGCCGATGCAGCCTCAATACCTTCCTCGGCAAACATTTTGCCGGTCTCCGCGGCAAGCGATTTCATCTCTTCGCGTTTCTTTGCGTCTGGTGTCGACCCCCAGCCGCAACCGGCAGCAACGACTGAAATGCAGCGCCCCGGCGCGTGAATGCCGACATGCAGCGCGGTGTAAGCTCCCATGGAATGGCCGACGACGTGCACCCTGTCGATTTTCAAAGCGTCCATCAGTGCAATGACATCGTCACGCGCGATATCCTGGCTGTATCGTGCTCCGTCGCTCGGCACATCTGATGGCGGATAGCCACGCTGGCTGTAGGTCACGCAGCGATGTGCGCGCGAGAAGTACCGCATCTGCATCTCCCAGGTGCGGTAGTCACCGGCATACTCGTGGACAAAGATCACCGGGGTGCCGCGTCCGGCCTCTTCGTAATAAAGCCGCGTCCCGTCGCGCGCGGTTATGTGCGGCATCACGCCCTCCAAACGCTGCTGCCGATTATTTGCACGCAAACGAAAGCAGAGTAAAGTCGCGCTCGCGTTCTGGCCAGGTGACGCGCAAGATCACGGCTTGATCGACCACGAGGGGGAATTGTTCATGTACAGCTTGTCTCGACGCGGCCTTGCCGCGCTGACCGCCATCGTTGCGATAGCGGTTACTGGATTTATCGCGCCATCTGCGTGGGCGCAGCAAAAGCCCGTCATCAAAGTGTCAAGCCTGACGCTACCGGTCTTTAATCCCCTGGTGTGGAACATCATGAAGGCGCAAGGCTTCGACGCCAAACATGGCTTCGAGCTCAACATCCACGCCTATCCATCGATTGCGGCTTTTTACGCCGGCTTTGCCACCGGCGAAACCGATGTACTGATCGGTGGCCCGACAATCCTGCAGAAACTTTATCAGGAAGGCGTCCCGGTTCGCATTATCGGCACAGGTTTCACGCTCGCTGACCTCGTTATCTTCAGCAAGAACGACCAGATCAAGTCGCTGGCTGATATGAAAGGCAAACAGCTCGCAATCGATATGGGCGGCTCACAGTTTCAGGTCACCAAGATGTACCTCGCCGCCAAGGGAATAGACCTCGGCAAGGACATCACCGTCGTCAACGCCAACTTTGCCGTCGCGCGCGCGCAACTCGAAGCGGACCGTGTCGATGCCGCCCTAGTGATCGAACCGCTTGCGAGCATTATCGCCAAACAAAATCCGAACTGGCACGTGATTTTCAACGGCGCGCAAGGCTGGAAGGAAATCAGCGGCGAAGACGGCTGGGAAATCGTCACGGCGATGCGCGCCGATGCGATCGCTAAAAATCCGGGCGCACCTAAGATGCTCGTTGCCGCGCTGCAGGATGTCGCTGCATTCTTGCAATCAAACACGGCCGATGCCGATAAAATTGCCAACGACACGCTCAAGCTGCCGCCGGGTATCCTGACTGCCGCCTTGCAAAGCAACCGCCTGCAAATGATCATCAAGCCGGCCTGGGAACCGGCGACGCGCAAAACAATCACCGACATGATGGAGCGCGCGGTGAAAGCAGGATTCTACGAAAAGATGCCGGACGAAAAGATCATCTATGCGCCATGAGGTGTCGCGCGAGTCTGTCCCGGCATTGACCTTTCCTCGCCAGAACTCTCGTCTCCCTTCTCGTTTTTGCAACCGCCTGGGAGGTGCTGTCGCATCTGGCGCCCTACCTAGGGATTCCGCCTTTCGCTATTCCGAGCTTTGGACGCATCGCGCGGAGCTTCGTAACAATTACTCCGATCGACATTGTCGTGACATTGGCGCGCGTGATCGCGGCACTTATCGCTTCGTTTGTGCTGGGCCTCGCACTTGCAATGGCGATGTACCGTTCGGATACGCTCGACAAATACCTGCATCCAATGGTTCGCCTGTTCATGGCGGTGCCCGTGGTGTCCTGGATCTTGTTTGCAGTGCTGTGGTTTCCTGGCGTTGAATTCCGTATTGGCTTCGTGCTGGTGGTGGTTTGCGGCCCGGTATTCTTGATCGATACGCTTGATGCGATGCGCGGGGTGTCGCGCGAGTTGCGTCACATGATGCAATCGTTTCGGCCGACGACTTGGCAATATTTTTACAAACTGATGCTTCCGGCGATCGTCCCGACGATTTTCACCAGCTGGAAAGTTAATATTAGTCTGGCGATCCGCGTCGTCACAATTGCCGAACTGGTCGGCGCGGTAACCGGCATTGGACACCAACTGTCGGTGGCGCAGGAATTATTTTCAGTCGCGGACGTCTTCGCCTGGACACTTGTGCTGGTGGGGTTGCTATTTCTACTCGAAGCAATCGTCGCACGTGTCGAGGCCCGCGTATTGCGGTGGCGAACATGAGCGGTCCAGCGCCCATTGTGGTGCGCGGCTTGCGCAAAGTCTTCCGGCAGACAACGACCGGCCAGTCGGTCGTCGCAATCGACCGTCTCGACCTCACCATTGCGCCGAAGGAAGTCGTGGCAATCGTTGGTCAGACCGGCTGCGGAAAATCCACGTTCTTCGATCTAATGATCGGATTGGCGGCGCCCAGCGAAGGGTCGATCCATATCGGCGACAAGCGACCACACGCGGATTTCGACTATTTCCGCGGCCGGATCGCGACCGTTTTCCAGCAGGATCGATTGCTTCCCTGGCGATCGGCGCTCGATAACGCGAAGCTGCCGCTCGAGCTAATCGGGATGCCCGAAGAGAAACAGCGCGAGCGCGCGCTGACTTGGCTCAACCGGTTGGGCCTAGGGCATTTTACCAATGCCTATCCGCATGAATTGTCAGGAGGCATGCGCCAACGTGTGGCGATCGCCCGCGCCTTCGCGGTCGAGCCCGACATTCTGCTGGCAGACGAAGCTTTCGGGCATCTCGACGAAGTGACCGCTGCAGAACTGCGGGACACGTTTCTCAAGCTGGCGCGCGAATGCGGTTCGACCGCCATTCTCATTACCCATCAACTGGAAGAGGCGATTGGCGTCGGCGACCGAATCGTGGTGTTCGGAAAATCGGCAAAGTTGCTGGCCGATATTCATGTCGCCCGGTGGCCGAAGTCAAAGTACAGACTGCTGCGGGAGATTATTCAGTCGACGCTGCAGAACAACCGTCCCGATCCGCGCCTTAAAGCCCCGGAACCCGCGGCAAAGCGCAAAAAATCCAAAGGCTAATTACGCAAAATCGCCTTCGCTGCGTCCCCAACAGCTTCCACCGACATGTCGGTATCGAGGAAGCAAACGATCCGGCAAGGACAACCTTCAAGGCCTTCATAGCGCCACGGGAAAGCACCGATGACACAGCGCTTGCCCAACATCATCTCAATGTCGCCGCCGAGATTTTCCGCGTGCAACAGACCTTCCTGAAATGCCCAGCTGTGAAATGGAAACATATCTTGCCGCACTTTTCGGCCGGATTTCTTGTGAGTGTACTCGAAAGTGCCGAAGAATTCGGCCGGCGTTTTGCCGTGCTTGTTCGTGAACTCCTCGGCGAGATCCGGCCGCATGCGGCGGATCGACGTGTTCATGGCGTGATCGCACGAACCACAATCCATGCCCCACCATCGGATCTTTTTCTTCAGCATCCAGTGCAGCGTGTCGAGGTTGGGCCCGGGGTGATAGCAGAAGTATTTCACCAGATCCTGATGCGGCTGGCCTTCGTAGTGCTTGTGCCAGCCAGTGTGCAGGATGAGAATGTCGCCTTCGCGGATATCGGCACCAGCGGATTCGATCATTTCCGGCGTGATCACAGCCCAGTCATGCATATGCTTTGAAATATCGACAACAACACCGCGGTTGACCAAATAGTCGAGCGGCAGATGCGCCATATCACCCTTGCGATTATCAGTCGCATGCATGGCACCATCGAAGTGAGTGCCGACGTGCAGAGCGGTATCGATGCGCTGCGCCACGATCATCTGCGTCTGCAAATTTTGCGCGTAGTACATCTTGTTGCCGGCGTAGCCGACCCAGCCGGGCGTATGCACATTCATAACGTGCGAGAGATCGACGATTTTCATCGTGCAGGTCCTGACAAATTTACGTTCCTCCGCCTAATCGATCACAAGAGTCCGCGTAGCGCCAGATGTGCGCCAAGCAGCAGCAGCCCAATGAAGAAACACACCCGAAAAGTTTCAGGCTTCACTTTTCCGCGCATGAGTTGACCCAGCCACATCCCGACAAGTGCGGCGGCGAGAGCCACAAATGAGGGCCACGCGAGGGACGTTCGCATTTGGCCGTCATATACGAGGGCCAATGCCAAAGTGATGGTGGACACAGTGAACGACAGGCCGAGGGCCTGGACCATTTTGTCACGGTCGAGCTTGAGCGATTGGATATAGGGCGTTCCGGGCATGACGAAAATGCCGGTTGCGACAGTGATCGCACCGGTCGTTACCCCTATGAGCAATCCGAGCCAAACCTCTGTACGCTCCGGCACCGCGAAATGGCCTTTAACGAGGCCAAACGTGGCATAGAGCACGAGGGCCAAACCAAGCCAGACGGTCGCCTGCCCGCTATCGTCGTGTGGCAGGAGTACCACGCCGATAAACGTGCCGATGCAAATACCGGCAATCACCGGCCACAGTCGGCGCAGCAGCGCTAACATCCCGCCGCCAACCGCAGCCTGCCACACATTGGTGACTAGTGATGGAACCACCAGGATCGCGGCCGCTTGCGACGGCGTCATTAGCAACCCCAGTAGACCGATCGAAACTGTCGGTAGCCCGAGGCCGATGACACCTTTAACAAAGCCAGCAAGCAGAAAAGCGCCCGCGACGGCGATAAGAAGTCCAGCTGATTCCACCCGGCGACCTTTCCCAAGTACGACGGACTTTGCGCGATGTCGTATTCTTTCACAATGCGGATGGTTGCAACCCTAGCTCTTATTTCCGCGAAGCCGCGCTTCGTTGCCGCGCTGTGCGGTTCGGTGCCATACTTTTCCGTCGCTCAACAGACTGGAGCCGGGCTAAATGCCGGAAGTATTTGTCGCCAAAGTTGCACAGTTTCCCGATGGGGAGCGCCGCATCATTGCCCACGGCGGGCTCGAAATCGGCGTGTTCCACTGGCAGGGCGAATTTTACGCCTACGAGAATTTGTGCGTGCATCAGGGCGGACCCGCCTGTGAAGGCATCATGATGCACAAAGTCGAAGATGTGATCGCCGCCGACCGTACGTGGAGCGGTCAACGGTTCTCAGACAAGCAAATCCATTTCGTGTGCCCCTGGCACGGCTACGAATACGACCTCAAGACAGGTGAATGTGCCGCCGACAGGAGTCTACGATTGAAAAGTTTCAAGGTCGTCCGACGCGGGGAGGACATCTATGTCGTCGCAAGTTGATGCACTGGAGCGTCCGACCGATGCTGATATTCAAAACATGCTCGCCAAAGCGGTGCGACTATATGCAGAGCGTGCGGCGGAATATGATGGCGCTTTGCCCGCCTTCGCTTCTGATGCTGCGACGGCTACCGAGGTGATGGTTACGGTCACCGCCATGCTTAGCGCTGTGAACTTACAAATTTTCGAGCTTGGCATGTGGCAAGCCTGGTCGGGTCGCTAAAGGAAAAACAGAACCATGGACCTTCCGCTTAGCGACTCCCGCCGTATGGCAGTCGAGGAATTCGACACCTCGAAGCTCCTTGCCCACGCGTCAAAACAGGCGAGCGAGCGCGGCTACAAGAATTTTCCGATCGTCGACGTCAACTCGCATCACTACGAAAGCGAGGCGCTCGATGAGATACTCGAATACATGGACGATCCGGTGCTGCAGCAGCTCGCCCGTAGCGCCCGGCAGGCCAGCGCGAAAAGCGTCGGCATGTTACCCGCTGGGGTCGGCTATCAGGACATGGGTGGGCGCGTCATGCGCTATGCAGTGCGTGGCCTGGAAAAGACGGATGCCGGGGTGCAACGCGACATCTCACTCACGCGGCGCTGGATGGACGCCATCGGCATCGATGTGGCCATCATGTTTCCAACTCCAATGCTGCAATTGGGCCTACATCCCCAAGTCGAAGTCGAGGTCGCGCTGGCGCGTGCCTATAATCGCTGGCTAACCGAGCGCGTATTGGCCCACGAGCCGCGCATCCGCTCCATGCTCTATTTGCCGTTCAACGACGCGGAAGCATCATTTCGAATGGTGCAGGAGTTCGGCCAAAAAACAGGCGTCGTCAGGATTCATGGTGACGTCGGCGCGCTACCGCCCGGTCCACCACAATTCCTATATGAAGACCTACGCCTTGCTAGAGGAGATGGATCTGCCGCTGGCATTCCATGCCGGTTACAATTGGAGCGACCAGACCGTCGGCTTGATGAATCAGTTTATCTCGGTTCATGCACTTGGGTTCGTTTTTTACAATATGGTTCATCTCGCCAATTGGGTGATGAACGGCCTGCCGGAGCGCTTTCCCAAACTCAAGGTCCTTTGGGTTGAAAGCGGCCTGGCCTGGGTGCCATTCATGATGCAGCGCCTCGACAACGAATACATGATGCGCTCTTCAGAGGCGCCAGCTCTAAAGAAAAAGCCGAGCGAATACATGCGCGACATGTATTTTTCATCGCAGCCAATGGAAATGACGGACTTGGCCGCACTCGAGCAAACCTTCCGCATGATCAATGCGGAAACCCAGTTGCTCTACTCTTCAGACTACCCACACTGGGACTTCGACCTGCCGTCAACAATTTATGACTTGCCGTTTCTGAGCGAACAGGCCAAGCGCAATATCCTTGGCGGCAATGCGGTGAAGGTGTTTAACCTCAAGCTACCAGCACAAAAACTGGCCCGCGTTGCGTAGGACATAAAAAGAGCGGTGAACGGAGGATAAGAGTGCGTACACTTTTTGTTTTGATTTCGTCCGTGGTGCTCCTCGCGTCTGGTGCACTAGCACAGGATGCGGCCAGCTTTCCGAACAAGCCTATCAAGATTGTCGTGTGCGTTCCGGCTGGAGGGGGTGTCGATACGGTCACGCGCATTGTGGCTGAAGGCCTGCATCAGAAGCTCGGTCAACCGGTCATCGTGGAGAATCGCGCCGGTGCCGCCGGCAACATTGGCGCTGAATACGTGTTTGGCTCCGATCCTGATGGCTACACACTGCTTGCCGCTCAACCGGCGCCGTTGACAGTCAATCCGTTGCTTTACAAAAAGATGAATTTCGACCCGGCACAATTTGAACCTGTGGCGATCATGACCTCGATCGCCAACGTGCTGTTGGTGCGCCCCGATTTTCCAGCGAAGACAGCGAAGGATTTCATCGACTATGTAAAGGCCAATCCGGGCAAGATTAACTATGCCTCGCAAGGTATCGGCACCACGTCGCACCT
This sequence comes from uncultured Alphaproteobacteria bacterium, assembly GCA_963722125.1. Classification (GTDB taxonomy): domain Bacteria; phylum Pseudomonadota; class Alphaproteobacteria; order Rhizobiales; family Xanthobacteraceae; genus Pseudolabrys. The sequence goes on along the minus strand of CAVRJW010000006.1, from coordinate 619,823 downwards.
AACCGCAGCATTGTTCGAGCGCATGACCGGCAGCAAACTTGTACATGTGCCCTATAAAGGGACCGCTCCGGCGCTCAACGATATTATCGCCGGACACGTCGACTTCATCTTCATGGAACTCGCGTCTGCGATCAAACTGCACGAGGCGGGCAAGGCGCGTATTCTGGCGGTCGCGACCGACAAGCGCATCTCCAGCCTGCCCGACATCCCCACGCTCGATGAAGCTGGGGTGAAGGGTTTCGAGTCCGGGACCTGGAACGCCCTCGCCGCTCCGCCCAAAACACCGGCGCCGATCGTGCTGAAACTCAATAAGGCGGTGAATGAAGTGCTGCAAAGCCCGCAAGCACAGGATCACTTTGCCAAAATCAACCTCCGCGCCGCCGGCGGCTCGCCGGCTGAAGCGGCGGCCTTTATCAAGAAGGAGACTGAGGTTTGGGGAGGCGTCATCAAGGACGCCAACGTCGAGGCCAATTGAAATCGCACGGTTTTCGCGGGCTTGATTTCCCAAGCCCATATGCGGCAATGAGCCGTACGAATGGCGGTAATTTGCCTCGTTCTGTTATTGCCGACAGCGTCGCAGACAAGGCATATAATGCGCCACCCTCGCCGGCTATGAGGCCGGCAATCAATACCGCGTAAGGAGACGACCATGGACGAGAGAACGCGCGACCCCCTGCCGATCCGCGCTGAAGACGTCAACCCACGCTACAACTGGGGACGCGCGCTACCGGCACTCGGCATCATGGGCGTGGATTTCGAGGAACGCGTCGACTACCGCCGTATGCACCGATACCGGCTCGGCCGAGCAAAGCAAGTGCTCGAAAAGTCGGAGTGCGGCGCACTGCTGGTGTTCGACGTCAACAACATCCGCTACCTCACTTCGACCAAGATCGGCGAATGGGAGCGCGACAAAATTTGCCGTTGGGCCCTACTCACCCGCGACAACGAACCGATCTTGTGGGATTTCGGCTCGGCGGCGGTGCACCACCGGCTCTATGCGCCTTGGCTCAAGCCCGAAAATTGCAAAGCCGGTCTGCTCGGGCTGCGCGGTACCGTGCAACCCTCATTCGGGCTAATGGCCAAACACGCCAAGGAAATCTTCTCCCTGCTCAAGGAAGCGGGCGTCGAGAAGATGCCCGTCGGCGTCGATATTATCGAACCGGCCATGATGTTCGAACTCCAGAAGGCCGGCATGAAGATCGTCGATGGCCAGCAGATCATGCTCGAGGCGCGCGAGATCAAGTCAGCCGACGAAATTGCCTTGCTAAATCGCGCTGCCGCTATGGTCGACGGCGCCTACCACATGATCAGCGAAGAGCTTAAGCCCGGCGTTCGTGAAAACGATATCGTCGCCAAGGTGAACGAGTTTCTTTATCGGCACGGCTCGGATGATGTGGAAGCGGTGAACGCAATCTCCGGTGAACGCTGCAACCCACACCCGCACAATTTTAGCGACCGTATGATCCGGCCTGGCGATCAGGCGTTCTTCGACATCCTGCAGTCCTTCATGGGTTATCGCACCTGCTATTACCGTACCTTCAATGTCGGCCGTGCGACGCCCGCTCAGCACGATGCCTACAAAAAGGCACGCGAGTGGCTCGATCGCGCCATCGAATTGATCCGTCCGGGAGTAATGACCGACGAGGTCGCGCGCGCATGGCCTAAAGCGCAGGAATTCGGTTTCCCCGATGAACTGTCGGCTTTCGGCCTGCAATTTGGACATGGCCTCGGCCTGGCGCTACATGAGCGGCCGATCATCTCTCGCGTCGTGTCTCTCGATCACCCGACCGAAATCAGGGAAGGCATGGTCTTCGCGCTGGAGACATATTGCCCGGCGACCGACGGATTTTCGGGCGCTCGTATCGAAGAAGAGATGGTGGTGACCGACAAGGGTTGCCGCGTCATCTCGCTGTTCCCCGCTGAAGAGCTGCCGATTAGCCATCGTTACTGAGGTTAGCCGGCGGATTGCGGCGCGGTCAGGCCGGTGCCTTCTCCTTCAAATGGGGAAAGCGCTCGCTCAGCAGTGAGCCATGATAGTAGGTCGGCTTAAACGCCGGCTGCGCGCGGATGTTGTCAAACCACGTCACGACGCGCGGCAAATCTTGCCAATCAGGCAGGCGGAGATCGTACATACGTACTAATGCCGGCATGACCGCCACATCGGCGAGCGAAATATGCTTGCCTAGCAGCCACGGACCGCCACTCGCCTCAATTTCTGCATCCATACGTTCGTACGCACGACGTAGACGTGCCAGTGCGGCGTCCATGTCGTGCTTGGGAAATCCCGTCTGTCCCATGGTGAGCATGAATTCACGGCGCAACGGTTTGCTTTCGGCCATCGCTACAAAGGCGTCGCGGCTCATCTTCTGGAAGCTCGGCAAAAACGCGAGGTTGAAGGTCGGCACACGCACGGCGGCGGCTGGCATTTCGTCGATGAAGTGCATGAGTGCGCGCATGCGAGCTCGTGCGACTTTGTCGCTCGGGGTGAAACTTTGCTCGGGAATGACCTCGTCGAGATATTCGGTGATTACGGTGGAATCGATGATGATCGCGCCGTCATGGTCGAGCGTGGGCACCACGCCGTTGGGATTGAGCTTGAGATAATCCGGCTTGAGCTGGTCGCCCTCGAGCAAATTGAGCTTCACCTCGTCGAACGGCACGTTCTTGGCGTTGAAGACGAAACGAACGCGCTGGCTGCAGGTGGATTGCGGGGCGTTGTAGAGCTTGAATGCCATTGAGGGCTCCCGTTTTACCGATCTATCGTCCGAACGAAGGAAAACGTGTCATGTGTTTGTTGCATATCCACCATGAAATTTACGGCCATTTTACTTGTGATGACCACCCGGCCCCGATTGAGTGGATACGTGCGCAGCTGCCGTTTTCCTCCCTTCAGGCTTAGACGGCGGCGTAAATCCTCCACCTTATGCACACAGGGCCCCGCAAGGGGCCCTCTTTTTTTGTGACGCCGAATAGCCGCTGAAAGCGATCAGCTCTCAAGGCCCGTCGATACATTCTTGTTTTCCGAGGTGAGCTTCATGCCCGCTGCAAGCGCCATCGTTTCGGCCAGCGCGGCGAAGTCCTTGGCCAGGTATTCCTCCGGGTTCTTCTGCAACATCGCGGCGCCGAAATGCGTTTGCAGCACTTCGCGTGTCGCCGCCGTGACCGGCATCGGCACGTCCATCTCTCGCCCCAGCTCGAGGCCGAGATCGAGGTCCTTGCGCAGCAATTCTGGTGTAAAGGTCGTGGTCCAGTCGAGATTGACCAGCGCCGGTGTCTTATAGCGGGTAAACATCGAGCCCATCACGCCGTTATTCATGAAGGCGAGAAACGCATGGCGCGGCACGCCCATTTTGTTGGCGAGCAGCGTGATCTCAATCAGGTTCTCGATCACCACGCCGAGCATGACGTTGTGCGCGATCTTGCAGATACGCGCGAGCTCACCATCGCCCACGTAGGAGACACCTTGCGGCGCAAACACTTCGATTAACGGCATCGCCACCTTGGCGTCTGCCTCCGGCCCCGACACGACCGACGACAACTTGCCGGCCTTGATCACTTTGGCATTACCGGACACCGGCGCAGCAAGGAAGCTGACCCCGCGTTCATTCAGACGCTTGCGGATCGCTGCGGATTCCTCGACCGAGATCGACGAGCAGTCGACCAGCATCTTCGGCTTCTTCGTGCCGCTGAGCAGACCGTCTTTGCCGAATACGACTTCCTCAACATCCTTGCCGGTGGAGACGATGGCAAACACCACATCGCAATCGGCAAGCTCGACCGGCTTATCGACCAACTTGCCGCCTTTGGCGGCCAACGGTTCGGCCTTGGCGCGGGTGCGGTTCCAGATCGTCACATCGTGACCGGCCTTGAGCAGGCGCTCCGCCATAGGCGTTCCCATGCGGCCAGCCCCGATCCAACCGATTTTTTGCGCATTCTTCGACATCACGAAACTCTCCCGTTGAAATCTTGGCGCTATCCGCGCGCACTCGACGGGGCTTTAGCCGTTCTGCCGCAATTGCGCCAGTAGCGGCTAATGGGACGGAAATCCAAAACTGCGCGCGCCTTGTGGTAGGCGTCCAAAGCGCTATCCTTTGAACAATGCCGCTCAGACGGCTGCCGAAGGCCCGCTCGTGAAGCTGAGGGGCCGGTGGGAGGAACGTGGCACCGATGCAGGATGCCATCACGATTGGCGTAGCAGAGCCGGAAGTTCGCTCGCAAAGCGGCGAACGCTTGCGGCTGATTGCCCGGAATATATTTCCATTCGCCGTCGTCGGTACGATTTGGGAAATTATCGCCTGGACAGGCATATTTCCGCACCGGCTCTTTCCAACGCTGGAAGAGATCGCAGCCTCCTTCGTGCACCTCACGGTCACGGGCATCCTGCCGCACCATACGATCGAAACTCTCATTCGGCTGCTGAGCGGTTTCGCGCTGGCAGGCGTCCTCGGGGTTACCATCGGCGTGCTGATGGGCCGCTCTCGCCGCGCCGAGGACATTTTCCTGCCGCTGGTATCGATTGGCGCGCCTATTCCCGGTCTCGCCTACGCGCCGTTGTTTTTGCTCTGGTTCGGTCTCGGCAATATTTCAGCGGTGCTCCTGGTCGGTTTCGTGGCGGCCTTCCCCATCATTTTCAATAGCTGGACAGGCGTAAAGGCCGTGAAGGAGATCTGGATACGCTCCGCGCAATCGATGGGCGCCGATGACCGTCGGTTGTTTCGATACGTGATTCTGCCGGGAGCCTTGCCTTACATTCTGACGGGCCTGCGGCTTGGGCTCGCGCAGGCGTGGCGCATTCTTGTCGCGGTCGAAATGCTCGCGGCCGTGCCTTGGGGCCTCGGCTGGCTGATCTTCGGGGCGCGCAAGTTTCTCAATACCGATGTCATGATGGCCGGTATCGTCGTGATCGCCATCATCGGTCTCACACTGGAAAAATTCGTATTTCAGAAAATCGAGAACTACACCGTCGTGCGCTGGGGGATGATCACGTCATGACCGAATGGCGCCAGCGCCAGAACTCTCTCGTGCGAGGCAGTTTGACGTTGCTCGCGGCGGCCGCGGTTTACGAAGCATTGGCGCGCAGCGGCTATTTTGCGCCGGCGCTGCTGCCAACATTGGCGATGGTCGCGCGTGCGCTCATCTCAAGCATCGCCGACGGCACCATGATCGAACACGCCGCCTTCACGCTCTACCGCGTGATGTTCGGCTTTGCGCTCGCCGTCGTCGTCGGCCTTCCACTTGGCATCCTGATGGCGCGCTTCCAGCGCGTTGAACATTTCTTTCTGCCGCTGGTCAGCGCTCTAATGCCCATTCCCTCCTTCGCACTGGTGCCCCTCTTCATGCTTTGGTTCGGCATCGGCAATCTGACGACGATCCTGATCGTATTCTACGCCGCGACGTTTCCCATGATGTTCAACACATGGTCGGGCGTACGCTCGGTCAATCCGTTGTGGTTGCGCGCGGCCGGCGCGATGGGTGCCGATGAACACAGACTGTTCTGGAAGGTTATCATTCCGGGCGCTTCGCCATTTATCATTACCGGCATGCGACAAGCGTTCTTGCGCGCATGGATCGCGGTCGTCGGCGCCGAGATGATTGCGGCCTCCGACTGGGGGCTAGGCTGGGTTATTTTTGATGCGAAAGAATTTCTCAATACCGATATCATGCTAGCGTCTTTGATCGTGATCGGCGCGATCGGCTTTATTTTCGAGCGCTTCGTTTTCGGGTCGCTCGAGCGCGCGACAGTGATGCGGTGGGGCATGGTGCGCGCCGCCAAAGGCTAGCGCACACCGGTAAGGCGAGTAGCATGGTTCCCATCGAAATTCGCGACGTTTCGCTGATCTACAATACGCCCGGCGGGAAAGTCCCGGGCGTGAAAGACGTCAATTTGAATATTGGTGCGTCCGAATTCGTCTGCATCGTCGGGCCTTCCGGCTGCGGCAAGTCCACGCTGCTCAATATCATCGCGGGTTTTTTGGCACCGGCGGTGGGAGAAATTCGCATCGACGGGAAAAAGGTCGACGGCCATGGCATGGACCGTGGCGTCGTTTTTCAGGATTTTGCCCAACTTTTTCCGTGGCGCACCGCGCTCGGCAACGTCACTTTCGGACTTGAGATGAAGGGCGTGCCGAAAGATGAACGTGACAAAATCGCTCGGGAGCAGTTGCGGCTCGTAAAGCTTGAAAAATTCACCAGTTCCTACCCGCATCATCTTTCCGGCGGTATGCAGCAGCGGGTCGCCATCGCACGTGCGCTGGCTTACAATCCCTCGGTTCTGTTAATGGACGAGCCGTTCGCAGCACTCGACGCCTTGACCCGCGACGACATGCAGCGCCTGCTCGCCGAAGTATGGCGGGAAACGCGTAAAACGGTGATTTACGTGACGCACAATGTCTCGGAAGCCGTCTATCTTGCCGATCGGGTCATCGTGATGACACCGCATCCCGGCACGATAAAAACGGAAATCCGCATTTCCATGCCGCGACCACGCGACCCGCTGAGTGTGGAATTTCTCGATTTTCAAAAAGAGCTCCTGCGCCATCTTGGTCATGAGATCGGCGCAAGCGAGCCGGCAAAAGCCAACGGTAAGGCCAACGCATAAGGGAGGATAATCATGGTTCAGAACACAAGAATAACGCGCCGATCCTATCTGGCGGCAACGGGGGCCGGCGTGTTGGCGGCAGGCTTCGGCATGCGCCCCGCCGCGGCACTGGAAACGGTGCGGCAAGGCTACCAGACAAATATGTGGGGCATGCCGACTTACTACCTGCTGCGCTCCGGACTGCTTGAAAAGCACGGCCTGAAATTCGAGGAATTTGCCGTCCCGTCCGGCAACCTCACAATGCAGCAAATGGTGGCGCGCCAGGTCGACATGGGCACGTATGCCGGCCCTTCGTTTGCCCTTGGCCACGACAAAGGCGGTCTGTTGGCCATTGCCATGATCGAATATGTCGGCAAGACCGCGCGCGTGATGGCGCGCAAAGACCTCAACATTACGAAGGTCGAACAGCTCAAGGGCCTGAAGGTTGCCAATCAGACCGGCTCGTCGACTGGCAATATTTTCGTCGATCAGATCGGGCCCAAAGCGGGCTTGAAAAAAGGCGACTACCAGGAAGTGCGCATGAACGTGGACGACATGGTGGCAGCGATGGCAGCCAAGACCGTCGATGCCATGTGCAACGTCGAACCCTACAACGCGATTGCCGAGGCCGACGGCCTCGCGGTTACTGTCTCGGAATTCGATACTTTCGATCGGCTTCCAGTGTTCATGGCGGCAACGCCGGAGTTTGTGCAAAAGAGTCCGGAGACTGTCGTCGCCTATCTGAAAGCCTGGCTCGAAGTTGCCAAAGATTTCAAAACCGAGCCAAAGAAGGTCGCCGACACGATTTTCTCATTTTACGAATCGAAGGGCTACACGATGTCGAAGGACACCTTCGCAAAAGCGCTCGCGCGGGTGGAAGTGCAGCCGGGATGGCCGAACGATCTCGTGCCCTACATGCAGCAGCAAGCCGAAGTCTTGTTGAAAGAAAACAAAATCAAGGCAATACCCGACTGGAGCAAAGCGCTGCGCACCGAATTTCTCAAGCAAGCAGGCGCCTGACAGCCCGTGACGGGCGAGAGGGTCTGATGTAGTAACGACGGGCCGGCGCCGTTCGCGCCGGCCTTTCCGCAAAGCCAAGCCACGGAGATGTGAATGTCTACTGCCAGCAGCCCGCTCGACAAAAGCGGAGAGCCTATCACCTGGAATTTCAAACTCCTCTCCCAGAACGACCTCGGCGGCTTCGGCGGAATGGGCGAAGGCATGTCCGTTCAGATTGCCAAAGACGAGCGGCGCATCATCTGGCTGGCGCACGAAAGCGCTCCGAAGAATTTCACCGGCGTCGACGTATCTGATCCGCGCCAGCCGAAGGTCGTCGTGCAGACTGACCTGCCTAAACCCTACATGCGATCGAATTCGCTGGAGCTATCCGGCGACATCATGGCGGTGGCCTATCAGACACAAAAAGTCGGCCAGCAGCCCGCGGGTCTCGAATTGTTCGACGTGTCGGTACCGGAAAAGCCCAAATCAATCTCGTTCTTCGATTGCTCCGGCGCAACCTCACGCGGCGTGCACCAATTGTGGTTCTGCGACGGCGAATACGTCCACATGGCTTCGGGTTCACCCGACTTCAAGCCAAGCCATCCGCAAGACGACCAGTTCTACCGATGCATTGACGTGCGCAATCCTTCGAAGCCGGTCGAAGTCGGCCGTTGGTGGATGCCCGGTACGTCGGCGACGGACAATGTCGCGCCACCGCCGCGGCATCCGTTAGATAAGGGCTATCGGGCGCACAACACCAACGTTTATCCGCAACGTCCGGACCGCCTCTACCTCTGTTACATCGACGGCGGCATGTTCGTGATGGACATCAAGGACAAAGCAAGCCCGAAGGTCATCTCGCACTGGACCAATTCACCACCTTACACCGGCTTCATGCACACCGCGGTCCCGTTGTTCGACCGCAACCTCATGCTGGTGACCGACGAGTCGACCGAAAACGCGGGCAAGGATTGGCCGAAGCTGATCTGGATCCTCGACATGCGAGACGAGAAAAGCCTGGTCTCGATTTCGACTTGCCCGATGCCGCCGGTCGACGCGTTCAAAGATCGCGGCGGCCGTTTCGGCGCGCACAATATCCACGAGAACGTCGCGCTGCCCACATCGTGGCAATCCGATCAGATTGTGCTTGGTACTTTCTTCAACGGTGGCCTGCGGGCTTACGACATTTCCAATGCGTTTCAGCCGAAAGAAGTCGCCGCCTTTGTGCCGCCGCCACCGAAGGGCACCCCGGCAGGCGCCGTCCAGCTTAACGATGTGTTCGTGGACGAACGGCAGATCGTTTACACGGTCGACCGCCACACCGGTGGCCTCTACACGCTGGAGATGGATTTTTAGGTCATTAAGCCGTCATGCCTGGCCTTGTGCCGGGCGTCCACGTCTTTAGAGTCTCATCAACTAAGGCGTGGATGGCCGGGACAAGCCCGGCCATGACGAGTAAGTCATGAACGAGCTCTTCCCCTCTCCCGCTGCCGGACGCTTCGGGCGCAGGCTCAAGCGAGAACGAGGACCGCGTGTACCCGTGACCGTGATCACCGGCTTCCTCGGCGCCGGCAAGACCACACTTCTCAAGCGATTTCTGGGAACGCCGCAGGGGCAAGGCACCGCGGTGGTCGTCAACGAATTCGGGGCGGCCGGTATCGACGATGCCCTCGTCAGATCGAGCGCCGACGAGACCGTGCTGCTCGGTAATGGCTGTCTATGCTGCATCACCCGGACCGATTTGCAGCAGGCGCTCCGCCGCATGGTGGTCGAACGCGAGCGCGGCGAATTGCCGGACTTCAAGCGCATCGTCATCGAAACCAGCGGACTCGCGGACCCAAGTCCGATTCTGCAGACTTTCGCCACCGACCGCGCATTGGGCGGCGCATTCCACGTCGAAGCGGTCGTGACGGTCGTCGATGCCGAGACCGGACCCGAAACGCTCGGCTGGTCAGCGGAAGCGCGCAAGCAAGCAATCCTGGCGGACCGGCTGATCATCACCAAGACCGATATTGCAGGCGAAAGCGCACTCGCTTCACTGACCGCACAACTGCGCGCGCTCAATCCCGGTGCAGAAATCCTCGAAGCGGTTAATGGCAATATTGATCCAAGCCGTTTGATCGAGCCGGCTTCCGATCAGCGCAATGCCTTTGTCGCGGAAGCTGCGCACTCAGATGGCATCGGCAGTTTCGTGCTTGCTGGCGATAAGCAAATACCGTGGCCAGTATTCGCCAAGACGATGGATACGTTGATGCAGCTGCGCGGACCAGATTTGTTGCGCGTCAAAGGCTTTCTCGATGTCGAGGGCTGCAAAGGACCGGTTGTTGTCCAGTTCGTCCAGCATCTCGCGCATCCGCCGATTGAGCTGGAAAGCTGGCCGGACGAGAACCGGCAGACCCGCGTTGTCTTCATCACCCGGAATATTTCGGAGCGGCAGGTGCGCGGCCTGCTGACTGCGATAAAAGCTATTGTCTGATCATTCGCGATCGCGGCCCGCGATTTCCGCTTGCCAGGGCGCAACGGTTCGCTCAACCCAGCCGATGAACCAATTGAGGCCCACGGCCATCAGCATCAAAATGATGATCGGCACGAACATGGTCGCGGTATCGAAATTATTAGCCGAATTGATGATCACGGCACCGAGGCCGGAAATGGTCGTGAAGAACTCCGCGATGACCATGGCCACCACCGCGCGCCCGACCGCGAGCCGTATACCGGCCATGATGTAAGGCAGCGTCGCCGGCAACACAATGCGGCGCAGGATCACGATATCGGGCGCAACGAAGGATTTTCCGACTTCAATCAACGTCTTCGGCACAGCGACGACGCCGAGCCAGGTATTGATGACGATCGGAAACAGCGCCATCAGGAAAACCACAGCGACCTTGACCGCAAAGCCCAAGCCCAGCCACAGAATCAGCAGCGGCACCAGAGCAACCAGCGGCATCGCATACCCGGCGGTGACATAAATTCCGAGCGCGGCTTCCGCCGCCCGAAAGCCACCAACCAGAAGCCCGAGCGGTACACCGATCAGGATGGCCAACACATAGCCCATCAGAAACGGCCGCAATAAGTCATAAAGCGCCGACCACAATTGCCCCGAGACGGCGAGATCCCAGAACGCCACTGCAATCGCCGATGGGTATGAGCCGAACACCGGATTGATGCGCCGGCCAAATATCTCCCACAAGATCAGCATGACGGTGATCGACGAAAGCGTAATAACCCAGCGGGGCAAAGGCTTCCGCTCGGCCGGATCCGCTTCCGGCGCCGGGGCAGTGTTCTCGCGCCTGTTTGCGATATCGACCATCGTTATTTTCCCTGGCGCATGATTTTGTCCGAAAACCGGTATCTACTTTTCGGGATCATGCGCTAGTGCACCGTCGCGCCATCGTGGATTGCGCGCCAAACCTTGTAGCGAGTCTCGGCAAATTCCGGCGTGCCGCGCACGACGCCGAGATCGGGCCGCGGACGCTTAAGCGGCACGGCCATGATTTCGTGCACGCGGCCATTTTTCATAACGATGATGCGATCGGCGATCAGCACAGCCTCATCCAGGTCATGGGTGACGAATATAATCGTCTTGCCGGTACGGGCATGGATATCGAGAAGTTCGGCCTGGAGCGATTCCCGGGTCTGCGCGTCGAGCGCGCCGAAAGGCTCGTCCATCAGCAGAACTTTCGGGTCGATGGCCAGCGCGCGTGCAATACCGACGCGTTGCTTCATGCCACCGGATAGTTGGTGCGGGCGGCGGTTTTGAAATCCTTCAAGCCGACGAGATGCAGATATTTTTCTGCCGTTTCGCGCAGGGTCGCTCCGCGCATGCCTTTCATTTCCAGACCAAACATCACGTTCTGCATGGCAGAGAGCCAAGGCAGCAGTTCGGCGTGCTGGAAAACCATTCCGCGGTCGTGACCGCAACCATTGACCTCGCGCCCGTCGACGGTCACGCGGCCACTGCTCGAAGGATCGAGGCCCATCGCCACACGCAGTGCTGTCGTCTTGCCGCAACCGGAAGGCCCAATCAAAGCAACGATTTCGCCGTCCTTGACCGTAAAGTTGACACGATCAAGCGCCTGCACGTGATGAACTTCGCCATCTACACGCAGCGTAAAGCGCTTGGACACGTCGAGGAAAGTTACCTCACCCATTCAATTCTCCGAATTGTAGCGAATGCTCAATGACCGACCACTTGCAGCGCCTTTTCGCGAAACTCGGGCGCGGTCACGGTCTTCAGGTCAAGTGGCGCTTTCAATCTGCCTTCTTTCACCATCTGATCCTGTATCCATTGGATCTTCTCTGCCGGCAACGGCAATGTTGGATCGACGGCGTTGTGCTGGACGGCATCGTCATAGACGAAGGCAGGGCGCGGATCGTCTGGTTTCGCGTGGGTCAGCTCGCGCGTCAAAGCAATGGTCTCGTCCCTGTGCGTGAGCACAAACCGCAACGCGCTCATTTCGGCGGCAAGAAATTTTACAGCATCGTCGCCCCGCTCCGCCAATTTCTTTGCGGTGGATACCAGGCATACGCGCAGAAAATTTGGAACAGCGTCGCGGCCGGCGACCAATAGATGAATGTTCTTTGGCGCAACCGGCTGATATTCATTTGAGACGACTGCGGCATCGACCACACCACCGATCAGCGCCTGATAACGATCGTTGTCGCCACCAATTGCGGCGAGCTTCACGTCGGTGTCAGAAATGCCAAATTTCGCCAGTGCCGAACGCGCCAGCATATCGGGCATGGAATTTGGTGCCGAAACTGCGATTTGCTTGCCCTTGAGGTCCTGCATTTGGGCGACCTTCTCATTGGCATAGATGCCATGCGGCACCACCACCCAGTGACAGCCAAGCAATTTTACATCGCCGCCTTTGGCGTCGACCGCAAATACGCCCTGCGGCCCGCCTTCGAAGCTGTCGAGTTCGCCCGCGATCAGCGCCTTTAGGGCCAGCTGGTCGTCCTTGAATTGCGAAATTTCAATATTGAGCCCCTGCTTCTTGGCAAAATCCCGTGTCGAGACCATCAAAAATATGCCGGCGTCCGCCTTGGCATTGATCAAGCCGTGCTTCCAGACCTTGTCCTGCGCACAGGCGGGTGCCGAAAACGCGACAAATGCCGCGATGGCCATGCCCGTATAAGAGACGATGCGCATTGCGAGGTTCCTCCGTGAATTCAAGTTCCTTGGGGCCTCTGATCGGGCCTTTATTCCGGTGAACTTAACATGAATTTTATCGCGACGGGCGTTCCCAATTGCAGTGTGCGGGACTAGCCTTTGGTCCGCAAGCGTCGGCACAAGACGCACCCACGGCAGGCGGTGGCCGTAAGCCACCGATCCTATAATTCAGTTCAGGGAGCTGAACGCTATGACCCAACGCTTCTCGATTACCGTCAATGGCAAATCCCACACCGTCGATGCCGATCCGGATATGCCGTTGCTTTACGCGCTGCGCGACGACCTTGGCCTGAACAATCCTCATTTCGGTTGCGGGCTGGCGCAATGCGGCGCCTGCACCGTCCATCTCGACGGTCAGCCGACCCGGTCTTGCATCACGGCGATTTCTACCGTCGGTGACGCCAAGATCACGACGCTCGCGGGCCTCGGTACGCCTGAGAAGCCACATCCGCTGCAGACCGCGTACGTCGAAGAGCAAGTGCCGCAATGCGGTTATTGCATCAACGGCTGGCTGATGACCGCGGCGGCCTTCCTGCGTGACAAGAAGAAACCGACCGACGCCGAGATCAAGGACGCCCTCTCCGGCCTCAAGTGCCGGTGCGGTACACACATCAGCATATTGAAGGCGGTCAAACGTGCCGCCGAGATGATGGGTTAAGGGGAGGACACCATGACAAAATTTGAACAGGCCTCCGCATTCAGCCGACGCTCCGTTCTACTCGGTGGCGGCGCTCTTGTCGTATCCATCGGCGCGGCCGTGTCTCTGGACACGGTGCTGTCGCTTCAACAAGCTTTCGCGCAGGGCGCAAAGCCCCCGCTGACACCTGACCAATTGTCGTCCTACATCGCCGTGAACGCCGACGGCAGCGTTGCTGCCTATTTCGGCAAGATGGACATGGGTCACGGCTTGCATGTGGCGATTGCACAGATCGTCGCCGAAGAACTTGATGTGCCGTTCAAGCGCGTCAAAGTTTTCATGGGGGACACCGCAACATCGGTGAATCAGGGTGGCGCTTCCGGTTCGACAGGAATTCAGAACGGCGGCAAGCAAATGCGTGTGGCCGCGGCGGAAGCGCGCCGCGTGCTGGTTGAAATGGCGGCCGGCCTCCTTTCCATTCCAACCGACAAGCTCGTCGTCAACGACGGTGTCGTCAGTGCGGCCGACGACAAGAGCAAGCAGATTTCCTACAGCCAGATGATCGGCGGCAAATATTTCAACGTCCCGCTTGAATGGAACAAGCAATACGGCAACGCGCTGTACGCACCCGGCAAGGCGCAACCTAAGAAACCGAGCGAACACAAGATCGTCGGCCAGCCGATCAAACGCGAGGACGTGGCGCCCAAGGTCTTCGCGCAGGAAGACTTCGTCACCGACGTAAAAGTGCCCGGCATGGTGCATGCCCGCATGATCCGCCCGGCTGTCGCCGGCGCGGTGCCGGTGAAGGTCGATGACAGCGCGATCAAAAGCATTCCCGGAGCCAAGGTCGTTTGGGAAAATGGTTTCCTGGGCGTCGTCGCCGACAAGGAATGGGATGCAATCCAGGCAGCCGAAAAGCTCAAGGTGGAATGGTCGGATGCCAAATCGCCATTCCCGGAACAGGCCTCGCTCTACGATCACATCCGCAAGGCTCCGGTGCGCAAACAGACCATCGAAACGAACACCGGCAATGTCGAGGAGGCCTTTAAAACCGCCGCCAAAGTGATCGAGGCGGAATATGAATGGCCGTTCCAGTCGCATGCCAGCATGGGCCCGGCTTGCGCGCTGGTCGAGATTAAGGACGGCCATGTGACTTGCTGGTCCGGAACTCAGAAGTCGCACTTTGTGCAACAGGGTCTCGCGTCGACGCTTGGCGTTCCGCTCGAAACCGTCCACGTGATCTGGAAGACCGGCCCGGGCTCTTACGGCCGCAACGACGCCGACGACTGCGCAATGGACGCCGCGGTCCTTGCAAAAGCCGTCGGCAAACCTGTGCGTTTGCAATATATGCGCGACCAGGGCACCGGCTGGGACCCGAAAGGCCCGGCCTCTGTGCACAAGGTGCGCGCGGCTATTGATGCGTCGGGGAAGGTCACCGCCTACGAATTCATGAGCAAGGCGTTCTCGCGCGTCGACGTCGACACCAATGGCAGCAAGCCGTTCGACACGCTCGCCGGGCAGTCCCGGGGTGGCGATCTCAAATCCGGCGATGGCTTTGGTATCCCGGCGGAATCCTACGCTTTCGACAACAAGCGGGCTGGCTGGGAGACAATCCCGCCATTGCTCGAGCGATCGTCGCCGTTGCGAACCTCGCATCTGCGCGATCCCGTAGGCCCGCAGATCCACTTCGCCAGCGAGTCCTTCATTGACGAGGTTGCGTCCGCGTTAAATGCCGATCCGATCGAATTCCGGCTGCGCCACGTTAAAGATCCGCGCGACATCGCCCTGCTCAAGACGGTCGCCGAAAAATCGGGTTGGCAATCCCGTCCATCGCCACGCCACGACCAGTCCGGCAGCAAAGTGTCGGGCCGCGGCATTGCTTATTCGCAACGCAATGGCACACGCGTCGCCATTGTGGCCGAAGTGGATATCGACAGATCGAGCGGGAAGATCTTCGCTCGTAAGTTCACCGTCGCCCACGATTGCGGGCAGATCATCAATCCAGACGGGCTGGTGAAATGCATCGAAGGCAACATCGTGCAGGGTGTCAGCCGGACTTTGTGGGAAGAAGTGACCTTCGACCGCAAGGCAGTCACCAGCGTGGATTGGCTGACTTATCCGATCCTCGACATCACCGAGACACCGGGCGAGGTCAATGTCGTGCTGATCAACCATCCGGAGATTGCGCCCACAGGCGCTGGTGAACCTTCGATCCGCCCCGTCGCGGCGGCAATCGCCAATGCCATCTTCGATGCGACGGGGGTACGCATTCGTCGCGTGCCATTCTCGCCAGATCGCGTAAAATCTGCGCTGAGCTGACCGATCAAGCGGGCGCGAGACGGGTAATACTGTCTCGCGCTGCCTTGATGATCTCTGGCACCGCCGCATCGTTGCCGGGCGCCATGATGTGGACGCCGGTGACATGCGGCACGTCAGTCAATTCCCGCACCATTTCGATGCAGATGCGGCGGCCTTCCGCCGCCGGATCGCTCGCGCGCTCCATCCGATCGATGAGTGCGTCGGGAATGACCGCGCCGAACAGTTTTTCCTTGATCCACCGCGCCGACTTGGCGGAGCGTAGCGGTACGATGCCGATCAAAAAAGACAGCTTGCCGGCCATGCCCAGTTCGGCCAGCCGCGCCATGTAACGGCGCACCACGCCGGCATCCATGCAGAACTGGGTCTGCACAAACTGCGCTCCGGAGTCGATCTTGGCTTGCAGGCTGGCGGGCTTCCATCCCGAAGGCGGATCGACTGGATTGTCAGCGCTGCCGAGAAAAAAATCGGCGCGGCCGGTGAACTTTCGGCCGGTCGGCAATTCGCCGCTATCGCGCATCTTTCGCGCAGTTTCGAGCAGCGAGCGCGGATCGAGATCGAAGACGGCCTTGGCATCGGGTTGATCACCCGCGCTTGGATCGTCGCCACGAAGCATCAAAAGGTTGCGTACGCCCGAAGCTGCGGCGCTCAGGAGGTCGCTCTGCAGCGCGATGCGATTGCGGTCGCGGCAGGTGAGTTGAAGAACCGGCTCGATGCCCTGCTCCACAAGGATCGCAGCCGCAGTCACCGCGCCGAGGTGCGGCCGTGCGCCCGCACCATCGGTGATATTGACCGCGTCGGCGAGCCCCTTCAACGGCAACGCCTTGGCAAGCAATTCGCCACGATCGGCCGACACCGGTGGCGTCACTTCCGCCGTGATCACAAAGCGCTTGGCGCGCAGCTTGTCTTGCAGGGTCGCTGGCATCCAACCCAAGTCGCAAAATCCAGTAGACGTTGCAAGGGCAACAATGGGAAAAACGGTGGCGGCGGCGAAAGCGCGCAGATTGCAGGCCACGATGTTTCAGCTGGCGAAATCACTCGACGACGCCATCGCGCCCATCGGCGACGGCTGTCTTTTGGTGGTGCCGCGCGAGGTTTCCGGCGTGCCTATGGCGGCAACGCGCGCGCTGATCAAGCGGGGCGTGAAACGACTGCACCTGGTGGCATTGCCGACCTCGAGCCTGCAAGCCGATCTTCTCATCGGCGCCGGCTGCATCGAGACACTCGAGACAAGCGCAGTGAGCCTCGGTGAATTCGGCCCGGCGCCGCGCTTCACCGCTGCCGTAATTTCAGGCGCTATTAAAATGAAGGATGCCACCTGCCCGGCACTGCACGCCGCCTTGCAGGCGTCAGAAAAAGGCGTGCCCTTCATGCCCCTGCGCGGGCTGATTGGCTCGGACGTCCTCAAATACCGCCCCGACTGGAAAGTGATCGACAGCCCTTTCGCGAATGGTGATCCCATTGTGCTATTGCCGGCGATAAAACCCGACGTGGCGCTGATCCACGCGCCCATGGCGGACTGGTATGGCAACGTATGGATCGGCCGCCAGCGGGAGCTGGCGACGATGGCGCACGCCGCGGTGAAAACAATCGCAACCGTAGAAAAAATGCACGACGGCAATCTGCTCGACGATCCTATGCTCGCTGCGGGCACGCTTCCGGGCTTCTATGTCGACAACATCGCACTGGCAGAGCGCGGCGCGTGGCCGCTGGGATTGCCGGATGTCTACGCAGCCGACGCCGCTCACCTTGCCGACTATGCGCGCATGGCGGCAACGCCGGAAGGATTTGCCGATTATCTCAAGCGGTACGTGTATGAACACCACCCCGCGTGACCATTTCCGCGACGAGGAGCTGCTCGCCGATGTCATCGCGCGGCTGATCGGCGACGTGCGCCATGTGGCGGTCGGCAATGCCTCGCCCATTCCGGCAACCGCGGCGCTGCTTGCACGCGAACGCGGCAATGGAAAGCCTTACGTTTCGCTGCTGCAAAGCCGGAAGCACAATTTCTTCACCGATGGAGCGCGCGAACTCTTCGATTGCGCGGGCCAAGGCCGCATCGACGTGTTTTTTCTGTCGGGTGGACAAATCGACGGACAGGGCAACGTCAACCTCGTGAGCACCGGCGACTACGAGCATCCGAAAGTCCGCTTCCCCGGCTCGTTCGGCTCGGCCTATCTCTACTACGTGGTGCCGAAAGTGATCCTGTTCCGTACCGAGCATTCTCGCCGGACGCTGGTGCCGAAGGTCGATTTCATCAGCGCACCGGGCGTGAGCGACGCAGAGGTTTATCGCCCGGGCGGACCGATTGCGCTGGTGACAAATCGCTGCCTTTTCAGCTTCGTGAATGGGCACTTTACCCTGGTAAGTGTGCACCCGGGCCACACTGTCGAAGAAGTCATCGAAAACACCGGCTTCGACTTCGAAAGACCCGGTTCGGTGCCAGAAACACCGGCCCCCACGCGGGAGACGCTTAACCTCATGCGCGAGGTGGTCGCGCCGCAACTGGCCGAGGTCTACCCGCAATTCGCAGCGCAAGTGTTCGGAGTCGGCCAAGCCGCTTTCGTACGCTGAAAATCACGCCCTTTCAGTCGTTTCACGCGTGGGCTAGTCTCCGCCCGCGCGGCCGGCCGGCCGCGGCACATCATAAGAAACGGAAGGATGACGTCCGGTGAGAACGGTTGAAGCTGCGGTGATTGGTGTTGGTTGGGTCGGGGGAACGCGCGCGGAAACGCTCGCACGTACCGCGCTCGTGGATAAATTGCACCTGTGCGAGATCAAGCCCGATCGTTTGGCCGAAGTGAAAGCGCTTTACAAACCCGCCACCGCGACGCTCGACTACAACGACATCATCAAAAACCCGAATATTTCGGTGGTCTATATTTCAACCACGCCGGAATCGAACCATTACCCTATCTGCCGCGATTGCCTGAAGTCGGGCAAAAACGTCATGCTTGAGAAGCCGATCGCGCTGGAATTGTGGGAAGCGGACGAGCTTATCCAGCTCGCCAAGCGCAACAACCTGAAATTCACGATCGGATATTCGCAACGGTTTAATCCTAAAATCGCATACGCCAAAAAGAAGATCGTCGATGGCACGCTTGGCAAAGTCGTGTCCGTCCTGGTCAGCCGCCATCTTTCGCGTAGCCTCGGCAAGAAGATTGCAAGCCGCGTGCGGCTTTCTCCCGTCGTTATGGAATCGACGCACGACCTTGATTTCGTACTCTGGCTCCTCGAGCCCGCCAAACCCGTGCGCGTCTACTCGCAGGGCGCCTATGGCTACATGCAGCCAATCAACGGCTCCCATGACGTTATGTTCACAACAGTTACGATGGACAACGGGGTTGCGGTGATGATCGGCGGCGGCTGGAACCTGCCGCCTAGCTATCCGAATTATTGCGCAACATGGATCGAGATTACCGGCACCGACGGCTCGCTGTTTCTCGATGACACTCAGCGCGACAACTGGCTGAACACCGAAAAACGTGGTCAGGAATTTCCCATGTCGACCATGCCCGGTGAATGGGTCGACAACGTATTTGCCGGAGGCATGGGCCCGGAAACGATCCACTTCCTGGAAGCTTGTATCCGCGATACGCCGGTGATGGTCACTCCGGAAAGCGCACGGCGTGTGATGGAAACCTACAGCGCCGCCGATCTTTCAGCCGACCGCAACGAGCCGGTAGACTTGCCGTTGTCGAATGAAACAATTTCGGCCATCGCCGAATTCAAGCTGAAAATCCGTGCGGGAGTGAACGAATGAGGAAGTCCGCCAAAGGTGTCGGCCTTGCGATCATCGGCGGCGGCCGCGTCGGTCTATTTCGCGGTGAAGTAGCCGCACGCCATCCTGCGGTCGAGTGGATCGGGCTTGCCGAGAAAAACCCAAACCGCGCCGGCGAAGTCGGCCCGAGGATCAGCGCGGATTTTGTCACGCAGAGTCACGTCGAGCTGCTGCGGCGGCCGGAAGTAACAGCGGCCATCATTTGCACCGACGAGCACCTGCACGTTGATCCGATCATGGCGGCAGTCGAGCGCGGAATTCCGATGTTGATCGAGAAGCCTCTCGCTACAAATCTGGCGGAATCCGAACGCGTACTGAAAGCTATCAAAGCGGCAAAATTAGACGCTGTCGTCGGTTACACACAGCGTTTCCGCCGGCGCTGGTTGGCGGCAAAAGAGAAATGCCGCACCGGCGCTCTTGGCGATGTGACAATGGTGACGTCCCGCGCATTCATGAATAGGCTGGTTGCAATCGACAACTACAAGCGCACCGACGATCCAGCGTCGATTTCTCCAATGGTGATCTCTGGCACACATGCCCTCGACATTTGCATGTGGTGCCTGGAGGGCAAGACCGCCGTCGAATGTTATGCGCGCTCGGTCGATAAAGTATTGGGCCCGGCCTACAAAGGCATTGATGGCACCGCCGGCATGATCAATTTCTCCGACGGCACCATCTATCATCTCAATATGTCGTGGGCCCTCCCCGTAACCTGGCCGGCCGCCGTGTATTCGCTCGAGGTCGGCATCGTCGGCACAACCGGCGTGCTCACCATCGACGACACGCACAGGGACATCGTGCTGGCAGTGTCGAAGCCCCAATCAGAGGGCTACAATCCAGACGCTACGCGTCTCGTCGATTTCATGGGGAGCTATCCGCCTGGCGATATGGCGCTGGGCGAATTGCGCGGACCGATGGCGGAAGAGACCGATTCGTGGCTTAACCGCGTTGCGCTGGGATTACCGACCGCCGCGGCTACGGTCGAAGAAGCACATCGCAACCTGATGTTGACGAAAGCGCTCGATTTGTCGGCTAAGCGCAAACAGCCGGTCAAGCTCCCGCTCGATCCCGACGACGTGCGCGCGGCAGCCTAGCCGGAACTACTGTGCCGGCTTGCTGGCGGGGGTGCCGCTACCCCCAAATAGAAACCGCTGCGGATTGTGCGCGAGGTCGGTGATTGCCTTGCCGGCAAGCTCGACTTGCTTTGTCGCGGTGCTGGTCAACCTGTTCACGCCAATCGTAATTTCGTCCGTGCGCTTGTCGAGATTTTCGATAAATATGCGGGCCGTAGCCGTCGCTTCCTTGGCGTTGCTCGCAGTTTCGCGCGCGTTATTCATAATTAAATCGACATTATTGGTGTTACGCGCGAGCGAGGCGCTAAACGAGGCAATATCTGTAATCGCCTGATGAAGCGCTTCCTGATTGGCTGCGATGACTTCCTCCGCTTTGTTGAGCACTTCTCGCGCGGCTTGCATCATGTCCTGACTCGCGCTGGGATCGGCCTTTAAGGTCGGCGGCTCACCTTCTTCTCTCTCGATGAGGGGCGTGGTCGCCGAAACACCTTTGAGGGATACTGAGGCGACACCGGTGAGGCCAGCGAACTCGAGCCCGACCCGGGTATCCGATCGAATTGGCGTCGATTTGTTGACCGCCAGCATCGCCACTACCTGCGAGGGCTTGTCGGGATCAAGACGGAGATTGGTCACTTCACCGACGCGAATGCCGTTGAAAAGAACGTTGCCGCCCACCTGCAACCCCGACACCGAGCTGTCGAAAATCACGCGATAGGCGACAGCTTGCTTCTTACCGGACGAGTGGTGCAGCCAGAAAATAAACCCAAACGCGCCCGCGACCACGGCGAACGTGAACAATCCGATCAATGCGTAGTGCGCTTTTCTCTCCATCACTCCACTCCGTTAGTTCCTTGCTGCGGCTTGCAAGCCTGCTCGCGCGCGTACGCCATGGAAGTAGGCCTTCAACCAGGGATGCTGCGATGCCAGCATCGTATCCATTGTCCCGGCTTCGATAATCTTGCCGTCGCCGAGAACGGCGATGCGGTCGCAGATCGTATGCAGACTATCGAGATCGTGCGTGACCATAAAAACCGCCATCGCTGACGTCCGCTGCAACGTCAGGATCAGCTGATCGAAATCTCCGGCGCTGATCGGATCAAGGCCCGATGTCGGCTCATCGAGAAAGAGTATTTCCGGATCGAGCGCCAGCGCCCGCGCAAGTGCGACGCGTTTGATCATACCCCCCGAGAGCTCCGAGGGAAATTTACGATAGACGTCCGGTTTTAGGCCGACCATTTCCAATTTCGTGATGGCGATTTCGGTCATGAGCTTGTCCGAAATGTCGAGATATTCGCGTATCGGAAATTCTACGTTTTCGCCGACACTCAGTGAGGAGAACAGCGCGCCCTGCTGGAACAGAATCCCCCAGCGCCGCTCAATCTCCTGACGCTGGACCTCACCGGCTTCATCAAGATTGACGCCGAAAACGTCAATCCGTCCCTCTTGCTTTGGTAATAGGCCGAGGATGGTGCGCGTAAGAACCGATTTGCCGGCGCCCGAAGCGCCTACAAATCCTAAAATCTCGCCGCGGTAAACATCGAGCGTGACACCGTTGAGGACCCGATTGCCTTTTAGATCGACAATCAGATCGCGTACTTCGATGACGGGGGCCGTGTGATCTTTTGCCATGTCACATCCCGATCGACGCGAAAAACATGGCGAATATGCCGTCGAGCACAATGACCAAGAAAATCGATTTGACCACGGAATTGGTGGTCTGCTCGCCCAGCGATTCGGCGCTGCCCTGCACCTGCAAGCCTTCGACACAAGCGACTATGCCGATGACCAACGCCATGAACGGCGCTTTAATCATTCCCACCTCGAACGTGCTAAGCGAGACTGCCTCCTGCAGCCGTGTCAAAAACACCTCGGGCTGAATGCCCCCGTAAAGCCAGGACACCAAGCCGCCCCCGTAGAGCGCGGCCATCGATCCGAGAAACGTCAGGATTGGGACCGCAATGACGAGGGCAATGATGCGCGGAAGAATTAGTACCTCCACCGGATCGAAGCCCATGGTGCGCAAAGCGTCTACTTCCTCACGCATGCGCATCGCTCCGAGCTCCGCCGTATAAGAGCTGCCTGATCGCCCGGCCACCATAATACAAACAATCAGCACACCGACTTCGCGCAGCACAAGCACTCCAACCATATCGATGACATAGATGTCGGCGCCGAACTTACGAAAATGGAAAATTCCCTGCTGTGCGAGAATGGCGCCAATCAGTACGGTTATTAGCAGGATGATCGGAACCGCTCGCCAGCCGACACGTTCGAGCTGATTGATCATTGACGTAAAGCGAAAGGTGGTCGGCCGGAGAAACACACGTCCCACCGCGGTCATGAGTGAACCGAGCATTTGCGCGAGCAATACAAGATCAGCACCCACTGCCGCCATGGTCATGCCGACACTTTCCAGGGTCGCAATAATGCTGTTGGGTCCACGTGGCGCCGGCGTCAACGTTTGCGTACCGGCATGTACTTTTTCAAAAAGGCCACGGTAATCTTCGCGCAGACCGACGAGACGCGCGTCGCGTCCCTGGTTCGTCCAATTGCGCAGGGCGCGTTCGATTAGCCATGCACCGTACGTATCGAGATATTCAATCCGGTTCATGTTGATAGCGATGATGCGCGCGGTGACGGTACGCGTGGCAGCGTCAACCTGAGGCTCGATTGCGCCAGCATATTCGGCCGTCCATGAGCCGGCCGCGTTAAACTCGACCCAATCGCCCCGTGCCTGGCCGCTGATCAAAATTCCTGCCGTCACCGAGCCACTCCTTCATCGACGAAACGGCAACGCACGTCTGCGTTTGAAACTCCGCAAACGAGCGAGCCTAGGTAGGACTGGATGCGTTGCGGCGGGATTTTGCGGATTCGCCACCGGCCGATCGGCAGACGATGGCCGCAACTCGAGGGCCGCACTGAGCGCAATCTCGCCCCGCCCTAAATACCGGTAAAAGTTAACAAATCGGCAGTAATCCTTAAATGCCGTTTACCTTTTTAGGTTAATGGACGATTAACCATGTTTCTTCGCCTGTAGTGGGCATTTTTTGCGGGACTGGCAGCTTCATCGCAGCCGCAGCGCCTAACAGGCCGATACACCCACGCAGTTGGCGTTGGCGTCGTTGACCGCAAACAGGCTTTCGACCACGGGCCGTCGCATATTGTTTATCGGCGGTATCGACAGGACTTCCATGTAGACGGTGCCCAAACCTTGCAGCCCCAGCAATGTTCCGGCGCCGAGGCTGAGGTCCAGCTCCCGGTTCGGAGCAAATGGCCCCCTATCGTTGATCGTCACGTTGATCGACCGATGGTTCTTGGGATTGGACACACGAATCAATGTGCCGATCGGCAGTGTCTTGTGGGCGGCATGCCATCCGATCGGATTGAAGCTCTTGCCTGTCGAAACAAGTTTGTCTTCCCAATACATCGACGCGACAACCCACTCGCCGGCCTGGATTCGATCAAACGTATTTTCACTCGACACGCTGTAAATGGGTGCTGCGGACAAAATGCCGCCGCACATCAGAATAATTCCGAGATGGAACGATTTCCTTTTTGCCCACGCCGAAAGTTCGTTCGTGTCAATCAGCTTCATCGTTTTGTTTCGACAATCGATCTGCACCACATCGCCATCGACGGGTGCGCGCAGACGGGCAACAATCCGCACATTGAAGGGCGCTTTATTCGATATGCTCCGTTGGGCACCAAAAATACGGCAGTTATGTGATTGCTCGGGTTGCCCCCTACACACGCTCACGCAGCGGCTTAATCGACAATTCAGCAGCGAATTTGTCGAGCTGTGACAATAACTCGGGCGCAATCGGTATTCCGTTGCGCAAGCGGTCGTCGCGACGCTGCGCCCGCTGCTCTCCCGGCAGCCGAACGCTCTGTCCGGGCAGGGGTTTCGTGCTGCGAAGCTCCCGAATGTGCCGATCGACCTCCGCTTTAAAATGTTCGATTGGCTGGAAGCGGCTCGGGTCCAACGCGACTACGAACTGCCCCGTGTTGGTGACTTTGTCCGGTTCGGCGTTGAAGTCGACACAGTCGCGACCAAACAGCGCACCATTGAGTGTGCCGGCGAGCAACCCGAATGTAAGCGCAAGTCCCGCGCCCTTATAGCCCGCCATTGGCAACAGCAGCGCTTCGGCACTCTTGTGCGGATCGAGCACCGCTTCGCCTGTTTTCGGATCGATCATCCAGCCATTTTGCAACGGTTTGTTTTGCAGGCGGTGGTTTTTGATGGTGCCGTAGGAAACGATTGAGGTCGCAATATCGAGCACCACCGGCGGTTCTTTCCCGGCGGGAATTGCGATCGCCAACGGGTTGGTGCCAAGCACCGGATCGGCCCCGCCGGCGAGCGGCATGTGATTGGCGTTCGCAACTGCCGAATAAAGTCCAATCATGTCTGCTTTCAACGGCAGGGCTGCATAGACACCGGCGGCTCCAGCATGTCCCGACATGCGGCAGCCCACCCAGGCAACACCGCATTCGCGTGCGAGTTCGATGGCGGTTTCCGCCGCACGCGCGACCACCAAATGGCCCATACCATTGTCGCCATCGACCAAGGCGGTCGCCGGCGCGGTGCGATTGACCTTGATATCCGGACGCGGATTGGTCGAACCGAGTTTTAGCCGTTGCACATATTGTGTCAGGCGAAACACTCCATGTGCGTCGGCACCTATAAGGTCGGCTTCCAACATTAAATCCGCGATTTTTGTAGCGTCATCCTTTGGCACGCCGGCCTTGTTCATTGCATCGATGATCAGGGCGGTTACAGCGGCCGTAGGAACCCGGCTGGTTTTGGCGGCTTGGACGTTCATGATTTCCCCGCCAGCAATGTCGCAGCGCGCGTTCCCAGAATGGTCACTTTGTCGGCGTCGGAGATCTTGAGGGCGCGTACATGCTTCACGCAATCCGTCATCCCCATATCGTAAGGATAGTCGCTGCCAAGCATGACACGATCAGCCCCAACGTGCCCGATCATGAACTCCAGCACGGGCGCCGAATGCAAGATGGTGTCGTAGTAAAAGCGCTTGGCAATGGCCTGTGGCTGCTTGGAAATGGTCTTCTTCGGCTCGGGCCGCACTGCCCAGCCGTGCTCCCAGCGCGCGGCCTGATAGGGCGTGAAGCCGCCACCATGCGCGAGCATGAACGTTAGCTTCGGATGACGGTCGAGGACGCCGCCGAAATAGAGACACGCAGCAGCGATCGTGGTGTCGAGCGGATTGCCGATCAGGTTTTGCAAATAATACGACTTGAGGCGATCGGCGCCGGCAACGTTATTCGGGTGCACGAACATGAACGCACCGAGCTCTTCGGCCGTCGCCCAGACCGGTTCGAAGCTCGGATCGTCGAGATTTTTGCCCATGATGTTGGAAGCAAACATCGAGCCTTTCAACCCGAGCTTGGTCATCGCGCGCCGCAGTTCGTCGGCCGCACGCTTGGGATCCTGCAGCGGCAGCGTGGCAATCCCCATGAACCGGTCGGGGTGGGCAGCAATATGCTTGGCCATCTGATCGTTCTGAATGGCCGCAAGCGTGGCGCCGAGCGCGGGTTCCTGGTTGTAAAGGTAAGTCTGTGGCGTGGCGGAGAGCACGTGCACGTCGACGCCGGCCGCGTCCATATCGCGCAGACGGCGTGGAATATCGAACCCGCCGGTCGGAAACGGCCGGTAGACGACGCCGTTGACATCGAACGCCGCATTTTCCGCATCGTCAGGCGTGATGGTGACCTTGACCCCGGCTTTGGTGAGCAACGCGGCGGTTTCCTGGGTCAAGATGTGGGTATGGGTATCGATCGTACGCACCGTGGCCATTTCGTCCCCTGAAAGAAGCACTGTTGAAAAGCGCGGAAGGTGCGTTTCCCTGCCGCAGCCGACGCGTTGACGCAAGCCCCTGTCGGGACCTCTCGTTTCGGCTATAAACAGGGCCTCGCAGGCGCATTTTCGGATCTCCCAATGACAGCCAGCCTTACCCGCACAGAGCACACGCTACGCGTCGAAGATAATGCACTCGTACGCGGCGGCGGCCGTTTCATGGACGACCCGCGCTTGCCTAACACCGCCTACGCCGCCTTTGTGCGCTCGCCGCACGCACACGCGCGGGTCGTATCAGTCACCGCGGATCAAGCGCGCAAAGCCAAAGGCGTGCTGACGGTGCTCACCGCCGAGGACATCAAGGCAGCCGGCATCGGCAGCATCGCCCGCCATCCACCAGTCGGTGGACGCGGTGGCGCCAAGATGGCCATGCCGTTCCGCCCGGTGCTCGCCGAGACGGCCATGCATGTCGGCGACCTAGTCGCGATGGTGGTGGCGGAAACCAGCAGCGCCGCTCAGGATGCCGTTGACCTCATTCAGGTCGAGTATGAGGAGCTGACGCCGGTCGTCGATCTCGACACGGCGATGAAGGCTGCAACGCAATTATTTCCCGACGCGCCCGGCAACCTCTGCGTCGACTGGCCGGGGCCGGTGCCGAGCGAAGAGAACGAGCGCGAGGTCGCACAGATCATCAAGGACGCGCCGCACGTAGCACGCGTTCGCGTCGTAAACCAGCGCATGGTGGTGGCCTCGCTTGAGACGCGCGGCGCCACCGGCCAGTACGACCCCGCAACAGAGAGCTACACGCTGCGTGCCTGTTCACAGAGCGCCGATGCCTTGCGCAGCCAGGCGGCTTCCATCATGGGCGTGCCGAACGAAAAACTGCGAGTCATCACCGACGATGTTGGCGGCGGTTTCGGGATGAAGACTACCGTCTATCCGGAATATGTTGCGCTGCTGGTGGCCGCGCGCAAAGTTAACCGGCCGGTGCATTGGCAATCGACGCGATCGGAGGCTTTCATCAGCGACGCGCAAGCACGCGACACCATTACCGAGGCCGAACTGGCCCTCGACGATAAGGGTAAATTTATCGCGTTACGCGTGCGACATATGTGCAATCAGGGCGCCTATGTTGCTAATGCCGGCGTCAACATCAACACCAACAATTTCGCGCGCTGCCTGCCCGGGATGTACCGGATTCCGAAGGTCGCGGTGTCGGTCGCGTGCTATTTCAGCAACCGGGTCCCGATTGCGCCCTATCGCGGCGCTGGACGGCCTGAAGCGAACTACGCGCTGGAACGCGTCGTCGAAGAAGCCGCACGCGTGACCGGCATCGACCCGTTGCGGCTGCGCAAGAAGAACCTCATTCCGACATCGGCCATGCCGTTCAAGACTCCGATCAACACCTACGACAGCGGCGATTTCCCCGGCATTGTCGAGCAGGCCCTGGAGCTATCCGATTACGCCAATTTTAACAAACGCAAGCGTGAGGCAGCGCGCCGTAAAAAATTCCGCGGCATCGGGATCTCCTGCATGCTGGAGCATTCCGGTGCAACGCCGATGGAGATGGCGTCGGTGGCATTTCCTGACGGTGACAAGCTTATCCTCGGCTGCAACGTCCAATCGACGGGACAGAGCCACGCCACCGTGTTCGGGCGGCTGCTCGCGAACAAACTTGGTATCGACGCCGCCAAAATCGAGCACCGACACGGCGATACCGCGCTGGGGTTAACCGGCAACGCGTCGGTCGGCTCACGCTCGGCGATGTGCGCCGGAAACGCCATCGTACACACGGCCGACGTGATGCTGGCCAAGGGCAAGAAGGTCGCGTCGGCGCTGCTAGAGGCTTCCGAGCAGGATATCCAGTATCGCAACGGTCAATTCGAAGTGGTCGGCACCGACCGCAAGGTTTCGCTGTTCGAGACCGCGCAGAGGGCCAAAGAACTGGGCGAGAGTCTTGACACCAAGGACAAGGCCGAAACGCCTCTCACATTCCCCAACGGCTGTCATATTGCCGAGGTCGAAATCGATCCCGAAACCGGCCAAGTCGATCTCGTCACCTACACGGCGGTGGACGATTGCGGCAATCCGCTCGACACGACGATCGTCGAGGGACAGGTGCATGGCTCTCTCGCGCAGGGCCTCGGCCAAGCGCTGGTCGAAAATGCGATCTATGATTCGACCAGCGGGCAGCTGGTGAGCGGATCCTTCATGGATTACGGCATGCCGCACGCGCACACGATGCCGATCGAACTGCGCGAAGCGTTGCGGCCGGCGCCGGCCAAAAGCAATCCGCTCGGTGTCAAAGGCACCGGCGAGGCCGGGACCACGGCCGCAATCGCGGCCGTGATGAACGCAATCTCAAATGCAATTCCCAATGGTGCGGCCGATCACATGGACATGCCCGCCACGCCCGCGAAGGTGTGGGAGGCTTGCCAGAAGGCAGTGGCCGCTAAGTAATGGAGATCCTCTCAGGCTTGGGAGATGAACTTCGTGTTCAGATAGGCCTGCAGACCTTCCATTCCACCTTCGGAGCCGTACCCTGATTCCTTGATGCCGCCGAATGGCGTCTCGGGCGTGGAGATGGCAATGCTATTCACGCCAACCATGCCGGACTGGATCGAGTCCCCGATCGCAGTTGCCGTTGCGCCCGATGAAGTGAACGCATAAGCCGCGAGCCCAAAGGGTAGCGAGTTCGCGCGCTCAACCACTTCGTCGAAGGTCTTGAACGGCACAATCGGTGCGACCGGGCCGAAAGGCTCCTCGGTCATGATCTTGGCATCATCCGGAACGTCGGTAATCACCGTCGGCTGAAAGAAGAAGCCTTGATTGCCGTGACGCGAGCCACCGGTCGCAATCTTTCCGCCGCGACTTTTCGCGTCATTCACGAATGATTCCATAGCATCGAGCCGTCGCGGATTCGCAAGGGGTCCCATGGTCATGCCCTTTTCCATGCCATCGCCCATCTTGATGCCTTTGGCGTATTCGGTGAAGCGCGCAAGGAATTTGCTGTAGGACTGCTCCTGCACGTAGAAGCGCGTTGGCGAGATACAGACTTGGCCGGCGTTGCGATATTTGAACGCGGCGATGGTATCGGCCGCCTTTTCAGGGTCAGCGTCGGCGAAGACGACGACCGGCGAATGGCCGCCGAGCTCCATGGTCGCTTTCTTCATTCCTTTTGCAGCCAGGGCGGCAAGATGTTTGCCGACCGGAATTGAGCCGGTAAATGAAATTTTCTTCACGGCCTTGGCCGGAATCAAATGCTCGGAAACGGTGGCAGGCACCCCGAACACGAGATTGAGTACACCTGCCGGCAAGCCGGCGTCGGCAAAGCACCTGACTAACTCAACGCAGCCGCCCGGTGTTTCTTCCGAAGCTTTGATGATGATCGAACAACCCGCGGCGAGAGCACCCGCGATCTTGCGCACCGGTGTCAGCGTCGGGAAATTCCACGGCGTGAAGGCCGCAACGACACCAACCGGCTCCTGCAATACGATCTGGCGAACGCCTTTCTGCCGGCCTGGCACGATACGGCCGTAGGCTCTGCGACCTTCCTCCGCGTACCAGTCGATGATATCCGCGCTGGTAAGCACCTCCGCGCGCGACTCCGGATAGACCTTACCCTGTTCCTGAGTCATTACTTTGGAGACGTGTTCATGGCGCTCGCGCAAT
Source organism: uncultured Alphaproteobacteria bacterium (assembly GCA_963722125.1). Lineage (GTDB taxonomy): Bacteria > Pseudomonadota > Alphaproteobacteria > Rhizobiales > Xanthobacteraceae > Pseudolabrys. Next base: position 589,780 of record CAVRJW010000006.1, on the reverse strand, counting down.
AGCTCGGCGGCCTTGCGCATGATCTTGGCGCGGTCATAAGCCGAGGTTGCCTTCCATAGCGCGAAGCCCTTTTCGGCCGCGCTCAGAGCGGCATCGAGATCGCTCTTGCTGGCATGCGGCAGATGCGCCAGCACCTTGCCCGTCGCCGGATTAATTACGTCTTCGCCCTTGCGGCCTTCGCCGTTGAGCCATTTGCCGTCGATGTAAAGACCCAGCTCGGAATACATAGGAACCTCATTGTTACCCTGAACGGTCGTGGTCGTTGGATTAGCACTTAAGCGCTGGCGCGGCCACCCTGCCCGCTGCGCGGACACTATGAACCGAGATACGCGCCACCGCTGATGTGAATGGTTTGCCCGGTGACGTATCGCCCGCCGGGACCGCACAAATAGCGCACCATTGCCGCCACGTCTTGCGGCTTGCCGCGCTCGCCGGTGATCGTGCCATGAGTAAGATGATGGGCGGGATTTTGCGACGAAGCCGGTCGCGTCGTATCGATTGCCCCCGGTACCACGCAATTGGCGGTGATCTTATCGGCGGCGAGATCATGGGCAAGCGCACGAGAAAACCCGACCAGTGCGGACTTCGCGGTGATCACATGTGCCCGGTCTTTTGAGCCGATGTGTGCGCTCATCCCACCGATATTGATGATGGCTGCCGCCATTCTTCTTCATCGCCGGCAAACACGCATGCACGCAGCGGAACGTTCCGTCCAGAATGACACTCATCACCTCGCGCCATTCGGCGAAGCTCATTTGGTCGATTGGCTTTTCACGACGGAGCGCCGCATTGTTGACCAGGAAATCAATTCGGCCAAAGTGCTTAAGGGCAGCATCGGCGAGCGCGACAGAAGTCGTCTCATCGCCGATATCCCCCAGAACGGCAACCGCCTTGCCGCCGGCCGTTTCAATCTCTCGAACAACGCTGTCAGCCTCCGCCTTGTTCGAGCGGACATTGATGACGACAGCGGCGCCCGCCTGCGCGAGTGTCAGCGCGATCGCCCGGCCGATATTGCGCCCAGCGCCTGTGACGATGGCTACCTTGCCGGTCAGTTCCTTGTTATCGGCCATGATCCCAAATTATCCCCGTAAGAACGCCAGATCGATTTTTGCGTCGTAAAGTTTCACTAGTCGTTTCAGAGCCTCAACGCCGCGTTTTCCGTCCCAACCGCCGTGGCGGACGTTGAGCAAGAATTTTTCCTCGATATCGGCGCGCGTAAGTGGTTCGTGCGCGCCGCCGCGGAAATGTGGTTGGCGCTCTTCGACGACGCGGCCGTCATTGAGCACCGCGCGGATATGGCCGGTGAAATTGTTGGGGTATGGGTTGTCCGGGTCGATCACATAACGGACCTTTGACGACAGTGCGAGCACTGTCTTGTCGTGCACGGCGGCTTCCGTGAAGGCATTGAGGCCGACACCCCCGTGTACAAAACCAGTGGCAAGCAAAAACGGGGTTGAGAATTTCGCAGCATAGCCGTTCGGGGGCCGCTGCTTGTCCGCGAGCGGCTCCCACAGCCGGTGAACTGTCCCTTCGCCGACTTCGCAGATCAGCTCTTTTATATCGTCCGGTTTTATGCCGCGCGCAGCTAAACGCTTGGCGCAGTCGATGTAAGGATGCGCCATCGTCCCGCACGGATAGGGTTTGAATGCCAACGTCTCGGTCACCCAGCGTTTGCCGAAGTCACCGGTGAGCGCATCAAAGTCACCTTGCGTCGTGTGTGCAAAACCGTGGAACAGCCCATGCACGCCTTCAAAAACCGTGCGGGGGCCGAGGAACCCAGCACGCGCAAGAAGCGCGGCACGGATGCCGGACTGCGCCGCCCATCCCGGATGCAACCGCTTCGTCCACGCGCCCTCGGCCAGATATTCGATGATGCCGCCGGCAAAGCTTCCTGCGTTGCCGAGGGCATCAACGATCTGTTTGGCGTTGAGACCTAATGCAGCGCCGACGCCGGCCGCCGCCCCCATGACGCCGAAAATGGCGGTCGGATGGAAGCCGGCCTTGTGTACGGCCTTCGGCGCAACGGTACTAAGACGGCACATAACTTCTGTGCCGACCGCAATGCCGAGGACTGCAGCACTGCCGTCTGGCTTATGGCGTTCGCAGGCCGCCAGCACAGCCGGGATAATAACCGCCCCCGCATGAACCGGACCGCCCTCGAAGGTGTCGTCGAAATCCTCGCCATGTGCGGCAGTGCCATTGATAAATGCGGCGCTTGCTGCGCTGAGCGTGCGCTCATGGCCTATCGCGGTGCAGGCACCTTCGTCATCACAGCCGGCAAGCGCGCTTTTGATATAGTCCTCGTTACGGGCAGTGACGCAGAGCCCGACAACATCGATAAGAAGATCCTCGCATTTTTGACGTACAGCCTGCGGCAGCTTGTCTGCGTGAAGCGTCGCGATCCGTCCAGCGAGGACCTCGGCAACCGCGGTGGCAGGAAGTTTTGCTGTCATGGACATCAGGTGCGAAAGCGCACGGTTGCCGAAGCCCGGAATCCGATTGACGGCGATAACGACCGCGAAGGTGATCACCAACATACCGAGTCCGATCACCGCGATTGCGCCGAGATCGCCACTTTCATTGAGATCGTAGATCAACACCGAGACCACCTTGGTTTCCGACGTGAACAGAATGATCGCCGCCGACAGTTCGCGCATCACACCAACAAATACGAAGCACCATGTTGCGATCACACCGGTGCGCAAGAGAGGCGCGGTGATCTGCCATAGGGAACGCAGCCGTGTAGCGCCGAGAATACGGCTCGCGTCCTCCAGTTCCGGATGGATTGTGCGGAACGCGGCTTGCAGCTGCTGATAGGCCGACGGCAACGCGATGGTTACGAACGCGATCAGCAGAATCCACAAAGTACCATAGAGAACGAATGGCGGCCGCGTATAGCTCAGGAACAGGCCGACGCCGAGCACGATGCCGGGAATGGCGATCGGCGCGGTGGCGAGAAAGCCAAGCACACGCCAGCCGGCAACGGCCCGACGCGCGGTGACGTAAGCGATCACAAGCGCAATCGCAGTGCCGATTGTGGCCGTCGCAGTGCCGAGGATCACAGTATTCTTGAGCGCGAGCGATGCCGCAGACAATTCGAACAAAACGAAGTTGATGTTCTGTAACGTAAAATTATGGATGGTCAATAAGGTGCTGGCGACCGGTGAGAATGCAGCATTGAACAGCGCGGCATATGGTAAAAATACCGGATTGAGCAGCACGACGAGACACAACGCAAAAGCCGGCCAGCGCCAGCGGTGCAGCGGGATCAATCGCGGCGCGCCATATTTTCCACCGACCACCGAATAGCCGCGTCGTCCAAGAATCATATTCTCGGCGCGCAGGAGGATCACAGTGAGCACGAGGAGGGGAAGCGAGGCGGCGGCCGCAAGCTCGGGCTTGGGCGGAAACTGGAACAGGCTCCAGATTTTCGTGGTCATGGTGTGAAAGCCGGCCGGCAGCGCGAGAATTGCCGGCGAACCGAACAAGGTCATTGCCTGCAGGAAGGCTACCAGTGCGCCGGCAAGCAATGCGGGCAACACCAGCGGAATTGTAACGCGCCGTGCGGTGTACCAACGCCCTCCGCCGAGAATTGAGGAGGCGTCTTCAAGCTCACCCGGCGTGCGATCGAGTGAATTGGCGACCAGCACAAACACGTAAGGAAAGGTGTAGCAAGAGATGACAAAGATGATGCCGGTCAAAGTGTAGATATTGAACAGATGCTCATCCGGCGCCATGCCAAACCACTCGCGCGCGAGCTTGTTCAAGAGACCGCTATTGGGCGCCGCCAGTAACTCCCAGGCAATTGCGCCGAGAAATGGTGGGGTCACAAACGACGCGGTGACCAGGGCACGGATCAGCCCGCTGAACGGCAAGTCAGTGCGCGCAACCAGCCACCCCATCGGGGCCGCCACCGCACAACATATGACAGCCGAGGACGTCGCGAGGATGAAGGTGGTGATTAACGGATCAATGAACGACGACTCGGTGAACAGCCGATAAAAATTGGCGAGCGTGAAAGCGCCTTTGGCGTCAGTCAGGCTGTAGAGCAGCAGCCATGACATCGGCAGCACGATCAACGCGCACAAAATAACGGCAAAGGAATAAAGCACGGGCTTCGAGAGGTCGATCCCGAAACGACGTTCCGTGCGCGCAGGCAAGGCGATGGTCATGGCACCAGATTTCACTGTCGACGCGGCGGATCATACCGCCGCGTCCGGCTGTCGTAATGGCCCGACTAGACGTGGAAAATCTTGACGTAACGCTGCTTGATCTCGTCGCTCATTTTTTCGACCGCGGCAGGATCATCCTTCATCACCTTGATGTCCTTGAACGGCGTACGGCCGGGCTTTTCCTTTGTTTGTGGGTGCATGGACCGCAAGCCCCCAACATCGATGATCAGCTGCTGGCATTCCGGCGTGAAACTGTAGGCTGTAAACAGCTTGGCAGCATTCGGATTTGGCGCGGCTTTGAACATGCCGGTGGGACCGATGATTAGCGGCGAGCCCTCGGTGGCATAGACCGGAGCGACCGGTCCACCCTTCTCGCTGATCTGGAAAATATTGTACTCGTTGCCATCGGCCATCACCGCCCGTTCGCCGAGCGCCAGACGCTTCGGCGGGTCGGCTGATGACTGGACCTGCATGATATTCTGCGCGGCAAGCTTCTCGAAGAAGCCCCACCCGAGATCGCGCTGCATCTGATAGGTCGCGGTCATGATGGTGCCGCTATAACCCGGATGCGCCTTGACGATCTTGCCCTTCCACTTCGGATCAAGCAGATCGGCAAAGCTTTTCGGAGCATCTTCTTTTTTCACCAAATCGGTGTTGTAAGCGATAATCGAGACCCAGACCCGAAAGCTCGCGAACATCCCGTCCGCGTCTTTGTGTTCGGTCGGATAAAACTTTGCGACGTCCTCCGGCACAAAGGCTTCCAACATCCCGTCCTTCTTCCAAACGATCGAGTGCGCCGCGTCCGACGAATTGACAACGTCGCAAGCATGGATGTTGCTGCCATACTCCTGACCGATCCGCTGGAACACGCGTTCGGCACCGGAACGTTCGACACGCACCGCGACACCCGGAAATTTGGCTTCGAACGATTTGGCGATTTTTTCGGCTAGCGGCAGATCGACCGACGTGTACCAGACGACCTTGCCTTCTTTTTTGGCCGCCTCCACAAGCGCCGGCGTAATCGCGCTCGGCGGTGGTGCAGCCGACATCACCTTGGTCGAAAAGCCGGCGCCTACAGCAAGCGCGCTTGACCCGATGAGTAGATCGCGACGAGAAAATCTTGGGCCCTTCATTTACGTATCCTCCATACTGTTCTTTGTTGTTTCGCCCCCGCGATATTTTTACCTGTTTAGCGCTCGGCAGCGCTCAGGCGGCAAGTGCAGCCAGACGGCACTCCCTTGCGGAATATTCTCACCCGCGGTCGTGAGCACGCGCAGTTGCGTGCCGTCCTTGGCCTCGACCATATAATCCCGCCCGCTGCCGAGAAAGACCTGCCGCACCACCGTCGCCGACACGATGTTCTCGCCTTGCCGTTGAGATGCGGAAATGACGATATCGTGCGGACGAACGGATATCGGCGTCGGCGCCCCAGATTTGATCGTCTCTCCGACGCAACGCAATGGGGTACCGGCAAAGTCGACGCGCGAAGCATCGAGGCCCGTGCCTTTAATGACGTTGCTCGATCCGATAAAGCGCGCAACGAATTCCGAACGCGGCCGGTCATAGATTTCCTCGGGACTGCCTGATTGCTCGATTTTTCCCGCGTTCATGACGCAAATGAGATCGGCGGTCGTCATCGCTTCTGATTGGTCGTGCGTGACATAAACCGTCGTATAGCGATAGGTATCGTGTAAACGTCGCACCTCGAAGCGCATTTCCTCACGTAAATTGGCATCGAGATTGGAAAGCGGCTCGTCGAGCAGTAACGTCTCCGGCTCGACGATTAAAGCGCGGGCGAGCGCCACGCGCTGCTGCTGGCCACCCGACAATTCGCCGGGATAGCGCTGTGCCAGCAGCGCAAGTTGCGTTGTTGACAGAATGGCACCCAGCTTTTTGGCGATAGTATCGCGATCCAGTTTTCGCAACTTCAGGCCGTAGATAATGTTTTCGGCCACCGTCATATGCGGCCACAGCGCGTAACTCTGGAAGATCATCGACATATTACGCCGCTCAGGCGGCAACGTGCCGGCCGGCGAGGATACAAGTTTGTCGCCGACTCGAATTTCGCCTTCATCCGGTTCGACGAAACCAGCAATCAGCCGTAGCGTCGTCGTTTTGCCGCAACCCGAAGGACCTAGCAGACAGACCAGATGGCCATGCGCGATGGTGAGCGAAATATCGTCGACCACCGCGACATGACCATATCGTTTGGTCAAACCTCGTAACTCAACGGACGCCACGCGCTTTCCTCCCTGAACCCGCCGCTTGGCGCGGCTGTATTTTGTATGGCTTATGCGCCGGTGAACGCCGGCTTTCGTTTCTCCATAAATGCCTTGCGGCCTTCCTTGTAATCGTTGCTGGCGAAGCAGGCCTGCACCAACTCGTCGCATTTCTTCAAATTGCGCTTGCTCTCATCAGTTACGGCCTGGCCGACGATATATTTGACAGAGTTCGACCGTCATCGGCGCGTTCGCGCCGATCGTCTCGGCATATTCCTTGACGTAGTTCTCAAGTTCGGAATCCGGCACTACACGATTAACCAGCCCCATCATCTGCGCTTCAGGCGCAGTGAATTGTCGTGCGGTATAGAAAATTTCCTTAGCGAAGGAAGGACCAACCAGATCAACGAGCTTTTTGAGACCATCAAAGCGGTAACCAAGGCCGAGCTTTGCGGCCGGCACGCCAAACTTTGAACCTTCAGTGCAAATGCGCATATCGCAGCACAAAGCCAGCCCAACGCCACCGCCGATGCAATACCCACGGATCATGGCAATGGTCGGCTTCGGGAACGTGTAGAAGGCGTTGTTTGCTTGGTCGACTGCAGCGTTATAGCGATCGACGCCTTCCTGGGTCGAGCGCTCCTTCTCGAACTTGGATATATCGGCGCCAGATATGAATGCCTTGCCGCCGGCACCAGTGACAACGACCACGCGAATGTTCTTGTCGTTCTTGAAATCCTCGAGAAAACCCGACGCCGCTTCCCACATTTCAAGTGAGACGGCGTTATGACGTTCCGGATTGTTGAAGGTCAGATAGCCAACCTTGCCTTCCTTACGAGACAGCATCTTGTCCGATTGCGACATTCCCTACACTCCTTAAACCGCCTTGGCTGCATGCAGCTCGGCGATGTCTTTATCTGCGAAGCCGAATTCCCTGAGCACTTCGTCGGTGTGCTGGCCCTGGTCCGGTGGTGTCGCCACGATCTTACTTGGCGTGCGAGATAAATTCACCGGCTGACCTACAAAAACTTGCTCACTTCCATCCGGCCTCCGGGCACTCTGAGCGATGCCGATGTGCTTCACCTGCTCATCTGCAAACATTTGATCGACGGAGTAGATCGGCCCGCATGGCACACCGGCTTTGTTGAAGATGTCGATCCATTCCGCGCTCGGCTTACCGACGGTCTTGGCTTCGATCGCCGCGTTGAGCGCATCTCGATTCTTTGAGCGTAGCGCACCATTTTTGTAGTCAGGATGATTGATGAGTTCCGGCGCGGCGATGGACTCGCAAGTACGCTCCCACATCTTCTGACCGGTGGAGGCGATATTGATATGGCCGTCTTTGGTCTTAAACACGCCGGTCGGAATGCTTGTCGGGTGATTGTTCCCGGCCTGCTTTGGCACGTCATGATCCTGCAGCCAGCGCGCCGCCTGGAAATCGAGCATGAAGATCTGAGCCTGGAGCAGCGAGGTGTTTACCCACTGGCCCTCACCGGATACTTCACGTTCGAGCAACGCAACCATGATACCCAACGCACAGAACAGGCCGGCTGAAAGATCGGCGATTGGGATGCCGACGCGCACCGGCCCCTGACCGGGTAGGCCAGTGATCGACATCAACCCGCCCATGCCTTGTGCGATCTGATCGAAGCCCGGCCTGCCGCGATAGGGACCGTCCTGTCCGAAGCCTGAAATGCTGGCGAGAATGATGCGCTTGTTGACCTTGCGCAAAAACTCATAGTCGATGCCGAGCCGATCCTTCACGTCAGGACGAAAATTCTCCACCACGATATCGGCCTTCTCGACCATGCGTTTGAATGCCGCCAGACCCTGCGGCGATTTCAAGTCGAGGGTCATGCTTCGCTTATTGCGATGCAGGTTCTGAAAGTCCGAGCCATTGCGCGGGCCGCCCGGCCCCTCGCCTTTTTCCAGATGCGGCGGCGACTCAATCTTGATGACATTGGCGCCCCAATCGCCGAGCTGGCGCACACATGTCGGACCCGAGCGTACGCGGGTGAGATCGAGCACGGTAAAGCGGGAAAGGGCCTGGGAGGCCCTGGGAAACGTCATTTCGGAGGCTCCAAACTGTCTAATACGTCCCAGAACTGGATTTTCGGGGCCGACATTCCCCGATCTCCCATGCGTTGTCCATCGAGGCGCAAGGGCATGCCTGCAACCACTTTATTCATCATTCAACGGAATAAGGGGGTGCAGATGCCTTGAAAAGGACATCGCAGGCTGTCATATGATCCCCCAGCGGATGAAAGACCCGATCTCGGGTTTGCGGGCTGCGTGCACGAAACTCTTTAAAACGAATTTCGCCCCGCCTCCTCCGTTTCTCCAACGAACCGACAACCCTGGCCACGCGGGATGTCTTTAAGAACCCCGCGATTCCGCCGGCTGCAAAAGGCAGCACGGCCGCTTCGCCGTATAAGAAAGAGACTCTTTGACTTCATTTAACGAGTTCGGCCTCGCAGAGCCGATCCTTCGCGCACTCGCCGAAGAGAAATACGTCACTCCCACTCCCGTTCAAGATCAGACCATTCCGATTGCCGTCCAAGGCCGTGATGTCATTGGCATCGCACAGACCGGAACTGGCAAGACTGCAGCCTTTGCGCTGCCGATCCTGAACCACCTCTTCAAGAAGCGTCAGCGTCCCGCGCAGAAATCCTGCCGCGTGCTGGTGCTCTCGCCGACACGCGAATTGTCCAGCCAGATCGCCGATAGCTTCCGCGCTTATGGCCGGCATCTTCGACCTCTCGAGGTAGCGTTGGCCATCGGAGGTGTGCCGATCAATCGGCAGGTCCGTGCGCTTGCTCGCGGTGCCGAGGTGTTGGTCGCAACGCCGGGGCGCCTGCTCGATTTGGTCCATCAGCGCGCGCTGCGCCTCGACCAGATCGAAGTGCTGGTACTCGACGAAGCCGATCGCATGCTCGATATGGGTTTCATCCACGACATCAAGAAGATTGTCGCCATGCTTCCGAAAGCCCGGCAGACACTATTCTTCTCGGCCACCATGCCGCAGGAAATCACGCGACTCGCCGATGCGATGCTACGTGACCCGGCTCGCGTGGCGGTAACGCCGCAAGCTTCGACCGTCGATCGTATTGAGCAACGTGTCATCCTCACCGAGAAGGCTTCGAAACCGTCGTTGCTGGTCGAGGTCCTCAAGACCGAAAAGACCAATCGGGTACTGGTATTCACCCGCACCAAGCACGGCGCCGACAAAGTCGTTCGCGGCCTGCAAAAAGCCGGTCACGCCGCCGAGGCAATCCACGGCAACAAGTCGCAAAGTCAGCGCGAACGCGTGCTCGCGGCATTCCGTGACGGCAAGCTGCGCACGCTCATTGCGACCGACATCGCCGCCCGTGGCATTGACGTCGATGGCGTAAGTCACGTGGTCAACTACGACCTGCCGAATATCCCCGAGAGCTACGTTCACCGTATCGGCCGCACCGCACGTGCGGGCGCAGAGGGAGTAGCAATCTCGTTCTGCGACCACGAGGAGCGCGCCTATCTTCGTGATATTGAACGACTGATCCGCATGACGATTCCGGCGACGGACCGGCGCACCGGCAAGCCGGTGACACATGCAACACCGCAACTAGCGGAAGCCCGCCACGGTGGCCGGCCGCATCGCGGCAAGCGCCAGCGTGGCGGTGGTCATGGGGGCGGTCATGGCCGTCCTGGCCATAATGGCCACCGCTCGCACAACGCCGGCAATGGCCGCCCAAGCAATAACGGTCATACCGCACATGGCCAGCAAGCAGCAGTGGGGGAGCCAAACGGCATCGAAAATGTTACATTTATGCAGCGTCCGGGCGAGCCGCGCCGCAATGCCGGCTACCGCCCACGCTGAGGCAACTGGAGACGACTGGATGGCGAAAGAAGAACTGCTGGAGTTCGACGGTACGGTGACCGAGGTTCTCCCGGACGGCAATTTCCGGGTGAAGCTCGACAATGAGCATGAAGTGCTCGCCTATACTGCGGGCAAGATGCGCAAATTTCGCATCCGAACCGGCGTGGGTGACCGCGTGATCGTAGAAATGTCACCTTACGACCTGCAGCGCGGGCGTATCAGTTTCCGTCATAAGGGCGATGCGCCGTCTCCGTCTCCGCAGCAGCGCCGGCCGAACTTCCGTCGTCGTTGATGAGTTGCCCCGGCCGGGCTGGTCGGGTTCAGACGTTTGGGGGCGCGTGCATTAGTGGAGTCCCGAACGTATCATGAGCAGATCTTCTATTTTGCGTATTGCGCTGGCGATCACGCTCGCTAGCACTTTCACCATTGCGAGCGCCCAAGACGCCGCTAAGGAGCGCGCACAGCCCAACGCGACCGAGCGTCATGAGCCGAACAAAGGCGTGCTGCGACTGCTGCCCGCCGATGCCATTACTGAACATTCAGTTGATACGCGATCCGGCAAACTTGCTTATACGGCAACTGCCGGTACGCTGGCATTTTATGATCAATCCGGCGATCAAAGCGCGTCGGTTTTCTACACCTCTTATGTTGCTAAAAATGCGCAGCCGAACCGGCCACTGACTTTCGTATTTAACGGCGGGCCCGGTGCGGCTTCAGCATTTCTGCATCTCGGTCTGGTCGGCCCACGCATCCTCGATTTCGGCGCGGACGCTCATGATGCTGCCCGTGCGGTGTTGCGGGACAATCCCGATACATGGGTCGACTTTACTGACCTTGTATTGATCGATCCGGTCGGCACCGGATGGAGTCGCGCGGCAAAATCGGACGATGCAAAACATTTCTGGAGTGTCCGCGGCGATACGGACGCAATGGCTAAGGCAATCGCACTCTACGTTGCTAAAAATAATCGCGCCGGTTCGCCAAAATACCTCTTTGGCGAAAGCTACGGCGGCTTCCGCGCCGCCAAGGTGGCGCGCGCGCTGCAAAGCGACCAGGGCATAACAATTTCCGGAATTGTCATGCTGTCGCCGCTCCTGGAAGGCTGGCTTACTTTTGGAGACGACCAGTCCGCGCTGCAGGCGGCGCTGCAGCTTCCTTCGCTGGCGGCAGCCGAGCTTGAACGCAAGCACGCCTTCAGCCTCGACACTCTCGCCGCGGCAGAGAAATTTGCAATGACGGACTATCTGGTGACATTAGCCGGTGCGCGTCCCAAGGGCGAAGCGGCCACCGCGTTTTATGAACGAGTCACCAAGGTGACCGGGGTGCCGGTCGACGCGGTGACGCAAGCACGAGGGTTCGCTGCAAACGCTTACGTGAAGACGATACGGGCAACCGACGGAAAGATCGTCAGCCGTTACGATGCGACCTTCGCCGCCGATGACCCCTATCCGGAGCGGCGCTCATCGCGCGCACCTGATCCGATTCTTGATGCTGTCTCGCGCGCCTATGGCGGCGCTATGAGTTCCTATGCACGCAACGAGCTCGGTTTCAAAACTGAGATGACTTATACATTGCTCTCTAGTGATGCCACGAGCCATTGGGATTGGCAGGGAGGCCGCCAGCAGGCAAGCACCGAAGACGATCTACGGGTGCTGCTCGCCTACAGCCCGTCATTCCGCTTGCTGATCGCGCATGGCTATTCGGACATGATCACGCCCTATGCCATGACACGTTACGTTCTTGATCACATGCCGCCTTTCGATCCTCCCGGGCGGGCTCAGCTCAAGCTCTACCGCGGCGGCCACATGCTCTATCTCGATCCGGAGTCACGGAAGGGCTTCACCACCGATGCGGCCGCGTTCTATCGCGTGCCCGAATAGTTCGTCAGCCCATGCGGCCGCCGTCGAACTCCAGGACATCAAAGCCGGCATGTCGGTCGACGACGTAAATAAGCCCGCGCTGATCGAGCACAACATCGTTGCTCTGCGGGGCCGACCGGCCGCTCACGGGCTCTGGAATAAAATAGCCAACCTCTCGCGGCGAGGATGGGTCAGCGACATCGACAACGCGCAAACCGCCGCTGAACCACACCGCAAACACCAGCGTGCCCGCCATACGCTCATGGAATTGATGCGCACCGAATCGCGCGCCCGGTGTCCGCGCGAAGGGGGAATCGAGTTCGCTGACCTCGAATAGCGACAATGCTTTTATATTTGCATAGTCGCTGACGTCGAAGATCGACATGCCCGCGTGCGGCCTGCCGCGCCGCGCTTGCTCCTCGTTAGCACTTTGCGCTTGATCCTCTTCGTCGATGGCAATCGCAATCCGCCACCCGCCAAGTTTGACGGGCACTGGCATGACTGTGTGCGTCGGCTCCGGAAAAGGCGGATGATAATTGTAAGCCGCGACCGTTTTTGGCTTTTTCAAATCGGCAACATCGACGATGCGAAAGCCGCCGTGCCAGCAGCTTGCCCACATTTCGTCGCCAAAACGCAATGCGTGATGCAGGCGGTGACGCTTGCCGGACCATGAAGGCTTTTCGCCGGCGGCCAGGTTTTGTCCCGGCATCCACCAGCGCGAGATTTCATCAGGCCTTTCGGGATTACGCAGATCATAGATAACCAGGATATTGCCGATGAAGCCGTCCATCTCGGTCGAGATATAGGCGTAACGCTCATCCATATCGAAGCGGTGCACGCCGATGCCGCCGGTCAATTGGTGGTGGATGAGCTTTGGCGCGGCAGGATTGCCAACGTCATAGATTCTGAAGCCGCCATTGCGATAAGGCTGCTTCTCGGCCGCCTCGATTGCAGCAAGATCCGCCTCGGTGACGCTTAGCTTTTGCGCAAGTTCGGCACGGTTTGGCTCACGGCCAAGCGCTTCGCGCAACTTCCGACGCACGCCCGGCAATTGCTCGGCACGTCTGCCGATCGGCGTTGGATTGCGCTCGTGGTTGACCACCATCAAATCGCCGGCGACCCGCACTTTGTGACTGTGCGAGGTTGGGTCGTCGAGCGTAACAGCTGCCACTAATCGCGGATTTTTCGGATCCGAAATATCGACGACCGAAGTTCCAAGATTGTCCTTGTTCGGGATGTGTCCAACATAGACATAGTTGCCGGCGACAGTGACCTGCCCCGCCCCGGGGAGATCGAGGTGGCCGATCCGCCGCACATTGCGCGCCAACGCACCGTTTGGTCGCTCTACAGTCATCCGCTATTGATCCAGTGTGGCTCCAGAGGCTTTCACAATCGCAGTCCATTTCGGAATCTCGCTATCAATATAAGCCTGAAATTCCTTCGGTGTATCGCCGACAAGATCGACTCCAAGCTTGCCGAGTGAACCTTGAACGCCCGGATCCTGCAGCGCCTTGATCGCCGCATCGTGCAACGTCGCGATCACCTGCGGCGGGGTACCCGCGGGCGCAACCAATCCATGCCACGTGCTTGCATCGAAACCTTTAAGTCCGGCTTCGTCCATAGTCGGAATGTCAGGCAGGATCTGGGTGCGCTTGAGCGTTGTCACCGCAAGTGCACGCACGCGCCCGCCTTCGATATGCCCTACCACCGACGCAGCCGTGGCAAACATCATCTGGTCATGTCCGGCAATGACGTCTTGCAATGCGGGCGCAGCGCCTTTGTAAGGTACGTGCACGATGTTGATTTTTGCCTCCGACTTGAACAGTTCGCCAGCGAGATGTGCCGCGGCGCCATAGCCGGACGATGCAAAATTGATTTTACCCGGATTTTTCTGCGCCAACGCGATCAGCTCTTTCAGCGAGTGCGCCGGCACATCGGTATTGACCACGAGAATATTTGCCTGCGTTCCGATCAGAGTAATTGGAGTGAAATCTTTCGCAGGATTAAAATTGAGATGTTTGTACAAACTCTCGTTGGTTGCCAGGATGCTGTTGTTGCCCATCAAAAGCGTATAGCCGTCGGGTGCGGCGCGAGCGACGGTTTCGGCTGCGAGATTTCCACCCGCGCCCGGACGATTCTCAATCACAAACGGGACACCCAGCAATTGCTCCATCTTCTTGCCGACGATCCGAGCAAGGACATCGCTGGGCCCACCGGGCGGAAACGCGACCACGAGCGTAACCGGCCGGTTCGGATATTCAGCTGCACCCGCGGGCACAATGATTGTAAGAAAGACTGCAGCGGCCGCTAAAAAGCGCGTCCAAATCCGAACTGACAAGATCGGCATAAATCTGCTCCGAGCCGGTTCCCGCGAGGCTGCCCCGAAAGCTGTATCACAGCGTAGTCATTTGAATAAATTTGATTGCCAGCGCGTTCACGAACCATACATTTGGCGAGCTCGCCCCTTCTAGAAAATATACCTAAACAGTGCGATACCGCTGCGTTCGGAAACCATAGGTCACCTCCATGCCACTCTCTGACACTATCAAGACGCTGATCCGCAACGCCTGGGACGACGGCTATCCTTGTTTGCTCGCAACGCACGGGCCGCAAGGCCCAAACATCACGCCGAAGGGCAGCATGATCGTGTTCGACGATACCCACCTGGCATGGTGGGAGCGCTCCAAGCGCGCCGTGCTGGAGAACCTGTCGCACGACAAGCGTGTGTGCGTGATGTACGCCAACTTCAAAGCGCAGCGCGATGGCGTGCTGGAGAGTGGTTTCCTGCGTTTCTTCGGCAGCGTTGAACTGCACGAGAGCGGCTCTGTGCGCGAGGCTATTTTTGCTAAGCTGGTGCCGCGAGAGCAGACCCATGCCGGCGCGGAGGCCGGCATCGGCGTCCTCATTAAGATCGACAAGGCGATCGATATTCGCGGCAAGTCGATTATGTGAGAATGTTTACGGCTTGCGGCCCCAGAAAATCTCAATTCCCTTCCAGACGAAGTAGTCCGGATCGACAACCTGGCCCTTGAAAGCCGATGCCAGGTCTTGCGGGCTGTAATAGGGGAACTCCTCCAGCTTCCAGCCAACTCTGGCGAGTAGTTTGTCGAAGACGTACTCAATGTGCATGTCGAGCCCGATTTTCATCCGAGTCTCCGGGCTGTAAGCGATCTCGGCCAACACAATATTACGTCCGCGCTTCATTATACGCAGCATTTCGGCGCCGGTTTCACGCCAGTCGTCGGTGTGCTGGACACCCTGCAGGCAAACAGCGCAGTCGAAGCTGCCGTCTGGTATGTCGCGAGTGTAGGTCCAGGCCCAGGTCGCGAGCTGGCCACCACGGCCACGCCTCTTGGCGATGTAATTGTCACGTGCCTCGTCAGTTATGTCGAAAACCTTGATCTCACCATGCTGCCCGATCCGACTGCGTATGTCGTCGACGAAGCCACAGGATTCGATGCATTCGCCGATGACGAGCGCCTTGTCGCCTTCACGCAATTCAAGGCGGTCGTAAATCAGATTGCGTGCGACCTCCGCCTTTCGCCACATGAAAGGCAGGCCCCCGAGCAGTACCGCGCGGCACCAGCGCTCCTGCTCCTTCGTGTCCATGATGACTTCGCCGAACCGGCGCACGTCATAGGGCTGCATCCAAGTCCAGGGGTCCTCGTTCTCCATATTGCTCATGATCCATTCCGCTCAATTCACTGCTAGCCCGAGCGTCGTAACCATCTTTCCCCACTTCGCGACCTCAGACGTGAACATCGCCTGCGCTTCGCTCTGCGTGCCGGTAACCGGGTCGAAGCCTAGAGATGCGAGTCGCTGCTGAATATCGGCCTGCTTGACGATTGCATCAATCGCGTCATGGAGCTTAGCGATCACGTCGGGAGGTGTCTTCGCCGGCACAAAGAAACCGACCCAGGAGGCAGCGGTGAAGTCCGGAAAACCACCCTCGGCAAAGGTCGGCACGTCAGGCGTGACTGCGATCCGCTTCTCGCTTGCCATCGCAATACCTCTGAGCCTTCCCGCATTGATCTGCGCGGCAACGCCGCCCCCGACGGTCGCTGCGAGGAGGTCGATGTGGCCGGCAATCGCCGCGTTCATGGCTGGTGCGCCACCCTGAAAGGGCACATGGGTGGCGGGCACTTTGGCAAGCGCCTTCAAGAAATACTCGGCCGCAATGTGCGAGCCGCTACCCGCGCCGGCACTGCCGAAATTGATTGGCTTTCCCTGCATCGCCTTAAGGAATTCGCCGATATTGCTGACCTGCATGGTGGGCGGCACGGAAAGCAATTCGGGGCTTGAGGCGGCGATCGCGACACACTTGAAATCGTCCGCCGAGAAGCCCTTGTTCTTATGCAACGTCTCGTTGATCGCCAGCGCGGTCGTCGTCACCAGGACGGTGTAGCCATCACCCGCCGATCCTGCCGCGCTTTTGGCGGCGATGTTCCCACCCGCTCCACCGTGGTTCTCGACAACGACTGTCTGACCAAACCGCTCGGCGAGCTTCTGGCCGACGAGGCGGCCGATGCTATCGGCGACACCTCCGGCAGCAAACCCGACAACAAGAGTGATGTTTCGGCTTGGATAAACCTGAGCGTTGGTCGGCACCGCCAACAAAATGGAAAATGCCAGGGCCACGAGAACAGCCCTCAAGACGCGACAACGCGGCATCGAATTCCCCCCAAAGCATTACCCCGACCGCGAATTCGTAACTTGGCGAAGAGTGTTCCATCGCCGTGCGGAATTAACAAGGCGGGCGACTATGTCCGCTTATGACCCAAGGTGGACGTCCGCAATCCTCGCGCGAGCCCCTTCCGATCTCATCGTTTAACGGGGTACGATATCCTCGCTTGAACTAAGAGCTAGCGACGGAGGCGCGAGTTCATCAAGGCCGTTGGTGGTTGCGGCGCGCCGACGAGGTCTTCGAATGAGAAGCGCAATATCCGACGCAAAGCGGACTTCGGTCGCGCGTCCTAGACTGGCTAAAACATAAGTTAAGCTCACAGCCTTCCCGGGAGACGCCGCAATGAAAATCGATGGAGCTTGTCACTGTGGCCTTATTGCTTACGAGGCAGAGGCTGATCCCGAATTGACCGGGATCTGCCATTGTACGGACTGCCAGAACTCTATCGGGCTCGGCATTTCGTAGCGTCGTGCCCTCGCGGCAAGGTACTTTTAAGCTTCGATCAGGCGAGCCGAAAATATATGTCAAGACAGCGGAAAGCGGCACTAAACGCCAACAGGCGTTTTGTCCAAATTGCGGGACGCCGATTTATTCGACAACGGTCGATGACGGGCCAAAGATTCATAGCATTCGTGTCGGCACCCTACATCAGCGCGACAAATTCGTGCCCAAACTGCAGTACTGGTTTCGGTCGGCCCAACATTGGGCCAAGGATCTCGGCTCCATACCGAAGACTGAAAAGCAACGCTAATTCGACGACAATGGCAGTCTCACGCGAGGGCCGCTTTGACACTTAGCGACATGTCTAAGCCGCGCGCGAACGTCCGCTACAATTTCCACAGCTTCGGGGGTATTCATGAGGCGACGTGATCTCATCGCAATTTTCGGAGCAGCGGCCATTCTGATGAGCCTGTCGCCAGTGTTCGGAGAAGCATTTCATACATATCGATGTTACGACGGCTCTCAGTTCGTTCTCGCCTTCTATGAGGGCGACAAACGCGCACATTTGCAACTTGATGGAAGGGCCGTAACGCTCCCGAAGCGCATATCTTTCTCGGGATCGCGCTACGCGAAAGGCGGCATCACTTTGATGATTACAAAGACCGTCGTCACTCTCAAGCGCGGAAAGCAATCGACAGAATGTATCACTCGGCCATGGGTGGGGTTACTGCTGCCGGCGAGGTGATCGAGTATTGTTCGACGCGCTATTAGCGGACATTCCGCTCCCGTGCGGTTATTTCGTCTTCGCCTTACGTTTTTTTCTTGTTACGTTTTTTTTGGCAGCGCCCGAGGCAACGGCTTTCTTGCTCTGTAAATTCGTCATCATCTTGCTGGCAACGACACCAGTAACAACAAGAGCGCTGAGTGCTGCGGCCAAATACTCTTCACGTCGATGGTCGCTAGCCGCCTTAGCCGCCTGCCGCATGAATTTCTTGTAGCGCCTCGTCGCACTGGCAAGCATTTTATTGGTTCGTTTGCGCAAGTCCAGATCCGCGGTCTTTTTCATTTTCGCCATCGGTGTTCTTCTGTGCTCTGTTGAATGATTGAAAGCGCTATACGAGTTGTCGATTGGCGAACATGGAAGCGCCAAGGGGCAATGGCCATTACTGAGGGCAATGGCCATTACTGACCTTAGAACAGACACGGCCACGACATCATTAGATGACGTGCAACAGCCACAAAACGAGAATGAGGCCTATCGGCGCGCCAAGCAGCCATAAAATAATCGGCATGTAACTCTCCCAGTTATACTACTGAGAGAACGCGCATCAATACGTTGAGTTCCGTGTGGGGTTCGCGAGTCGCACGAGTTGTCGCATGTCCGCTAATAACACAAAGCTGAATTGACGAGTGTCCGCTATTGGTCGCGCGTCGCTCACGTCGAACAGGCGCGCTGCTTCGTCACTGTATGTCGACGATCTCCACCCAGTTGGCGCCATTACCAACTGGAAACCGATTGGGCTCGCCAAGCTTCCCGGTGGCCTGATCGATCTTGTAGACCGATAGGCGATCGGACTTTTCGCCTGAGGCGACGAGATACTGGCCGTTCGGATCGATCCTGATACCGCGCGGCTGCGCCTCGGTCGCGTAATTTGCGACATAAGCAAGTTTGCCTGTTTCAGGTGCCACCGTGAACAAGGCGATTTTGCTTGTGGTCCGCTCGGTCGAATACAGGAATTTGCCGTCGGGCGTGATCTGGATATCCGCCGCCCAGACTTTCGGCTTGTCGTCTTTCGCCGCTCCGGCGGGCGCCGGTGCAGCGCTAACCGGCGCCTGCGGTGCGCCCCAAACCAGGCCAGCCTCCGCCGGCACCGAGCTGATGCTATCCACGAGAACGAGTGTGCCTTTGCCGGCATCAATCGCGTATTGCGTGACGTGTCCCGACAATTCATTGAGCACGTAAAGATTCTTGTTGTTCGGCGAGAAAGCCATGTGGCGCGGGCCGTGGCCCGGCTCAGGGCTGATTGCTGCAGGCTCATTGGCCGTGAGTTTGCCGGTCGAGTTGTCGAAGGTGAATTGCAGCACCTGATTAGCGCCGAGCGTCGCGGCGTAGACAAACTTGTTGCTGCGATCGGGCAAGATTGAATGTGCATTCCGGCCAGTGGGAACGACCTGAATCGCTTCCGCTTCGACCATTCCATTTTCGCCGATCGGGCTCACAGCAAGTTTGTCTCCGCCATAGGACGCGGTGAACAGATAACGCCCGGTACGATCCGTCGAGACGTAGGCCATGCTGTCGGGAAGGGGTGCAGATGCTTTCTGCGCGAGCGCGCCGGTTGCGGGATCAATGCCGTAGGTTAATACGCGTACTGGCTGCGAGCGGATGACCGCATAGAGTTGCTTTTTGCTCGGGCTCACCGCCATCGGCATGACCATTTTGGCCGCCTCGACCTTTCCGATCGGCGTCAGTGCGCCTGTGTTTGTGTCCATGACGTATGAGTCGATATTGCCGTCTTGCGCGTTCGACACATAGACGAACGTCTTTGCCGCCGACATCGAGGACACTCCGATTACCAACAACAATGCGAGTGCGAGACCCGTCACTCCATTCCTTGGCGTTTTCATTTTTCTCTCCCATCCGAAAAGGACACGCAAACGGCGAGAACGCTGTTCCTTCGGCTTTGACTGCATATTATCAGGAACGCGCGGGCTTCCCCAGGCCAAGCACTGCAAATTCCCGGGGCGTTTTGCAGACGAACTATTTTGCAGGGGCGTCGTAGAGCGGGGCACCCTTGTCCACGACGTGGACCGCTAGATATTTAAAGGACGTGTCACCGACGACTTTAACTCCTGCATGTGGAACGTCGCGGGCATTGGTGGCCGCTGCCCCGGTCGGCAGTTTAATCTGCTTCCCATCTGGCGTTTCGAGCGTTGCACCTTGGAGCACGTAGAATGCTTCCTCGCCGTGATGAATATGACGCGGGATTGTCTCGCCAGGCTGATTTTCGACGATGGAGATAATAATCTCCATATTTGTTCCCGTTACATCGGCTCGCTTCAACTCCTGCCGACTCTTTGGGCTCAAGCTGTCCTGAGCCCACGCCAAGCTGACAAAAGCAACAGCAGCAATAGCAGCAACGATCGACGCCCTAGCAATAATCATGTACGCCTCCCTATGTCGTCCGACGATGGCGGCCGAACGCCTGGAGTTTAGACATTTAGGCGGATCAGGAAAATGGTCACGAAATGACGGCAAATGACGGCATATGTGCGCCTTGTCCGGCTGAGTGTCCGCTAAGCGCCAATAGCGGACATCGGGATTATTCGATCACCTTGTCGGCGCGCAACAGAAATGATTCCGGGATCTTCAGGTTAAGCGCCTTTGCAGTTTTCAAATTGATTGCTAACTCGTATTTCGTTGGCAGTTGTACCGGTAGGTCACCCGGATTTGCACCACGCAGGACGCGGTCAACATACGCCGCCGCCGCCCCGCGCGCCTGCTCCATCTGATCAATTCCATACGAGACCAAGCCGCCACTTTCCGGGAAATAACGGAACGGATACATAGCTGGCAGATTAAGCTGGCGAGCCAACATAATGATAAGGTCGCGTCGAAAAGTGGTGACCGGACTAGGTGCCACAATAACTCCGGCCTATCGATGGGCGACAACATTGAGATGAAGGCCCGGCCAACGTGAAAATATTTTTGAAAGTGGTCAATTGTGACCAGACACAGAAATCACACTTATCGAAGGATGTTGGCTCGAGCCTGTCCAACTACACCCGCACAATGCAACCCCTCATCTTCAGCATAGCGGGTACTCTTCAAGGCCGCCTCAGTTGGCGGCCTTTTTTTTAATGTGGGATACGGTGGTCCCAAGACCGCACGTTACAAATGTGCGCGTGGAACTATCGGTCGCTTTCCGTTCGTGTGATGACTGCTTTATCGCTGAAAGCAGAGTTTGATCGGAGGCTTACGAATGTTCGCTAAGTGCCAATAGCAGACACCGTTGAAATAAAAGAGATGGCCTGCGGGATCGCTCTAAACCCAAAGCGTTTCAGATGGCGCTCCGGACGCAGGAGCGGTGGCGAACGTACCGCACGCCTCGCAATGAAATACATTCATCCGTTGCGCCCCGGATTCCAGAGCGGCGTGCCAATCCATTTGCTTCTGGCATTTTGGGCAATCGGGGTAAGAAATTGTCGTTGATCGATTCATGCTCTCCACCGACCTTGTCGCCGTTCAATCCTGGTCGCTAAGTTGAGCGAGAGCCCGGCTCGGGGAGCCGAGCTCTCTCTCGGATCACGCTGCTTGCGTGACCAAAGCGTAGGTTGGGACCGGGGGATCGCGGCCTACGCTAACAAACACCATCGACATGTCTTCGATGCCGAAGGGTACTAATGCTTGTTCATGGAGTCGGGTGGGATCGCGCTCGCCATTCTTGGCGGCGTCAACAATTCGCTTCGCGATGATCTCACGCACTGTACAGCTAGACCCGACGCTTAGAAGCGATGCGCAGGCCAGATCGAAAGCCTCGCCCATAGCGAGGGTCGCGGCGTCGTCGAACTCAACGTTTTGGATCGAAATATTCATAGTGACCTCCCGTGAAGCACGGGCGGGAGCGCGGTATTGCTACTGTCTCTCAGTCACCGAGGCCCGAAGCTGTTCCGGTGATGCAACAAGCTACCCCTCGGTCGGGGGCAAAAACTGATCCATACAGACCACTTTTCGTCCTTATTTGCTCTATTCGGACTGTAAGTCGTTAATTCGCGCTCGCGGAAGGCGTTTCTGCGACTGAAATTTCTTGGCTGCCTATGTCTGAAAGCGTACATTTGGGGCACCACCAACAGCGGCTCTGTGCCTAGGCGTCGGTGGCTGAGAGACAATTGAGCTCCCGCCTGGATGGAGGGGAAGCTGCGATGTCTAGGATACCTACTAAATCAAAGCCCGCCAAACCAAACACAAACCGCAAGGCGGCGGGCGTGCCGATGTTTGATCCGGCGAAGTTTTTAGCGACAGCGGCTGTTGGCCGCGACATTTCTAGGCACTCAAAGAAAGCGGTCATTTTTGCACAAGGCGATGATGCAGACGCGGTTTTTTACATCCAGAAGGGGAAGGTCAAAGTCGCTGTGATATCCGACCAAGGAAACGAAGCCGTCGTTGGACTGCTGGGGGAAAACGAATTTGTCGGCGAAGGATGCCTGCTCGGACAGCCTAAGCGATTGGCAACAGCGTCTGCGATGACGGAGTGCGAGACGATGCGTGTGTCAAAAACGGAAATACAACGGGTCCTTCGTGACGAGCCCACATTTTCTCAAATGTTTGTCGCGCATATTCTGGCGAGGAATGCCCGGGTCGAGGCAGACTTGGTCGATCAGCTTTTCAACTCAACCGAAAAACGGCTTGCGCGGCTATTGCTGCTATTGGCTAATTTCGGAAAGGAAGGCCGACCGGAGCCAGTGATCGCCAAGATCAGTCAAGAAACGCTCGCTGAAATGATCGGCACGACACGGTCACGGGTGAGCCACTTCATGAATAAGTTTCGTCAACTTGGGTTCATCGATTACAACGGGCATCTCGAAGTCCATAACTCTTTGTTGGGTGTGCTTCTGACCGATCAGCCCCGCACAGTAAACCCTCCGAAGTGACATCTCACATAATCGACGGACGAGCGCGGGGCATGTCGGCATTGGGTCATTACCACCCACATGACCGTAATTGAAAGCTTTGCAAAGAAAGAGGCCGTCAACCGACGCCGCCCGACGAACGAACGCTATAACAACAAAGACCTCCGGAAGGCCGGACTTAGGCTTCCTGCTCCATCGTTACAGCGACATCGCCGTTGGCTGAAAGTCGGACTTGAGCACCTTCGACTTCAGCAATGAGGCTCGAATCAATGAAATGATGGTGACCTTTGTGTGCGCCCTCGCCGCTGTCTGCCTTAACGAGCTTGATACGGTCGTTTTCAACCCGATCAACGGTGCCAACGTGCGTGCCGTCAGCACCGATGACTTCCATATGTTCTTTAATCTTACTCATATCAGTCATTTGACTCTCCGGTTATGTCATAAGCAACGTGCCAAGAAGCCAATAAGTTCACTCGCTTTGGCTGACAGCGAATAATTGGTGGGCGGTCGCAGGTACTGTCTATGCAGCGACCTTCGTCGGAAAAGTGGCGTGGGTGATCGAGACCCTCGTACCTTGAGGGTTAGCCAAAGTTTCAACCTGCGCATTGAGTTGATGCGAAAGCGCTTTGATGATGCCGGTGCCGAGTCCAACTTTCTGTTGAGCGAACACCCCGTCCTGCCTGCCAATCCCATTGTCGGAGACCGTAAGCTTCCAGTCCGTTCCGGACACATCGTACGCGACACTGATTTCACCGACGGCTTTATCGTCGGGAAACGCATGCTTAAGCGCGTTCATAACGAGTTCGGTGACGATCAAGCCCAGGCTCTCAGCCTGACGAGAAGTAGCAACCCCCTCTTCGCCCGCCACTTTCAGCGTGATTGGCCGACTGTCGCCAATCATTGAAGTTGCAAGAGCTTCGCACAACCTGGAAAGATAAGGCGCAACTTCGATCGATCCGATAGTTCCGAGCAGATGGAGCTGCTCCTGCACGGCGGCAACCGACATCACCCGTTTGTGCGTATCTTGTAGATGATGTCGCGTCTCCTCCGACTGCACTGTCCTGGCTTTCATCAGAATGATGCTTGCGATGACCTGCAGACTATTGGAAATACGGTGCTGCAATTCCTCAAACAGCACATCCTTTTCTCGCAGTAGCTCATCTTTTTCGCGCAACAAGTCGTCCTTTTCCCGCTCTAACATGCGCCGGTCGGTGACATCTTCTATTCCGAGCAGAATCGTAGCGCGGGACCCCCCTTCGTAGAATACCTGGCGGGCATTCAAGCGCATCGTCCGTTGTCCGAGGTCGGGAAACTCGTGCTCGACCTCATAATCTTTAATCTCGCCTTTCTCAGGTATGATTTTTTCCAGCAACACGCGGAGCTTCGGGATGTCCCATTGCCCATCGCCCAAGGCATAAAGAAAGCTGCCTTGGGTATCCTCAGGGCTTACCTTGAATGTCGAATAGAATGATCTGCTGGCGGCGATCACGCGAAATTCTTTGTCGAGCACCAGAACGGGTTCGCTGACAGTGTCCACAATGGCCTGAGCGAGCGCACAGGCATCCGCGATATTGGTGAACTGTTCTCTGAAGCCCGTGGGTTTCATAAAGCCTTTGCGATGCAATTCACCGCACGTGAAGTACAGGGATTAGACAATTCAGAGAAAATCGAGCCGAGAACCATGCAACTGATTCAAAAATGAGTCTGTATAAAATTGACCGCTTTTCAGTCGCAAGCTGGAGTACTTCAATTTTTAACAATTTGCGGATTACGTATTGGAAGTGGAACGGTTTTCGCAGGTGGAGGTTGCATCAACGTGTCGGAGTACCGCCCCCTAGTTATGGTCGTCGAGGACGACGTGTTCGAGCGGATGGGGGCATCCTATATGTTCTCGGATGCTGGATATCGGGTGCTCTCGGCCGAAAACGCAGACGACGCTTTGCAACTTCTCGAAAATAACGTGGACGTCAGGCTGCTTTTTACGGACGTATCCATGTCAGGCTCGATGAGCGGGACAGATCTGGCCGGTCAGGTCGCACGGCGATGGCCCGACATGGGCATCATCGTGACATCGGGACGGCCGAGGCCTGCGGCCCTCGCGTCCGGAACAATATTTCACGCCAAGCCGTACAAGCCGACCAACGTACTTCAGCATGCCAAGGAAATGACGTTTCCGCTCGAGTGATGCCGCTTACGGCGCTCTTCGATGCGTATGACTTGTGTACGAGTTGGAACTTAATTTCCTGCCGAAGCTTTTCCTATTACGAGCACGGATTTTTCATATTGAAATCACCGATGCTTCGATGTGGAGTTAACAATGAATATTTTTTATATCATCGGTGTCGTTGTCGTCGTACTTTTCGTCGCGGGCTACTTCGGGCTCCACGTCTGAAAAACGGTTCGGCGCGGCAATTTCAAAGCTGGTCATTGGGGGGCGGTCCCGAGAGGACTAAGCCGTCGCAGTCTAATCAATGGCTTGCCAAAAAGTGGGACCCTGAGTCCTTCCACGAGATCATTAGGCTTTTTGCCAAGAGTGTCCCACTGAAATGTCCGCTTTCGGGGTAAGAGCGGACATTCCAAATCCAAGTCATCATATCCGCTTTTGACCCAAAGCGGACATCCGAGAGTACTGGCCCGATTGGGGACCGCGAGTTAATCTTTAAGCTATGAAGCGAATTTCCATTATCGCGCTCCTCATGCTGCTTTCATTGCCGGTCAAGGCGGAAACGCCAGAGGAATGGATCGCGCTCGGTGCTCGTGTCCATGGCGGATTTGGTGCCTTTATCCCGCTCGGCATCAAGATTGGCCTCGACGCGACGAAGCGCATGAACGCCAACCCACGCGAACTCGCCGTGCTCTACTACGATAGCGAAACGTCGCCCTGCGCGTGCTTTGCGGACGGTATCGCGATTGCGACATTTGCTTCCGTAGGTCAGCGCACGTTGACCATTGCACCAGAGAAAGCACCGCCAGGGTCGGCGGCCGTCATCGTCATTCGTCCGCGGCAAGGCGGTGCCGGTTTCAAATATACGATCCCGATGACCGCTCTCGCCACTCTTGGTCCGATGAACAAAAACCTCGATCCGCGCGGGCGCTATGATGCGGTGATGGCTGCGGACGGACTGTTTCAAGTCGAGCCCATCCAATAATGCGACGCTGCTAAGCTGATTGTGATGATCGAAACATCGACGATTACCTGTCCGAAATGTGGGCATCAAGCGGTCGAGCGGATGCCCACCGACGCGTGCCAATTCTTTTATAACTGCAAGAGATGCGGTGAGAGGCTTAAACCCAAGCCGGGCGATTGTTGTGTGTTCTGCTCTTACGGGTCGGTGCCGTGTCCGCCGATCCAACAAGATAGAGCTTGTTGTTCTTGAAGCTTTTCAATCAGTGCCCGCAATGACGCTGTCCGCTATTGGCACTTAGCGGACATTCCCGAGCCGCCGATAAATGTCCGCTTTCTCGGTAAGAGCGGACATTGCAGTTGGATAACGTCATGTCTGCTTTTGACCCTTCCAGGATACTGGTGCCGATTGATACGATGCCTCACTGGAGCCATCGCAATGAGACGGCCTGACAGATTTATCGGCATCGAGAACCACGTGAGGCGACGTGAGCACTGCTTCAACCTTATCGGCATTTTTTTGCTGATAGTGTCGGTATGTTTCGTTGCGTGCGCGCAAGCTGCCAACTACCCGGACAAGCCGGTGATGATCATCTCGGACGCCGCGGCCGGCACCGCGCCAGACGTTACTGCACGCTTCGTTGCCAAAGGGCTTGCTGAGATCTGGGGACAGCAAGTCCTGGTGACTAACCGCCCTGGGGCGAACGGGAGTATCGCCGCCCGCGCCGCTTCAGATAGCGCCGCTGACGGCTATACGCTTTTTATGCCGTCTTTATCGACTTTTACCGCGCTCCCCTCGGTCGCGCCAAATCTGCCGGTGAAGTTGCCGCGCGACTTCCTGCCAATCGGGTTCACGGCCGAGCAGCCGATGTTCATCACGGTGGACCCTGGCCTCAACATCGCAACGCTACCTCAGCTCATCGAGCTCGCTAAAAAGGAGCCGGGTAAACTCTCTATAGCGGTATCAGGCATCGGCAGGCTCACACACCTTACCAGTGAATTGCTGCAGGCGCGGGCCGATATAAAACTGCTTTCGGTTCCGTATACGCACGGCATGTCATCCGCGCTCTCTGACGTTGCTTCCAGTCGAGTATCCGTGATCATCGAAAACTATTCAGCGATCGTGGGAGCGATCAAAGCAGGCCAAGTGAAGCCAGTGGCCGTAGCTTCACCTGAGCGCCTGCCTGAGTTTCCTCATCTACCAACTGTGGCGGAAACGATCCCGGGCTTTTCCGCAACCGGTTGGCAAGTTCTATTAGCGCCGATAGGCACGCCTGCCCCGATCATAAACAAGATTAGCGAAGACCTGCGCAAAGTGGTCAGCGATGCGGATTTGAAGAAGAGTCTTGCTAAAATTGGCAGCTATTCTCACGCCATGACGCCGGAGGAAGTCCTCGCATTCGTTGCCAAGGAACAACAAACATGGCTGCCAGTCGTGCAAAAGATTTTTACAAAATGAATTTTGGCCTGCAAAAATGCAGCTAAATCACAGTCAGCAATAATTTATTGGCGGTCCCGAGAGGAGTCGAACCTCCGACCTTCGGTTTAGGAAACCGCTGCTCTATCCTGCTGAGCTACGGGACCGTTGCCGGGCGATGTAGCATGGACGCCGATGCAACGCATCAGCCTCTGGACTAATCCATTTTCGCGCCCGAAGCCGCGACGACATCTTTCCACATCGCACGTTCCTTGGCCGCAAAGGCGAGTGCCTCCTCGGGCGTACTGGAGAGCACACGTGCGCCCGCAACCATAAAGCGTTCCTGAACGGCCTGCTCGGCCGCGATATGCCGCTGCGCGGCGGAAAGCTTGTCGATGATGGGACGCGGCGTGGCCGCCGGCGTGACGAATGCGGCCCACGAGGTCACCACGAAGTCCTTGATCCCGGCTTCGCCCATGGTGGGAACGTCCGGCAGCGTCGGCCAGCGCTGTGCGGAGGTCACGGCCAAAGCGCGCATTTTTCCCGACTGGATGACAGGCACATAGGAGGCGAGATTATCGATCGCGAAATTGACGTCACCCGCGAGCATGGCGGGGATCGTCTGTGCCGCACCCCGAAATGGAACGTGGATCGCGTCTATCCCGGCCCGTTTGGAGAACATGATTCCGGAAAGATGCGGCGACGTGCCGACACCCGGGCTGCCAAAACTGGTTTGCCCTTTTTGTTTTGCCCAGATGACAAATTCTGCGAGCGTTTTTGCTGGTACATAATCCGCCGGGACGACGAATACGTTAGGCAACTCCCAGGTCAATGATGCCGGGATCATGTCGTGCTCAGGATCATACGGCATCTTGCTGTAGAGAAACTGGTTGATAGCGAAATGTCCGATCGTTGCCGCACCGATCGTGTAGCCGTCCGCCGGACTTCCGGTAACGGCCGCGATGCCAATATTGCCGCCGGCGCCGCCGCGATTCTCCACCACCATCGACTGTCCGAGCATGTCCTTCAGCCGCTCGGCCAAGATGCGCGTCAGCACATCGGTCGATCCGCCTGCCGGGTAAGGCACGATGATGCGCACCGGGTGATCCGGCCAGTGGCTGTCTTCAGCGCGCGCCCCCGTTACGGCCATCGCACTAACAGCGGCCATTGACGTCAGTAGTGTGCGGCGCGTTTGCATCGGTACCCTCCCCGGCGGCTACGATAACTTTACGATTGCGCGAGCATTCTAGCGTTTCACCCCATGACCGCCATCTCTATTGACGGACCTGCCGCGGAGTTCCGACAATCTCCTGCATGAGGCAAATTTTGCGATCCGTTTCCGCCGCAGTGCTGGCCGTCGGTGTGTTCACGGTCGCCTGCAGTGCCGCCGTGCAGCCTCCGTGCAAGTTTGCTCCTGGCGGCACGGCGACCGTGGCCGATGTTCGTGACGGGCGTACGGTCTTGCTCGCCGATGGCCGCGAATTGCGGCTGGCAGCGGTCGAAGTCACAGAAAACAGCCGGAGCTCATTGCAATCGCTTGTCGGCGGCCGCGACATCCGGTGGGAGCCGATCGGTTCTGAGCCTGACCGCTATGGGCGCGTGGTTGCCTTCATCTTTACGGACGAAACGGGACAATCCGTTCAGCAAATGATGCTGGAGCAAGGCCAGGCGCGGGTGTCGGCGCGGGTCGGCGAAAAAGCTTGTGCCGACGCATTGTTAGCGGCCGAACGGG
Organism: uncultured Alphaproteobacteria bacterium; assembly: GCA_963722125.1. GTDB lineage: Bacteria > Pseudomonadota > Alphaproteobacteria > Rhizobiales > Xanthobacteraceae > Pseudolabrys. The sequence continues at coordinate 560,645 of CAVRJW010000006.1, read as the reverse complement.
CCGCTCGCAGCGCCCGCCGCGGGCTATGGACCGACCCAAATTTCGCCCCTTTGCCCTCGGAGAATCCAGGCCGGATTGCGGGTGTGCGGGGTCAATTTGCGCTCGTTGAGGGTCGGGTTTTATCGGTGCGGGAAAGTGGCGCCACCATATATTTGAATTTCGGGCCGCGCTGGACGCGCGACTTTACCGTCACCATTCTCAAACGCCACCGGCGAGACTTCGCCGCCGCGGGGATCGATCCAAAGCGCCTTGAAGGTCAGCAGATCCGTGTCCGCGGTTGGGTCGAACGGCGCCCCGGTCCCGTCATCGAAGCCGCGGCACCCGAACAGATTGAAATGAGCGAGTGAGCGTCATTGTGAGTAGCGCCGTATGGCTTTCGTGCTGACAACAAGGGCTGCAAATCGAGCGCTCGGCATCGCGGCCGTCGTGTGTGTAGCGTTGGCGGGCTGCACCAGCACGCCGGATAATCATCTCGTCTCCTTGCCGATCCCGCAGACCGCCGCACCGTCAGAACAACAACCGGCCGTCCAAAAGGAACATGCGCGCATCCTGGCGTCCTATGGCGGCGTTTATGAAAACGCCAAGCTGCAGAGCATGGTGGAGAAAACGGTCGATCGCCTGGTCGCGGCATCCGAACGGCCGGACCTGAAATACCAGGTCACGATTCTCAACTCGCCGGCGATCAACGCTTTCGCATTGCCGAACGGGCGGCTCTACGTCACGCGCGGCTTGATCGCCCTCGCCAATGACAAGGCCGAGCTTGCATCCGTCCTGTCGCATGAGATGGGGCATGTGATCGCCCGTCACGCACAGATCCGCGAGGAACAGGCACGCCAGGTCGCGATCATCGACCACGTCGTCAACGATGTTCTCAGCGATCCGCAAGTCGGAGCGCTTGCGCTCGCAAAATCGAAACTCACATTGGCCGCGTTCTCGCGCGCACAGGAATTTGAGGCCGATGGAATCGGTGTCGGCATTTCTGCGCGTGCCGGTTATGACCCTTTCGGAGCCTCACGATTTTTGACGGATATGCAGCGCAATGCCGATTTAAAATCCGCCGCGGATCCCCGCTCGCTCGACTTTCTCTCGAGCCATCCGGCAACGCCCGACCGGGTTAAAAATGCGCTCGCCAATGCGCGCCAGTTCAGCGGTCCCGGTGCCGGTGAAAGGGACCGCGCGGAATATCTGAGCAGCCTCGACGGCCTCGTCTACGGGGAAGATCCCAGCGAAGGTTTCGCACGCGGTCGGCATTTTCTGCATCCCAAACTCGGTTTCTCATTCGACGCGCCGCCGGGCTTTACGCTCGACAACACGGCACAGGCCGTCCTCGGCCTCAAAGAAGGTGGCGAGGAAGCGCTGCGTGTCGATGTCGTGAGTGTTCCGGCGGAGCAATCGCTGCCCGACTATTTAAAATCCGGGTGGATGGAAAATGTCGATCCCGCGAGCGTGGAGGAATTTTCGGTCAACGGCTTCAAGACCGCCGCTGCGACTGCCGACGGTGGGAGCTGGTCGTTCCGTATCTTTGCCGTACGTTTCGGCAGTGATGTTTATCGATTTATTTTCGCTGCCAAAGCAAGGACCGCGCAGGTCGACCGCACGTTTCGCGACTTAATCATGAGCTTTCGCCGGATGACATTGAAGGAGAGCGAGCAGGTCAGGCCGCTGCGTATGAAAATCGTCACTGTCGGCAATGGCGATACCGTCGAAAAGCTGGCGCACCGCATGCGAACCGACCATCCGCTTGACCGTTTTCGCGTGGTCAACGGCCTTGGCCCGCATGACCACCTGAAACCGGGCGAAAAAGTCAAAGTCGTGGTGGAGTGACCGCGCTTTACCGGTGATCAGATTGCCTTATCAACGCCGGTAAGACGTGGATGCCCGGCACAAGGCCGGGCATGACGAAGGAGATAGGTTCAAGGCTGAACTCAATCCGGCTCAGCTCTCGCCGCCTTCGTAGTTGATCGTGAATTCGCGCGGCACGTCTGGCCCCCAAAGATAGAAGGAATCCTCCGGCTTATGGTCAGCCGAGGGCCAACGCTCTTCCTTTGGAATGTAGTCGATGTCGCAGGAGTATTCCGAGAAGCTGCCCCACGGATCGCGCACATAGTGGAAATAGTTGGAGCCGAGTACGTGGCGGCCGAGGCCCCACCCTTTGGTCCAGCCCTTGTCGTGCATCCGCATGGCGCCGAGCCCGATGTCGTTCAGGCTGGCGACATCCCAACTGCAGTGATGGAAGCCCGGCGCGACCGATTTCACCAGCGCCAGCAGATGATGGTCGCTGCCATGGATGCCGTGCATGAAAGCCACAAGATCAGACGCACGGTCCGAGAGACGCAACCCGAGCGTCCGTTCGTAAAAACTGATCGAACTCGGTCACATCGCGCGTGAAGATCAGAACGTGCGAAAGCCGGCGCGGACGTACCGGCGGCGCCTTCTCCCGGATGGTGGCGCCGGCAGCGCCGGCCGGAACGGAAATCCATTGGCTATCTGATTTTTTGTCGGGCGACACTTTCGGACCGACCTTGATCTCGATCAGCACGCCTTCATGATTGCGGAACCAAAAGCCGTTGCTTTCAAAGCCAGGCGGCGGATCAATCAACGTGACGCCCTGCCCTTCGATGCGCGCCTTCAGCCGCGGCAAATCGTCGGCATAACAGCCGAACGAAAGATGATGCAGCGCCTTGGCCTTGCTGCCTTCTACGACCGAGCCCCAACGGTGATCGTGACCGAATGTCTTGATGGCCAGCGCATTGCCGTCGCGCCGTACGTCGAGGCCGAATTGGCCGTAGAAGTCCTGCGCCACCGAAGCGTCGGGCACCGCCAGCACAAACTGGTCGAGCGAATGCACACCGAGCGCATCGGTTTCATTGGTCGGCGCGACATAGCCGCGAATGGCGGTCATTACTTACTCCCTCGAACACATATGGGGGTGATTGGCCGGCATATTAGCCCGGAAGTCCATCAGGGCAACTGGCGACATTGCCCACCCGGCCCGCGCAAATTCATGCGTGAGCCCGGCCAAAGCGAGTCCTGACTAAGTGAGTCTCTCCCACAACGAAAAAGCCCGGCTTGCGCCGGGCTTTCGAATGTTTCCCAGGTGTTGCGCAGCCCTTAGGCTGCCTCTTCCTCGACGCCCTCTTCGGCAGCGGCTTCTTCAGCCGGCTTGGGGCCGCGGCGAGGGCCCTTGGCGAGGGCCGCCTCGATTTCCTTGATCGCTTCCGTTTCGGTGATGCGCTGCACGGCAGCGATCTCACGCGACAGGCGGTCGAGAGCCGCTTCGTACAGCTGCCGCTCCGAATAGGACTGTTCCGGCTGGCTCTCCGAGCGATAAAGGTCGCGGACGACCTCTGCGATGGCGACGATGTCGCCGGAATTGATCTTGGCTTCGTATTCCTGCGCGCGGCGCGACCACATCGTCCGCTTGATGCGTGCGCGGCCTTTGAGGGTATCCAGTGCACGCTTGACGAGCGGCGCCTCGGCCAGCTTGCGCATACCGACCGACACGATCTTGGCGGTCGGAACCCGCAACGTCATCTTATCCTTGACGAAATTGATGACGAACAGCTCCAGCTTGGCTCCTGCGACCTCTTGCTCTTCGATCGAAACGATCTGGCCCACGCCATGGGCCGGATAGACGATGAATTCGTTGGTCTTGAACCCTTGTCGCTGGGTAGTCTTCTTATTGCTGGTCATTCCGGGCACGACTCCTTCACCGGCACCTTTGCGGCTGCCGGCCAATTTGGCTGCGGGAGCCCCACCGCGGACAGTGCCGCGGGAGGCGTGGGAGGTCCGCCGCGCTTCGGCAGACTTTTTGGGTCCCCGGCTCATACCGGTGGAACCTTTCTTTGATTTATGACGCGTTTTTCCTGCCACTGCTCACGCGTGGATCGCACGCCCTCTAGTCTGGAAACCGGGGAAGCCGGCCACCGAAAAATAAGGCTCCCAAAGGGGGAGCGCACCGGTGGCTGTCGTTCCTATCCATTTTTTACATATATAGCACAATTTTGGGCGGAATCAAAGTGTTATGGCGGAGCAAAATTGCGGTTCGAGCGCAAAAATCGACCGAATTTGTCGAAATCGGTTAACGCTCTCCGACAGCACGGCCCTGGGCACCCCGTTGGAGGTGGCCGGGTGCGGTCGCCGCCTTAGTCTCCGGTACCGGGATTCGCCGAAAAGAACTTCTGGAATTTTTCGGGCACACCGTCCCAATCCTTGCCATCCGGCGGCGCTTCGTTTTTTACGGTGATATTGGGCCAGCTTTTGGCGTATTGGGCGTTGATTTCGAGCCACTTTTCGAGCCCGGTCTCGGTATCCGGCTTGATGGCCTCGGCGGGACACTCGGGTTCGCAGACGCCGCAATCGATGCACTCGTCCGGATGGATGACGAGCATATTCTCCCCCTCATAGAAGCAGTCCACCGGACACACCTCTACGCAGTCCATGTATTTGCATTTAATACAGTTTTCGACGACGACGTAGGTCATTCCACGCTCCGCACCACCACTTTCACACGCTGCCTATCGTACCGGTAGATAGGCTGCAAGCACCGCGTCCGCCATCAATTGGGGGCGTATCTTTGCGGGTATCGTCCCACAACGTCACGCCTGCGCTCCGGAACGCGTCGACAAATCGCGGTAAAGCAGACGCGCGTCCGCCGCTGCCCCGCGCCGTTCGCGCACACCTTCGACCCGTACGATACGTATGGATCGATCGAGTGCGACGGTCACCACGTCGCCAATCCGCACCGGATGGCCGGGGGCGGTCGTGCGCTTGCCATTAAGCCGCACGAAACCTGCATTTGCGAGTGCCGCGGCATCGCGACGGGTGCGCACCATGCGCGCATGCCAGAGCCATTTATCGAGACGTTGACTTATGTGCGCGTTGTTAGCGGCGCTCAACTCGGCTCTTTGCCTCCTTGCTCAAGCTGCTGCTTGAGTGCCGCGAGCTTGGCGAATGGCGAATTGGGATCCGGCTGCTTGTCGCGACCACCGGAACTGCCGAACGGCTTGGCGTAATATTGCTCGCGGTCAGCGCGGTCCACGCGTTCGCCGCGGTCGCGGCGTGGTCGCTCCCGACGCGGGCCGCCGCCATCCTGTCGTTCGACCCGCTTGCCCTGCCGTTCCAGTTTTTGTTGGCGTTCGTGCCGGTCCTGACGTTGCTGGCGATCGACGCGTGGACGTCTTGAGTCACCCGGTTGCTGTGCGGCGTCGGCAGGCGCCGATACTGCCGCACCTTCGACAGGCGCGACCGCGCTAACAGTTGCTGCATCCGGCGTTGGCGGCGAAGCCTGCTGACGCCGCGGACGATGCGGCCGCCGCTCCGGGCGTCCACCGGGACGCCAAACTTCGATGAACGCTTGTTCGTCGGAAGGTTTGCTTTCCGCGGCTCCCGTCGACGCGGCCGCATCAAGGACGGCCCCCTCGGGCCTGGCAGTATCTTCTGGCGCCACCGGCACGGCTTCGACCGCCGAAGCGGCCATAGGCTCTTGCACCATTGGCGCGGCGATGGGCGCGACGAATTCCGGCACTGGCAGCAGCGAACGCAACTCGGCGGCAGACGCAATTTCGATCGTCGCGACGTCAGCCGTTGCCGCCTCCGGTGCCACAGGTTCGGCATTCGCGGTTTCCGCCACCGCCGCTTCGGCAACGGCGTCGGCTGCAGCAGCCGTCGCGTCGTTAGCAGGAGCCGCCAGCGCGGCCGTTTCGACCGGTTTCGGTTTGCGGTCCATGCGATAGCCGAGCGAACGCAAAATTGACGCGAAGTCTTCACCCGAAGCCCCGGTCAGCGAGGTCATGGCGCCGGTGATAACGAAACTGCGCCCATCAAATACGCCGTCCGGCTTGGGGCCTGGCGCGCCTTCACGCCATGACAATGCCGGACGGATGAGATCGGCGAGCCGCTCGAGAATATCGACGCGCACAGCGCGTTCACCGCAAATACGGTAACCCGCAGTGCGATAGAGGGCCTTCGGCGTTTCTTTATCGACGGGAATCGAAGTCCGGCCACTGGCCGCGAGATGCAGTAAGTCGCTGACGCCCTTCGCTTCCGGACTTTCGTGCTTGATCGCCCATAATTGCGTCGCCAGTGCACGCGGCGCTGGCTTGAGCAACGCCGGCAAGTAGATGTGATAGGCACCAAAGCGAACACCATATTTACGCAGAGTTGCTCGCGCGGGCTGATCGAGACCTTTGACCTCCTCGGCTACTTTTTGCCGCTCCAGTACGCCAAGCGCTTCGACGAGTTGAAACGCAACGCCGCGCGCAATGCCGGTGACGTCCTCGGCGGCAGTCAGCGAAAACAGAGGTGACAGCAGCTTTTCGATATGTGTTTTCAGCCACAGATCGAGCCGCGTTTGCACCAATTCACGCGCAGGCCCCGTCAGATGCTCATCGGCGATGACGCGCACGCGCGGGCGCAGAGTATCGTCGCCGGCGACGAGCTTACCGACCAGATCCCCGGTCCAGCGCAACGCGCCGTCGGTGGCCAGAATGATCTGATCATTGGATGACTGCGATAGCTTGGTTGCTCGCGTCTCGATTTCTCCGGCCAACGCCTTCTGGGCCGCTGCATTGAGCGCTTTGGCTTCGGAGCCGGCGGCGGAGGCATCGGGCGCGAACATAAATCCGTCAAGACGGCCGATCACATGGCCCTCGACCGTCACTTCGCCTGTTTTTCCGATTTCGGTTTCCAACATTGCGTTTTCTCGAAGCCGCCGCATCAACACGCTTGTGCGACGGTCCACGAAACGTTCAGCCAAACGTTCGTGCAACGCATCGGATAGCTTGTCTTCAACAACACGCGTTACCCCCTGCCAATGTTCCGGGTCGGCGAGCCAATCCGGGCGGTTGGCGACGTAAGTCCAGGTTCTGACATGCACAATCCGGTTGGAGAGCGTGTCGATATCGCCGTCGCTCCGGTCGGCGAGAGCAATCTGGCGAGCGAACCAATCGTCGGGGATGTTACCCTCTCGCATCAGGAATCCATAGAGGGTCACAGCTAATTCGGCATGGGTCGCCGGCGCGATTTTGCGATAGTCGGGAACCTGGCAGGCGTCCCACAACCGGGCGATAGATGCCCGATTGCCTGCGAGCGAACGTACGTCTTCATCACGCGCGGCGTGGTCCAATACCAGAATGTCTTCGCCGATCGGCGCGCGTGTTAACCCCGGCTCGCGCGGCGCGGCGGAAAGCGAAGCCTGCAAGGCGCCGATCGAGGCGAAATCGAGATCCCTGTTGCGCCATTGCAGCAGGCGGATCGGCTCAAAGTTGTGGCTTTCCAGAGCCTGCACCAGTTCCGGGTCAAACGGATCGCAGCGCCCGGTCGTGCCAAACGTTCCATCGCGGGTGGCGCGTCCCGCGCGGCCCGCAATCTGGGCCAGTTCGGCGGGGTTGAGCTTGCGGAATTGGTAGCCGTCGAATTTTCGGTCCGACGCAAAGGCCACATGGTCGACGTCGAGATTGAGGCCCATCCCGATCGCATCGGTCGCGACCAGGTAGTCCACATCGCCAGACTGGTACAGAGCTACTTGCGCATTGCGCGTCCGCGGCGAAAGCGCACCAAGGACAACTGCCGCGCCACCCCTCTGGCGACGGATCAATTCAGCGATGGCGTAAACTTCCTCCGCCGAAAACGCGACGATTGCGGATCGGGACGGCAGTCGTGTGATCTTCTTTTCGCCGGAATAAGTGAGCGTCGACAGCCGTGGGCGGCTGACGACATGCGCGCCCGGCAACAACTTCTCCACCATCGGCCGCACGGTCGCTGCACCGAGCACGAGCGTTTCTTCGCGCGCGCGGGCATTGAGCATCCGATCCGTAAAGACGTGACCCCGCTCGAAATCGGCACCGAGCTGGACCTCGTCAATCGCCAGAAATGCGACATCGAGGTCGCGTGGCATGGCTTCTACGGTAGAAACCCAGAATCGCGGATTCGGCGGCTTGATCTTCTCCTCGCCGGTGATCAGCGCGACCGCATCCTTTCCGGCACGGGCAGCAACCTTATTGTAGACCTCACGCGCCAGCAGCCGCAGGGGCAGCCCAATGAGGCCAGAGGAATGCGCCAGCATGCGCTCGATGGCGAGATGGGTCTTGCCGGTGTTTGTAGGCCCCAGCACCGCCGTGACGCCGGCGCCGCGCGTTCGCGATGCTCGGGTCGGCTGCGGGGAAAAACTGATAGCCATTACGCGTCCAAACTCGTGGCAGAGCCTCGATCGCGCCCTGTCACGCCCTTTTCTGTATCACAATGCGACGGCGAACATGCTTTTGGTTAAGCTTTGGAACGAGTCTGGAACGAACCGCGCCCGAATCACTGACTCCGGCGCTGTATGACTTCGTTCACGGCGATATCTGGCAAGCACGGCCCCTACTGGCACAAGATCGAGTAGCGCGAAGCTGATTCAAACGCGATTTTGTCCTCTAAGTGTTAACGCGACAACGGATTTCGCCGGGAGCGAAAAAGTCAAGGCCAATGACGACTATTCGGTCTTCGTGCCACTGGCCGAGGCGCGGGCTGGGGTTGGCACCGTGATAAATTCGGTGGCCTGTAGCATTGCCAGACCGATCGGCGTTGGCCCCTGCGCGCGATACGGCACCAGCACACGTGTTCCCGCGATTGGGGCGAGCCATATTTCCATATCACGCTGTCTCGCGAGGTACCTGATCGCAGCTCGCGACGGGATGTACCCCGCGACCGGCGAAAAATATGCCGCACAAACCACCACTGGGCCGGCATAGCCCTTATCCGCTTTGACCTTATCCATCCTCTTGAACGTGAATTGCATGTCGTAGCGCAGGCGGCCGTCAAAAACTGACAACGTTCTCTGGCAGGCCTCCGGCGACAATATCTCCCCTGTGCCCGGCATGCGAACAATTGAAGCGGTCATCGGATCTGACAGGTTGTGCTGGAGGTTTTCCGTGAACGGCACACGCTCGGGGTCCTCGTCCAGCGGGGGATCGATCGTAAAGTCTTTAATGTTGCCGTTGTTGATGGCGATCCGAATTACGTCGGTTTTCTTTCCACCGGTGATGGTTGCAGCGTAGATGGACGATGACAACCGTCCGCCATTAAATGTGCCGTGTGCGGTGCTATTACCCTGCCCGCCGGTGAACGCCCGCAACAAACCACTGGTCGAACCACTTGCTGAAGCTGTGTACTGGGTATCGGTAATGTCGATGGTCCACGTGCCAATGCCGATGGGAATGCCGGCAAGTGTGGCCGAGTAGCGGGCTTCGAGCTTGCCCTGTTGCGCACATGCCGGCGTAAGGACGCCGAACGCAGCCAAGACCAGCGCGCCTGACGTCAGCAGCAACCGGGGGAGAGCTTGAAGCAAGGCTTCATCCTTCTGGGTAACGGCGCCGGACGGACGTTTCGCGACCGAGCGGCGAACAATACTAGCACCCGAAATGCGCCCGACACATCAGACGCCCCCTAGTCCTGCGGTGACGATGGCCGCAGAGCTAATTCACAACGGCTGACAGCATGTGCATTTGGTCGGCTTGGATTTCGTCGAATTTTTGTTCGCTACTGGTGGATACCCCCTGCCACGGCTGAAAATCCGTTAAATTACGATCAATTGCTCAGCTTGACGCCTTTAAGCCCGCTCTCTATACGTCCGGCCATCTTAATCCACACGATTGACCGGAACCGGCGCGTGTCTACGCCGGTATTTTTGAGGGATGTGCCATGTCATGGCGTTGCGACCTGACCGGTAAAAAACCACTGGTCGGCCACAAAGTGAGTCACTCCAATATAAAGACAAAGCGGCGGTTCCTCCCGAACCTGCGCAATGTCACGCTGATTTCCGACACGCTCGGCCGCAAGATCAGGCTGCGAGTGTCGGCCAATGCACTGAAGACCGTCGACCATCGGGGCGGCCTCGATGCCTTCCTTATCAAGGCCAAAGACGATGAGCTGGCACCAAAGGTGCTCGATCTCAAGCGCCAGATCGTGAAGAAGCGCGAAGCTAAATCAGGCTGAGCAGGCCTCTTCGTACCTCGAATCCATAGTGCCCGGCCTGATGCCGGGCATTCTCGTTTTTGGGCTTTGTGATATTGAAGGCACGGATGGCCATAACGAGCCTAGCCGTGAAAGAGGCGATTACCCACCCACGATCGCAAACTGCAGCAGCAAATTACGCTCGATAATGGAAAAATTATCATCCGACACCAGCGTGAGAATAGTTTCACCGCGCGCAGTGTGATGAACGCCGATACCTTCCATGTTGTCGATCTGATAGCCAAGATCCGCTTCGATCATAGAATGACCATCGACTAGCGCGCCCGCTTTGATCTCGGTGAGCGGGACACGGCGGATGCGCATCGCAACACCGCGCGTTGGCGAAAAGCGCCGCTCAAGCAACAGCAAATCCGCTGGTGGAAGCACCGTACAATCGCTAACGTCAAAATCGTCGGTGCGCTTCACGCTGAAGCGTGAGGCGACTCCGTCTCTGCCGAGCATGAACGAGCGTAAATTTCCAGCGCTGTCGAGGCTGCGTTCGGTAATGACAATCAGTTCATTCGCCGACGGCGAGCCTGGCGGTGGCACCGCAAGACATTCCAGACTTTTGTTGAAGGCAAAGGTTTTGAAATCCGCCGGAACCGGAATCGGCTCTCCCCGGGCCAGCAAGCCATCGCGACGGTAGTCAAAGCGAACGATCTGCTCGACCCGCTCGATGCCGACATAAAGCATGCCGTCACGTTCTGTAAGCGATTCGACATCGTACCAGCCGCGTGCAGCAAGCGGCTTGCCGTCGGCTCCGAGGATGGGCGCCATCTCAGCCTCGGTGATGCCGATGGGCCTGCCATCCTTGTAGATGATCCGGCCGCGCAGCCATGAACCTTTATCGGTAATCGAAAGGAAATGTTCGCCATCCGGCTCAACACGAATTGCCGAGATCCCTCCGAAGGCCGGATTTTTTGAAGTCAGGACAAGACCGCCCCGAAATTCTAGGTCACCGAAGCGGGTCTGCAATGGATCGCGGTTATCGAATGAGGTGATCGGCGTTGCATTGATGTCGATGCGGGTCGGCGCATTGGCGTAGCGCAGCGCGTCGGCCAGGGCGAATGAGCCGAGGGCAAGCGCGGTAATCATCGCGCTGGCGATCAGCCGGCGAAGGCGGGAATGCTTCAAGCAACGCGCCTGCGCGCGCGCGGATTGGTACGCTCGGCGGCCGCGTGCTCTTCGAATAGCTCGGCAAGCTTCTCGGTCATTGCGCCGCCGAGCTCCTCGGCATCGACAATCGTGACGGCACGCCGGTAGTAGCGCGTAACGTCATGACCAATGCCAATCGCAATCAATTCAACCGGTGAACGCGTTTCAATTTCTTCGATCACCCACCGCAAATGGCGTTCGAGATAATTGCCCGGATTGACGGATAGCGTGGAGTCGTCAACTGGCGCACCGTCGGAAATCATCATCAGGATTTTGCGTTGCTCGCTACGCCCCAAAAGACGTTTGTGCGCCCAGTCGAGGGCCTCACCGTCGATATTCTCCTTCAAAAGACCTTCGCGCATCATCAGACCAAGATTTTTGCGCGCACGTCGCCAGGGCGCATCCGCCGATTTATAAATAATGTGGCGTAAGTCATTGAGCCGGCCCGGATTGGCCGGCTTACCCGCAGTCAGCCAGTGCTCGCGAGATTGGCCGCCTTTCCAGGCGCGCGTGGTGAAGCCGAGAATCTCCACTTTGACTCCACATCGCTCGAGGGTGCGCGCAAGAATATCGGCGCAGGTTGCAGCGACCGTGATCGGACGGCCCCGCATTGAGCCGGAATTGTCGAGCAGCAAGGTCACGACCGTGTCGCGGAATTTCGTGTCCTTCTCAGCCTTGAAGGAGAGTGGGTGCAGGGGGTCGATGATGATACGTGATAACCGCGCCGGATCGAGCTGACCTTCTTCCAGGTCAAACTCCCAGGAACGGTTCTGTTGGGCCATTAAGCGCCTTTGCAGCCGATTGGCGAGGCGTGCAACCACTCCCTGCAAATTCGACAGCTGCTTGTCGAGATACCCTCGCAGACGATCTAGTTCTTCGGCCTCGCACAGCTCTTCGGCCGCGACGGTTTCGTCGAATTTGGACGTGAACGCACGGTAGTCGGGGCCGCGCGGTTCGTTGGCGCCAAATTGACGCGGGCGCTGCGGCTCGCCAGGCGTCTCAGCGTCACCCATGTCGGTATCGTCGGCCATATCAGCGGTTGGCGATTCTACCGCTTCGGCTGATGCGTCCGGCATATCTTCGGCGGACACTTGCGTGTCCTCCGTACTCATGCGCTGCATCTCGTCGGAATCGGCGGCCTCGCCGTCCTGCCCCAATTCCTGTTTGCGGCGATCTTCCTCGCCTTCATCTTCGTCTTCTTCGGAATCGTGGCTGCGATCCTCGCCCATCTCGAGCGCGTCGAGCAAATCGCGAACGACGTCGCTGAATTGTCGCTGGTCCTCGAGCAAATTTTCCAGACGGTCGAGATCGCGGCCGGCCCGATCCTCGATGAGCGGACGCCACAAGTCGACGAGCTTCTTGGCGGCCGGCGGCGGGGCCATTCCGGTGAGGCGCTCGCGTACCAGCAACGCCAATGCGTCTTCGATCGGGGCGTCGGCGCGTTCGGTGATCTCGTCGAATTTGCCGCGATGAAACCGCTCATCGAGCATCGCGGTAAGGTTCTGCGCGACGCCGTCCATGCGCCGGGCACCGATCGCTTCTACGCGCGCTTGTTCTACCGCTTCGAACACGGCTCGTGCCTGCTGTCCGGCCGGCTGCAGCCGGCGATGCAGTGCGGCGTCATGACACGCAAGACGTAGGGCGATTGAGTCTGCGTGGCCGCGAACAATCGCAGCTTCAGCCTTGCCAAGCTTGCGCGGCGGCTCCGGCAGGCGAACTTTGCCGCCCATCAGGCCAGGCCGTTCGGCGGCAAACGCGACTTCAAGTTCAGGCTTGCGCGCAAGCGCACGCAGGCACCCCGTGACCGCGCGTTTGAACGGCTCGGTCGGAGATTCTTTTGACGACGGTTTGGCTTTTATGTTGGAGGCCATCACTCGTCTCTCCCTCCCGCTGCGGGAGAGGCAAAATCAGGACAACGCGACGTTCACCGAAGACTCCGGCAGCTCGACACCGAAGCAACGTTGATAGAACTCGGCGACGATCGGTCGTTCGAGCTCGTCGCACTTGTTCAAAAAGGTAAGCCGGAAAGCAAAGCCGATATCGTTGAAGATTTCGGAGTTCTCGGCCCAGGTAATCACCGTGCGCGGGCTCATCACGGTCGAGATATCGCCGTTCATGAACGCGTTGCGCGTGAGATCGGCGACGCGCACCATTTTATTGACGATGTCGCGACCCTGTTCGTTGCGATAATGCTTGGCTTTCGCAAGCACAATTTCAACTTCGTTGTCGTGCGGCAAATAATTGAGCGTCGTGACGATCGACCAGCGATCCATCTGGCCCTGGTTGATTTGTTGGGTGCCGTGATAGAGCCCCGATGTATCGCCAAGGCCGACTGTATTCGCCGTGGCGAACAAACGAAATGACGGGTGAGGCTTGATCACCTTGCTCTGGTCGAGCAGCGTCAGCCGGCCTGAAGCTTCCAGCACGCGTTGAATAACGAACATCACGTCCGGCCGCCCGGCATCGTATTCGTCGAAGCAGAGCGCGACGTTGTTCTGCAGCGCCCATGGCAAAATGCCCTGGCGAAATTCCGTAACCTGCTGACCGTCCTTGATAACAATGGCGTCCTTGCCGATCAGGTCGATGCGGCTGATGTGGCTGTCGAGATTGACGCGTACGCAGGGCCAATTGAGCCGCGCCGCAACCTGTTCGATGTGCGTAGACTTGCCGGTACCATGATAACCGGTGACCATCACGCGGCGATTTTTGGAAAAGCCAGCGAGAATGGCGAGCGTGGTCGGCCGATCGAACCGATAGTCGGAATCGACATCCGGCACATGCTCGTCGGCCTTCGAATAAGCCGGCACTTCCAAATCGCTATCGATTCCGAAAACCTGCCGGACCGACACTTTCATGTCTGGCAGGCCGGCAACTTCTTGCACTGCGGCGGTCATTGATCCTCCGTGGCTTCGGAACACCGAAGCCCGTGATGCGGTCCGATTCGTACGGTCCGGCTGATGCGGCGGCAACTTAGCAGACGCCAACGCGGCAAAAAACCCGCTGCGGCCGAATAGCACTATCAATTATTTCAATAAGATAGGTGCGGTCAGCCTTGTGTGGAAGGAGGGGCTGGGTTGCTTCGGGCCCCAAACGGGCGGTCAACCAAATCCCACCGATTTCAGGTAATTGTACGACTGGATGATCTCGACCAGCCGGTCCTCGGTGGAGCGGTCCCCGCCATTGGCGTCCGGGTGATGGCGCTTCACGAGTTCCTTGAAGCGCATTTTCACCTGCTGCGACGTCGCATCAATGTCGAGCCCAAGCGTGTCGAGAGCCTTACGCTCGGCATTGCGGATGGGGCGAGCTTCCGCCCGCGCCTTCTGCTCTGCCTTTACGCCCTCACCGAACAGGCTGAACGGATCCTCTTGGCTACCGAAAGCACGGATATCCGGCCGCACCTTCCCCTTTCCGGTTCCCATCTTCCAGGTCGGACGATGGCCGGTGAGCGCATCCTTTTGGTATGCCATCACAGCTGCATCGGGCATCCCGGCGAAAAAATTGTACGATTGGTTGTAAGCGCGCACGTGTTCCAGGCAGAACCGCCAATATTCATTTTCGCGCCCGCGGCCTTTCGGCGCGCGGTGGCTCGCTTTCTCCTTGCAGCCGTGCCATTCGCAGCCAGGACCACCGGTTTTTGGCCGACGATCTTTCCCCGGTTTGACGCGGATACCATCAAAAAGTGGTGAGTTGAATTTCATGACCGTACATTATGCGCTTTTGCGGGTGACGCGTTCAAGACTTGATCTTTGTGCGAGAGCATGATTCTGGGCATTGACCGTTCGACTGCCCTCTCCTAAGCGGGGCAATATGCGAACCGCCGATACCATCACAAAGAAGTTGACCGAGGCTTTCGCGCCGCAAAGCCTCAATGTGCTGGATGAATCCCACCAGCACGAGGGCCATGCCGGACACCGACCAGGCGGGCAAACTCACTTCCGCGTGTATATTGTGTCTGAGGCGTTCAAAGGTAAGACCCGGATCGAACGCCATCGCATGATTAACGAATTGCTTTCAGGCGAACTAGCAGATGGTGTCCACGCACTCGCCATTCATGCCGCCGCGCCCGGCGAGGGCGGGGTTTAACGGCCACTCTGTTTTGTCTTTGGCAACGGCTGGATGCGCAATGCGGTAATGCGATTGCGTGCGCGACGCAGGACCCTGAAACGGAACCCATGAAAGGTGAAGCTCTGCCCCACTTCGGGAATCGAGCGCGCCTCGTGAATGACTAGCCCGGCAATCGTGGTCGCTTCCTCATCGGGCAAATTCCAGTCCATGACGCGATTTAAGTCGCGAATGGACACCGCGCCGTCGACATTGACCGATCCGTCAGGCTGACGCCGCACGCCCGGCACAGCGACATCGTGTTCGTCAGTGATATCGCCGACGATCTCCTCCAGGATATCTTCCAGCGTCACCAAGCCTTCGACCTCGCCATATTCGTCCACCACTAGCGCGAACGGCGTCTTGCGGCGGCGAAATGCCTTGAGCTGCTCCGACACCGGCCGCATGTCCGGCACAAACCAAGGCGGCGTCATCAACGAGGCAATATCGACCTTGGCGGCATCGCCATCGACAGCATGCAATGCGCGCAGCAGGTCTTTCACGTGCAAGATGCCGACAATGTTTTCCGGATTCCCGCGCCACAACGGCAGGCGCGTGACCGGTGATGCGATGACCGCGTTGACGACATCCTCCGGCGAATTGTCGGCGTCGAGCGTAATCATGTTGGTGCGGTGGATCATAACGTCAGAGACCGCGAGTTCGCGCAGATCGAGCACACCGCCGAACATGTCGCGATCGAGCGTCTCAACGTCACCCTCACGATGCAAGAGGTCGACCGCGCCGCGCAATTCCTCGTGGGGCGAAAGCACCTGCTGATCCTCGCCGACCGTCATGCCGACGTGCTTGAGCAACCAGCGCACGAGCGCCTCGATCGCCATCAGCACTGGGCCGAACAGCGTGACAAACAATTGGATGGGGCGGGCAACCGCGAGTGCGATCCGGTCAGGGGCGTTAAATGCTGCCGTTTTCGGTAGGATCTCGGAGAACACGACGACGACAATTGTCATGACCACCGTGGCGTAGACGACGCCGGCGGGACCGAACCAAGTCAACAACACTCCGGTCGCTAGTGCCGAGGCTGCGATGTTGACGGCGTTGTTGCCGAACAGCAGCGCGCCGAGCAGCCGCTCGCGCTGTTCCAGCAAGCGATTGACGATGTTCGCGCGCCGATTTCCGTGTTTTTCCAACCGGGCCATACTGGCGCGGGATGAAGCGGTCAGCGCGGTTTCACTGCCGGCGAAGAATGCGGAAAGCAGCAGACAGATCAGGACGACGACAAGGGACAGCCAGTCGTTCGCGGTCATCGCTCGGCAAATTTGTCAGTGAGAAAGGTCCGCACTTCGGCGGCATCGACATTATTCTCAACGAATGCCCGGCCGATTCCGCGCACCAAAATAAAAGTGAGCGCGCCGCGCTTTACTTTTTTGTCTTGAGCAATCAGGTCCATCAATACTTCGACTGCCGGCGCACCGCCGACGACATCCTTTAGATGGGTAGGCAGACCAACCGCTGCAAGATGAGCAGCCGCGCGCGTGGCCTCCGAGGCCGAAATAAGCCCCTTTCGCGCCGAAAATTCGAATGCCAGCACGATGCCCAACCCTACCGCTTCACCGTGCAGCAGCCGGTCGGAAAAGCCACAACCGGCCTCCAGTGCGTGGCCGAAGGTGTGGCCGAGATTAAGCAGCGCGCGCTCGCCGGTTTCGCGTTCGTCGCGCGCAACGATGCCAGCTTTGCCGCGACAACACACCGCAATCGCGTGTTCGCGCGCTGGGCCTCCCGCAAAGACGTCTTGCCAATTCTTCTCCAACCAACCGAAAAACGCTGCATCGCCCAGCAAGCCGAATTTCGCAACTTCTGCATAGCCCGAGCGGAATTCGCGCTTTGGCAAAGTATCGAGCAAAGCGGTGTCGGCAATCACGAGAGCGGGCTGGTGGAAAGCGCCGATCAGATTCTTGCCTTGACGAGAATTAATCCCGGTCTTGCCACCGACCGAAGAATCGACTTGAGCGAGAAGCGTTGTCGGGACCTGGACGAAGTCGAGCCCACGCCGCACGCTTGCTGCCACATAGCCGGCAAGATCGCCGATCACGCCGCCGCCAAGTGCAACGATGAGATCGTTTCGCTCGACGCGCGCCGCGATGATCGCCTCGCAGACTTTTTCGAATGTTGCATAATTTTTGGAGGCTTCGCCCGCCGGCACAAGAATATGCGTACTATCGATCGCCGCAGCTTTGAGTGCCGTCTCCGCGGCGGCGAGATGAAGTTTGGCGACGGTCTCGTCGGTGACAATGGCAACCCGTGCGCCAGGGCGCATGGCCTTGATACGCTCACCGAGGCCCGCCAGCACGCCGCGGCCAATGACAATATCGTAAGATCGCGCACCGAGCGCGACCGGCACCTGCATTGCTTCGGTCTGCCGCAGCAGCGCGGTCATGATGACCTCTCCAGATCAAGGCCGAGATGTTTCGGCAGCTGGGCCATGATCTCATCGACGATCGTATCGTGCGGTTCGTCACGCGAATGAACAACAATATCGGACATTGCATAGAGCGGTTCACGCTTCGGCAGTAGATCCTTGATCTTATCGACCAAAGGTCGATCGTTACGCCGTTTGGTGCGTTTGATCAGCACGTCGGCATCGGCCTTCAACCACACGGAAATTCCCTTGATGTGAATGAGATCGCGCGTGTTCTGATCCATCACTGCGCCGCCACCAGTCGCAAGGACCTGCGGGCCGTTGTCGAGCAGGCGCGCGA
This sequence comes from uncultured Alphaproteobacteria bacterium, assembly GCA_963722125.1. Lineage (GTDB taxonomy): Bacteria > Pseudomonadota > Alphaproteobacteria > Rhizobiales > Xanthobacteraceae > Pseudolabrys. The sequence goes on along the minus strand of CAVRJW010000006.1, from coordinate 542,679 downwards.
TCACACGCTTTTCGCCGGCGCGGAAGTATGGCTCGCCGTGTTTGTCGAAAATTTCGGGAATAGTCATGCCCGCAGCGCTTTCGATTTCAGCATCGGCATCAACGAATGGAATCCCGAGCCGGGCGGCAAGCCTTCGGCCGATCGACGATTTGCCTGCGCCCATCATACCGACGAGCACAATAGATCGGCTGCCGAGCGCGCGGACGATCGCCGCTACCAGCCCATTTTCCGCTGGTTTTTGAATAGCACCGTTAGCCATGCTATGGTTCCGAAGCGAATCCACGGTTCCATATACCAGCAATCGGGACATCCGCGAGGGGCGGTCTTGTCAGCGGTTCCAGAACGTGGTCGTAACTCGCCTGAAATCGCTAGGCGGTGAGGCACGGGCGCTTGCCGGGGTTTTGACGATGCCGAGTTTGTTCAGGTTCCTGCTCTTTTTCGGCTTGCTCGGCGGGTTGGCTTACGGTGCCGTGTTCTCGCTCGCCACGTTCGTCAAATATCAGCCGCGCGAGATCATCGTGACGATTCCGCCAGACAAATTTCTCAAAAACCACTGACGCCGGAGGCAGGCAAGGCGATGACCCGCCCGCCACGAGCATCCGATCAAGCACTGGTCGAATTGTTTCTCGACATGCTCGCAGCCGAACGCGGCGCCGGCGCAAATACGCTATCCGCCTATCGTAATGACCTTGACGACCTGTCTGCGCATTTGCATGCCGCGGGCGCAACAATCGTAAACGCGACGACCGACAACTTGCGCGAATTTATTGCAAGTCTCGCCGAGCGCGGCTTCAAAGCTTCGTCGCTTGCGCGGCGACTGTCATCGATGCGCCAACTCTACCGGTTTCTCTATGCCGAGGAGACCCGCACCGACGATCCTGCGGCAGTACTGGAAGGGCCTAAACGGGCACGCACCCTTCCGAAAGTATTGTCCATTGCAGACGTCGACGCACTTCTTCAGCAGTCGCGAACCGATGCTGAAAACACCGACCAGCCATTGCCCCAACGGTTGCGTGCTGCGCGGTTGCTGTGCCTGCTCGAGGTTGTCTATGCGACCGGGCTCCGTGTATCCGAGTTGGTGGCATTGCCGGCGTCCGCCGCACGGCGCGAACAGCACATGCTTGTCGTGCGAGGCAAGGGCGGCAAGGAGCGGCTTGTACCGCTCAACAAAGAGGCCAAGCGCGCCATGTCCGAGTATCTCGAACTGCGCGAAAAAGCCGGCCGCGATTCAAAATCGAAATGGCTGTTTCCGTCATTTGGTGAGCAAGGGCATCTCACTCGCCAGCATTTCGCGCGCGAGCTCAAGGCACTCGGTCAAGCCTGCGGAATTCTGCCTGCGCGCCTGAGTCCGCATGTATTGCGCCATGCCTTTGCCAGCCACTTGTTGCACAATGGCGCGGACTTGCGGGTGGTCCAGACCCTGCTGGGCCATGCCGATATCTCAACGACGCAAATTTATACCCATGTACTGGAGGAGCGGCTGAAGACGCTGGTTCGCGATTTACATCCCTTGGCGGACGGCTAGCCTGAAACTCGCGTAAAAGCGAAATTAACTCGTTTGCTTGACTTAGAGGCTTGCCCCGCGTCAGTTCGCCCCGAAAAACATTTAAGTCCGGACCCAATGCGCAGTTATCTCGATTTCGAAAAGCCGGTGGCCGAACTAGAGGCTAAGGTCGAGGAATTGCGCGCGATGGGCGAGAGCGACAGCGCGGTTGCCGTCGGTGACGAAATTTCCCGGCTCGAAGTGAAAGCCGCGGTGGCGTTGAAGGAACTCTATGCCGAGCTGACGCCCTGGCAGAAAACTCAAGTGGCCCGTCATCCGCAGCGGCCGCATTGTTTTGACTACATCGCGGCACTGATCGGCAATTTCATTCCTTTGGCTGGCGACCGGAAATTCGGCGACGATGCGGCCATCGTCGGCGGCTTTGGCCGCTTCCGCGGCGAAAGCGTCTGCGTGATTGGCCATGAAAAAGGCTCCGACACCGAAAGCCGCCTCAAGCACAATTTCGGCATGGCGCGCCCGGAAGGTTACAGAAAAGCGGCCCGGCTGATGGAAATGGCTGACCGTTTCGGTCTTCCCGTCATAGCGCTGGTTGACACAGCCGGCGCCTATCCTGGCATCGGCGCTGAAGAGCGCGGTCAGGCGGAAGCGATTGCGCGCTCGACGGAGACATGTCTTTCGCTCGGGGTGCCAAACATCGCGGTGATCCTTGGCGAAGGAGGTTCCGGCGGCGCCATCGCGATCGCCACCGCCAACCGTGTGCTGATGCTTGAGCACGCCATCTACAGCGTGATCTCGCCGGAAGGCGCGGCTTCGATCTTATGGCGCGATACCGCCAAAGCGCAGGAGGCGGCGACCAGCATGAAGATCACCGCCGAGGACATGGTGCGTTTCGGCGTGATCGACAGCATCGTGCCCGAGCCCACCGGCGGCGCCCACCGCGACCCGCAGGCGGCGATGGCGGCAGCCGGCGACGCCATTGCCACTGCCCTCGCGGAATTGCAGGGTCTGGACCGGGATGCGGTCCGAAACCAGCGGCGTGAGAAGTTCCTCGCAATGGGCCGTGCCATTAGTTAACCGCCGAGGCAATTTACTTTTGCTTTACCATAGGGTTAGCGGTATTCTGGGATGACGCGGCATGCCTTGCAGATGCCACATCTTAAGGATAACGATTGCTCAAGAGGGCCCGCGCCTTCGGGGAGTATCAAGTTTGAACCGACCGTTTGCTCGCGCGCTGCTGGCGTCTGCGGCTATTGCCGCTGCGATTGCCCTTGCCGGCTGTGATGCCGAAAACATTGTCCCGACCGGACGCGCCCAAGCCCCAATTTCCGATAAGACGCTCGCCGAGATCACGGCGAAAAACATGGATAAGGAATCCCCGATCCTCGCCCGCATCTTCAAGGAAGAAGCGGAGCTGGAGATCTGGAAGAAGAATCGCGACGGCGAATATGCGCTGCTCAAAACCTTTCCCATCTGCCGCTGGTCGGGCGATCTAGGCCCCAAGAAAAAAGAAGGCGATCGCCAGGCGCCTGAAGGCTTCTACACGATCACTCCCGGGCAGATGAATCCAAACTCCAACTACTATCTCGCTTTCAACACCGGCTTCCCGAACACGTATGACCGGGCGATGGGCTATACCGGCTCTGAGCTTATGGTGCATGGCGACTGCTCGTCCCGCGGCTGTTACGCGATGACCGATGAGCAGATCCAGGAAATTTACGCGCTGGCGCGCGAGTCTTTCTTCGGCGGCCAGAAGTCGTTCCAACTGCAGGCCTATCCGTTCCACATGACCGCGCTGAACATGGCCAAGCACCGAAACAACCCGAACTTCGCGTTCTGGAAAATGTTGAAAGAAGGCTACGACCATTTCGACGCGACGCACCAAGAGCCAAAGGTCGCGGTTTGCGACAAGCACTACGTCTTCGACGCCGCCGCGCCTGACAACTCGACAAGGCCGCTCTCGTTTAATCCAAAGGGCGCATGTCCGGCCTATCAACTCGACAAGACTGTCGCCGATGCCGTGCTCGAACAGCATCGGCAAGAGCAGTACAAGATGGCCGAGTACATCGCCAAGAATGTGTCGACAGTTCCACCCCGTGATGGTGTCGACGGTGGCATGAATCCTGTGTTCGCCGACAAGCTCGGCACACAAGAGGGATACGACAGCAAGGGACGTCTGATCCGCGTCGCGACCGCGCCTGGGTCCCTGCCTCGCACGCCCGACAAGCCAGCTCCGGCGCCTATGGTTTCGGTGCCTCAAGCGGCGCCGACCGCCGCCTCGGTGCCGGACACCGCGCCGCAAACTGAAACCGAGCCGGTGGTGATGGCGAGTGTGCCGATGCCGCGGCCTGCGCCTCTGCCAAAACAAGGCGAAGCGCCCGCAACGAAGCCGACTTCGATTGCCGGGATTATCGGAAGCTGGTTTGGCCGCTCGAAGGCTGCACCCGCGCCGACGCCGGCACAAAACGACCAGGTCGCCTCGCGCGGTCCCAGCACCGACTTGGCGGCGAAGCCGAAGCAACCGGCCCCAGTGCGCACCGTCTCCGCAACGGCTTCGGCGCCTGCGCAAACTGCGCCTGCCACAGTCGCGTCGGTACCGACTGCCCGCCAGCCGACGCCAAACGCTGTTGTTGAGAGTGTTTGGGGGCCCATGCCCAAAGCGCCACCGGCACCGCCGGCGCAGCAAAGTGCCAAAGCTGAGCCGCCGCGTACACCGGAGCCGGAATTGCGCACCGCCTATTCCACGCCGCCCGCGAGCACCGGCGGTTTGCTTTCGGGTGCACAACCCGTGGTTCCGGTCGGCACGTTCAGTAGCTTCCGCTGACTTTTGGCCGCGCCGGCAGACGAAGCATGGATTGCTACGTCTATGTTCTCGGCAGCCTCACCAAAAATCGTCATCTGACTTATGTCGGCTGGACCGACGACGTCGCGCGGCGGTTGGCACAGCACAATGCCGGCAAGGGCGCCCGTTCAACGCGAGGCCGCGCATGGGTGCTACTTTATTCGGAACGCTGCGCCAGCAAGCGTCATGCGATGAGCCGCGAATGGCATCTCAAACGTGACCGCACATTTCGAAAAGGCCTTGCACAGGCACTGAAAAAATAAACGCCGGCAGAAGCCGGCGTTTTTATATTGCTCTCTCTCGATCAGCACACTCAGGCGAACTTACCGTGGCAATGCTTGAATTTTTTGCCCGAGCCGCAGGGACACAGCTCGTTGCGGCCGACCTTTCCCCAACTGGACGGATCATTTGAATTGCGCTCCGTCTGTGCTCCATTGCCGTTGCCTGCCATTGCAGGTGCCAGCGCCGGCGCCATCTCGTCCTCGCCCGTCGTCGGGTCGACCTTGTGTGCTTCCATGTATGGCAGCGTCGCGGCCTCTTCGGCTGGTGGCTGCTGCACGACTTCGACGCGCATGAGTTGCGCGGTTACTGCTTCGCGCAAGTGTGCCACCATGGCTTCAAATAACGAGAAGGCCTCAGCCTTGTATTCGTTGAGCGGATCCCGCTGGCCATAGCCGCGCAGGCCGATGACTTGCCGCAAGTGCTCGAGCATCACGAGATGCTCCCGCCAAAGATGATCGAGCGTCTGCAACAAAATTGATTTCTCGACGTAACGCATGACGTCGGGACCCCATTTGGCCACCTTGCCCGCCATCCATTCATCCGCGCGCCGCGTGATGCGCTCGCGCACGTCCTCGTCAGTAATACCTTCCTCTTTCGCCCAATCCTGAACGGGCAACTCCAGCGTGAGGATGCTGCGCAGGTCCTGGTCGAGGCCGACAACATTCCACTGTTCCGGATAGGCATTTTCAGGAACGTGCTTGGCGACCAAATCTTCGATCATCGCGTGACGCATATCGGCGATGGTTTCGTCGACCTTATCATCGCGCATCAACTCAAGCCGCTGCTCAAAGATGACCTTGCGCTGGTCGTTCATAACGTTGTCGAACTTGAGCAGGTTTTTGCGGATGTCGAAATTGCGCGCCTCGACTTTCTGCTGCGCTTTTTCCAACGCTTTGTTGATCCAAGGGTGAACGATCGCCTCGTTCTCCTTCAGGCCGAGCTTCTGCAACATGCCGTCGAGCTTGTCGGAGCCGAAGATGCGCATCAGATCGTCTTCGAGCGACAGGAAAAATTTCGAATGGCCCGGGTCGCCCTGGCGGCCGGAACGGCCGCGTAGCTGATTGTCGATGCGGCGGCTCTCGTGCCGCTCGGTGCCCAACACATAGAGCCCGCCGGCAGCGAGCGCCTTTTGCTTGAGGCGGGCCACCTGCTCGCGGATTTGTGCGGCGCGCGGATCCTTATCACGCTCGGCCCAATCGGTAATATCGGTGATTTCCTGGCGGATGCGCATGTCGGCATTTCCGCCGAGCTGAATATCGGTGCCGCGTCCGGCCATGTTGGTCGCAATCGTGATTGCTCCCGGCACGCCGGCCTGCGAGACAATATAAGCTTCCTGCTCGTGGTAGCGGGCGTTTAGGATGGCAAATACCTTGGTCTTGGTCGCGCCGTCATCGCCCGAATAAAGCGCGGCAAACGCGTTCGGGTCGGAAAAGTCGTGCTGCTCCCAGCCAGCCTTGCGCAGCATTTCCGCTAGCTGTTCGGATTTCTCGATTGACGTGGTGCCAACCAGCACCGGCTGGCCCCGTTTTTTGCAATCCTCGATCAGCGTCAGGATTGCTCGGTATTTTTCCACCGCCGTGCGATAGACCTCATCGTGGTCGTCGAGCCGAACGAGCGGCATGTTGGTCGGAACTTCGAGTACTTCGAGATTGTAAATGTCCATAAACTCGTCGGCTTCCGTGAGCGCCGTACCGGTCATGCCGGCGAGCTTCTCGTACATGCGAAAGTAATTCTGGAATGTAATCGAGGCGAGCGTCTGGTTCTCGGGCTGAATTGGCTGGTGCTCTTTTGCTTCCAGCGCCTGGTGAAGACCTTCCGAATAACGACGGCCTGGCATCATGCGGCCAGTGAACTCGTCGATGATGACGACCTCTCCGTTGCGCACGATGTAATCTTTGTCACGCTGGAACAGTTTGTGCGCGCGGAGTGCCTGGTTGACATGGTGAACGACGGAAACGTTCTCAACGTCGTAGAGAGATTCTCCTTTGAGCTGACCCGCCGCGCGTAGCCGCTGTTCGAGTTTTTCCATGCCGGCTTCGGTCAGCGTCACCGTGCGCTGCTTTTCGTCAACTTCGTAGTCGGCTTTGTCGAGCGCGGGAATATAACCGTCGATCGTGTTGTAAAATTCGGATCGGTCGTCGAGCGGACCAGAAATGATCAGCGGCGTACGGGCCTCGTCGACAAGGATCGAGTTCAACTTCGTCGACGATCGCATAAATATGCCCGCGCTGGACCATATCCTCCAGGCGGTACTTCATATTGTCGCGCAGATAGTCGAAGCCGAGCTCGTTGTTGGTACCGTATGTGATGTCGCAGTCGTATGCTTTCTTGCGTTGCTCATCATCGATCCCGTGCACGATGACACCAACCGAGAGTCCGAGGAATTTGTAAATCTGCCCCATCCACTCGGCATCGCGTTTGGCCAGGTAGTCGTTGACAGTAACGACGTGTACGCCGCGGCCGGAGATGGCATTGAGATAGACAGGCAGAGTCGCAACCAGCGTCTTGCCTTCGCCGGTCTTCATCTCGGCAATCTTGCCTTCGTGCAGGATCATGCCGCCGATCAGCTGGACATCGAAATGGCGCTGTCCAAGCGTGCGCTTGGCCGCTTCCCGCACTGTCGCGAAAGCAGGAACCAGGAGATCGTCGAGTGAAGTGCCTTCGGCAACTTTTTTCTTGAACTCGTCGGTGCGTGCCTTGAGCGCCTCGTCGGAAAGCGCTTCGAGCTCTTTCTCCAGTTCATTAATCTCGTTAACCCGGGGCAGATAGCTGCGAATCCGCCGCTCGTTGGCCGAGCCGAACAGCTTGCGGAAAAAGCCATCAAACATACAGGGAGCTCCAAGACTTGCGCCGGGGCGCTTATATCATGCCGCCGCGGCCGGATTTGCTTCCGGCGCTCCGGAATGCGGCAGTTTTCGGGCAAATTCGACGCCAAACGCGTCGGCAAATAGCGGATTAGCGAAAGCTGAGCGAGAGATATGAGGGGGTCGGATTGTTGTCAATTGCCGGGCTGCCCGGATCTTAACGACGACCGGTCACGCGGACGTTAAACGCTGCGCGCCAGTCGGCCATTGCAATGCCACGGTTGTTGGGCGAATAGTCCACCCGCCGCCCCCCGGGACCGGCGGATCCATCCCTTTCCAAGGACAGCGTCATGACGATTTCAATTCCCGCCCGCCTTAAGGCCCATTCGTGCGCGGTTGGTGTTTTAACCGCAACATTGGCGCTGCTCATTGTGTCGGCCGGGCCGCTCTACGCCCAGGACAAGGACCCTCTTGTCGCCAAAGTCAACGGAGTGGACGTCCATCAAAGCGACCTCACCGCCGCCGAGGAGGAGGCCGGACAAATTCCACCGATGTCGCCTGAAGCCAAGCAGGACTATCTTGTACAGTTTGTGGCCGACATGATCCTTGTGTCGAAGGCAGCCGAAGACAAGAAATTTGGAGACACGGCCGAGTTCAAGCGCAAGGTTGATTTCGCCCGCAAAAAGCTGCTGATGGAAGCGCTGCTGCAATCGGCCGGCAAAGAAGCTCTTTCCGACGAGGCCATGCACAAGGTCTACGACGAGGCCGTCAAGCAGATCGGCGAAGAGAAAGAAGTGCACGCGCGCCACATCCTGTTCCGCACACCTGCCGGAGATGAAAAGGCGAGCAAGGAAGCCGAAGACAAGCTCAAGGCAGTGATTGTCCGGCTGAAGAAAGGCGAGGACTTCGCGAAGGTGGCGAGCGAAGTGACGGAAGATCCCTCTGGCAAGGCCAATGGTGGTGATCTCGGCTATTTCAGCAAAGATCAGATGGTGCCGGAATTTTCCGAAGTCGCCTTTAAACTGGATAAGGGCCAGATCTCGGAGCCGGTGAAAACTCAGTTCGGCTGGCACGTGATCAAGGTCGAGGATAAGCGCGTCAAGGAGCCGCCGAAATTTGAGGACGTAAAGCCGCAGATCGAAAATTTCGTCGTACGCAAAGCGCAAGCCGATCTGGTCACCAAACTGCGCGCGGATGCCAAGATCGAGCGCATGGATAAGCCGGCAAAGCCCGAAGAAAAGCCGGCCGCCACCCCCGCTCCCGCGCCGGCCAAGAAATAACCGCCACGTCATGCCCGCGCTTGTCGCGGGCATCCACGTCTTTTAAGTAGTCCGATCCCTTCAGACGTGGATGGCCGGGACAAGCCCGGCCATGACGAATATGAGCACCTCAGTTTCCCCCCTCGCCCCCCTTCATGTACCCCACATGCCGGCAATTCCCGGCGTGCGCCTTGCAACCGCCGCCGCCGGAATTCGTTACGCGGGCCGCACCGATGTTCTGCTTGCAATATTTGAACCGGGTACGACCGTTGCAGGAGTGTTCACGCGTTCGAAATGTGCGTCAGCGCCGGTCGAATGGTGCCAGGCGCACCTGAAAACAGCCAAGACGCGCGCGCTGGTGGTCAATTCCGGCAACGCTAATGCCTTTACGGGCCGGAGCGGACGAGAGGCTTGTAAATTTACTGCGCAGATTGCGGCGCGTGCGATTGGCTGCAAGCCAAATGACGTTTTCCTCGCTTCGACGGGTGTGATCGGCGAACCGTTAAAGGCGGAAGCATTTGACGGCGTGATGGAGGGCATGGTCGCCGGCGCGCAGGAAGGAGATTTCCTGTCTGCGGCACGTGCCATCATGACAACCGATACATTTCCAAAAGTGGCGACAGCTGTCGCAAAGATCGGAAAAACCAAGGTCACGATCAACGGAATTGCCAAAGGTGCCGGCATGATCGCCCCCGATATGGCGACGATGCTTTCCTTCATTTTCACCGATGCGGCGATTTCCGCGCCTGCATTGCAAACTCTCTTGAAAGAAAGCGTTAGCGACACCTTCAACGCCGTGACGATCGACGGCGACACGTCCACATCCGATACGCTCATGGCGTTTGCGACCGGACAGGCAGGTGCTCCGCGCATCGCGCGCGCGGTGGATCCGCGTCTGAAGGATTTCAAAAAGGCGCTTCACAGCGTGCTGGCAAATCTCTCCGAACAGATTGCGCGCGACGGCGAGGGAGCGCGCAAGTTGGTCGAAATCGTCGTGGAAGGCGCCGTGTCGAAAGCATCCGCACGCCGAATCGCCATGTCGATTGCGAATTCGCCTCTCGTGAAGACGGCTATTGCCGGTGAAGATGCGAATTGGGGACGCGTCGTGATGGCGGTCGGCAAGGCCGGCGAACCGGCCGACCGGGATAAGCTTTCGATCTGGTTCGGAGGCATTCGTGTTGCACACAAGGGCGCACGCGATCCCGGCTATGACGAGGCAACCGTCAGCGCCGCAATGAAAAAGCCGGAGATCAGCTTGAAAGTAGCGCTCGGGCTGGGCAAAGGCCGTGATCGCGTGCTCACCTGCGATTTGACCAAGGAATATGTCGCCATCAATGGCGACTACCGATCATAAGTATCACCAAGGGCTGAAGGCCTGTGGCCGCTAAAATCGTTCTTGTTGCCGCCTGCGCCCTCGTTGACGTCGATGGGCGGGTGCTCATCGCGCAGCGACCCGCTGGCAAATCGATGGCCGGCCTGTGGGAGTTTCCCGGCGGCAAGGTTGAAAATGGCGAACGGCCTGAAGAAACGCTGATACGCGAACTGAGGGAAGAGCTGGCAATTATCGTCAGCGAGGCTTGTCTTGCCCCGCTCACCTTCGCGAGTCACAGCTATCCCGAATTTCACCTCCTGATGCCCCTTTACATTTGCCGTCGCTGGGAAGGAACGGTGACGGCCACAGAAGGCCAGCAACTCGCCTGGGTGAAGCCAAACCGGTTACGTGACTATGAAATGCCGCCAGCGGACGTGCCGCTCGTGTCACACTTGATGGCCCTGCTCTAAATCAACAATCCTACGGTTCCGGCTTTTCTCCCGTTGGCATTTCCTTGGTGCCGAGCGCATCAGCGAGCCGTCGCGTGGCCGAACCGGGTTTAAGCGGTCGCTGCTGGCTGTCGTGCGGCGCCCAGCCCGACAGCCATACGATTTCGAAGTTGGCGCGGATACGGCCATCTGCGTCGGCGAAGCGTTCGGCGTATATCGCCTCCAGGCGTTCGAGCGTTGCGCGCTTGAGCGTTGTGCGCCGGCGTTCGCTCAAGACGTTCGTGGCGCCCATCCGGCGCAGGTCGCGCATCAAGGCCAACGCCGAATTGTAACGCGCGACCAGTCGCTCGCTGTCGACGACCGGCAGCGCGAAGCCCGCGCGTTGCAAAAGAGCACCGAGCTCTCGCACATCGGCGAACGGCGCGACGCGCGGTGAGATGCCGCCTTCGACTTCGCTTTCCGCCGCAGCGAATGCAGCACGCAGTTCGCCCAGGCTTTCACCACCGATCAACGCGGCTAACAATAAGCCGTCCGGCTTCAGCGCACGGCGAATTTGTATGAGGGTGCCAGGCAAATCATTGACGAACTGAAGCGCGAGCCCCGAGACCACCAGATCAAGCGAACCGTCAGCAAAAGGCAGCGCTTCCTCGTCGGCAGCGATATGTAAATTCGAATGGCCGAGATGGGGCCTCTCCGGAGACGCAGCGACAATCGTTCCAATTTTCCCGGTGGCCAAAACGGCTCGGCGTACCGCCTCGGTCGGCGTGCCAAGATCGACAGCGATATCGAACTGGCGCAACACGGCGGACAAGCGCTCACTCAATTCAGCGGCGACGTGATCGAGAAGAAAGGTAGCAGGCCCCAGGGTGAGGGCGCGCGCTTGCCGTACGCGCAACAGCCGCCGGTCAAAGATTTTGGGACCTGACGACATCGGCTTGTCCTAATATGCGCAGAGGCGAGTCCGCCGAGTCACGTGTGCGCACCTTGTCCTGTCGCGCCATTCTACGCCTATGCTACCGTTGCAGCATGAACGAGGTTGTGTCGGCAAGGCCGGACGATGCGCATTTGCCCGGCTCGCGCTTTCGCGGCGTTGCGCCCATTTGGGGTGGCGCACGCGCGGCATTGCGACTCCTGTTAGACTTCGCCCTTCCTCCGCTCTGCCCGTCCTGCCGCGAGCCGCTCGCCGATGGCATCGGCCTCTGCGCGTCGTGCTGGTCAAAACTATCGCTCATCGAGCCGCCCTACTGCGCGCGGCTCGGTATCCCCTTTTTATACGATCCCGGACCTGGGCTGCTGTCGATGGAAGCGATCGCTAATCCACCAACCTACGACCGGGCGCGCGCAGCCGTGCGCTATGACGACGTCGCCCGCTTGTTGGTCCAGAGTTTTAAATATGGCGACCGCCTCGACCTCGCGCCGATCATGGGGCGATGGATGGCCCGCGCCGGCCGAGAATTGCTGGCCGGCGCCGACGCGCTCATTCCGGTCCCCCTGCATTGGCGACGATTGTGGTCGCGGCGATTCAATCAGTCCGCCACTCTGGCCGGAGCCATCTCTGCAATGTGCAGCGTTCCTGTTACGCATGATGCGCTCAAGCGCGTGCGGGCAACGCCTCAGCAGGTTGGCCGGTCGAAGGTCGAACGCGCCGATAATGTGCAGGGCGCCTTTCGGGTGCCAGTCCAGCACAAGGCCGATATCGCAGGCCGGCGCCTGGTTTTGATCGACGACGTCCTCACCTCCGGTGCCACAGTCGATGCCTGCGCCCGCGCGCTTTTGCGGGCCGGGGCCGCCCATATCGATGTGCTGGTATTCGCCCGGGTTGTAGCGCCAGCGCGCACTCCCATATAAAAGACGCGGAGCAAAACGCAGAAAAGACATGCCACCCGTCGAAATCTATACGACCCGTTATTGCCCTTATTGCCACGCCGCCAAAGCTCTGCTGAAGCGTAAGGGTGTGACCTATAGCGAAATCGACGTCGGACGCGACTGGGATCGCCGCGAGGAAATGATTCAACGTGCAAAAGGACGCGTGACCGTGCCGCAGATTTTTATCGGCGCGGTCCATGTTGGCGGCTGCGATGAGCTCCACGCGCTCGAGCGCGCCGGCAAGCTCGATCCGCTGCTCGCGGGCGGCGAGACCTCAGCATGAGCACCAATACTTTCAAAGCTGCGATGATTCAGATGCGTTCTGGCCTCAAGCCGGATGCCAATATCGATGATGCGGTGCGCATGATCGGCGAAGCAAAGTCGGCCGGTGCGGAATACGTGCTGACCCCGGAGATGACAAATATTCTGGCGGCCAAGCGCGAACAGCTGTTCGCCGCAGTCGTTGAGGAAGAGGCGGATGCTTCGCTCGCGGCCATGCGCGCGACTGCGCGTAAGCTTGGCATTTATATTCATGTCGGCTCGCTGGCGATCAAGCTTTCACCTGACAGGGCCGCTAACCGATCGTTCTTGATCGATCCCAAGGGCGATATCGCCGCCCGCTATGACAAGATCCATATGTTTGACGTCGATCTCGCAGGCGGCGAAAGCTATCGCGAGTCGCGCAATTACCGGCCGGGCGAGCTGGCTGTGCTGGCAGATTTGCCATGGGGCCGCCTTGGACTGACCATTTGCTATGATCTGCGTTTCCCTGCGCTCTATCGCGCGCTCGCCGAAGCAGGCGCCACGATGCTGGCGATTCCCTCCGTCATTCACGAAGCAAACCGGCGAAGCGCATTGGCATGCCCTGATGCGCGCGCGTGCCATCGAAAATGGTTGCTTCGTGTTTGCCGCGGCCCAGGCCGGGAAACATGAGAATGGCCGCGAGACCTACGGCCATTCACTGATCGTTGACCCATGGGGGCGCATTATTGCGGAGGGCGGCACCGAGCCTGGGGTAATCATGGCCGAGATCGATCCCGCGCAAGTGACGGATGCACGCGCGCGTATTCCCTCACTGCAACACGGGCGACGCTTCGAAATCGTCGAACCGTTAGCAGAACCAACGCACCTCCACGTCGTGCGGAGGGTGGAATGATTCGCTACGCACTCGCCTGCGAACGGGGCCACGACTTTGAGAGCTGGTTTCGGGATTCCGCCGCTTATGACAAACAGGCCAAGCGCGGATTGGTGACCTGCCCGCTGTGCGGCTCGGCCAAGGTCGAAAAGGCCATTATGGCGCCGCGCCTCTCGGCGACTGCAAAGAAAAAGCGCTCGCCCGTCGCGGCAGCGGCACCGCCAACGGAGCCGTCTACTGCAACCGCACCGGCCGCTCCGGTCGCAATGATCTCGCCGCAGGAGCAAGAACTCCGCACCAAGCTCAAGGAACTGCGCGACCATCTCACCAAGAACGCCGACAATGTCGGTCCAAAATTCCCCGAAGAAGCGCGCAAGATGCATTACGGGGAAATCGAGCACCGCTCGATTTACGGCGTGGCCTCGCCTGATGAGGCAAAAGAGCTCTCGGAGGAAGGCGTCGAGTTTCACCCGCTGCCGCCGCTGCCTGACGAGCGAAACTAGCGGCTAATACGCCCACACCAGCAGCGCCACTCCGATCACCACCATCACAATGCCGAAGCTCTCGCGCAGCGTGGTCGGCTGCTTGAACACAAAGTGTGTCACGCCTTGTGCGAATAGCACTTCGACCAGCGCCAGCGTGCGCACATTGGCCGCACTGGTGATTGCGAACGCGAGAAACCAGAATTCAGACGCGAAGGCACCCATAAACCCTGCAAAAAGCGAGGGTTTCCACGCTTTCATGATGGCGCGCAGCACACCGGGGTCGCTCAGCATCAGATAAAGCGACAACAGCGTCGCCTGGATCACCAGCCCGACAGTGACACTAAAGGTCGCCGCCAGCACGAAATCGGAAAGACCGAGCGACAGTATCGCGCCGCGATAACTGATTGCGGACAATGCGAACATCGTGCCGCCGCCGAGCCCAATCAACGTCGAGTGTGTGGTTCCTGCGCTGCCAGCGCCGGGCTTCAGCGACATGAAGATCACACCGGCGGTCGCAGTCAGGATCGCTGCGGTCGACAGCGGCGTCACTTTATCGCCGAGAAAGATCAGCCCGAATAGCGCCACCTGCACCGGCTCGGTTTTGATGTAGGCGTAAGCGACAACGAAAGACCGTTTGCCCATCGCCGATAACATCAGCGCGGTAGCTGCAATTTGTCCAAGCGCGCCACCGAGCACCCAGGGCCAAAACGCAAGCGGCGTCGCCGGCAAGCGATCGCCGGTCACCACCATCAGGCCGGCGAGAAAAAGCAGAGCAAAAGGAAATCCGAACAGAAATCGCACATGGGTCGCGCCAACCGTCCCGAGGGTTGCGGTCAGCTCACGCTGCATGGCGTTACGCGCGGTCTGCGCCGCAGCGGCAATCAACGTAAAGACGGCCCAGAGCATCGTCGGTCTCTAATATAGTCGTGCCCGGCTTTTGCCGGGCATCCGCGTCTCGCTGTCCTTATAAGGCGAGGATGGCCGGGAGAAGTTACGGGTTACGCAGCGGCGGAGCGAATTTCGGCTGCTTCCGGGAATTCAGTCACCGCACCCTTCTCATTGTCGATCAGCAGAAATAAATCGAAATAGCGAATGGTCGGTGCGCCGCCGGTGCGCTTGATGACCGATTGCCGCCAGGCCTCGTCATGCGCCTTTTGTGCCGCTTCGACTGATGGCCAGACATAAACGCCCGCGCCGGTCTTGCCGTTGAGCTCGAGCAGAAAGTGCTTGCGCAATAACTCCTTGTTGGCGCGCCACTTCGGAATCACATTGCGCGCCTCTTCGGCAACCTGCTGACGGCTCCAATCCTTCGGCGAATTAAATTCGACCAGCTCGAGGATCATACGGTCTCTCCTTTTTTCTTCGGACGTTGTGCCACCAGCATGTAGTTGACGTCCATATCCGATGATAGTTGCCAACGGTCGGCAAATGGATTGTAGATCACGCCGCGCTCCCCACTCACTTGCAGGCCGCTCTGTTCGATCGCAGCCTCCAACTCTTGAGGCGTGACGAATTTCTCCCATTGATGCGTGCCGCGCGGCAGCCAGCGCAGTACATATTCCGCACCGACAATTGCGAGCGCAAAACTTTTCAGGGTTCGGTTGAGCGTGGCCGCGATCATCAGCCCGCCGGGCTTCACCATTGTGGCGCAGGTCAATACGAACGAGGTCATATCGGTGACATGCTCGACCACTTCCATGGCCAGCACGACATCGAAACGCTCTTTGGCTGCCGCAAGATCCTCGGCCGTGGTTGCACGGTACGCTATGGTAAGACCCATTTTGTCCGCATGCGCCTGGGCGACGGCGATGTTGTCTTCCGACGGATCGGCGCCAATCATTTCGGCACCCAGCCGCGCCAAAGGCTCCGACAGGATTCCACCGCCGCAACCGATGTCGAGCATGCGGAGACCCTTCAGGTTGTCGAGCTTTTTGGCGTCGCGCTGAAAATGTGCCGCCGCCTGATCGCGGATATAGCCGAGCCGCACGGGATTGAACTTGTGCAGCGCGGCCATGGGCCCATGCGGATTCCACCAATCCGCAGCATGGCGCGAAAAACGATCGATCTCAGCTTGATCGACCGAGGATGCTTGACGTTTGGATGCCATGCCTGTTTCTGCCATCGCGCCAATCAGCGGGCTGTCACTCGATTTCGAAATTCGAGCGGCCCGCTGATCTTGTGGAGCGGCTCGATCCCCTCGCCCGTGCCGCGAATGGTGATGTCCCCGTAGTTGAGCATTCGTCCCAATATCGTTTGGTCGACGTCCACGCTCTCCACCTTATCCATGTTCATTTCGACCGTATGCCGGCGGATGAACCCGCACTTGTACACGATCCGGCGATCGGTCACGTCGATCTCCGTCGTCCAGCGCCGGAACCAGGCCCGACAAGCAAATACAAAGCCCACCACCGCACAGACGAGCGAGACCAACAGCGAGATCGGGCCGGCGGTGGCGCCGGCGGTGAGGGAAATGGCGGCAAGCAGCCAGAGGCCAATCGCCGGCATATACGCAATCCAGTGCAAAGTCGTTGTATAGGCCACCGTCTCGCCAGGCTGCAGGATGTGATCGATATACCGCATCGTTGAACCTTGAACTTTCGCGACTATAGCGCGGTGGAGGGCAATGTTGCGGTCGCCGCACCCCGCCGGTATGTATACGCACCTTTTTGGGCCGGCGCTTGGGGCTTTACGGATCACGCCGGCCGCTTGTTAACGCCTTTCGGCGATTCCGGGAACGTCAGGTTCAATCAAGCTATGGCTCGTTTGGTAATGAAATTCGGCGGAACGTCCGTCGCAGATCTTGACCGCATCCGCAATGTGGCGCGCCACGTCAAGCGCGAGGTTGACGCCGGCTACGATGTGGCCGTCGTGGTTTCCGCCATGGCGGGCGTGACCAATCAGCTCGTCGAATGGTGCCGGCAGGCCGCGATGCTTCACGATGCGCGTGAATACGACGCCGTGGTGGCCACTGGCGAGCAGGTCAGCGCCGGATTGCTGGCGATCGTACTTGAGGGAATGGGCGTCAATGCGAGGTCATGGCAAGGCTGGCAATTGCCGATCTTGACCGACAATGCGCATGCATCGGCGCGAATCCTCGAGGTCAACGGCGCCGAACTGGTCAAGCGATTCAAGGAGCACGGTCAGGTCGCCGTGATCGCCGGTTTCCAGGGCATGCACAAGGAAACCGGCCGGATCACGACACTAGGCCGCGGCGGCTCTGACACTTCGGCCGTCGCGATTGCGGCCGCGATCGGGGCCGAGCGTTGCGATATCTACACCGATGTCGATGGCGTCTACACCACCGACCCACGCGTGGTGCCAAAGGCGCACCGCATGGACAAAATCGCTTACGAAGAAATGCTCGAACTCGCTTCACTCGGCGCCAAGGTCATGCAGGTCCGTTCCGTTGAGCTCGGCATGGTGCACAACGTGCGCATCTTCGTGCGCTCGAGCTTCGAGAAGCCGGAGGACATCGACCCCTCCAAACCGCCTTCCGGCACACTAATATGCGACGAAGGAGACATCGTGGAACAGCAAGTCGTTACCGGCATCGCCTTTTCCAAGGACGAGGCGCAGATTTCGATTCGCCGGGTGCAGGACAAGCCCGGCGTGGCCGCCGCAATTTTCGGCCCGCTCGCCGATAGCAATATCAACGTCGATATGATCGTCCAGAACGTGTCGGGCGACGGCGCGACCACCGATCTGACCTTCACCGTGCCATCAGCCGACTATGAGCGAGCGCGCGTCACCCTCGACAAGGCCAAGGCGGCCATCGGGTTTGAGCGGCTGGATGGTGCGACCGACGTTGCCAAGGTCTCGGTCATCGGCATCGGCATGCGGAGCCACGCGGGCGTCGCGGCACAGGCCTTCAAGGCTTTATCCCAGCAAAAGATCAATATTCTCGCCATTACGACCTCCGAGATTAAATTCTCGGTCCTGATCAAGGCAGCACAGACCGACTTGGCTGTGCGGACCCTGCACACGTTGTATGGGCTGGATAAGGCGTAGGGTTTCTGTGGTCCCGGGCGATTGAGCGGAGCGAAGGAGCCCCGGGACGATAGCAGTGCTTTGGCTTGCCCCTTGCATGGGCCATGGCTATAGCCTGACCCATAAGCGTCCGCGGATGCGGGATCTCGCGGTCGCTATTCGTACATGATTTGGCCGTAGATGAGGCTGCGGCTTTTGCCGTTGCTGGAGGACCTCAATAATGCGTGGCGCGCTGGGCGGTCCGCGCGTGCTGTTGCGTCGGCTTCGCGAAGTAATGGCGGAGCCGGTCAGCGCGCAAGATCGCCTCGACAAGGTGGTGGTGTTGATCGCCGCCAACATGGTCGCGGAAGTGTGCTCTGTCTACGTCCTGCGCGTAGACGGAACCCTTGAGCTATACGCCACCGAAGGTCTCAAGCGCGAAGCCGTCCACCAAACCGTGCTGAAAGCCGAGGAAGGCCTTGTCGGCCTCGTCGCCAGTGAAGCCAACCCGATGAATTTGTCGGACGCGCAGGCGCATCCGGCCTTCTCCTACCGCGCAGAAACAGGCGAAGAAATCTATCACTCGTTCCTCGGCGTGCCCATTTTGCGCGCCGGCAATACGCTCGGCGTGCTGGTGGTGCAGAACCGCGCCCGCCGCACCTACACCGAGGAAGAAGAAGAAGCGCTCCAGACCACGGCGATGGTGCTCGCCGAGATGATCGCGTCCGGCGAGTTGTCATCGCTCGCCCGGCCTGGCGCGGAACCGGCCGCACGACATGCGATGCATGTCACCGGCAGTTCCCTGTCGGACGGCATCGCTCTCGGTCACGTTGTGCTGCACGAGCCGCGCGTTGTCATCACGAATGTCATCGCCGACGACGTGCCACACGAACTCAAGCGGCTGGATTCCGCGATTGCGACCTTGCGTGAAGATCTGGATCGTCTGGTCGAGCACCGCGATGTCGCCGACGGCGGCGAACACCGCGACGTGCTCGAAGCTTACCGCATGTTTTCATATGACCAGGGCTGGCTGCACAAGATCCGCGAAGCCGTAATGACCGGCTTGACCGCCGAAGCGAGCGTGGAGCGCGTACAATCCGACACCCGTGCGCGCATGCTGCGTGCCTCCGACCATTATTTGCGCGATCGCCTGCACGACCTTGACGACTTGGCCAATCGCCTGATGCGCGTCTTGATGGGTCAGGATCACGCGCCGACCAAGGAGCAACTGCCGGAAAACGCCATCGTCGTGGCACGTTCGATGGGTCCGGCGGCTTTGCTCGATTACGACCGCAAAAGGCTGCGCGGCCTCGTCCTGGAGGAAGGCGGCCCAACGTCGCATGTCTCCATCGTGGCGCGCGCCCTCGGCATTCCGACGGTCGGCGAGATCGAGAATGCGACGGGCATGGTCGAACCGGGCGACGCCATCATTGTCGATGGCTCGACCGGCCACATACACATGCGTCCGCCGCAAGACATCCAGGCATCTTACGGCGAGCGCGTGAAGTTGCGCGCCCGGCGCCAGGCGCAATACCGCGCGCTGCGCGAGCGTCCCTGCATTACCAAAGATGGTCAAAAAATCTCGCTGATGATCAATGCGGGCCTCACCATCGATCTTCCGCATATCGAAGACACCGGCGCCGCCGGCATCGGCCTGTTTCGAACCGAGTTACAGTTCATGGTGGCGGACACGCTGCCGCGCACGGGCGAGCAGCTCACTCTTTACCGCACGGTGCTGGATGCGGCCGGTAAAAAGCCGGTCACATTCCGGACCCTCGATATCGGCGGCGACAAGGTGCTGCCGTACATGCGCAACATCGAAGAAGAAAATCCCGCGTTAGGATGGCGCGCGATCAGACTCGGCCTCGACCGTCCCGGCCTTTTGCGCAGCCAGGTACGGGCGTTGTTGCGTGCGGCCGGCGGTCGCAGCCTCAAGTTGATGTTTCCGATGGTTGCCGTGGTGGAGGAATTCGACAAAGCAAAGTCGCTTGTCGAGGTCGAACTCACTCACCTGCGCAGGCACGGGCATGAGCTGCCCGAGCGCGTCGAAATCGGCACGATGGTGGAAGTGCCCTCTTTGCTGTTTCAGCTCAACGAATTGCTGGAACGTGTGGATTTTCTGTCGGTCGGTTCCAACGACCTCATGCAATTTCTATATGCCGCCGATCGTGGCAATCCGCGCGTATCCGATCGTTTCGATCCGCTTTCGGCGCCGGTATTGCGCGCGCTCAAGGATATCATCGACAAGGCAAAGGCGCACAACAAGCCTGTGACCTTGTGCGGTGAGCTCGCGTCCCAACCGCTCGGTGCGCTGGCACTTACAATTATAGGGTACCGTACACTGTCGCTCTCGCCATCCGCGGTCGGTCCGGTGAAAGCGATGTTGCTTGATCTCGATTGCAGCAAGGGCGAAGCGATGCTTCTTCCGTGCCTCGAACAGCCGGTTGGCAGTGTGTCAATTCGCCAAAAGCTCGAAAGCTTCGCCGCTGCTGAGGGCCTGCAGCTTTGATTGTCCTGCCGCAACAGAAGCTCGACGCCTTGCTCGCCCGCCATGCGCTCGTGGAAAGCGAACTCGCGACAGGCTTGAGCACCGACGCATATGTAAAATTATCGCGCGAATTTTCCGAGCTCGGCCCGGTGGTCGAAGCGATAAAAGCCTACCGCGACGCTGATCGAGAGATTGCAGAGCTTTCCGCGATTGTCGACGATCCAAAATCCGACGCAGAGATGCGCAAGCTCGCCGACGCCGAGCGGCATGACCTGCAGGAACGCCGGGAAAAACTGGCGGAACAGATCCGTTTGTCCCTGCTGCCAAAAGACGCGATGGACGATCATAACGCCATCCTTGAAATCCGCGCCGGTACGGGCGGCGACGAAGCCGCACTCTTCGCAGGCGATCTATTCCGGATGTACGAACGCTATGCAGCCAAACAGGGCTGGAAGTCGGAAATCCTCTCGATCAGCGAGGGAACCAAAGGCGGCTTCAAGGAGATCGTCGCCGAGGTCCGCGGACGCGGCGTGTTCGCCAAGCTCAAATTCGAGTCGGGTGTGCATCGCGTGCAACGCGTACCCGATACGGAAGCCTCCGGTCGTATCCACACCTCGGCAGCCACTGTCGCCGTGCTACCCGAGGTGGAAGACGTCGACATCCACATCAACGAGGCCGATCTGAAGATCGACACGATGCGCGCGCAGGGGGCCGGCGGCCAGCACGTCAACAAGACGGAATCCGCCATCCGCATCACCCACATGCCGAGCGGGATCGTTGTCTTCGTTCAGGAAGAGCGTTCGCAGCACAAGAACAAGGCCAAGGCGATGACGATGTTGCGGGCCAAGCTCTATGACCAGGAACGCACGAAGCTCGACGCCGAGCGCGCGGCGGAGCGGCGCGGACAAATCGGCTCGGGTGATCGCTCGGAACGCATTCGCACTTATAACTTCCCGCAAGGCCGCGTCACCGATCATCGTATCAATCTTACGCTGCATAAATTGCCGCAGGTCATGGAAGGCGATGCTTTGAACGAAGTCATCGACGCGCTGGTGACCGAGCATCAGGCCGAATTGCTGGCGGCCGAAGGCGCGGCGTGAAAGCCGTTGCCGGGCTAGAAGCGGGTGCCTCCGTGTCAGAAGCGCTCCGGCTCGTCGCACAAGCATTTCGTCCAGCCGCCATGGAAGAGGCCGAGGTGGACGCACGCATACTTGTCGGGCACGCGCTGCACCTCGATCGTGCACGGTTGATTGCGCAATCGGATCGCATTCTGGAAGATCGCGAGATTACCGTAATATCGGCATTCGCTGCACGGAGATTAAGTCACGAGCCGGTATCGCGCATTCTTGGGAAAAAGGAATTCTGGAGTCTCGGGCTCACAATTACGCCGGATGTGCTGGTCCCACGGCCGGAGACAGAAACGATTGTCGAAGCCGCGCTGGATTTCGTCGTGCGCGGCGGACTGCGCATGGAAAAGTTGCGTGTTCTCGACATCGGTACTGGTTCGGGGGCCTTGCTATTGGCGCTGCTGCACGAATTGCCCAACGCAGCCGGCACCGGCACCGACGTCAGCACAGCCGCGTTGCAGGTCGCGCGCGCGAATGCCGAATCTGGGGGATTTAAATCACGCAGTCATTTCGTCGACTGCGACATCGCCTCAGGCGTGGAAGGTGGTTTCGACCTTGTCGTGTCAAATCCGCCTTATATCGCGCATGACGAAATCGCCTCACTCCCGCCCGAGGTGCGGGACTATGATCCAACCGTTGCACTGGACGGCGGCGACGACGGACTCGTGGCCTACCGCGCGATTGCCGGCGAGGCAAAACGACTTTTGGCGCCCGGCGGGCGGCTGTTTGTGGAACTAGGCTTAGGGCAGGAAGAGGCAGTTCGGACGCTGTTTACTAATGCAGGATTAACCGTCGGTATTGCCCGGAAGGATTTGGCCGGAATCCCACGCGTGCTCGGCGTCGGTCTCACGCCATGAGCATGGTGCATTCCCACCTCATGAAAAGCGCAGACCTCTTTTGTTGAAAAAACCGCTTGGATTATGACTCGGAAACGACTAGCTTCCTGTCACGGAATCGACCCGTAACGGTTGCATCGCCTGAGCCCGGAGCACGACGCTCTGTGAGGTGAGGCGCAAGGCGGATGACGCAGAGCCGGCTTTTGAGAAGACGGCAAACGAAATCGCCAGATGCGGGTTTGGATGCTTCACCGGTTGGGCGCATCAAATTTCGAAACATAGGACGATGCGCGTAACGAGAGGTTGGCAACGCTGCGGCAAGACTGCGGCTATGGGGTTGCTGCGACTGTCGCGATAAAGAACGCATCACTACGATCATTGCGCGGGCTGCTCTTGCAGGTCCGGCCGCGCAAGAGAATTTGTCTGGGCTTGCAAATTGGTTAAGCGTTCGGCGCGGAATGCCGAGACAGAGTGAAAGGTCGACGAACAGGCACATCATGAGAAACGGTCAAAAGCGCATGCGGGGACGCGGCAACAACAACCACCGCAAAAGTCAAAATCCGCTAACGCGCGTTTATGAGTCGAACGGCCCCGACGTAAAAATCCGCGGCACTGCGTCGCATATCGCGGAAAAGTACATCCAGCTTGCGCGCAACTCGCAGAGCTCGGGTGATCCGGTAGCCGCCGAAAATTACTACCAGCATGCCGAGCATTATTTCCGCCTGATCGCCGCTGCGCAGGAACAGTTCCGCCAGCAGAATCCCTACTACAACAATCAACAGCCGCCGCAGGGTCAGGGCAGCCCGCCGCAAGGTGCGGCTGACGACAACTTCGACGACGGAGATGACGACGGCCAACCGTTCATGGGTCAGAACGAGCCGAGCTATGCGCCACAGCCGCAAATGCCGCAGGCGGTTCAACAGACGCAGCAACCCTACATCCCACGTGACGCGCAGCCCTTCCCGCCGCGCGACCAACATGTGCAAAACCGTCCGCAACACCAACAGCAGCCATACCAGCAGCCGAACGAACAACCGAACCAACAACCGAACCAACAACCGAACCAACAACCGAACCATGGCGGCCATGAAGGAAGCCAGGAAGTCGGTGGTCTGCCGGCATTCATTACTGGCGGTGGCGGTGGTGGACAGCCGCAGCAGAATTCGGGCCCGAACCAGAACGGCCATGATCAAGGCGATCGCGGTCAGGACCGTTTCGGAATGCACCGTCGTCGCCGACGCCATCGCGGCGGTGGTGGTTATCGTCCGGATCGTCCGGATTTCGGCGGAGGTCAGCCGCAAGGCGCCGTGCCGCAAGGCGGAGCGCCGCAACCGGGGCCCGACGAAGGTAGCGGTGGCGACGAGCCGCGCCAGCCGGACTGAACCGAGCGGATTGGTTTTTAGTCTACGCGCCGGGTGACGGCACCAGTGCCGGCTCCAATGCCGGCACCAAATGCCGTTTTTCACGTCGCGCCGGAATCGCGCGATAAACTTGTTTGGTTGCTTCCACCAAATGGACGCCGGCGAATGGTGCCGACAGTGTTGCGCCTGTACGTTCCCACGCCACCGCCGTTCGCAGAAACCAGCCGCGCTCAATTGGCGGCACATAAAGCGCCTCGCTCCAGCCTGTCGGCGTGAACCAGCTCTCACGCAAAAGCTGGTTGATCTGACTGCGCGAATATGGCCGGCCATGGCCGAATGGGGTGGTGTCCATGCGCGCCCACAAGCCGCGTCGGTTCGGCACGACCGCGAGTAACCGCCCACCGGACGCCAACACGCGCCACACTTCGCGCAACAGCGCACCGGGATCGTTGGTCATTTCCAGCGCGTGGACCAACATCACGCGATCGACTGCGGAATCAGGCAGCGGGAGCTCGTTTTCATCCACCAGTGCGGAGAGCGCCGGACGCGTGGTCGGCCATTTCACGACACCCTGCCCTGCCGGCATGAGAGCGAGACATCGCTCAGCCTCTTCTCGGAAGAGGCCGAGATAGGGCGTGGCGTAGCCGATCCCGAGCACACGCTGTCCGGCGGTATCGCTCCAGAGTGCGCGAACGCCCCGCCCGACGAAACGGCGGGCGACGACACCCAGCCGCTGGCCGTAGAAATTGCGCAGATCAACGACGTCGATTGACATATGGCGAAACTACCACGAAACCCCGTCGCAATCCGCTAACGGCATGGGAACGCGCGGACGTGCATGATCATTCACCCGCGTGATACGGTTAACCCGTTCCAGTAGCCCAACAGGATCACGCCCATGCCCGCCGAAACCCGCCTCTTTCCCTGTCGATCCGACAACTACGGGGTGCTTCTGCATGACCCGGTCAGCGGCGCCACTGCCTCCATCGACGCGCCGGAAGCCGCACCAATCGAGGCGGCCTTGAAGGCCACGGGCTGGAAACTGACGGACATCCTGGTCACGCATCATCATGCCGACCACACTGACGGCATTAATGCGCTGAAGGAGAAATACAAATGCCGCGTGGTCGCGCCGGCGGCGGAAGCTGCAAAAATCCCCGCGGTTGATGAGACCGTACGCGAAGGCGACAAGGTCAAGGTCGGTACGCTGTCGGCGAACGTGATCGAAACTCCGGGCCACACGCTTGGACACATCGCCTATTGGTTTCATGGCGACAAGCTCGCCTTTGTCGGCGACACGCTGTTTTCAATCGGTTGCGGCCGCGTGATCGAAGGGACACCCGAGCAAATGTGGCGGTCGCTCGTGAAGTTGCGCGACCTGCCAAATGATACCGAGATATACTGCGGCCACGAATACACCGCCGCCAACATCAAATTCGCCCGCACCATCGAACCGGACAACAAAGCGCTCGCCGCGCGCGATGCGGCGGCGAAACAGCAGCTTTCGCAGAAAGAGCCGACGATTCCGGTTACCATTGGCGACGAAAAGCAGGCAAACCCGTTCCTGCGCGCCGATGTGCCGGCCGTCGCGGCCGGCATTGGCATGTCGGGAAAGCCGGCAGCCGAAGTCTTCGCCGAAATCCGCGCGCGCAAGAACAAGTTTTAGCGAGAGACCGCGTTAGTGCGTGCTTTCGGCGAGCTTTTTCCACTCGTCGGCCTGCACCCGCACGACGAACTTGTATCCGCCATTGCCGTCCGGCAGGAACACCGACGCTTCGCCCTCGCGGAGGTCGAACCAATCTTTGCCGAATGCATCCAGAATATTCGGCTTATGGCTCACCACCACGACATTGGTGCCGGCGGGCGGCACTGTTCCCGCAAGCTTGCGCATTGCAGCGGTGCGCCGGTTGTTCTCGATCGGCGTGACCACGAGCCCACCCTCGGCAACATCGACGGTCGGCGTCGCGCTACCGAAGGCGATTTTTCCGGTCTCGATCGCACGGTAGAACATGCTGGTCACGACCGGCCCCACTGGGATTTGCAATTTGCGGAAGGCTTCGCCCATTTCCTTGGCCTTGGCGCGTCCCGCATCGTTCAACTGGCGCTGTTTGGCAACGTTGCTCAGATTGAGCGGATCGGTGTCAGCCTGATCCAGGTAGGTTGCGCCGTGTCGGATGATGATGACGTGGCCGCCTGCGCGCAAAGAATTCAGCCATTCCGGCTGCGCTTGAGTTTGGGCGTGCACAGAAACAGTCAGGACCGATAGCAACATCGTGCAAAAGAATGACATCCGAACGAATGACATAGGCGATCTCCAAAGAGGTATTCTGGGGGGCCTCTTCTATTCGTATGCCGTGACCACAACTTTGCCTATAACGACAAAAATACTGTCAAAAACGACAAAAATTCGACTGGTGCGCATGAGACGGAATAATTTATGTCGTTACGTCCTCCGCTGACCGCCGCCGAGATGATCCGCGCGCTTGGCCTCAAGCCGCATCCGGAAGGCGGCCACTACCGCGAAACCTTCCGCGATGCACAGCAAGTGGAAGGCCGCCCCGTCTCGACCGCCATTCTGTTCTTGCTGGCGCAGGGCGAGCGATCGCACTGGCACCGTATCGACGCGGTTGAGATCTGGCATTACTACGCGGGCGCGCCGCTCAAGCTCGAATTGGTGGACGGCGCCAAGGAAGAAATCGTCCACCTTGGCGGTGACATTCATGCCGGCGAGGTGCCTCAGGTGACGGTGCCCGCGCGCGCCTGGCAGGCGGCCGAAAGCCTTGGCGCGTGGACGCTGACGGGCTGTACCGTGGCACCCGGCTTTTCGTTCGAAGGCTTCGAGCTGGCGCCTGCGGGCTGGTCACCGCGCGATAAAACACGATAAAACGTCGCAAATTTGGGAAGGGGAAATGCCGTGGCCAATGCACTCGACAAAGCGCGGGAAGTGCTCGCGCGCGCAAACCGTATGATCGCCAACGAAGGCGTTCTCGACGCTTTCGGTCATGTCACCATGCGTCATCCGAACGACCCCGGACGGTACTTGATGTCTCGATCGCGCGCACCGGAACTGGTTGTGCCAGAGGATATCCTTGAATTCACGCTGGATTCGCAGCCGGTCAAGCACACGGAGCTACGTCTTTACGGCGAGCGCGTCATCCACGGCGGCATCTATCAGGCGCGGCCGGACGTAAACGCCGTCTGCCATCATCACGCGCCGTCAATTTTGCCGTTCTGCATCTCCGGCACCGAGCTCAAGCCGGTCTATCATCTCGGCGCAACTTTGGGCGAAAAAGTGCCGTTCTGGGATGCCCGCGACGAATTCGGAGACACCACGTTGATCGTGGCCAAGCCCGAGGAAGGCGCCTCCCTTGCCCGCGCGCTCGGACCGAACTGGATCGTGCTGATGCGGCGTCACGGCGCGACGGTTGCGGGAGCGACGCTGGAAGAGCTTACGTTCCGAACCATCTACACGGCGCGCAATGCGGCGCTGCAGATCCAAGCGCATTCGCTTGGCTATGTTTCCCCGCTCAATGCGGCTGAGACACGACTCGCCGGCGAATATAATTTGCGGCCGAGCCCGGTCGCGCGCGCCTGGGAATATTGGAACGTGCGGCTCGACAAAGCCGAGAACACATGGCGCGCGCAAAAAACAAAACCTGGCGCATCGAAAAAACCCGCACCCAAGCGAAAGAAGAGGCGGCGCTAAAAGGCGTTATTTGCGACCACGACTACTCATACAGGCGAGATAGCCCTCAAGTGCCTTGCTTCGATGGACCTTGAAGCCTTCTCTCCTGTAATACGAGCGAAACGCCACGCGTCCGCCATCGAGCGTTCGTGTCGATTCCGGGCCTTCGTGCGGGCGTAATTTCAGGCCTTCGCGCTTCACGCCGCCGGGCGGAGGAATAATTTTCCCGCCGTTCTGCACTGCGCATGTGCAAGCGACTTTGTCGTAAATATCACCACAGCGCGGATCGATATCCTGTGCGGACGCCGATGGGGCGACCGATACCGACAAGCACACGATCGCCGCTCCGATCAGAAATACTTTCATCCGCCTGCCCAACTGTGACCAGTGCCTTTTAACGCCTAAGCAAAATATTGTCCGCCGTTTGCCGTAAGCGTAGCCCCAGTGATCAGTCCGGCCTCGTCAGAGGCGAGGAATACAACGCAACGTGCGATTTCCTCCGGCTCGCCAAGGCGCCCGATCGGGATAAGCGGCAAAATCGATTTTTCCAGCACATCCTTCGGCACCGCCTGCACCATCTCGGTATTGATGTAGCCCGGGCAGATTGCGTTCACGGTGATCCCCGCGCGTGCGCTCTCCTGCGCCAGCGCCTTGGTAAAACCGAGTTCGCCGGCCTTCGCGGCCGAATAGTTAGTCTGGCCGATCTGGCCTTTTTGCCCGTTGATCGAAGAAATGTTGACGATGCGCCCGAACTTGCGGTCCCGCATGCCTTCAATGACGTTGCGGCACATATTGAACAGTGAATTGAGATTGGTGTTGATGACCGCCGTCCACTGCTCGGGCTTCATACGGTGAAGCGTGGCATCGCGCGTGATGCCTGCATTGTTGACGAGTACCTCAATTGGGCCGAGTTCGGCTCCAATTTTCTTAATCCCTTCGGCACAGGCTTCGAATGATGAGACATCCCACTTGAACACAGGGATGCCCGTTTCGGCCTTGAACTTCTGCGCGGCTTCGTCGTTGCCGCCATAGTTCGCCGCAACCTTGTAGCCGGCAGCTTTCAACGACTTGGCGATCGCCGCCCCAATTCCACGGGTTCCACCCGTTACCAACGCGACCCGAGCCATGGTTTCGTCCCCTCTAGTCTATCTTCTTAAAACAACAGGGCCGGGACAAGCCCGGCCATGAGGTAAATCAATTCCGGCCGGCGCTACCGTTCGACGCACATCGCGATGCCCATCCCGCCTCCGATGCAAAGCGTGGCAAGGCCCTTCTTGGCATTGCGCTTTTGCATCTCGTAAAGCAGCGTCACGAGCACCCGCGCACCGGAAGCGCCAATCGGATGGCCGATTGCGATCGCGCCGCCGTTGACGTTGACCTTGGCAGTATCCCACCCGAGGTCCTTGTTGACCGCACAGGCCTGTGCGGCGAATGCCTCGTTGGCTTCCACCAGGTCGAGGTCCTCTTTCTTCCAGCCCGCCTTCTTGAGTGCAGCGCGGGACGCCGGGATCGGGCCCGTGCCCATGATCGACGGATCGACGCCGGCCTGCGCCCACGACACGATGCGGGCGAGCGGAGTTTTGCCGAGCTTGGCGGCCTCCGATGCCTTCATCAGCACCACCGCGGCCGCGCCATCATTGATGCCTGAGGCATTAGCGGCGGTGACAGTGCCCTCTTTGTCAAAGGCCGGACGCAGCTTGGCGATCGAATCGAGCGTCACGCCCGCTTTTGGATACTCGTCGGTATCCACCACAACATCGCCCTTGCGCGATTTGATGGTGACAGGCGTAATTTCGTCCTTGAACTTGCCGGCCTTCATCGCAGCTTCAGCTTTGTTCTGCGACTTGACCGCGAATTCGTCTTGCTGCTGGCGC
Organism: uncultured Alphaproteobacteria bacterium; assembly: GCA_963722125.1. Lineage (GTDB taxonomy): Bacteria > Pseudomonadota > Alphaproteobacteria > Rhizobiales > Xanthobacteraceae > Pseudolabrys. Next base: position 513,407 of record CAVRJW010000006.1, on the reverse strand, counting down.
GTTATCTGCCACTGCTTGGCGACGTTCTCAGCCGTCGTGCCCATGTGGTAGCCGTTGAAGGCATCCCACAGGCCGTCCTTGATCATCGTATCGACCATTTCGAACGCGCCCATCTTCACACCATTGCGCAGATGCTGGCAGTGCGGCGCCATGCTCATCGATTCCTGTCCGCCAGCGACAACGATTTCGGAATCCCCATTGAGGATCGCCTGGTAGCCAAGCGCGACTGCCCGCAAGCCGGAACCGCAGAGCTGGTTGACGCCCCACGCAGGCGTTTCAACGGGGATCGCCGCCGCAATCGAAGCCTGCCGCGCCGGATTCTGGCCCTGACCGGCGGTCAATATCTGCCCCAAAATCACTTCGCTTACCCTGCCGCCCTCGACCCCGGCCCGTTCGAGCGCGGCCTTGATTGCGGTCTTGCCAAGCTCATGGGCCGGGAGGTTCGCGAACGCCCCATTAAAAGCGCCCACAGGGGTACGCGTGGCGCTCACGATGACGATGTCGTCTTTCATCCGAAACTCCTGTTGCGTCGAGTGCGGGGCAAGGCGGCCTTTCGGCACTGCCGCATCCTTGGCGGCCCACCCGGGTCTGTCAACAACGCCTGCCTCTTAGATATGACCGAGAATTGGCCCTTTTTTGATGTTTCCGCAAGGGCGGGCAAGACATTTCGCGGCCTCCCGCGCCGCCACAAAACGGTGGCCCATAGAAGGAGAAATTGGCTATGCTCAGTGCTTGGGGCAGAGGAAACGCGTGATAAATATGGCAGAGGAAAAAAAAGAGCCGGTCACAATCAAAAAATACGCTAACCGGCGGCTCTACAATACCGGAACAAGCACGTACGTAACGCTCGAAGACCTCGCCGCCATGGTCAAGATTGGCGAGGATTTCGTCGTCTACGACGCCAAATCCGGCGAGGATATCACCCGCTCGGTGCTCGCTCAGATCATCTTTGAACAGGAGAACAAGGAAGGGCAAAGCCTGTTGCCCATCGCCTTCCTGCGTCAGTTGATCCGCTTTTACGGCGATAGCATGCAGATGTTGGTGCCGCGGTTTTTGGAAGCTTCAATCGACTCGCTTTCGAAAGAGCAGGGCAAATTTCGGGAGCAGATAGCGCAGGCGTTCGGTGTTGGCGCTTTCGGCCCGCTCGAAGACCAGGTCCGGCGAAATATGGAAATGTTTGAAAAGACATTCGCCATGTTCGCGCCGTTTGCGCGAGGTCAATCGAAGCCGACAGAGAAGACGCAAGGCTCGAGCGGCGAGATGGATGAGCTCAAGCGGCAGCTCGATGAAATGCAAAAACGCCTGGATAAACTCGGCGGCAAATAATAATAGCCGAGTCGATCAACCTGCAGCGGCTTGTTTCTTTTCGACCGGCCAGGTCCGTTCCGACGTGGCGAGTCCGATCAATTGGCCTTGCAAATAATCGCAACCCCAGCCGTTCAGCAATGCGGCCGTCTCCTCGTCCTGCACCCATTCGGCAACGCTCTTGAGGCCGAGGCGGTGAGATAGATCGATCAGCGTATGCACGAAAGCGCGGTCGTCATTGGACTTCGCGATATTCGGCACGAATGCCCCGTCGATTTTCACGATGTCGACGCCGAGCTTGCGCAAATTGCGAAATGACGTGTGGCCAGCGCCAAAATCGTCAATGGCGATTCTGCAACCCAGATCCTTCACCCGAGTTACAAAACCGCGTGCATCGTCCAGGTCTTTAATAGCCGCAGTTTCCGTAATTTCGATGATCAATCGCGAGGCCGCGTCGGAATTGGCGCGCAGCAACGCGCCCAGACCCTGCCACCAATGCGGATCAATCGCAGAATTCGGCGAAACGTTGACGCTTGCCTGAAGGGCTGGTGCCGCTCCCAATTCAGCCACGACCAACTCGAGCACGCGAAAATCGAGCATACGGACCAGGCCGACTCTTTCTGCCACCGGAATGATCTCGTTGGCTTGTGCAACGCTGCCATCGCTCCTGTTGATGCGCATCAGACATTCATAGAAAATGACCTTGCGATTTCGTGCCTCGACCACGGGTTCGTAGGCAAGCGCGATACGCCTCTCATTGAGCGCAGTGACGATCTCGTCGGCAGCGCGCACGCTTCGGCGACGGAGTGCGTCACGTTCGGCATTCGGCATGTACGCGGTAAAGGAGCCATGGCGCTTTGCTCGCGACGCGTGCAATGCATCCTGCGTCCGGGCAAGGATTTCCTTTACCGTTCGGGCGTGACGCGGAGCAGTCACACCGCCGATCGTGACCGTCGCTGCAACGGGACCCGCGGCAGTAAAGATCGGCTCCTCTCGTACGCCATCGAGCAGACGTTCCGCCGCAACCGACAATTCCTCGGGCGTGCAATTTGTCAGGATGACTCCGAACTTGTTTCCGGAGAAGCGGCCGAGGTGATCCTTGCCGCGCAGGCGCGCGCGGATGCGCTTTCCGACCTGGGCGATGACGGCGTCGCCTATATCAAAGCCATAGGCTTCGTTGAGATGGCCGAGGTGATCGATAGACACCAACAGAAAGCCGCAGGAGCCGCGAAAACGCACCGCCTCGTCGAGTGCCGCACCGAGCGCTTCGGTAAGGCAAACGCGATTGAGTTCGCCAGTTAACGGATCGAATTTCGCGCGTTTTTCAAGCCAACTATCACGCTCGTGCCGCACCTCGATAAATCGGATGATGCCATGCGCACGCTGCGGCTTGCCATCCGCATCCGCGAACCAACGGCCCGTATCTTCCAGCCAAATTTTCTCATCACCAAGCTTGATTGCGTACTGCACCTGATAAGGAACGCCATCTCCGGCGTCGCGGTGCTTTGCCTGCTGAATAATATCGATGCGGGTCGGACCGCTTTCGGCGTCCACATATCGCGCAAAGGCATGCCCGCTTGCGATTTCAGACATATCAATGCCAAGTAAAGCACCAGCGTTATCACTCCAGCTCAGCGCATCGGTATCGAGGTGCCACTCGTAGGCAACGTCGCCGATGGACCGCAGAATTTCCGCTGGATCGAGGCGACGAAACGATTTGTCGAAGAGGGTCACAACCGCCCCTTTTTGGAACGCCAAAGCAGGTACGGGCGTTGGTTGGTGCGACGAAAACGCACTCAGAACCTAGAGCGATTTCGTTAAACAATTTGAAAAGGTGGGATTTTGTGGGTTTGGGCGCGGTTAACTGCCGCGCGGCATGCGCCTTGCCCATTGAAGAGCGGAAAGCAGGCAATTGTCCTGAATTGAGACGGGTATCCTGATGCAGCTTGGCGAGATTAACTCATCATCGTTACGTCAACCCGACGAGGCTGAGCAACGCGCCGAGCCGGAAGGCGCTTCGCCCGCGTCCGAAAGCCGTGCGCTGGTCGCGCTTGCTCCCGTGACGGATTCGCCTGAACGCCTGATCGGCTATCGCGACACTGGATTTCTGGCACAGCTCATCGCCACGAAAGACCTGCATCCACAAACCCGTGAACGCCGCCGCGCCGAACCGTCTGAGGTATTGGCCGCGTATCGAGCGACCGCCGGCCTGACGGCATTTTAGTTTAATACCCGAGTGCACAGCCGTCTTTGCGCGGCTCAGAGGCGGCGATAAGCACGCCGCGATCCCAGTCAATCTTGATCGTTTGCGCACCGCCCCAGGGCGACGTTGCCGAGACGACATCGTGACCGCGCGCCTTCAGCCCTTCGATCGTTGCGAGAGGCGTCCCATGTTCGACATCGGTCTTCTCACCCTCGAAGAAGAAACGCGGCGCGTCGATCGCCTGTTGCACATCCATTCCGTAGTCGAGCATGTTGAGCACGATCTGGACGTGGCCCATCGGCTGATAATGCGCGCCCATGACCCCGAAACTCATGTCACAGCGGCCATTGCGCATGGCCAGTGCAGGAATGATCGTGTGCATCGGCCTTTTGTTCGGCCCGAACGAATTGGGATGATCCGGCTCAAGCGTGAAACAGGCGCCCCGATTGGTGAGCATGATGCCGGTTTTCTCGGTGCAGATGCCGACGCCGAAATGCGAATAGAGCGAATTGATGAAGGACACTGCCATGCGGTCTCGATCGACCACCGTAAGATAAACCGTGTCGTTTCCCGGCGCAGGTGCGCTCGGCAATTTAGCGCGCCTATTCATGTCGATCAGCGAGGCGAGCTTTCTCGCGAACGCTTTGTCGAGCAGATTGGCGACCGGTGTGCGCATATGCGCATCGTCGGCGATGTGGGTATCGCGTACGGCAAATCCTAAGCGCGCGGCCTCCAGTACCAGATGAAAACGTTCAGCGCTCAGCGGATCGAGCGAAGCGATGTCGAAATTCTCCAGGATATTGAGCATCACAAGCGCCGTGAGGCCCTGCCCGTTCGGAGGAAGTTCCAGGAGATCCAGTCCACGATAGTTGGTCGAGATTGGCTTAACGGCGTCGCCCTTGTGACGGGCGAAGTCTTCCGGCGTCAGAAACGACTCGCGCGCAGCCAGCGTCTTCGCCATATCGTCGGCGATCTCACCCTCGTAAAACGCGCGTGCGCCCTTGGCGGCGATTGCCTTTAGTGTCGCCGCCAGCGCTGGAAAGCGGATCACATCGCCTTCCTTGGGCGCCGCACCATTGAATAGATAATGCTTCGACGCGCCGGGATCGGCTTTGAGTTTGGTAACGTACCTTTCCCAATCCCAGGCCACACGCGCGGCCACAGGAAACCCGCCCTCGGCATATTTGATCGCAGGTGCAAGTGCCCGATCGAGACCGAAGCGGCCGTGAGTCTTTGAGGATCGCTTCCCATGCGCCGATTGCGCCCGGCACTGTCACCGCATGAATCGAATTACCGATCTCGGCCATCCCCTTCGCGCGCAGTAGCGCGTCAGAAGCTTTGGCACCAGCGCGGCCGGAGCCGTTGTAGCCCCAAACCGGCTTGTCCGGCCGTGACACGAGACAAAAGCAATCGCCACCAATCCCCGTCATGTGCGGCTCGACCACACACAGCGTGGCAACCGCGGCGACCGCCGCATCCGCTGCAGTTCCGCCGGCGCGCAACGCATCAACCGCGGCGAGCGTCGCAAGCGGATGTGACGTCGCGGCCATGCCTTCGCAGGCAATCACGGGCGACCGGCCGGGGAGCTGGAAATCGCGGCTCATGACGAAACCAGAGAGGGTGGAACTATCAGGACGATACGCGCTCGACACCTTCAACAGTGAGATCGCGCTGCGCAGAGCGCAATGTCACCGCGAAACCCCCGAGCACGTCGATGAAGCTCACGACCAGAAGCAAGAAAAAGGTCGCGGTTGCGGCCTGCTTCACCATGATGAACTCGACGACCATGCCCAGGAAAAGCACGAGCGAGAGGCCGTGATCGACGACTGTACGAACACCGATGCGAGTGGATTTTAAAATCTCGCCGCACAACAGCACAATCGCCAGGGCGACGAGCATGTCGCCAGCCGCCATTGTCCAGTCGGCACCGGACATCATGTGGACGGTGAAAATCACGCCGTTCCAGCTGACGCCCGGCATCAGGAAAGCAATGATGTTGTAGATCGCGAACGGGATCAGCAGCAGCGGAAAGCCCAGCATGGACATGGCGAAGCTTTCCTCCGACCACCCGGCGTCGCGTTAGACCTCGGTCTTCGCCTTCAGGACCTGCCGGCCTTTATACATGCCGGTCTTCAGGTCGATGTGGTGCGGACGGCGCAATTCGCCGGAATCCTTGTCCTCGACATAGGCGGGCCGCTTGAGCGCGTCGGCGGAACGGCGCATGCCGCGGCGCGACGGCGAGGTTTTTCTTTTCGGCACAGCCATGGGTCGAAACTCCTGAAAAAGCGAGATATTTCGGTTTGAAACCGGGCTTATAGAGGAAGGCACGCGCCAAGGCTAGTGGTTTGGCTAGTGGTTTGGCTAGTGCGTTTGCCTCACACAAACGGCCGCACTTGGCGCCCGCGCCGCGCGCGCGGCATAAAGCCCGGCGAGACGGCGCAATCCCGGTCCTGGCTGGCGCGCATTGCGTTCGACCGGATTGGGCAGCATCGCGGCCAACAAGGCCGCCTGATATGGAGAAAGTTCGCGCGCGGATTTACCGAAAGCGCGCTGGGCACCCGCCTCAATGCCAAACTCCCCGTTTGGACCCCATTCGGCAATATTGAGGTAAATTTCCAGAACGCGGCGCTTGGTCAGCACCAAGTCGATCCACAGTGCCAATGGGAATTCCAGCGCTTTGCGCACGAGACTTCGGCCCTGCCACAGGAACAAGTTCTTTGCCACTTGCTGCGTAATGGTCGAACCGCCGCGCATTTCGTCAATGTCGTCGGCTTCTGTGATTGCTTCCCGGATCTCCGCCAGATCCACACCGTGATGGCTGCAAAAGCGGCCGTCCTCGGCAATAATCACCACAAGCGGCACCGCGGGCGAAATACGTGCGATCGGAACGTAATGCCGCTCGACCCGTGCGCCGGTCAGACGCCGCCAAAGCATCGTGGTCGATACCGGGTCGACCACAGCGTAAAGCGGCGTGAGCACGTAAGGCAGCAACAGGATTGCCAGCATAGCGAAGATGATGGTTCCCAACGGCCGCGGCAGCCGCAGGATACGGCCGATGTGCGATCTTTTGCCTGGCTGGTCCACGTCCGGAGATTAACCTATCCGCACAGTTATTTGCCTTGGTGCAAGGCCATTTTCGCGCCGCATGAAAATTCAAAATCCGTACCCACTTTGCGGACCCGCGCGCAGCGGCTAACAATACCGCGATGAACAAGAACACGATCGATTTTCCCGCCCGCCTCGCCGCGGTCGCCGCCAAGACCGAGACGCTGCTCGAGCAACTCCTTGGCGATGCGCTACTCGAAGGCGAGATCTCCCGCCCGCCACGGCTTGTTGCGGCCATGCGGCACGCTGCGCTCGATGGCGGCAAACGGCTGCGGCCGTTTTTGGTGGTCGAGACAGCGGCGATGCTTGGCGTGACCCACGAAGGCGCGCTGATGGCTGGTGCCGCCTTTGAGCTCGTGCATTGTTATTCGCTGGTCCACGACGACCTTCCGGCCATGGATGATGACGACCTCCGTCGCGGACGGCCGACTGTCCATAAGGCTTTCGACGATGCAACTGCCATTCTCACTGGCGACGCGCTTCTTACGCTCGCATTCGACGTCATGGCGCGGCGTGAGGTCCATCACGACGCCGCGGTACGCGTTGCGCTCGTTACCGAACTTGCCCGCGCCTCGGGGCTTGGTGGAATGGCGGGCGGACAAATGCTCGATCTCGCCGCCGAAGGACGCTTCGATCCAAAACGGACCTTGAATGAAAAAGAGATCGCCACCCTGCAAGCGATGAAAACGGGCGCGCTCATAAAATTTGCCTGCCGCGCTGGCGCCACGCTTGCACAAGTCGACGCCACAGCGCGCGAAAATGTCGACCGCTACGGCGCGGCGATTGGCCAAGCGTTCCAGATCGCCGATGACCTCCTCGACGTCGAGGGTGACGCCAAGACGCTCGGCAAAGCCGCCGGCAAAGACGCCGCAGCCGGTAAGGCAACACTGGTCGCGGCACTCGGAACCGACGGCGCTCGCGCGCGGCTCAAGGCGCTCATTGTAGAGTCCGATGCCGCGCTGGCGCCGTTCGGCGCGAAGGCCGATACCTTGCGCGCCGCCGCACGCTTCATCGCAGAGCGAACTACGTAGAAGGAGCACCTGTGGCCCGCAAGATCGCCGCGCGACCGATTCTGCCGGTGCGTCTTGCGCGATTGCACGCGCGTTTGCTGATTTCGATCGCTGTCGGCTTGGCCGTAACGCTCGGGCTGGCGCTGACCGATTGGAGCATGGCAACCAAGCTTTTGCTCGGTTGGGACATCGGCGTCGCGCTGTATCTGGTGTTGGTCTATCAATTGATGGTCACCTGCGGCATCGACGAGATTCGCCGCCGCGCCTCCGAGGACGACGAAGGCGCAGTGGTGCTTCTGATCCTCACCGGCCTTTCTGGCCTTGCAATCATGGGCGCTATTGTCGCGGAGCTTGGTATCGCTAAAGTCTCCGGACAGCCGCGCAGCGGATATGGTGTTGCGCTCGCGATGACCACTATCTTCGTGTCATGGGCATTCATACACACGATCTTTGCGCTGCATTATGCCCATGAGTACTACGGCGAACGCGGCGATCACGCGATCGGCGGGCTGACATTTCCCGGCCGGCAACAACCCGATTATTGGGACTTTCTCTACTTTTCTCTGGTCATTGCGATGACCTCGCAGGTCTCAGACGTTGTGATCACCAGCAAAGTGATCCGCCGCATCGCGACTGTGCACGGCGCGCTGGCATTCTTTTTCAATGTCTCCGTGATCGCCTTGACCGTTAACATCATTTCGAACCTGATCTGATGCAGCTTGTAAGTCCGTGAAACGATGACCGCCACCGTAGAAACGCTGCTGTTCATGCTGGCAGTGCTGGCAGCGGTCGCCGTTGTCGCCAAGCGCCTGAATATTGCGCCGTCGATCCTGCTGGTTGTCGCCGGAATCGGCGTAGCGTTTATTCCGGGTCTTCCCAAGGTCGAACTCGCGCCGGAAGTCGTATTGTTGGTGATACTGCCGCCGCTGATTTATTCCGCCGGCGTCGCCATGAGCTGGCGTGAATTCAAGTTCAACCTGCGGCCAATTGCATTGCTGGCTTTCGGCTGCGTCCTGTTTACCACCTGCGCGATAGCGGCAGCCGCTCATTATTTTTTGAAGTTCGACTGGGCCGTCGGCTTTCTTCTTGGCGCAATCATTTCGCCGACCGACGTCGTGGCGCCGCTCGCGATCGCTCGTAAACTTGGATTGCCGCGCCGGATTGTCGTTGTGCTGGAAGGCGAAGGCCTCGCCAACGACGCTACCGCGTTGGTGCTTTACCGCTTCGCCGTCGTCGCCATCAGCACCGGAACATTCTCGCTCGAACGCGCATCGGAGACATTCGTTCTCATCGTTATCGGCGAGACCCTTTACGGGCTCGCGATTGGATGGTTGAGCCTGCATCTGCGGAAATGGGCGCATGAGCCGCGCGTCGAAATTACGTTGTCCCTGATGACGCCCTATCTTGCATTCTGGGTCCCTGCTCATCTTGGCGGATCCGGCGTGTTGGCGACGGTCGCTTGCGGTTTATATGTGAGCTGGAACGGACCTCTTCTCATCCCGTCAGGAACGCGGCTGCAGGGAATTTTCTTCTGGGACCTCATTGTCTATCTCATCGAAGGTCTCGTCTTCCTGGTTACCGGCTTGCAGACGCGAACGCTGATCGAACAGACCCATGCATTCTCGATCCGAGAATTGATCGTAGCGACGGCATGGACGACGCTGATCGCAATCGTAGCGCGCTTTCTATGGGTTTTTCCCGCGATTTACATCCCGCGCTGGTTAAGCACGCGCCTGCGCAAGCGCGATCCATCGCCGCCCTGGCAAGCACCATTTTTCCTGGCATTTACCGGCATGCGCGGCGTCGACTCGCTTGCCGTTGCCCTCGCAATTCCCTTCACGATCCTCAGCGGCGATCCATTTCCGCATCGCGACCTGATATTGTTCGTCACCTTCGGCGTCATCATCTTTACGCTGGTCGGCCAAGGCGTGATGCTGCCCTACGTGGTGCAATGGCTCGGACTAAGCCGCCTCGCCAAAAAAGAACACAAAGATGAAATCAAGGCCGAGCTTCGCGCACGCAAGGCTGCGTTGAAGCAGGTCGAGCGGCGACTGGAAAAAGCGATAAGAGACCACGACCTGCCAGCCGAAGCGATCGCGCATTTGCGTACGCGCCACCAAAGCCGCGTGCAGATATTGCCGACGAACTTGACCGAGGGTCTCGACCACATGCGTCAGACTGCGAAGGTCAAAGCCGAACTGATCGGTGCCGAGCGCGAATTCATTTATCAACTGTTGCGCGACGGTAAGATCACCGACGAAGCGCGCCGCCGGATCGAATATGAACTCGACCTCGAAGAAGCGAGCGTTGCCAATCGCGGCGAAGACGGCGGCGGCTGGATGTAAGGCGTGCATCATCGCCCGTATTGTTTGCGGCCCCGGGCAGGCCGACACCCTTTTTCCGTTTCCCCAAAAGGGGAATGGAGCGCCGGGAGGGCGCCAGGGGTTTGCGAGACCCCTCTGGGCAGCCCTTGCGATCGGGCCACCCGCGCGCCCACGGTTATTCCTGGTTACCCAGAACAACCGCTTCGGGGCGCACGCGGCCAATAACGTAGGCCGCTGCGCCCTCCGGGCGCTCCATCCGTCAAGCTCGGCGCAGTCCGCGCCAGCTTGACTGCGACGCGCATTGTCGGCGCGCCGCGCCCTCCTCGCATCCAACGCCACTCGAGATGGCGAACGACACAAGCTAAGGCGCTTGGAATATAGTCCTATAGCTAGGACGGGTCAAGCGCGCGTGAGACTTTTTTATTCCGCGGCCCGCGCGTCGGTGCCGAAGCGGCGCTCGATGTAATCGATCACCATCTGCTTGAAATCCGCGGTGAGCGTCGGCCCGCGCAAGGTCGCGGCCTTCTTGCCATCGATGAACACGGGAGCCGTCGGCTGTTCACCCGTGCCCGGCAGTGAAATGCCGATATCGGCGTGTTTGCTCTCGCCCGGGCCGTTGACGATGCAGCCCATCACCGCGACGTTGAGATTCTCGACGCCCGGATAGCGCACCTTCCAAGCCGGCATCGAGTCACGGATGAAACCCTGGATGTCGGAGGCAAGTTCCTGGAATGTCGTTGAGGTTGTGCGCCCGCAGCCGGGGCATGCGGCGACCAGCGGCACGAACGTGCGCAGGCCCATGGTCTGCAACAGCTCCTGCGCGACCTGGACTTCCAAAGTACGGTCGCCGTTCGGCTCCGGCGTCAGCGACACGCGTACCGTGTCGCCAATGCCCTGCTGCAACAGAACGCCCATCGCCGCGCTGGAAGCGACAATCCCCTTCGACCCCATACCGGCTTCGGTGAGGCCGAGATGCAGCGCGTAGTCGGAGCGGCGCGCCAGTTCGCGATAGACGGCGATCAGATCCTGGACCGCAGAAACTTTGCCCGACAGGATGATGCGGTTTTTCGGCAGGCCGATCTCTTCGGCACGCGCCGCTGACATAAGCGCCGATTGCACCATCGCCTCATGCATCACTTCGCGGGCGCCAAGCGGTGTCGGCGACTGAGAATTCTCGTCCATCAGCCGCGTCAGCAATTCCTGGTCGAGCGAGCCCCAGTTGACGCCGATGCGCACCGGCTTGCCGTATTTGAGCGCCGTCTCGACGATCTGGGTGAACTGCGGGTCGCGTTTGTTTTTGAAGCCAACATTGCCCGGATTGATTCGGTATTTATCAAGCGCCTCGGCGCAGCCGGGATAGTCGGCCAACAGCTTGTGGCCGATGTAGTGGAAATCGCCGACGATCGGCACGGCGACGTTCATTTGCGCCAGCCGCTCCTTGATGCGCGGCACCGCCGCGGCAGCCTCGTCGCGATCAACCGTGATGCGCACCAATTCCGAACCGGCGCGAGCAAGCGCGGCGACCTGACGGGCCGTGCTCTCGACGTCGGCCGTGTCGGTGTTGGTCATCGACTGCACGACAATGGGCGCCCCGCCGCCGACGGTGACGCCGCCGACGTCAACCGCGGTTGTTTTGTGCCGTTGCTGGGTGCTCGTGCTCATGCCGCTCTCATATAACGAGGTGCCGGACAAATATCCATGGTCAACGCGGGCCGAAAGGCCTGAAATGACTGCATTATCGTGCCCGATTAACCAGCACGAGGCCGCCCGCGACCAGCGCAACGGCGGCCGCAAAGGCCGGCGTTAAGGGCTCCCCCAGCACCAGATGGCCAGCGGCAACGCCGAACAGGGGTGTGAGAAATGTGAAGGCAGACAGGCGGCTCGCCGAAAAGCGCGCAATCAGCGCAAACCAGACAACAAATGTGACGCTCACGACCCAGACGGTTTGATAGGCCATGGAACCGATCGCCAGAGCAGATGGGATGGTCGTCATGCGTTCGCCAATGGCGAGGGCCACCGCGGTCATGATGGGTGCCGACACGACGAGCTGGTAGAGCATCACTTTTTCGGCAGACACGCGCGTCAGCGGGCTCGCCTTGATAATCAACGTGGTCGCTGCCCAGAACAGCGCGGCACCGACCATCATCGCATCGCCGATAAACTGCCGCGGATCCATCGTGGGCGTTGGCAATCCGAATGCGATCAGCATGCCGCCAAACGATAAGGCGAGGCCAAGCCATTGCGCGGCGCCGAAGCGATCCGCCGGCAGAAAAATGCGCGCACCCAGCACCACGAAGAACGGTGCGAGATAGATGAACAGCACCGCGCGCGTCGCGGTGGTGTAGAGCAGACCTTGATAGATCAGAATAAATTCGATTGCGAAGAGAACACCGGCCGCAAAGCCAAACCAGAGCGTCCCATCGCGTTTGAGCAGCGCGATACCGCGTAAGCGGCACCACCCCGCAATCAATAGCGAAGCGACAACCGAACGAATAGCAGCCTGCGTCAGGGGCGGGATGTCATGGATCGCAAGCTTTGTTGCGACCTGGTTGAACCCCCACGACAGGCACAACACAACGACAATGGCTGCTGCAAACGCATCAAGCGGACGCGTGGTCGATGTGTAAGTTGGCGTAGAGGACAATTGACGATTCCGGCAGAGAGGAGCGGATGTTCTTATCGCGCCAAACTTCCGATGTCATGCTCCAACGCGCAGCCATAAACCGCCCTGGGCAAGCTCCGATCAAGGGCTTTTTATGTGGAACTCGGCGCGACCCCTTCTGCTTCGTAGATTGTGATAGAAGCCAGTGAAATCGCAATGGATCAGCCCTATGCACACCCATTCAATAGATCAGTTTCGCCACTCACACGTTTTCCTTGGGGAAGCGCATGAGCGGAATGAACGGAAAACTTGGGTCGTGATTGCCATCTGTGCCGGCATGATGGTGGCGGAAATTGCCGGCGGTCTTTGGTTCGGATCGGTCGCGCTCATCGCCGACGGCTTGCACATGTCCACGCACGCAGGCGCACTTCTCATCGCGGCCCTGGCTTACACTTACTCCCGGAATTACGCGCATGATGCCCGGCTCGCGTTTGGCACCGGCAAGCTCGGTGACTTGGCCGCGTTCACGAGTGCGATCGCTCTGGCGATGATTGCGCTTCTTATCGGTTATGAAAGCGTGGACCGTCTCATCAATCCAGTGCCGATTGCCTTCAACCAGGCCATTCCAATCGCGGTGGTTGGCTTGGGGGTCAACTTGCTGAGTGCTTTTCTTTTGCGTGACGACCATGCCAGTCACCAAGGGCACGCTCATCATCACCCTGCGCACGATCACGACCACGGACATTCGCATGTCCATCGCGATCATAATTTGCGCGCTGCGTTCGTGCATGTGATGGCAGATGCCGCCGTGTCAGTGCTTGTCATCATCGGCCTGGTTGCAGGTCGGCAATTTGGTTGGGTCTGGATGGACCCGCTCATGGGGCTAGTGGCAACCGTCGTTATCCTCAGTTGGTCATGGACGCTTGTCCGTTCAGCCGGCGCCATTCTTCTCGACGCGTGCCCTGACCCCATATTGTCACGAAAAATCGCAGCTCGCCTCGAGCAAGGTAGCGATCGCGTGTCCGACCTTCATTTGTGGCGCGTGGGTCCCGGTCATCTTGCGGCAGTTATTTCGCTGGTCAGCGACGCACCGGAAACTCCTACAATCTATAAAAAGCGGCTCGCGGGCCTGCCAGGGCTTTCCCATGTGACGATAGAGGTCGAGCATTGCCCGGACGCTCATGATTAAATCTCTCGTCTGCATGTGGCACAAAGCGAACTTTCAGCAATAGCGGGTGGATCTCGGGATACCTCCGTGCCCCCTTCCACAAGGCCGGATTAAGTCAGTACGATGTCGGGTCCCACTGCGTAGCGACGCGTAAGGAAATGTGCGAATGACAGCTAATACAGACGATGTTTTGCCGAGCGCGTTGGACTGTCGCAAACAGAGTGCGTTGATGGAGGCAGAAAAAGCCTCCGAATATATGCGCAAGCGTCAGGCCGCGGAGGCCGAGAAAAAGGAGCTGCTCGACCGCCTCGCCAAGCCTTCTGGCGTGAGCGATGAAGAGCGCATGAAGCGAGCGGCTGCCATCATAAAGCGCGCCGTAGCCAATGGTTTGACGGAGATCGAGGTCACCCGTTTTTCAAACAAATTATGTACCGACGGGGGGCGAGCCATCAATCAGCAAGAGCCTGGTTGGGAGGATACGCTCACCGGCTTGCCGAAGGAGCTCTATCAATTCTGGAAAGTGCACCTCCAGCCGCGTGGATATCGCTTGAAGTATCAGATTGCCGATTGGCCGAACGGTATGCCCGGTGACATCAGCATCTCGCTCGCTTGGGGTTGACACCATCATGGCCAAACACAAACAGGACGACGAGAAGAACAACGGCAAGATGAAGCGAAAGCTCTACGAAAAGGAGCTCCGCAAGCTTCAGATCCAACTTTGCTATCTTCAAGAATGGGTCAAGGCCAAGGCACTGAAGGTTATCATCGTGTTCGAAGGGCGCGATGCTGCGGGCAAGGGCGGCACAATCAAGGCGCTGACCGAGCGGGTGAGTCCTCGCGTTTTTCGTGTGGTGGCGCTTCCGGCACCTTCGGACCGCCAAAAGACGCAGATGTACCTCCAGCGTTATGTCGAGCATTTTCCCGCTGGCGGCGAAATCGTGATTTTCGATCGTAGTTGGTACAATCGCGCAGGCGTCGAGCGCGTTATGGGATACGTTGACGAGCAGCAAAGTGATCGTTTTCTGAGCCTGTGTCCGATGATCGAGAAACAAATCGTCGATTCCGGCATCGTGCTGATCAAGATCTGGCTGGAAGCCAGCATGAAGGAGCAGGAGAAGCGGTTTGCCGCTCGCGTTGACGACCCGCTCCGGCAATGGAAGCTAAGCCCGATGGATGTCCAATCCTACTCGCGCTGGTACGATTATTCTCGCGCACGCGACAAGATGCTCAAGGCAACCGATAGCAAGCACGCGCCTTGGTATATCGTTCGCTCCGAAGACAAGCGCCGCGGCCGCCTCAACTGCATCTCACATATCCTGAGTACTATCCCCTACAAGAAAATTCACAGGTCGAAGGTCAAACTGCCCAAGCGATCTGATAAGGGCGCCTTTGATGATCGGGCAAGTTTAAAGGGCAGACGATTCGTGAGAGAACTTTTTTAGGTCGAGCAGAAAGCGAAATCGCGTTCCTCCTCCGCGCCGACGAGGTAATTGAATAAGCGAGCGAATGCCCGCAATTCGCACAAAGCGGACATCAGACCTGTTCAGTTTTTGACACCGGTTGTGTGCATTTTCTGACTAGCCCCGATCGTAAAATGCTAGGCTTCGCGCATGAAGCGGCGCGAGTTCATCACGCTCCTCGGCGCCACTGCGGCAACCTGGCCGCTGGCGGCGCACGCGCAGCAATCTGCGATGCCGGTAATCGGGTTTCTTAGCGGCGCGACAATTGAAACTTTCGAGCCGTTCGCGGCCGCGTTTCGCCAAGGCTTGAGCGAAGGCGGTTTCGTCGAGGGCAAGAACGTGGCCTTCGATTATCGCTGGGCGAATGGTCAGTTCGACCGTCTACCCAGTTTGGCCGTCGATTTGGTCGGTCGCAGGCCGGCTGTCGTCGCCACCCACACCTTGCCCGCCGCCCTGGCGGCGAAGGCGGCGACCGGCACGATTCCGATCGTGTTCGTCGTCGGCGAGGACCCGGTCAAAGCCGGTTTGGTCGCAGGCCTTAATCGACCTGGCGGCAATGTCACCGGCATAAGTAATTTCATGAACGTGCTCGCCGCCAAGCGGTTGGAACTGGTGAGCGAAGCCGTGCAGAAGGATGCGGTGCTCGCGCTGTTGGTCAATCCCAATAATCCCAATTCCGAGCCCGACACCAAAGATCTACTGGCAGCAGCAGATGCGCTGGGGCGCCGCCTTGAGGTATTGCGGGCCAGCAGCGAGCTGGAGATCGAAACCGCATTCAGGGCCGCTGTAGAACGGAAAGTGGACGCGCTGTTTATCAACGTAGATCCATTTTTGTTCAGCCAGCGCGGACAACTCGTCGCGCTCGCTGCGCGTTACAGAGTTCCAACGATCTATCCCTTGCGTGAGATGATCGTGGCCGGCGGCCTTATGAGCTACGGCGCGAGCTTTCCCAAAGCATGGCGCCAGTGCGGTCTCTACGTCGCCAGAATCCTCAAAGGCGCGAAGCCGTCTGAGCTGCCCGTCGCGCTACCGACGAACCTGGAGCTCGTCATCAACCTAAAGACCGCCAAAACGCTTGGCCTTAACATTCCCAATACGCTCATTGGTCGCGCCGACGAAGTGATCGAGTAGGAAGAACCGATGTCCGCTATTGGCACTTAGCGGACATCATTTACCTGACGGCGAAGGGTGCCTGATACGGGCGGCCGAACGGCACACCGTTGGTGACCGTTTGGACCGGCTTGAGAAAGGCCTTGCCGTCTCGCTTATTGTTCCGCGTATCAAGGAAAGACACAGGCCCCTCGACCAACTCCATGATCGCGACATCACCGGGCGCACCGACCTGAAGCGTGCCGATTTTTGGCGCGCGATTGATGATCTTGGCAGGATTTATCGTCGCCATGGTGACGACCTGCTCCAACGTGTAGCCCAGCGTGAGAAACTTGCTCATGACCCATGGCAAGTAAGGCATGCCTGGCGAGTTGCCCGAGAACACGTGAATGTCAGAAGAAATCGTATCCGGCGGGCAGCCCTGCGGGATCGCGATTTCCGCTACGGTGAAGTCAAAACTTCCACCGCCGTGACCGACGTCGAAAATTACGCCGCGCTGCTTGGCGGCGAGCGCCGCGGGCAAAAGCTTTCCGTCCTTGACGATGTTGGTAAAAGCGCCGGCCATATTCGGGGCGCCGGAATACGCATGCGTCAGCACGTCGCCCGGCCGCAACAGGTCAAGAATGTTGGACATCAGCTCGGTGCTCTCCACACCTCCGATGTGCACCATCATCTTGGCCGGCCAGCCGCACTTTTCACAGGCCTGAATGGCGCGCTTGAGCGGCTCGATGCCGTGTTTGAAGATGACGTTCTCGGACATCCGCACCTTCACCCCGATCAGAAAATCCGGGTTCTCCGCCAAAGCCATGGCGCAGGCGTCAACCTGTGCATTGTCGATATTGTAGAGTTCGGCAACCGGGAAAGCCGAAAGTCCATTATTGGCGATGTGAACGAAGCCATAGATGCGCGAACGTGACTGCGCCACGATGTAGCGGCGCAGTGCTGCCAGGTTGTTGACGCCGGCATCACCAGCCGAAACCACCGTCGTCGTGCACTGGCGCTCGACCAACTCGTCGGCCGGAATTCCGATGGCGGAGCCGTACGGATAGACGTGACAGTGAAGGTCGACCAAGCCGGGTGTAACGAGCTTGCCGTTGGCATCGATTGTTTTCAACGCGCGCTCGGCCGGGATATCTGCCTCAACCGCTTCGATCACCCCCCATCGAATACCTACATCGCGTTTGCCTCGGAGTGATTGGCTGGGGTCAAGAACGTCGCCGCCCTTGATGACAAGATCAAACTTGTCCGTGGGAGCCATCGCCGCGCGTGCCGGAGCTGTAAAACGCTCGGTCACCGTTGCGACCGCAGCCGAACCGGCAAGCGAAAGAAAGTTGCGACGTGAAAATGCGGACATGCAGGAGTCCCCCCTCGATTTTGTTTGTGGGGATGATGAAACCTGTCTCGACTTTCCGCAAGCCTGTTGCAGCGTTTGCTGAGCGCAGTCGCAATGTCTGCATGCCGACACCGCCAATCGATGTCCGCAAACGGTGGGGCTGTCGTCGGATATCTTCCGTTCTTCCTCTTCCAGTCTGCTCGTGTTGCGCGGTACGATGCGGTGAAATAGGGCCTTAGGGAAAGGCATGAAGCGGCGCGAATTTATCAGTTTCGCGAATATGTCGTAGCCGGCGGTCTTATGAGTTATGGGCCTCGGATTACGGATAGCTATCGACAAGCCCCGGTTTATACCGGACAAATTTTGAAGGGAACCAAGCCGGGCGATCTCCCGGTTTTTCAACCCACCAAATTCGAATTCGTGATCAATCTGAAGACAGCCAAGGCGCTCGGTGTAACCATCCCGGCAGGATTGATCTCTTTCGCAGATGAAGTGATCGAATAGCGCGACCACCAGCGGACATCGGATTGGTGCGTAGACGAAGGAGCCAACTGTCCCAAAATGTCTGTCTTGCAAGTTCCAAAGCGCATCGACGGATATGCTATAGTCTCAGAGGACGGCATGCTGGCAAATTCAGCAGGTGTCATGCCGGACTCTCTCAAATTCGAAGCTGATCAGGCGTTCTTCGAACGAGGTCTTGATGGCGTCGATGTTGTTGTGCATGGACGCCATTCGCACGAGCAGCAACGACATTCTGATTTGCGGCGACGTTTGATTCTAACTCATAAAATCTCGGCAATCGCGCCAGATCCCTCTCACAAAAAGACCCTTTTCTGGAATCCTGCTGGGGCCAGCCTGGAACAAGCTATGGCGGTGCTGGGAGTACCGGAGGGCAGCATAGGCGTGATCGGCGGAACGGAAGTGTTTGGGTTTTTTCTGGATCGATATGATGTCTTCTATCTGTCACGCGCACCAAATGTACGCCTGCCAGGCGGAAGGCCGGTATTCCCGGAAGTACCAGCGCAAACTCCGGAGCAAGTGCTCACGCACCACGGGCTTGAACCCCATCAGCAGCGAGTCCTTGACGCAGAAAAAGCCGTCGTGGTCGTTGAATGGCGTCGCTCCGCCAAAGTCAAATAGATAGATTATTCGCGCGGTATCAGCGGTCGTCTCACAGAGGCGCAAGATCGTTCGAATTTTAAAAAATAAAACTCGACACAAGTCCAAAGACCATCCTTCATTGACAGATGCTAGTCATCCGGGATGACCCCTCGCCCCGGCACCGATAAGTCATCGCCGTTTTTGTTGTTTTTCTTTGCGATTGCCAGCGCATTCGTTGTCACAGCAGCGGCGGGCATGACCCCGTTCGACCGCGAATTACCTAACAAATTCACTACGGTCGAAACTCGACTGCACTAATACCAAGTAGAATAATAGTGTCCGCTCGACAGGTCGCCGCGCCGCGGCCTTTCAAAGCAAAGCGGACGTATTGTACGCCGCGCTTATGAGTCCACGACCTCGCTCAGGCCGCTCTGCAATGCGCGCAGATGCCGGAGATTTCAATAACCGGGGTCTTCGGAACAAATCCGGCCGCGCGCGAAGCGCTTTTTATGGTATCTGCCACTGCCGCGGAGGCGGCCTCGCCGACCGCACCGCATTTCTCGCAAATCAGAAATACGACCGGGTCGCTGCTCGCGTGATTGTGCACGCAAGCGATGAAGGCGTTGCGGCTTTCGATGCGATGGACGAGGCCCTGCTCACGCAGGAAATCGAGTGCGCGGTAGACAGTAATCGGCGCCGGCCGCGCATTGCGTACTGCCAGCCGGTCAATCAGCTCATAGGCGCCAAGCGGCTGGTGACTTGCCAATAATGCTTCCAGTACACGACGGCGCATCGGCGTCAGGCGCTCGTCGCGCGCGGCGCAGATCACTTCGGCGTGCGCAATTGCGTCGCTCGCACACCGTTCGTGGTCGTGATCGGGCTTGGGAAAAACCGCGTGCGCGTGTGATTTTTTGGCCAAAGGAATGTTCCGCCTTCCGACTCAAGTCTAACGGCAAACCACTCGAATTTCGAAGTCACGAACATATATATTGCAGTGCAACAAAAATAGGGGCAGGTTCCGGCCCGCAATTCGACAACAGCGTCGCCCTGATCGGCGGCCCCCACGTTTGCGAGGACTGCAATGCTCAAAGGAAAGACTGCGGTGGTTACCGGCTCAACCTCGGGCATCGGACTCGCGACCGCCCGCGCGCTCGCGCAGGACGGGGCCAATGTCATGCTCAACGGCTTTGGCGACAAGGCAGAGATCGAGAAGATCCGCGCAACGATCGAAAAGGACTTCGGCGTCAAGGCGCGATTTTCGCCCGCCGACATGACCAAGCCCGCCGAAATTGCCGATATGGTCCGCGCAGTCGAAAAAGAATTCGGCGCGCTCGATGTGCTGGTGAACAATGCCGGCATTCAACACGTTGCAAATATCGAAGATTTCCCGATCGAGAAATGGGACGCGGTCATCGCTATCAATCTGTCGTCTTCGTTTCACACAATCCGTACCGCTGTGCCCGGCATGAAGAAGCGAAAATGGGGCCGCATCATCAATATCGCGTCCGCGCACGGGCTCGTCGCCAGCACGCAAAAAGTTGCGTATGTCTCCGCCAAGCACGGCCTCATCGGTCTCACGAAAGTCGTCGCGTTGGAAAACGCAAATGCCGGCGTGACGTGCAATGCCATTTGCCCCGGCTGGGTGCTGACGCCGCTCGTGCAGCAGCAAATTGACGCGCGGGCCAAAGCCTCGGGCAAAAGCGTGCGCGAGGAAGAAATCGCCCTGCTCTCGGAGAAGCAGCCGATGCATCAGTTCACCAAGCCCGAGAGCATCGGTGCGCTCGCCGTTTTCCTGTGCAGTGACGCAGCAGAGACCATTACAGGTTCGGCCTATTCGATCGACGGCGGCTGGGTGGCGCAGTGATACAGATCCATGATTGAATTTCTCGCGCGCGCTTTCGGCGGTGATAAATCGGAAACGCCAAAAGCGGGCAAACGCATCAATCTCGCACTGCAGGGCGGCGGCGCGCTCGGCGCTTTCACCTGGGGTGTGCTCGACCATCTGCTCGAGGACGGCCGGCTGACAATCGAAGGCATTTCCGGCGCGTCCGCTGGCGCGGTCAACGCAATTATGCTGGCGGATGGGCTCGCGCGTGGCGGTCCTGATGAGGCGCGCAAGCGGCTCACCGATTTCTGGAAGGCAGCGAGTCTCGGTGGAAACCTGCCCGACCTCCAGCGGCGCGCGGTCGACCGTCTGTTTTCGTTCTGGCCGATCGAGGACACCCCGATGGGCCTCTGGATGCAGGCGATGACGCGCTACCTGTCGCCCTACGATTTCAATCCGCTCAACATCAATCCGCTGAAAGATCTGGTCGGGCGCTTCGTCGATTTTGACGCGGTACGAGCCTGCAAGGACCTGCAATTGTTCGTGTCCGCCACCAACGTGCACACCGGTGAGCTGCACGTCTTCAGGCGCGAGGAAATGACCGCTGACATGATCGTCGCCTCGGCGTGCCTGCCGCACCTTTTCCGGGCGGTCGAGATCGATGGCGAGCCATATTGGGATGGCGGCTACGTAGGCAATCCGGCGCTTTATCCGCTGGTTGGCGCTACGGAGACCGAAAACCTGCTGCTGGTTCAGATCAACCCGTTGCAACGCAAGCAGGTGCCGAAAACCCAAGGCGAGATTTTGGCCAGAATAAACGAGATCACGTTCAATTCCTCACTCATGTCGGAGTTGCGTGGCCTTACATTCGTCGGCAAGCTGATCGATGAGGGCAAATTGCCACGCGGGATCGGCGAGGGGAAATACCGGCGCATCAACGTGCACCGCGTCACCCTGACCGGCTCGGCGCAAACGCTGGATACAGCCAGCCGGCTCAAGACCGACTATGATTTCTTCGAACTGCTGCGCAATGACGGCCGGCGCGCCGCCCGCCGTTTCCTGGACGCGCACTACGACGACATCGGTGTGCGATCGAGCGTCGATTTCGAAGCCGCGCCCGCCGTTGAAAACAAGTGATATCATCGGGCGTATGACGGAGCTCAGCGCCGAGATCGGACGAACGATCCTGGACATCGTGATCGCCGATATTACGACACTCGATGTCGATGCGATCGTGAACGCGGCCAACCGCACGCTGCTCGGCGGTGGCGGGGTGGATGGCGCAATTCATCGCGCGGCGGGGCCGGAATTGCTGGCGGAATGCGAAACGCTGGGCGGTTGCGCCACTGGCTCGGCCAAGATCACGCGCGGTTACCGGCTCAAAGCCAGGCACGTGATCCACGCGGTTGGCCCTGTGTGGGGCGGAGGTGAGAATGACGAAAGGGAGCTACTGGCAAGCTGTTACCGCACAGCACTCGATCTTGCAGCCGTCAACGCGCTGACGTCGATTGCCTACCCCGCTATATCGACAGGCATCTACCGGTTTCCGGCCGATCTCGCCGCGCGCATCGCTGTCGGGACTATCGCGGCTGAAGTCGCCACCCGTCCGCGTGGGATCGGGCGCGTGACTTTTTGCTGCTTTGCGGCTGCAAGCGCAGAGCACCACAAGGATGCCTTCGCGGAACTCGGGCTGGTCTAAGTCGCATCCGTTCGTCTCCGCGAAGGCGGGGACCCAGGAGAAACACTGGATTCCCGCTTGCGCGGGAATGAGCGGTGAGTGGTGGAGTTGCCGGACCTAAACCTTTGGCGCGACGTCCAGCCGCACGATCCAGTTTTCCAATCCAGGCTTCAAAGCCGGATATATTTTCAAAACCTCGGGATCGTGTCCCGGTACGACGTGATGGCGCGAGCTCGCAAGTTTTTTCAGTGTCTTATAGCCCTCGAGTGTATCGCCGACGCTGTAGGTGATCGGAAACACGCGGCCCTCGTCGATATGCGAGTAGAGGTGGCAGCAATCCGATGCAATAACGACGGTCCCGCGTTTCGTTTTCACGCGGACGCATTGCAACCCTTTCGAATGGCCGCCGATCTTGTGAACGGTGATGCCGGGCGCGAGCTCCTCAACGCCGTCGTGGAATTCGACTCGATAGGCAAACACCTTCCGCACCATCGCCAGTACGTCGCTTTCGCTGAACGGGATGCGCAGCATCTGGTGACACATACAGCGGCCGGTGGCGTAAGCCATTTCGGTATCCTGGATGTGATAGCGCGCGTTCGGGAACAGGTCGTAGTTACCGGCATGATCCCAATGCATATGCGTGGCGATAACGTGATCGACTTTGTCCGGCGCAATACCGAGCGCCTGAAGCCCCTCCCCCACCGGATGGATGATCGTGCGGCCGCGTTCCTTGGCGGCGGTTTCGTCGAAGCCTGTATCACAGACAAATGTGCCATGCGGACCTTTAATGGCCCAGACGTAATAAGAGATCGAGGTCAGCTCGTCGTGCGGGTCGCCGAAAATGTAATTTTCCGAACGCTTGCGTGAGTGGCTGGCGTAACAAATTGCGTAAACCTCGTGGACGTCATCGCTCATGATTTCTTACCCACCGTAACGCCGGCTCGCTTCTCGATCATTTTGACGATAGCTGTGAAATCGCTGTCGCCGCCGTATTCCGTGTTGGTCGTTTCCCATTGGTCAAGGACGGCGCTCATGACGGAGTTTGGCACATCCAGGCCCTTCGCTTCTTCGACGCAAAGCCGCACGTCTTTGAGCATCAGAGCTGTGGCAAAGCCATAGTTGAATGTGCGCGGCAAAATTGCTTGCGGAAACTTTCCGTCGGAAGCTGTTGAGCGGCCGGAACCGGCATTGATGACATCAATCATCACCGCCGGATCTAATCCGGCCTTCACGCCCATTGCCACGGCTTCGGAGGTCGCCGCCATCGCTGTGGCAGAGAGGAAATTATTGGCGAGCTTCATGGTCTGCGCCATGCCCGCCTTTTCGCCGATGACGAAGACTTTGCCGAACACCGCAAGCGCGTCCTTCACCAGATCGATCTCGGCCTTCGGCCCTGAGACCATCACCGCGAGCGTGCCCTTATTGGCGCCGCCGACGCCGCCGCTCACCGGCGAGTTGATCTGCACGATGTTCTTCTTTGCCAACGCCGCTGCGATCTTTGTCGCAACACGCGAACCGGTCGTGGACAGGTCGATGAAGCGCTTGATGCGCTTGCCGTGAATAACACCGCCCTCGCCGAGCGCGACCTTTTCGGAGATCTGCAGCGACGGCAAACTCGCCATCACCGTTTCAACCCGATCGGCAACGTCGGCCGGCGACGACGCAACTTGCGCGCCGAGCGCAACGAGAGTTGCGACTGCATCGCTCCGGGTGTCGTAGACGATGAGCTTGTGCCCGGCTTCGATGAGCCGGCGCGCCATCGGCTGCCCCATATTGCCGAGTCCGATGAAGCCGATGTCCATGTGCTGGTTCCTTCACGCGATGCGGGGCCGAGACTTTGCCCGACGCAAAAGCCCTCGTCATCCGCGCGCTGTGCGCAGGCCAGCTGTGACGAAATGGCAGGTTGTGCTTATTATAAGCTTGCTTATTATTAGCGCATTCAACCGAGAGCCGGGCCATGCCTCAGCAACCCATTAAACGCGAATTTGCCTTTACAATCATGGACGTAGCGCGCCTGCTGAAAACTTACGCCGACCAGCAAGCCCGCCAGTTCGGCATTTCCCGAGCGCAATGGGCGGTGCTCGTCCGGATCGATCGCAATGAGGGTCTCAAGCAGACGGAACTCGCCGACATGCTTGATCTGCAGCCGATCACGCTGACGCGCTTGCTCGATCGGCTGTCGGACAATGGTCTCATCGAGCGCCGCGCAGACCCGAACGACCGGCGAGCCAACCGGTTGTACCTAAAGCCTGCAGCAAAGCCGCTGCTCGACCGGCTGTCGGATCTCGGCGCCGACATGATGGAGATCGTTCTTGACGGGCTTTCGACAACGTCGATCGAACGCACCCTCAAGGAACTCGGCGCGGTGAAGGATAACCTGCGCGCGGCCATCGCCCGCAACGCGAACCAACAACAAGCAGTCGCTGGATAAGTCATGAGTGAAAAAGCCTTGAAGATCGTACCGGCACCTGAAGCCAAGACCTCGCCGGAAGCGAAAACCACCACCTCACAGAAAGCGGCGGGGCTGTTCGCGCGGATCGGCCGCAAGCGCCTGCGCATGATCCTGCTCGCGGGCCTGCCGGCACTCGCGGTCGTGATCGGGCTTGCCATCTATCTTTCCGGCGGACGCTATATCTCGACCGACAATGCTTACGTCGGTGCACAAAAGGTGCTGATCACTCCGGACATCTCGGGCAAGATCACCCATGTCGCGATCGTTGAAGGCCAACACGTGAAGCCGGGCGACGAACTGTTCTCGCTCGATCGCGTGCCCTATGAACTTGCTTTGCAACAGGCGAAGGCCAAGCTCGATACCGCGCACAGCGATTTCGACAAACTCAAGACTAATCTCAAATCGCTGGTAATCCTCGCCGATCTTGCCCAGAAAAACGTTGACCTCAAGCAGCGCGACGTCGACCGCAAAACCAAACTTGTGAGCACGCAAGCTGGTTCACAGGCCGATCTCGACACGGCCATCGCAGCTGTGGTCACCGCACAATTACAGGCGGAATTCGCCGTGCAGCAACACGACACGACGCTCAATCAGTTGCTCGGCGACCCCAATCTGCCGCTCGAAAAATTCCCGGAATATGCACAGGCAAAAGCTGCGCTCGACAGCGCGCAACGCGACTTCGACCATACGATCGTGCGGGCACCGATGTCCGGCACCGCGACGCAGGTAGACAATATCCAGCTCGGTCGTTTCGTCGCCGCTGGGACGCCAGTGCTGAGCGTTATTGACGACCAGGCGCCGTGGGTCGACGCCAATCCGAAAGAAACCGACATTACCTATCTGCGTGTCGGGCAAAAGGTGACGCTCGATATTGACAGTTTTCCCGACCATACGTTCACCGGCACTGTCATGGCCGTGAGTCCCGGCACGGGCGCGCAATTCTCGATCCTGCCGCCGCAGAATGCGACCGGGAATTGGGTGAAGGTTGTTCAGCGCGTTCCGGTTCGAATTGCCTTCGACAAAAGCGAAGACACGCGGCTTTTGCGTTCCGGAATGAGTGTGAATGTCGAAATCGACACCGGCCATAGCCGCCTGCCGTTCATGTCAGCGCAGGCAAAAGAATCAAAATGACTGCGCACTTCGCATCGATGGATCCGAAGTTGCGGCGCATATTGATCACGGTCTGCACCATGACCGCGACGATCATGCAGGCGCTCGACACGACGATCGCGAATGTTGCCTTGCCCTATATGCAAGGCTCGCTGTCGGCGTCGCTCGATCAGATCAACTGGGTACTGACTTCCTACATCGTCGCCGCCGCCATCATGACCGCGCCCATCGGCTGGCTGTCGGATCGTTTCGGCCGCAAGATATTGTTTGTTATCTGCGTCGCGGGCTTCACTGTTGCGTCGTTTCTGTGTGCCTTGGCCCAGAATATCGAGCAAATGGTGCTGTTCCGGCTGCTGCAGGGCATGGCCGGCGCGGCGCTTGTGCCGTTGTCACAATCTGTGCTGCTCGACGTGTATTCGGCCGAGGAACGCGGGCAAGCCATGGCGATCTGGGGCGTCGGCGTGATGCTGGGACCGATCATGGGCCCGACATTGGGCGCCTGGCTCACCGATAATTACTCCTGGCACTGGGTGTTCCTCATCAACCTGCCGATCGGTGTCATCACCGTGATCGGCATGTTGTTTTTCATGGAGGAAACCAAGCGCCAAGAGCACCTGCGCTTCGACTGGTTTGGATTTATTGCCCTCGCGATCGGCATTGGCTCGCTGCAATTGATGCTCGATCGCGGTGAACAGGTCGGCTGGTTCGACTCCAATGAAATCTGGATAGAAGCCATCGTCTCGGCGACGGGTTTCTATTATTTCTTCGCGCATTCTTTGACCGCAAAAGAGCCATTCGTGCGGTTTGAGATGTTCAAGGACCGCAACTTTGTCAGCGGCTGCATCTTCATGGTGGTGATCGGTGTCGTCTTGTTCGGCACCATGGCGCTGGTTACGCCATTCATGCAAAACCTTCTCGGGTATCCCATCCAGACCGCAGGTTTTCTGCTCGGCTCTCGCGGCGTGGGAACGCTCATCACTATGATGGCAGCGCCGCGGCTGATGCGTATGGTACAGCCGCGCTATCTGATCTTGTGCGGCCTGCTGCTTGCCGGCGGCACACTCTATTACATGACCGGCTTCTCACTCGACGTGACGAAGACGACAATTGTTGTGACCAGCATCGTGCAGGGCGTTGGTTTGGGCTTGTTGTTCGTGCCGATCTCGACAGTCGCATTTGCCACTTTGCCCACTCACTTGCGCACGGGAGCGACGGCGATCACCACGCTTATGCGCAATATCGGTTCGTCAATCGGCATTTCCATGGTGATCGCCATTTTGACCAGCAAGACGACGGAAATGCATGCCCGGATAACGGAGCAAGTGACGCCATTCAACAATGCTTTGCAGATGCCGGACGTGGCGGGAAATCTGGACGTCCACACAGATGTCGGCCGCGCCTTGCTCGATGCGATCGTCACGCAGCAAGCATCAATGCTCGCCTATCTCAACGACTTCAAGCTACTGATGATCCTGACGTTAGCGGTCATTCCCCTGGTGCTAATCATCGGCACCGTACGGCGAACGCCTGACGCGAAAGTCGAACACGCGGCGATGGATTGATCGCTATTTCGAAAATTCCTTGCGAAGCCGCTCCGTGTGTTCGCCAAGCGCGGGAATGGGACCATAGCTCCGCTGTTGCCCTATTCGCGTCGGTGCGGGCGCCGGCATTGTTACGGGACCGCTCGGCGCGCCGACCGTAATCCGCCGCAAGTGCGCGTGCTTCGACAAAAGCTCCCAGTCATTGACTCGCGCAAAGGCAATGTCGGCGCTTTCCAGTTTTTTCATCAGCGCTTCAACATCGTACCGAGCGAAATCGGCGGCGACCTTGGCATCCGTTTCGCTCCGGTTTTCGACACGCTTGGGATTGGTCGCGAATCTCGGATCAGAAGCCAGCGCCGCGTCGCCCAACACCTTTTCCGCCAGGACGCGCCATTCCCGGTCATTCTGAATGGAGATCAGGATGTCGGCGCCGTCACGGCTCTCGAACACGCCGTAGGGCGCAATCGCCGCGTGCGCCAGACCGATGCGCTTGAACGGCGTGCCTCCTTCGCCGTGGAGCAACGGTACCGTCATCCACTCTGCCATGGCGTCAAACATGGAGACGGAAATCTCTGCGCCTTCATTCGTCTTGGAACGCGCAATCAGTGCTTCGAGAATGGCTTCATAGGCATTCAAGCCCGCAGCAACATCAACGATCGATACGCCAACGCGTGCGGGCCCTTCGGGACCCCCCGTGACCGAAGACACCCCGGATTCAGCCTGAATCAGGAGGTCGTAGGCTTTGCGTTGCGCATAGGGCCCACTCTCGCCATAGCCGGAAATCGAGCAGCAGATCAGCCGCGGGTAATCCTTGCGCAGGCGCGCCATAGCAAAGCCGAGCTTGGCGAGCGCCCCCGGCTTGAGGTTTTGAACAAATACGTCGGCTTTCGCGAGCATCGCTTCCAGCAGCGCCTTGTCTTCGGTTTTGCCGAGGTCGAGCACAACCGATTGCTTGCCGCGATTGAGCCAAACAAAATTGGCGCTTTCACCGTGAACGACGTGATCGTATTCGCGGGCGAAATCGCCTTCCGGACGCTCGACCTTGATGACGCGTGCGCCGGCATCGGCGAGCCGGCAGGTGCATTGCGGCGCCGCCACCGCTTGTTCGACCGAGACGACCAATAAGCCTGCAAGCGGCAGCGCCATCTCAATACGACCGCGGCAAGCCGAGCACATGCTCCGCTAGATAAGAGAGGATCATGTTGGTCGAGATCGGCGCCACCTGGTAAAGCCGCGTCTCGCGGAATTTGCGTTCGACGTCATATTCCTCGGCAAACCCAAACCCGCCATGCGTCTGAACGCACATATCGGCGGCAGCCCAGGATGCGTCCGCCGCCAACAGCTTAGCCATGTTGGCTTCCGCGCCGATGTCCTCGCCTGCATCATATTTGCGGGCGGCCTCATACACCATCAGTTCGGCCGCGCGCATCTGTGCATAGGCGCGCGCGATCGGGAATTGCACGCCCTGATTCTGCCCAATCGGCCGGCCGAACAGCTCGCGGTCCTTGGCGTACTGCGTCGCCTTGTTGATGAACCATTTGGCATCGCCGATACACTCGGCCGCGATCAAGATACGCTCAGCATTCATGCCCGCAAGGATGTATCGAAAACCTTGCCCCTCCTCGCCGATCAAATTCTCTGACGGAACGCGCAGGTCGTCGAAAAAAATCTGCGTGGTGGCGTGGTTCATCATTGTGCGGATCGGATTGATGGAAATATTGGAGCCTTGCGCGAGCCGCATATCCACGAGGAACACCGACAGCCCGTCGGTGCGCTTTTTCGTCTGTTCCTTCGGCATCGTGCGCGCGAGCAAAAGCATCAAGTCGGAATGTTCCGCACGCGATGTCCAGATTTTCTGGCCATTGATGACGTAATGATCGTTGCCTTCGCGCCGCGCGGTCGTACGCAGCGAAAGCGTATCGGTTCCCGAGGTCGGTTCGGTCACGCCAAACGCCTGCAAACGCAGTTCGCCACTCGCGATCAGCGGCAAGTACCGTTCTTTCTGAGCGACGCTCCCGTGCCGCAAGATGGTGCCCATGGTGTACATCTGCGCGTGGCAGGCAGCGCCATTTCCGCCTGAGGCATGGACTTCTTCCAAGATTGCGGCGGCCGCCCCAAGACTGAGCCCGCTACCGCCGTATTCTTCGGGGATCAGCGCTGCGAGGTAGCCGGCCTCCGTCAGCGCTGCGACAAACTCGGTGGGATAGGCGCGCTCGCGATCCAGTGCGCGCCAGTATTCGCCCGGAAACTTGGCGCACAGGGCGCGCACGCCGGCGCGGACGTCGGCAAATTCGTCATGCTCAGCGCCACGCTTTTTCATGGGCCCAATCTATGCAGACGGGCGCGGCATGTGACAAGTGCGCCTAGATCGGGTCCCAGTTGAACACGTCTTCCGACCGCTCCAACGGCGTCAATGCGGGCCCGAATGCGGGCTTGAGCGCTGCCGCGAGATCTCGCGGTGTCCATCCTTCGGCCCGGTGGATCGTCTTGATTGGCCGAGGCTGGTTGAACAGGAAGACTTCATTATTGCGGACCGAAAGGATTTGGCCGGTAATACCTACGGCCTCGTCCGAACATAGATAGACAGCAAGCGGTGCGATCTTTTCCGGCGTCATGCGCTGAAATGCTTCGAGCCTTCGCTTGTCCTGCTCGGATTGCGTTGGGATCGATTTAATCATACGCGTGAAGGCGAATGGTGCGATGCAGTTGGAGCGCACATTGAATCGCGCCATGTCGAGCGCAATCCCACGCGACAGACCCATGACGCCGAGCTTGGCCGCCATGTAATTGGCCTGCCCGAAATTGCCGACGAGGCCGGATGTCGACGTCATATGCACATAGGCACCCGAACCTTGTTCACGGAACAGCGGCGCGACGGCGCGGCTCATATTGAATGCGCCGTTGAGATGCACGGCGATAACGTCGGACCAGTCCGACCAGCTCATTTTGTGGAAGATCACGTCGCGCAAGATACCGGCATTGTTGACCAGGATGTCGACGCTACCAAAGGCATCGATCGCCGATTTGATAATAGCTTCCGCGTTTTTCGGTTCGGTGATCGAAAGTGTCGAGGCGATCGCTTGCCCGCCGGCTTTTTTTATGGCCATCACGGTGTCCTGCGCAGGACCCGCGTCGCTGCCTTCGCCTTGCAGGCTGGCGCCGATGTCGCAGACGACGACACGCGCGCCTTCTTGCGCGAGCAGCATCGCGATGCCACGCCCAATACCGCGCCCCGCACCTGTGACGATCGCAGTTTTTCCCGCGACAATACCCGCCATTAGCGGCCCCAAACCTCGTCGCCAAGCTCCACGATCATGCGCAGTTTCGCCCATTGCTCGTCTTCGGCCAGCACATTGCCTTCCTCGGTCGAAGCGAACCCGCATTGTGGCGACATGCACAACTGATCCAGTGAAACATACTTGGCCGCGTCGTCGATGCGCCGCCTGATCTCCTCCTTGGTCTCAAGCCGTCCACTTTTCGTCGTGACCAAACCGACCACCACACTTCTGTCTTTTGGCAGCATCCGCAGGGGCTCGAAGCCGCCGGCACGGTCGCTGTCATATTCCATGAAGAAGCCGTGCACCTTGATCTTGTTGAACAGGATTTCCTGCACGGCCTCATACCCACCTGCACCCATGTAGGTTGACTTATAGTTGCCGCGGCACATGTGCATGGTGATGGTCATGTCGGGTGGAATGTCGGACATCGCGATATTGATCAAGTCGCCGTAGAGCTCGCCAAGTTGCTCCGGATCGTCACCGCGATCTTTCATCGCCTGGCGATATTTTGGATCACACAGCATGGCGATAAAAACTTCGTCGAGCTGCAAATAGCGGCAGCCGGCATCGGCAAATGCGCGCACGGCTTTTTTGTAGGCCTGCCCGAGATCCGCGAAGAACGCATCAAGCTTCGGATAAACTTTGCGATCGATCGGCGTCAGGAGCGGACGCCCATAGGCCGCGGACGGCGAAGGAATTGTAATCTTTGGCGTGCGCTTGGTGTGGGAAGCAACGAATTTGAAATGTTCGATCATTGGATGGCCGGAAAAGCCGACTTTACCGGTCACTTTGAGACCTTCATTGCGCGTCGTCACTGCCGCGAAAGCGATGCCGGTATCCATCACGTGCTTCTCGATGCCATCGAGGCCCCAGAGAAAATCGAGATGCCACCAGGAACGGCGGAATTCGCCATCGGTGATCGAATGGAGGCCGACATCTTCCTGCTTCTTGATGACGCGTTCGATCTCGCGATCCTCGACGTCTTTTAGCTGCGCCGGTGTGATCTCGCCCTTGGCGCGCTGCTCGCGCGCTTTTTTCAAGGCCGCAGGCCGCAACAGGCTGCCGACATGATCGGCCCGGAATGGCGGAGTTTTTCGTTGAGACATTGTTGCGTTACCTCCCCAACGGTTCGCCTGCTATCCCCAGACTTCTCGCGCCAATTCTACGATCATTCCGAGTTTCGCCCACTGCTCATTTTCGGCAAGAATATTGCCTTCTTCGGTCGAGGCAAATCCACATTGCGGCGACAAGCAAAGTTGATCGAGGGGTACGAACTTGGCGGCCTGATCAATACGACGCTTGATGTCGTCCTTCGATTCCAGACGGCCTGATTTCGTTGTCACAAGGCCGAGGACGACCGTTTTGCCTTTCGGCACGAAACGCAGCGGTTCGAACCCTCCCGCACGGTCGCTGTCGTATTCCATGAAATATCCATGGACGTTGATCGTATTGAACAGGATCTCCGCAACTGGCTCGTAGCCGCCCGATGCCACAAAAGTCGATTGGAAATTGCCGCGGCACAAATGCATGGCGATGGTCATATCTGACGGGATATCGGAGACCGCAGCATTGATCATGCCGGCATAGATTTCTGGCAGCTTTTCGGGGTCGTCGCCACGGTTCGCGACTTGCGCGCGCAATTTTGGATCGCAGAGATAGGTAAAATTGACCTCGTCGAGCTGAAGATAACGGCAGCCAGCATCCGCGAATGCGCGGACCGCCTCGCGGTAGGTTTGGCCAAGATCCCGATAGAATTCGGCCATATCGGGATAGATCGATTCCGGCACGGCGTCGCGCCCATAACGAAAGTGAACTGATGACGGCGACGGAATTGTCATTTTCGGTGTCGCACGTGCGTGCGCTCTTACAAACTCGAAATGCTCTAGCATTGGATGCCTGGTGAAGCTGCCGAGCCTGCCCGTCACGCGCAGCATCATCGGCTTCGGATTGACGCCTTCAAACTTGATTTTGCGCTCACCCAGATAGGCTTCGACTCCGGGCAGCGCGCCGAGAAAATCGTAGTTCCAGAACGCGCGACGAAATTCGCCATCGGTAACGGCCTGGAGCCCGATGTCTTCTTGTCGCTTGATAATCGCAGAGATTTCGCGATCTTCGGTGGCTGTGAGAGCTTCGACGGAAATTTCGCCTTTCTCGCGCTTCGCCCGCGCTTCTTTCATGGGCGCTGTGCGCAAGAGGCTGCCGACGTGATCGGCACGAAATGGCGGTCTTTTGCGCAAACTCATTAGGCTCAGGCCTTGCCCCAAACCTCGTCTGCCAGCTCGACGATCATTCGCAGCTTCGCCCATTGCTCTTCTTCAGCCAGAACGTTGCCTTCCTCAGTCGACGCAAAACCGCATTGCGGCGACAAACAAAGCTGATCGAGCGCAACATATTTGCTGGCTTCATCGATACGGCGCTTGATGTCGTCCTTCGGCTCTAGCCGGCCGGATTTCGATGTCACGAGACCAAGCACAAGCTGTTTCTTTCCCTTTGGAAAGTGACGCAATGGCTCGAAACCGCCGGCGCGATCGCTGTCGTATTCCAGAAAATAGCCATCGAGATTGGTTTTGCCGAGCAAATGCTCCGCGACGAATTCGTAGCCACCCTGCGCGATCCAGGTCGAGCGGAAATTGCCGCGGCACGAGTGCATCGTAATCGCCATGTCGGCCGGCTTGCCCTCCAGTGCAGCATTCGTCACGCGGGCATAGATTGCCGGCAATTTGTCGGGATTGTCACCCCGCGCCTTCGATTGCTCGCGCTCCTTCGGATCGCACATCATGGCCCATGCAGTGTCGTCGAGCTGCAGATAACGGCAGCCGGCGTCGTAGAAGGCATGGATCGCCTTGTGCCACGTGGCGGCAACATCGTCGAAAAAAACATCAAGGTCGGGATAAACCTCTTTGCTCACCAGCGCCCGTCCTTGCCGAAAATGAAAAGTGCTCGGCGCCGGGATGCACATTTTCGGCGTCACCCGGCAATGCGCCTTCAAAAATTTAAAGTGCTCGATCTGCGGATGCCCCGCAAAGTCGACCTTGCCGGCAATCTTGATACCTTCGTGCTTTGTCTCAACGCCGTGAAACTGAATGCCGGTCGCGGTCGAAATCGGCTCGACACCTTTGAGGCCGCGGAAGAAGTCGAAGTGCCACCAGGACCGACGGAATTCGCCGTCGGTGGCGAGCTTCAGCCCGACCTCTTCTTGCTTCTTGACGATTTTCTCAATCTCGCGGTCTTCGACCGCGTTCAACGCCGCAGCATCAATTTCACCTTTGGCACGTTTTGTTCGGGCTTCCTTCAATGGCGCCGGACGCAGAAGACTGCCGACGTGATCGGCGCGGAAAGGCGGCGCTGTACGGGCGCTCATTTACCCCACACCTCGTCCGCTAGCTCCACAATCATACGCAGCTTGGCCCATTGCTCTTCTTCAGCGAGCACGTTGCCTTCCTCGGTCGAGGCGAAACCACATTGCGGCGACAAACAAAGCTGATCGAGCGCGACATATTTTGTCGCCTCCTCGATGCGCTTCTTGATATCGGCGCGCGGTTCCAGCCGACCGGACTTCGATGTCACAAGGCCGAGCACGACGATCTTGTTACCTTTGGGCAAAAACCGTAGCGGCTCGAAGCCACCGGCGCGATCGGTGTCGTACTCAAGGAAGTAGCCGTCGTAGTTACACTTGCTGAGCAAGCTCTCCGCGACCGGCTCGTAGCCGCCCGATGAGATAAAGGTCGAGCGGAAGTTGCCGCGGCAAACATGGGTGGTGACGGTCATGTCGGCGGGTTTTGCTTCCAGCGCCTTGTTGATGCACTTCGTATACGTCTCTTGCAGATGATCGACGTCGAGGCCGCGGTCCTTTGCCTTCTTCAGCTCCTCCTTCGAGCAGAGATAGGCCCAGGCGGTATCGTCGAACTGCAGATAGCGGCAGCCGGCGGCGTAAAAGGCCTTAATTGCATTTTGATAGGCGATGGCGAGGTCGTCGAAGATTGCATCGCGGTCGGCATAAACGGACTTTGCCACCGCGCCAGGCTCAAGCCTGAAATGCATCACGCTCGGCGCCGGGATTGTCATCTTCGGCATAACCTTGGTGTGCGCTTTCAAGAATTTGAAGTGTTCCAGCATCGGGTGATTGGAGAAGCCAATCTTGCCGGTGACCTTGATGCTGAGCGGCTTGGTTTGCACACCCTGAAACTGGATACCGTGATCTAGTTCGTAAATCTCGACACCATCGAGCATTCCGAAGAAATCGAAATGCCACCAGGATCGACGGAATTCACCATCGGTGGCAAATTTTAGTCCGATCTCCTCCTGCTTCCTGAGGATTTTTTCGATCTCGCGGTCCTCAACCTCCTTGAGCTGAGCTGCGCTGATTTCGCCTTTCTCACGCTTGGCGCGTGCATCTTTGACCGGCGCAGTGCGCAGGATGCTGCCGACGTGATCGGCGCGAAATGGTGGTTTGGTCCTTTGCATATCGTTCCTCCTCGAAAAGCCCGCTCTGGTCAGCAGGTCTTAGTTACTTCGAG
Organism: uncultured Alphaproteobacteria bacterium; assembly: GCA_963722125.1. GTDB lineage: Bacteria > Pseudomonadota > Alphaproteobacteria > Rhizobiales > Xanthobacteraceae > Pseudolabrys. The sequence goes on along the minus strand of CAVRJW010000006.1, from coordinate 478,285 downwards.
CCATAGCACGGCCGGCGCCGTGGCGTCCTACGGCGGCTTCGCATGCGTAGTGTGCAGTTTCAAGCGTTCCGCCAAAGGAAAAATAATGCGGGGCAACGTCGCCAAGGTCGCCCGCCGCCGAAAGCGTTTCGATGATGCGGCCGGGGCCAACGTGGCCGACCAGACCGCTCACGGCGCCCGATACCAAGCCGCGCAGCGAAGCCGCGACACCACAACGCTTCGCGTACCGAAGCAGCGCCGGAACGCTGGTCGGTCCCGCCATGCCGATCTTCACTGGCTTGCCTATGCCGCAGGCTCGTAATTGCTTGAGCCAGGTCAAAATGCGTTCCGGCGAAAACGAAAACTGGCTGATGATATGAACGCGTAAGCCAAGTGCGGTTGCTGCCGCAATCTTCTCGTCGAGCGCGGCCTCCAGACGGCCAGCGGGGATGCGCGGATGACCCTCAGGGTATGCGCCGATGCCGATCTCTTCGATGCCCGCCTCACGCAGGCGGCCCTTCTGGATGACCGCCAGGGCGTCGGCGAATGCGCCCGCCGTGTCGATATCTCCGCCAATTAAAAGCAGCCGGCGCATATCCGCTTCGCCACGAAGTCCGGCAAGCAACTCCTTCAGAGCATCGGCGCTGGCAAGGCGCCGCGCGGCAATATGGGCTACGGGTTCTATGCCAGCCTTGCGTGCAGTAGCAGCGGCCGCAATGAGTTCACGTGAATCTTGCGTGGGTACCGCCGTTAAATAAAGCGGCGTGCTGGGCGGAATAGTATCCGCTAAAGCCGCAATCTCGCGCGCGTTCGGGCGCGTGGCTTCGAGTGAAAAGCGCCGCGCGAAGGTGGCAGCCTCAGGCGCGGGAGCTGCGGCGGACATTCGTTTACTCGCGCCGGCGCGAGATCACGAAGGATTTATCGTAGAACCACAAGCCGCCGTGCTTCTGCAGGACCTCGCGCGTTGCCTCAATATAACGGCGATCACTGTTCACGTCCGACAAACGGTCATCTTCCACCTGAGCGACATAGATCGCCGCATTCCATGCGGCGAGCAAAGTCGAGGTGCCGATCGACGACGATATTTCCGACGGCAGAGTGTGCATGTCATAGCGAAACAGCGAGCGTTGATCGGCGTAAGCATTGAAATTAAGATCGCGACCGGCCGTACCCAGGTCGTGCTTCACTTCCTTGAGCAGATCGTGGCGGCTATGCACAAACGGGTTATCGTTCGGCCAGACCTTTTCGATGACCTCCATGCCGGGGTCGTGTCCATAGGAATGGATCGCAATCATGCGGCCACCGGGCCCGAGCGCGCGCGCAAGCGGCGCCAACACGCGCTTGGCCTTGAACTCGAGTGATGCGCGCGCACGATAGGGCTGCGAAGCAATCACGAGATCATAGTCGGCAACGGTACCGCCCGGCTTGGGCACAATCTGGTCCAGCAGGAAACGATGGTCGTTGCGGTAGATCACGAGGATGACCGGGCGCTCATAAATCGGGTTGCCGCTTTTCGCGCTCACCCGCGCTTTCCAGTTTTCAGCGAGGAATGGTTCGAGAGCCGTGATCTGCTCTTCGAAGCTGTGCGCAGTTCCGCCTTCCATCGCCAGCTCTTTCCAGACGAGGCTGGTGGCGGCGCTTAGCGACTTCACGGCCAGCCAAGGCGCTTCGGCGTAAGCGAGGTTGGTCAGAACCAGCACGCTGGCAGGATGTTCGACGAAACGGTCCGCCATTTTGTGAAGTGTAAGGCGGATATCTTCGAGGCTGATCTCCTTGCCGACGATATAGAACGGAGTGGTCGGAAAGCGGTCGTGCATCGAGCGCATCACGCGTGCGAGCACCGTCCCATCGCCGACGCCCGCATCGAACACGCGCACCGCAGGCGGGCGCGGGTGGATATTGGCGAGCTCGAGATTGACTCGCGATGCGATCTCCCATTTCTCCGAACAGGTATTTACGAACAGCAAATATTTCTGGCGATTGTCGAAGAAACGGAAATTGCGCTGCGGATCGTCAGTGGCAAGGCCAGATGCGACAGGCGGTGCAGCCGGCTTCACGACAGGCAGGACGCCGGGCGGAGTTGGCTCAAACAGCACCCGGCGTCGCGCCGGCGCGCCATCGGAATTGCGCGCCATGAATGCGCGGATGCGCTCGAGTGTGTCTGTTGTGATGCGGCCGCCATTGCGCAGGCGGTTCGCAAGTTTGCCGTCGTTCACGGCGCGGCGGCCGAAGGTCGACTCGGCAAGCCCGCGCGCACGGCAAAATTCGGTGATCTCCTGGAGGATTTGTTCGTTCATCGCGGCGTTTCCTGAGCGGCTCTCGATGGCCGTTGGTCCAAAGCGAACCAAACTCCACCCGCTCCCGTCAACAACAAAACCATGTTGGGAAAGGTGGGCAAAGTGGGTGGGCAATGTGCCCACCATGTAATTAGCTCATATATAGAGTGAATCCGGGAGAAAACAGCCCGGTTAGCGCCGGTGCCTCCAGATTATGGGATATAGCCCACAGTATAAGTCGTCTTGTTGGGCGGTCGCGGGCAGGATCGCTCTGGCATTGCCGCGGAAAATCTCGGTCTAAAGGCCAGCGAGCAGGCCCGCTCGGTCAGATATCGAAGAAAACCGTTTCGTTTTCGCCCTGGACGCGGATGTCGAACCGATAGACCGGTAGCTCGCCCCGCATCTCCTTGTGGGCAACGAGAGTCCCCCGCCGATCAGCAGGTACCAGCGTCAGGATGGGATCGCTGCTGTTTGTCGTCTCGTCCGCGAAATAGAGGCGGGTATAGATCTGCCGCAACATGCCGCGCGAAAAGATGCAGAACACGATGTGCGGTGCCTGCGGTTTGCCATTCGGGCCCGGAACTGACCCAGGCTTGACCGTGTCGAAACTATAGACACCACTCTTGTCGGTCGCCGAACGGCCAAAGCCCATGAATTTTGCGTTTGGCCGCGGTCGCGTGTCGCTCGCATGGGCATAGCGGCCCTGCGGATCGGCCTGCCAAATCTCGATCATGGCGTCATTGATCGGCATGCCGTCCCCATCAAGCACTTGGCCTTCGATACGAATCTTGGTGCCTGAAGCATCCGGCGTCACCAGATTGGCCCCAGCAGTTTCCTTCCAGTCGTAAACGTCCTTGCCCTGTTCGGGCCGCCACTCACAGCGGCTGTGCGGCGCCAGACCGTAGGCGAAGAACGGGCCGACGGTTTGTGAGGGAGTGATGTCCGACATCAGTTTTTTCCTTTGCGCACGACCTTGCCCGAAGACCGGAGTCCGCTTTTCGGGATTGTACGTTAGTGCTTGTCCGTATCTTGCGGGGTCTGTTCGCGTCCGCGCAGCACGATATCGAAGCGGAAGCACAGCGCCCAATCGGGAATGGTATTTTCCAAATCGAACTGCGAGACCATGCGTTGGCGCGCCTTCTCGTCCGTCACCGAATTAAAGATCGGGTCGAACGGAAAGAGGCAGTCCCCCGGGAAATACATCTGCGTCACCAGGCGCGACAGGAATGAGTGGCCGAACACCGAGAAGTGGATGTGGTTCGGCCGCCATGCGTTGTGATGGTTGCCCCAAGGGTAGGCGCCAGGCTTTACCGTGATAAAGCGATAATAGCCTTTCTTGTCGGTGACAGTACGCCCCGCGCCGGTGAAATTCGGGTCGAGCGGCGCCGGATGCTGGTCGACATTGTGAACGTAGCGGCCGCAAGCGTTCGCTTGCCAGATTTCCACCAGCGTATCCGGGACCGGACGTTTGTCTTCATCGAACACATGGCCGTGCACAATGATGCGTTCGCCCAGTGGCTCGCCTTTGTGCTGCTTGGTGAGATCGGCATCGCCATCCTGCACGGCGTCGTGGCCGTAGACCGGCCCCGACAGCTCGGACAATGTGTGCGGAACAACGATCAGCGGCTTCGACGGCGAGCGTTTGACCGTGCTTCGATAGCCAGGCGTGAGATGCTTGGGAAAGGCACTCAAGCTCTCTTTCGGGAAAACCAGCGTCATTCTCGTGTCCTTATATCAGCACTTTCAGCTTATTCGTTCGATCGCAAGCGATACGCCCTGGCCCACGCCCACACACATCGTGGCAAGACCGAGCTTGCCGCCTCTCTCCTCCAGGCCGTGCGCCGCCGTGAGCGCCAGGCGCGCGCCCGACATGCCAAGCGGATGACCGAGCGCGATCGCGCCTCCATGCGGATTGACGTGTTCGGCATCGTCGGCAAGCCCCAGCTGCCGCAAGCACGCTAGCGACTGCGAGGCGAAGGCTTCATTGATTTCGATCAAATCATAACTTCCAATTTTGTGTTGAAGGCGAGCCATCAGTTTTTGCGTCGCGGGCACCGGTCCAATACCCATGATCCGCGGAGGCACTGCCGCCGAAGCCATACCGAGAATGCGGGCGCGCGGCTTTAACCCGTGCACCTTCACGGCAGCTTCCGATGCAATAATAATGGCAGCGGCGCCGTCATTGACGCCCGAGGCGTTGCCTGCGGTCACGGTGCCAGGGTTGCGGAATGGTGTTTTGAGCTTTGCCAGCTGCTCAAGCGTGGTGTCGGGGCGGGGGTGCTCGTCCTTGTCGACCTTGACCGGTCCAGCTTTGCCGCCCGGCACTTCGACGGGGACGATTTCCTTGGCGAAATAGCCCGAAACAATTGCCTTTCCGGCGCGCTGTTGCGAGCGGACGGCGAATGCATCCTGGTCGGCACGGGTAACCTGGAAGTCCTCTGCAACGTTCTCACCAGTTTCCGGCATCGAATCGACGCCGTATTGCTGCTTCATCAGCGGATTGACGAAGCGCCAGCCGATGGTCGTGTCATATATCTCGGCCGCGCGGGAGAAAGCCTCCTGGGCTTTGCCCTGCACAAAGGGCGCGCGCGTCATCGATTCAACGCCGCCGGCAATGGCTAATTCCATCTCGCCGGCGCGGATTGCGCGCGCGGCGGTGCCCACCGCTTCCAAGCCAGACGCGCAGAGCCTGTTCAAAGTCACGCCCGGCACGCTGCTCGGAAGCCCAGCGAGCAGCAACGCCATGCGCGCGACATTGCGGTTGTCTTCGCCAGCCTGGTTTGCGCAGCCATAATAAACTTCGTCGATCTTTTCCCAGTCGATCTTTGGATTGCGCGCGATCAGCGCTTTGATCGGCACCGCGGCGAGATCGTCGGCTCGCACCTTCGCAAGCGCGCCGCCGTAGCGCCCAATCGGCGTGCGCACGGCGTCGCAAAGAAAAACCTCACGCTCGGCCATCACGCGGCCTCCGCATGCGCGCGGTTTGTGCGCGCATGAAGTTCGCGCAGCACTTCAAGTTCACGTTGTGTCGGCGGTGCTGTTTCGCTGACCTTCGCGGCAAACTTCACCTGCCAGCCGGCATTTTCCTGAATCTGCTCGCGCGTGACGCCGGGATGAATGGAAACGACCGTCATTTCCTTCGTCTCGGGATCAGGCTCAAACAGGGCCAGGTCAGTAATGAGTTTTGTCGGGCCTTTCGTCTTCACACCGAGCTTCGCCCGGCTGTCACCACCGGAAACGTGACCGATCGACGTCACAAAATCGAGCTTGTCGACGAAACTACGTTTGCCCTGCGCCATGATAATAAAAATCTCACCGCATGACGTGGCGATTTCCGGCGCGCCGCCGCCACCAGGCAGCCGGACCTTTGGTTTATCGTAAGGACCGACGACGGTCGTGTTGAGATTGGCGAATTTATCGATCTGTGCGCCGCCAAGAAATCCGACCTTGATGCGGCCGCCTTGCAGCCAATAGCGAAACATTTCCGGCACCGACACCGTCGTCAAGGCAGTCTCGCACAATTCGCCGTCGCCAATAGACAGCGGCAATATATTTGGCTTTGTGGCGAGCGTGCCCGAACTCATAGATCAGCGTAATATTTGGCGCGTGGGTGAGCCGCGCGAGATTGCATGCGGCCGATGGTTGACCGATGCCGACGAAACAGACGTCGTCATTCTTCAATGCGCGTGCTGCCGCGATGGTCATCATTTCATTAGGTTTGTAGTCGGCCATTCTTGTTACTCCGCCGCCACACGATGCTTGCGTGCATATCGAGCGAAAGCGTCCGGCCCTTTCGCAAGCACATTCTCTTTCATCCAGGCATGGAATGAATCGCGCTCACGCGAAATCACATCCCATTCTTTATAGAAGTTGTTGTTGCGCGGATAATAACCTTGCGCGTAGGACGGAAAGGCGCCGCCGGGAACCTGTACGACGTGGCCGACGGTCCAATGCGGCAGCACCACCGCATTGAGGCTTCGCTCGGGAAGTTCGTCGACGATCTCTTCGACCGTCACCACCGACCGCTTGGAAGCGAGCACGGCTTCTTTCTGCACACCAAGGACGCCTTCGATCATCACGTTGCCGGCTTTGTCGGCGCGCTGGGCATGAATCACCGCCACATCGGGCCGGTGCGCCGGGATTGCAGCCAGCTCTTCCCCGGTGAACGGACATTTCACGCGTTTGATCTTGGAGTTCACTTTTGGCAAATCGCCGCCAATGTAGCCGCGAAATATTGCGCAAGGCAGACCGGCGGCACCCGCCTCATATGCATTGGCCATGGCGGCATGGGAGTGCTCTTCCAGCTCCAACTTGTGCGGCCAGCCATTCTCGATCGCATCTCTTAACCGATGCAAAGAGCCGACGCCCGGGTTCCCGCCCCATGAAAATACAAGCTTGCTGACACAGCCCATTCCGATGAGCTGATCGTAGACAATGTCCGGCGTCATGCGGATGAGCGTGAGCCCTTTGGGCCCCTGACGGATGATCTCGTGGCAGGCGGCATGGGGAATAAGGTGAGTGAAACCCTCGAGCGCGACGGTGTCGCCGTCCCCGACAGCGGATTTTATTGCTTCGGCGAGCGACGAAATACGCGCCATATGGATTGCACCCCGGTTGCTAACCCGTATTTACGGCTGGCCATCGGCAGGGTCAAATGCGGGAATGCCTCATAAGTTGGGGCTCCAACGGATCGAAATGTCATGCTTGGCGATCAGCCCATCTTCACGATTTCTGCCGAGCTCGAGGCGATCACCAATCTTGGCCGTACGCCCTACGGACAACGGCGCATCATCGGCATTGTCGGCGGCAGCGTGCGCGGACCGAAACTAACGGGGCGGATTTTGCCCGGTGGCGCCGATTGGCAAATCATCCGCAACGACGGCGCCGCCGATATCAAGGCGCGTTACACCATCGAAACCGATGCCGGCGCACTCATTATGGTCACCAGTGAAGGCCTGCGGCACGGGCCGCCGGAAGTGATGGAAAAGCTCGCGCGAGGCGACAATGTCGATCCCGATCATTACTATTTCCGCACCGTGATGCGGTTCGAAACTGCCGATCCGACGGTCGATTGGCTCAACCGAATTCTGGCCCTTGCGCGGGGCCAACGGCAATCGCGGTCGGTGCGGCTCGACGTCTATGAGGTGAAATGATGAAAGAGCGGCTCGCAATCAAGCTTCCGTCCTCGCTCGTTGCAGAGCGTGACGAGGCGGTTGCCGTTCTGCGGCTCAATCGGGCGCACAAGCGCAACGCACTCGATGACGAGACGATCATCGGCATTGAAAAGTTCTTCACTTCGCTTCCGGACGGCATTGGCGCTGTATTGCTTGCGGGCGAAGGCGAGCATTTCTCAGCCGGCCTCGATCTGTCAGAACTGAAGGAGCGCGATGTCACAGAAGGTATCGCTCATTCCGGCCTATGGCATCGCGCTTTCGAGAAAATCCAGTTTGGCAAGGTACCGGTTGTTGCAGTGCTGCACGGCGCAGTGGTCGGCGGAGGACTCGAACTCGCAGCGGCGGCGCACGTTCGCGTTGCTGAACGATCCGCCTATTACGCGCTGCCCGAGGGGAGCCGCGGCATATATGTCGGTGGCGGTGGCTCGGTGCGGCTGCCGCCATTGATCGGCGTTGCGCGCATGATGGACATGATGCTCACAGGGCGCACATATTCGGCGGAAGAGGGCCAGGAGATCGGGCTGACGACGTATCTCGTCGACGCGGGCAAGGGCTTCGCCAAAGGGCTCGAACTGGCAAAACGCATTGCAGGAAATGCGTCGCTCACAAATTTTGCCGTGATGCACGCGCTGCCACGCATCGCAGAAATGAACCCGGCCAGCGGCTATGCGGTCGAAGCCATAATGTCGGCGATCGCTCAGGCTGACCCGGACGCAAAAGAGCGCTTGAAAGATTTTCTCGAGAAGCGTGCGCCAAAAGTGACGCGCAGTTAACACATGACGAGCGCCATCAAAGAAACTGAAAGTCAAGCAGTTGCGCCGTTGCGGGTCGTGCGGCTCGGTCAACTCGATCCTGTGCTCGAACAGCGCAGTGGAGGCATCATCCACATCCGCGCCGCACAAGAGCTTGGGCGCTACCACGACAAGCTCAGCCAGCCGCTTGAACATTGGGCAAAAGTTGCACCCGACCGGGTGTTCCTCGCGCAGCGTGATCTTCAAGGTCAGTGGCGCAGACCCAGCTACGCGGAAGTCCTTTCCGACGTCAAACGCATCGGCGCTGCACTGCTACGGCGCGGATTGTCGGCGGAACGTCCGCTCGTGATCCTTTCTGGCAATGACATCGAGCACGCGTTACTCGCCCTGGCGGCGATGTATGTCGGCATTCCCTATGCCCCGATTTCGCCCGCTTATTCGCTGATGTCGACCGATTTCGGAAAGTTACGCGCGATCATAGAACTCCTGACGCCCGGTCTCGTGTTTGCCAATGACGGTGGTCCCTTTGCGCGCGCGCTCTACCAAACCGTACCGGACGAGACCGAGCTGGTGGTCACGCGAAACCCGCTCGGCGACCGCAAGACGACAATGTTTGCGGAGCTTGGAGGCGCTGAGGATGCAACTGGCGTTGCCAATGCACACGCGCGCGTCACGTCCGACAGCATTGCCAAATTCCTGTTCACGTCGGGATCGACCGGAAACCCCAAGGCGGTGATCAATACGCATCGCATGCTGTGCTCGAACCAGGCGATGCTCGCGTCAGGCTTCGCATTCGTCGCCGACGAGCCGCCGGTGGTGGTCGATTGGCTACCGTGGAGCCATACGTTCGGCAGCAATCATAATTTCAATATGGTGCTGACCCATGGCGGCTCGCTCTACATCGACGACGGCAATCCGACGCCAACGGGCGTCCCGAAAACTGCAAGAAACCTACGCGAGATCGCACCCACGATCTATTTCAATGTCCCAAAAGGTTACGAAGCGCTGATTCCACATTTCCGCGCCGACGACACATTGCGCCGCAACTTTTTCAGCAGGTTAAAAGTGCTGTTCTATGCGGGCGCAGGATTGAATCAAACGACGTGGGATGAAATCACGCAACTCGCAGTCGAGACTACAGGCGAGCGCATTATTTTCCTGTCATCGCTCGGGTCGACCGAGACTGCGCCGCTGGCGCTGGCTTGCTCATGGGATTTTGACCGGCCAGGCAATATTGGCCTGCCGGCGCCGGGGGTCGATCTCAAACTCGTACCGAACGAAGGCAAACTGGAAGCGCGGCTGCGCGGGCCGCACATTACGCCAGGCTACTGGCGGCAGGAGCATTTGACGCGCGAGGCCTTCGACGAAGAAGGATTTTACAAGATTGGCGATGCATTGAAATTCGTCGATCCGGATGATCCAAGCAAAGGTCTTTTGTTCGACGGCCGCATCGCCGAGGATTACAAGCTCTCCACCGGCACATGGGTGAGTGTCGGCCCGCTGCGCGCGCGCTTCATCGACCACTTTGCGCCGTATGTTCGCGACGCGGTGTTTGCCGGCGCGGACCGTGACGACATCGCCGTCTTGGTGTTCCCGGAAATAGAGGCATGCCGCAAACTCGCCAATCTTGCCACCGATGCGTTGCCAGTAACGATTGTGACGGCACCGCCGGTGCGTGCAAAATTTGCTGAACTGCTTGCAAAACTTGCCGCTGTCAGCCCCGGCTCGTCGACGCGTGTCGAACGCGCCCTTCTGATGGCGGATCCTCCCTCCATGGACAAAGGCGAGGCGACGGACAAAGGCTCGATCAACCAGCGTGCGGTGTTGAAGAACCGCGCCGCGTCGGTAGACGAACTCTACGCGGTGCCTCTATCCTCCCACGTGATTTCGGCGCAAGGAAAACGTTGATGGACATCAAGGGACAGGCAGCGATCGTCACCGGCGGCGCATCGGGTTTGGGTGCCGCAACGGCGCGCGCGTTGGCGGCCGCCGGCGCCAAAGTCGCGATCGTCGACGTCAACGAGAAGGCGGCTAACGAGATTGCTGGCGAGATCCATGGAGTTGCGGCCACCGGCGATGTCGCCGATAGTGCCAGTGGCGAAGCGGCGGTGAAAAAGGCCGCAGCCGCTCATGGTCCGGCGCGCATCCTGGTGAATTGCGCTGGCGTCGGTCCTGCAAAACGCATCGTGGGGCGCGACGGACCGATGCCGCTTGCCGACTATGAGCGCGTCATTCGCATCAATCTGATTGGCACTTTCAACATTATGCGGCTTGTCGCCAGTGCCATGCAGGCGGTAGAGCCCCTCGCAGGCGAGCGCGGCGTGATTATTTCGACCGCTTCGGTCGCCGCCTTCGAGGGCCAGATTGGACAGGCAGCCTATTCGTCATCCAAAGGCGGTGTGGCAGCACTCACCTTGCCTGCGGCGCGCGAGTTTTCCCAGTTCGGGATTCGCGTGCTGGCAATTGCCCCAGGCATTTTTGGCACACCGATGCTTCGTGCCTTGCCTCAGGAAGCACAGGACTCCCTCGGTGCATCGGTGCCGTTTCCCAAGCGCCTGGGCGAACCGCGCGAATTCGCCGCGCTCGTGCTCCACTGTATCGATAACGGGTATCTCAATGGCGAGGTGATCCGGCTCGATGGCGCGCTACGTATGGCGCCGCGCTGATTTATGTTCACCAACACACGCAAGGTGCGCATCGAATGGGGCGACTGTGACCCCGCCGGCATTATTTTCTATGCTCGTTACTTCGACATATTCGATGCCTCGACAGCAATGATTTTCGAGCGGGCGCTCGGCATTACCAAATTCCAGATGTTCAAGACTCTCGAATTCGCGGGTTTTCCGCTTGTGCGGACCCGGGCCCGCTTTCTAAAGCCGACGCGCTTCGGAGATGACGTGACGGTGGAAAGCAAGATCTCCTTCGGCCGATCGAGCTTCGACGTCGAGCACCGTTTAAGTCTCAACGGCGAGACGTGCGCCGAGTGTTCAGAAAAGCGGGTCTGGGTCGTGCGCGATGCCGATGGCCAGCTCAAGTCCCATCCGGTTCCGGATGCAGTGCTCGCGAAATTTCGCAGTTAGGTCGTTATTCAATTTGGGCCGCGATCTTCTTCAAAATCTGCAGGAACCGCTTGCGGTCGCGCTCCCCAATAATATGGTCAAGATTGCGCTCATGCCGCCGTGCGCAGCGCGTCATCGTCGTCAGAACTTTTTTTCCCGCGGGCGTGACGTTTAAACGATAAGTACGTCGGTCGCTGTCCATGCGCTTGCGCTCGACCAGACCACGCCGCACCAATTCCTCAACGACCGGCGTGAGGCTGGACTTGTCGCGCCCGTTGGCATGCGAAAGCTCCGTCTGGCTAATGCCCGGATTGCGCGCAATCAGCGTGAGAGTGGCAAAACGTCCAGGGCTTTCGCCGATCTCCAGCGACCGCCGAGAGAAGGCCTGAAAGGCCGCCTCCTGGGCCATCCGCAGATTAAATCCGACCCAATAGGCGAGCGGACCGAAATTAATCGATGCACCAAGGGCTTCGCCGTTCTTGCCGCGCCGACGATGGCCTATGCCGTTCGTTCCGTGCACTGCAACTTCCCTTTATCGTCCGCGCGGCCGATGCCGTCCGGGATAGTTTGATCCCAAACTATAAGCTTTACAACGTAGCTAACATCCGGCTGAATATTGCGAAAAGTTGGCGACGCAACCAACACCCCAACCCCAAGGGAGAAACCTATGAAACTCCGTTTCGCCGGATGTGTCTATGCTGCCGCTTTGCTGATCGGCGGAGTGACCGGCGCGCTCGCCCAGGAAAAGACATTCGAACTCAAGCTGTCGCATTGGGTGCCAGCTTCGCATCCGCTGCAAAAGGCGCTGGAAGATTGGGGCGCCGCAGTTGAGAAAGCTTCCGGCGGCACGCTGCACTATAAAGTTTATCCGGCGCAGCAACTCGGCAAAGCTTTCGATCACTACGATATGGCGCGCGACGGTATCGCCGACCTCACTTACATCAATCCGGGCTATCAACCCGGCCGCTTCCCCATCATTGGCGCCGGGGAATTGCCGTTCCTGATGTCGGACTCCAAGGGCGGCTCGATGGCGCTCGATGCCTGGTATCGGAAATATGCCGACAAAGAGATGAAGGACGTCAAGTTCTGCCTGGCCTTCATCCACGCACCGTCGTCGTTCCACTCGAGCAAAAAGAAAATCGTCGTTCCTGACGACATCAAAGGTATGAAGATTCGTCCGGCACACGCGACAATGGCGAATTTCGTCACCTTGCTCGGCGGCACGAACGTTCAGTCCTCCGCTCCTGAAGTGCGCGACATCATGGAACGCGGCGTCGCCGACGCAGTGACTTTCCCGTGGGGGTCATTGGTGCTGTTCGGAATCGACAAAGTCACCAAGTACCATATGGATGCGCCGCTTTATGTGACGACTTTCGCCTTTGTATTTAACAAAGCCAAATACGACGAGATGTCACCACGCCAGAAAAAGGCAATCGACGACAACTGCAACACCGAAGCGGCTGGCCGCGTCGGCGAGCCGTGGGGCAAATTTGAGGACGCCGGCCTCGACAAGGTGAAAGCTGAACCGGGCCAGGAGGTTTATCAGCTGACCGCTGACCAGCTCGCGCAGTGGCGAAAGGCAGCCGATCCGCTCGAAAAAACCTGGGCCGATAACGTCAAGAAAACGGGTGTCGATCCCGACGCGGCGATGAAGGAATTGAAAGCCGCGCTGGCAAATTACAAAGCCCTGGCGATGTAACTGGCGGCGACAAGATCTGAACGACCATGACGGCGGCGGGGCATCCCCGCCGCCCGATTCCGATAAGCGTCTGGGGGCAGAATTGAAACGCATCTATATGGATCGTTTCATCGATACGATCGAATGGATCGCGGCAGGTTTTGTCGGAATCGTCGCAGCCAACATCTTCATTGCCGTCCTACTGCGCAACATTTTCAATTATGGAATCCCTGATGCCTTCGACTTTGGACGGTTGCTGCTCGGCATTCTGATCTTCTGGGGAATTGCAGCAACTTCCTATCGGGGAACGCACATCACCGTCGATCTGATCTGGGCCAATGTCGGCCCGAAATATCAGCGCATGATCGACGTTTTTGCCACGCTGGTACTGCTGTTTGTCGTCACCGTGCAGACCTACACTTTGTTCGACAAAGTGCGGGGCACCTATTACGACAACGTGCTCACCTTTGACTTGCGGCTACCGACCTGGCCGTTTTTCGCCGTGGCCTGGGCCGGCGACGTTTCGGCGGTGTTGTTGATTGCCGTACGTACCTACCGGCTGATCTTCCAGCCGGAGTTGATGCAAGAAACCAAGATCAAACCGGTCGAATGAAGGGCGCGCGATGAGCACCAATGCCGTCGCGATCCTCGGTTTCGTTTCGCTGTTTGCGCTGATGTTGCTGCGCGTGCCGGTCGGCATGGCGATGGGCCTCGTCGGCGTCAGCGGATTTTCCTATCTGGTCGGCGGCAGTGCTGCGCTCAAGCTGGTTGGTCAGACCTCGATGCGCACGGTCACCGACTACACCTTCGGCGTTATTCCGATGTTCCTGTTGATGGGAACGTTCGTGTCCAATTCCGGCATGAGCCGGGATTTGTTCCGAGCCGCCAACAGTTTCGTCGGCCATCTCCGTGGCGGCCTGGGCTTTGCGACGGTCGCAGCCTGTGGCGGCTTTGCTGCGATTTGCGGCTCGTCGGTCGCAACCGCTGCGACATTTTCCGCGGTCGCCTATCCGGAAATGCGCCGCTTCGGCTATCCGCAGAGTTTTGCCACTGGTGTGATCGCGGCGGGCGGCACACTCGGCGCCATGCTGCCACCGTCAACGGTACTCGCCGTCTACGGGATCATTACCGAGCAGGACATCGGCAAATTGTTCATCGCGGGCATCATTCCAGGTTTGCTGGCGATGGGCATGTATATGGCGACGATCAAGATCATCGGTTTTGTCCGGCCGGGATTCCTGCCGACTGGACCACGCAGCTCGCGCAGCGACCGGCTCGGCGCGCTGAAAAATGTCTGGGCGCCTCTCCTGCTGTTCACATTCGTGATTGGCGGGCTTTATGGGCTGCCCTTCCTGCCGCGCTTCACGCCGACCGAAGCGGGCGGCGTCGGCGCGAGCGGCGCCTTCCTGATCGGTGTTTTCACTGGAAGGCTCAACAAGGACAAAATCCTGACCGCGCTTTTGCAAGCCACCCGCACCGCCGCGGCCGTGTTCACAGTGCTGATCGGCGCATTGATCTTCGGTTATTTCCTCACCGTCACGCAGGTGCCGCAGAAGTTGACCGAATTTCTCACCGGCCTCGGCCTCGGCAGTTACGGCGTACTTGCGCTCATCATGCTGATGTACCTAGTCCTCGGCTGCCTGATGGATGCGATGGCGATGATTATCCTGACAGTGCCGATTATTTTCCCGGTCGTCATCCACCTCGGCTTCGACCCCATCTGGTTCGGCGTCATTATCGTGATGACGGTGGAACTCGGCCTGATCCACCCACCGGTCGGCATGAATGTGTTCGTCATCAAAAGCGTGGTGAAGGACGTCAGTTTTGCCACGATTTTCAAGGGGGTTATCCCCTTTATCCTGACCGACCTCGTACGCCTGGTGATCCTGATCGCCTTCCCGATCCTGGCGCTCTGGTTGCCCTCGCGCATGTAGTTCTAAAATGCTAAATAGTTGGGACCCAAACTATCTGCCGAAGGCTCGATAATGGAACGGTCGTTCAAGAAAGAAGTCGAATCGCTCAAGCTCGGCGATGGTGACACCTTCCACGGCGAAGGCATTCTCGCCGTCACCAAGGCGCTGCTGCAATCAGGCGTGAGCTATGTCGGCGGCTATCAGGGCGCGCCCGTCTCGCATCTTCTCGATGTGCTCGTTGATGCTGAAGACATTATGTCCGAACTCGGCGTTCATCTGGAGACCTGCTCCAACGAAGCATCTGCTGCCGCCATGCTTGGTGCATCCATCAACTATCCGCTGCGCGGCGCGGTGACGTGGAAATCAATCGTTGGTACCAATGTTGCCGCCGACGCGCTGTCCAATCTCGCCTCACCCGGCGTTATCGGCGGCGCGATGATTATTCTCGGCGAGGACTACGGCGAGGGCGCAAGCGTCATTCAGGAACGCTCATATGCCTACGCGTTGAAATCCTCTATATGGCTTCTCGATCCCCGCCCCGACCTTCCGTCAATCGTGCGCACGGTGGAAAAGGGATTTGAACTGTCGGAGGCCAGCCACGCGCCGGTCATGCTGGAATTGCGCATCCGCGCCTGCCATGCCACCGGTGAATTCGCCGCCAAGAACAATCGCAAAGGCATCGTATCCGGCCTCGATAAACTCGCCGGACCGCCGCGTTTCGAATACGGACGGCTGGCGCATCCACCCGTGATCTTTACGCAGGAGCGGTTGAAGGTCGAAGAACGCATGCCCGCCGCGCGAGCCTTCATTCGTGAGCAAAATCTCAACGAGACGATCGAGGGCGACCTCTCCGATGTGGGCATCATCGTGATGGGCGGGCTCACCAATAGCGTGTTGCGCGCGCTCGAACGCATGGGACTGGCCGACATATTCGGCGCGTCCCGCGTTCCAATCCTCGTCCTCAATGTGGTCTATCCGTTGGTTCCGGAGGAGTTGCGCGAATTCTGCGCCACCAAGCGTGCGGTTCTTGTCGTCGAGGAAGGCTATCCCGATTACATCGAGCAGGCGGTCAACGTCGAGTTGCGCCGCGCCGACATCAACACGCGTGTGCTCGGCAAGGGCCCGTTACCCAAGGCTGGCGAATACGCCTCGGACGTACTGCTCGAAGGCATCGCCGCTTTCCTGCAGGACACCAAGCCTAAGGGCATTGACGCCGATACCATTGCCGAAAAAACTCGTGGCCTGGTCGCGCATAAAGCAAAAGCCGCGGCGGCGCTTGGTCCCCTGCCCCCACGTCCACCGGCTTTCTGCACAGGCTGTCCGGAACGCCCCGTGTTTTCGGCGATCAAGCTGATGCAGCGCGAATTGGGCCCGACGCACATCAGCGCCGACATCGGTTGCCACTCGTTTGCGACCTTTGCGCCCTTCTCGCTCGGCAACTCGATCCTCGGGTACGGCATGTCGCTTGCGAGTGCGGCGGCGGTGACGCCAAACATGGAACGACGCCCGATCGCGATCATGGGCGACGGTGGCTTTTGGCATAACGGCCTGATCACCGGCGTCGCCTCCAATCTATTCAACAAAGGCGACGGCGTGCTGATCGTGATGCAGAATGGCTACGCCTCTGCCACCGGTCAGCAGTATATACCGTCGAGCACGATGAGCCGCACCGGTGCGACACCCGGCGTAGGTATCGAACAGACGCTGCGTTCGATGGGCGTCAAATGGCTGCGTACGGTGCGCACATATTCCGTCGCCGTGATGGTGAAGACGCTGAAAGAGGCCATGCGCACGGCGGAGCGGGGGCTAAAAGTCATTATCGCCGACGGCGAGTGCCAGCTGGCGCGGCAGCGCCGGGTGCGCGCCGAGGACGCGGTGAAGCTCGAGCGCGGCGAACGTGTCACTCGTACACGCTATGGCGTTGACGATGAAATCTGCACGGGCGACCACTCCTGCATACGGCTATCCGGCTGTCCGTCGCTGACCGTCAAGCCTTCGCCCGACCCATTGCGGACCGACCCTGTCGCAACCGTCGTCGAAAGCTGCGTCGGCTGCGGCTTGTGCGGCGAAGTCGCCCACGCGGCGGTTTTGTGTCCGTCGTTCTATCGCGCCGAGATTGTGCGCAACGCCACATCGTGGGATCGCACCCTATTTCGCGTGCGGCAGAGGGTCATCGGCTGGCTTGGCGGCTACACGGGCGAGGCTGCGGCATGAGTTCTTCGCGTCCGATCACGATCCTGATCGCAGCTCTTGGTGGCGAAGGTGGCGGCGTGCTCACGCAGTGGATCGTTTCAGCTGCGGCACAAGCCGGCTTTCCGGTACAGAGCACGTCGATCCCGGGCGTCGCCCAACGCACGGGCGCCACGACATATTACATTGAGATTTTGTCCGTGAAGACGGCGGAACTCGCCGGCAAGCGCCCGGTGCTGGCGCTGACGCCCGGCGTCGGCGATATCGACATCGCGGTCGCGAGCGAATTGTTGGAAGCGGGCCGCACGGTGGCGAACGGTTTCGTGACGCCGGAGCGCACACATGTCATCGGTTCCGTCAGCCGGTTTTACGCGATGGACGAGAAGATCGCGATGGGCGACGGCCGCTTCGACCAGGACAAACTGGTCAATATCATCAAGGACAATGCGAAGGACGTCTTGCTCATCGATATGGATTTGCTCGCCAGGCAAAGCGGCTCGATCATCAGCGCGGTCATGCTCGGCGCTATTGCAGGCTGCGGTCGGCTGCCGCTGACGCAGGAGCAATTCGAGGCAGCGATCCGCGACGACGGTAAATCGGTCGACAGCAATTTGCGCGGCTTCCGCGCCGGGTTCGAGGCTGCACGCGCGAATCTGCAGGCCATGAAGCTTCCCGAGACGAAGCGAAACATTGCTGCAACACCGGCTTTGATCGAACACGAAGTAACCCGCACATTTCCAGTGGTGGCACAAGCGACTGGTCTCGAAGGCGTGCGCCGGTTGATCCGCTATCAGAACGTTGCCTACGGCCGGCTATATCTCGACCGCCTCCGGCCCATCGTCGAGATCGATCACGTCATCGGCGCGCAGGGAAAATTCCTCAAGGAGGTCGCGCGTCATCTTGCGGTGCGCATGTCTTACGAAGACGTCGTGCGCGTCGCGCAGGCGAAGATTTCGCCCGATCGCATGCGCCGCATCGCTCGCGAAGAGCTGCGTGTCAAAGACGAGCCGTATTCGGTGCATGATTTTCTTAAGCCCGGCATTGAGGAACTATGCCAGCTGCTGCCACCGTTTCTGGCGCGGCCGATATTCCGCCTGGCCGAACGCAAAGGTTGGCTCGGCCGCGTCTATTTCGGCATGGAAATCAATTCGACATCGATTAGCGGTTATCTGCGCTTTCTGATGCTTGCGAAGTTGCGGCCGCTGCGGCCCTTACGGTTACCGCTACAAGCAGGAACAGCAGCAACTCGAATCCTGGCTTGGGCTGATCCACGAAGCGGCAAAACACTCGTCCGAGTTTGCGCTCGAAATCGCGGAATGTGCGCGGCTGATCAAAGGCTACGGCGATACGCATGCGCGCGGCCTTGCAAATTACGGCGCCATCGAAGCGCGGGTCATCCGGCCGGCTCTGGCGGGCCAGATCCCATTGGTGCAGGCCGCGGATGCGATCGCGAGCGCGCGCACCGCGGCCCTGGTCGATCCGGAAGGCGAGAGCCTCGCCAAGTGCCTCGCCGACATTGACGGTCAGCAGGCCATGCGCATCGCGGCCGAATAACGCCTTCCACGCGCACCAATTGAGGCATTCCCCGCGCGCGTAACGCGCCCGCGCCCGGCTCCGTTGTCAGCTTTTGCCTCGTCGAGTAAAACAACCCACACATAATGTAGAAAGCGTCCCGGGCCTGAAGTTCAGTGCTGCGCGAACGCCACAAGGGACGAAACGAAATGGCCGCCACACCGACCGGACAACGGCCGCCGATTGCCGCAGAGGCTTTCCTGCGAGCGCTTGCCGATCACGGCGTCGACTACTTCTTCGCCAATCCCGGCACTGATTTCCCGCCGATTGTGGAAGCGTTCAGCCGCGCCAAGAAGACCAATGCGAAAGTACCGAAACCGATCCTGGTTCCGCATGAGAATCTTGCGGTCGCCATGGCGCACGGCGCTTATCTGATGACCGGTCGTCCGCAAGCCGTGATGGTCCACGTCAATGTCGGCACCGCGAACACGATCAACAATCTCACCAATCTTTCGCGCGACCGCATCCCGCTCATTCTTGCCGCCGGGCGCACACCAATCACCGAGAAAGGCTCATTCGGCTCACGCTCGCGCCCGATTCACTGGGCGCAGGAAATGTTCGATCAGGCCGGCATGGTGCGCGAACTGGTGAAATGGGACTATGAGCTGCGGATGCCGGGACAAGTCGGCGACATGGTGTCGCGCGCGGTCGAAGTTACGATGGCCAGCCCCCGCGGGCCCGTTTACCTCGTGCTGCCCCGCGAACCATTGTCCGCACCGGTATCAGAGCCGATCGGTCCATTGAAGCCGCGGCCGCAGGCGGCGGCTCCTCATCCTGATCCGCGATCGGTTGCGCAACTCGCCGAGTGGATTGCAGCCGCCGAGCGGCCCCTGATCATCGTCTCCACTTTGCCCGCGGATGCGCCCGCGATTCTGGGCCAACTTGCCGAACGCGCGGCGATCCCCGTCGTCGTCAATAACCCGCGATCGGTGTGTCTCCCGTCGAGTCACTCCATGCATTTTGGCTTCGAGCCGGGCGCGCTGCTCGCCGACGCCGACCTGGTCATCACTATCGACGCTGACGCGCCCTGGATTCCGAGCCTGCAAAACCCGCCCGCGGGTTGCCATGTCGCGCATATCGGTGAAGAGCCATTCTTCGTCCGCTATCCGATGCGCACGTTCCCAAGCGATCTGGCGATCCAGGCCGGCACCGTCAATACGCTGACGGCGCTCAACGCCGCGATCGGGCCGCGATTGCAAATGGCGGAAGCGCGCATTGCTGCCCGCCGCGCGCGCCTGACCGAACGGATGCGCACGCGGCGCGCGCAGCTTGCGAAAGATTCCACGCCGGGAAAACGATCTCGCCGGAATATCTGTCACGCTGCATCGGCGAAGCCGTCGGCACCGACGCGGTGATCTTCAACGAATACTCACTGCGCGCCGCGCAAATCCAGCGCGAGAAGCCCGACACGCTGTTTGCGCTCGGTCCCGCCGGCGGGCTCGGCTGGGGCTTGGGTGCAGCATTAGGCGCCAAACTTGCGGCACCAGAGAAATTCATCGTCGCAACGCTCGGTGATGGCGCGTACATGTTCGCCAACCCGATGGTTGGGCATTGGGTATCGGCCGTTCACAATCTTCCGATCCTCACCATCCTGTTCAATAACAGCCGCTACGGCGCCGTGCGCAATGCCACAATGTCGATGTTCAAGGACGGCGTTGCGGGCGAGACCGATGGCCGCACGCTTGCCGATCTCGACCCGTCGCCGCCGTTCGAAGAAATGGCGCGCGCGCAAGGCGCCCATGCCGAACGCGTGGAAAAGCCCGCAGACCTGCCTGATGCAATCGCACGCGCCCGCGACGTCGTCGTCAACGAGAAGCGCCAGGCGCTGCTGAACGTCATTACACCTTATTGAACCGGTAACCCGCCACAGAACAATCGAAAGTCACGGAGGACTCATGCGTATCGACGCCTACACCCATTTCATCCCGGAAAAATATTTCAACAAGATCGTCGAGAGCGGCCATGCCGACATCGGCAAGCGCGTGCGCGAAATACCGTGCATCCATGACCTTGAAGTCCGTCGCAAGATCGTCGGCAGCTTCAAGGACTACGCACAAATTCTTTCCTACCCGATGCCGCCGCTGGAAGTCATGACCAAGGGTGATGGCAAGCTGACTGAGGAATACACCCAGTTGGTGAATGACGGCTTCGCCGAGATCTGCGCGAAATATCCCGACCAATTCCCCGGCTGGGTTGCGCAAGCGGCCCTGATTGCGCCGGATGGCGGCGTGCGCGAGGCAGAACGTGCGTTGAAAAACGGCGCACTGGGCGTGCAGATTTACACCAACATTGCCGGCAAGCCGCTCGATGATCCGGCATTCGAGCCGTTTTTCGCGGCGATGAACAAACTCAACAAGCCGATCTGGATGCATCCCGCGCGCGCAGCGAATTTCCCGGATTATTTGTCGGAGAAGAAATCGAAATACGAGATCTGGTGGACGTTCGGCTGGTCTTACGAAACTGCGGCGGCGATGGCGCGGCTGGTGTTTTCAGGGATTATGGACAAGTACCCGAACCTGAAAATCATCACCCATCATTTCGGCGGCATCGTGCCGATGCTAGAAGGCCGTATCGGCCCGGGATGGGATCAGCTCGGCGCGCGCACATCGGATGAGGATCTGAGCCTCATCCTGAAAAAGCTGAAGAAGCGTCCGCTCGATTACTTCAAGCACACCTTCTACGCCGACACAGCCGTGTTCGGCGGCGAGCCCGCCACGCATGCGGGGTTTGCCTTCTACGATCTCGACAAGATCGTGTTCGCGTCGGATTGCCCGTTCGATCCGGAAAAGGGCACGATGTATACGCGCGAAACGCTTCGCATCATCGAAGGCATCGACATGCCGAAAGCCGACAAAGAAAAAATCTGGCACGGCAATCTCGAGGCGATCACGGGTGTGAAGTTTAAGACTTGATTGGCACACACCGTATTCCGCTCGCCGAGCATATTGTTCGTCATGGCCGGGCTTGTCCCGGCCATGCACGGCTTGATCCTGTCAGCGCGCCAAGGCGTGGATGACCGGCACAAGGCCGGGCATGACAGAATAGAGGCAAAGAAAGTCGTGGATGTCCGCACAAAGCGGGGCATGACGGGCCAAATCCGCCCGGTCATCCGTAGCACCCGGGCGGTCATCTGATAACGTCGCCGGCCATGGCGATCACGCAACCCATTGGCCTACCCGACGCTGACACGCCCGACCCAACGCCGTTCAACGGCGAAACCGGCGCAGTCACGTCCTCAGCGGCCGACGAGGGCCGCGTCACGCCGGCCATGGCACAGTACGTTGAAATCAAGGCCGCGCACCCGGACTGCCTATTGTTTTACCGGATGGGCGATTTCTACGAGATGTTCTTCGAGGATGCCGAGGTCGCCTCGCGTGCGCTCGGGATCATGCTCACCAAGCGCGGAAAATACCTCGGCAAGGACGTGCCGCTCTGCGGAGTGCCCGTCGTCCGCTCCGACGAATATCTCCACCGGCTGATCGCGCTCGGCCATCGCGTCGCGGTGTGCGAGCAGCTTGAAGACCCGGCCGAGGCGCGCAAGCGCGGCGCCAAGAGTGTCGTGCGGCGCGACGTCATCCGGCTGGTGACGCCCGGCACGCTAACCGAAGATACGCTGCTCGATGCCAACCGCAATAATTACCTGCTCGCCGTTACGCGCGCGCGGCTCTCATCGGCCGGCGAGGACACGCGCTTCGCGCTTGCATGGATCGATATTTCGACCGGAGAATTCCGGGTTGCGGAATGCGAGCGCGGTTCGCTCCCTGCCGAAATCGCGCGGCTTGAGCCGAGCGAGATCATCGTTTCCGACGCACTCTTCAGCGAGGCCGATCTTGCGGCGTATTGGCGCTCGCTGCCTGCAGTCACGCCGCTCGCGCGCGACGTGTTCGACAGCGCAACTGCAGAACGACGGCTAAGCACCTTCTTTGCGGTCGCGACCAGCGAAGCCTTCGGCGCGCTGACGCGACTCGAACTCACCGCCGCCGCAGCTTGCGTGACTTATGTCGAGCGCACACAAATCGGCAAGCAGCCGCCGCTGTCGCCACCATTGCGCGAAAGCGCAGGCGCCAGTATGGCGATCGACCAGGCCACGCGCGCCAATCTCGAATTGATGCGCACACTGGCGGGCGACCGGCGCGGATCGCTGCTCGATGCCATCGACCGCACTGTGACCGCTGCCGGTTCGCGGCTGCTGGCGCAGCGGCTATCAGCACCGCTCACCAACCCGACGCAGATTGAAAAACGGCTCGATGCCGTGTCGAGTTTTGTCACCGACACAGGGGCACAGGCCGAGACGCGATCGCGCCTGCGGGCGGCGCCCGATCTTGCCCGCGCGTTATCGCGCTTGTTTGTCGGCCGCGGAGGACCGCGCGATCTCGCCGGCATTCGCGATGGCATTCTTGCGGCCGCCGACCTCGCGCGTGCCCTCGCCTCGCTCAAGGACACGCCGGAGGAGATTTCAGAGGCGTTGTCAGCCTGCCGAAAGCCGGACGGCATGCTGGCCGCCGAATTGTCGGCCGCGCTAGCCGCCGAGTTGCCCGCTTTCAAACGTGACGGCGGCTTTGTGCGCGAGGGCTACGATGCAACCCTCGATGAAATGCGCGCGCTGCGCGATGCATCACGTCGCGTCATCGCGGCTCTGCAGGCGCGCTATGCCGAGGACACCGGCATCCGCATCCTCAAGATCAAGCACAATAATGTGCTCGGCTATTTCGTCGAGGTGACAGCCCAGCACGGCGAGAAACTGATGGCGGCGCCGTTCAACGGCACATTCATTCACCGGCAGACACTCGCCGGGCAGGTGCGATTCACCACCACCGAACTCGGTGAACTTGAAGTCAAAAATCGCCAGTGCCGCGGAACGCGCGCTTGGCCTCGAACTCGAGATTTTCGAACGGCTGGTGGCTGGCGTGATTGCCGAGAGCGCTAACATCAAGGATTGCGCGGACGCGCTTGCGCGCCTGGATGTCGCCAGCGCGCTCGCGCATCTTGCCGCCGAACGCGATTACGCGCGACCGCAAGTCGACGACAGTCATTCTTTTATCATCGAAGGCGGCCGCCATCCTGTCGTCGAGCAGGCTTTATCGCGCGATGGAACGCCGTTCGTCGCCAACAGCTGCGATCTTTCGCCACCGCCAGGCTTGGACGCCGGCCGCATCTGGCTGATCACCGGGCCCAATATGGCCGGAAAGTCCACGTTTCTCAGGCAAAATGCGCTGATCGCGATCCTCGCGCAGATGGGAAGTTTCGTTCCGGCCAAGCGCGCGCAAATCGGCGTCGTCGACCGGCTGTTTTCGCGCGTAGGCGCTGCCGACGATCTGGCGCGCGGCCGCTCGACTTTCATGGTCGAGATGGTGGAAACGGCGGCCATCCTCAATCAAGCGGGCGAGCGCGCGCTGGTCATTCTCGACGAGATCGGCCGCGGCACCGCCACATTCGACGGGCTGTCGATTGCATGGGCGACCGTCGAGCATCTGCATGGCGTCAACAAATGCCGCGCGCTTTTTGCGACGCATTTTCATGAGCTCACTGCGCTTGCCGGGCGGCTCGACCGGCTGCACAACGCCACCGTGCGGGTGAAGGAATGGCAGGGCGAGGTCGTGTTCCTGCATGAAGTCGTCGCGGGCGCAGCCGACCGTTCCTACGGCATTCAGGTCGCGAAGCTCGCCGGCCTGCCGTCGAGCGTTATCGAACGCGCCAAGGTCGTGCTCGCAAAACTCGAGCAGGAAGACCGCGCCGCGCCAAAAGGTTTTGAAGATCTGCCGCTGTTCGCCGCACCCGCCAAGCCGATGCAGGATAAGATCTCATCTGCTGAGGACCTCCTGGCCGCAGCGCTCGGCGCGATCAATCCGGACGACCTGTCGCCGCGCGAGGCTATGGACGCACTTTACCTGCTAAAAGCGAAGCTGGCCGGGACGCGGAAGGGTTAGACATCTCGGCCTTTTGCGCTGCAGTAAATGTCATGGCCGGGCTTGTCACCGCAAGTCGGGTCTACCCGACTTGCGGCACATTTTATGCGGCACAAGGCCGGGCATGACGGTGGTGAGGCCGCTCATTCCCGCGCAAGCGGGAATCCAGTACTCTCTTCGCAAGAACGATCCATTTATCCTGGATCCCCGCCTACGCGGGGATGAGCGGGTGCGGGGACGATGAACGTCGCTGAAAGAAAGCAAACATCGGCACCAGCGGATGCGCAGCGCTGGCTCGAGAGCTTCGAAGCGGCGTTGCGGGCGCAAGACACGTCCGCAATCGCGGACTTGTTCATCGCGGATGGCCTCTGGCGCGATGTGCTGGCGTTCACATGGACCATCCAGACCATGTCGGGCCGGCCTGCAATCGAAGCCACGATGCGCGAGACACTCGCGCGCACGGTGCCGACACACTTTCATTTTCCAGCGAAGAGAACGCCGCCGCGCTGGGTCACCCGCGCCGGCACCGAAGCGATCGAGGGGCTGTTCGAATTCGAAACGGCTATCGGCCGCGGCGCCGGCGTCGTGCGCCTCGTTGCCGGTCCGCAAACGCCGTCGCAGCTGCGCGCCTGGTCGATTGTGACGACCCTGGAAGAGCTCAAAGGTCACGAGGAAGCGTTCAAGAAACTTACCGCCGACGACGGCATGCGCGATTTCGGCGCAGAAAACTGGAGCGATCGTCTCGCCAAGGCGCGCTCTTATGCCGATCACGATCCGGCGGTGATTGTTGTTGGCGGCGGCCAGGCGGGGCTCTCGATCGCGGCGCGCCTGCATCAACTGGGCGTCGATACGCTCATCGTCGACCGCCATGAGCGTGTGGGTGACAACTGGCGCAAGCGCTATCACTCACTGACGTTGCATAACGAAATGCATGTCAATCACCTGCCCTATCTGAAATTTCCACCGACATTTCCCGTCTACATCCCGAAAGACAAACTGGCGAATTGGTTCGAATTCTACGTCGAAGCCATGGAGCTGAATTTCTGGACCGGCACCGAGCTGGTCTCAGGACGTTACGATGAAAAACGCCGGGACTGGGAAGTCACACTGCGCCGCAAAGACGGTAGCGAGCGCGTTATGCGGCCGCGTCACCTGATCTTCGCGACTGGTGTGAGCAGCATTCCTTCCACGCCGGATCTGCCGGGCCTCGACACATTTGCGGGCACCAAGGTGCATTCCGGCGATTTCAAACATGCCGAACAATGGAAGGGCCGCAAAGCGCTGGTGCTCGGAACCGGCACCAGTGGCCACGATGTTGCGCAGGAGCTGCATGCTCACGGCGCCTACGTCACCGTGATCC
The DNA here is from genome assembly GCA_963722125.1 of uncultured Alphaproteobacteria bacterium. Taxonomy (GTDB): domain Bacteria; phylum Pseudomonadota; class Alphaproteobacteria; order Rhizobiales; family Xanthobacteraceae; genus Pseudolabrys. The sequence goes on along the minus strand of CAVRJW010000006.1, from coordinate 452,426 downwards.
AGCGCAGCAAAACCTACGTCGTGAGCCTGAAAGAGGCGCAGAGCGTCTATGCGATTTATTCGGAAGGCATTCCATTCGAGGACTGCGATCTGCTCGCAACATCGTTCCCCTATCCCGTACTACAACGCTCGTATCAGCTTTCAACCGCGAGAGGCCGCGAGGTGGACAAAGTGCTGCTGCAGAACCTCGAAAAACGCGGGTTTCGGCTGCATTTCGGCGAAGACGATACCGGCTTTCAGATGATGTATCTCCGTCGCGGCGGCGGCTACTACTTCAATGTTGGTTGTTCGGACCTGATCATTTCGGGCGCGATTGGCCTGATCCAATTTTCCGACGTCGATCGCATTCGTCCCTGAAGGTGTGCGGATGCGCGATGGGCGCATCGTCCCGGCAGACCTGCTCGTATTGGCGACCGGATACAAAAATCAGCAGGAAACCGCACGCGCGTTTCTCGGCGACGACATCGCGAACCGCATCGGCCCCGTCTGGGGCTTTGATGACGGCGGTGAACTGCGCAACATGTGGCGGCGCACGGCACAGCCGGGCCTGTGGTTCACCGCAGGAAGTCTGGCGCAATGCCGCATCTTCTCGCGCTATCTCGCGCTGCAGATCAAGGCGCTGGAGCTTGGGATATTGCGGTAGGCCATATATCCTCCGCTCATTCCCGCGCAAGCGGGAATCCAGAGCCATAATTTACTGTTGCGAAATTTGCCTTGGGTCCCCGCTTGCGCGGGGACGAGCGGAGCGAGCGGCTCGCCCGCGGCGCAGCAGCCAAAGCAATGCGTTCCATGCAACGCCGATCGATAACCCGACGGCATAGGACCACCAGACGCCAATCGGCACCGCCAACAAGTGCACGGCCAGAAGGCTGAGCACGAGGCCGATCAATGGCGCCTGAACATGTGCGGCGACGCTTGCCGCCGCCGGCCCGCCGAGCCGCGAATGCAGGATAATAAAGAACGATCCCATCGCCACGGGGAAGAATGCAAAGACGCCCGAGAAATATGATCCCAGCGACTGGCTCGCGGCGGTGACGATAATAACGCAGAGGGTGACGATGCCCGCGCGCCATGCAAGGTCACGGCCGCTTAGTTTAACGCGTGCCTTGACCGCGCCATGCCCAAGAAAACGTACGGCGGCAAAGATTGTCAGCGGATAGACCACAGCGTTGAGAAGCAGCGCGGACGTGGCCGTCCAATCCACGAGGCGGGACAAAAGCGCGGCAACAAACCAAACCAGAAACGCGCCACCGAGGCTCGTCGTCAGCGGGTGACGTTGCGCCAACGCCGCGTAACTCAGTGCAAAGATCGCGCACGCGGCCATAGAGACCATGCTGCCGATCGCACTCGATGCAATGAAAGATGCCGGATGTTCGAACGCCAAAATAATCAGCGCGGCGCCGCCGGCGGTCGGCAGAGACGCGACCAGCGCCCCAACGAACGCGCCCGTGCGTTCAACGACGACTGAAGCCGCAACAACGATTAAAGCGGTCATCGCGATTTTCAGCAGAAGACCGATCAGCAGCAATGCCATCTATATTTACCAGCTAAACTGCAACGCCGTGACGGCGCGCAAGCAATACCAGCAGGCTCCAGCCGACCGATGTCACAAGCGCCAGCGTCAGCCCGATCACTGAGCCGAACGCGTCCGCAGTAAAATGCAACACCGTGCATGCAAAGGCGAATCCAACCAGCCCCAGCACCGCATTGGCCATGACGGCAGCCGTTGCCGGCCCGCCAACACGATTGTGCAAAATGTACATGATGCTCAACAGCACTACGGGAAAGACCGCAAGAATGCCGCTGCCATCGGGCCCCAGCTGAAAACTGAAAGTCACGACAACGCCAACCAATCCGGCAACCAGGCCGGCGCGCAACGCGAGATCCGACCATTGCGTGTGGAATCCCTTAACCCGGACATGACGCAACGGGCGCACCAGCCACAGGCAGATGCCCAAGACAATGACGTTCAACACTGCCACCAGCGCGAACGTCCAGTGAACCGAGAGGACAATGCTCGCGAGGATCAACCAGACAAAAAATGCCCCCGCCAGACTGACCGCACGCGAGCGTGTTTGCGCCAGCAGCGCATAAACCAACGCGAAAATCACGTTCACCGCATTGATGGCAAGGCTTGCAACCGCACTCTGCGCAATGAAGTGCGCGTCGTGATCGAGTGCAAGGAAAACATAGACCGGCCCAGCGCCGACCGGCAGTGTCGCCATCAGGCCGCCAATCAAGGGCCCGACGCGTTCGGCAGTCACCGTCGCAGCCAGCACAAAGCCCGCCGTGACAGCCATTTTTACGATCAGGATGAGCGCGAAATAAACTGAGGCGGACATCGCGTTCTCGACCATCATGCCTGGCCTTGTGCCGGGCATCCACGGCTTGCAGTTTAGCGCCGGATAAAGACGTGGATGGCCGGGACAAGCCCGGCCACGACATTTTCCTAAACCCTCACGATCTTCACATCAACCCGCGCCGCCCTTGATGGTGTGACGCACAACGTCGAAATGAGGCCGTAGAGGGTTACGCCGGAGTCAGCACGACGCGGCCGATCACCTTGCCGGCACGCAGCTGATCCATCACCGTGTTCACATCCTCGAGCGGCCTAGTCGTCACCGGAACCGGCGGAATGCCAGTACGGCGGACAAGATCGATGAGCTCTTTCATTTCCGGCAAGCTGCCGACGTAAGAGCCCTGGATGGTCAACGCCCGCATCGGTATTGGTGGCAACGACACCGTGAAGTCGCCGCCATAGAGCCCAACGATGACGTATTTGCCGCCCTTGATCAGGCTGTCATAGCCGACGCGCGCGCTTTGCGACGAACCGACAAGATCGATGACGCCCCACGCGCCGCCTTTGGTCATGTCGATGATCTGCTGAGAGGCATCGGCCGCACCGCCATCCACCACAGCCTTCGCGCCCGCTTTCTTGGCGGCGTCCCGCTTGGCGGAATCGATGTCAACGACGATGGCGCTGTGACCGCCCATTGCCTTGTGAAGCGCAAGGCACATCAAACCGAGACCACCCGCACCGATGATGACAGTCGGCTCGGTTTTCAGCGTCGGTATTTTTTTCAGGGCCCCGTAGGTCGTGACACCCGAGCAGGCGAGCGGCGCGGCGCGCTCCGGCGGCAAATCACCGATGTCGAACAAATAGCGCGGATGCGGGATCATCAGGTAGTCGGCGTAGCCGCCGTTCGAAAATACACCGAGGCTGCGCATGGCGCGGCAAAGATTTTCCTCGCCCCGCTGGCACGGTTCGCAGACGCCGCAGCCGATCCACGGGTGCGCAAGTCGGCGATCACCTACTTTGACGCCCTTTGCGTCAGGACCAAAGGCAACGACCTCGCCCACATTCTCATGGCCGAGCGTCACCGGCAGTTTCATGCCGCGGTCGGCAAGACTCATCTTTTTGCCGCCGCCGAGATCGAACCAGCCGTCGGCCAAATGCAGGTCGCTGTGGCATACGCCGGCTGCCAGTACTTTCAGCAGCACTTCGCTGCCGGTCGGCTTCGGCGTGGGTTGTTCGTTGAGCTGCAAAGGCTGGCCGCAAACGCAGACCTGGAACATACGCATTGTTGTTTCTCTCCCGGATTTTCACGGTCGGACGGCAGCGAACCACAGTCCGCAGCCTTCGTCACTCCCGGGCGTCTGCCTAGACGCGCGTCATCTGCACGTCGACGGGCGGTCCGTTCTTGATGGTCTGATAGACGACGCAATAGCGCTCGGTAAGTTTGAGGAGCTGATCAAGCTTCTCTTGCGGTGCTGCGGTATCGAGATCAAAGCGCAACCGGATCTGTGCAAACCCGACCGGCGCATCCTTGGCAACGCCGAGCGTACCGCGGAAATCGAGATCGCCTTCGGCCGATACTTTGCCGGACTTGAGCGGAATATCGAGCGCTGTCGCCACTGCCTTTACCGTAACGCCGGCGCAAGCGACGAGCGCTTCCAGCAGCATATCGCCGGAACACAATTCAAGCCCGGAACCGCCGGTCGCCGGATGCAGCCCAGCGGTTGCCAGCGCGCGGCCGGTTTCCACCTTGCAGGCGATGTTGCTGTCGTCGAGTGTCCCCTTGGCTTTCAGTGTGATGAACGCTGCCTTGGGCTCGTTCTTATAACGCTCCTTGATCGGTGCCTGCATTGCACGCAATTCGCCGGCATCCATGCTCTTCTCCTGTACATTTGAATTTTGACCGGCCGGGAACCTACAAGCTGGATGCAGCCGAACACAAGGGCGACTACCACCACATCGCAGCGCCGGCGGCGGGCTGTTCGAATGCAGCCTGTTCCGGTACCCGCTCACCGGCGAGCGAGCGATCGAGCGCGTTGAGCACGCGAGCCTTGACGTGGTCAAAAGCAGCCGAATGACGATCGCGCGGACGCTGCAGATCCGCGGGGATCTCCTCGAAGATTCTGCCAGGACGCGACCGCATCACCATGATGCGATCGGCGAGCGCGATGGCCTCATCGACGTCGTGAGTGACCAGGATCATCATCGGTCGCAGGTCGTTCCACAGGTCGAGCAGATGGTCTTGCAGATCGACGCGGGTAAATGCATCGAGCGCAGAGAACGGCTCGTCGAGCAGCAGCACCTCGGGCTGCGGCACCAGAGCGCGGGCAATGGCGACGCGCTGCGCCTGACCGCCCGACAATTCGCGCGGCCAGACGCGCGCTTTTTCGCCCAAGCCGACCCGCGACAGCGCTCCCGCGGCGCGATGGCGACGCCGCGCCATGGGCCGGTCTGTCAATCCGAACGCAACATTGTCCGCGACCGTCAGCCACGGCAGCAAACGCGGCTCCTGGAAGACAATGCCGATCTTCTCGTGCGGTGATGTGATCGGCTGCCCATCGAGCACAACGCGCCCTTGGGTCGGCCGATCGAGCCCGCAGATCACACGCAACAGAGTTCGACTTGCCGCAACCTGAGCCGCCGATCACAGCGACGATCTCGCCGGGCTCAACGGTGAAGCTGATATCGTCGAGCGCGTGCACCCCGTTCGGATAGGTCTTGCTGATGCGTTCGAGGCTGAGCATCAGTCAACCTCCGCGCCGCGCCCGAAGCGGTCTTCCCAGCGAAGGAACGGCGTGGCCACGCCGACGATCAGCCAATCGGTGGCCTTGCCGATCAAGGCGAAGGCCAAGATTGCCGCAACGATTTCGGCCGGCTTGCCGAGCTGCTGGCCGTCAATCAGGAGATAACCGAGGCCTTCGGAAGCGCCCATAAATTCGGCGGCGATGACGAACATCCAGCCGAGGCCCAGCCCCGACCGTAGCGCGATCACATAGGCTGGCAGCACCGCGGGCAGGAGAATTCGGCGCACCATCTGTGGGCCGGACAGCCGGAAGACGCGGCCGACTTCCACGATCTTGCGATCGACCGACATCACCGCGCCCATAACGCCGAGGTAGATCGGAAAAAACACGCCAACTGCGATCAAGGCGACTTTGGAAGTCTCGAATATCCCGAGCCACAAAATGAACAATGGGATCCAGGCAATCGAAGGAACCGCGCGCAGGCCTTGCAGGCTTGGATCGACGAGCCGGCGGACCAGCGTCGAATATCCCGCGATCGCGCCAAGCAACGTGCCAACGACCGTCCCCACTCCAAATCCGACGGCCACCCGCAAAAGCGTCGCGAGAACGTGGCGCGCGAGTTCACCGGTGCGCGCAAGCTCGGCAAACTCCTCGTAGATGCGCGAAGGCGGAGGCACCAGGCGGCCGTTCGAAAGGCCCGCACGAACCGCCAATTCCCATCCCAGGGCAAGGGTCACCGGCAGAACAATGCCGAGCGCTGGCCGCGCGTAACGCGCCAGCGCCGACCTGGGCGCCTTCTGTTCGGCCGGAACTTCCTCGATCGCTGCACTCATCTGCACAAGAGACATCAAACCACTCACAGAAGGCAACTCTTATGCAGCACGCTGCGAAAGCCTAGTTCGTGGCGGCAAGATACTTGTCGTCGATCAGATCATCGAGCGCCTTCTTGACATCGACATCGGGCTTGATAACGCCAGCCTGCTGGAGTGCAACCCCCGCCGCCAGGATCGATTTGCGTTGCGGCGCGCCGATCTTGTTGTGGGTGAGTTCGGTGCGCTCCTTGAGCTGCTTGTCGACGACGGCGTCAGGCAGCTTGGTCACCGCGATGAAGTCAGCCTTGAGCTCATCGTAATGGGTGAGCGAGTATTTGCGCGCCTCCTCGTAGACGGCCAGCACGCGTCTCACCAGATCGGGATTCTGCTTGGCGAAGTCCTCACGCACATTGAGGATGCCCCAGGTATTGGCGGCAGCATTCCGATAGAAAAGCTTGGCGCCGTCCTCGACTTCCGCCTGCGCCATCATCGGATCGAGTCCGGCCCAGGCATCGACGTCGCCACGGATCAGCGCGGTCTTCCCGTCCGGGTGTTGCAGAAGCACCGGCTGGATATCCTTTTCGGTCAAGCCCGCGGCGAGCAGCGCACGCACGAGGAAAATGTGCGGATCGGTGCCGCGCGTGACGGCGACGCGCTTACCCTTGAGGTCGGCGACTTTGGTGATGGGGCTATCCTTGGGAACGACAAGCGCAGTCCATTCCGGACGCGAAAAGACATAAACCGCATTGATCGGATTACCGTTGATTCTGGCGACCAGCGCTGCCGAGCCCGCGGTCGAGCCGAAATCGATCGAACCGGCGTTTAGAAACTCGAGCGCCTTGTTGGAGCCGAGCGTCTGTACCCAGCGGATCTTGATGTTGTCCTTCTCGAATTCCTTCTCCAGCAGGCCCTTGTTCTTGAGCAGGATTGAGACGGGGTTGTACGTCGCCCAATCGATATTGATGGTGTCCGGCTTGTCGGCCGCGAAAAGTACGGTCGTTGGCAGAAGGCCGACCAACAGCGCGGACGCAAAGAGCGAACGGCGGGACAGAATACGCATAGCAATCTCCTCGCATGACGGACGCCTGCGCCTTGCGGCACAGGTATCCTGTGGATTGAAGCGAACCGGTGGCCCGCTGTCAGCTTGCGAGGGGTTGCGCCCCGCGCTTTAGCTGAATTTGTTAAGCGCCCGCAAGCTGCTCACTCAAATCGGCGCTATAAATATGCTATAAACAGCCATTTTTGCGAGGTCAAACGCAAAATATTACCAATCTACTGACCAAGCATAGTGTTTTTTTCCATATTTTTGGTCTGCGTGCGGTGACAATTATCTTTCACGACACCCGATGACTTGGCCCTCTGCCTCCGCTATCCCCGACCGCCCATGGCTTCGCTTGCCCTTGATCGCGAAACGCGCCCGTCGTCCGAGCTTCCTGCAAGGGGTTCGAACGACTTGATCGACGCACGCGAGCTGACCGCAGAGCTGGAGCAACTGGTCAAGACGCACACCGGTAGCGAACGTGAGTTGCGCTCCTTGATGGCGCAACGGCTGAAACTCGCGCTCGCCGATGGCCGAGCGAAAGCCGAGCAACTGTTGCTGAAAGACCGTCACGGCCGCCGTTGCGCCGAACGGTTGTGCCGGATGGAAGATGAGATCATCCGCATCCTGTTCGAATTCGCCTGCAAGCTCTACCCCTCGCAAAACCCGTCCGAAGCCGAACGCATGGCGGTGATCGCGACCGGCGGCTACGGCCGCGGCTTGCAGGCACCCGGCTCCGACATCGATTTGCTGTTTCTGCTGCCCTACAAGCAGACCGCCTGGGGCGAGTCGATCGCCGAAGCAATTCTCTATTGTCTATGGGACACGGGCCTAAAGGTCGGTCACGCCACGCGCTCGGTCGACGAATGCATCCGCCAGGCTAAAGCGGACATGACCATCCGCACGGCTATCCTCGAAGCGCGGTTCCTGTTCGGTGACAGCAAGTTGTTCGACGAGCTGCAAACACGCTTCGACAACGAGGTGGTACGAAACACCGCAACCGAATTCGTCGCTGCCAAGCTTGCCGAGCGCGAGGATCGCGTCCGCCGCAGCGGACAATCGCGTTATCTGGTCGAGCCGAATGTGAAGGACGGCAAAGGCGGATTGCGCGATCTGCATACGCTGTTCTGGATCGCCAAATATGTTTACCGCGTGCGTGAACCCGACGAGCTCATCAAGCGCGGTGTGTTCGACAAGCAGGAGTATCAGCTCTTCCGCCGCTGCGAAGATTTCCTCTGGTCGGTGCGTTGCCACATGCATTTTTTGATGGGACGGGCTGAGGAGCGGCTGTCATTCGACATCCAGCGCGAGATTGCGGTGCGGCTCGGTTACACCGAGCACCCTGGCCTGCAGGACGTCGAACGTTTCATGAAGCACTACTTTCTGGTCACCAAGGATGTCGGCGACTTGACGGCCATTCTGTGCGCGGAGCTGGAAGACAGCCACGCCAAGAGCGTGCCGGTGCTCAGCCGTCTGATGGCACGTTTACGGCCGGTGAAGCGGCGCAAGCTTGCAGAAAGCAATGACTTCACCATCGACAAGAACCGCATCCGGCTCACGCAGGCCAATGTTTTCAAGCGCAATCCGGTCAACCTGATCCGGATCTTTTATCTGGCGCAGAAACACAATCTGGCATTCCACCCGGATGCCATGCGCGCGATTACGCGCTCGCTGAATCTTGTCGACGCCAAATTGCGCGATAATGAAGAGGCGAACGAGCTGTTCCTCGACATTCTCACGTCCAAGAACGACCCCGAAACCGTCCTGCGGCGCATGAATGAGGCTGGCGTGCTCGGCCGCTTCGTTCCGGCTTTCGGCAAGATCGTCGCGATGATGCAGTTCAATATGTACCACCACTACACGGTGGACGAGCACCTTCTGCGCTGTATCGGCGTGCTCGCCGAGATCGAGCGCGGCACCAACAAAGAAACCCCCCTCGCCAACGAGCTGATGCACAAGATCCTGCCTGAGCACCGGCGCGTGATCTATGTCACGATGTTCCTGCACGATATTGCCAAAGGGCGGCCCGAGGATCACTCCATCGCCGGCGCGCGTGTTGCGAAACGTTTTTGCCCCAGGCTCGGCTTTTCGGCCGCGGATACCGACACGGTTGCGTGGCTGATCGAAAATCACCTCGTGATGTCCAGCGTGGCGCAATCGCGCGACCTCTCCGACCGCAAGACCATCGAGAATTTCGCCGCAACGGTACAGTCTGCCGAGCGGCTGAAGCTGCTCACCATCCTCACGACAGCCGACATTCGCGCGGTCGGCCCCGGCGTCTGGAACGGCTGGAAAGCGCAACTTATTCGCACGCTTTATTACGAGACCGAACCTGCCCTCACCGGCGGCTTCTCCGAAGTCAACCGCGCCAAGCGCGTGACGATCGCACAGAATGAATTCCGCCTGGCGATGACGAGTTGGCCGCAGGAGCGGCTCGAGACCTACATCGCAAAACTCTATCCAGCCTACTGGCTCAAGGTCGACCTGCCGCACAAGATCGAGCACGCTAATTTCGTGCGCGCGACCGAGGATGCCGACAAGCGGCTTGCGACCACAACCGCCTTCGATGCTGAACGCGCGGTCACCGAACTGACACTGCTTGCGCCCGATCATCCCTGGCTGCTGTCGATTATCGCCGGCGCCTGCGCCATGGCCGGCGCCAATATCGTCGACGCGCAGATCTACACGACAACCGATGGCCGTGCGCTCGATACGATCTCGCTCTCGCGCGAATTCGACCGCGACGAAGATGAAGAGCGGCGCGCCAACCGCATCGCGGATTCCATTGAAAAGGCACTCCGCGGCGAATTGCGGCTGCCCGACGTAGTCGCCAAACGAGCCCCACCCAAAGGCCGCATCCGAGCCTTCGCGGTGGAACCGACCGTCACCATCAACAACCAGTGGTCTCACCGCTATACGATGATCGAGGTCACAGGGCTCGACCGCACCGGGCTCCTGTTCGAGCTCACCACGACCCTATCGAAACTCAATCTCAATATTGCCTCGGCCCACGTCGCGACATTCGGTGAGCGGGTGGTGGACGTGTTCTACGTCACCGATCTGATGGGCGCGCAGATCGCCTCGCCGACGCGGCAGGCAGCAATCAAGCGTGCGTTGATCGCACTTTTTGCAGTGGCTGACGACGGAAAATCGGCAAAAGCCGCGGCCAACTGAAGAACCGCAAGCATCCGGTTTTGCACGACAATTGCCGCTTAACGGCCCCTTAAATCGGCCCGCTTAGCGTGATCGCGGGGACCGGCGTTTGGTACAGCCGGCGCGAAACGGGTCGCGTGATGGGGTCGAAACGGGGACGTACGGGCGCGCGCAAGGAGCCGGTGTTCGACAGCGATTCCGGCCTGCGCATTTCCGCCGAAGATCGTCCTGCGCCTGACGCAGACAAACCGGACGCAGGCGACAAGCCCACGCCGAAACGTCGCAAGCGCCGTGCGCGGCGGACGCGCACAAAGCGCACCAAGCGCCCTCTCCGTTCCCTCATCGCCAGATTTGCTTACTGGGGCCTGGTTGTCGGCCTTTGGATGGGTATCGGCGGCATTGGTGTCATCGCATGGGTTGGCGCGCATTTGCCGCCGATTCAGTCGCTGGAGATTCCCAAACGGCCACCGTCAATCCAGATCGTCGACCTGCAGGGCCGCGCGCTCGCCCGCCGCGGCGATCTCGCCGGCGCACCGTTGCCGCTGAAAGAGATGCCGAGCTACGTGCCGAAGGCCTTCGTCGCCATCGAGGATCGGCGCTTCTACGTTCATTACGGTGTAGATCCTTTCGGCATTGGGCGTGCCGCGTTTGCCAACATTTTACATCGCGGCGTAGCCCAGGGTGGTTCAACCATCACGCAGCAGCTGGCCAAAAATCTCTTTTTGACTCAAGAACGTACGATCACGCGCAAGCTGCAGGAGGTGCTGCTGGCAGTCTGGCTCGAGCGCAAATTCTCGAAAACCCAGATTCTGGAGATGTATCTTAATCGCGTTTACTTCGGCGCCGGTGCCTACGGCATCGAACAGGCTTCGCTGCGCTATTTCGGAAAATCGGCGCGACAAATTACTTTGGCCGAAGCCGCACTCCTTGCGGGTCTGGTGAAATCGCCGTCGCGACTAGCTCCGACGCGCAATTTCAACGGCGCCGAGCAGCGCGCCCAAGCCGTGCTCGCGGCGATGACCGACGTCAAATTTATCAGCCCAGCGAACGAAAAAGTTGCGCTGGCGCACCCACCGCGAATCGTGGCGCAGGCTGACAATGGCTCCGTCAACTATGTCGCCGACTGGGTTATGGATGCCCTTAACGATACGCTTGGTCATATCGAAGAAGACATTGTGGTGCAGACCACCATCGACGCGGCGCTGCAATCAAACGCGGAAAAATCCCTCGACGATGAGCTTGCGCAGAAAGGCGATAAGAATGGCGTAGCGCAAGGCGCGTTGGTTGCGATGACGCCGGATGGCTCCGTCCGCGCTTTGGTCGGCGGCCGCAATTACGCCGACAGCCAGTTCAACCGTGCGGTCGCTGCAAAACGTCAACCCGGCTCCGCCTTCAAACCATTCGTCTACCTCACCGCACTCGAGCGCGGCCTTACGCCCGATACCGTACGTGACGACAAGCCGATCAACATCAAAGGCTGGCAGCCGGAAAACTACGGGCACGAATATTTCGGACCGGTCACTTTGACCAAAGCGCTCGCACTCTCCCTCAATACGGTGTCGGTCCGCCTGACACTGGAGGTGACGCCGATGGCGGTGATCCGCACCGCCTATCGACTTGGCATTGCCTCCAAGCTTGAGCCCAATGCTTCAATCGCCCTCGGCACGTCGGAAGTTTCGATGCTGGAACTGGTCGGCGCTTATGCGCCCTTCGCAAATGGTGGCTACGCGCTCGTCCCTCACGTCATCGAGAAGATCACCGCCACAAACGGCAAGGTGCTTTATGCGCGGAGCGCCCAACAGCTGGGGCGCATTATTGACGCGCGGTACGTGACAATGATGAACGGCATGATGGCCGAAACTTTGACAATCGGTACAGCGCATAAGGCAACATTGCCCGGCTGGCCTGCGGCCGGAAAAACCGGCACGTCGCAGGATTTTCGCGATGCCTGGTTCATCGGCTACACCGCTCATCTTGTGACCGGCGTGTGGCTTGGCAACGACGATGGCACGCCATCCAAACACGTCACGGGTGGCAGCCTCCCCGTTGAGATTTGGAGCCGCTTCATGCGCGGCGCTCACCAAGGCGTGCCGGTCGCAAGCTTGCCGGGCGCTTCGAGTGGCGGTGGTCTCTTCTCCGGGTTGTTCGGCAGCAATTTAGCACCAACGCCTCCCGCTCCCGTGCAAGCCGCTGCGACAAGAAGCTCGGCAACGACAGGAACAGGCGGCCTCGACGGCTGGTTGCTGAACAATCTGTTTGGCCGCCGCTGAATTTAATGTTGCAGGCCGACGCGGCGGACTCGGTGCGTAACCGTCCATATGCCTAGCGTGACGAAACCCATCGTCGCCACCCCTAAGGCGAGCGGCCAGGCACTCCCACCCAAAAACCAGCCGACGGCTGCGCCGCATAGCGCGGCGGCGCTCTGCTGAATAAAACCGAATAGTGAGGACGCGGCACCGGCACGTTCGGGAAACGGTGTCATCGCGCCGGCGATGCTTTGCGGCAACACCATGCCGAGACCGGCGAGATAGACCGCCATCGGCAAGACGAGCGACACGGACGACCTCAGGCCGAATGCGACCGCAGCCACCATGCCGAGCCCACCGAGCGCGCATGCACACCCGCCGATACCCAGCACGCTATCGAGTCCCAGCTTGACGACAATGCGCGCGGCTAGCGCCGTGCCGGCCATGTAGCCGATCGAGCCAAGCGCAAAGGCGACGCCAAAATCGAACGGCGTGAGGCCATAAAGACCTTGCAACACGAATGAGGCCCCTGAAATCCAGGCAAACAGTCCCGCGTAGCTCGCCGAAGCGATCCCGAGATATGCTAGATAAGCTGGTTGACGTGCCACGACACGGTATGAGCGGCCCATCGACGAAATTGATACCGGTTCGGCGGCACGCGTCTTCAGCGTTTCGGGCAAAAGAAGCCAGACGATTCCCGCGCCGCCCAATCCCGCCGCAACCAGCGTGTAAAACACAACGCGCCATCCAAAGCCTGTTTGCAGCAGGCCGCCGGCAATCGGCGCAAACACGGGCGCGAGCGCCATTACCGAACCGATCAATGACAATTCGCGCCCCGCGCGGGCGCCCGAGTAGATATCGCGAACGATGGCGCGAGCGAGCACAATGCCACCGGAGCCGCCAAGCGCCTGAAACGCGCGCGCAACGATGAGCATTTCGATCGATGTTGAAAGCGCACAAGCCAAACTCGCAATGCAATAGAGCGCGATTGCCGCCAGCAACACCGGCTTGCGGCCATGACGATCCGACACCGGGCCATAGAATATTTGCCCAACCGCAAACCCGACCAGATAAGCCGAAATCGTAAACTGTGCCTGAGCGGTGGACGCATCAAGATGGCGCGCGATGTCCGGTAGCGACGGCAGATACATGTCGGTCGTGAGCGGGCCAATCGCGGTGAGTGCCGCCAGCAAGGCCGTCAGCGCGAATGTGCCGGGACGCAGCATGAAATGAACGTTCCGCGGAAGCTTGTGTTTACGAGTGGGTATCGACACCGTAGCGATGCAGGTCTGCACCATGGGCGTCGAGCCATGTCTTGGCGCGGTCCATGTCGGGGCAGATGCGCTCAACCAATCGCCAGAACCGGCGCGAATGATTCATCTCGACCAGATGCGCGACCTCGTGCGCGGCGAGATACTCAAGAACGAAGGGTGGTGCAAGAATCAGTCGCCAAGAATAAGAAAGGACGCCCGTTGACGAGCAAGAACCCCAGCGGCTCGACTGATCGCGTACGGACACACGCCTGATCTCCACACCCAGCACTTGCGCGGCTGAACGGCTTGCATTCTCGAGATCGCGCTTGGCTTCACGCTTGAGATAGTCGCGCACTCGGCGCGGCAGATGCGGCTTGTCGCCGGCGACACAGAGCCGATGCCCGCCTACGTCCGTTTCGACCCAGACCGTCCCGCGCGCACTTCGCCGGTGGTCAATGCGGTGCTCAAGGCCGCGCAACGGCAGTACGGCTCCATGCGCAAAAGGCGCGGCATCCGGAAGCCGCTTGAGCCGAGCCTCGATCCAGGCACCATGTTTTTGCGCAAATTCCTTTGCCTGCCTCACGCTGCCGCGCGGCGGCATCGTGAGGACCACTTCATGGTTGGCAGCATGGATGCGCAACGTGTAACGGCGAGCCTGGCGGTGGCTGCGCACCCGCACCAGATAGATCTCGCCGCCGTAGTCGACAGTAATCGACGAAGGCTCGCTGGTGCGACGGAAGAGTAAAGCGCGCAGCGGTATGGACATCGTCGACCCAGAATCACGACGGGCCACCAGTGTGCCACAATCAGGCTTGCGAATGCGAGATTAACGCCGGGCGACGACCTTCAGCGGCGCAGAACGCATGGCACGGCTGCCATTGCGCGACAGAACGAAATCGGCGATGCGGGGCGCAATCTCGGCGCGGAACCGGGAGCCGTTGAACACGCCATAATGGCCGACGACTGGCTGCACATAGTGCACTTTGTGCTCGTCTGGAATATTCATGCACAGGGCATGCGCGGCCTCAGTCTGGCCGACGCTGGAGATGTCGTCGTTCTCGCCTTCCACCGTCATCAATGCAACACGTTCAATCGCGCTCGTATCAATTGGACGGCCTCGATGAGTCATTTGCCCTTTGGGGAGCGCATGACGAATGAACACGGTGTCAACGGTCTGAAGGTAAAATTCGGCCGCAAGGTCCATCACCGCGAGGTACTCATCGTAGAATTCGCGGTGCTTCTGCGCGGAATCGCCATCAGCCTTCACCAAATGCAAAAATAGATTGTGGTGTGCCTCGATATGGCGATCGAGATTCATGCTCATAAAGCCGTGAAGCTGCAGGAAGCCAGGATAGACGTCGCGCATCACGCCAGGATGCGGGAACGGCACTTTGGTAATGACGTGGTTTTGAAACCAGTGCATGCCGCGCCGCTCTGCCAGCTTGTTGACTTCATTTGGGTTGACGCGCGTGTCGATGGGACCGCCCATGAGCACCATGGAACGCGGGACGTTGGGGTCTTTATCGGCTTCCATCAGGGCCACAGCGGCA
This sequence comes from uncultured Alphaproteobacteria bacterium, assembly GCA_963722125.1. Taxonomy (GTDB): domain Bacteria; phylum Pseudomonadota; class Alphaproteobacteria; order Rhizobiales; family Xanthobacteraceae; genus Pseudolabrys. Next base: position 437,334 of record CAVRJW010000006.1, on the reverse strand, counting down.
AGTACGGGTACCGATGGCTGGCAAACTGCAATGACATGCGCGTCGCCTTCGAGCATGTGCAGGATTGAGATAATATAGTCGATGTAATCATCGAGATCGAAGCGCCCTTCAGCCAAAGGCACCATGCGCGCATCGATCCATTCGGTGATGTAGACATCATGATTGGGCAGGAAGGTCTCCACCGTCCCACGCAACAGCGTCGCATAGTGCCCGGACATCGGCGCAACGATCAGCAGTTTCGGCTGAGGCCGGCGCGGCGGGCGGACGAAGTTACGTTCGAAATGCAGCAACCGGCAGAACGGGCGTTGCCACACGGTCTTTATGGTGACCGGAATCTTTTCTGCGCCAACAGTCGTCGTCTCTATTCCCCACTCCGGCCGGTGATAGCGGCGCGTTGAGCGCTCGAACAACTCCATCGAAGCTGCGATGGATTTGCCGTAAGCCGTGTGAGCGAACGGGTTGGCCGGATTTTTAAAGAACAGACGGGTGGCGTCGGCAAAGGCGCGCGAAGGATTCAGCGCCGCGTGACCGAGTTCGTAAAACCAGTACATTGGCGTGGCCAACAATGACCCGCCGCCATCGGAGAGCGTCGCCGCTCCACCGAACTCGCCTATTGCCATGGAATCAGACCCCGGGCCTCGCTGCGGTGCGGGAGACTGTCGTTTTTCTGTCATAGCGTCAACATAGAGATAAGTTGTTCGCGCCAGGTTTACAACGCAATCTAAGCAGCTAAGCCACAGCAATTACGAGGTTTTTTTCACTATTCGCCGGTCTGCAGAAGCGAGCCTTGGACCCGCGCGCTCTGCAAAAGTTTGAGGAAAGCCAATGATGCAGCCGCGAAGAACCCAATATTCAACGCTAATGCTTCTGCCATCAGGTCGGCGCGAAACACATGGTCGATCACCAACGCGCGCATGCCTTCAAAGACATAAGTCGGAGGCAGCATCCAGGCGAAATACTGCAGCCACACCGGCAAGACAGCGACTGGGTAATAGACGCAGGTCAGCGGCAGAAACAGAAACATGATGGTCCAGGCCATGCTTTCCGCGCCGAGCCCGTTTCGCAGCAATAGACCGGCGACAAAAATGCCGACTGACCAACTCGTCAGAATGAGATTGGCGAAAAATGCGACCAGCGCCAGTCCGAGTGCCCAGAGATTGAACCCAAAGAAGGCGATGGCAAGAAACGACACCGGGATCATGCCGATCGACAAGCGCACGACGCTCATGATCATCAGCGCGAGCAGGAATTCGGGCGGCCGCAACGGCGACATCATGATGTTGCCGAGGTTGCGTGCGTACATTTCTTCCAGGAAAGAGATCGAAAACCCCAGCTGGCCGCGGAAAAGAATATCCCACAACAGCACAGAGCCGATGAAGACACCTCCGGCGCGTGCGAAAAATCCGGCGTTCTGCGAAATGTAAAGCTGCAAGAAGCCCCACATCAGCATCTGCACGGCCGGCCAGTAAATCAGGTCGAGAATGCGTGGCCATGACGATCGCAACAAGTACCAATAGCGCCGCACCATCGCGGCGACGCGATTGAGCGAGAAGTGCACGCCTGTATCGGCCCCGGTCATTGTGCAGCCTCGCTTTGCCGGCGGCCACGAGCCACGTCGAGAAAGACTTCTTCCAGCGTCTCCCGGCCGTAACGCGCGAGCAGACGTTCGGGCGTGTCGTCGTCTTCGATACGGCCTTTCTTCATGATGACGACGCGTTCGCACAGACGTTCGACTTCTCCCATGTTGTGAGAGGCTAGGAGCACGGTCGTGCCGTGCTCTGCGCGATAACGCTCAAGCCGCGAGCGCACCCAATCGGCAGTATCCGGGTCGAGCGATGCCGTTGGTTCGTCGAGCAGCAAGACTTCGGGCCTGTTGAGGAGTGCCTTGGCAAGAGAAACGCGCGTCTTCTGCCCCGCCGAAAGTTTTCCGGTTGGACGGTCCAAGAATTCAGTCAGGTCGAGATCCGCAGCAAGACTGGCGATGCGGTCGTCGATATCCGGTACCGCGTAGAGCTGGGCGAACACGGACAAATTCTGGTGTACCGTAAGGCGCATCGGCATATCGACATAAGGACTTTCGAAATTCATCCGGCGGAGGACGCGATAGCGCTCTCCCGGCATGTCGGCGCCCAGAACCGTGACGGTGCCCGACGTTGGCGTAACGAGGCCCATGATCATCGCGATCGTCGTGGTTTTGCCGGCGCCATTGCCGCCGAGCAGGCCAGTAATCGACCCCGGTGCCAGGCGAAAGGAGATGCCGTCGACCGCCACCACGCCCTTGTATTGCTTGACCAGCCGGTCGACCGCGATGGCGGAAGTGCTTTGTATGTCCATGCCGCGCAAGATGTGACGCCCCGCCGCAAGAAGCGCAAGCCCCGCGATACTATAGCAATTTGTGCACGCGCCGCATGGCGCTAGACTGAGTTTATGCCCGCGTTCAACTTTGCCCAGCACCATCCGCGCCGCAATGTGCGGCTCGACACGCTCGTGCGGCTGCGCTGGCTTGCGATCATCGGGCAGACAACCGCCGTCCTTGTGGTCTTTTACGGCCTCGATTTCGAACTGCCGATTTATGCCTGCCTCTCGGCAATCGCATTGGCGGCGTGGCTCAACGTTGCGTTACGGCTGCGTTTCCACTTGACGCAACGCCTCGAGCCGGATCGAGCCGCCTGGTTGCTTGCGTTCGACATTGCCGAATTGGCAGTCCTGCTTTTCCTAACGGGCGGACTGCAAAACCCCTTCGCTTTTATGTTTTTAGGACCGGTGCTGTTGTCGGCAACCGCTCTACCGCCTCGCTTTACACTGATGCTCGGCGGCTTCGCAGTCTTATGCGCGACCGTGCTGGTGTTCGTGCATTATCCGCTCCCATGGGACAATGAGGACCCATTGCAATTGCCGCCGATCTATATGATGGGCGTCTGGCTTTGCATTTTGCTCGCGATCGGGTTCATCGGCGTCTATGCATGGCAGATCACCGAGGAGTCGCGTCAACTGTCGGATGCACTCGCGGCGACCGAATTGGTGCTGGCGCGCGAGCAGCATCTCTCGCAGCTCGATGGCCTTGCAGCAGCAGCCGCGCATGAACTCGGCACGCCGCTGTCGACCATTTCGGTCATCGCAAAGGAACTGGAGCGCGCCATAGCGCCGAATGCGCCGCACGGCGACGACGTGCGCCTCTTGCGCGAACAAGCAACGCGCTGTCGCGATATTCTCGCCAAGCTCACGGAACTGTCGTCGAGCGGAGAGCCGTTCGACCGCACGCCGCTGACGGCGCTCATCGAAGAGGTAGTGGCGCCACACCGCAACTTCGGTGTCACCATCGATGTGACCACGCCGAAGGATCGTGGCAGCGCGCCAGTCGGCGCACGTAATCCGGCGATTTTGTATGGGCTCGGAAATTTGTTGGAAAATGCAGTCGATTTCGCGCACGACCGCGTTGCCGTCGATGCTTTGTGGGATGAGCATTCTGTTCAGGTAACCATCAGCGACGACGGGCCGGGCTTTGCACCGGAAATACTGGCCCGCATTGGCGAGCCCTATGTCACCAGCCGGCACCGCCAACCCAATGATACCGCCGACGAACCGGCCGGTTTAGGTCTCGGCTTCTTCATCGCCAAGACCCTGCTGGAGCGCTCGGGCGCAACATTATCCTTCGAAAATCGGGCCCTACCGGGGCGCGGCGCGATCGTAAAGCTACGCTGGAGCCGGAGCGATTTCGAACAATCATTAACGCCTACAGGCGCTTGAGGTGCGCCCGCACAATCACTATTTGTTGCGGTGCGACTGCCGGTCTGCAAGAGCTAGAATAGGCGCAGTGCTCAGCGCGCGGGTGATAATGTGGACGCTGTGACGAGTGAAGCTGCCGACCCGGCGGCGAAAGTGAAGATCTCCGGCGAACGGTCTTTATTGATCGTTGAGGATGATCATTCCTTCCTGCAGCGGCTCGCGAAAGCGCTTGAACAACGTGGCTTCACGGTGACGACCGCCGAGTCAGTCGCCGACGGTTTACTGCAAGTCGAAAAATCAGCCCCTGCTTACGCGGTCGTCGACATGCGCCTCGCCGACGGCAACGGGCTCGACGTGATTTCTGCGCTTAAGCGACGCCGGCCTGATGCGCGCGGCATTATCCTCACGGGCTACGGCAATATCGCCACAGCAGTGAACGCCGTGAAGCTCGGCGCGGTCGATTATCTCGCAAAGCCGGTAGACGCCGATGATGTCGTAGCAGCCTTGCTTGCGCAGGATAATGCGAAGATCGAACTTCCGGAAAATCCGATGTCGGCCGACCGCGTGCGTTGGGAACACATCCAGCGCATCTACGAACTGTGCGGACGCAATGTCTCGGAGACTGCGCGGCGCCTCAACATGCATCGCCGCACGCTCCAGCGAATTCTGGCCAAGCGCGCCCCGCGCTGATCTCAATCCGCGTCTTCATATGGGCCCGTTGGATCTGCAAGCGATTGCAGGCGCATCGCTGCGGCACGGGCAAATAGCAACATCATCGATTTACGCGTCGCCGCTGGCAGCTTGTGCTCAGGTGCTTCACACTTAAATTCGGCGCCAAACGCATCGGCAACAATCAATCCGGTATCCGGCGGAAAAATCTCGCAAGGCACCTCGACCGTGGTGGCGAAGAAAAGCCGGTCGCAATGCGCGCGATAGTCCTGCCATTTCTGGTCGGCGCGGAAATCGGAAAGGGACGACTTGATTTCGACGATCCAAATCTCACCGGTCGGATGGAGCCCAACCAGATCGGCGCGGCGGCCGGACGGCAGCGGCAACTCGCTCACCACGCATCGTCCATGCGCATGCAACAGCCGCGCGGTGCCGCGCGCAATCGCCAATGCGGTTTCCGATTGGCGACCGTCCACGGGCAATGAGAGCGAAGGTGACAAGAAGGCCATCAGCTCACCTTGCGTGCGGATTTTGACCGGACTTCGGCACGCTCCGGAAAAGCTTGCGCAAGCGCACCGCGGTTCGCGGCAAGCAAGCCGCGCTCGGTGATCAGCCCGGTGACAAGCCGCGCCGGCGTAACGTCGAACGCGTAATTCGCGACCGGCGAGCCGTCCGGCACAATTTGTACGGTCTCGATACGGCCGTCCGCGGTTTTGCCGGTCATGGTCGCGACTTCGTCGGCCGCACGCTGCTCGATAGGGATTTCGGCGAGGCCGTCGCTGACGCTAAAATCGATGGTCGGCGACGGCAATGCGACATAAAACGGCACGCCATTGTCGTAGGCGGCGAGCGCCTTGAGATACGTGCCGATCTTGTTACAGACGTCGCCCTGCGCGGTGACGCGATCAGTACCTACGATCACCATGTCGACCAGGCCGTGTTGCATCAAATGACCGCCGGTATTGTCCGGAATCACGGTATGCGGCACGCCATGATGTCCCAGTTCCCAGGCGGTGAGCGAAGCGCCCTGATTTCGCGGCCTGGTCTCATCGGCAAAGACATGAACCGGCAGGCCTTTATCGTGCGCCATATAGATCGGCGCAGTTGCTGTGCCCCAATCAACGGTCGCAAGCCAGCCTGCGTTGCAATGGGTGAGCACGTTCACGCGCTCGCGTCTTTTTTTTGCCGCAACCTCTTCGATCAGCTGGAGCCCGTGCCGCCCGATCGCCTGATTGATGATCACGTCGTTTTCGGCAATTTCATTGGCGCGACGCAGGGCCGCTTCCGCGCGCTCCTCGCGTGGGCGATTGCGCACGGCGGCGAGCATCTCATCAAGCGCCCACTTCAGATTGATCGCCGTTGGCCGCGTGACAATGAGCGTGGAATAAGCTCGCTCCAGCGCTTCATCGGATGCGTCCGCACGCATGGCAAGCCATACGCCATAGGCCGCCGCAGCTCCGATCAGTGGTGCGCCGCGGACCTGCATGGTTTTGATAGCGCGCGCGGCATCCTCAACGGTCGCTAGTCGCACGGTCGCAAAACGATGCGGCAGCTGGGTCTGGTCGATAATGCCGGCGCCAGCGCCTTCACTCTCAACCCAGATAGTCCGCATTTGCCTGCCGTCGATTTTCATGGCTAAGAGATAACGTTGTTTCGGCCTGGCGCAAAGCGGGATCGGTTTCGTCCCGTGACAAGAGAATTACGATGACCCTTGATTATGAAGTCGAATACGACAATCGCACACGGGTGCCCGAACATCCGGAGATATTCGCGCGTTGGCAACGCGAAGGCGCAGCGTACCGTGTAGCCGCGCACAACCCCAAATTTGGAATCGGTTACGGGCCTTCGATGCGCCGGACCCTCGATCTGTTTCCCGCCAAAGACGATGATAAGGCGCCGCTCGCCATGTTCATTCACGGCGGCTGGTGGCGTTCGCTCGACCCTTCCATGTTTTCCCAACTGGCCGCGGGCCCGAATGCGCGTGGCATCACGGTCGCTGTCGCGGGCTACGATCTTTGCCCGAACTGCGCGATCGCCGACATCATCGCCCAGATGCGCGCCGCATGTCTTTATCTCTGGCGCAAACGCCGTCAGCGCATTTTCATCTACGGCCATTCCGCCGGCGGCCATCTTGCCGCTTGCATGGTCGCGACCGACTGGAAATCCATCGCCGCCGATGCGCCGGCCGATCTCGTACCGTCCGCCTACGCGATCTCGGGCGTGTTCGACCTGTTGCCGATGGTGCAGGTCTCGCAAAACGTGGACCTGCGACTCGACGAGGCCGAAGCGCGGCGCGTATCGCCTGTTTATTGGAAGGTGCCGGCCGGGCGAAGCCTCGACGCGGTTGTCGGTGCGTTGGAATCCAGTGAGTTCCTGCGCCAGAGCAAGTCGATCGCAGAAGCATGGCGGCAGGCGCACGCACTCACCCGCTACGAAGAAATTGCCGGCACCAATCATTTTACCGTCATCGATCCGCTCAATGATCCCAACAGCGCAATGACCGCGCGCGTCGCTGCCTTATCGCAAAGTGTCCACAACATGCCGCTCTAGGCTTTGCGCGTCGTCATCCGCCTTAAAACCAATAACGGCGCGCAAAGGCGATTGTCAGCGCGGCGCCGACTGCAACGATCAGCACGCGCATGACCTTTCGTGGGACGATGCGGGCCACATAAGCACCGATCAACCCGCCGCCGATCGTGCCGGCGGCGAGTGCGAGCGTCTGGGGCCAAAGCACGGCGCCTTGCGTGGCAAACACCAGTGTCGCGGCGAGGCCGTTGAGGCTGGACACGAAATTGCGGACAACATTAGCGGCGCGATAGTCGCCGCCTGTCGCCAGCGAAAACACCGCCAGCATCATAATGCCGACCCGGGCACCGAAATAGCCGCCATAGAACGAGACCGGCAGCAGCACCCTGAGACTGGTGACGTTGAAGGTAATGCCGTGGCCGCGTTCTTCGGCACGCGCGCGCATGTGCGCGCTGATGCGATCCGAAAATGCAAACAACACCGTCGCGAAAGCCAGCAACAGCGGGACCAACCCCTCGAACATCCGCGCCGGCGTCAGCACCAAAAGCGTTGCGCCCAGGCCCGCGCCGACGATCGAGGCGATGATCAAGCCGACGAATGCGCGGTCGAACGGCGGCAGTTGAGAGCGATCGGCTAATGACGCCAGCATTGTCGCAGGCATGACTGAAGCAAGATTGCACACCGCGGCGAGCTGCGGCGACACGCCGGTTGCGATCAGCGCCGGATAAATCACAACGGCTGCCCCGCCGACCATGGTCGCGATAATGCCGGCAAGAACGCCGGCAGCGGCCAGAAAAGCAGTCGTCATCAAGTCCATTGGCGGCAACTTTTCTTCCGCTCATTTCCGTACCCGCCTGCGCGGGCGCAGGTTTCAGCGGGAGTCGACAACATATAGCGGAAAGCCTGGCTCTGGATCCCCGCTTGCGCGGGGATGAGCGAATTGAGAGCGCACATTGCGGATTGAACTAGAAGAACGCCTGTATGCCGGTCTGCGCACGTCCGAGAATTAAAGCGTGAATGTCGTGCGTGCCCTCATAGGTGTTTACCGTCTCGAGGTTCGAAAGCACGCGCATGACGTGATATTCCTCGGAAATTCCGTTGCCGCCGTGCATGTCGCGCGCGAGCCGTGCGATATCGAGCGCTTTGCCGCAATTGTTGCGCTTCATCAGCGAAATCGATGGCGGCGAGGCCTTGCCGGCTTCAAGCATGCGCCCGAGCCGCAATGCGCCTTGCAGACCAAGCGCGATTTCGGTCTGCATGTCGGCGAGCTTCTTCTGCACCAATTGATTGGCAGCGAGAGGACGGCCGAATTGCTTGCGATCGAGCACGTATTGGCGCGCGCGGTGCCAGCAGAATTCGGCGGCACCCATTGCGCCCCAGGCGATGCCGAAGCGCGCATTGTTGAGGCAGCCGAACGGACCGGCGAGGCCTTTCACGTTCGGCAACAGGTTTTCCTCTGGGATCATGCAATCTTCCAGCACGATCTCGCCGGTGATCGACGCGCGCAGTGACAGCTTTCCTTCGATCTTCGGCGTGGAGAAACCCTTCGTGCCGCGCTCCACCAGAAAGCCACGGATGACATTGTCGAGTTTTGCCCAGATCACGGCGACATGCGCGACCGGCGCATTGGAAATCCATGTCTTGGCGCCGTTGAGTTTGTAACCGCCGGAAACTTTCTCGGCGCGGGTCACCATTGAGCCGGGATCGGAGCCATGATCGGGTTCGGTCAGCCCGAAGCAACCGATGGTTTCTCCGGTTGCGAGCTTCGGCAGATATTTGCGCCGCTGCGCCTCGGTGCCGTAAGCGTAGATCGGATACATCACCAACGATGACTGCACCGACATCGACGAGCGATATCCTGAATCGACGCGCTCGAGTTCGCGCGTGATCAGCCCGTACGAAACATATCCAAGTCCCGCACCACCGTATTCTTCCGGAATGGTCGGTCCGAGCAGACCGAGCTTGCCCATTTCGGGCAGCATGCCGGGATCATATGTCTCGTCGCGGAAGGCCGCCGTGACGCGTGGCATCAAATAGCTTTGTGCAAAGCCGCGCGTGGTGTTGCGCACCATGCGTTCGTCTTCGGTCAGCTCGCCTTCGAGATCGAGCGGATCTTCCCACACGAATGCCGCGTCCTTCAGCATCGCTGGTATCCCACCGCGTTTCTCGGCCACTTGCGACATGCATCCTCCTCGGAATTCTCTGGGGGCACACTATAGACGGTGCACGCCTTTCCGTCTCTCCCGCCCCCAGTCCTATTCCGGCGCATTCACAAAGGCACTTGACATATAGAAATTAATACCTAGGATTATACACCTAACGGAGTTGTAAGTTATGCTGTCTCTGGCTGATACAAAGACATTCTTCAGATGCGGCGTGACTTCGCGGTCTTTCGCGCCGAATGGAAGAAATTGCTTCACAACTTCAATGCCCGGAAATTCAACCCGCTCCAGCCCAGGAACCCGCGCGGCCCCGGAGGCGGAGAATGGACAAATGATTACGGCGGCACAGCCCGCCAAAATTACCGCGACCCGATCAAAGTGGCCGGCCAATCAGCAGCATACTGCTGGAATCAGATGCTAGTCGACATGCTCTTGTGCGGATCACGTAAACCAAATTGGTATCGAGCGCTCGTGCCCGGCACAAGCTAACGAACGCTATAGTGCGTGTCTTGCGGGCAAATCGATACCCCCACTTCCATTTTGAGGGTCCATCTCATGATTATCGCTACACGCATTATCACCATGCGCGAGGGCGAAGCTACTCGCGAGATTCCCATCGACGTGCATGCTCCCGAACAGTCCGGTATCGACTGGATTTGTCGCTTTGAAATCGGCTGGCCTACAGGAAAAGCAGAGCGATGGGGCGTCGACGCCGTGCAAGCATTGCTTTCTGCACTTCAGATGATTGGCGCCGAATTATACGCCAGTAACCCACATAAATCCGGTGCGCTTGCCTGGCTATCGGCCGGCCGTGGCTATGGCTTCCCCGTGACACGGAACGTCCGTGATTTACTTGTGGGCGATGACAGCAAATTTCTGTGACGCCTAAAGCACATCTGTCCCCAGCTAACATGCAAAAACAAAACCGGACGACAATGGCCCTTCTCAGATTTTTGGCGGCACGGAAGATTTCTGCGCTGAACCGATTTCCGGGGCAAGTTGTGGACGTTGCCGTTTGTCTATTTCAATCCGGTGCCCCAGCGCCGATGCACAAACTCAACCAATAGAAATTGGTTCTCTTCGATGTGCGCGCACACTTGCAAAGCGTTTAAGCGGAAGGCAATTCTTTCAAGGGCGAATAGTTGCGGACTCAACAGGCTAACCGCTAAAAGCGCCGGGGTGCAGAGCGCGCCAATTGCCTCGGCCGTGATCCGACCCCGTTGCCGCTCGTGAGCGTTTCGTCTATTGAATGCTGACACGCGCCCGTAGCTCAGCTGGATAGAGCGTTGCCCTCCGAAGGCAAAGGTCGGACGTTCAAATCGTCTCGGGCGCGCCATTTGCTGGCGATCCATCGGCGCCAGGCCGATCAAATCCTTACCGTCACCATTGCCGGCTGCGTTTTTATTCTGCCTCTGCGGGCGTCAGGTCGCGCGGCGCCGACAAGCGCCGAGGCTGCGGCACGTAGTACGTGCCGAGCTTTACCATCGGCCGCGGCTTGTACACGATCGACATCAGGCGGTCGCATAAGGCCTTGGGCGAGGTCGGCTTGAGCAGAAACTCGTTGGCACCGGCGCGAAGCGCCTCGTTCACCTGCGTGCGTTGCGCGCGCGTGGTGAGCATGATGACCGGCAAATTCGGGCGCGGAAACACCCCGGGCGAGCGCACGATCCGCAGGACCTCGATGCCGTTGAGGACCGGCATATCCCAATCGAGCAGCATCACATCGGGATCGCAGGTGCGGATCGCTTCCAGTGCGGCCAGGCCGTCGGGAGCCTCGAGCACCGATTTGGCGCCGAGATTCGTCAGCATCGTGCGCGTGAGACGGCGCATATAAGCGTTATCATCGACGATCAGGATGTTAAGCCCCTGAAGCATCTTTTCGATTTGCGTATTGGCCATGAAGACAGCGGAACCCGTTGCGCCCAATACGTGCAATCTAGATAGAAGTGTCTGTAGTTTTGTTGAGACGATCGTTCAACTTTTCGCAATTGGGCATGGCGAGTACGAAAAATGGCGCTTAACTGGATTGCGATGGCCGCGCGAGTGACGGCACCGTAAACCGAATGTTATCCATAATGTAGAGGTGAGCACGATGAAACTTCCGGGCCCCGACCATCCCATCACCATTACCAAGAATGAAAAGCGCGTTCGTATCAGCTTCGCGGGGCGCATCGTCGCCGACACGACGCGCGCGCTCACACTCCAAGAAGCAAGTTACAGGCCTGTGCTCTATATTCCGCGCGCCGACGCGGACATGAGCTTGCTCACCGCGAGCACCCACCGCACGCATTGTCCCTACAAAGGCGACGCCAGCTACTTCAGCGTCGCCGCCGAAGGCCGCAGCTCGCAGAACGCCGTGTGGAGTTACGAGCAGCCCTTCCCCGCCATGGCAGAGATCAAAGACCATCTCGCCTTTTATCCGGATCGCGTGGATGCAATCGAGGAGGTGTGACGCCGCGATCGATGAAAGCTGTTCAATCCCGCGCAAGCGGACTAACGCTCAATGCAGACGCGGCGCCTTGAGGAATTTCATTCGGTCGGATGAATTCACCCGCACATCGAAGGTCACACCCTCGCGATAGAGCGTGAGCGGGATTTCCACGCCGGCGCGTCCCAGCGCCCACACGTTGCGGTAAAAATCGCCAAGCGTAGAAACGCGCTCGCCCTTCACAGCGATGACGACGTCGCCGGTTTTGATCTCGGCGCGCGCAGCCGGACCTTTCGGCGCAATTCCCACCACGACGATTTTGTCTTCGATCTCGGTCGAATAGACCCCGAGCCAGGGCCGAATCGGCCGGTTGACGCGGCCAAACTTGCGCAGGTCGTCGAGCACCGGACACAGCAAGTCGATCGGCACCACCATATTGAGATGTTCGCTCTTGCCTTCGCGCGCTCGCTCGAGCTGCAGAGATCCAATGCCGATCAATTTGCCCGCGCTTGAGATCAATGCGGTGCCGCCCCAGTTGGGGTGTGCAGGATAGGTGAAGATCGCTTCATCGAGCACGTATTCCCAATAGCCGGCGAATTCCTGCTTGGCAGCAATTCGGCCCGCCAGCGACCGTGTGCGGCCACCGGCGCCGCCAACGACGACCCGCTCGCCAACTTCAGCGGCTTTCGATGAGCCGATTGGAAGCACCGGCAAATCGATTTTGCCAAGCGCCTGCACCAGGCCGAAACCGGTTTCCTGGTCGAAGCCGAGCGCATGGCCCTGCACCACCCGGCCGTCGCCGAGATGCAGCCAAACTGTTTCTGCTTCGGTGATCAGGTAGCCAATGGTAAGGACGAGCCCGTCCTCGATCAGCACACCGTTGCCGGCTCGCTCGACGCCGAGCGTGTCGGCGGTGAATGCATCCGAAGGAACGATCGAATGCAGGCCCACAACCGAGGACAGCGCGCTGGAGAGATCGTAGGAATAATCCTCCGCTCGTGGCTGCACGCCTTGTGGCACCTTCCATTCGGTTACCGAGGCCATCAAATACCCTCCTAACGGGCTTCCTATCATACGCCGGAACATGCGGGCGAAAAGACGGCACTCACATGTTAGTATAATTCCTAACCCATGATCCCCTTATCCATTCTCGATCTCTCACCCGTCTCCGCCGGCTCGACCGCCGCGCAGGCCTTGCGCAATTCGCTCGATCTTGCGCGCCTCGCGGACGGCTTGGGCTTCAAGCGCTATTGGGTGGCGGAGCATCATAACTTGCCCGCGATAGCGAGTTCAGCACCCGACATTATGATCGGGCAAATCGCGGCGATCACCAAAAATATGCGCGTTGGATCCGGCGGCGTGATGTTGCCAAACCATGCGCCACTGATGGTGGCCGAGCGCTTCAAGGTGCTGGAAGCGCTTTTTCCCGGCCGCATCGACCTTGGCCTCGGCCGCGCGCCTGGCACCGACCCGGCGACGTCCTACGCACTGCGCCGCCGCCAGGGCATCAGTGAAGAGGATGATTTCCTCGACCGCTTCAACGAACTGATGTTGCTGGAAACGCGCGCCTTTCCTGCGGGTCATCCATTCCACAATGTGCGCGCGATGCCGTCGGATGTGCCGCTGCCGCCGATCTACCTGCTCGGCTCCTCGGATTACAGCGCGCAGCTCGCGGGCCAAATCGGCGCGGCATTTTCCTTCGCGCATCATTTCGCGACGTTCGACGCAGCGGAAGCAATGCGGCTTTATCGCGACAGTTTCAGGCCGTCACCCTCGCACCAGAAGCCTTACGCGATTCTGGCAACGCATGCGGTTTGTGCCGACACCGACGAGGAAGCCGAAAAGTTGGCAGCGACGGTCGATCTCAACATCGTGCGGCGCGCCAAAGGCGAATATCTCCCGTTAGCCTCACCGGACGATGCAGCGAGCTACGACTACACTCCCATCGACCGCTCGCGCATTGCGCAAAACCGCACGCGGCTTTCAGTCGGCTCGCCCAAGACGGTGAAGGCGCGGCTTGAGCCCCTGATCGAGGCCACCAAGGCGGACGAACTCATGGTGACCGCCATGCTGTTCGACCACGAGGCTCGGAAGCATTCGTATGAGCTGCTGGCGAAGGCGTTTGGCTAAGAGAGGCGAGCCCCGTCATGCCCGGCCTTGTGCCGGGCATGACGAAGGACTACCGGCCATGCTAAGCCCGCCCGGGCTTTTCATTCGAGTTTGCAAAAATTACGGGAGGTTTCCTTGGGTAAACAGTTCACTTTAAACACCACGGACAAACATTCGCTGGGCGCCTACCGCGCCGATCCGTCCGGTACGCCCAAAGGCGGCATCGTGGTGGTGCAAGAGATTTTCGGGGTCAATCATCACATCCGCGCTGTGTGCGACCGGCTCGCCGCGCTTGGCTACGTGGCTGTGGCACCGGCGGTGTTCGACCGTTTCGTGCGCGATTTCGAGAGCGGCTATACGCCTGACGAAATCGCTCACGCCCGCAGCTATCTGGGCAACCTCAACTGGGACCACATGATGGCCGACATCGCGGCCGCCCAGGGTGATCTCAAAGGGTCTGGCCCACTCGGCATTGTCGGCTTTTGCATGGGCGGCACTGCCGCGTTTCTGGCCGCCTGCCGCCTTCCAGGATTTTCGGCAGCCGTTGCATTCTACGGCGGCATGATCGGCAAGTTTGCCGACGAGAAGCCGAAATGCCCGCTCCAGATGCATTTCGGCGAGAAGGACGACGGCATTCCGTTAACGGTCGTGGAAGACATCAAAAAGAAACAGCCGCAAGCGGAAACCTATGTCTATCCCGGGGCCGCGCACGGCTTTTATTGCGACGAGCGCGCAAGTTACAACAAGGCCGCCGGCGATCTTGCCTGGACGCGCACGCAGGAATTTCTCACTAAGCATATGAAGAAATGACCCGCCAACTAAGCGCATAACTCGTTGCGTCATGGCCGGGCTTGTCCCGGCCATCCACGTCTTAAACCTGCGTTGTGTCGTAAAGGCGTGGATGCTCAGCACAAGGCCGGGCATGACGACTGCAAAGTCATCACCTTATCAATTTCAGAACCACCGCTCCTTGACGAGGATGGTGTCGCCTGGGCGCACGGGATAATCGAGTGGGACTTCGCTGCGGGTCTGCTGGCCGCGGGCGCGGCGGGTGAGTTCGACCGTCTGCTTGTATGCACGCGGCGCAAAACCACCCGCGATCGCAACCGCCATCTCCGCCGTCATATTGGCGACAAAGGGATACTGGCCGGGTGTCGTCACTTCGCCGAGAATAAAAAACGGCCGATAGGTTTCGATTTCAACGCTGACATGCGGCTCGCGCACAAAACCTTGCTTGAGCTTTTCGGTGATCGCGGCCGCCAGTTGCTGGTTGGTGAGGCCGCGCGCTGTCACCGCGCCGATGAGCGGCATGTTGACTTTGCCACCGGCGTCGACCGTATAAGTGTTGGAGATGCCGTCCTGCCCGAACACGACGACGCGCAACTTGTCGCCGGCATCGAGCGTGTAGGCTCGCTCGGCCGCTGCCGGCACGACGACGGGCGCCGAAGCATAAACGTCAGCTCCCGCAACATATGGACCGCCGACGGCCATTGGCGCCGGCGGAGGCGGAGCGACGTAAACTGGCTCGGCGGGCTGTGGCGCCGTTCGTTGCGATGCAAAGAATCCGCGATTGCTCGCCGGCACCCATCGCACATCCGGCTCGTCATACGGCTGTTCGTAAGCTTGCTGCGCGTAAGCGGGTGACGTGGAATAGAGATGACGCGCTGAAAGCTCTGGTGCAGTCGCTCGCGCATTGCCCTGTTGGCCCTGTTGCGCATACTGCTCGTGCACGCAGCCCGACAGCACGAGCGCGACGCTAACAGCAACCAAAAATCGGGCGCACCGCATCCAAGCGAATCCCGCGCGGTCGTAGGGAAATTGAGCCCGATTAAGGCGTTATATGGTTAACAAATCCTGACCATTCGAATTGTCGTTCCGGGACGCGGTCGAAGGCCGGGAGCCCGGAACGACAAAAGACGCGTTCAGGCAGTGGCGCCTTGGGTCAGCTTGGCGCCGGTTCCGATCGGGCACGACACTCCCGTACCGCCAAGCCCGCAATAGCCCATCGGATTCTTCGCCAGATACTGCTGGTGATAGTCCTCGGCGAAATAGAACTCAGGCGCATCCACGATCTCGGTGGTGATCATTCCGTAGCGCTTCTTCTTGAGCTCCTGCTCATACATCTCTTTGGAGGCCTCGGCCGCCTGCCGTTGCGCCGCATTGAACGTGTAAATGCCGGAACGATATTGCGTGCCGACATCATTGCCCTGGCGCATGCCTTGCGTCGGGTCGTGACTTTCCCAGAACGTCTTGAGCAAAGTTTCGTAGGAAATCTTCTTCGGATCATAGACGACCAGCACAACCTCGTTGTGGCCGGTGCGGCCCGAGCAGACTTCCTCATAGGTCGGGTTAGGCGTCATCCCGCCAGCATAGCCGACGGCGGTCACGTAGACGCCCTCGCCCAGCTGCCAGAATATCCGCTCGGCGCCCCAGAAGCAGCCGAGGCCGAACATCGCCTTTTCGGAGCCTTCCGGATAAGGCCCCTTCAACGCGTGGTGATTGATGAAATGCGCCGCGGCGGTGCGGATGGGGCTTGAGCGGCCCGGCAATGCCTCGCCGGGCTTGGGCATGGCAACTTTCTTGAAGCCGAACATGCTGGGTTCTCCTGCAATCGCTGACCGCAATATAGGTCGGCGGCAGGCGAACCGAAACGGGCCCCTGATCACATCTCGGCACAACACAGAACCGGCGGTTTGCGCGGCCGAGACGCTAAGGACGCGCGTAGCCGATCAGTGGCTTTTTCTTGCGGCCGAGCAGAAGGAAAACGATGCCTAAAACCCCGAGCACGCTCCAGCTCGGTGCCGCCAGAAAGCCGACCGTCAGCGGATCCCAAAGATAGCCGCCTGCATAGGACTCAATCATCGGCTTAACTTTTTCGAGGCTGCCGGCGTTGATCAGCTCCCACAGCGTCCGCACGCTGGTGAGAAACAGCTTGTTTGCGGCAATCGACTTGGTGCCGTCGTAGATCAGCAGGATAAATCCAGCTGCCAGACAGAGCAGGCCAAAAAATCGGAAAAGGAAACGGATCATAGCCCCAATCAGTCAGAATCGGTCGTCCGGGCACCGATTACCCTGCGCCCCGCTTTCATACAACAGTACCAATAGCAGCAACCGCCTTCCCTTGAGTCATTACGGTTGCATCCGCTAACGTCGCCCGCGCCGGGCACACCGGTGTTCATGGAGTAACAATGCCCGCCAAGCCCCCCGCCGGACGCAGCCGGCCGACCTTTACCGACCAGGAAGCTCTGCAATTTCACAGCGTTGGCCGGCCGGGCAAGCTGGAAGTCATCGCCACCAAGCCGATGGCGACCCAGCGCGACCTCTCGCTCGCCTATTCGCCCGGGGTCGCGGTGCCGGTGCTGGCGATCGCCGAGGACCCCAGCCGCGCCTACGACTACACAGTGAAGGGCAATTTCGTCGCCGTCATCACCAACGGCACGGCCATCCTGGGTCTCGGCAATCGCGGTGCGCTGGCGGCCAAACCCGTGATGGAAGGCAAGGCGGTGCTGTTCAAGCGCTTTGCCGATATCGATTCCATTGATCTGGAGGTCTCCACCGAGGATCCCGATCAGTTCATCAATTGCGTTCGTTATCTCGGCGCCGGCTGGGGCGGCATCAATCTCGAAGACATCAAGGCGCCGGAGTGTTTCATCATCGAGCAGAAGCTGCGCGAGCTGCTCGACATCCCGGTGTTCCACGACGACCAGCACGGCACTGCCATCATCGCAGCTGCCGGCCTTCTCAACGCGCTTGATCTCACGGGACGCGAGATCGCAACGACCAAGCTCGTCTGTAATGGCGCGGGCGCTGCGGGCATCGCTTGCCTTGAGCTGCTCAAAGCCATCGGATTCAAACCGGAGAACCTGATCCTTTGCGACACCAAGGGTGTGATCTACCAGGGTCGTAAAGATGGGATGAACCAATGGAAGTCGGGCTACGCCATCAAGACTTCGGCGCGCACGCTTGCACAGGCGTTTGAAGGCGCTGACGTCGCTTTTGGGCTTTCGGTCAAAGGCGCTTTCACCGCCGACATGATCAAGTCGATGGCGGCCAAGCCGATCATCTTCGCCATGGCGAACCCGGATGCGGAGATCTCTCCCGAAGAGGTCGCGGCGATCCGCGACGATGCCATTATGGCTACCGGCCGCTCCGACTATCCGAACCAGATCAATAACGTGCTCGGCTTTCCCTATATTTTCCGTGGCGCACTCGATGTGCGCGCATCGGCCATCAACATGGAAATGAAAATCGCCGCTGCGCGCGCGCTGGCCGCGCTGGCGCGCGAAGACGTGCCGGATGAAGTCGCCAGTGCTTATGGCGCGCGGCCGAAATTCGGACCGGACTATATCATCCCGGTGCCTTTCGACCCGCGGCTGATCTCCTATGTGCCGCCGGCGGTGGCGCAAGCGGCGATGGATACCGGTGTCGCGCGAAAGCCGATCGTCGACATGGATGCGTATCGCCACCAGCTGAACGCCCGCCGCGACCCGATTGCCGGAACGCTGGTGCAAGTCTACGACCGGCTGCGGCGGCAACCCAAACGTGTCGTCTTCGCCGAAGGCGAAGAAGAGCAAGTGATCCGCGCCGCCGCAAGCTTCGTGCACCAGGGACTGGGTACCGCGTTGCTGGTTGGACGCGAAGATCGTGTGCGCCAGTCGGCGCTCGAGACCGGCATCGACCTCAGCGAGGGAATTGAAATAGTCAACGCGCGCCTGTCGACGCGCAATCCCGCTTACATCAACTACCTTTATGAACGATTGCAGCGGCATGGCTATCTGGTCCGTGACTGCCAGAGGCTGGTGAACCAAGACCGCAACCACTTCGCCGCCTGCATGGTCGCACTCGGTGATGCCGACGCGATGGTGACGGGTGTGACCCGCAATTTCTCCGTCGCACTCGAAGACGTCCGCCACGTCATCGATCCCAAGCCGGGGCACCGCGTCATCGGCGTATCCGTCGTCGTCGCACGCGGCCGAACGGTGCTGGTAGCCGACACAGCGGTAACCGAAATGCCCCAGGCGCACGAAATTGCCGAAATCGCCATCGAGGCTGCGGGCGTCGCGCGCCGGCTCGGTTACGAACCCCGCCTGGCGCTACTCGCCTTCTCCACTTTCGGCCATCCGCAGGGCGAACGCTCGGCGCGGGTCATCGAAGCCGTGAAGATCCTCGACAGCAAGCGGGTCGATTTCGAATATGATGGCGAGATGGCCGCCGACGTCGCGCTGAACCCCGAATTGGCCGCGGCCTATCCCTTCTGCCGTCTGTCGGGGCCCGCGAATGTGCTGATCATGCCGGCATTCCACTCCGCCTCGATCTCGACCAAAATGCTGCAGGAATTAGGGGGCGCTACAGTGATCGGGCCGCTGCTGGTGGGGCTCGACCGCCCGGTGCAGATCGTGCAATTGGGCGCCAAGGATAATCAGCTCGTCAATATGGCGGCGCTTGCAGCCTATAATGTCAGCGGCTAACTGTTTTCGTGCTCGAAGGAAAAATCATGACCGCCAAAACCCTTTCCGGCGTGATCGCAGCCGTCGCCACACCCATCGATGAAAACGGCGCGCCCGATCCCAAGCGCGCAGTCAAACTGGCACGCTATCTCCTCGACAATGGGTGTGACGGCCTGAACGTCCTCGGCACCACCGGCGAAGCGACCTCCTTCTCGCTCGACGAGCGTAAGGCGGTCATGGATGCTTACAAGGCAAACGGATTGCCGCTGCATCGGCTGATGGTCGGCACTGGCGCCGCCGCGGTATCGGATGCGGTCGCGCTGACCCGCCACGCCGCCGATCTCGGCTTTGCTGGCGCGCTAGTGTTGCCGCCGTTTTATTACAAAGGCGTGCCGGACAATGGCCTGGTCGCCTATATCGACACGATCGTGAAGGCGACCGAGCGCAAACCGATCCCGATCTACCTTTATCACTTCCCGGCAATGTCGGGCTTGCCTTGGCATGTCCCGCTAATCGAACGCCTGCTGGAAACGTTTCCGTCGCGCATTGTGGGTCTAAAAGATTCCTCCGGTGACATGGCATACTCGCGATCGGCCGCGGCGATATCACCCGACTTCGCCGTATTCCCGTCGACCGAAGCATGCTTGATCGATGCTCGCTCCGGTGCTTTCGCAGGCTGCATCTCGGCAACCGCCAACCTCAATGCCGATCTGTGTGCGCGGGCCTGGAGCAAGGCCGATACCGCGGCGCTTGACGCTGCTGTGATCATCCGCAAACTGTTCGACGGTAAACCGCTCGTCTCGGGGGTCAAAGCTCTGCTCGCTCATATCCATGGTGATGCCGGCCTGGCCCGGGTTAGGCCACCGCTGGCGCCGTTCTCGGCTGCCGACCGAGCGGCTGTCATCGCCGGGCACGATGCAACGCGGGCCAAACGCGTCGCCTAAGGCAACGATATCGAGGCGTTGACGCCCACGCACAGCCTTACTATAAGCCTCAGCCTTGGCGGCGAATTCTTTCGCCGCCGCAACTCTTTGTAAATCCAAGTCGCTTTCGCGGAGACCCGCCGAAGGCGCCAGCTGCGAATGAGAACCTCATGGCCAATACCAAGTCCGCCCGTAAAGCCACGCGCGTGATCGCGCGCCGGACCGAAGTGAACAAGGCGCGGCGTACGGTGCTCCGGAATTCCGTACGCAAGGTCGAGCAAGCGATACAAAGCGGCGATCGGACCGCGGCACTGGCGGCGTTCAAGGCGGCGGAGCCGGTGATCATGCGCGCGGCGCAGCGCGGCGTCGTCCATAAGAACAATGCAAGCCGTAAAGTGTCACGCCTTGCCCATCGCATTGCCAAACTCGGCAAGTAAGCTCAGCGCCGGCAGCGCACAGACGCCGGCCTAATTCGCCTCAAATTCTTGTAAAAGACATCCGAGCGAGCCACTTGCCGAGAGGAAGTGGTTTTAGGCGCGCGACTGTTGCTAAAACGTCATCGCACCGTCAGAAAAATTTGCTCACCAAGAATTTGCTGGACTTCTGCCGCACCACAGATCGCACAGCCATTGTGGCATCGAAGTTTTCGAATTGGGAGTTACCCGGAAATTCGCTCAGATTTTTTTTCGCGTCGATAAAGACTTAACAGGAAAGCGAAGCAAGGACCCCAAAAATGCATATGTGACAGGCATTTTTGGCGGCGTGTTTTTTTTAAAAAATTTTGGACCGCACATTGCCTTGATAATCGATTTCAACAGCGAAATTCCGCACGACTCCAACATGTTGGGTAAAGTATCGCAGTAGCCGCAGCCCTCCAGCCACACGCACAACGATTTCTGTTACCGCCCCAATTGTAAATTTCATTGCGAGAGCACTTCGCTCGTGTATCTTGAAAACGCGCTCGGGAATTCTTCGCGCGCGATCAGAAACAAGGTTCCGCGTCACGCTCATCGGCGGATGAGAACGGCTTTGGTTTGCGCTCGCAAAATCCAGCTCTTCAAAACGCCAATGCGGTCCGGTATCGAGATCTAGGTCAGTCAACTCGGGGCGGCAAAATTAAAAATGATGACGACCGCACCGGGAGATGCGTAAGTCGGGTAACGAACAAACCGCAGGGCGAAAGCCCGCAAAATATTCGAGGGGTGATGTCATGACAGGCGCAGAGAGAGGGTCGGTGACCAACGTTGGCGGTATTGGATGGGCGGCGTCCAGTACAAACTCATGTGTCGCTGTAACCCGTATCGCCGGTCGATCAGTCCCGCTTACATATAGTGTGCATTTCAGCCGTCATATGTCCCGTACGGCATCTACATTCACGATCGGAATTCGAGGCGCGACTCCGCCACCGGCGGGCTGAATCGCAACGCCTCTCGACTTCTCGTCGATGTCGCTCTGCCGAACCTTTCTACGGTGGAGCCAAAGTCCCTCAGACGACATCATCAAGCGAGTGCTGTTGCGTCCTGTTTCCGGCGCGTTGACGGTCCCACCGTCAAGCCGGGCAACCGAGTCCGTCCAACCATCTAATCGGATCGAGAAGAAGACAATGTCGAACGGGGAGCAGGAGAACTGGTCACGGGTCAAGGAGCGCCTGCGCGCTGACGTCGGTGACGACGTCTATTCGAGCTGGTTCGCCCGTATGGACCTGGAAGCAATCGAGGAAGGCGCGGTGCGTTTGTCGGTACCGACCCGCTTCCTGAAAAGCTGGATCCAGTCACATTACGCCGAACGCGTCCTGGCCTGCTGGCAGGCGCAGGAAGATAAAGTGACACGCGTCGAGCTGATCGTGCGATCGGCCGTCCTGAAATCTGCGGTGCTGCCAAAGCCAAAGCCAGAGCTTTCGGCCAGCGAGAACGGCAGCCGCTATACAAATGGCAACGGGAATGGCCGCGTCTTTTCGGTCGGTGACCCAAGCCTCCACGAGGCGCTCGGTGGCTCACCACTCGACCCCCGGCTGACCTTCGACACTTTTGTCGTCGGCCGTTCCAACACGCTCGCTCATGCGGCGGCCAAACAGGTCACCGCCGCCAAACGCACCGACCCGGTGATGTTCAATCCCCTCTATATTCACTCGGGCGTCGGCCTCGGTAAGACGCATCTGCTACAGGCCGTGACCTGGGCTGGAAATGCCGCCGGCGAGCGCAAGGTGCTGTATCTGACTGCCGAGAAATTCATGTACGGATTCGTTTCGGCATTGCGGACGCAGACCGCCCTCGCCTTCAAGGAAGCGTTGCGTGGCATCGGCGTGCTGGTCATCGACGACCTGCAATTCCTGCAAGGCAAATCGACCCAGGCCGAATTCTGCCATACGCTCAATGCATTGATCGATGCTGGCCGTCAGGTCGTGATTGCATCCGATCGTCCTCCCTCGGACCTCGAAAGCCTTGATGACCGCGTACGTTCGCGGCTCGCGGGCGGGTTGGTTGTCGAGATGGCGTCCCTTGGCGAGGAGCTACGGTTCGAAATCCTCAAAGCCCGGGTGATGGCAGCGCGTGCCCACCACCCCGCTTTCGACGTTCCGTTGCCGGTATTGGCCTACATCGCCAAAACCGTGACCCATAACGGTCGCGATCTGGAAGGCGCGCTCAACCGCTTGCTCGCCCATAACAAGCTCACCGGCCACGCCGTGACCCTAGAAATGGCAGAACGCGAGGTCCGCGATCTGATCCGCCCGCAGGAGCCCAAGCGGGTCAAAATTGAAGACATCCAACGGGTGGTGGCGCGTCAGTACAATGTCAGCCGGTCTGATTTGCTGTCATCGCGGCGCACTGCCAACGTGGTCCGCCCCCGCCAGGTGGCAATGTATCTGGCGAAGACCCTGACATTGCGCTCATTACCCGAAATTGGCCGGCGCTTCGGCGGTCGCGACCACACCACCGTGCTCCATGCCGTCCGCAAAATTGAGGGGCTCGTTGGCAACGATATGGCCTTGGCCGAGGAGATCGAAATCCTCAAGCGCCAATTGCAGGAATAGGTTGGCTACTGCACCTTTCCGTGCATCTTGAGGCGACGAGGGCACGCCGAGGGGTGACCGGATTGGTCGATGCCTGCGGAGTGCCTGTGGGCGCTCCTGGGGATAGGGGCCGGTTAAGCCTCGGCACCCTTGCGATTTTTGCGCCGGCACGTCACTTTTGCTGCCCGGCCTTGCGGCTGACTTGCCGTTGCGCCTGGTTTTAGGTCGTTTGCGAAGGCGCCGAAGCGGGTCTCCCCATGAAAGTTACAGTCGAGCGTGCAGAGCTTCTGAAATCGCTGGGCCACGTCCATCGCGTGGTGGAGCGGCGTAATACGATCCCGATTCTGGCCAACGTTCTGATCAAAGCCGATCGCGGCAAACTCAGCCTGAAGGCCACCGACCTCGATCTCGAAGTTACCGACTCGATCGCGGCGGAAGTGTCGCCCGGTGGTTCCACGACCGTGCCAGCCCATATGTTCTACGAGATCGTGCGCAAATTGCCCGAGGGCGCGCAGATCGTCGTCGAAGGGTCGGGCGATCGCGCCGTCCTTTCGTTGCGCGCGGGGCGTTCGCGCTTCACGCTGCAAACTCTGCCGGAAAGCGACTTTCCCGATCTTGCCGCCGGCGAAATGAGCCACGCGTTCAAGGTCGCCGCCGCTGATCTGAAGCGGCTGATCGACAAGACCCAGTTCGCGATCTCGACCGAAGAGACGCGCTACTATCTCAATGGCATCTATTTGCACACGGCGGGCACCGCTAAATCTGGGACGCTGCGCGCGGTCGCAACCGACGGACACCGTCTGGCTCAGGTCGAACTGCCGCTGCCGCAAGGCGCCGCCGGCATGCCTGGCATCATCGTGCCGCGCAAAACCGTGGCGGAAGTCCAGCGCCTGATCGAGACCGGTGAAGGCGAAGTCGCAATTGAACTGTCTACGGGTAAAATCCGCTTCACGATTGGCAACGTCGTGCTCACATCCAAACTGATTGATGGGACGTTCCCCGATTACGCACGAGTCATCCCCGTCAACAACGACAAGAGTCTCGTGGTCGACAAGAAGGATTTCGAAGCCGCCGTCGATCGTGTGTCGACCGTGTCGAGCGAGCGCGGGCGCGCGGTCAAGCTGTCCATTACTGGTGGCCGGCTTGTGCTGTCCGTGACAAATCCGAACTCAGGCAGCGCCACCGAAGAGATCGAAGTTGAGTACGACGCCGAGCCGCTCGATATCGGTTTCAACTCTCGCTACCTGCTCGATATTGCTGCGCAGATTGAAGGCGAAGTTGCCGTGCTCAGGCTCGCCGATCCCGGCTCGCCGACCCTGATCCAGGACAAGGACGCCAAGGGCGCCCTCTACGTTCTGATGCCGATGCGGGTGTGAGCTTCTCTGCATAAGCGAGAGGGTGGTATGCGTCGTCGATGACCACCGCATTCATCCGCCGGCTGACGCTTACCAATTTCCGCAGCTATCATGCGGCGCAGGTCTCGCTCGACCATGCGGGACCGGTGATCCTCACCGGGGCGAACGGCGCGGGCAAAACCAATCTGATCGAGGCGATTTCATTGCTCGCCCCTGGCCGCGGTTTGCGGCGGGCCACGATGGAAGAACTCGCTTTTTCGGAAGGCGACGGTGCCTGGGCCGTCTCAGCGGAAATCGAAGGCATGCTGGGGCTCGCAACGCTCGGCACCGGCATCGATCCTCCGGTGGGTGAAGACTCTGCGCCTCTTCGCAAATGCCGCATCGACCGCGAAAGCGTGGGCTCGGCCGCTGCTTTCGCCGACCATCTGCGCGTGGTGTGGCTCACGCCTGCCATGGACCCACTTTTCAACGGACCGGCTTCCGAACGCCGGCGCTTCCTCGACCGGCTGGTGCTGGCCGTCGACGCCCAGCACTCGAGTCGCGTCGCCGCGCTGGAACGCTCACTGCGTTCGCGCAATCGTCTTCTTGAAGATTCACCAGGTGATTCACATTGGCTCGACGCCGTCGAGCACGAAACGGCTGAGGTTGCGGTCGCCGTCGCAGCCGCGCGGGCGGAATCGGTCAACCGGCTATCGGCGGCACTCGATGCCTCTCGCACCGAGGCCCCGGAATTCCCGCATGCCGAAATCGCGCTGCAGGGTTGGATGGAGCAACTTTTGCGCGATCACAGCGCGACCGAAATTGAGGACCGTTATCGTGGACTCTTGAAGGATAATCGTCCACGTGACGCTGCCGCAGGCCGCACGCTCGACGGACCCCATCTATCCGATCTTGTCGTGAGCCACGCCGCCAAGAACATACCTGCTGCGGACGCCTCGACGGGCGAACAAAAGGCGCTGCTGATCCGGCTGGTGCTTGCGCATGCCGGCTTGATCAAGCAAATGACGGGCTTCGCGCCGCTGCTGTTGCTTGACGAAGTTGTTGCGCATCTCGATCCATCGCGGCGTACGGCGCTCTACGACGCCCTCTCTTCTCTAGGTGCGCAAGTCTGGATGACGGGGGCAGATCCAGCCGCTTTCGACGACCTCGCCGGCCGTGCAAATTTATTTGTCGTGCACAACGGTGCTGTGGAACCTGGGGTCCGCAGAGTTCCATTAGGACCGCTCACGATTTTTTAATCGAATTGCGATCAATTATTCGAAAATAGGAACCATCGCCCAGCAATTGCCTTTACCCCAGGTACAGTGAGCACGGGGCTACCATGACGACGGAAGCGGCAATTGATCGGGTCAAGAGCGAACTCAACCTCGCCTTTGATAAAACGCGCGCAGATCTCGACCGCATCGAGATTCTTGCGGCGGGTCTTGCTGCATTCAATAAACCGATTCCGAATTACGAACCCCGGTTCCAGCACTTGCGGCGCGCAACGACTAAAGCAAAAGAATTGACCTCCAAATAACACCCGCGCTATTCGCTGCGCCGCGTTGCGTTAAAATATTTTGTGGCGGCCTTAGGTTTCACCCAGCAACTCGCGCCGCTGACGCTCCGAAGCATCCGAATAGCGGCGCAATGCATGCGCCTCGCTCAGCAGCCCCGTTACTTGCCGGCGCTCCACGGAATCGACCACCGCCAGCGTTTCCGCCTCATACCGGTCGAAAGCCGCGACTGCTTCGCGCGCCGTCATCTGCGGCAACAACATATGGTCTGACTGGTGGAGAATGCTTCGGACAGACGCTGTCGCAGCGAGTTCAGCTGCGTGCGCTTCAGCAACGATCACCATTCCGGCATAGCGGCCGTCTTCATCCACTGCGACAACCTGGTTGGTTGAGCCAAGCGGGAAGGCTTCGCGAAAGGCTGCGATCGGCGACTCCACCGGCGTAGTGCGCACGTCCGATCGCATCATCTGCGCGACAGTGAGATCGCGAATCCAGCCCACGTCGGCAGCGCTGCGAATAGTCTCGCCGCGCAGATGGAAGCGCCAGGTAGCGAATGAATAACCGAAGAATTCGCGCGTCACCTGCATGGCAATGATCGCCGCGATCAGCACTGCGGTGGTCAACCAGAGATCGCCTGTGGTTTCGAGCGCGATGAACGTCATTGTCAGCGGCCCGCCGATAACGGAGACCGACAGCGCACACATCCCGATGATGGCGTAAGTATCCGGATCAAGGCGTAAGCCTGGCCATGCCGCATTGAGTCCGGATGCGAATAATTGCCCGCCGAGCGCACCCAAAAGCAGCGAGGCAAAGAACAAGCCCCCTCGAAAGCCGGAGCCGAGCGAGATCATCGAAGCGATTGACTTCAATATGAAGATAACTGCGATAGCCGCGAGCGGCAGCTTGAAGATGCCGGTCAGGTGCAGCGCGCCGTGACCGGATGACATCACTTGCGGCGACAGGATCGCAATCAAGCCGACCAGCGCGCCGCCGATCATCGGCCGCAACGCCGGCTTCACCCTAAACCGCGTGAACAGCAACTCGCACGCGGCAACGCCGCGCATAAGAACAATGCCGAATATGGCGGCGAGGACGCCGACGAACGCCGCGACAACGACGTCATGGACCGCGAGATTGGCAACGGCCCCGGTCTCGATGCCGAGCCGATCCGGCGTGAAGACCCGCGCGGTCAGATACCCGACCAATGATGCCAAGCCGACTGGCGCCAGCGAGGCAATCGAGTAGCTGCCGATAATTAGTTCGAAGCCGTAGAAAGCACCACCAAGCGGGGCGCCAAAGGCAGCAGCGATCGCAGCGGCTGCGCCGCAGCCAACGAGTATGCGCATGTCACTACGGCGCAGACGAAAAGAGCGGCCGATCGCAGACGCTATGCCGCTGGCAAGTTGCGTGTAACCGGCCTCCAGGCCGACTGAGGCGCCGATGCCGCTCGACCAGACTGTTTGTGCTGCCACAATCAGGCTGCCGCGCATTGACATGCGCCCACCGTGCAACGCGTTGGCCTCGATCGGGTCGACTTCCGTGCCACGCCGGCGCGTGATGTAAGCCGAGACGAGACCGAATAGCAGGCCGCCGAGGCAAGGTGGGACAAATGCACGGAGCGGATCGAGCGATACCCGCCCCGACAGCCGCTCGCCGGGGTCGAGCCCGAAAAAAACTTGATGCATGAGTCCGACGGCTTCGCCCATCGCAGCAACCGCCAGGCCGGCGATTGCACCGATGATGACCGCCAGCACGATAACGCTCGATTCTCGTGCGCGCACAATGGCGCGCAGGCGGTGCGGGACTTCGAGCGGATGACTGAGGAAGCGCATGAGGAGCAAATTCAATCGCCGGAGATGCCACTCGCTTAAATGCTAAGGCGCGCGGCGGTGCAAGTTCCGGGATTCAACGCACCAATCGGCACTTCGATGATCGTACTTCGGGCTCAATTTTGAGTGCGCATTTGGAGCCGTGATTCGAACCAAAAATGAGGTGAAAAATGTGGGGATTTCTGACCCCTCTCCTCTTTAAAAAGCGCTGCTAAATCAACATATTAATACCCCGAGTTTGCTCTGTACGAGGTCCTAGTTTCGTGCGACACAAACTGCTCATTCCGACTCAATTTTTCGTCCGTTTCGAAGGTGCCGCCAATGGCTGAACCGGCCCGCAAAAACCCGTCCGACTATGGCGCCGAGTTGATCAAAGTCCTCAAAGGCCTCGACGCCGTGCGCAAGCGGCCGGGCATGTATATTGGCGATACCGATGATGGATCCGGCCTCCACCACATGGTCTACGAGGTGGTGGACAATGCCATCGACGAAGCCCTTGCAGGTTTTGCCACCGAAGTCGTGGTCACGCTCAATCCGGACGGCTCCTGCACGGTGCGCGATAACGGCCGCGGTGTACCCACTGACATCCACAAAGGCGAAGGCGTGTCGGCGGCTGAAGTGATCATGACGCAGTTGCATGCCGGCGGAAAATTTGACCAGAACGCCTACAAAGTATCCGGCGGCCTCCATGGCGTCGGTGTCTCGGTCGTGAATGCGCTCTCCACCTGGCTCAAGCTCACGATCTGGCGCGATGGCAAGGAGCACTTCATGGAGTTTCGCGACGGTGTCGCGATTGCTCCGCTCAAGGCCAGTGGCGACGCGAAAGGCGGGCGCGGCACGGAAGTCACCTTCCTGCCGTCGACCAAGACTTTCACCATGGTTGAGTTTGATTTTTCAACGCTGGAGCATCGGCTTCGCGAGCTGGCATTTTTGAATTCCGGCGTCGTCATTATTCTCGCCGACCAACGTCATGCCGTCGAAAAGCGCGAGGAAATGAAGTACGAAGGCGGTGTCGAGGCCTTTGTGAAATTCCTCGACCGCAACAAGACCGCCCTCATTCCAAAGCCGGTCATGATCAAGGCCGAGCGCGAAGGTATCACGGTCGAATGTGCGCTGTGGTGGAACGATGGTTACCACGAGAGTGTACTTTGCTTTACCAACAATATTCCGCAGCGCGACGGCGGTACGCATCTTGCCGGTTTCCGCGGCGCGCTGACCCGCCAGATTACGCAATATGCCGAGACAGCCGGCAGCTCGCGCAAGGAAAAGGTTGCGCTCACCGGCGACGATTGCCGCGAGGGATTGACCGCCGTGCTCTCGTGCAAGGTGCCGGATCCGAAGTTCTCCTCTCAGACCAAAGACAAGCTGGTGTCCTCCGAAGTGCGGCCAGTGGTCGAAAATGTCATCAACCAGGCTCTGCAGGATTGGTTCGAAATCCATCCCCAGGAAGCCAGAAGTCATCGTCGGCAAGGTGGTGGAAGCTGCGGCCGCCCGCGAAGCGGCGCGTAAAGCCCGTGAATTGACCCGTCGCAAAGGCGCACTAGATGTGTCGTCGTTGCCGGGCAAGCTTGCAGACTGCCAGGAACGCGACCCCGCCAAATCCGAGCTGTTCATTGTCGAGGGCGATAGCGCCGGTGGCTCCGCAAAACAGGGCCGAAATCGTGAATTTCAGGCCGTGCTGCCGCTGCGTGGCAAAATCCTGAACGTTGAGCGCGCGCGCTTCGATAAGATGCTTGGCAGCCAGGAAATCGGCACGCTGATCACCGCACTTGGCACCGGGATCGGCCGGGACGAATTCAATCCCGACAAGCTGCGCTATCACAAGATCATCATCATGACGGACGCGGACGTGGACGGCTCCCACATCCGCACGCTTCTGCTGACATTCTTTTTCCGGCAGATGGAAGAGCTCATCAAGCGCGGGCACATCTACATTGCGCAACCGCCGCTCTATAAAGTCGCGCGCGGCAAGTCCGAACAATATTTGAAAGACGAGCGCGCTCTGGAAGATTATCTGATCCTGACGGGCGTCGAGGAAGCGGTCCTGCGTCTTGCCTCTGGCGAAGAACGCGCTGGCGAGGACCTGCGCAAGCTTGTCGAACAGGCGCGGTCAATCCGCAATCTTCTTAACGGACTGCACAGCCGGTACAATCGTCAGGTTGTCGAACAGGCGGCCATCCTTGGCGTGCTCAGTTCCGATATTTTCGGCGACCCAAAGAAGGCCAAAGCGGCGGCGCCTTACATCGCCAAACGCCTCAACGCGCTCGCGGAAGAAACCGAGCGCGGCTGGGAAGGCGAATTCAGCGAGGAGGCGGGCTTTACGTTCACCCGCACGCTGCGCGGTGTGAAGACCATCGCCGTCATCGACCACGCGCTGCTTGGCTCGGCAGACGCTCGCAAGCTCGACGAATATGCGGCCTCATTACAGAAGACCTACGAAAAGCCCGGCTCACTGCGCCGCAAGGATGAGACATGGGCTATCCATGGGCCGGTCGGCCTGTTTGAGGCCATTACCGGCGCGGGACGTAAGGGCGTCACGATGCAGCGCTACAAGGGTCTGGGCGAAATGAACCCAGAACAGTTGTGGGAAACCACGCTCGATATCAATGCGCGTTCGCTGTTACAGGTGCGGATCAAGGAAGTCGATGAAGCCAACGTTCTTTTCGACCAGCTGATGGGCGATCTGGTCGAACCGCGCCGGCAATTCATCCAAGACAACGCGCTCTCGGCAAGCGTCGACGTCTGACGTCGGTCCGGCAGCGAGCGATCAAGCAAAGATCAGTTGCAGATTTGCTCGGCGCCGCGAGTCCATCCGCCGCGGCCGTCGGCGATTGGCACTTCTTTCCAATAGCAACCGCCATAAGAGGCGTAATAGCCGGAACAGCCGCCCAAGGCGCAGCCACGCGTCCACGGCAAATACCCGATGTAGCTCAGTGCCACGTTGTAAGTGTTCGGCCCGATCAAATGATCGCAATCGCCACAATAAGGAACTTGCTCGGCGACGCGTATGCGAGTCCCCGCGCGCTCGCCGCCACCATGCCAAACCTGCGAATGGCGGTGTTGCGGATAGCGGGAAAGATCAGCGGCGTTCGCCTGGCTGCCAAACGATACGATCAGCCCTAAAGCCACAGTTGCCAATACGATGATACGCATGAGTGTCACCCTGAAGACCTGACGAAAATCGTATCCCAAACAGTCCGAAAGATTGCGAAGAAAACCCCCGCGCAATTTCAGAAAATTGTTCGTTACGACGTAAGCTTTGCGCCGATCGTCAACCCGATCACGAGGGCTCCCAGGAACAGCACGAGGAAAATGCCGAATAGCCACTGAGCAATCGTGGCCGACGCGGCTTCGACATCGGTGAAGCCGAATATCCCTGCAATCACGGCGATAATCAGAAAAACAAAGGCCCATTTCAGCATCGGCAGCCTCCTTAGACCGGGTTTCGTCCCCAATAATGTGCAGGACGGTCGCGAAGTTCCATCCTTACGCCGAGGGGATGGGCGTCCGCGTGCGCGGGTCGCGCGGTAACCATCTGCCACTATCGACACGGTCAAGAAAATCGCCGACGACCCGGTTGAAAAGGTCCGGTTCTTCCAGATTCACCGCGTGACCTGTTTTGGGAAAAACCACCAAGCCAGAAGCAGGGATCGCATCCTTCAGGAACAGCCCTGGCTCGATGCATCGCTCGTCCTCGTCACCGACGACGATCAATGCCGGTGCGGCCAGCTTTCGAATGTCGGCTTCGAAATCATAGAGGGAAGGCCGTGCGCCCTGAAATCCGCGCGACATATGAGCAGAACCCTGGGCGTCGTGCTCGGCCAGCTGTTTGGCAAATTCGGCGAAGCCGCGCCCGTCCTTGATCTCGAACGGGATGCGGCTGGCGCTGTGACCGTAAGTTTTCGCTGCAGCAACAGAACCCTCGCGCTCGAATTGGTCGGCAAGTTCGCGCGAACGCTTGTGGAATTCCTTTGTGTACCAGCGCTCGCTGCCAGAACCGGTGCCGGCGAGTACCAGTGAGCGCACGCGTTTCGGGTAGTTGAGCGCAACCTGCAACGCAGTGTAGCCACCCATCGACAGTCCGATGAGGTGCGCTTGGTCGATCTTGAGGTGATCGAGCACGGCGACGGCATCGCGCATGACGTGCTGATAGCTGTAGCCACCCGGGTCTGTCGGAACATCGGACGGTTTATAGCCGCGCGCAGCATAGGCGATGCAGCGGTAACGCCTGCCGAATTCGCGTAACTGCGGCTCCCAGCTACGATGGTCGCCGGCAAATTCATGAACGAACAGGACCGGCGTACCTTGCCCGACCTCTTCGTAATAAAGCTGCACTTTGTCTTGCGTCGACGCGTAAGGCATCAGAACAGGTCCAGATATTCTTTTTGCTCCCAAGGCGTAGTTTCAGTTTGCTCGCGCGCCTCTTTCTGGAAACGCTCAAGCTCGGCCGCCTTGATATGCGTGTAGTAGTCCACGAACGCTGCCCCAAAGCCTGCGCGAAACACCTCGTCGCCGCGCAAAGCAGTAAGCGCTTCGGTCAGGTTTTTCGGCAGGAGCGCGGCAACAGCTTCGTAAGGTGTATCGGCGGAAGGGCCGGGATCCAGCCTTCGGGCGATACCATCGAGACCGGAATAAATCTGCGACGCCACGTAGAGATAAGGATTGGCGGCGGGTTCGCCAACACGATTTTCCAGGTGCGTTGACGGATCACCCGGCTGGCCGAGGACGCGAACCATCACGCCGCGATTGTCACGTGCCCAGATGGCACGATCCGGAGCCAGTGAATACGGCCGGTAACGTTTGTAACCGTTGATTGTCGGCGTGGTAAAAGCCGCCGCAGCGCGCGCATGCGCGAGCAGCCCGCCGAGATAATATTTTCCAACCGTGGAGAGCACGTCGCGATGATCGAAGGCGAAGGCGTTGCGCCTGGATTTAGTTTCGATCAGCGATTGATGCAGATGCCAACCGCTCGACATCACATTCGGAAGCGCCGGACGGCACATAAAACTCGCGAGATATCCATTCCGGCGCGCGATCTGTTTCACCGCCGCGCGAAACAGCACCATCGTGTCGGCACTCGCAATGCCGGGCTCCGGTCGGAAGGTGAATTCGCACTGGCTGGGGCCAAGCTCAACTTCGACCGACCGCAATGGCAGCCCGAGTTGCTCGATACCGCGGCGCAGAATTTCGATTGCCGGATCGAGCATGTCGAAGCGCAACTCGGTGAGGTATTGATGGCCCTGTGTGAGCAGGCTGACTTCCGGCGCTTCCGGCGGCCAGGTGGCGTCCGCCGGAGCCAAGCGCGGATTTTCAAGTTTGAACAGGTGGAATTCGACTTCCAACCCCGCAGCGAAATCGAAACCAGCCTTGGCGAGCGTCGCCAGCGCATCGCGACAGCGCGCACGCGTTGAATATGGCACCGGTCTGCCGTTGCCAAAATAGATGTCGCACAGCAGCCAGCCGGTCTTGTTCGCCCACGGAAGGATGCGAAACGTCGTCGGATCGGCGACCATGACGAAATCGCTGCCGCCCTGCATCTCGTCCAAGGCGAAACCGCCGCCCGGCGTGAATACCGGATAAACCGTGCGATGGGCCGTGTCCTTGGCAAGCAACGTCGTGGTCATTGTGACGCCGTTGCGCATCGCATTTGCGGCTTCGGATGCGAGCAATGTCTTGCCGCGCAAGACGCCGTGTTGATCGGCGAAGGAGAAGCGGACGACCTCGAGCTTTTCTTTCTTGATAATGCGGTCGACCTGCGCAGCAGCTTTTGATTGCGCCTCGTTCCACAGGTTGTGGCGTTCGACGAAGCTGGCCGGTTTACGCGAACGCGGGGGCATTACGGCCTAGTGCCCATTGGCCCAGCTCGCAGCCTCACGCTTGCTCGCCTCGCTTTTTTGCCAATAGCCCTGCCAATCGTCGGCGGGGCCAATGCCGTCAATCGCGGCAGGCCCTGTGATGCTCGAGGCTTGCGCAGGATCGAGCACCATAATGGGCTTCTCGCCTTTGCCTGCCTGTTCGATCGACTGCCTCAGCAGCCGGCGGTAAGCGGCAATTGCTTTGTCGGAGGTGCCGAGGTGCTCGCTGCTGCGATCCTGGATCGCGCCCATCGACTCGCAGGCCCACTGGTCATGCACGTTGATATCGGCTCCCATGCCGGTAAAAGTCTCGTGCTCCTGCTCGTGCGGATCGAAGCCGTAGTCGTTGCTCTTGTTCTTGTTCGGGACGTAATCGGGCAACTGATAGAGCGCCAGGCGTTGACGCCGCATCTCATCCTTATTCACGGGCGCCCCAAAGCTCGTGAAAATCGCGTACCAATAATGCTTCTCGTCGCTGATCGGAACGTGCCACTGCGTGATCGTCATCTCGCGGCTCATCGGAATGATGAACGCATTGGGGAACATCAGATTGGTAACGCGCACATGCGTGCTCGCCTCGCTGATCTGGCGAAGTGTCACCAGCCGAAAGCCAAACTCCGTCGGTTCGACTTCGATGCGAGGCCGCGTGAACTCGCGCATGATCCGCGACATCGGCATGTCGGAATCGCGCGATGTATCGCGGAATAATTTGCCATAGGCCTGGCTCGGGTCTTCGTCGTGGAAGAACCGATGCAGGAACGAGGTATGGACCGGATCGATGCCGACCTCGAGCGACTGCAGCCAATTGCAGTCGATCATGCCTTTAAACGCGAAGGTGTGGCTGTCGGGCGCGACGAAACAGTCGAAATGCGGAAACGCTGGCGGCTCACCTGGCCCGAGATAAGCGAAGAGAATTCCGCTCTTCTCCGCCACCGGATACGACTTCTGGCGAATATTGGCACAGAGATTGCTGTCGCCGGGCTCCGCCGGAGTTTCGAGACACTTTCCGTGCACGTCGAACAGCCAGCCATGGAAGGCGCAACGCAGGCCTCCGTTCTCCAGCCGACCATAGGCGAGATCGGTCCCGCGATGCGGGCAGCGGCGGCCGATCAAGCCGTACCGGCCCTGCTCGTCCTTGAAGATCACCAAATCTTCGCCAAACAACCGTATCGGTTTGATCGGACGGTTGCCCGATAGCTCATCGACCAGTGCCGCGGGCTGCCAATAGCGGCGCATCAAGGCGCCCGCCGGCGTTCCCGTTCCGGTTCGAGTAATGAAATCGTTTTGTTCTGAACTCAACATCGCCAGCGGTCCCCTGCACCGAAGGGTGACTCTATACGAAGTCCGCAACAGACCGAAAGCTATGCCAAAGGCCACAAAAACAAAGCGGCCGGCGCAAGAGCCGGCCGCAATTCATTCGCGTTAAGTGGCCCTTCAGCCGGAATGGCGTGCGGTCCAACCCGTGTCCATGCGCCGGCGCCACGCCGTCTGCCGCAGCCCCGTTAGGCGTTGAGCGGCCGTCTTGGCTTCAGCCCGGCTCATTGCCGCGCACGTCCGATATTCGAGGTCTGCCACGCGCGACACCAGCGGCTCCTTACGGAAGAGCCGTGCAAATGCGCTGACGCCGCCGTTCAATTTCAGGTCAGCAAGCGAATTGGCGACATTGCCGGAATGACCAAATGCGACGACCCTGCCGGTCATCGTGTGGCGGACTTCGTAAACACCAGGGCCGATGGGGGCTTCGACGTGCTCTCCGCTCTGCGCATCAGGAAATCGTTTCCAAGTACTCCAAGTCTGAACCATAAAATTCCCTCAATATCGCTATCGTTCAAAAACGCGCACCAGAAACGCGACAACTAACCATTGGTTCCGTCGGGTCAACTGGGGGCTGTTGATAAGGGTACAATCGCGGCTGCAATTAGGCGGCGATGAGAATTCAGCTATTTACACTTATCTGGCGGAGTTAACGGGCGAGGTTAATGGCCGGGCAGGACGAGCACCTTCGGCTTTGCCGGGAGGCTCGTCTTGGATACCACCAATGATGGTATTTCAGCGACTTCCACTTCCCATTCCTGGCGCACACGCTGCAAGAAGTGGTCGAGCGTGTAGGCGCTGAAATAGTGCATCGGGATCATCAACGGCGCTTTGAGCGCATGCAGCACTTCCACCATGCCGTCGAGATCGAGCGTGTAGGACCCATCCACCGGCACCAGTACAATATCTACGCGGCCAATTTCGTTGAGTTGCTGTTGAGTCAGCGTGTGATGCAAATGGCCGAGGTGAGCGATGCAGAGATTGGCGACTTCGAAGATAAAAATTGAATTGCCGTGACGCTCGGTACCGCCTTCGAACGTGCGTATGTTGGTTGGCACGTTGCGCACACGTACGTCCTTGTATTGCAGATCGATGCGCGCCGGCTTCTCATCGTCAGCCCAGCCATGCAGCACGTATTTGATGCCAGGGTCCGGTGACAAGGTGTAGTGCGTCGAATGTGCGTGATTCATGGTCGCGATGTCGGGCAGCATCGGCGGCCTGACATAATCGTTGTAGTCGGTCGCGATCCGAACGAGCTGCGGACTTTCGATGAGAAAAGTCGAATGTCCAACGTAACTGATGCGCACCTGATCGCGCTCGAGCGCCGCAAGGCGCAATGAGGCTGGCTCTATAAAGGGTGGTCGCGCCGCGATCAGACCCGGACAGCTTTGCGTCATTTCAGGCTTGGCCGGAGGCGCCGCCCCCTGCGCAGTGGCTTGAGTTGCTGTCGCAATGACCAACAACGCAGCCGGGAGTATTTTCAGCAAAGCGTTATACATGACAAACCCGCGCCACCTCCAGCAGCAGGAAATCTGACACGCTTTTGCGAGGCTCGCTACCGGTCTCATGCCCAAATGAAGAGCGGCGCCCGAAGGCGCCGCCACCAGTTGCGATTTAGTAGTTGCGTGCGTTTAGAATTGTTCGAAGTAGCGCCGGTCGCGCATCGAGACGATGATCCCTTTTGGGGTCACTACCAACCAGCGGCCATCCTGCCGCCTGATCTGTTCAACAGGACCGAGGCCCGGCAATGGCGCACCGGGCACAACCTGGTAGACCTCGCCGTGACCCTGCACATAGACGTAGCCGTCGTGCGTTTCACGGATCGACCAATCTGCCACGATGGACATGCGTGGCAGCGACGCTTCTGCGCTGGGCGCAGGACGCGGCATCGGAAGAGGCGCAGCCTGCTGCTGCGGCAAAGTCGTTTGCGGTACCGACGGAATTGTTTGCGGCGGCGAGATTGAGCCTGTGATGTCCGTCCCGTCCCGATTGAGGCGTTCGCTGATTTTTGCAATTTGACTGTGGGCGGACTTGTTCGCCGTTTCGAGGCTCGCCTTCAGAGCCGTGATCTCCTTGGCGAGCAGAGTGACGGATTTTTGAGTTGCCTTGTTCTCCTCGACCGCGACCTCAACGGCCGTGGATTTGGAGAAGCCGCCGCTGGTCGCGGCCCCAAAGACTGCGCCGACCGCAGCCGCAAGCGCGACCGAAGCAACGAGCAGAGCATGGCGTTTGTGGCGTGGCCGCAAAGTGAAGCGCGAAAGAATCGATTGGGCTGGCACGACATCAGCGGCAATGCCCCCAATTTCTTCCGGTTGCGTTGCAGCGATTGGCGCTGCCGTGGCCGGTTCGGCCACCGCCTCCGACGTTGCCGGGGAGATTGACGGAGACTCCACGGACGGCAAGTCGATCTTGGGTTGCGCCTGGTCGGGCTTGCTGTCCGGATTTGGGAGCGCTTCGCTGCCTGTGGTCTCGCTTTTGCGCTTTTCCATGGCTCGACGTCCTCGATTGGCTGTTCACTAATCGGTAACCACGTTCGGTTACCAATTGGTTACCAATCGTTTGCGAGCTGGCGCTGCTTGCGAAGAAGCCGCTCTAAAGCGGCAGGCCGTTTTCGGCCGCGCGGGCTTTCAACGATACGGCCGGTCGCGCGCCGATATGCTGGATAACTTCTGCCGCCGCGAGGCCACCGAGACGGGCGGCAGTGCGATGATCCTTGCCGCGCGCCAACCCGACCAGAAAGCCCGCTGCAAATAGATCGCCAGCTCCGGTGACATCCGCCACTCGTTCGACCGGTTCGGCTGCCACGGCTTCGACGCCGTCGCGCGACACCACCACGCAACCTTTTTCGCTGCGCGTCACCACGGCAAGTTTCGCCTCACCGCGGAGTGCGTTTACAGCGCTATCGAATTCAGCCGTCTCATAGAGGCTGTGCAGCTCGCGTTCATTGGCAAAAACGATGTCGACGGTCCCTTTACGGATCAACTCGAGGAATTCCGCGCGGTACCGGTCGACACAAAAAGCATCGGACAATGTGAGCGCGACTTGCCGGCCGGCCTTGTGCGCTATTCCCGCTGCCTTGACGAATGCGTCCTTCGCTTGCGGCGGATCCCACAAATAACCTTCGAGGTACGTGACCGCGGCACTTGCGACCTGCGTCT
This sequence comes from uncultured Alphaproteobacteria bacterium, assembly GCA_963722125.1. Classification (GTDB taxonomy): domain Bacteria; phylum Pseudomonadota; class Alphaproteobacteria; order Rhizobiales; family Xanthobacteraceae; genus Pseudolabrys. Next base: position 399,327 of record CAVRJW010000006.1, on the reverse strand, counting down.
CATCGATATCACCCGGCTTAAGGTCCTGTGCAGCGCCGAGGAACGTGTTCATGGTGCGCTCGCCGTCCGGCGTCACCATGATGTAGCAGCGCGCGGTCGACGGCCCGCTACGCGCCGGGTTGGTATCGAAGGCAACCTTGGCGGCGCGGATATCGTGGGCGAAGGCGCGGCCAAGTTCGTCATCTTTGACTTTGCCGACGAAAGCAGCGCGGGCGCCGAAACTCGCAACACCGACGATGGTGTTGGCTGCGGAGCCGCCAGAGCTTTCCACCGCCGGGCCCATGGCCGCATAGATCGCCTGAGCGCGCGCCTCATCGATAAGCGCCATCGTGCCCTTTTGCATGCCCTGTGCCACGAGGAAGTCGTCTTCAGTCCGGGCAATGACGTCGACAATGGCGTTGCCGATGCCGAGTACGTCGTAGCGGGGAGCGGTCATGCGTAATCCTTCGTTGATGGCGCGCGCACTATATCGAGCGAGCGAGCGGCGGCAAGCGACCACATCGCATGGGTGACGGGCGCGTGCCCACAGGCTTAGAGTGCTCGCCGGGGAATCACTTTATGTCACTGGCACGCGATATCACCACGGTCGGCGGCGGCACTTTGATTTCGCGATTGCTAGCCTATTTGCGTGATGCATGGATTGCGGCGCTGTTGGGCGCCGGAGCATATTCGGAAGCATTCTTTGCCGTAATGCAGGTCGTTAATTTTTTTCGGCGCCTCCTGTCGGAAGGGGCGCTCAATAGCGCGTTCGTGCCGATCTGGCTCAAGTTGCGCGGCGGTGAGGATGGAGCGGCCAATGCCGGCCGGTTCACTCTCCGGGCCATGGTGATGATCGGTATTTTCACCGGCATCATCGTTTTGATTGTCACCATCTTCGCACCCTCCGTCATCGCCGTTATCGCGCCCGGGTTCGAAGCGGCACTGCGCAATCAGGCGACGTTGTTGCTCATGACCGTGGCTCCCTATATTGCGCTGGCCGGCTTGGTCGCCGTGGGAGCCGCCGTGCTCAGCGCGCAGGGGCGCGTCTTCATCGTCGCAGTCAGTACCGCAATATTCAATCTGGTCCTATTGTTGTCCCTTGCATTCGTTGCGCGCGAAGTCGACCAGATGTGGATCGCCATTTGGTTGGCGATCGCGATTGTCGTCGCCGGTTTTGGTCAGCTCTTGATCGTGGTTGCGGCGCTGGTGCGCGGCCAGAGTTGGCGACGCCCTCGGGTGCGCGTGCCCGACCAAACCGTCGTATTTTTCAAACGTGCCCTGCCCGGCCTGATCGCCACCGGCATTCCTCAACTCAAGCTGATCGCGGCAACCGCAATTGCGTCCGCTTCCCCGGCCGCGGTGGCTTGGCTCTACTACGCCAATCGGCTCTACGAACTTCCCCTCGGTGTCGCCTCCGCTGCCATGGCGGCAGTGATCGTGCCGCGCATTTCTGCGAGTGTGCACAGTGGCGACACCGCCGCACTGGCGGGTGCTCAATCGCGCGCCTATGAGATCGCGCTTGGCCTCGCGCTGCCGTCGGCGGCAGGCTTTGCAATCCTGGCCAATCCGATAGCGGGCGGTCTCTTCCAACGTGGCGCATTCGTGTCACATGATACGGCGGCGGTCGCGGCAGCTCTTGCCGCGATCTGCGCCGGACTGCCGGGACATGTGCTGGAAAAAGCGTTCGGAGCGCTATCCTTCGCTCACGAGGACACGCACACACCCATGTATGCAGCATTGTGCGGCCTTGCCGCGGCCATCGCCGGAGGTGTGCTGCTGTTCCCTATGTACGGACCCACAGGCGTCGCCGCGGCGATCGCGCTCTCAGGCTGGGTTGGCGCCTCGTTGCTTGGCGCCGTGCTCTATTGGCGGCGTTGGCTGCGTCTCGACAATGATGCCCGCCGGCGTCTCCCGCGCATTGCCCTCGCTACCATCATCATGGCGGCCGCTATCGCTTACCCCACTTACGCGCTGGACACGCCGGCTACGTCACTCGGGCGCCTTGAATTGCTTGCGGCGCTGGTCGCGCTGGGCATAGCCGTTTATGCCGCAGCGCTGCATTTGTTGGGCGTGGCGAAGTTCAAGGATATCGCCGCGGCCTTTCAAACGCGCGCTTGAGGCCCTTGCGCGGCGCGCCTTCGGCGTGGCATGGGTCGCCGCGCAATGAAAAGGATAGGGCGATGGCGTTCAAGGAACGCGTATTTTCGGGCGTCCAGCCGACCGGTAATCTGCATCTCGGCAATTATCTCGGCGCGATCACCAAGTTCGTGGCGCTGCAAGAGCGCTACGACTGCATCTATTGCGTGGTTGATTTGCACGCCATTACGGTCTGGCAGGACCCAAGCGAGTTGCCGCGCGCCACGCGCGAAGTGACCGCCGCATTTCTTGCCTGCGGCATCGACCCGGCGAAAAACATTATCTTCAATCAGAGCCAGGTCGCCGAGCATGCCGAACTTGCCTGGGTATTCAATTGCGTTGCGCGCATCGGCTGGCTCAATCGGATGACCCAGTTCAAGGAGAAAGCCGGCAAGGATCGCGAGAACGCTTCAGTTGGTCTCTACGTCTATCCGAACCTGATGGCAGCGGACATTCTGGCCTATCGCGCAACTCATGTTCCTGTCGGGGAAGATCAGAAACAGCATCTCGAACTGTCGCGCGACATTGCGCAGAAGTTCAACAATGACTTCGCGGCATCGATCCATGCGCACGGCTATGGCGAAGCATTTTTCCCCCAGCCGGAACCCCTGATACAAGGTCCGGCGACACGGGTGATGTCGCTGCGCGACGGCACAAAGAAAATGTCGAAGTCGGAAGCATCCGACTATTCGCGCATCAATCTCACCGATGACGCCGACGCCATTGCGCAGAAAGTCCGCAAGGCCAAGACTGATCCCGAACCACTGCCAAGCGAAGAGAAGGGGTTGGCGCCGCGCCCCGAGGCGGACAACCTTGTTGGTATCTACGCCGCGCTGCAGGGCGTGAGTAAATCCGAAGTGCTGGGGCAATTTGGTGGCGGGCAATTTTCAACATTCAAGACCGCGTTGGTCGATCTCGCTGTCGCGAAGCTCGGGCCAATCGGTGCCGAAATGAAGAAACTGGTCCAGGATCCGGTCTATATCGATTCGGTTTTGGGTGATGGCTCGCAACGCGCGCAAGTGATCGCGGCCGAAACCATGAAGGCCGTCAAGGATATCGTCGGTTTCGTCAGACGATAATTTGTGGCGCGGCACACCCTCCTTGTCGGCGTGACGGCCGCCGTGCCACCATCATGGGCTTGTGCATCCACTATTGCGGATATGTTCGGACGGGAGCGTCGCGACCATGAGCAGTAAGCGCCGCAGTTACGAGGCCGGCCATAAGCGCAAATATTTGGTTGTCATCGACGACACCCAAGAGTGTGACCGCGCCGTTTATTGGGCGGCCAAACGCGCGGGACGCACAAAGTCGCAGATCGTTATGTTACGCGTGATTGAGCCCGGCGATCGCAATCAACAATGGCTTGGTGTTGCTGACATCATGAAGGCCGAGCAACAGGAAGCCGCGAACGCCGTCCTCGACAAATATGCCGCACGCATCAAGAAGATCGCCCGTATCGCACCCGACAGAGTGATCCGCGAGGGCGATACAGCCGAAGAAATCGTCAAGCTAATCGACGAAGATGCCGATATCGGCATTCTGGTGCTGGCTGCCGGCATTGGAAACGAAGGCCCCGGTCCACTGGTAACTAACCTAGCCAAGACCGCTGGGATGTTCCCAATCCCCGTGGCGCTGGTTCCAGGTCATCTGAGCGACGACGACATCGACGCAAGTTCGTGATTAACGCCGATTTTGTGCCGGTTGACCGCCGCCACCATAATCGCCATTTATGCGCTATAGTCCGACGGCCCGCGGGCCTTTGAACCCGTCGAGGCAAGGAGCTGCTCGATGTTTATCCAGACCGAAGCCACGCCGAATCCGGCAACGCTGAAATTCCTGCCGGGGAGATCTGTGCTCGAATCCGGCACGCTCGACATGCCAACGAAAGAAGCCGCAGTGCAATCGCCGCTTGCCGCCAAGCTGTTCGATGTGCCGAATGTCGGTGGCGTCTTCTTCGGGTCCGATTTCATTTCGGTGACCAAGACCGACGGCGACTGGCAACAGATGAAGCCGGCGATTCTCGGCGCCATCATGGAACACTATATGTCCGGCGCTGCGCTGTTGGCGGACGACGTGAAATCGGGAGAAGGCGCAGCGGATGAATTCTTCGACGCCAAAGATGCCGAGACCGTCGCAACCATCAAGGACCTGATCGAGACGCGCGTGCGTCCGGCGGTCGCCGGCGACGGCGGCGACATCACCTTCCGCGGGTACAGGGAGGGGATTGTCTATCTCGACATGAAGGGCGCCTGCTCCGGCTGCCCATCATCGACCGCCACGCTCAAGCACGGCATCCAGAATTTGCTGCATCATTTTGTGCCGGACGTGGTCGAAGTACGGCCTATGTGATTTGCGGCCTTTAAGGCCTTTGCTGCGTCATGCCCGGCTTGCGCCGGGCATTCACGTATCAGGGCCTATCTGCAACAAATCCGTGGATGCCCGGACATTCCCGGCCACGACGGTGCTAAATTCGAACCATGCGCGTCCTTGCCATCGATACCGCCCTCGAGGCCTGCTCAGTTGCGGTGATCGACACTGCGAATGCGCATGGGCCCCACGCACATGAATCCCTGCCAATGCAGCGCGGCCACGCCGAAGCGCTAATGCCGCTGGTCGCGCGCGTGCTCGATCGCGCGCAGCTCGACTTCAGCAAACTCGATCGCATTGCCGTCACGACGGGACCCGGAAGTTTCACCGGTTTACGCGTTGGCATCGCCGCGGCACGCGGTATTGCCCTCGCTGCCGGCAAACCGGCGATCGGCCTGTCAACGCTTGCGGCCTTCGCTGCGCCATTCATCGCTGCCGACGACACGCTGCCTGTCGTGGTCGCGATCGATGCGCGGCACGACAACGTCTATCTGCAAGTGTTCGGCCCCGGAGGCCGCACGCTGGTCGCGCCGCGGGTGACTTCGTTGCGCGACGCACTACGAGTTTCTGCAACCGGCGCCCCGCGCATTACTGGCACCGCGGCCAAAATGCTTGCGGCCATGTGGCCCGCAGGCGAGCGTGCGCCGACCGCAGTCGAGCAGCGCGTCGCACCAGACATCAACTGGGTGGCTCGGCTTGGCGCTGCGGCGATGGACACGGGAACTCCGCCGAAGCCGCTGTACCTGCGCGCACCAGATGCTCACCCGCAAGACGCCGTTCAATTGGCCCGCCGATGATTGGCTTTATCAGCAGGCTATTCGCGCGCCGTGAGCCGACCATATCGGAGGCGAGCGCGCGCGACGCGGCTGCATTTGCAGCGTTGCATGACGCGTCATTTCGGCGCGGCTGGAGTGAGCAGGAAGTCGATGCGCTGTTGATCGACCGGCACGTGATCGCCCATCGCGCATTGAACGGGAGCCGGCTGGCGGGATTTATTATGTCGCGGGTCGTCGAAGACGAGGCGGAAATTCTTTCGGTCGCGGTTGCCGGCCGGCAACGTGGCCGCGGGCTCGCGCGCGACCTGCTCAATTTGCATCTTCGCCGTCTTGCCGGGCTTGGCGCGCGCACCGTATTTCTGGAGGTCGATGAGCACAATGATCCGGCAATCCGGCTTTACCGCCGTGCCGGCTTCCGCGAAGTGGCGCGGCGCGCCAATTATTACCGGGTTTCGAGCGGCGCCGCGGCCGCGCTGGTGCTGCGGCGCGATCTTTCGTGATGCGTCGGAACGCGTGCCGGACAACGTTCAATATGGTAGAAAGAACGGGCTGACCAACCGCAGAGACGATGACGTGAGCACGACAGGCAAGATCGCTCTCGAAAAGAAGAATATCGAAGCGCTTTGCGCAGCCAAAGGCATGCGCATGACCGAACAGCGCCGCGTGATCGCACGCGTGCTGGCGGATTCTGACGACCATCCGGACGTCGAAGAACTTTACCGCCGCTGTGCCAAGGTCGACGACCGTATTTCGATTTCCACGGTGTACCGCACGATGCGCTTATTCGAGGATGCCGGCATCATCGAACGCCACGATTTCCGCGATGGCCGCGCCCGCTACGAGACCAGTCCGGAATCCCACCACGATCATTTGATTAACTTGCGCAACGGCGAGGTGATCGAATTCCAGTCGGAAGAGATCGAACGCTTGCAGGCCGAGGTTGCGCGCAAGCTCGGTTACAAACTTGTCGACCACCGGCTTGAGCTCTATGCGGTGCCGCTCAAAGACGACAAGGGCGGCTGATGCTGCGTGCGCTTTCGACCGCGGTGTTCTTTTTTACAATGACGCCGCTCCTGATCTCGATCCAGTGGCTGCTCGCCAAAGTGAACTTGCCGGGCTGGAGTTTTATCGCGACACGCTATTATCGTGTTTTGTGCGGCATTGTCGGCATTCGTGTGCGCGTCGTTGGCGCGCCGGTCCATGATCGCGCGGTGCTGTTCGTTTCGAATCATGTGTCCTGGGCCGATATTCTGGTGATCGGTTCGGTCGTGCCGACTGCTTTTGTTTCAAAAAGCGAAGTCAAAAAATGGCCGCTAGTCGGTGTGACCGCGCGGCTGCAGCGCACTGTGTTCGTCGATCGCGCGCGCCGCCATCAATCGGTCCTGGCCGTTGGCGAGATCGTGAACCGGTTGGCGGGCGGCACGTCGGTCGTTTTATTCGCGGAGGGCACATCGAGTGACGGCAATCGGGTGCTGCCATTCCGCTCTGCGCTGTTGGGGGCTGTAGAGGAAGCAGCGGCGAGCGCCGGTGACGCATCGCAAGTGCTGATCCAGCCGATGTCGATCAGTTACACCCGTATCAACGGCATCCCGATGGGCCGTCAGCATCGCCCAATCGTCGCGTGGTATGGCGACCTCGATTTCATCCCGCATATCAAGGCGCTTATGGAACGCGGCGCAGTCGATGCGGTGGTAACTTACGGCGATCCGCTCCCGGTCAACCAGGTGACGGACCGCAAAGCGATGACCAGGAGGCTGGAGGGCGCTGTGCGCCGCCTGAGTGCCGGAGCGCTCAGGGGCCGCCAGCTCACAGCCATAGCTGCCGAATGAAGCGTCTTAAAATTGCAACAAATTCAACTATATGGATCAGCGCGACAAATCGCGTCGTGACAGGCTAGATTGGTGCACGGTTCGTCCCGGAACGGCATGAGCAGACCCAGCAAAGTCCACGTCAAATCCTTCGGCTGCCAGATGAACGTCTACGATTCCAATCGTATGGCGGACACGCTGGTGCCCGCCGGGTTTAGCGAGACGGCAAGTCCTGAAGACGCCGATCTCGTCATCCTGAATACCTGCAACATCCGCGAAAAAGCTGCTGACAAGGTCTATTCCGAAATTGGTCGCATCCGCGAGCTAAAGGAAGCAGCGGCGCGCGACGGCCGCCGCATGTTGCTCGCGGTTGCCGGCTGTGTCGCCCAGGCGGAAGGCAGAGAAATCATTCGCCGTGCCGGCGCTGTCGATCTGGTGGTCGGCTCGCAGAATTATCACCGCTTGCCGGAGATGATCGCCCGCGCGCAACGTGGGGAGAAAGTCGTCGACACGGAATTTCCGATCGAGGACAAATTCGATATTCTGGCGGCGCCCAAACGAGACTCCATTGCAAAGCGCGGCATTTCCGCCTTCGTCACTGTGCAGGAAGGCTGCGACAAGTTCTGCACTTTCTGTGTCGTGCCCTATACGCGCGGCGCGGAAGTCTCGCGGTCCGTTGAAAAGATTGTCGCCGAGGTCGAACGGCTCACCGATGCTGGCGTACGTGAGCTGACGCTGATCGGCCAGAACGTGAATGCCTATCATGGGACGGGCGCCGACGGTTCGCCGTCAACGCTCGGAAAATTGTTACGGCGTCTTGCGCAGGTGCGAGGGATATTGCGTCTGCGCTACACCACCAGTCATCCCTGCGACATGAATGAGGACCTGATAGCGGCGCATGCCGAGCTGCCGGCGCTGATGCCTTACGTGCATCTGCCCGTACAGTCCGGCTCGGACCGCATTCTGGAAGCGATGAACCGCAAGCATACACGCCGGGACTACCTCAACACGATTGCGCGCCTGCGTGCGAGCCGTGCCGACCTCGCATTCACTTCCGATTTCATCGTGGGTTTCCCGGGCGAGACCGAAGATGATTTTCGCGACACGCTCAGCCTCGTCAACGAGGTCAGCTTCGCCGGAGCTTACACATTCAGCTATTCGCCGCGCCCGGGCACGCCGGCCGCCGAAATGGACGATCAGGTGCCGCAGGAGGAAAAGTCCGAGCGCCTGCAGCGGCTGCAAGCCTTGATCGCGCGCCATCAGCGCGGCTTCAATGCCAGCTTTGTTGGACGCACCCTCGACGTCTTGGTCGAAAAAGCTGGCCGGCTGCCTGGGCAACTCGTCGGCCGCACCCCATATTTGCAGGCAGTTCAGGTCATGGCCGCACCTGAGCTTATCGGTTCAGTGCGGCGCGTGACCATCAACGATCTCGGCACAAACACTCTGTTCGGCGCGCTCGCCGATGAAACCAGCGCGCCGGCGCTCACTCCAGCAGGAGCTTGAAAATCCCTTGCGCACGACGGATCCCGTGATCCCGCCCGCCGCCGCCTCGGAAGAGACGGCCACCACACAGACTGTCCTCGCCTTCGAGGACAACAAGCTCGCCTCGGTCCTGTTCGGCCAGTACGGCCAGAACCTCGCGCTGATCGAGCGGCGCCTCGGCGTCGTCGCGGAGCAGCGCGGCAACCACGTGACCATCGAGGGCTCGCGCGGCGCTTGTGAGCAAGCACGTCGTGTCCTGGAAGGACTATACGAACAACTCAAGCTAGGACGCGATTTGAGTCAGGGCGACGTCGAAGGCGCGATCCGTCAGGCGATCGCGCAGGGCTCATTGTTCGACTATGACCCGGCATCGCCGCGTCCGGCTTTCGAGGAAATTAATCTGCGCAAGCGACCGGTGCGCGCACGCACCGCCGCACAGGATGCATACATTCGTGCTCTCAAACGTCATGCTCTTGTATTCGGCACGGGACCTGCGGGTACAGGCAAGACCTGGATCGCAGTCGCGCAAGCAGTCCAGATGTTTGAGAGAAAAGAAGTCGATCGCATCATCCTGTCGCGGCCGGCGGTGGAAGCCGGTGAACGGCTCGGTTTTCTTCCTGGCGACATGCGCGAGAAAGTCGATCCCTATCTCCGGCCTATCTACGACGCCCTCTATGATCTGATGGACGCGCGCATCGTGGAGCGCGCTTTGCAGGCCGGCGAAATCGAGATCGCACCGCTCGCCTTCATGCGTGGGCGTACATTATCGAACGCCGCGGTGATCCTGGACGAGGCGCAAAACACCACCTCGATGCAGATGAAGATGTTCCTCACGCGACTCGGCGAGAACAGCCGCATGATCGTCACCGGCGATCCCAGCCAGGTTGACTTGCCGCCAGGCCAGACGTCCGGATTGGCTGAGGCGGTCAAATTGCTCGATGGCATCGAAGGAATTGGGCACGTCTTCTTCACTCATGAAGACGTGATCCGTCACGAATTGGTTGCCAGGATTGTTGAGGCCTATGACCGCAAAACGCCCACACGTGAGGGCAAAGGATGAAGCCGGCGCGAGAGCGCAGCACGGCGCCGCAAATCGATATCCAGACGCCATCTCCGCTTTGGAAAGCGCAGCCTTTGGCGGGCCAAACGGTGCGCGAAGCAATTGTGGCGGCTGCATCCACACTCTCAACAGGGGCCGGTGAAGTCAGTATCGTGCTCACCGACGATTCGGAGATCGCCAAGCTCAATCGTGATTGGCGCGGCATCGACAAACCGACCAACGTGCTGTCGTTTCCGGCATCCGGTCAAAAGTCTGGCAATAATGCTCCGCTGCTCGGCGACATCATCATTTCCTATGAGACGCTTGAACGGGAGTGCGACAATGAAAACCGCATCTTCCTTCATCACCTTGCCCATCTTGCGGTGCATGGTTTTCTCCACCTCATCGGCTACGATCACGAAACCGATGCGCAAGCCGATGAAATGGAAGGCCTAGAAAGCAAGATCATGGCGCGCCTGAATATCCCTGATCCCTATCTTTCGCGCGATCTTGGCGACGCCTGACCGCCATGCCTGACAGCGATCCATCCAGTTCGAGCCAAACCGGCGCTCCATTTGAGCCACGCCATCTGCCGGTGCCCGTGCCGCCGACGCAAGACGGCGGCGAGAAATGGTTCATGCGTGCTCTGCGCGCGCTGTTCGGATGGAAGCCGACGACTAACCGCGCGGACCTTAAGGACATCCTCGATGCCATGAGCCCCGGAGAATCCGGCTTTTCGCCGGAAGAGGGCCGGATGCTCAAAAATATCCTCGGTCTGCGCGAGCGCCGCGTTGGAGATGTCATGGTTCCACGCGCGGATATCATTGCCGTGCAGCAGGACATCAAGCTCGGCGAACTCGTGCGCGTGTTCGAAGGTGCCGGTCACTCCCGCCTCGTCGTCTACAACGATACGCTCGACGATCCTGTCGGCATGGTGCACATCCGTGACCTTATCGCCTTCATGACTGCGCGCGCGGCCGTCGACCCGGAGAAAAACGCCAAACGCAAAAAGCCTTTGCCAGCCGACCTCGATCTCAAAGCCGTCAACCTCGCTATGCCATTGTCGGGCACCAAGATCGTTCGCGAGATCCTGTTCGTGCCGCCATCGATGCGCGTCATCGACCTGCTGGCGCGGATGCAGGCAACCCGCATCCATCTCTCGCTGGTGGTCGACGAATACGGCGGCACCGACGGCCTGGCGTCGATCGAGGACATCGTCGAGCAAATCGTAGGTGAGATTGCCGATGAACACGATGAAGACGAACTGCCCGCAGTGGCGCAACAGCCCGACGGCTCTTTCGTTGCAGACGCGCGCGCCAAGATCGAAGACGTGGTCGGGATGGTCGGCAACGATTTCGACGTCGGCGATGCTGCCGAGGAAGTCGACACCATCGGCGGCTATCTGGTGACGCGTGCGGGCCGGTTGCCGGTACGCGGTGAAATCGTCCCAGGTCCTGGCTTGTTCGAATTCGAGGTGCTGGATGCCGACCCGCGCCGCGTCAAACGTGTGCGCATTACCCGGCTGAAGGAACGACGCGATCGGCCGCGCGACCCGCGCCGACGCGAGACGGAAAGCGCACCCGGCAGTGCGACCTATGCCACCAACGACGATACTTCTGCGCCCAAAGATGCGGGATCGCCAGCGAGCGATGATTCCTCCGCGTCCAAGAGTGCGGGATCCTCAGTGGACGCGCGGCGGCCGTGACGCCCACGCGCCTGGCCCACGTGATTGTTCTCTCCTCCGGTTGGCGGCGCGCATTCGCCGCATTCGCCGCGGGAGCCGCATCCGCGCTGGCCATGGCCCCGTTCAACGCGTGGCCCATTCTGTTCCTGACATTTCCGGTGCTGGTCTGGCTTATTGACGGCTCCGCCGCAGGCCGGTGGAGCGGTCCAATAACCGCGGCAATTGCCGGCTGGTTTTTTGGCTTCGGCTACTTTCTCGTGGGCCTGTACTGGATCGGCTACGCATTTCTGGTCGATGTGAAGACGTTCGGATGGCTGCTGCCGCTCGCCGTCGCCGGTTTGCCGGCCTATCTTGCCCTCTACACGGCACTCGGCCTGGCCATTGCGCGCCTGATGTGGGTGCGCGGACCCGAACGGGTGCTGGCGCTGGCCGCGGCTCTCACCATCACCGAGTGGCTCCGCGGTCACCTGCTCAGCGGTTTCCCGTGGAACACCTTCGGCTATGCACTCACGGAGCCCCTGGCGCTGGCGCAGAGCGTCTCGCTGATCGGCGTATGGACCCTCACGTTTTTCTGTATCGCCATTTGCGCAGCGCCGGCGCTGACCGCCGACGACAAAGCCGATACGCGGCATCCTTATCGCCCGCTGTTCATCGGCGTCGTTGTATTAGCTGCGGCGTTTGGATATGGCGCGACAAGATTGTGGTCGCATCCGACCGAATACGTCAGCGGGGTCAAGCTGCGCATCATGCAGCCCAACCTGCCGCAAGACGATAAATTTAACTATTCAGCAAAAGCGCAGGTGATGGATCGCTACTTGCGCTTGTCCGACCGCGCAACCGGTCCGCAGTCGAACGGCGTGCACGATGTGACGCATTTGATCTGGCCGGAGGCAGCGTTTCCATTTTTCCTGACTCGTGAACCGGATGCGCTGGCTCAGATCGCCGGTCTGCTAAAGCCGTCAACCGTATTGATCACGGGCGCGGTGCGGGCGGCGTCGAATGCAAACGCCCGCAATCCGCAAGCGTATAACTCAATTTATGTGATCGACCCCGATGGTTCGATCCGCGCCATCTACGACAAAGTACATCTGGTTCCGTTCGGCGAATATCTTCCGTTTCAGCACCTGCTGGAACGGCTTGGCGTGATGCAGCTCACCAAAGTTGTCGGCGGCTTTATGTCGGGCGATCGCCGGCGCGCGATTGACCTTCCCGGCGCTCCAAAAATGCTGCCGCTGATTTGTTACGAGGCGATCTTCCCTGGCGCCGCAGTGCCACCTGGTGAGCGGCCGGGCTGGCTGGTGAACGTCACCAATGACGGCTGGTTTGGGATCAGCACGGGCCCGTACCAGCATTTCCAACAAGCACGCGTTCTGGCCATCGCCGAAGGTCTGCCGCTGGTGCGCGCTGCAAATACCGGAATCTCGGCGGTCATCGATCCCTTTGGCCGGGTCGTTAGCGCGTTACCACTCGGTGTCGAAGGCGTACTGGATGCGCGGCTGCCGACCGCAATCGAGCCAACGACTTATTCTCGCTACGGCAATTATTTTTTGATTTTCGTGTTGGTCGTCAGCCTGACCATTGTCGGACGATGCCGACTTCGCGCATAGATTGCATATAATCGATACGTATTATGAAGGTTGCTTCTCGCACAAAACGCAGTGTGGGCCCCGATCTACGTCGGACGTCGAATTATCGGCATGCGGAAAGCTGCCGAAGTCTATGACTTATTTACACTGACATTCCCGATTACAGGGAATTCACGGATTGCATTGGCGCCTTCACTTGTGACAACTACGCCTAAAAATGGGGGCATAGGAGAAATCGATGGCGAAGAAGGCACCCAATCCGATCGACAAGCACGTCGGTTCGCGCGTGCGCATGCGTCGGATGATGCTGAGCATGAGTCAGGAAAAGCTCGGCGACGCCCTCAGCCTCACTTTCCAGCAAGTCCAGAAATACGAAAAGGGTACCAACCGCATTGGCGCCAGCCGCTTGCAACAGATCGGCCATATTCTGCAGGTGCCGGTTTCATTTTTCTTCGAGGGGGCGCCGCATTCGCCCGGCCATACCGGCGGTATGGGAGAAGCGCCATCTCCGGCCTATGTCGCCGACTTCCTCGCGACATCCGACGGACTTTCTCTTACCAAGGCTTTTATGCGCATTAAGAATAACAAGCTCCGCCGACGCATCGTCGATCTCGTCGAGCAGATTGCTGGAACCGATTGATTCAACGGGTTCAATCCCAACGTTTCCACGCATCTGCCCACCGCTGCCCGCATCTTGACCTGCTTCGCCTCCGCTGCAAGAACCACCCGGACCATGACACGACGCGGCAGCACGGCCGCGCCTCTGGAGGAGTTGTAACGGTGGCTCACACCAATTTTCTATTCACCAGCGAGTCTGTTTCTGAAGGCCATCCTGACAAGGTCTGTGATCAGATTTCCGACGCGGTGCTCGACGCGTTTCTCGAAAACGACATCAAACTCGGCATCGCCGATGACAGCCAAGTAAATACGCAACTCGGCTGTGAGACGCTTGCGACCACCAACAAGATTGTCATTGCCGGCGAAGGCCGCGGCCAGGCGCCGCTGTTTCACAAGCACGGAGATAAGGCCGTTGTCGACCGCGAGCTGATCACCAAAATCGCGCGGGACGTGGTCAAGGACATTGGCTACGACCAGGATGGATTTTCCTATTACGGCGCCGACGTCGAGGTGCTGCTGCATGGCCAGTCGCCCGATATTGCGATGGGCGTGAATGCCAAGAAAAAAAAAGGCGGTGAGGAAGAAGGCGCTGGCGACCAGGGCATGATGTTCGGTTTCGCCTGCACCGAAAGCGAAGTCTATGAAAAGAACTCGTTCATGCCGGCGCCGATTTACTTCGCGCACAAGATCCTGAAAGTGCTCTCCGACAAGCGCCGGAACGGCCAGCTTTACGACTTGCAGCCCGATGCCAAGAGCCAGGTCACCGTCCGCTACGTCGACGGCAAACCCGTCGGCTGTACCAAGGTGGTGGTTTCCACGCAGCACAATGCGCAGAGCCGCAACGGCAGAAAATATACACCCGGCTTGATCAAAGAGATGATCTCCGATGCAGTGGAATCGGCATTGCCGAAGGGCTGGATGCCGCAGCGACCATCGGACTTTTTGGTCAATCCGACCGGAAATTTCGTGATCGGCGGACCAGACGGCGACTGCGGCCTTACCGGCCGCAAAATCATCGTCGATACCTACGGCGGGTACGCGCCGCACGGCGGTGGCGCCTTCTCTGGCAAAGATCCAACCAAAGTCGACCGCTCGGCCGCCTATGCGGCGCGCTATCTGGCCAAAAACGTAGTTGCCGCCGGTGTTGCCGAGCGTTGCACCATCCAAGTCGCCTACGCGATCGGAGTGGCGGATCCGATGTCTGTGCTGGTCGATACGCATGGCACCGGCAAAGTCGCCGAGAAGAAGCTCGAAAAAGTATTGCCAGAGCTCTTCCGCCTTACCCCGACCAATATCCGCCGCACGCTCAAGCTCAACCGGCCGATCTACAAGCGCACGGCAGCGTATGGGCATTTCGGCCGCGCACCGGACAAGGACGGCGGTTTCTCGTGGGAAAAGACCGACCTCGCCTCCGCGATCCGAAGCGCCGTGAAGTAACTCTCACATCCTGCCGTCCCCGTGAAAGCGGGGGCACAATTACTAAAGACTCCGTCATGGCCGGGCTTGTCCCGGCCATGACGTCTTTGATAGTTGCAAAGCGGCAAGACGTGGATGCCCAGGACACCGTCGGGCATAACGACTGATGGATCACGACAGATCACCATCTCAACGCGCTTTCTTTGGCCGCCGCAAAGGGCATCCGCTCAAGCCGCGCCAGCAAGCTTTGTTCGACGCGTTACTGCCACGGCTTGCCCTCGATCTTACTACGCCGGCACCGGTTCACCTACGTGCACTGTTTGCAACTCCTGTCGACGACGTAAGGCTCGAAATCGGTTTCGGCGGTGCCGAACATTTGATTGCGCAAGCGAATTCACTTCCATGCACGGGCTTCATTGGCACCGATGCATTCGTTAATGCGATGGCGAAGGCACTCGTTGCGATTGAGGGCAATGCATTGGCAAATATCCGTCTTTATTTCGGCGACGCGAGCGAATTGCTCGACTGGCTACCCGATGCATCGCTGTCGCGGATCGATCTTCTCTATCCCGATCCGTGGCCAAAGCGGCGCCACTGGAAGCGGCGATTCATTCAGGACGAAGCACTGACTCGACTCGCGCGCACCTTGAGGCAAAACGGGGAGCTGCGTTTCGCCACCGACATCGCAGATTATGCAGCATATGCATTAGCGCGCGTGCTGCGATCGCCAGACTTTGTCTGGACCGCGCAATGCGCCAATGATTGGCGCGAGCCTTGGCCGGATTTTGCCGGAACGCGCTACGAGGCGAAGGCAAAGCGCGAGGGGCGCAGCCCGGCTTATTTCATTTTCCGGCGTGTCTAATTGTCGCCAGTGCCTTGCCGCACCTGCCAGAAGCGCACGACGCGTTGCGCCGTAGTTGCAGTCAGGCGGTCGAAATTCTCGCGCGCGACATCGAGCGTTTGCGGTGATGGTTTTGCGCCGGGCCGCGCGTGAAGAACCGCCCTCACTGTCGGCCAACTAAATCCGACCGCGCGGGCAAGGATCAAAACCGGATCGGGGCGTTCGCCATTCATGAGCCTGTCGACGACCTCGACAGGAACCGCACACAAAGTTGAAAGCGCGGCTATGGTTTCCTCGTACTTTCCAGCCTTGGCGAATTCGGCAATGTCGGCTTCCCCGAGCTTGCGCTCTTTATGGAGGGCGCGTACGGCGGCGATTGCGCCGGTGTAATTTCGAGGCGCAGCTTTCGCAGCAACTTCGTCGGTAACTTGCGCGAGAATGCGCCGGATTTCAGACTGGGTCTCCGGCTTTGCTTTTGCCAGCAAACGCCTCTGCACCATTTCGCTCGCCTGCATCAGCAGTTGGCGGAATAGCCGCGGCGGAATGTCGGTACGCATGCCGACCTTCTCGGCCAGCACTCCGTCCTCTTCTGCACGCTTCACGAGCGTGGTGAATGCGTTGACCGAAAGCTGCGCATGTTGGTTGTTGGCAATCGATCGCGCCACGTCGCGATCGCCTCTTTCAACCAGGATGTCCGATAACGCCTCGCTGATCCGAAGCCGCACCGACATGGCAAGCAGATGCGCTTGACCCTTGGTTTCAGCAATACGGAGCAAGTCGGGATCGGGAAGTCTGGCCTGCTTGAGCACGGGGCCCGCCACGTCGATATCATCGTTCTTGGCAAGCGCACTGATCACGCCGGCTGGTGCATTCGGAATGGGTGCAATCCGGCGAGCGAGTTCCGCCAGCGCCTTGGCCTCGATCTCGACGACGAGACACCCGATGACGTCATCGAACAGCGCGACATGTTCGGCGTTGAAGCTGGGCGCACCGTCGAGAAACAGAGTCGTAATGCGGCGCAATGTCTCGGCGCGCTTATCCGCCGACCCGTGCTGGACGACGTCTTCCAACTCGGGAAGCAGCGAAACGGGAACACCCATACGAAACCTGCAAAACGCTAAAAAATCTGGCGAACCGGCGGTTTTACGCAAATTTAAGGGCAGATTCTGAAGGAAGAGTTAGTTGTCAGCACGGCCGCACCCTTGCATGACCTCGCAAAATCGCTATATTTCTCAACGTTACTAGACACCCTCATAACCGGATGGGTTTTGAGAGTGGGTCCCGCGGGGCCCGCTCTTTTTTGTTACCAAATGGCCTTAGACGACACGTTGCAGACCAATGCGGCTTCAAATGCCGCGCCGAGTGAACCGCGGCTCATCATTGAGCCGGGCTTGCCCGCGCGCGTCGCGACCATCGCCGAGCCGGTGATTGAGCAGCTCGGTTACAGGCTGGTGCGGGTGCGTGTTTCAGCTGCCGAAGGATGCACCGTCCAAATCATGGCGGAGCGGCCCGACGGCAGCATGATGGTGGAAGATTGCGAGACTATTTCTCGCGCGCTTTCGCCGGTGCTCGACATGGCCGATCCAATCGAGCGCGCCTATCGGCTGGAGATTTCCTCGCCTGGAATCGACCGGCCGCTGGTGCGCAAATCGGATTTCGAGCGCTACGTCGGCCATCTGGTCAAAGTCGAGATGGAAGTTCCGGTCAATGGCCGCAAGCGTTTTCGTGGTGAGCTCGTGGGCACTGAAGACAATGATGTACGCATTCGCCGCGACGACGCTGTGGAAGGCGAAGAGGTGGAGGTTCGGCTTCCCATCGACGAAATGAGCGAAGCCAAGCTCGTGCTCACCGACGAGCTGGTGACCGAAGCTTTACGACGAGAAAAGTCCGCAAAACGCGAAGCACGCGAAGCGCGGAAGGAAGAACGACGAATAGAGAGACAATCACGGCATCGGCCGAAGAGGCCCGCCGCCAGAGGAGGAGAGTGAGCTATGGCTGTTAGCGCCAACCGGCTCGAGCTTTTGCAGATCGCAGACGCCGTCGCCCGTGAAAAGGCAATTGACCGAGGCATCGTGATCGCGGCGATGGAAGACGCCATCGCCAAGGCCGCGCGTTCGCGCTACGGCGCGGAAACCGAAGTGCACGCCGAGATCGAGCCAAAAACTGGCGATCTCCGTCTCACCCGACACATGCTGGTGGTCGAGGCCGTCGAGAACTCGTCCAACCAAATCACGCTCGAAGAAGCGCGCAAACGACACCCCGCCGCGCAAGTGGGCGACACGATAGCCGATCCACTACCACCGCTCGAATATGGCCGCATCGCCGCGCAGTCGGCAAAGCAGGTGATCGTGCAGAAAGTGCGCGAAGCCGAACGCGACCGGCAATATGCCGAATACAAGGATCGCATTGGCGATATCGTCAACGGTATCGTCAAGCGCGTTGAGTACGGCAACGTTGTGGTCGATCTCGGTCGCGGCGAAGCAATCGTGCGCCGCGATGAATTGTTGCCGCGCGAAGTATTCCGTAACGGCGATCGTATCCGCGCCTATATCTACGACGTGCGGCGTGAACCACGCGGCCCGCAAATTTTTCTCTCGCGCACACACCCGCAATTCACATCCAAACTGTTCGCACAGGAAGTGCCGGAAATTTACGACGGCATTGTCGAAGTCAAAGCTGTTGCGCGCGACCCTGGATCACGCGCGAAAATAGCGGTGATATCGCGCGATTCCTCGGTCGATCCGGTCGGGGCTTGCGTCGGCATGCGCGGCTCGCGTGTGCAAGCGGTGGTGAACGAATTGCAAGGCGAGAAGATCGACATCATTCCATGGTCGCCGGACATTGCGACATTCGTGGTGAATGCGCTGGCGCCTGCGGAAGTCGCAAAAGTCGTGCTCGACGAAGACAAGGAGCGCATCGAGGTCGTGGTGCCGGACCAGCAGCTGTCGCTGGCGATCGGACGGCGCGGACAGAATGTTCGGCTCGCCTCTCAACTTACCGGTTGGGACATCGACATCCTGACCGAGCAGGAAGAGTCCGAGCGCCGTCAGGCCGAGTTCGAAAATCGGACCAAGATATTCGTGGAGGCACTCAATCTCGACGAAGTTGTCGGACAGCTGCTCGCCTCCGAAGGTTTCGGTTCGATCGAAGAGCTCT
The DNA here is from genome assembly GCA_963722125.1 of uncultured Alphaproteobacteria bacterium. Lineage (GTDB taxonomy): Bacteria > Pseudomonadota > Alphaproteobacteria > Rhizobiales > Xanthobacteraceae > Pseudolabrys. Next base: position 380,439 of record CAVRJW010000006.1, on the reverse strand, counting down.
CGTTGGTGGACGAAAAGGAAATCGCAAGCATCGAGGGTTTCGACGCCGATACAGCTCGCGAGCTCCAGGAGCGCGCCAAAGAATATCTCGACAAGCAGGAAGCAGAGCTCGACGCCAAGCGTGTTGAACTTGGTGTTGCCGATGAACTCAGGGATGTGCCCGGCGTCACCACCAAGATGCTCGTCGCCTTGGGCGAGAACGGCGTAAAGACGATCGAGGATCTCGCCGGCTGTGCCACCGACGATCTCACCGGCTGGACCGAACGCAAGGACGGCGAGTCCAAGCACGAGCCCGGCTTTCTCGACGGCTTCGATATTTCGCGCGAGGACGCCGAGCACATGATCATGCAGGCGCGTTTGCAGGCTGGCTGGGTCACGGAGGCAGAACTTGCGCCGCCGCCGGCCGCCGAAGCGGCGCCCGAAGAAGCGGCACAGCCACAGGCCTAAAGGAGAACGGCAGTAGCAATGCTGGCAGTTGCGCAGGACAACGACCTTGACCGCGGGGCGACCAAAGTCGCCCCGGCGACTGAGCGTACCTGCGCGCTCACCCGCGAACTTAAGCCGGTAGCGGAAATGATCCGCTTCGTGGTCGGACCCGCCGGCGACGCAGTACCGGACGTCAAGCGTAAGCTGCCAGGCCGCGGCATCTGGATCACGGCGACCCGCGCGGCAATAGAAGATGCGGCCAAGCGCAACATTTTCGCTCGCGGGTTCAAGCGGGAGGTTCGCGTCGTAGGCGATCTCGCGGCGCAAACCGAGAAGCTCATCGAGAGTGCCGCGCTCGACGCTTTGGCAATCGCCGGCAAAGCAGGCACCGTTGTCAGCGGTTTCTCCAAGGTTGAAGCCGCACTTGGCCAGGACAGCATTCTCGCGCTGATCCACGCCTCTGATGCCAGCGACGATGGCAAGCGCAAGCTGGCGGGGGCTTTGCGCCGCAATACGGCCGGAAAATCGCGGGAAATCGCGATGATCGATGCGTTTACCGGCGCCCAATTGGATTTGGCACTCAACCGTCCAAATGTGGTACATGCAGCCCTGCTTGCCGGGCCGGGAAGCGAGACTTTTCTGACGCGCGCGGCGCGTTTGACGCGCTTTCGGACCGGATTTTCGCCCGATGTAGTTAGCGCGCATGCGCCGACGGACGGCGCATAAGGACACAGTACGGAATGAGCGAAACGAAGAACCCTGGCGAAAAGAAACTGAGCGTCTCTGGCAAGACGCTGACGCTCAAGCCGCGCACCGAAACAGGTGTCGTGCGGCAGAGCTTCAGCCATGGCCGGAGCAAGCAGGTCGTCGTCGAAAAGGTCAAACGTCGCTTCGGAGGTGGACCCGGTGAAGCAAAACCCGAACCCGCGCCTCCAGTCGAAACGAAAAAAGCGCCTGCTACTAAGGCGAAGGTCGCGGCGCCCGCTGCCGCTACCGGCACAGGCCTAGCGCAAGCGGAAGTTAAGCCAAAGCCGTCGGGTGTTGTGCTGCGTACGCTCACCGAAGAGGAGCGTAGCGCGCGCGCACACGCACTTGCAGACTCGCGGGTGCGCGAGGCCGAAGAGCGCAAGATCGCCGAAGAGGAAGCGCGCCGCCGTGCCAGCCGTGAGTCGGTTGATCGTAGCGAACGCGAAGCTGCCGAGGCGCGAAAACGCGACGAAGAAGATCGTCGCAAACACGACGAAGAATCCAAACGCAAGGCCGGCGAAGTCGCTAAAAAACGTTTCGGCGTGGAAGAAACTCCGCGTACCGGGCCAGGTGCCCGCCTCGCGCTTGAGGCCGACGATGAAGAAGCCCCGCGTGCGCGCCGGCCCGGCGCCGCGCGTGCGCCCGCCGCACCTCGCCCCGCTCCGCGCGCCGGCGTCGAGAAACAACGCGGCCGTCTTACGCTCGTCAATGCGCTGCGCGCCGACGAGGTCCGTGAGCGCTCAGTCGCTTCATTCCGGCGCCGCACTCAGCGACTCAAGGGTGCTGCCTCCAATGAGCCAAAAGAAAAGCTGGTCCGCGAGGTCACTATTCCCGAGGCGATCACCATTCAGGATCTCGCAAACCGGATGTCGGAACGCGCGGTCGACGTAATCCGGCTGCTCATGAAACAAGGCCAGATGGTCACGATCAATGACGTGATCGACGCCGATACTGCACAACTCATTGCCGAAGAAATGGGCCACAGCGTCCGCCGGGTGGCGGAAGCCGACGTGGAAGAAGGTCTGTTCGACATAGCCGATGATCCGGCGCAGGCCGAGCCCCGCGCTCCTGTCGTCACCGTTATGGGCCACGTTGACCACGGCAAGACTTCGTTGCTCGACGCTATTCGATCGAGCGACGTAGCCGCGGGCGAAGCTGGCGGCATCACTCAACATATCGGCGCGTATCAGGTCACGGCGCCGTCAGGCGCCAAAATTACATTCATCGATACGCCCGGCCACGCTGCCTTCACGGCGATGCGTGCGCGCGGCGCAAAGGTCACAGATATCGTTGTGCTGGTGGTCGCTGCCGATGACGGTGTAATGCCGCAGACGATTGAGGCCATCCATCACGCCAAGGCCGCGAAGGTGCCGATTATCGTTGCCATCAACAAGATCGATAAACCCGACGCCAAACCGGACCGCGTGCGCACCGACCTGCTTCAGCACGAGATCCAGGTTGAATCCCTGGGCGGTGAAGTTGTGGACGTGGAAGTGTCCGCCACCAAGAAAACGAACATCGACAAGTTGCTCGAAATGCTTGGCTTGCAGGCGGAAATCCTCGACCTGAAGTCCAATCCAAATCGTCCGGCCGAGGGCACCGTGATCGAGGCCAAGCTCGACCGCGGGCGTGGACCGGTAGCAACCGTGCTGATCCAACGCGGCACTCTGCGCGTCGGGGATCTCGTGGTGGCCGGCGCCGAATGGGGACGCGTGCGCGCCCTGGTGTCCGACACCAGTGCACCGATCGATACGGCCGGACCGTCGACACCCGTCGAGGTGCTCGGTTTCTCCGGCACGCCCGATGCAGGCGATCGCCTGGCCGTGGTCGACAACGAAGCACGCGCCCGCGAAGTTACCGACTACCGCGCGCGACAAAAGCGCGAGAAGACCGCCGCGCGAGCCACGGGCATGCGCGGTTCGCTCGAACAGATGATGGCGCAGGCCAAGACGTCTGGTCGCAAGGAATTCCCGCTGGTGGTCAAGGCCGACGTGCAAGGCTCGTTGGAAGCCATCATTGGTGCTCTCGACAAACTCGGCACTGATGAAGTCGCCGCTCGCGTGCTGCACGCAGGCGTTGGCGGCATTTCGGAATCAGATGTGACCCTTGCCGAAGCGTCGGGCGTTCCGATCATCGCTTTCAATGTGCGCGCAAATAAGGAAGCGCGTGAAGCGGCCGAACGTGCGGGCATCGAGATTCGCTATTACAATATCATCTACGACCTGGTGGATGACGTTAAGAAGGCGATGTCCGGGCTATTGCCGCCAACGCTGCGCGAAACCATGCTTGGCAATGCCCAGATCCTCGAGGTCTTCAATATCTCCAAGATCGGCAAGATCGCGGGCTGCAAGGTTACCGACGGCACCGTCGAGCGCGGCGCAAACGTGCGGCTGATCCGCGACAACGTCGTGATCCACGAAGGGAAACTATCGCAACTCAAACGTTTCAAGGATGACGTGCGCGAAGTCGGCGCCGGCATGGAATGCGGCATGGCCTTTGAAAATTACCAGGACATGCGGCAAGGCGATGTAATCGAATGCTATCGGGTGGAGCAGATTCAACGCAGTCTATGAGTCCGAGTCTCAGGCCTGCGCTAGACGCTTCACCATAACACCAACCAAGTCACGCCTCGCGATAGCGGGGCATCCAGTAGCCCGCAGCGGCGGCGACTACTGGATCGTTCGCTTTCGCGGACGTTGACGGCAGAGAACTTGATATGCGTCAGAAGCACCGCAACTCTTCGCCTACCGGCTCGCAACGTCAGCTGCGCGTCGGCGAGCTGGTGCGCCATGCGATGGCCGAGATGCTAACGCGCGGCGACGTGCATGACCCGGTCATCGAAGGCCATCTCATTACCGTGCCTGAAGTGCGCATGAGCGCCGACCTGCGGCTTGCCACCATCTATGTGATGCCGCTCGGCGGTCGCGACGCTGACGAAGTGGTGACAGCGCTAGAGCGCCATAAAAAATTCCTGCGCGCCGAAATCGCTCACCGCATCAACTTGAAATTCGCGCCAGACATCCGCTTTCGCGTCGATGAGCGGTTCGCCGAAGCCGAACGCATCGACAAACTCTTGCGCTCGCCTGAAGTGAAGCGTGATTTGGATCACGACGAGGATAGCGAGTGAACGAAGACGATTTGAAAAACCTTGACCGGCCGGTCTCGTCTTTCGAGACGGGCACTTCGCGCCTTTCGCAGGATGAGGCCGGCGCGAAGCCGCGTCATCAGCAAAAAAGGCGCGACAAGCGTGACGTTCACGGTTGGGTCGTCCTCGACAAGCCGGTCGGCATGACTTCAACCCATGCCGTCAGCGTGGTGAAGCGCCTGTTCAATGCGAAGCGCGCGGGCCACGCCGGCACGCTCGATCCGCTGGCCTCAGGCGCCCTACCGATTGCACTGGGCGAAGCCACCAAGACGGTTCCCTTTGTGATGGATGGCCGCAAACTTTATCGTTTCACCGTGCGCTGGGGCGAAGAACGGGATACCGACGACGCCGAAGGGCGCGTCACCGAAACCAGCGAAGCGCGGCCGACAGCCGACGCTCTTTGCGCTGCCCTGCCGGCCTATACCGGGCTCATCCAGCAAGTGCCGCCGCGCTATTCGGCCATTAAGATCGAGGGCGAACGGGCCTATGACCTTGCCCGCGATGGCGAAACGGTGGAACTAGCCCCTCGACCCGTCGAGATCGGCCGGCTCGAGCTGATTAACGTTCCCGAGCCTAACCACGCCGTGCTGGAAGCGGAATGTGGCAAAGGTACTTACGTGCGCTCACTCGCACGGGATCTCGGCCGGACTTTGGGCTGTTTTGGCCACGTTAGCGGCCTGCGCCGGGTCTCGGTTGGGCCGTTCAACGAAGAAACCATGATTTTGCTGGAACAACTGGAGGCTCTATGCCATAGAGCCGCGTCGGGTGAGGCAAGCCTCGCCGACGCTCTACTGCCCGTCGAGACCGCGCTGGACGACATCCCGGCGTTGGCCGTCAGCCGGGCAGATGCGGCAAGGCTTCAACGAGGCCAGGCCGTTTTGTTGCGCGGACGGGACGCACCCAATTTCCGCGGCACAATCTACGTAACGGTATCGGGCCAGCTTTTGGCCCTGGCCGAACTGGATCGTGGCGAAATCGTCCCCAAGCGCGTGTTCAACCTCGCCGGCCTGATGGGCAGAGCCGAGCGTAAGAAAGGATGACCGATGTCGGTAACCGCCGGCCGCAAGGCCGAAGTAATTAAGTCGTATGCCAAGAAGCCCGGAGATACCGGTTCGCCCGAAGTGCAAGTGGCGATCCTGTCCGAGCGCATCAACAATCTCACCGAGCATTTCAAGTCCCACGTCAAGGACAACCATTCTCGTCGCGGACTGCTCAAGATGGTGGGCCAGCGCCGCCAGCTACTCGATTATCTGCGTCGCACGAACGAAGCGAGCTACAAGAATTTGATCGAGAAGCTTGGTATTCGCCGATGATTTGTTCCGCGCGGGGCGTTCGAGCCCGGCGCGTTTCGTAGAGCGGCGCGAGAACGCGTTCGCTCGATTAAGCCGGTAGCGATAGGCGCGGCCGGCAATTTGGCAAGAGCCGATAAGGATCGCCTCTTGCGACAAGGCAAGGCTCGAAACGCCATGGCAGGATCGCCAGACGCTGTTGCTCTCCGCATCGCGGTGCCACGCGACAGCTTCTCGCCGTCTTGCTCATGGCTTTCGGGGTTAGCCGTAAACCATGAGAGAAAAAGACAATGTTTGATATACACCGAGTTGACCTCGATTGGGGTGGGCGCAAGCTAACCCTCGAGACAGGCCGGATGGCGCGGCAGGCCGATGGCGCCGTGCTCGCTACCTACGGCGAAACAAGCGTACTTGCCGCCGTAGTGGCGGCGAAACAGCCGAAGGAAGGCATCGATTTCCTTCCGCTGACCGTCAACTACACTGAAAAATATTATGCGGCCGGCCGGATTCCGGGCGGCTATTTCAAGCGTGAGCGTGGCCCGACCGAAAAGGACACGCTGACCTCCCGTCTGATCGACCGTCCGATCCGTCCGCTGTTTGCCGATGGCTGGCGCTGCGACACGCAAGTGACTGTCACCGTGCTCTCGCACGATATGGAAAACGATCCGGACATCGTTGCAATGGTCGCGGCATCGGCCGCGCTGACGCTCTCGGGAGCACCGTTCATGGGCCCAATTGGCGGTGCCCGCGTCGGCTTCATCAACAACGAGTACGTACTCAATCCATCGATCGACGAGATGCCGGAAAGCCAGCTCGACCTGGTCATTGCGGGCACGCAAGATGCCGTGATGATGGTGGAGTCGGAAGCCAAGGAGCTGTCCGAAGAAATCATGCTTGGCGCGGTGATGTTCGGACACCGTCATCTGCAGCCAGTCATCGAGGCCATAATCAAACTTGCCGAGAAGGCCGCCAAAGAGCCACGCGATCTGGTTGCGCCAGATCACAAGGCGCTCGAAAAGGAAATTCTCGGCCTCGCCGAGAAGGATTTGCGCGCCGCCTATTCGATCGTGCGCAAGCAGGACCGCCAGGATGCGGTTGCCGCCGTCAAAGAAAAGGTGATGGCGCATTTCTTCCCGGAGGGGGCCGAACCGAAACACGACAAGCAGGCGGTGGCCGGCGTGTTCAAAGAGCTCGAAGCCAAGATCGTGCGTTGGAACATTCTCGACACCAACAAGCGCATCGATGGCCGCGACCTCAAAACCGTACGCCCGATTGTGGCGGAAGTCGGCGTTCTGCCGCGCACCCACGGTTCAGCACTGTTCACTCGTGGCGAAACTCAAGCGTTGGTGGTCGCCACCCTAGGCACGGCTGAGGACGAGCAATTCATCGACGCGCTGCAGGGCACATATAAAGAGACGTTCCTGCTGCACTACAATTTCCCGCCTTATTCGGTGGGCGAGACCGGCCGTATGGGCGCGCCGGGACGACGCGAGATCGGTCACGGCAAACTCGCCTGGCGGGCGATTCACCCAATGCTGCCATCGCCAGCCGAATTCCCATACACCATCCGCGTTGTCTCTGAGATCACGGAGTCAAACGGCTCCTCATCTATGGCGTCGGTGTGCGGCTCCTCGCTTGCTCTGATGGATGCGGGTGTTCCGCTCAAGCGGCCGACAGCCGGTATCGCCATGGGCCTCATTCTCGAGGACAAGCGCTTCGCCGTGCTCTCCGACATCCTCGGCGACGAGGACCATCTCGGCGACATGGACTTCAAGGTGGCCGGCACCGAACAGGGCGTCACGTCCTTGCAAATGGACATCAAGATCGCCGGCATTACCGAGGAGATCATGAAGGTCGCTCTCGCGCAGGCGAAGGACGGCCGTTTGCATATCCTCGGCGAGATGGGCAAGGCGCTCACGGCCGCACGCGCCGAGCTGGGAGAGCACGCTCCGCGCATCGAGACTTTCAAGATCCCGACCGACAAGATTCGTGAAGTCATCGGGACCGGCGGTAAAGTGATCCGCGAAATCGTCGAAAAGACCGGCGCCAAGATCAATATCGAGGATGATGGTTCGGTAAAAGTCGCGTCGGCCGACGGCGAGTCGATCAAGGCGGCGATCAACTGGATCAAGTCGATCGCCTCGGATCCGGAACCGGGCAAGATCTACGAAGGCAAGGTCGTGAAAGTTATGGACTTCGGCGCCTTCGTGAACTTCTTTGGCGCCAAAGATGGCCTCGTCCATATCAGCCAGCTCGCGGCACACCGCGTCAACAAGGTCAACGACGTCGTCAAGGAAGGTGACGTGGTCAAGGTCAAGCTCCTTGGCATGGATGAGCGCGGCAAAGTGCGGCTCTCCATGAAGGCTGTCGACCAGGCGACCGGCGAGGATCTTGAAGCCAAGCAAAAGGCGGAAGGCGGCGATCGCCAGCAGGCAGCCGGCGCCGAGTAAATCCCACGGCAATTCAAATGCGAAAGGGCGGCCCGAATAGCCGCCCTTTTATTTTATCCTGCGCACTGATGCGTGCCACGCACGTGCGCCCCTCTAAAATGTCTGTGGCGGCGATCATGACCTTATCCGGGCGATGAGCTAAGCTCATTGCGAGGTCCAATAAGGTTGGACGTGATCGGCCGCGCTTCATATAAGCGCCGCAGGTGCATGCCAGGTGGCCGGTTCCTGCCGTGGTTTGGCGTGCGCCGTTTCAGTGGAGGATACGATTCATGGACGCAAAGACTGATGACAAGAGTGCTGGCAAATGCCCATTCACCGGAGGCTCCCACGGACACGCGAACCGCGACTGGTGGCCGAACCAGCTGGACATCCAGGTTCTTCATCGGAACTCCACTTTGTCCGATCCAATGGGCAAGTCGTTCGACTACGCCAAGGAGTTTAAAACTCTCGACCTCAACGCTGTGATTAAGGACCTGCATGCCTTGATGACGGATTCGCAACCTTGGTGGCCTGCCGACTTCGGCCACTACGGTGGACTGTTCATCCGCTTGGCCTGGCACAGCGCGGGCACCTACCGTATCACCGACGGCCGCGGCGGCGCTGGCGCCGGCCAACAGCGCTTCGCTCCCCTCAACAGTTGGCCGGACAACGCCAACCTCGACAAGGCGCGCCGCCTGCTGTGGCCGATCAAGCAGAAGTACGGGCGGAAAATCTCCTGGGCCGACCTGATGGTCCTCGCCGGCAACGTCGCTCTGGAACTCGATGGGCTTCAAGACGTTCGGTTTCGCCGGTGGCCGCGTCGACGTTTGGGAGCCCGAGGAACTCTACTGGGGTCCTGAGGGAACGTGGCTGGGTGACGAGCGCTACAGCGGCGAACGACAGCTCGCCGAGCCACTCGGCGCCGTGCAGATGGGTCTGATCTACGTCAATCCGGAAGGGCCGAACGGTAATCCGGACCCGATCGCGGCGGCCAAGGACATCCGCGAAACGTTCTTCCGCATGGCAATGAATGACGAGGAGACCGTCGCGCTGATTGCCGGCGGTCATAGCTTCGGCAAGACCCACGGCGCGGGCGACCCCTCGCTGATAGGGCCGGAGCCGGAAGGCAGCGCTCTCGAGGATCAGGGCCTCGGCTGGAAGAGCAAGCATGGCACTGGCATTGGCGCCGACGCCATCACCGGCGGTCCGGAAGTCACCTGGACGCAGACGCCGACAAAATGGAGCAACCTCTTTTTCAAGAATCTGTTCGAAAACGAATGGGAACTGACGAAGAGCCCGGCGGGCGCGAAGCAATGGAAAGCCAAGGGCGCGCAAGCCGACATTCCGGACGCCTTCGACAAATCGAAGAAGCATGTGCCGACAATGCTGACGACCGACCTGTCGCTGCGGTTCGATCCGGCCTACGAGAAAATATCGCGGCGCTTCTACGAGAATCCGGGCCAATTCGCGGACGCATTTGCCCGCGCCTGGTTCAAGCTCACGCACCGCGACATGGGTCCGATCGCGCGCTATCTCGGCCCGCTCGTTCCGAAGGAGACGCTGATCTGGCAGGACCCGATCCCTGCGGTGAATCAGCCGCTGATCGGCGAGCAGGACATTGCAGCCCTTAAGGCCAAGATCCTCGCGTCCGGCCTGTCGGTGTCGCAGCTCATCTCGATCGCCTGGGCGTCGGCGTCGACGTTCCGCGGCTCCGACAAACGTGGCGGCGCCAACGGCGCGCGCATCCGCCTCAGCCCGCAGAAGGATTGGGAGGTCAACGAGCCGGCTCAACTGAAGACGGTTCTACAGAAGCTCGAAACGATCCAGAAGGAATTCGGCAAGAAGGTTTCGCTCGCCGACCTGATCGTTCTGGGTGGCTGTGCGGCTATCGAGAAAGCTGCGAAGGCGGCCGGGCACGACGTGAAGGTTCCTTTCACGCCGGGACGTATGGACGCGTCGCAGGAGCAAACGGATGTGGAATCCTTTGCACCGCTCCAACCGATCGCTGACGGTTTCCGCAACTATCTTCGAGGCAAGCAGTTCATGGCGCCCGAGGAAGCATTGGTCGATCGGGCGCAGTTGCTCACGCTGACAGCACCCGAGATGACGGTTCTCGTCGGCGGCCTGCGCGTACTGGGCGCGAACGCAGGACAGTCCAAACACGGCGTCTTCACCATGCAGCTCGAGACACTGACCAACGACTTCTTCGTCAATCTGCTCGACATGGGCACGCAATGGCAGCCAGCCGGCTCCGATGGCGTATACGAGGGCCGCGACTCGAAGACAAATGCGGTCAAGTGGACCGGCACTCGCGTGGACCTCATCTTCGGTTCGCACTCCCAGCTCCGCGCGCTTGCGGAAGTCTATGCATGCGCGGACTCGAGAGAAAAGTTCGTGAAGGACTTCGTGGCGGCGTGGACTAAGGTGATGAACGCCGATCGCTTCGACCTCGCCCAAGCGAAGGCGGCGTAAGCTTTACCGCATTGATGAATACGAAACGGCCGGGAATTTCCCGGCCGTTTTCTTTATTTGCAGGAGTACTATTGCCCGCCGTTCTTGACTTTGCCCTCCGCCGCCTTCAGCGCGCCTGGCTGCGGCATGGCGATGACATTGTAACCGGAATCGACGAAATGGATTTCGCCGGTCACGCCGGTCGAAAGGTCGGATAGCAGGTAAAGCCCGGCACCGCCCAATTCCTCCAGCGTTACACCCCGGCCGAGCGGAGAATATTTCTGCTGGAAAGCAAACATATAGCGGGCGTCCGTGATGCCGGCACCGGCGAGCGTGCGGATCGGGCCGGCGGAGATCGCATTGACGCGTATTTTCTGCGCGCCGAAATCAACCGCGAGATAACGCACGGAGGCCTCAAGCCCCGCCTTTGCCACGCCCATCACGTTATAGTTCGGCATCGCGCGCAAGCCGCCGTTATACGTCAGAGTTATCATGGAGCCGCCGTTTGGCATCAGCGCGGCCGCGCGCCTGGCCGCTTCGGTGAAGGCGTAACAAGATATTATCATCGTACGGACGAAGTTTTCGCGCGTAGAATCCGCGTAGCGGCCCTTCAATTCTTCCTTGTCGGAAAAAGCAACTGCGTGCACGAGGAAATCCATCGTGCCCCAATGTTTTTTCACCTCACCGAAAACGGCATCGACCGAAGCAATATTCTCGACATCGCACGGCATCAGGAAAGACGAACCGACTGATTCAGCGAGCGGCTTTACGCGTTTGGCCAGCGCGTCACCCTGATAGGTAAAGGCCAGCTCCGCGCCATGCTGCGCAAGCGTCTTCGCAATGCCCCAAGCGATCGAATGATCGTTCGCGACCCCCATCACGAGGCCGCGCTTGCCCTGCATCAAGGCGGTCATGGCTCTTCTCTGTTCTATAGCCGGGATTGGACAAGTTCACGGGTCTGGTCGGACGCCACCACCGGCACGATTTCACATTCCATCAGGTCATTCCAGTTGAGCAGCCATTCCTGCAGAAGGCGGGCGTCGTCGCATTCCATGAGCTGAAAGCAGCGATTGAAATTGGCCTCGATCCAGCTTCCGACGTAACGCAGGCCGTCGGGCATCATGCGGCCATGCTCGCGAAAGCGGCGGTAGACCGCTTTTGCGTCGCGATTGTGAAAGCGTTCGATCACCATAAAAAGCATTTCTCACGCATCCAGCCGCTTCAACACAACCGAGGCATTGGTGCCGCCGAAGCCGAACGAATTCGACAAAATGGCACCCAGCGCAACATTGTCCTTGCGCTGGCGCGCAATCGGCATGTCGGCAAAGGCCGGGTCCAGGTTCTCGATATTCGCGCTCTCGCAAATAAACCCGCTTTGCATCATCAGCAACGAATAGATCGCCTCCTGCGCACCCGCGGCACCTAGCGAATGGCCGGTGAGGGATTTGGTAGCCGAGATCGGCGGGCACTTTGAGCCAAATACCGCGCGGATCGCTTCGATTTCTTTTAAGTCGCCAACCGGCGTCGCGGTGGCGTGCGGATTGATATAATCGATCGGCGCCTTGCAGGTTGCCAATGCCATCTTCATGCAGCGCTGCGCCCCCTCGCCCGACGGCGCAACCATGTCGAAACCGTCGGAGGTTGCGCCGTAGCCGGCAACTTCGGCATAGATTTTCGCGCCTCGCGCCTTGGCGTGTTCGAGTTCTTCCAACACGAGCACGCCGGCACCACCGGCGATGACAAAGCCATCGCGGTCCCGGTCGTATGCGCGTGACGCTTTTTCCGGCGTGTCGTTATATTTCGACGACATCGCACCCATGGCGTCGAACAACACCGAGAGAGTCCAGTCGAGTTCTTCGCAGCCGCCAGCGAAGATCATGTCCTGTTTGCCCCACTGGATAATCTCCGCCGCATTGCCGATACAGTGGTTGGACGTGGCGCAGGCCGAGGAGATCGAATAGTTCACGCCCTTGATCTTGAACCAGGTGGCAAGTGTCGCTGACGCAGTCGACGACATCGCTTTCGGCACTGCGAATGGGCCGACGCGCTTGGGGCCTTTTTCACGGGTGGTGTCGGCCGCATCGACGATCGCGCGCGCCGAAGGCCCGCCGGAGCCCATGATGATGCCGGTGCGCTCGTTCGAAATGTCCTTCTCTTCGACGCCGGAATCGCGGATCGCTTGTTCCATGGCAACGTGGTTCCAGGCAGCGCCCCCGCCAAGGAACCGCATAGCGCGCCGGTCAACCGAATCGGCCGGATTGAGCGTCGGCGCGCCCTGCACCTGACAACGAAATCCAAGTTTGGCGTACTCCTCAGCGCGGCTAATGCCGGATTTCGCTTCTCGCAAGCTCGCCAGAACTTCCTGCGTATTGTTACCGATGGATGAGACAATGCCCATTCCGGTGACGACGACCCGACGCATAGTCGTATTTTCCCTAATTCAAGCCGTAGAAGTGATGGTGATTGGATGACAGATTGAGCCGCCAAGACAATTCCGCAAGGCCCTCCGCCAGGCTCAAGCGCTGCTCGGCTGCAATGCTTCGTCCTGCTTGAACAGACCCACTTTAAGGTCGCTGGCGCGATAGATCACATTCCCGTCTGCAGACAGCCAGCCGTCGGCAATGCCCAGCACCAATTTCGATCGCATGACCCGCTTAATGTCGATCCCGTAAATGACTTTTTTTACGTTCGGTAAGACCTGACCCGAAAACTTCACTTCACCCAAGCCGAGAGCCCTGCCCTTACCCGGAGCGCCGAGCCAACCGAGGAAGAACCCGACCATCTGCCAGAGCGCATCGAGGCCGAGACAGCCGGGCATCACCGGATCGCCCTTGAAGTGGCAGAGGAAAAACCAGAGATCCGGCTTCACGTCGAGTTCGGCACGGAGCAACCCTTTGCCGTGCTCGCCACCCTGTTCTGAAATTTCGGATATGCGGTCGAACATCAGCATTGGGGGCAGCGGTAGCTGCGCGTTGCCGGCACCGAACAGTTCGCCGCGGCCGCAGGCCAGCAGATCTTCGTATTCGAAGCTGTGCCGCCGAGTGTCCGTCGATGTCACGTCCCCATGCAGGGGGCTTGGCTGAATTCCCATACCCGAGTTGGTAACATACCAAAGCTAGCGGGCAAAGATGGTGGAACCGCCGATTGTCGAGAGTTTACCGCGACAAATCGCGACTTTGCGGGCCTGGCCTCGATTGCCATGCGGTTGCATCTGAGGGGTCAATTGCGTATATGTTGCGGCTGAAACGGTATTTTCCGGCCTTCGATTTGCGCCGGTCATTAGGCGTAACGAGAATGATGCCAACGCGTACTACGATCGTACCAATGAAGCCTGACGCCGGGCATTCTCCCGACAAGTCATCTCTGACGGGCTGTCCTTGGCATGACGTGAAGGCGATGTTGCGTGAGGTCGGCCTGCGCCCGACACGCCAGCGAATGGCGCTGGGCTGGATACTTTTTGGAAAGGGCGACCGGCACCTCACTGCCGAAATGCTCTATGAAGAAGCGACGCGAGCGAAAGTGCCCGTGTCTCTGGCGACCATCTACAACACGCTGCACCAATTCACCGAAGTCGGGCTCTTGCGTCAGGTGGCTGTCGATGGCTCGAAGGCTTATTTCGATACGAACGTTACCGCACATCATCATTTCTTCGTCGAAGGCGAGGACGAGGTGCTCGATATCCCGGGTGCCGAGGTCATCGTCGGCAAGACGCCGTCGCCGCCCGAAGGCTATGAAATCGCGCGCGTTGATGTCGTCGTCCGCCTGCGTCGTAAGACTGCCCCTAAATAGCCTGTAATTTAAGGAAATACCCATGAAGCACCGCGCTCGCCGCGGTGTTTTGCATTTAGATATCTCTGTTGGTGATTCACTTCGCCGCGCAATCGTGTAGCGTAGCTGCCTGCGCTTCTTTACTGGGACGGCACATCAGCAGGCTATGGCGGAGAATTCAGCAAGAGGCTCGGGACTCTGGCTGGTGCGCGTGGCAATGGCGACTTCATTGCTGTTGCCTGCCGCGCTGATTATTTGGTCCGGCTGGACCACCTATCAAAAAATTATTGCGCTTGCCGACGAGCGTATCGTGCGATCGCTGGACGTCGAGCAGGAACACGCGACAAAATCATTTCAGATCGGGAGCTTGATCCTCGAAGATAGTATGGAGGAGTTGCTAACAGAACCATTTCAGGAGCGCGAGCAGCACTTCCATGAGTTATTTCAGAAACGGATTCGAGCAGTTTCGGAAATTCAGTCGATCTGGCTTTTTGACAAAGACGGTTATCCCATAGCGATTTCATCTTCTTTCCCGTCACCGCACGACCGCAATTTCGCGAAAGAAGATTATTTCCGTGCCCACGTCGATAAAGACGTCGGCATTTATTTTGGTGAGATCCACAATTCCATTTCTGGTGGCCAGCCCTATTTCACCATGAGCCGGCGCGTGACAAAGGATGGAAAGTTCGTCGGTGTGCTTGAACTCTCCGTTTTACCGAGCGACTTCTATCGGTTTTATACGCACCTGGTTTACGGAGAAGGGCTGCAATACGCGCTGATAAGAGAAGACGGCGTGTTTCTGGTGCGTTATCCGGTCCCGGCGAATGCCAACCTTGCCCCGCTCGGCCCTTCTACCGGATTCCGCAAGATGATCGCCGAAAATCCTGAAGGTGGCACATACACGACAACGTCGCCGGTCGACAAAATTGAACGGCGGTTCGGGGTTCGTCGCCTTGCGGCCGGACCACTTTATGTCAGCGCCGGTATCGCAACCTCCGCTTTGTACGAAGCGTGGTTATCGGAAATGTTTCCATATCTTCTTTTTGGGGTACCCGCCTCGATCTTTCTTTTCGGTACTCTTTTGTTCGTCCACCACGGCATGCGGCGTTTGCATGCCGAAATGCACCGCCGTGAAATGGCGGAGGGAGCGCTACGACAAGCACAACGCCTCGATGCAATCGGCCAACTGACCGGCGGCGTCGCGCACGATTTCAACAACCTGCTGACGATCATCATCGGCAATCTGGCAACATCACAGCGTCAACTCGCCACAATGTCCGATGTTGCGAAAGACCGGCTGGCCAACACGATCGACCGTGCAATGCAAGGCGCCCAGCGCGCTGCGACGCTGACACGACGGCTGCTCGCTTTCTCACGACAACAACCTTTGAACCCCAAATCGCTCAATCTCAACAAGTTGCTGCTTGGCTTGCCGGACCTCCTCAAGGGTGGCTTGGGTGAATCAGTTTCTGTGGAGGTCGTCGGGGCCGGTGGGCTTTGGCCGGTCGAGGCGGATTCGACCGAGCTTGAAACAGCAATTCTCAATCTGGCGGTGAATGCGCGCGATGCGATGCCCCAAGGCGGCAAGCTGACAATCGAGGCGAGCAATTCCTACCTCGACGAGGATTACTGCAAGCAGCATCCCGACGTCCGGCCTGGCCAATATGTCCAGATTTCGGTCAGCGACTCCGGTACCGGAATGAGTGACGATGTCCGCGCTCGTGCATTCGAGCCTTTCTTCACAACCAAGGATACCGGCCAAGGCACCGGCTTGGGGCTAAGCCAGGTTTACGGGTTCGTAAAGCAGAGCGGCGGGCACGTTAAAATTTACAGCGAGGCCGGCGAAGGCACGACGGTAAAAATATATTTGCCGCGGTTTACCGCCGGTGCGCCCGAAGAGGAAATGCCCCCTCCCGAAGTCATCAAGGCTTCGTCAGGGGAATGCGTATTGCTGGTCGAAGACGACGAAGAGGTGCGCGACTATCTTGCCGAAGCGCTGCGTACTGCAAACTACCGCGTGATTGTGGCGGCGAATGGCGAAAAGGCGATAGAGGCAATGGAAGGCCACGACGGAAAGATCGATCTTTTGCTCACCGATGTCGTAATGCCCGGCATGAATGGGCGCCGTCTTGCCGAACAGGCGATAACGCGCCGGCCAGAAATGAAAGTGCTGTTCATGACCGGCTACTCTCGCAATGCCATCGTTCATCATGGCCGTCTCGATCCAGGCGTCGAGCTTGTTCAAAAGCCGATCACCGGCGAACGCCTGGCGGCAAAAATTCGTACCCTGCTCGATCAAAAATAGATTGCGCCCGACGGGCTTGCGAGAAGAGGTCTAGTCGACCTTCTCGTTCGGATAAGCGCCCCAGAGGCGCTCTTGCCGGATAAAGCCGTCAAAGCCTTTGCCGCTAAACTGGCACCAGACGCCGTTGCAAGACTTTATTGCGCCCAGCACCCCGGACTGCAAGCGGGCTGTAACCGAAGATTCGGCATCTATATTTTCATAGAGTGGCACCAACTCGTCCTTCGATTTTGGCACGACCACAGCCGTGCGCTTGCCCGACAAAAGCGTGTGATAGACCCAACCTTCCGCCCCTTCCCAGTCGCGAATCCGGCGCCAGTTTTCGAACTCGGCCGTGATCTCCACCGGCATGCCCGCATGGGTATAGACCCATCTCACCTCTTGGTCCTTGTTCGGTCCTGAGCGGGCATTCACCCGGTCTGATTTGAGGCTGACAAAGCGTGGAATCGGCAGGCCACTGACAGAGCCCATCCCGCCTTCGCCAGCGGATTGGGCGGTACCGCCCTGCATCGCCACAATTCCCATGGCTAATGCGAATCGGCAGAACACCGTCCGGAAGCTTTGTGTTGTCACGGCCATCTGGTAGGAAAAAAGAATGGGAATTCGCCTGACTCCAGTGTGGGCGAGCACGGTTAATGAGGGCTAAATCGGCGTTTCGTCTGGCGGCTGAGCCGCCAATCGCCGCGGTTGAGAGCAGATGTCGAAGGCCAAGAAGCCGCTAGTCATCGTGACACGCAAGCTGCCCGATTCGATCGAGCTGCGGATGCGGGAACTTTTTGACGCCCGGCTCAACCCTGACGACAAGCCGATGACCCAAAGTCAGCTCGCCGAAGCGGTGAAAAACGCCGACGTCCTGGTACCTACCGTCACGGACCGCATCGATGCATCGGTGCTCAGCAAATCTGGGGACCAGCTCAAGCTCATCGCCAATTTTGGAAACGGCGTCGACAACATTGACGTCGCGACGGCGGTTCAGCGCGGCATTACCGTCACCAACACGCCCGGTGTGCTCACGGAAGATACCGCGGACATGACGATGGCACTCATCCTCGCGGTACCCCGCCGGCTGGTGGAAGGCTCGCACGTTCTGACTGCGGATAAAGATTGGACCGGGTGGTCACCGACCTGGATGCTGGGGCACCGAATCTGGGGCAAGCGCCTCGGTATCATCGGCATGGGGCGAATCGGACAAGCGGTCGCCCGCCGCGCCCGGGCGTTTGGTCTTCAAATCCACTATCACAACCGCCGCCGGGTGGCGCCCAAGATCGAAGAAGAACTCGACGCCACCTATTGGGAAAGCCTCGATCAGATGCTCGCCCGCATGGATATTGTTTCGGTCAATTGTCCGCACACACCGGCGACCTATCATCTCCTCTCGGCGCGGCGGCTAAAGATGCTTCGGCCAGAGGCCTTCATCGTCAATACATCGCGCGGCGAGGTCATCGATGAAAATGCGCTCGCGCGTCTGATTGAAAGCGGTGAAATCGCGGGCGCGGGCCTCGACGTGTTCGAACACGAGCCGGCGGTCAATCCCAAGCTGGTGAAGCTTGCTCGTACCGGCAAAGTCGTGCTGTTGCCGCATACAGGCTCGGCGACGATCGAAGGCCGCGTCGACATGGGCGAGAAGGTCATCATTAACATCAAGACATTCATGGACGGCCACCGTCCGCCAGATCGCGTCCTACCGTCGATGCTGTGAGAGATCCCTGATCGTCGGTGTGTCGCCGCTCAACGGGTTATCCGGATCCCACGCATAGTTCAGCGTCTCGAAGCGCATCGAACGCGCGTCGACCATCAACAGCCGGCCGACCAGGCCTTCGCCGAAGCCGACAATTTCGCGGATCACTTCCAGCGCCATGAGCGAGCCGAGCACGCCGGGAAGCGCGCCGAGGATGCCGGCTTCGGCACAAGCCGGCACGGTGCCTGCCGGTGGCGGCTCTGGAAACAGGCAACGATAGGTCGGATTACGCGTGCCGTCAGCTTTCGTTTCATATGCGCGGATTGACGTCAGCGAACCGTCGAATGTACCGACAGCAGCAGTCACGAGCGGCTTTTTCGCGAAGTAACAAGCGTCGGACACGAGATATCGCGTCTCAAAATTATCGGAACCGTCGGCCACGATATCGTAACGAGCAATCAATTCGAGTGCATTGGCCGCCGTCAGGCGGACGCGGTGCGCTTCAACACTGACATGCGGGTTGAGGCCCTTCACCGCGTTGCCCGCCCGCTCGACTTTGGATTTTCCGATATCGTCAGTCGCAAAGATCACCTGACGCTGCAGGTTCGACAACGACACGTCGTCATCGTCGACAACGCCAAGCACGCCGACCCCTGCAGCGGCAAGGTAAAGTAGGACAGGTGCGCCAAGGCCGCCGGCTCCGACGACCAGCACGCGCGCGGATTTTAACTTCGCCTGGCCTGGGCCGCCGACTTCGCGCAGGACGATGTGGCGGGCGTAGCGTTCTAGTTCTTTTGCGTCGAGCATCACCGTTAACCTAGCGCATGAACCATTAAAGGGGGACCAATTTTCGGAAAAGATCGTGCGCGGACAAAATGTTACACGGGTTCACGCGCATCCCCAGCCCTGCTTGCACCTGTGTTTCCATCGGATAAGGTGGCCACGAATACGATCGGGGCCGGTGTTGATGCGGTTTTGTGGGTCTACAATTATACTCGCGCTTCTGCTTGGTGCCGTTCCGGCCCTGGCGCAGGAATCGCCTGCAGTCAGTCCCGCACCTGCGCCGCCGGCAGCGACATCAAAACCCTTTCATGTTGCGCCAAAAGCGGTAGCCATCAAGCCAAAGGTCGCAGCCGTAGCGGCGCCAAAGATTGCCGCTCCGGCGACAGTGCCGATAGCTGTGTCAAATTCCGCGCCTGCCAAGCCTGAGCCGACAGCCGCACCGGCTTCCGACATTCCTCCCGCGGAACGCCTCAAGATCCAGTCGGCGCTGCTGTGGTCGGGCGATTACACCGCATCGATCGGCGGCGACGATCCGTTGCTGTCGGCAATCAAGAATTTCCAAAAGCGCGTGAAGGCCAAAATCACAGGCGTCCTCTCACCCACTGAACGCGCGACCCTTCTCACTGCCGCCAAAAATCACGAAGACGAGTTTGGCTGGAGCGTGGTTGTCGATCCGGCAACCGGCGTGCGCATTGGCCTTCCGACAAAGTTAGTGTCGCATACGCGCGATGCCGCGCGGGGCACGCGCTGGTCTTCAGCGCACGGTGAAGTACTAGTCGAGACCTTTCGCATCAAGGATGCCGACGCCAAGTTGGCTGCATTTTTCGAACAACAAAAGAAAGAACCATCCACTCGCAAGATCGAATCCAGCGCGTTGCGAGACGACAGTTTCTATATCAGCGGCATGCAGGGTCTAAAGATATTCTCGGTACGCGCGTATGCGCGCGACGGCGAAATCCGAGGATTTACGATGATGTTCGACCAGATGATGGAGACCATTGTCGCGCCGGTGACGGCGGCAATGGTCAGCGCATTTTCGCCATTCCCCGAACTCACTTCGCCATTTGCGGCCACGGCGAAATCCGTCGAATACGGTACGGGACTGATTGTAAGTGAACGCGGCCATATCGTAACTGACCGCAAGCTGACGGCGGGTTGCCAAGTCATCGTCGCCGCGGGTGTAGGCGACGCCGAGCGTATCTCCGAAGACAAAGAGACCGGCCTGGCACTGTTACGCGTCTATGGCCCGCGCCAGCTATCACCGCTGTCATTCGTGTCAGACGCCGCCAAAAAAGGGGATGTTACACTCGTCGGTATTCCAGATCCAAAAGAGCAAAATGGCGCGAAGAAACTCACTGAAATCAAAGCGCGCCTCGCAGAGGGCAACGCGATCGAATTGCGCCAACCGGTGCCGATGGCCGGATTTTCCGGCGCGGCTGCAATCGATTCGCAAGGGCAATTTCTCGGCATGATGGAAATGCGCAATTTCGTGCTTGCGAGCACTGAAGCGACTGCACCACCGGTACGGCTCATCACGACTGATGTGATCCGCGAATTCTTATCCGCACACGACGTTCCGCAAGCATCATCGGCGCCACAAGGCGCCGATGCTAGAGCGTCGGTTGTGAGAATTATTTGCGTGCGCTAGTAGTTATTTGTTTTTCCATTTTGGCGCACGTTTTTCGATGAAGGCTTTCATACCTTCCTTCTGATCTTCCGTCGCAAATAGCGAGTGAAAGATTCGCCGCTCGAAGGCCATGCCTTCTGACAGCCCGCTTTCGGACGCACGGTTGACGGCTTCTTTTCCCGCCAACACAGACGGCAACGACATGTTGGCGATGACATCGGCAATTTTCATGGCCTCGTCCATCAGACTTGCGGCCGGCACGACGCGCGCGACCAATCCTGATTTTTCTGCCTCCGCGGCATCCATCATGCGCCCCGTCAAAATCAAATCCATAGCTTTGGTCTTGCCAACAGCGCGCGCGAGGCGCTGCGTGCCGCCGATACCGGGAATGACCCCGAGCTTGATTTCAGGTTGGCCGAATTTGGCGTTGTCGGCGGCGATCACGATGTCGCATTGCATCGCAAGCTCGCAGCCACCGCCTAGCGCAAAGCCTGCGACCACCGCGACAATTGGCTTGCGCGCGTGTGCCGCGGCATTCCAGTTTGAAACGAAATCGCCGAGGTAGGCTTCGATGAACGGCTTATCCGCCATTTCCTTGATGTCGGCCCCCGCGGCAAAGGCCTTGTCGCTGCCCGTAATCAACAAACAGCCAATTTTGTCGTCTGCATCAAAGGCCTCAATAGCCCGGGTTAATTCGGCCATAAGTGCCTTATTGAGGGCATTGAGCGCCTGCGGCCGGTTGAGACGAATGATGCCAACGCGGCCCTTCGTTTCGACGATAATGTTTTCATAAGTCATGGTTTGTCCCCAGGCGTCTTGTTCACTCGAGGCGGGCGCCAGAGCGCTTCACCACTTCGGCCCACTTGGCGGAATTGGCTCTGATCGTAGCAGCGAATTCCTCCGGCGTTCCGCCCGCTGGCTCGTCGCCGATCTTGGCAAATTTCTCTTTAAATGCCTCGGAAGTGAGTGCCTTGTTGATCGCAGCATTAAGCTTATCGACGATCGATCTTGGCACTCCGGCGGGAGCGATTACGCCGGTCCATGTTGGCGCGAGATAGCCCGGTACTGTTTCGCCAATCGTCGGTAGATCGGGGAATGCCGGTGAGCGCGTAGCACCGCTGACACCGAGCGCGCGCACCTTGCCATCACGGGCGAAGGTTGCGATCGACTGCAGACTTTCAAACATAATATCGACGTGGCCGGCAATCAGATCGGTAATTGCCGGCGCGCCACCGCGATAGGGGACGTGGACGATCTCGGTTCCGGTCATGTATTTGAACAGTTCACCACCCACATGTCCGGGCGACCCGTTGCTGGAGGAAGCGTTCGTGAGCTTGCCCGGGTTTTTCTTGGCGTAGTCGATCAATTCCTTCACCGAGTGGATCGAGAGATTAGGAGAAACTGCGAGAAGCAGATGTCCGCGCGCGACCATCGCGATCGGCTGAAAGTCCTTTTCGATGTTGTAGGGGAGCTTAGCCACCATGTGACGCGTGATAGCGAGCGCGCCGATCGGGCCCATTCCTATGGTGTACCCGTCGGGAGGCGATTTCGCGACGAGGTCGAGCCCGATGGTGAGCGCCCCGCCCGGGCGATCGTCGACGATGACTTGCTGGCCAAGTTCTCTCGACAACTCGGCGGCAAGGATACGGGCGACGGTGTCGGTCGCGCTTCCCGCCGCTTGCGGGACGATGAATTGAATCGGGTGGTCCGGATAGTCCGCCGCCTTCGCAGCGCCTAACGTGGCGGCGAGGGACATTGCAATTAGGACGGCCTTGCACATATCAACGGTCTCGGCTTGACGACCTAACGTGGACTATTTCTGGCACGACGGGCAATAGAATGTCGAACGGCCAGCCTGCACGATACGTTTGATCTTGCCTTTGCAAGTGGGACATGGCTCGCCCTCGCGATCATAAACCCGGAACTTGTGCTGAAAATCGCCTAGCGAGCCGTCGGCGCGGCGGTGATCCCGCAGCGACGAGCCGCCAGCTTCGATGGCATCGCTCAGTACCGCCTTGATCGCGTCGACCAGTCTTTCAGCATGTTCGTTAGGCTTGCCGTGGCGATCCGCGATGGTCGAGGCGCGCCGCTTGGGTGATAGTCGCGCACGAAAGAGCGCTT
Organism: uncultured Alphaproteobacteria bacterium; assembly: GCA_963722125.1. Classification (GTDB taxonomy): domain Bacteria; phylum Pseudomonadota; class Alphaproteobacteria; order Rhizobiales; family Xanthobacteraceae; genus Pseudolabrys. Next base: position 357,674 of record CAVRJW010000006.1, on the reverse strand, counting down.
CGCAGACATAAATATTTCCAAGACCCGCAACGACGCGCTGGTCACTGAGTGCGGCCTTGAGCGATGTCTTTTTGCCGGCACAGGCTTTCGCCAGCATCGCGGCATCAAATTCATTTCCTAACGGTTCCGGTCCAAGCGATCGCAACAATGGCTCTTGGTCAAGCTTGGCGCGCGGCACAAGCTTCATCGATCCGAAACGGCGCGGGTCATTAAAGGTTACGGTCGCACCATTCGACATATGAAACACGATATGGTCGTGCGCGGTGCTTTTGGAACGCTCGTGATAGTAGAGGCCCGGCTTTGCATCCTTGCCGACCCGGAATGAGCCGGACATGCCGAGATGCATGAGCAGCACGTCACCGGAAGATAAATCCGCTAGCAAATACTTCGCGCGGCGGCCGAGGCCTTCCACGGTCTTGCCGTGCAGCCGTTGAGCAAAGCCCTTGGGCAGCGGCCAGCGGAGATCGCCGCGACGAACCTCCACCTTGGCAAAACGCGCACCTTCCATGGCCGGCGCCAGTCCCCGGCGCACGGTCTCGACCTCAGGCAATTCGGGCATGATTAACCGCTCCCGTGCCGACACATAGCGCCCTCTGGCCACCCGCGCTATGGTCCTGCTCGAAAAGGATTATTGGCCATGGCCAGTGGTGGCGAACACACTCATTTCGGCTTCAAAAGCGTGCCGCTCGATGACAAGCAGAGGCGGGTGGATGACGTGTTCCACTCGGTCGCGCGCCGCTACGACCTGATGAATGACCTGATGTCAGGTGGTCTTCACCGTGCCTGGAAAAACGCATTGGTGACCGCAGTAAACCCACCCAAAAGCGGCCGCGAGTTTTCCGTGCTCGATCTTGCCGGCGGCACCGGCGATGTCGCCTTTCGTGTGGTTGAGGCAGGGGGCCCGGGCACGCATGTCACTGTATGCGACATCAACGCCGACATGCTCGAGGTTGGCCGGGCGCGGGCGGCCGAACGTGGGGTAGATGGTATCGTCGCTTTCGAGCAGGGCAATGCCGAGGAGTTGCACTATTCCGATCGCAGCTTTGATTGCGTCACCATCGCGTTCGGCATCCGTAATGTGCCGCGCGTCCAGCACGCGCTTGAAGAAGCGTATCGCGTCCTGAAGATCGGCGGCCGATTTCTATGCCTCGAATTTTCCTCGGTCGACACGCCGGGCCTCAATGCCCTCTATGAACTCTATTCATTCCAGGTAATTCCGCGCATTGGAGAGGCGGTGACGGGCGATCGAGAGGCATACCAATATCTGGTCGAATTGATCCGGAAATTTCCGAAGCCAAAAGTCTTTGCATCAATGATCGAAGCTGCCGACTTTCGTCGCGCATCATTCACGGCGATGAGCGGTGGAGTAGTGGCACTGCATTCGGGCTGGCGCTTGTGATCACTGCCATCTCTCATCTCTTTCGTTTGAGCCGTGCCGGCTTCGTGTTTGCGCGCGAGGGCGTCTTCGCGCTGGTCGATACGCGACCATTGCCTTTGCCGGCAAAGGCGGCCATCGCCTTCGCACGCGTATTCGAGCGCCCAAGCTCCAAAGGTGGCGAAAGCCGGCTGGCCGCTGCGCTCAGCAAGCTCGGCCCAACTTACGTCAAGCTCGGCCAGTTTCTCGCCACGCGCCCCGATGTCGTCGGTACCACGATTGCGCGCAATCTGGAGAGTCTTCAGGACAAGATGGCGCCCTTCCCGCAGAGCGAAGCGGAAGCCGTAGTTGTCGCCGCTTTTGACAAACCGTTGACTGCGGTTTACGCGAGTTTCGGTCCCGCCGTCGCCGCCGCATCAATTGCGCAGGTGCATCAGGCCGAGATCGAAACAGACGGCGGGCGCAAACCGGTGGCCGTGAAGATTCTTCGGCCCGGGATTGAGCGCCGTTTTAAATCCGACCTTGACGCGTTTTTCTTTGCAGCTCGAAAGGCGGAAGCATTTTCGGCGGAAGCGCGTCGGCTGCGGCTGATTGAGGTGGTATCGACGCTCGCGCGTTCAGTGGCGATTGAAATGGATTTCAGGTTGGAGGCCGCGGCCGCTTCCGAGATGGCCGAGAATACGCGCGAAGATACCGACTTCCGCGTGCCGACTGTTGATTGGGATCGTACCGCACGCGAAGTGCTCACACTGGAATGGATCGACGGGATTTGGCTTAGTGACCACGGCGCACTCGCGGCCAAAGGCTTCGACTTGCCGGCGCTTGGCCGCAATGTAATCCGGAGCTTCCTGCGCCACGCATTACGCGACGGCTTTTTTCATGCCGATATGCATCCAGGCAATTTGTTCGTCGACGACGATGGCCGGCTCGTCGCCGTGGACTTCGGCATCATGGGACGGCTTGGACCCAAGGAACGCCGGTTTCTTGCCGAGATACTTTTTGGCTTTATAACGCGGGACTATCATCGAACGGCGCAAGTGCATTTCGACGCCGGGTACGTGCCCCGGCAGCATTCGGTAGAGAGCTTCGCACAAGCCATTCGGGCCATCGGCGAGCCAATTCATAACCGGACGGCCGAAGATATCTCGATGGCGAAATTGCTGATGTTGCTCTTTGAGGTGACCGGCCTGTTCGATATGCGCACACGTCCGGAGTTGTTGCTGCTGCAAAAAACGATGGTTGTGGTTGAAGGCGTCGGACGCTCTTTCAATCCAAAGCTCGATATGTGGAGTACTGCCGACCCGGTCGTACGGGAGTGGATTGCACGCAACCTAGGTCCGGTTGGCCGGCTGGAAGATGCAGTCGAAGGAGCTGGAGAGATCGGCCGTTTTTTCGGCCAAGTGCCTAGCTTGTTAACCCGAGCCGGGACGTTGCTTGATCAATTCGACGACATTACTCGTGATGGCCTTGTGCTCTCCCCTCAAACGGTTGCGGACATAGGGGCCGCAGAAGCGCGACGTAACAGGTGGACCGCGGTAGCCCTATGGGTGATCGCGGCCGTGCTCGGCTGGATCGCCTGGATGCTGGTCTAACTGCGATCAACCAGACTGAGTTAGCAGCTCTCCCAATTTATCGATGCTCTGCGTCCAACCCGCTTCCATGCCGGCGAGCATTTTCGGGGCAATCGGCACGAGGCCAACGGCATACGTCGTCAAGGTGAGCGCCGTTTTGCCACCATTATCGGTGAAGGTGACGGTGGTTTCGCCTTCAAGCAGATGATTGCCATCTTTGCCGATGGCTATATTGCTGAACACAAGCCGTTCGGGCGCGACGACCTCTCTAAATACTCCTTTCATTGGGTAGTCGTTGCCATCCGGCCCGCGCATCACGATGCGCAGGCTGCCACCGACCCGCACGTCAAGTTCACAAACCGGGCAGGTGAAGCCACGTGGGCCAAACCATTGCGCCATCATCTTCGGATCGGTCCACGCCTTCCATACCAGCGCGCGGGGGGCACTGAAGATGCGCGTGAAGGAGACGCTCCCCTCGCCGTAAGGTGCTCGTCTTGCTGCAGGGGTCATTGCGGACTCCCTGCGTAAGCGCGCTCAATCGCCGCAATATCGAGCTTCCTCATTTTCATAAATGCGTTCATGACCCGCTCGGATTTCGCGGGGTCCGGGTCGCTCATCATTTTTGGGATCACTGCAGGCACGACTTGCCACGACAGACCATATTTGTCCTTCAGCCACCCGCATGGCCCTTCTTCGCCACCTTGCGTGAGCTTGCCCCAAAAATAATCAACTTCGGCCTGCGTTTCGCAGCGAATTTGCAGCGAGATTGCCTCGCTGAATTTAAAATTCGGACCTCCATTCAGTGCCGTGAATGTCTGTCCCTCAATTTCGAACTCAACGACCATCACGGAGCCGGGTTTTTTGTGGTGAACCTCCTGTCCCGCCGCGGTGTAGCGGCTAATCGCGCCGATCTTTGAATCCTTGAAGATCGAGCAATAGAATTTTGCCGCTTCCTCGGCCCGCGTATCGAACCAGAGGCAGGGCGTGATCCTTTGTTTGGCGATGGGCATCGTGAAGTCCTTTCATAACGCAACGTTTTACCGACAGACCGGGTTATTTCGCCCTGGACAGATAACCTTCGAGCTGATCCATCGTGCCGCCCCAACCCTGGCGCATGCTGTCGCGGTTTGTATCGAAGGTTTTGCGTTCTTCTTCGCTCGCATTGTGTGGCGCCCAGCGCACGGTGAACTTTGTTTTACCACCAGGCATGTCCTCGAACGTGAAACTCGACAGCATTTCCAAAGGCCAGTTTGCATTTCCAGGATGGCGTGTGGTGCCGCCCTTCTCGTCCGAAAACGAATTGATGAACACGAGTCGCTCTTGCGGTACGACTTCGCGAAACACGAACTTGCCCCACATCCCATGTCCGTCCGGCGATTGCATGCCGTAGTGGTAGTTGCCGCCCGGCCGCAGATCCATTTTCGCCGAGAGCACCTTGAACCCTTTCGGGCCCCACCACTGTTTCATTCGGTCCGGCTCGGTGAAACATTTCCACAACAGGTCGCGCGGCACGTCGAATACGCGCGACATGACAAAATCTTCGGCCATGTATCTTCCTCCACTATTTATTCGCTGAGGATTTTGGCGGCTATGGCTCGACAATCACCATCCAGTTCACGCCAAACTTGTCGGTTGTCATTCCGAAACGCGGCGAAAAGAATGTTTTGCCGAGCGGCATCATCACGTTTCCGCCTGCCGAGAGAGAATTGAAGAGCCGGTCGGCCTCGGGCTCATCCTTCGCGTTTACGGAAAGCGCAAATCCCTTGAATTCTGGATTTCCCGTATTGCGCCCATCGGAGGCCATAACCCTGGTTTCGCCGATCTTGATGGAGGCATGCATCACCTTATTTTCATTCGATGGCGTGCACATGGACTTGTCTGGGCTATCCTTCCAGCGCATCAGCATGCCGACTTCCGCACCAAGCGTCTTTTTATAGAAGTCGATCGCTTCTTCGCAGCGTCCATCGAAAAACAAATAAGATTGCACCTGCATAACTCGTCCTCCTTCGGTTCCCTTCATTGACATATAGGTTGATATCAACATAATATGAGAGATGTCAACCCGTCACGAATTGACACTTTCTGCGACGCATCAGGTGCGCGATTCTTGCCTCTGTTTGCACGTCCAACGGGCGGCACGAGCACTGGCGCGGCGTTTCGATGACGTATTCCGTCCCTTCGATCTGACGCATGGGCAATTCTCGCTTTTAATGTCGCTCAATCGGCCGGAACCACCGAGTATCGGCAGCGTCGCAGCTTTGCTTGCGATGGACCGAACCACGTTGACGGCCGCGCTCAAGCCCCTTGAACGCCGCAAGTTGGTGAAAGTTTCGATCGACAAGGATGACAAACGCAGCCGGCGGCTCACGATTACTCCGCTGGGCCGCACCTTGCTCGCCAAAGCCTTTCCGGTTTGGACGCAGACCCATGCCGAGATTGAGCGGTCGCTGACAATTTTTCGCTCCGACGACTTGCGGGACGCGTTGCGAACGCTCGCGTGACGTTTGGACGTTCTGCATTGTCGGTTACGGGCCCTTTGCGGCCATCGTCGCCAAATAGTCGGCAAGTCGCGCCATGGTCTGCTCCAGCCCTTTGTCGGCGCCGTATTCCTTGATGACACGTGCGCGTTCCTCGGCGGACGAGAACTTTCCGTGCCAGATTAATCTGGTTTTACCGTTGCCCAGATCTTCGAAGGTCAGGGTTTGGGTAAACTGCACGGGCTCGACGTCGTCGCCGCCGCCATGGTGGTAGATGAGACGTTCCGGCGGAACAATTTCGTCATAGGTGACGAGATTTTGGTAATCGCGCCCGTCCGGTCCGTGCATCACGAAGCGCCACTTGCCGCCTGGACGCAAGTCGAAGCTATATGTCGTCGTCGTGAATCCGTTTGGTCCCCACCACTCTGCCAAATGCTTGGGATCGCTAAAGGCAGCGAACACCAGATCGCGCGGCGCATCAAATATCCGCATCCCGATAATCGAGCGCGGATCTCGCGCCAGGTCGACACTACTTTCTTCGGCCATGCTTGGTCTCCCGCTTGCTTTGCTTTTGTTCGGCTTGCAGAGTTTTCAGATAATCGCCCAGGCGATCCAGACGCTCGTCCCAAAGTCGGCGATATTCCTCGAGCCAGTCGTCGGCTTCCTTGAGAGCGCGCACATCGATGTGGCACGGCCGCATTTGGGCATCGCGTGTGCGTGTGATGAGCCCGGCGCGTTCCAGTACCTTCAAGTGTTTTGAAACCGCGGGGAGGCTCATGTCGAATGGCTCGGCCAGCTTCAATACGGACGCTTCACCGAGAGCGAGCCGCGCGAGAATTGCGCGCCGCGTCGGATCGGCCAAGGCTGCAAACGTCGAACTCAGGCGGTCCGTCATTACGTATTATACCTTTCAGGTAAATAACTGACAGGTTAAATACAAGCCAGCGCGGCGGCCGTCAAGCGGGGAATATTTCTGCGTTCTGATTGCATTGATTGCATTGAGATCATCATTGTGCTAAGTTACTTGATATAAAGAGGTTTTATGGCTTCTCTCACGGTCCGCCAACTCGATGAACGGCTCAAAAAACTGCTGCGTCTGCGGGCGGCGAAAAGTGGACGCTCCGTCGAAGACGAGGTGCGCACGATCCTGCGAGAGGCGGCCGAGGAGACGGGGTACCAGGCGCTCGATTTGATCAACCCGTCCTCCCCGCCAAAGCGAGGCGCGCGGACGTCGCGTACATCGCGCATGCGCGACGATGAGGTGCCGGGTGCCAAACGCGTCCTGTTGATCATCGGCGGCGGCATTGCCGCCTACAAGTCACTTGATCTCATCCGCCGATTGAAAGAACGCGGCATTGCCGTGCGATGCATTTTGACAAAAGCTGCTGAGAACTTCGTGACGCCGCTTTCAGCAAGCGCGCTCGTTGGCGAACGTGTGTTCACAGATCTGTTTGACCCGGCCAGCGAATTCGATGTCAGCCATATCCGTCTCGCACGCGAGACCGACCTGATTGTCGTCGCGCCAGCGACTGCCGACCTGATGGCAAAAATATCTGGCGGGCACGCTGATGATCTTGCGACTACCGTACTATTAGCGACGACTGAGAAAATTCTTTTGGCGCCTGCCATGAACTCACGCATGTGGGCGAACAAAACGACGCAACGCAATCTGGCGCAGCTCATGGCCGATGGCATCGCGGTTGTCGGCCCGAACGAAGGCGAGATGGCGGAAGCACACGAGCGCGGGCTCGGCCGCATGGCTGAGCCGCTGGAGATCGCCGCTGCGGTCGAGAAAATGCTGTCGGCCGGCACGGCGCAAGCACTCAAGGGAAAGCGCGTGCTGATCACATCCGGCCCGACGCACGAGCCAATCGATCCCGTGCGTTACATCGCCAATCGCTCGTCCGGCAAGCAGGGCCACGCCATTGCCGCCGCGGCGGCCGCCGCCGGGGCTGATGTTACGCTGGTGAGCGGCCCGGTGAATTTACCGGATCCGCCCGGCGTAAAAGTGATCAAGGTCGAAACTGCCCATGAAATGCTGCAAGCGGTCGAACGCGCTTTGCCTGCGGACATTGCGATCTTTGCAGCTGCAGTCGCCGACTGGCGTGTCGCAAATGCCGGCAAACAGAAGTTAAAGAAGCAGGCTGGCAAAGCCACACCGGATTTGTCCCTCGTAGAAAATCCCGACATTCTTGCCACCATCGCGAAGCGAAAAAGCCAACGTCCGAAACTGGTCATTGGTTTTGCTGCGGAGACCGAAAACGTTGCGGCCAATGCCAAGGCAAAACTCGTCAGCAAAGGCTGCGACTGGATTTTGGCCAACGATGTGGCGCCACAATCAGGCGTGATGGGTGGCGACCGCAACACGATTCTGCTCGTGCGTGCGTCCGGCATTGACGCCTGGCCGCCGCAAAGCAAAGACGAGGTCGCGGCCTTGTTGGTCGGGCGCATTGCCGATGCGCTCAGCGGAGAAAAGACGTGAGCAATATTGAAGTCCAGATGACGCGCCTGCCCCACGGCAAGGATTTGCCGCTCCCGTCCTATCAGAGCGCCGACGCAGCCGGTCTCGATCTGCTCGCGGCGGTGCCTGAGGCCGCTCCGCTCGTGATCCCGTCTGGTGGCCGATTGCTCGTGCCGACCGGCATCGCGATCGCTCTTGCGCCGGGCCACGAAGCTCAGGTGCGACCCCGATCCGGCCTCGCCGCCCGACACGGACTGACGGTGCTCAATGCGCCCGGGACCATCGATGCCGACTACCGCGGCGAGATTCAGGTGCTGCTCGTAAACCTTGGCAGTGAACCGGTGACCGTCGCTCGAGGCATGCGCATCGCCCAATTGGTAATCGCCCCGGTTGTGCGAGGACACATATTAGAGGTCGCATCTCTTGATAAAACCCCACGCGGAAGCGGGGGATTTGGCTCTACCGGAAGTTGAAGTGCCAAAATATTTGTTTGCAGCTGGACGGATGCAGGACCGTAGCCTATTACCGCTCAAATTCGTTGCTACTGCGACTGGTCCTGAAATGCCGTTGGTGTCTCGTAAGGGCGTCCTTGCCATCGCTGCCGTGATCGATGTTGCGATCAACGCGAGCGCCCGCCCGGTATCCGCGAAGGCATTGGCCGCCCGCCATCGACTGCCGCCGCGGCATCTCGAGCCGGTACTTCAAGCGCTGGTCCGGGATGGCATCCTCAAAGGAATCCGTGGGCCCCATGGGGGATATGAGCTCGCCCGCGAACGCAACCGTATTTCAGCCGACGATATCCTCCGTGCGGCTGATACCGCCGAAGACGTTGACGAGCTTCCACTCCCGGGTTCGGCTTTGGTCAACGATGTCGTGCGTCCCGCGCTCGCCGAGACAGAGCGCACATTGTCCGTAGCGCTCGGTCGCATCAATATTGACGACATGGTCAAGCGCGCCGTAACGCTGAAATAGCAACTAAGCCCGAAAACACTGGCACGCCTGGGGCCTGTTCACGGTCTGGACTCTTTCGGCGCGATTCCCCTTGGGAGTAAAGTCCAGCGATTCGCGGAAACGGCGTGGCGGACGCTGACCGCATCCCTGGGGCACCATTGAATGCCGGAGACGATCCGGACGGCGAACGAGAGGCTGCGTTCTCGTCCGTGGCGGGGGGATTCCTCGTCGCCTTCGTGACCGCAATGACTTCCATCGCGCCCACCGCGATGGCGCGCGCCGAAATGCGCCTTGGTGCAACCGCGGTCGATGTCGTCCACCACACCGTGGCGGCACTTCGCGCTCAGGAAATCACAGCTCTCACGCTTATTATCGCACTGATCGGCGCTGCCTTGCTCGCAGCCCTCGTGCTGCTTCGCACGCGCAGGACTGCCGACCGGCTCGAAACTGATTCACGTGACGAAATAGGTTCGCTGCAAGCTGAGATCGATCGGTTCAAGGCGCTATTGCTGTCTGAGCCGCAGGTCCTCGTGACCTGGGCCGCCGCTGCCGAGCAACCGGAAATTCTCGGCGATATCGCTATGGTCACGCCGGCCGGTGTGCCGGAACGAATCCTCGCATTCGGCACCTGGCTTGATCCCGCCGCCGCGCACCGCATGGACGAAGCGGTCGACACATTGCGGCGTGACGGGCGCGGCTTCGTCATGACGCTGACCAGCCGCAGCGGGCGCCCGATCGAAGCGGAAGGCCGCGCGATCGGCGGCCGTGCGGTCCTCCGCTTGCGCGATGTCAGCGGCATTGAACAAGAGCTGCTCGATCTTGCTGCCCGCCACGACCAGTTGCTGAGCGACGTGGAGACCATGAAGGCCCTCCTCGAACTCGCTGCCTTCTCCGGTGTGGGCGCGTGACAACGATGGACGGCTGGCCTTCGTGAATTCGGCTTATGCTCGGGCGGTTGAAGCCGAGAGCCCGGCCGATGCCGTTGCGCGTGAACTCGAATTGCTGGATAGGCCAGCACGCGAGGATGTCGCACGCGCGCGCGCAGCGCGCGAAACATATGTTGGCCGTTTGCCGGCAATTACCGCCGGCGTACGCCGCATTTTCGACGTCGTCGATGCAACGAGTGGATCTGGTAGTTCCGGCATCGCAATCGACCGCACCGAAGTAGAAACCATGCGCGCCGAGCTTGCGCGCATGGTCGAGGCGCATCGCCGCGTGCTCGACCAGCTGGCGACCGGCGTCGCCGTTTTCGATGTCGACCGCAAGCTGACCTTCTACAACAGCGCGTTCCGATCGCTGTTCGAACTCGACGCCGGCTTCCTCGACCAGATACCGACCGACGCTGCCGTGCTCGACACGCTGCGCAGCAAACGCAAGCTGCCGGAAGAGCAGGATTTTCGGCAATGGAAGCAGCAGCTCTACGAGGCCTATCGCGCCGTCGAGCCGAAGGAGCACATGTGGCACCTGCCGGACGGACGCGCATTGCGGGTCGTCACGACGCCCAATCCCGAGGGCGGCGTCACATATCTCTACGATGATGTCACCGAACGGCTCGATATGTATCGCCGCTATGATGCACTCATCAAAGTGCAAAGCGAGACGCTCGATCACCTTTCCGAGGCGGTCGCAGTGTTCGGCAGTGACGGACGCGTCCGGCTGCACAACCCGGCGTTCCAGCGAATGTGGAAGCTATCACTTGAGGCGCTCGATGAGCATCCGCATGTCGAAGCTGTGACCGCCTGGTGCCAGGCGTTGCACGACGATAATACGGTCTGGCGGAATTTACGCACGGCCATCACCGCAATCGACAACCGGGAATCGCTGACGGCGCGGATCGAGCGAAGAGACGGTGCTGTAATCGACCTTGCCACCGTGCCGTTGCCCGACGGCGCCACGCTGGTAACGTTCCAGGATTTGACTGACACGGTCAACGTTGAGCGTGCCTTACGCGAGCGCAATGAGGCGCTGGAAACCGCCGAACTCGATCAAGATCGATTTCGTGCACCACGTATCATATGAATTGCGATCACCGCTCACCAACATCATCGGCTTTGCGAACTTACTCGGTGATCCGGCGTTCGGCCCGCTGACGGCAAAGCAAGACGAGTATCTCGGCTACATCACTGCATCGACCAATGCCCTGCTGGCGCTGATCAATAACATTCTCGATCTCGCCACTATCGACGCCGGCGCGATGACGCTCAATCTCGGCACTGTCGACATTCGTGCCAGCATGGAAGCAGCAGCCGAAGGTGTGCAAGATCGTCTGGTTAACAACAACATCACGCTCGATATTCGCGCGGAACACAATATCGGCAGCTTTACTGCTGACGAACGGCGCCTGCGGCAGATCCTCTTCAATCTGCTCTCAAACGCAGTCGGCTTTTCGCCAGCGGGCGGGATCGTAACGTTGTTGGCCGAACGGCGTGCAGACGCGGTAATTTTCAGTGTGACAGATCGCGGACCGGGGATTCCGCCGGAGGCGGCGGACAAGGTATTCGAGTGGTTCGAGACCGACTCAATGGGCTCGCAGCACCGCGGCCCCGGTCTCGGTCTTTCCCTTGTGCGGTCCTTCGTCGAATTGCACGGCGGTACGGTGACGATTGAATCCACGCCCGGGGCAGGCACTACCGTGACGTGCTCGTTTCCGGTCGAGCACGCAGCAAAACAGACCGCAGCTTAATCGACGGCAGACAACACGCGCACAAGGCCATCTGTCTGAGCGATTCTGGCATGGGCCCGCGATCCGCTTATAAGATAGCGGCACTGCAACGGATGATTCGATGTTTCCCACCAGCGCCGGCGGTTACAATTTTACGGTCGCACTCGCCGACGAGGCAGCCACATACCGTCTGATGACGGATGTTGCAGCGCTGATCGAGCCCGGCGATTTGATCACGCTGTCTGGAGATCTCGGGGCTGGCAAAACCACATTCGCCCGAGCGCTGATCCGCTATTTTGCCGGCGACGAGAGCATTGAAGTCCCGAGTCCGACCTTCACGCTGACACAGACCTACACGCTGCCCCGTTTTCCGCTTGTGCATGTCGACCTCTACAGGTTGTCGGGAGCAGCGGAACTGACCGAACTCGGCTTCGACGACGCCGGCGACGACGCAGTGACGCTATTGGAATGGCCCGACCGCGCCGCCGGGTTCTTGCCACCCGACCGCCTGGACATCGCGTTTGCGCTGGCGCCGCAGCAAGGGCCGAACGCGCGAAATGCGCGGATCACTGGGTACGGCAATTTCACACCACGGGCGGAGCGTATATTGACGATCCGTCAATTTCTCGACCGCGCGAGTTTTAGCCGGGCCACGCGCCGCCGCATCCAGGGCGATGCCTCAACCCGCAGTTACGAACGGCTGACCCGCGACGGCGCCACTTACATCCTGATGAACTCGCCCAAGCGTCCGGACGGACCGCCGGTGCGCGAAGGAAAACCCTACAGCGCCATCGCGCATCTGGCCGAAAGCGTGACGCCGTTCGTCGCGATGGCGTACGGCTTGCGGGGACGCGGCTTTTCCGCGCCGGCGATCTTTGCTGCCGACCGCAAAGCCGGCCTGCTCGTCATCGAAGATCTCGGCGACGAACTGGTTGTCGAAGGCGATCCACCGGCGCCGATCGAAAAGCGCTACGAGGCGGCGGTCGACCTGCTTGCCGAATTGCATTCCGAAACGCTGCAAGACGTCCTTGCGATCGAGCCGGGCGCAGACTACCGGCTGCCGCGTTACGACATGGACGCATTTCAGATCGAGGTCGAATTACTGCTCGATTGGTACCTGCCCAAACTTGGCGCCAAAATTACCGACACCAAGCGCGGGGCCTATCATTCCCTTTGGCGCGATGCGCTGCTGCCGGTGATAGACGACACGCAAACCTGGGTCCTTCGCGATTTTCATTCGCCCAATCTTTTGTGGTTGCCGGAGCGCGAGGGCAGCGCGCGCATCGGGCTGCTCGATTTTCAGGATGCGGTGATGGGGCCTGCCGCCTATGACGTCGCTTCTCTGTTGCAAGATGCACGCGTCGACGTTCCTGAGCTGATCGAGATCGCGCTTCTTTCGCGATATATCCGCGCGCGAATGTCGTCCAATTCAGCCTTCGATGCGCCGACATTCGCACGTGCTTACGCGACGCTCGCTGCGCAGCGCGCGTCGAAAATCCTCGGCATCTTCGCAAGGCTGGAACGGCGCGATCACAAACCGCAATATTTACGTCACCTGCCGCGGGTATGGGCTTATTTGCAGCGCTCGCTCGCCCACCCGGCATTGGCACCTCTCGCGGCCTGGTATCGCACCAATGTGCCGCCCTTGAAGGTTTGACGCATGACCGCATCGCCACAAACCGCTCCGCGACGCGCCATGGTGTTGGCCGCCGGCCTCGGCACGCGCATGCATCCCCTCACCGACAAAATCCCAAAGCCGATGGTTGCAGTCGCCGGCAAACCGCTGATCGATCACGTCCTGGACCGGCTCGCGCAAACCGGAGTCGAGCGCGCGGTGGTCAACGTGCATTACCTCGCCGACCTGCTGATCACGCATCTGGCGTCGCGCACCCGGCCGAAGGTCGTGATCTCCGATGAACGCGGATTGCTGCTGGGAACCGGTGGCGGCGTCAAAAAAGCCCTGCCCGAGCTGGGCGATGCGCCATTTTTTCACATCAATTCCGACACCATCTGGATCGACGGCGTGAAGCCGAATTTGGCGCAGCTGGCCGACGCTTTTGATCCGGCCACGATGGACGGGCTTCTGCTGCTGGCGCCGACGGCCGGCAGCGTCGGCTACGCAGGCCGGGGCGATTTCGCGATGGCTCCGGACGGGCGGCTGCGTCAACGCGCCGAGCAGGAAATAGCGCCGTTCGTCTATGCCGGGGCAGCAATTCTCTCACCGGCGCTCTTTGCCGGTGCGCCGTCGGGTGAATTTTCACTCACCACGCTGTTCGACCGCGCCGCGGGCGCGGGCCGCTTGCACGGTCTTCGGCTGGAGGGGCTTTGGATGCATGTCGGTACCCCCGACGCTGTCGCCACCGCGGAGGCTGCGATCCGCGCCAGCACAAGTTGACCGGTTGCGCGCCCAAGCGCCGATGCAAGTGTGTATGATTCCCCTATGCCCCCCACTCGTCCCCGCGTTTTCAACATCCCTGCTTCGGCGTCCTTTCTCGAGGTGCTGATCCGCGCGCTGCGCGACGGCAAACTGGTTCCAGGGTTCCCTTCGTCGAATGATCCGCTCGAGCTTGCCCGCGCAACGCTTTATCTGCCGACGCGCCGTGCCTGCCGCCTTGCCCGTGACGTGTTTCTCGACTCCTTCGACGGGAATGCCGCGATCCTCCCGCGCATTGTAGCGTTGGGCCACATTGACGAGGAAGACATCAATTTCGCGCAGTTCGCGACTGGCGAAGCTGCGGATATCGAAATTCCCGACACGCTCGGCAGCTTTCAGCGGCACATCACACTCGCCAAATTGATTCTGGCGTGGTCGAAATCGCAAGGCATGCTTGGAGAAAGCGGCGCGACGCTCGTTGCAAACAGTCCGGCTGCGGCATTTGCGCTCGCACGCGATCTTGCCCATTTGATGGACGACATGGCGACGCGGCAGGTGCCGTGGGACAAGCTCGATGGCTTAGTGCCGGAAGACCTCGATGATTATTGGCAGAAGACGCTCACCTTCCTCAAAATAGCACGCGACAAGTGGCCTGACATTCTTGCCGAAAAAGGTTTGCTCGAACCTGCGGTGCGGCAAAACAAACTGATCACCGCTGAAGCCGAGCGCCTCAAACAGTCCGGCGCTCCGGTGATCGCGGCGGGTTCGACCGGATCGATCCCGGCAACCGCCGAATTGCTCGATACTATCGCCAGACTTCCGAACGGCGCGGTGGTTTTACCCGGGCTCGATACCGAACTTGACGACGCCACCTGGCGCTCACTGGTCGAGAACGATGCAGCGGCCAGCCATCCGCAATTCGCCCTTGCCGGGCTACTGCAGCGGTTCGGCATTGACCGTGCCGCGGTAGAGCCGCTTGCTTCCGCGCAGGCGCGCGACGTCCTCGTATCGGAAGCCATGCGCCCGGCAGAGCAGACCGACCGCTGGAGCGCGCGTCTAGCCGAAATTGCGTCGCGCATCCTGCCGGCGATGAAAGATGTCGCCGCGATCGAAGCGGCCAACGCCGAGGAAGAAGCGCTCGCCATTGCGGCCGCGCTCCGCGAAGCGGTGGAAGATAAAGCCAAGACCGCGGCGCTGATCACGCCCGACCGGGCGCTTGCGCGTCGCGTGCTGGCGGCGCTGGCGCGCTGGAATGTCGAGGCCGACGATTCTGCGGGCACCGATCTGGCCGAAACGCCGGCTGGCGTCTTCGCAAGGTTGGTTGCGGAAGCAGCCCTCGCGGGATTGCCGCCGGTGCCGCTGCTGGCCTTGCTCAAGCATCCCCTCTGCCAGCTTAATTCTTTGGCCATCGCCTCGCTTGAGCGTGCGGTGCTGCGTGGGCCGCGGCCAAAACCGGGCACGGCCGGGCTGGCACACGCACTCGCCACGTTTCGAGCCACGCGGGACGAACTGCATCGGAACGATCCCCGCAGGACGTTGACTGAAGCCGAACTTGATGCCGCCGATGGGCTCGTGAAGTCATTGGCGCGAGCGTTGGCGCCGCTGGAAACGCTGAAATCCGGCGCGCATTCATTTTCTGGGATCGGGCAATTGCACCGTCAGGCCACAGCCAACCTGGCCGGTGAACAGGACATCCTCACCGCATTTTTCGACGATATTGCCGATCATGGTGCGCTGGCCGTCGAGCGCGGCGACTATGTCGAGCTGTTTCACGTCGCACTTTCTGGTCAGCCGATGCGCAACCCGCCCAGCCAGGCGCGCGTCCAGATTCTCGGCACGCTGGAATCGCGCCTGCAGCACGTCGATCGCGTCGTGCTGGGCGGCCTGGCGGAAGGCGTTTGGCCTCCTGAAACGCGCACCGATCCCTGGCTCAGCCGGCCAATGCGCCGGCAGCTCGGGCTTGATTTGCCGGAACGGCGCATCGGTCTGTCGGCGCACGACTTCGCGCAGGCGCTGGGCGCCCGGGAGGTCATTCTCAGCCGCGCCGCCAAAATGGCGGGAGCGCCCACCGTTGCGTCGCGTTTCGTGCAGCGGCTCGCCGCCGTCGCGGGCGACCCGCTCTGGAAAAGCGCGCTCGCGCGAGGCGAAAACTATATCGCTTATGCGCGCATGCTCGATGCACCCGACAAGAGCGAGCGCATCAAGATGCCGGCTCCGACACCGCCGCTCGACGTGCGTCCGAAGCAACTCAGCGTGACCGATATCGAAAATTGGCTGCGCGATCCCTACACGATTTACGCCAAACATATATTGAGACTGCTCCCGCTCGATGCCATCGACACCCCGCCAGGAGCCGCCGACCGCGGCACCATCATCCATGGTGCCGTCGGTGACTTCGCGCAGAAATTTCCTGGAGAATTGCCCGACGATGCTTTGGCGCAAATGCAGGCGCTGGGCGTCAAGCATTTCGCTGCGCTGGAAGATTTTCCAGACGCAAAAGCATTCTGGTGGCCGCGGTTCCAGCGCATCGCGCGCTGGTTGACCGAGACATTCGAGCCGGCCCGCCGCGCCGGCCTCAAAGTCTTGCACGCCGAGCGGTATGTGAAATTGCCGATCCCGGTCGGCACAAGCAATTTCACGCTCACCGCGCGCGCCGATCGCGTCGAGCAACTGAGCGACGGCAGCTTCGCAATTCTGGACTTCAAGACCGGCAAGCCGCCAACCGATAGCCAGGTACAGAGCGGCCTGTCACCGCAGCTGACGCTCGAAGCGGCCATGCTGCGGGGCGGCGCGTTCGACGGAATTCCGAAAGACGCCAATGTGTCCCAGCTCATTTATGTCGCGCTGCGCGGCGGCGACCCCGCCGGTGAAGACCGGATCGTCAAGTTCAAGGACAGCGACGCAAACGCACAGGCCGATAATGCACTCAGGCGCCTGATCGGCGTCGCCGCGAAATTTGCCGAACTCAAGACCGCATACCGCCCGCTCGCCCATCCGATGTGGAAGACGCATTACGGCGACTACGACCATCTCGCACGCGTGAAGGAATGGTCGCTCACCGGCGGCGTCGACGAGGCCGACGAATGATCACGCAGCGCATCATTTCAGAAGCCGTGCTCATCCGTCAGCGCGAGGCGTCTGATCCCGACATCTCCGCCTGGGTGTCGGCTAACGCCGGGTCGGGCAAAACTCACGTGCTGGCGCAGCGCGTCATTCGCTTGTTGCTCGACGGTGTCGATCCGTCGCGCATTCTGTGCATCACGTTCACCAAGGCGGCCGCCGGAAATATGGCGAACCGCGTGTTCGAAGAATTGCGCAAATGGACCGCGCTTGACGATGCCGAGCTCGTCAAGGCGATGAAGAATGTCGGCGCGCGCGATACCGGCGACAAAATGCGCGCGCGCGCGCGCAAGCTGTTCGCGCTGGCGCTCGAGACGCCGGGCGGACTGAAAGTGCAAACCATTCACGCGTTCTGCACGCACATCCTTCACCTCTTTCCCTTCGAGGCGAATGTCGCCGCGCGCTTCACGGTGCTGGACGAGGCACAGAACGCGCAACTGCTCGAGAAGATGACCAACGACGTGTTGCTCGACGCGGCGGGGAAACCGCAAAGCGACCCCGGACGCGCGCTGGAATATGCCATTGGGGCTGCCGCCGACGTCACCTTCCTCGACCTGATCGGCAAGGCCATTGCGGAGCGCGACCTGGTCGAGGCGTGGCTTGAATCCGCCGGCGGACTTAACGGTGCAAAAGCGCAATTATCGCGCGCCCTCAATATTGACGTCGACGACAGCGACGAAAAGATCGCGGCGGAATTCTTCGGCAAAAGCCATATTCCGCCATCGGAATGGTCTGCCATCGCCGCGGTCGGCGCGTCCGGCAAGAAGACGGACCGCGATCAAGCCGAACGTTTTACCTCGCTTTCCAGCCTCGCCGGGGCTCGGCAAATCGACCGCTATATCGAGATTTTCTGCACCAAAACAGCCGGAAAACGCGAGAATGTCTTTACCGGCGACATCAAGAGTCTGCATGGGGGCCTGTGCGAACGGCTGCATGAAGAGCGCGACCGGGTCTGGGCGTTGATCGAGCGGCGGCGCGCGGTGGCGGCGCGCGACCGCACCATGGCCCTCGTCACAATCGCGAAGGCAGTCCTCGACCGCTTCAGCGCGGAGAAGAACCGCCGCGGGCTCCTTGATTTTGAGGACCAGATCGACAAGACGCATGAATTGCTGTCGCGCGTCTCTGCGGCCTGGGTGCACTACAAGCTCGATCGCGGCATCGACCATGTGCTGATCGACGAAGCGCAAGACACCAGCCCCAAGCAATGGGGCATCGTCCGCCATCTGGTGGCGGAGTTTTTCGCGGGCAAAGGCGCAAGCGAGCAAAGGCGCACGATTTTCGCCGTCGGCGACGAAAAGCAGTCGATCTTCTCGTTTCAGGGCGCAGCGCCAGCAGAGTTCGAGAGCATGCGCCGCGAGTTTGAAACGCTGTCCGGCCGCAGCAATCAGCCGTTTCGTCATGTGCGATTCGACACGTCGCTGCGCTCCGGCGCCAACGTGCTTGCAGCGGTCGATATCGTCTTCAAGCCGGCTGAGGTCTATGCCAGCCTCACACGCGACGCCGCGGGAATTCCCGAACACATCGCGCTGGCGAGCGCCGCGCCCGGTGAAGTCGAAATCTGGGACACGGAAAAACCGCTCGAGGACGGTGGCGAAAAAGATCCCTGGAACGCCCCCTTCGACAATCTCACCGGTTCGAAGCCGGCGGTGCGGCTGGCGGACCGCATCGCAAAGTCTGTCCGCAATTTCATGGATGAAGGGCAGCGCCCGGGTGGCATCCTGGTGCTGGTCAACCGGCGCGGGAGCCTGTTCGAAGCAATCATCCGCGCGCTCAAGAATGCCAACATTCCGGTCGCCGGCGCCGATCGGCTGGTGCTGACCGAGCACATCGCGGTGATGGACTTGCTGGCACTCGCCGACGCTTTGTTGCTGCCACAAGACGACCTCGCCCTCGCGACTATATTGAAAAGTCCGTTATTCGGATTCGACGAAGACGACATCTTCGCCCTTGCACATGATCGCGGTGTAAAATCGCTGCGCTCGATGCTCGGACAGAAATCTACGGGACATAAAAAATTCGCCGAGGCGGTCGGGCGTCTGAACGATCTTTCGCAGCGCGCGCGCAAGGATTCGCCCTTTGCGTTCTATGCCCGTCTGCTTGGCGCCGAGCACGGCCGCGAGCGGTTTATCGCCCGGCTCGGCCATGAAACCTCTGACGCGCTCGATGAATTCCTCAGCCTCGCACTCGAGTACGAGCGCGATGAAGCACCTTCGCTGCAAGGCTTTGTCGACTGGATGCGCGCGGCGAAATCCGAAATCAAACGCGACATGGAAATGGACCGCGACGAAGTACGCGTGATGACCGTGCACGGCGCCAAGGGGCTCGAAGCCCCGATTGTGTTTCTTGCCGACACCACGACGCGTCCGGAAGGACATCACCCGCCGCCGCTGCTTCCACTCCCGGCGCAGACCGGCGCTGCACCGCTCATCTGGGCGAAAAGCGAAAAGGAAGACGTCGGGCCGATGAACAATGCGCGCCTCGCCGCGCGCTTCGAAACTCGACATGAATACCGCCGCCTGCTCTACGTTGCGATGACGCGCGCGGCTGAAAAGTTGATCGTATGCGGTATCGAAGCGAAAAAACGGCCGCATGGCTGCTGGTACGATCTCGTGCTGCAAGGGTTGCGGGACCAACCGGGTTTCAGCGAACACGAGGCAGACGGCGTAACGGTGTGGCGCTATCGCAAGGTCGAACCATCCGGGAAGCAGGCGCACACCGCCAGTGAGCCCGGGGCACCTGTCGCAAAGCCCGCGTGGCTGAGACAATCTATCGCTCCGGAGTCACGCGTGTCTGTTCTCACGCCATCAAGCGCGGCGGACACACAAGATCAGCTGCGAGGACCTGCGACCGTTGCCAGCAGAGCGGCACGCCTGCGCGGCACCATCGTTCATCGGCTCTTGCAGTCGCTACCAGATATACCGGCTGCACACCGTATCGAGGCTGCTGAAGCGTTTTTGTCGCGTGCGGGCCCTGAGTTGCCTGCCGATGACCGCGAGAAAATTGTGCAACAAGTGATGCGCGTGCTCGATAATCCGCTGTTCACCGAATTGTTCGGACCCGGCAGCCGCGCTGAAGTCCCCATCGTCGGATGGGCCGAAAGTGGCGGCAAAAAAATCCGCGTCCCCGGCCAGGTCGACCGCCTCGCGGTGACGCACAACTTCGTCCTGATCGGCGATTTCAAAACAAACCGGCAGCCGCAACGCCGAATCGAGGACGTACCCGAGGCTTACGTCCGCCAGCTCGCGCTCTACCGCGCCGTGCTCCGCCAGTTATACCCGGACAAGCCTGTCCGCGCGGCTTTGATCTGGACCGAAGTCCCTGATCTCATGGAGCTTTCCGAGGCGGAAATGGATGCGGCGCTGGCTCGGGTCACCTCCGCGTGAGAGCGCCTTGACGCTGCCGGACCTCGTTCATAGCTTCCTGCCCTCGCAGATTCTGGGGCGATTCTCCCCGCTCAATCACAAGAGGTAAATGTCATGACCGTCGGCAAAGTGTCGGACGCCAGCTTTGAATTGGACGTATTGAAATCTGCCGAACCGGTCGTCGTGGACTTCTGGGCGGAATGGTGCGGCCCCTGCCGCATGATCGCACCGGCGCTGGAAGAAATCGCAGGCCAGCTCGGCGACAAGGTCAAGATCGTCAAGCTCAACGTCGACGAGAACCCGAACACCGCCGCCAAATACGGCATCATGTCGATCCCGACGCTGATGCTGTTCAAGAACGGCGAGATTGCCTCGCGCCAGGTTGGCGCAGCGCCCAAGCAAAAGCTGCATCAGTGGATCAGCGGCGCCGTCTGACGCGGCGATAAAAGTTTTCCTGAACGGCCGGCCGAAAGCCGGCCGTTTCGATTTAGGCCGGCAACATTCCATTTTCGCGCAGCACTTCGCCGGCCAGATAAAGCGAGCCGGTAATCAAGATGCGCGGCGGCGGATCGAGATCGAGCTTGCGCGCCGCGTCAAGCGCCTCGGACAGATTATCGCGGCTTGTCGCCGACAGCCCGATGGCGCGGGCGGTTTCGGCCACCGCTTCGGCGCTCAGGCCCTTTTCGGCACCGGGCACCGGCACAGCAATCGTGCGGCGTGCGAGCCCGGCAAAATTGCTCAAAAAACCTTCGCAGTCCTTGCTGGACAGCATTCCAACGATCAAAACGAGGGGACGCGAGACACGTTCCTCCAGATCGGCCAGCGCTGCCGCAATCGCGCGACCTCCATCCGGATTGTGCCCGCCGTCGAGCCACAATTCGCTCCCCGCTGGCGCGAGATCGACCAGCGGGCCATGTCCCAGCCGGTGGAGCCGCGCCGGCCAATCGGCTTTCGCCATGCCGGCATCAAATGCGGCGGCCGGTATGGCGAATTGTTTGATCGTTCGCAGCGTGGCGATGGCCAGTCCGGCATTTTCATATTGGTGCCGGCCGTAAAGCCTCGGTGGCGGCAAGTCGAGCAGACCATCTTCATCCTGATAGACGAGACGCCCGCGCTCCTCCGTCGCAGTCCAGTCCTCGCCGGCAATCTTCAACGGCGCATGGACCTTGGCCGCCTGCCGCTCGATCACGGCCAAGGCGTCGCGAGATTGGGCCGCGATGACAGCCGGCACACCCCGTTTGAGGATGCCGGCCTTTTCCGCCGCGATTTTTTCGAGGGAATCACCGAGAAAATCAGTATGATCGATCGAAACACGCGTGATGATCGTCGCAAGGGGATTGTCGATCACGTTGGTCGCGTCCAGCCGCCCGCCAAGACCGACTTCCAGCAACAGCACATCCGCCGGATGACGTGAAAATAACAGCAGCCCCGCCGCAGTCGTGATCTCGAAAACGGTGATGGGTGCGCCGGCGTTGGCGCGCTCGCACTCCTCCATCGCTGCGGTCAGCTCGCCGTCACTCACCAACTTGCCTTCGCCCGCAGCGCCGATCCGGAAGCGCTCATTGAAACGCACCAGATGCGGCGAGGTATAGGTATGCACGCGCTTGCCTGCGGCCTCCAAAATCGCGCGTAGGAAAGCAATCGTCGACCCCTTGCCGTTTGTCCCGGCAACATGAATGACCGGTGGCAGTTTTTTCTCGGGGTGATCGAGTGCGACGAGCAGGCGCTGGAGCCGATCAAGCGACAGATCGATGCGCTTGGGATGCAACGCAGTCAAACGCGCAACGATGGAATCGATGGGGGTCATACAGCTTTCTTGAGTTCTCAATTGTCATCATCAGGCCGCGCGACGCGCCACGACCCGGTGATCCGATATATGTGGCACAGTCTTGCTTCGCTAAGCGGGATCGCCGGGTCAAGCCCGGCAAGAGAGATACCTGCAATTGCAGGCTTATCCTAGGCGTGCGCAGGAACGGGCAATTGCTGCTGGCTGGGAAGTGCCGGCGCGCGCGTCAGAAGCCGGCAGAGCTCGGCAAGCGTCCCACGCAATTTATGCCGGTGCACAACCATGTCGACCATGCCGTGCTCCGCGAGATATTCAGCGCGCTGGAAGCCTTCCGGCAATTTCTCGCGGATGGTCTGTTCAATCACGCGCGGGCCGGCGAACCCGATCAAGGCGCCCGGCTCCGCGATCTGCACATCGCCGAGCATTGCGTAAGATGCTGTGACGCCGCCGGTCGTTGGATTGGTGAGAACCACGATGTAAGGCTTGCGCACCTCGCGCAGCATCTGCACGCCGACGGTCGTGCGCGGCAGCTGCATGAGCGAGAGAATGCCTTCCTGCATGCGCGCCCCGCCCGACGCTGCAAACATAATGAACGGCGTCTGCCGGCGAGCGGCGGTTTCCAGGCCGGTAATAACCGCTTCGCCCGCGGCCATGCCGAGCGAGCCGCCCATGAAGTCGAAGTCCTGAACGGCAATCGTCACCATCTGGCCCTCCAGCCGGCCGATGCCGAGTTTCACGGCGTCCTGCAATCCCGTTTTCGCCCGTGCGTCCTTCAGGCGGTCGGCGTAGCGGCGCTCGTCGCGAAACTTGAGCGGATCGAGCGGTACTTCCGGAAGGGCAATATCTTCAAATTCGCCACCGTCGAACATCGCCTTCAGCCGTTGGGGCGCGCTGATGCGCATATGATAGTTGGAGCTCGGGATGACGAACTGGTTGGCCTCGACGTCCTTGTAAAAGACCAGTTGCCCGGTCTCCGGGCACTTGATCCATAGGTTTTCCGGCGTCTCGCGGCGCAAGAAGCTGCGAATTTTCGGCCGGACGACGTTGGAGATCCAATTCATGCTTCGCCTCTATAGATGCGATTCGGCGAAATTATAACCGCTGGATGCGCCGAATGTTCATTCGGCCGCCAACCGGCGCGCAGAACGCACACCTTCCGCAAGCGCAGATACCAGTTTTGTGACCGCCTTGACCGTCCCGGGGCCGGCTTTACCGCTCTTGTCGAGACTTTGGCACAGCGCATCGACGAGCGCAGAGCCGACCACGACGCCATCGGCACCCTCAGCAATGGCGCGCGCCCGCTCGGCGGTTTTCACGCCAAAGCCAACCGCCACTGGAAGCTTGGTGTGCCGTTTGATGCGCGCGACAGCCGCGTTGACCTTGGTGGCGTCCGGCGCCGCCGCGCCCGTTATGCCGGTGATCGAGACGTAATAGACAAAGCCCGAGGTGTTGGTGAGCACTTTGGGCAGGCGCCGGTCGTCCGTGGTTGGCGTCGCCAAGCGAATGAAATTGAGGCCCGCCTTGAGTGCGGGCAAGCAGAGTTCTTCGTCTTCCTCTGGCGGCAGGTCGACGACAATGAGACCATCGACACCCGCCGCCTTGGCGTCGTTGAGGAAGCGGTCGTTGCCGTAGATGTAGACGGGATTGTAGTAACCCATCAACACAATGGGTGTGTCGTTATCGTCTTTGCGAAACTCGCGCACGAGCGCCAGCGTCTTGGTCATGCGCTGACCGGACTTGAGGGCGCGCAAGCCCGCAGCCTGAATGGCCGGACCATCCGCCATCGGATCGGTGAACGGCATGCCGAGTTCGATGACGTCGGCACCGGCTTTCGGCAGCGCTTTGGCGATCGCAAGCGACGTTTCGTAATCGGGATCGCCCGCCATGGTGAAGGTCACCAGCGCTGCGCGCCCTTCTTCTTTGAGCGTTGCAAAGCGGCGTTCGATGCGCGTGGTCATAGGCTTTTACTTTCGAGGAAGGCTTCGACCGACGCGAGGTCCTTGTCACCGCGGCCGGATAAATTGACCACCATCAGGTGATCCTTCGGCTTTTTCGCCGCAATTTCCGGCACCTTGGCCAGTGCGTGCGCCGCCTCCAAAGCCGGAATGATGCCTTCAAGCTTGCTGCACAACTGGAATGCCGCCACCGCTTCGTCGTCGGTGGCCGAGAGGAACGTGATGCGGCCCATGTCCTTGAGCCAGGAATGTTCGGGCCCGATGCCGGGATAGTCGAGGCCGGCGGAGATCGAATGCGCTTCCTCGATCTGGCCGTCATCGTCCATCAGCAAATACGTGCGGTTGCCGTGCAAAACCCCCGGCCGGCCGCCGGCGATCGAGGCGGCGTGCTTGCCGCTCTTTAAGCCATGTCCCGCCGCTTCCACGCCGTAGATCTCGATCGCGGGCTCATCAAGGAACGGATGGAACAGGCCCATCGCATTCGAGCCACCGCCAATGCAAGCAATGAGCGAATCGGGAAGCCGGCCTTCAGCGGCCTGCATTTGCTCTCGCGTTTCGCGACCGATGATCGACTGGAAGTCCCGCACCATTGCCGGATAAGGATGCGGACCGGCAACAGTGCCGATGCAATAGAATGTATCGGTGACGTTGGTCACCCAATCGCGCAGCGCTTCGTTCATGGCATCTTTGAGCGTGCGCGCGCCGGATTCCACCGCACGCACTTCCGCGCCGAGAATTTTCATTCGCAACACGTTCGGCTGCTGCCGCTCGACATCGACTGCACCCATATAGACGATGCACGGCAGACCGAACTTCGCACACAAAGTCGCCGTCGCAACACCGTGCATTCCGGCGCCCGTTTCGGCGATGATGCGCGTCTTGCCCATACGCAAAGCCAGCATGATCTGGCCAAGCACATTGTTCACTTTGTGCGCACCGGTGTGGTTGAGCTCCTCGCGCTTGAAATAGACCTTGGCGCCGCCGCAGTGCTGCGTCAGCCGTTCGGCGAAATAGAGCGGCGAGGGTCGTCCGACATACGTCGCAAGATGCCCGTCCATTTCTTTCTGGTAAGCCGGATCTGCCTTGGCTTTGGCATAGGCCTTTTCAAGATCGAGGATCAGCGGCATCAGCGTCTCGGCGACGAAGCGGCCGCCATAGATGCCGAAATGTCCGTGCTCGTCGGGACCGGTTCGGAAAGAATTAGGCCGCTGCACGGTCATCGGATTGCCTTTACTTGACCGAGCGAACGATCGACGTCTCGCCAAGCTGAAGCGGCGGCGAATAAAGCCCGGCTTCGGCAGCGCGCGCAGCCTGAATAAAGGTCCGGATTTTTTCCGGATCCTTCTCACCGGGCGCGCGTTCGACGCCGGAGGAAACGTCGACGCCCGGCGCACGCGTGATGCGCAACGCTTCAGCGACATTGCCCGCGTCGAGTCCACCCGACAGCATGAACGGAACGCCGAAATTAATGTCCTTGAGCAGCGTCCAGTCGAACGGTTTGCCCAAGCCGCCCGGACGCGTCGCGTCTTTCGGCGCACGCGCATCGAAGATCAGCCGGTCGGCCACCTGCGCATATTGGCGGATCGGCGACAGGTCTTTCCGCTCCGCAATCGGTAGCGCCTTTATCACCGGCAGCCCGTAGCGGGTACGCACCGCGATCACGCGATCGGGCGTTTCGCTCCCGTGCAATTGCAACATGTCCGGTTTGAGCGCCGCGATGATATCGAGCAGCGTGTCGTCGTTGGCATCAACCGTGAGCGCGACTTTACCCGCTCGCCCCTGTACGCGCTGACCCAGCATGCGCGCCGCCTCAAGCCCGAGGTTGCGCGGGCTTGGCGGGAAGAATACGAACCCGACGAGGTCCGCCCCGGAATCAAGCGCTACATCAAGCGCTTGCGGGGTCTTGAGGCCGCAGATTTTGATCGACAATGCCATTGTTAGGCGCGTTCTACCGCCTTCTCCACGCGGTCGCAAAGCACAACCACAGGGCTGAGTTAAGGAATTGGCGGAGGAATAACCGTGTAGGGGGAAGGGTCTGCTGAAGCAGGCGTTGGTTCAGATGCAAAGCGCCGGCGGACGGCGTCGAGCTCCTGGTGCAGAACGCGAACGTCGCTATCGAGCTTGCGTGCCGATCGCCGCCACTTGGCCTGACCGACCCACGCAACGATGCCACCGATCACGACTCCCAAAATGAGCGACACGAAAATAAATGCGAACAGCGGCAGGGTCGCCGCGTAGGCCGGATTTGTTGAAGAGAACGGATCGAATGACACCGTGACCCACTGCCGATTGGCCACCGCAAAGGCGATGATCACTGCTGCCAGCGGTACAAGGATCAGCGTCAAGATGATTCTGCGCACCATTCGGCTCCGGATTTGTGTCCCGGATGCGGTGCAGAACGAACGCGTGCACCGTGGTCGCCGTCGCTTGACCGGGACCCAAGGACCCTAGATCGCGCCCGGCCTGTTGAGCCGCTCACGCATTTCCTTGCCGGTCTTGAAGAACGGCACCGACTTCTGGTCGACGGCAACATGGGCGCCGGTCCGGGGATTGCGGCCCGTCCGCGCCGGCCTGTGCTTGACCGAAAACGCCCCGAAGCCCCGCAACTCCACACGGTCGCCCTTGGCCATAGCGCTCGTGATTTCTCCGAGGATGGCGTTGACGATATTCTCGACGTCGCGCTGATAGAGATGCGGGTTCTGGGAGGCAATTCGCTGGACAAGCTCTGACTTGATCATTGACGCCGCCCTGCTCGGTCAACTGGAAATCAATTGGTAGAGGGAGGGTGCCAAAGCGCCAAGAGACCGTCAAGGTTGAGTCGCTCGACCGCCTGCACTGCACCCCATTCCTCGATGTGCCGCGCCATGGCGCTCAACCCCACCGCTTCGAAGGACCAGGCGGCGACATGGAGGAAGGAAAACTCGCTGAAACGCGGCTGCA
Organism: uncultured Alphaproteobacteria bacterium; assembly: GCA_963722125.1. Lineage (GTDB taxonomy): Bacteria > Pseudomonadota > Alphaproteobacteria > Rhizobiales > Xanthobacteraceae > Pseudolabrys. The sequence goes on along the minus strand of CAVRJW010000006.1, from coordinate 330,640 downwards.
GTGAATAGTCACGCACCGGCGTATTGGCCGGCACCTTCTTTTCCGCCTCCAGCCATGCCAGCGCGGTCTGCTCATTGCCCAGTCCGTCGACAAGCTTGAGGCCGACAGCCTGGCGGCCGGTAAAGACGCGCCCGTCCGACACCTGCGCAAGCTGCGCGTCGTCCATTTTGCGGCGATCCTTCACCAGACCCTTAAACCAGGCATACGAATCCAGCACGATCGCCTGAATCGCGGCGCGCGCCTCAGGGCTGGTCGGCTCAAAGCCGTTGGGGGCGGCCTTCAGCGGTGAGGATTTCACTTCCTCAACCTTGATGCCGATCGTCTTCAGGACATCCGTAAAGTTCGGGTACTGAAACAACACCCCGATCGACCCGACCAATGACGTTTCCTGGGCCACGATATGCTCGGCCGAGAGTGCAGCAATATACGCGCCGGACGCCGCGAGCCCGTCGACCACCACCACCATCGGCTTCTTGGCCTGCAACTCGCGCAAGGCGTTATAGAGTTGCTCGGAGCCGGACGTCGTGCCGCCCGGACTGTCGATGTGAACGATGACTGCACGCGCACGAGAGCGACCAAGGCGCGCGAGGGCCTCGACGCGCTCCCTATTCCCCCTAATCAAACCTTGAACCTGGATGCGAGCGATGTAGGCGCCAGCTGGCATCAAGCGGCTGCCCGGCACGAGCACCGCCGCGGCCCCAATGATTGCGAGCAATGCAATCACCAACGCACCGACGCGCCAGAATGTGAGCTTACGCCGCATGCGGCGGCGATCGACGATGGCATCGGCATCGAGCGACATCAGTGCGCTCCTTCAATTGGATCGAACGTATCAGCCCGTGACATTGTTTGGTCGCGCGGCGGAGTTTTCGCAAGGGCACAAGCCCATTGGCAAGCGTGCCAGCTTTACAAAAACCCCCGGGGCACAGGGCCCCAGGGGTCTTTTGTTCATGTAAGTCGCCGTCCGCGGCCTATTCCTCAGCTTTTTCGGTTTCGGCTTCTTCGTCAGTCTTGTCGCCAGCACGCTGCTTGAGGGCAGCGCCCAGAATGTCGCCCAGGGAGGCGCCTGAATCGGCGGTGCCGTATTGGGCGATGGCTTCCTTCTCCTCGGCGACTTCCAGCGCCTTGATCGACACACCGACTTTGTGGGTCTTGCGATCAAACTGGGTGACCCGCGCATCAACTTTCTGGCCGACCGCAAAGCGCTCGGGGCGTTGATCGCCACGTTCGCGCGCAAGGTCGGCACGCTTGATGAACGCGAGCAGGTCGGTACCGACGATCTTCACGTCGATGCCGGATTCCTTCACCTCGGTGACTTCGCACGTCACGACCGATCCCTTCTTGAGATCGCCCGCGGATTCCATCGGATCGCCCGCCAATTGCTTGACGCCGAGCGAAATGCGCTCCTTTTCGACGTCAACATCGAGGACCTGGGCCTTCACCATGTCGCCCTTCTTGTACTCTTCGATGACCTGCTCGCCCGGACGTTTCCAGTCGAGATCGGACAGGTGGACCATGCCGTCCACGTCGCCATCGAGACCGAGGAATAAGCCAAACTCGGTTTTGTTCTTGACCTCGCCCTCGACGGTGGAACCGGGCGGGTGTTTCTCGACAAACACTTCCCATGGATTGCGCATGGTCTGCTTGAGGCCAAGCGAAATACGGCGTTTCACCGGATCGACCTCGAGGATCTGCACTTCGACTTCCTGGGAGGTCGATACGATCTTGCCCGGATGAACGTTCTTCTTGGTCCACGACATTTCCGACACGTGGATCAGGCCTTCGATGCCCGGCTCAAGTTCTACAAAGGCGCCGTAGTCGGTGATGTTGGTAACGCGTCCCTTGAAGCGCGCACCGACCGGATACTTGCCTTCAATGCCCTGCCACGGATCGTCCAGCAGCTGCTTCATGCCGAGCGAGATGCGGTGGGTCTCGTGGTTGATCTTGATGATCTTGACCTTCACCTGCTGACCAATGTTGAGCACCTCGGTCGGGTGATTGACGCGCCGCCAGGCGATATCGGTGACGTGCAGCAATCCGTCGATGCCACCAAGATCCACGAACGCGCCGTAGTCGGTGATGTTCTTCACTACGCCGTCGATGACCTGACCCTCTTCGAGGTTCTGCACCAGTTCCTGGCGCTGCTCTGCGCGAGTCTCTTCCAGTACGGTACGGCGAGAAACGACGATGTTGCCGCGGCGGCGATCCATTTTCAGGATCTGGAACTGCTGCGGCACGTTCATCAAAGGAGTGACGTCGCGGATCGGGCGGATATCGACTTGCGACCGCGGCAAGAACGCCACTGCGCCATCGAGATCGACCGTGAAGCCGCCCTTAACCTGGTTGAAGATAACACCCTGGACCTTTTCGCTTCCGTTGAACGCCTTCTCCAGCTTGCCCCAGCTTTCTTCGCGCCGCGCCTTGTCGCGCGAGAGCACCGCTTCGCCGAGCGCGTTCTCGACGCGCTCGAGATAGACTTCGACATCATCGCCCACCTTGAGAGAGGCCTGCCGTCCGGGTCCCGTGAATTCACGCAAGGCCACCCGGCCCTCCGTCTTCAAACCGACGTCAATGACGGCGAATTCCTTTTCGATGCCAACGACCTTGCCCTTGATGACGGAACCTTCCTGCAGGTTTCCGCCGCCGAAGGTCTCATCAAGCAGCTTGGCGAAGTCTTCACGCGAGGGTGCTGTAGCAGTGGCCATGGAGTCTCCTGTAAGCGGGCGCCGGCGGGTTGGAATGATGTTCAACGGGCTCGGGCCATTGGTCCCGCAAGACCAAAGGCGACCTCCGGAAATCCGGATGGCCGGCGCAGATACCGTGCTTGTCGAACGATTGAGCGGTCAGGCGCGCCTTACGCAGAGGCTCGAGCGGGGCTTTGTCCTCCAACACGAGGGACGGTCAACCGCGCCCTCGGCCCGCTCGGGTGGCCTCGACGATGTCGATGGCGGCCCGGATGGCCGCGTCTATATCTAAATGCGTTGTGTCGAGCAAGTGCGCATCCTTAGCCTGTCTTAGAGGCGCTGCCGCCCGGCTTTTGTCGCGTTCGTCTCTCTTGCGGATGTCGGCAAAAACCGCGGTTTCGTCGATATTCCGGCCCTGCGTCTTGTATTCAGCGGCACGGCGGCGGGCACGGACCTCGGGGCTCGCGGTCACGAATATCTTAACATCGGCATGAGGACATATGACCGTACCGATGTCCCGCCCGTCCAAAACGGCCCCCGGTGGTCTGGCGGCAAAGTCGCGCTGGAATGAGAGAAGCGCATTGCGCACCTCAGGAATGGCGGAGACGATCGACGCCGCTTCGCTGATGCTGTGCGCCTTGAGCGCAGTTTCATCGAAGCGCGAGGGATCGAGCGCATTCGCCGCAGACGCGGCGGCCGCGACGTCGGCAGGATTTCGACCGGCATCGAGCACCGCTTTGGCAACCGCGCGATAGATCAATCCGGTGTCGAGATGGCGCAAGCCATAGTGAACGGCAAGCCGCTTGCCGAGCGTGCCTTTGCCCGACGCGGCCGGCCCATCAATGGCAATGATCATGTGAAATCCGCGCCGACCGAACGCATCAATTCAACGAAGCCCGGAAAGCTGGTCGCGATAAACGCACTATCGTCGATACGCACGGGATTTTGAGTGCCTAACCCCATCACCAGCGCAGCCATGGCAATGCGGTGGTCCATGTGGGTCGTCACCTCGCCTGCGCCGAACGGGCGACCTTTGCCCTGAACGATCAGATCGTCGCCTTCGATTTCGACCGTGACACCATTGGCGCGGAGCATCTCAGCGGTGGCGGCCAAACGATCAGACTCTTTCACGCGCAATTCTTTCAAACCGCGCATGCGCGTCACACCCTCTGCGAAAGATGCAGCCACAGCGAGAATAGGATACTCGTCGATCATCGACGGCGCGCGTTCCGGCGGCACGTCCACGCCCTTGAGCGTCGATTTGCGCACGCGCAGATCGGCGACCTCCTCTCCGCCGTCGTCGCGCTTTTCCAGCGTCTCGATGGAAGCGCCCATCTCAAGCAACGTTGTCAGTAAACCGGTGCGCAGCGAATTGGTCATCACCGCTTCGAGAATGAGTTCGGAGCCCGGTGCAATCAAAGCAGCGACGAGCGGGAATGCGGCAGACGAAGGATCGGCTGGCACCAGAACATTTGCGGGCTCCAGCTCGGGCTGTCCTTGCAAAACAATCCGCCGGCCATGATCACCGTGCGGCTTGCTGCTGATCTTGGCGCCGAAATGTTTCAGCAATCGTTCGGTATGATCTCGGGTCGCCTCCGATTCAATGACCGTGGTTTCACCCGGCGCCGCAAGCCCAGCGAGCAATACCGCCGACTTGAGTTGTGCCGACGCAACCGGTGACTCGTAAATGATCGGGATCGGATCGGCAGCGCCCCGCAAGATGAGCGGCAGTCGTCCTTCGTCGGCAATCTGGACGACGCGCGCGCCCATCTTCTCCAGCGGATCGAGCACGCGCCGCATTGGCCGGCCGCGCAAAGAGTCGTCGCCATCGAAAGTAACCGTAACGGGGGCGCCTGCCACGGCGCCGATCGCCAGCCTCGCGCCGGTGCCAGAATTGCCAAAATCGAGCGTCCCGGCCGGTTGAGCAAAGCCGCCAACGCCGACGCCGTGAACGCGCCATGCGTGATCGCCCGTGCGCTCCACCTGGGCGCCTAACGCGCGCATGGCTTCGGCCGTGTGCAAGACGTCCTCGCCCTCCAGCAGTCCGGAGATCGTGGTCTCGCCGACCGTAAGCGCACCGATGATCAGGGCCCGGTGGGAGATCGATTTGTCGCCGGGGACCCGCGTGCGGCCCTGGACGGGGCCGCTTTGACGGGCCGTTAGCGGCGTGAATTCTGCAGAGTTCACCGGGTGGTATCCTTAAAATCTGCGCCGTCCTACCACGCAGCCGCGCATGCCGTCATCCTGCCGCTTTTGGCTCATTGGGCGCGTGTGAGCTATTGACAGGGGCGTCGCAACTAGCCAAGTGAAACACCGATTTAAACGACCCTGTCCCGAGGAACCTCGACTGTGGCGAAACCTGATCTCGGCACCAAGCGTGTCTGCCCCGATACTGGTCGTAAGTTTTACGATCTCAACAAGACGCCGGTAATTTCACCGTATACCGGTAAAGTCGTTCCGATCGCGGCACCGACGCCTCCGCGCGCGCGCGCCGAACCGGCGCCCGTGAAACCGGCACCGGTGGTACCGACCGAGGCCATTGTCCCCGAAACGGCAGATGCCGAATTCGTTTCGCTGGAGGACGCCGAGGCCGAACAACAGGGCAAGAAGCCGGCAACGGCCGAAGGCGCGCCTGCAGCAGGCGAAGAGGAAGAGGTCGAGATGGACGAGAGCCTCGACGACGCTGCCTTCATTGAAGAACAGGAAGAAGGCGATGCCGATGTGACCGACATCATCGGCGAGTTGATCGAGAAAGAAGAGGAGACCTGAGCACGCGGCCGCTTGCGTGTCTCAATGAGCGGCAATCGAATTCGATGATTGGGGCCATAGCTCAGCTGGGAGAGCGCCTGCATGGCATGCAGGAGGTCGGCGGTTCGATCCCGCCTGGCTCCACCACCAAGCCGCCCGCAAGGGCGGTTTTTTTATTGCCAGTTTGTCGCGCTGACCGCTGCTGACAAGCCTCGCCGCGACGTTGCATGATATGCGTCAACCCGGGGAAACCACATGCAAGGCAAGGTCGCACTCGAAGAACATTTCGCTATCGAAGCAACGCTTGGCGATTTACAGGTGTTCGGCGCCCATGTCTGGAAGGATTTAGGACACCGCCTGCTCGACATCCAGGACACGCGACTGCGCGAAATGGACAAGCACGGGATCGAAATGATGATCCTGTCGCTCAATGCGCCAGCGATCCAGGCAATTCACAATGTCAAAGATGCGATCGCGATAGCCAAGCAGGCGAATGACGCACTCGCCGCAGAAGTGCGCAAACGCCCGGGCCGCTTTGCTGCCTTCGCTGCATTACCCATGCAGGACCCCGAGGCTGCAGCCGCCGAGATCACTCGCTGCGTCAAAGAACTCGGCATGGTTGGCGCGCTGGTGAATGGTTTTTCGCAAATTGGAACGCCGGAGAACGTCACCTATTACGATCTTCCCCAGTACCGGCCGTTCTGGCGCGCAATTGAGGCACTCGATGTGCCGTTCTATCTGCACCCGCGTAATCCTCTGCCGAGCTGGACAAAATTCTACGAGGGCCACAACTGGATGCTCGGGCCGAACTGGGCCTTCGCGGCGGAGACAGGCGTGCATGCGCTACGCCTGATCGGCAGTGGTTTGTTCGACGAGTGTCCGCGATTAAAGATCGTGCTCGGCCATATCGGCGAGGGCATTCCCATTTATCTCTGGCGCATCGATAACCGCAACGGATGGATGAAGGCGCCGCATAAATATCCAGCCAAACAGAGCGTGGCACACTATTTCCGCAAGCATTTCCACCTTACGACATCGGGCAATTTCGACACCCATGCGCTCGTCAATGCCATAAGTGTGATGGGCGTCGACCGCGTCATGTTCTCAGTCGATTGGCCGTTTGAGGATATCGGAGAAGGCGCAGAATGGTTCGACAAGGCAGCGATTAGCGAAGCCGACCGCGCAAAAGTCGGCCGCGACAACGCGATCAAGTTGTTCCGACTCCCTCTGCGCTAATCAGCGCATGCGATAGCGCTCAACCGCTTTGTTATCCCACACCATTCCGCTGCCCGGGCGCGACGGCACCGCGGCGTAACCGTCGACGATCGCGAGCGGCTCCTCGACCAGCACATTCGCCCAGTCGACGTATTCCAGGAAATGACAAGTCGGCGTGGCGGCGAGCAAATGCGCGCTCACTTCGGGGAAAAGATGTGATGACATTTTGAGGCCGTGCGATTGCGCAATCTCGGCGGCCTGACGCCAGCCGGTGACACCACCGATGCGCTCAAGATCTGGCATCACGTAATCGGCCGCATGATTTTCGATCGCGACCGACATTGCAGAATGCAATGAGAAATTTTCGCCGATTTGAATCGGGACCTTGAGTTCGCGCACAAGCTTTGCGGCGCCCGCATAGTCATCGTGCCGGATCGGCTCTTCCAGCCAATAAATATTTTCGGCATCAAGTGCGCGTCCGCGCGCGAGCGCCTCATGCACGCTGAGCGCCTGATTATAATCGACCATCAACGCGATGCCGTCCCCAATCCTTTTGCGTACGGCATGCACCGCAGCGATATCGGCTTGAAGGGTCGGGTAGCCGAGGCGGAGCTTGATTGCACGAAATCCGCCGGACAGCAGTTTCTCTGCTTCAGCCGCCAGCGCTCCAAGATCGTCCATGAGGCCGAGGCCGCAACTGTTGTATGCCGGGATCCGTCGCGGCTCGGCCCCGAGCAACCTGGCGAGCGGGACATCGGCCGCGACCGCTAGTGCATCCCAACATGCGGTGTCGAACCCGGACATCGCCATGCGCACGACGCCCTGCACCCCGATCAACGTGAAGCGTTTCGTGAGCGTCGCCCAGAGTTCGTCGGGCCTAACCGGCGCGCCTTTGACGATGCGCTCGACTTCACCGAGCAGGCTCGTGATTGCCGGCGCTGCGGCGCGCAAATAGCAAAACACGTAGCTCCGGCCGGTAACGCCCTCCTCAGTCTCCAGATCGATGAGGAGCAAAGGGACCTGCCGGAAGGCGCCCATGGTGGTCCCCAGGATGAAATTCGGTGGAACTTCGACCGGCGTAGCGCGCAGGCCGCGGACAGTCAGCGATGGTATCTGCGTCCGTTCAGGCATTAGAAACCCCCGCTGCCGGCCGATCATCCGGGTTCCAGGCCTGTTTCTGCCTGTTCTTGAACCATTAACCCGCCCTGCCCATATTAGGAACGACCGATCGGCAGTCGCCGCCCGGTTGGGGTGCCTGAAAGGGGCCCCGTCAAAGTCGCTTCAAGCGAGGGCTTTGAGACCAATGTCGCGAGTTCCATCCCTCTCCAGCCCGTTTCTCTTGGGTTTCGATGAGATCGAGCGCGTCCTCGATCGTGTCGCCAAGGGAGCCGACGGCTACCCGCCCTACAATATCGAGCGGCTGCCGCGCGACGGGCAAAACCCGGAACGGTTGCGCATTACACTTGCTGTCGCCGGATTCACCCGCGAGCAACTCGATGTCAGTATCGAGGAAAGCCAGTTGGTGATTCGGGGGCGTCAGCAAGACGACAAGACCCGCCAATATCTCCACCGCGGCATCGCCGCGCGCCAATTCCAGCGCACATTCGTGCTGGCTGACGGTATGGAGGTCATGGGCGCAGACCTGAAAAATGGGCTGTTGTCGATTGATTTGGTGCGGCCGCAGCCGGAACGGATCGTGAAATCGATCTCGATCAATGAACAGGAATGACGAACTCGTGAAGCAGGACTCGACCGCGTCAAGCGTTTACTCAGAAAGGAGTTGAGGGCCATGACCAACGACAAACAGACTGAACCGAACACGACTCATCCGGCGATCACGCAGGAAGCCTTGGCACAGCTCGGCGATGGCCGCTTGGCCTACGTCAAATCGATCCGCTCCGAAGATGTAGCCAATTTGTTTCCGCAAGCGCCGAAAATCGAACCCGGCATCAAACTATTCGCGCTGCATGCCGCGGATGGCACACCGATCATGCTTACCGACACGCGCGAAGCCGCCGTAGCGAACGCTTGGAGTCAGGAACTCGAAGCAGTCAGCGTGCACTGACGGCCGCCCACCTATTCCGCACGACGTTATGCCCGGCCTTGTGCCGGGCATGAACGTCTTGGTCGGGTATGGAAAAGCAACGTCATGTATCGCCGGGACGAGCCCGGCCATGATGAAGGCAGCAAGACTTTCGAAAATTATTACGCCGCGCTGCTCGCCGGTGGCATCGCCAACACAGCGTAAACCGCGTTCGCGTCACTCGATTCGCGGAGACGTCGCGCGACCTCCGGATCGCGCAGCTGCCGCGCGACGCGCGCCAGTGCTTTGAGGTGATCTGCTCCCGCAGCTTCTGGTGCGAGCAACAGAAAAATCAGATCGACCGGCTGGCCGTCGAGCGCCTCAAAATCGATCGGCTTGTGCAGCCTCGCGAATAGACCGAATAGCCGCCCAAGCTTGGGCAATTTGCCATGCGGAATCGCTACGCCATTGCCAACTGCGGTTGACCCCAGCTTCTCGCGTTGAAGCAGGATTTCCAGAATTGCCTTTTCGTTCTGGCCGGTAAGTTCGGCTGCGCGCGCGGCTAATTCCTGGATTGCCTGTTTCTTGCCGTTAACCTTGAGAGCCGGGATAACCGCATTCGGCGCGACGAGGTCGGTGAGCGTCATGGACGTGTCCAATGATCGGGGGTATCGGCGCCGCGTTGCAAAGGGGGTGTTGAAGGCGGCGGACCATAAGAGTGGTCCATCCCGTCGTCAATGGGCGTTGGCGGCCTGCGATTGCTAGCTTTTCTTGCTTTTTTGGGCATTTTCAGCCACCGCGGCGGCCTTGATGGTCCTTGCGCCGGCGTTTGTAGCGTCGCAACCGCTTTTCAATGCGGATGGCTGCTTGGTCGGCGCTATCGTAAGCATCCGGGGCCATGCCCTCAGCCTCAAGCAACGCGCCTGAGTCGAGATGCAGTATGCATTCGGTTCGAAATCCGAAACCATCCTTGCCAATGGTGGCATGCCCTGAATAGCCACCACGAAAATATTTTGAAGCCGCCTCTTCGACGCGATCGGTGATCTTACGTTGCAGTGCCGCGCCGACGCTAATGTTCCTTCCCGAAACGCGTAAAGGCATCGATTGCCTCCATCGGCGCGTAAATGGCGCCAGTTGCCCGTCCGGCAGTAAAGATTTCAGCTTAAAAATGTTCCGCACGTCAATGTGTCAGGACACGCGAGTTCAGGCGCTGGCTGCCAGTTTTTCACGCCGGCGCTGCACCGAGGATGGTATGCGCATAGCTTCTCGGTATTTCGCGACGGTGCGGCGCGCGATGTCGATTCCAGCGCCGCGCAACTTCTCGACGATGGTATCGTCGGACAAGACATCTGCGGCACTCTCGCCGTCGATTAATTGACGGATGCGATGACGCACGGCTTCGGCCGAATGCGCCTCGCCGCCATTTGCTGCGGCGATCGCCGAGGTGAAAAAGTACTTCAATTCAAAAATACCGCGGCTCGTCGCCATGTACTTATTGGCGGTGACACGGGAGACCGTTAACTCATGCATGCTAATAGCATCTGCGACCGTTTTCAGATTCAACGGACGCAAATGCTGTACGCCTCTGGCAAAGAAGCCATCCTGCTGCCGTACAATTTCACTCGACACTTTAAGTATTGTCTTCGCGCGTTGATCAAGTGCGCGCACCAACCACGTCGCGGTTTGCAGACAATCGGCAATGTAGGCTTTCTCTTTGTCGTTACGCGTCGTTTTTGAAACTTGCGCATGGTAACGCTGGTTGATCAGGACTTTCGGTAGCGTGTCTGAATTGAGTTCGACTTGCCAAGTACCGTCGGGCGCAGCGCGCACAAAGACATCCGGGACAATCGGTTGCACCGTTGTGGAGCCGAAGGCCAAGCCTGGCTTGGGATTGAGCATACGAATTTCGGCGATCATGTCGGCAAGATCGTCATCGCTGACGCCGCAGATCCGGCGCAGTCCGGCGAGATCGCGCTTGGCTAACATATCGAGATGTTCGACCAGTGCTCGCATGGCTGGGTCGTAGCGGTCTCGTTCCTTCAGCTGGATAGCGAGACATTCGGTAAGATTACGCGCGCACACCCCGGCGGGATCGAATGTCTGCAAGACCGCGAGCACAAGCTCTACATCGCCGCGGTCAGCTCCAAGCTTCTCGGCAACCGTGTCGAGATCGCCGGTGAGATAGCCGGCCTCATCCACCATATCGATCAGGTATTGCGCGATCATGCGGCCGGCGGGATTGGAAATCGCCAGCGCCATTTGCTCAGCCAGATGATTGGCGAGCGTCGTCTCGGCTGAGACGAAGGCCTCAAGATTGTAGTCTTCGCCGGCGGGCGAACTTGCGCCCGACCATTCCGAATATGATGGCGGCGGGACTTCAGCCGATTTCGAAGTTTTTTCCCCGCTGTCGTCGGGAAAGACGTTTTCGAGTTCGGTCCCTAGGCCCTGCTCCATTGACGTGCGGCTGGTCTCAAGATCCGCACCGATCCAATCGGACGTGGCGGAACTGTCTTCGGCGCCCTCACCCTCTGCGGGGGCAGCGCCCGCTTCGGCACCAGGGCCCGGCCCTTCATCTTCGGCGCGCTCGAGCAGCGGATTGCGCTCAAGCTCCCCTTCTACGTAAGCCACCAGATCAAGACTGGAGAGCTGCAGCAGCTTGATGGCCTGCATCAGCTGCGGCGTCATCACCAGCCCTTGCGTCTGGCGAAACTCCAATCTCTGTGAAAGCGCCATATAATATCCGGCCGAATTGGTCCGATTCTTGCTTGTATAGATTTATAACAGGTCGGGCGCGTCAGCGATACGCAATTTCGCAACGCGCCATTGCACAAATAGTGTCCGGGTTAACCAATCAAGATTGCCGGCCCTAAAGCCGAAATTCTTCGCCCAGATAAAGCCGACGCACGTCCGGATTGTTGACGATGTCGTCTGCGCGCCCCTCCATCAGGACCTCGCCCGAATAAATGATGTAAGCGCGATCCGTGAGACCCAGCGTCTCACGCACATTGTGATCGGTGATGAGAACGCCAATGCCGCGATTGGTGAGGTGACGAACCAGAGCCTGGATGTCGCCGACTGCGATTGGATCGATGCCAGCGAAAGGCTCATCGAGCAGCATGTAACTTGGCCGCGTCGCCAGGGCTCGTGCAATTTCTACGCGTCGCCGTTCACCGCCTGATAGCGCAATGGTCGGCGTCTTTCGAACGCGAGCGATGTTGAATTCTTCAAGCAGTGCGTTGAGATCGGTTTCACGCTGCTTTCGATTGGGCTCCACCACTTCCAGCACAGACCGAATATTGTCCTCCACGTTGAGGCCTCGAAAGATTGAAGCCTCCTGCGGTAGATAGCCGATGCCAAGCCGTGCCCGTTGATACATCGGAAGCGCCGTAACATCGTAGCCATCGAGCTCGATACGGCCGCGATCTGCATTGATCAACCCAGTGATCATATAAAATACGGTGGTCTTGCCGGCACCATTGGGCCCGAGCAGACCGACTGCTTCGCCACGCCGCACATACAGCGTGACGCCCCTCACCACCATGCGGCCGCCGAAGCTTTTCTCGACGCCATGCGCAGCAAGGTAGGCTTGCCGAGTTGCCGGACGGCCATCCCCGTCTCGCCGCGGTCGGGGGGCGCCCTGGGGCAGTGCTGCATCCCGCTTTTGCGGCGATGCCTGAATTTGTGGATTGCGTGCAACAGCCTGGTGCGCGCGAGCTTCCGGAGTCAAAACACGACGTGTCTGGGAGGGCCGGCGCCAAAACAGCGAGAGGATATTCACCGGACTACCCCGCGGCGCAAGACTGGAAGCGCAACTCTAGCTGATTCCCGAAGCCGCCAGTGGCTGGAGTTGCTGTGCACGCGCTGCAGCTCGACTAAAATGGCCGCACAGGCGTTGGCCGCGGTGAAGTCGCGCTATTGCCGCCGGGTTTAAGATTTAAGTCAGATCCGGAGCCGTTGAAGAGGCCTTGCACGCGGCCGCCTTCTACGCGCGACACGCCGCTGGTCAGATCGACGACCAACTTTTCGCCTCTCAGCACATTTTGTCCTTGTGTCATAACCACTGGGTTGCCGGTCAACGTAACGGTGTTGCTCTTCATATCGAAAATACCAAGTTCGCCGGTCGCGGTTTGATCCTTCTGTGTCACCACAACCGCGCCACGGGCCTCCAGCCGCTTGATACGTTGCTCACCGCCGGGCCCCGGAGCGGCCGCCGGCAAGGTCTTCTTGTCGGCGGCATCTTGCTCATAAAATACCACAAGGGATTTGCAGCGCAGACCCGTATCACCCTGTTTCACCCGCACATCGCCGCTAAACGTCGCTTCTTTTTGCTTGTCACGAACTTCCAGCGTGGCTGCTTCAATGTGCACCGGCTGATCACGGTTCTGCGAAAAACCCTGCAACGCATTCGGCGGCCCCTGCGGTGTTGTCTGCGCGTGCACACCGGCCGCGCAGACGACCAGCGCGGCAACGACTAGATAAACCAAGTTCGTATTGCGCATGACGATCATTGCGCAGCCGGCTTAGTTTGCGGAGCCGGCTGGCTTAGCGTCATGTCCATGACGACGCCGCCATGGAAACGAATGAGATCTCCAGATTCGATAATGTTCAGGCGATTGGCATTCAGTGTGCCTTGCAACATCCTCACCTCGACAGGATGCTCGGACACAACATTGCCTTTACGGATATCGACCGTCGCCTCGCTCAGCCGGCCCTGATATCCGGTCGACGAGCTAAGCACGATGTCGCGATCTAGCTGGAGCGTTTCGCCTTTGGCGTCATACATGCCGGTGACTGCCGTCATTTCCATTGTGGTTTTGTCTTGCATTTCCATTTTGGCGCGAATGTTGTGCAGCTCGACCATGTCCGGCTTGGTCATGTCTTGTGCTGCGGTGTCGGCAGTCAATTCATACGCGCGCGCGTCGCTGGTGAATCCTGAAAGGCGCGGCGCCTCCATGGTGACCTTAGTGCCCGAAACGACCAGGTTGTCGATATTGATCGGCAGCTTTGCAAGCATGCGTAGCGGGTTGAAATATGTGATCAGCATCGTGATGACGAGCACCACAACCACGCTGGCCGGAACGGCAATGCGTAAGATTCGAACTAGATAGCTATGACGGCGCGCAGCCTTAAAGGCACGCTCGGCGTCGCCGCGGCTCGTGCTCCAATAAGTCCGCGGAGCTTCAGGATCGGTTTTGGCTGCAATTACACGGCTCATAGCAAGCCTGTCGCCCGCCTTCGTTTAAAGATGGTCTTGGAAATCATCCCATGCCCCATCAGCCACCATGCCGTCCGAATATGGCTCCGACACGGCAACAAAGCCTGCTTGTTGGCAAACAATAGCAGCAATAAATCAATGGCTTACGAAGAGTGAGAAAAAATATCCTCGGCAGCCCAGCCGGCGAGGTCAAGTCGCGCCCTATCGGGCAAAAAGCGAAAGCATGCCGCCGCTAAATCTGCGCGACCTTCGCGCGCGAGCATCGTATCCAACTTCTCTTTAAGCGCATGCAAATGCAGAACATCTGTTGCGGCGTAGGACATTTGCGCATCAGTAAGCTCGTCGGCGCCCCAGTCGGACAATTGCTGTTGCTTTGAAAGATCAACGCCGAGGACCTCGCGTGCCAGATCCTTAAGCCCGTGCTTGTCGGTGTAAGTGCGGGCGAGGCGCGAAGCGATTTTTGTGCAATAGACCGGCGCGGCCATCACGCCAAAGGTTTTGGCGAGCAGGCCGATATCGAACCGAGCAAAGTGGAAAATTTTAAGAATCGACTTGTCCGCGAGCAGTCGCTCGATGTTGGGCGCCTTGCGCTGACCGGGGCCGATCTGCACGACGTCGGCTGAGCCATTGCCGGGCGACAGCTGCACGACACAAAGCCGGTCGCGATGGGGATCAAGCCCCATGGCTTCAGTGTCGATCGCCACTGAGCCTTTGTAGGCTGTTAGATCAGGCAGGTCGCCGCGGTGCAGCCGGATGGTCATTTAGTTTCTCAGGCTCGGAACGTTGGTGCCCAGGAGAGGACTCGAACCTCCACGGCTTTCACCGCTAGTACCTGAAACTAGTGCGTCTACCAATTCCGCCACCTGGGCTTGTCGGGACCAGATACGGAGCCCTTTCCACCTTGTCAATGAAGGGGGTTTAGCCCTGTACAGCCTTCGGCCTATCCTGTATCTGCCGGGTTTAGAGGCATCCCCGCCGGCGTGGAATCGAGAGCGGCATGACCGCACGCAGCCCCTATGACACCCTGGTCACCGTCTATGGCGGATCTGGCTTTCTTGGCCGTCACGTCGTGCGAGCCCTTGCCAAACGAAACTATCGCATTCGGGTAGCGGTGCGCCGGCCAGAGCTCGCCGGCTTTTTGCAGCCGCTGGGCCGCGTCGGCCAGATTCATGCAGTACAAACCAATCTGCGCCACGCGCCTTCGGTGAACGCAGCAGCTCGCGATGCCCAGGTGTTGATCAATCTGGTCGGCATTCTGTTTGAACGCGGCCGCCAGCGCTTCGATGCCGTACACACTTATGGGGCGGAGCAAGTGGCCCTCGCGGCGAGCGCCCATGGCGCGCATATGGTGCACGTGTCCGCGATCGGCGCCGACGAGAATTCGACCAGTGTGTATGCCCGTTCCAAAGCGAATGCGGAACAACTGGTGCTGTCGGCGCAACCTTTGACCACCATCATGCGGCCTTCGATCCTGTTTGGGCCGGAAGACGACTTCTTTAACCGTTTCGCCGCGCTCGCACGGCTTTCACCCGCATTGCCGCTCATCGGCGGTGGCCTTACCCGCTTTCAGCCGGCCTTCGTCGGTGATGTTGCCGCGGCAATCGCCGATGCCGTCGACGGCAAGACGCGCCCCGGCACAGTCTACGAGTTGGGCGGCCCCGAAGTCCGAACGTTCAAAGAGCTGATGCAATTTGTACTCGCGACGATCGAACGCAAGCGATTGCTCGTTCCGCTGCCATTCTTCCTGGCGAAATTTCAGGCGACGTTCTTGCAGTATCTTCCGAAGCCGTTGCTTACGCCCGACCAGGTTGAGCTGCTGCGCACCGACAATGTGGTGTCGCAATCCGCCAAATCGGAAGACCGAACCCTGCAGGGGCTGGGGATCGAACCGGAGCCGATTGAGGCGATTGTGCCCTCTTATCTCTGGCGTTTTCGCAAAACGGGACAATTCCGCAGTCGCGTCGCGTGAGCCTTACATAACGTATAGGGCCGCGAGTCCAACACCGCCGACCAGGATGCGCCACCACGCGAACAGCGCGAAGCTGTGGCGTTGCACATAGCGTAGAAACGTCTTCACCACGATCCATCCGAAGATAAACGAAAAGACAAAACCGACGGCCGTCACCGCGATGTTGCCGCCCATCGCAAGCTCTCCGCGGCTTTTGTAAACTTCGTAAGCGAATGCGCCGACCATCGTCGGCATCGCCAACCAGAATGAAAATTCTGCTGCCGAGCGGCGGTCGGCTCCGAACAGCATTGCACCGACAATCGTCGCGCCTGCGCGCGACACGCCCGGCACCATTGAGAGGCACTGGATGAGCCCTATGCCGAAATACATTGGCAGACTAAATTCGGTCGCTTCGTGATAGCGAGGCTGCAAGTTCAGTCGATCGACCCACAACAATATAAAGCCGCCGACAATAAGCGAAACGCAGACGATACGGACGTCGAACAGATACGATTTGATGATGTGGTATCCGACCGCCCCGATGACAGCCGCCGGCAGGAAGGCCAGCAATATGCCGATAACAAACCGCGCCGCCGGCCATTGCGTGAACATGTCCTTGGCAAGTGCCCAGAGCCGGCCGAAATAAATCGTCAGCAAGGCCAGAATGGCGCCGAGCTGGATCAATATGGCGAACGACTTGCCGAAGGCGTCATCGCCCCAACCGAACAAGTGTTCGATCAGCAGCAAGTGGCCTGTCGACGACACCGGAAGGTATTCGGTGAGGCCTTCAACAATGCCGAGTACGGCTGCCTTGATCAGGTCCATGTGTGCCGCGGCCGGGCCAAGAACGGCCTTGATGGCATCGAAATTCATGAATTGCTCCGGGAATATGCGGGCGATGCGGGCCAGCGCTTTTGGCGCAAACGCGGCAGCGAGGCAACGAAAAAACGCGAAAATTCGTGACGATTTGCGCCACCTCTGCGCCTTTCTATAGTGCCAATACTGATTCCCACCGTGAGCGGCTTTGCCGCGTCAATCCGGGCGCCAATGTTGACACTGTTTCATCATCCGCTCTGCCCTCGATCACGCTATGTGCGGCTCATTCTCGGAGAGTACGCCATCCCGGCGCGGCTGGTGGAAGAACGGTTCTGGGAACGGCGCGAAGAATTCCTGTTGCTCAATCCAGCGGGGGAACTGCCCGTTTTGGTAACGGAAGGCAACCCGCCGATCCCCGGGGCCGGGATCGTCGCCGAATACATCGAAGAAACTCACCCGGCAGAAAATGACGAGGGTCGCCTGCTCCCATCACACCCCGGCCGGCGGGTCGAAGTGCGCCGGCTGGCGAACTGGTTCAATGAGAAATTCTACGCGGAGGTCAGCGGCCCGCTGGTGACCGAGCGGGCATTCAAGCGCCACATGACACAGGGGCAAGGCGGCGGACCGCCCGACACCGAAGCACTGCGCGCGGCACGCCACAATATTCGCTATCATCTGGCCTATATCAGCTGGCTGGTGCGGACCCGCGATTGGCTGGCCGGCGAACGACTGAGCCTAGCCGATCTCGCCGCAGCAGCACACTTGTCCGTTGCGGATTACTTGGGCGAAGTACCGTGGAACGAAGACGAAGCGACAAAGAACTGGTACGCGCGGGTGAAGTCGCGTCCATCATTCCGGACGCTTCTCGCCGACACGCTGGCCGGTCTGCCACCAGCGCAAAACTACGCCGACCTGGACTTCTGACCGATCCGTCCGCGATCAAAACGGAGCTTGGGGAGGAGGCACGCGCACGCGGTTTTGACGCCTTCGGGATTGCCAGCCCGGACACTGCGCCAGAACTCAAAGCGCGGCTCGAAAGTTTTCTTGCCTATGGTGCGCACGGCGACATGGCCTGGCTGGCGGACACCGCCACGCGCCGCGCATCGCCAATGGCACTCTGGCCAGATGTGCGCTCGATCATCATGCTTGGAATGAACTATGGCCCCGACACCGACCCACTGGCTATTTTACAAGCACCCGAGCGCGCGGCCATCTCGGTTTATGCCAAAGGCGACGATTACCACGAACTGATCAAAGCGCGGCTGAAGGAACTGGCCCGCTGGCTTACGTCCAACGCCGGCGGCGACGTGAAAGTATTCGTTGACACCGCGGCGGTCATGGAAAAACCGCACGCTGAGCGCGCCGGCCTGGGTTGGCAGGGCAAGCACACGAACCTCGTTTCCCGCCAATACGGCTCTTGGCTTTTTCTCGGCGCAATTTTCACCACGCTTGATTTGCCGCCGGATGGTGCCGAACCCGATAACTGCGGCAGTTGTCGCGCATGTCTCGACATCTGCCCGACGGCGGCGTTCCCCGCGCCCTACAAGCTCGATGCACGGCGCTGCATTTCTTATCTTACCATCGAGCACAAGGGCCCAATACCGCGCGACTTACGTGCATCAATGGGCAATCGCATCTACGGCTGCGACGATTGTCTTGCGGTCTGTCCGTGGAACAAGTTCGCGAGCCAGGGACGAGAAGCCAAACTTGCAGCACGCGATGTCCTCCGCGCGCCTCGCCTCGTCGACCTCGTCCGCCTCGACGATATCCAATTCCGCAAACTTTTTTCGAAGACCTCAATCAAACGCACGGGCCGAGACCGCTTTGTCAGAAACGTATTGATTGCGATCGGTAACTCGGGTGATGCAGCGCTGGCGATAGAAGCTGAAAAGTTACTCGACGACGCATCGCCGTTGGTGCGCGGCGCCGCGGTGTGGGCACTATCAAAACTTCTACCGCACGAAAACTTTTTGGTGCTATCGCAGCAACGCCGCGATTCCGACCTCACGGTCCAGGAGGAATGGACCGCGGCACTCTAAAATCCCTTAACTGCAACAATCAGCCGTTCAATGTCCTCTGGACGCGAGAGGCGGTGGTCACCGTCCTTGATCAGGGTCAGCACCACATCGTCGCGCGAGAAGCGCGAAACCAATTCGACCGCATGCCGCCATGGCACATCCGGGTCCTGCACACCTTGGAGGATATGCACCGAACAGCGCGTTTCGATCAGACCGCCAAGCAGCAGATGCTTGCGGCCGTCTTCGATCAGCCCGCGTGTGATTGGATAAGGTTCTTCGCCGTATGCAGATGGCCGCGTCCAGAAGCCCTTTTGCTCGATTTCGTGTCTGGTCGCATCAGAAAACTCCTTCCACATCAGCTCCTCGGTGAAGTCGACCGCTGGCGCAATCAACACCATGCCTGCAATTGGCGCTGCATCCTTTCGCTCAACCAACGCTCGCGCCAGCAGCAACGCCAGCCACCCGCCCATGGATGACCCGATCACGATCTGGGGACCTTGAGCGAAGCGCGTATAGACTGCGACGCTTTCTTCCAGCCATCGGCCAATAGTGCCTTCGGAAAATTCGCCGTCCGATTCACCGTGGCCGGAATAATCGAACCGCACACACGCCCGTCCTGTATTTTCGGCCCACCGATCAAGCGCTTCGGCTTTTGTGCCCTTCATGTCGGACTTGAAGCCGCCCAACCAGAAAAGGCCTGGGCTTTTGCCCTCACGCGCGCGCACCGCGATCTTACGATCGAGCGGTGATGAACGTATTGTCAGGGACGTCAGACGCGCTTCGCTCATGAGTGCTTGTTGCCGATGCTATTTGTGAAGTCTATACCTCCTATTGGTAGGCGCGCACGAAAAGGCGCGTGAAATTGCATCTGGAAAATATCGGGATTTCGAGGTTGTAACCGTTATGTCGAGCTTGTCCGCGACCGAAATTCCCACGGCGAGCGAAGATAGCCCGCACAATATTTATTCGAACGATGACACTCCCGCGGCTCGATCAGAGCGTGCTCCAAAGACTGTGCTCATTGTCGTCCCAACGCTCGACGGTGGCGCTGCCGACGCTGGTGCGGTCGAGTTGGTTCGCATTCTCGCCGGAGCGGGTCAACGGACAATTGTCGTTTCGCGTGCCGGGCGTCTGGTGGCCGACGTAACTGGGTGCGGTGGCGAATTTGTTCCGCTTGATGTGTCGAGCAACAATCCGATCGTCATGTTGCGCAATGGATTTGTTCTGTTGCGACTGGCACGCGAGCGGCGATGCAATGTGATTCATGCCTTCGGCCGTGCGGGCGCCTGGAGCGCGTTTATAGCCGCGCGCCTTGCAGGCGTTCCTTTCGTGACAAGTTGCTACAAGGGTTTTCGCGAACAGAATGTCTTCAAGTGTCTGTATAACGGCATCATGGCGCGTGGCGATCGCGTGATCGCATCGAGCGAGCAGATCGCGCAGTTGATCAATGACCGCTATGGAACGCCGTGGGACAAAATCACAATAGTGCCATGCGGTGTCGATCTCGATCGCTTCGATCCGGAAAGGGTGACGCGCGAACGCGTTGACGCGATGCGCAGCACATGGGGAGTCACACGCGACACCAAAGTCATTCTGATTACCGGCCGTATCCTCCGCCGCAAAGGGCACCACGTTGTGGTGAAGGCGGTGAAGCGGCTCAAGGAAATGGGGTTGAAGGATTTTTTGTGTGTCTTCGCCGGCGAGGACCGCGGGCGCACCCGATACACGGGGGAGTTATGGGACCTGGTGCTGACGACCGGGACCATGGACGTGATCCGCATGGCTGCGCCCGTTGCCGATATGCCGGCCGCGTACGCTGCGGCATCCGTCGTCGTATCGGCGGCTGTGCAGCCCGAAGGTGTGCAGCGCGCTATCCTCGAGGCACAAGCTATGGCGCGACCGATCATCGTGTCCGACCTGGGGGCCGGAAGCGATGTGGTGCTCACCGCTCCGACGGTTCCAGAGAGTCGCATTGCAGGCTTTCGCTTCCATTCGGGCGACGATGCCGCCCTCGCCGCGGCGTTGTTGCGGCTGTTTTCCATGCCGGAGCAAAACCGCGCAACAATCGGCCGCCGTGGCCGCGAATGGGTGGCCGGCCATTTCAATACCGAGATCGTTGCCGACCAGACGCTGCAAGTGTACGGCGGGATCGACGGCCACTCCGCCACGGCCGGACCAAACCAAAGCAAGACAAAATCAGGGTAATTTGAACACTTTGACCGCCGATTCCGATCCCATTTTCGATATTCGTGACGGAACTGCGTTGACTTCTTCACCGTTTCTACCAATCTTTCGCTATTCTTGAGGCGTCTTTAGCGCCAAAGGACCGTTGCAACAGTACGAGGAGAATATAGCCATTCGTCGTCCGATGAAGTCCGCGCTGCCCGTCCAAAAGGACGGCCCGCGCATTAACGAGGAGATCCGCGTCCGCGAGGTCCAACTAATTGATGCCAGTGGTCACAACCACGGTCCCACACCGATCCAAGCCGCGATCGACATGGCGCAGGCCGCCGGCCTCGACCTCGTCGAAATCGCCCCCAACTCGACGCCACCCGTCTGTAAGATCCTGGATTACGGCAAATACAAATTCCAGGCGCAGAAGAAGGCGGCCGAAGCCCGCAAGAAACAGAAAGTCGTCGAGATCAAGGAGATCAAGCTCCGGCCGATGATCGACGACCACGACTATCAGGTGAAGATGCGCTCGATGAAGCGCTTCTTCGAGGAAGGCGACAAGGTCAAGATCACCTTGCGCTTCCGCGGCCGCGAAATGGCGCACCAGGAGCTCGGCTATAAATTGCTGCAGCGCGTGAAAGAAGACACCGAGAAGATCTCGAAAGTTGAGTTGGAGCCCCGCTTCGAAGGCCGCCAGATGGTCATGTTACTGGCGCCGCGCTGACGCCCTCAGGGGCACAACGCATGCCGGCCAAACGCGCCACCCCAAATTTCGGTGGCGCGTCAGCATTTTAGCCTCATTTAGCGTTCCGGCGGCGGGTGGTTGCATGGCGCAACCGCCTCTGCCATAACGCCGCCCATCGTCGCCCGGCCGGTAAGGGCTGCCGTGGCGGCGATCAACGCTCAATCCCGAGCACAACGCTCCAGGGCCAATTTGCCTTATGAGCACATTCTGGCCGTGCGGGCTTGCCCGCTGCGCGCCGATGAGGAGAGCCAAATGCCCAAGTTGAAGACCAAGTCGGGCGCCAAAAAGCGCTTCAAGATCACCGCCCAGGGCAAGGTGAAATACCAGCAGTCCGGCAAACGCCACGGGATGATCAAGCGGACCACCAAACAGATCCGCGAGCATCGCGGCACAAACGTGCTGTTCAAATCCGACGGCGACAACATCAAGAAATACTGGTTGCCGAACGGCTAACCGGTTTTCCATGGCCGCTTAAACACGGCCGTCTTCGTCAATTACTCGCACGTACTGCAAGGAGATTTTCCATGGCCCGCGTCAAACGTGGTGTCACGTCACACGCCAAACACAAGAAGGTTCTCAAGGCCGCCAAGGGTTATTACGGCCGGCGCAAAAATACGATCCGCATTGCCAAGCAGGCAGTCGAAAAGGCGAACCAGTACGCATTCCGCGACCGCAAGCGTCGCAAGCGCACATTCCGCGCGCTGTGGATCCAGCGCCTGAATGCCGCCGTGCGGCCCTTCGGGCTTAACTACAGCCGATTTATTGCCGGGCTTGCCAAGGCCGGTGTGACGGTCGACCGCAAGGTTCTGTCGGATCTCGCGATTCACGAGCCCACAGCATTCCAGGCGATCGTGGAAAAGGCCAAGGCCGCATCGCCGGCGTAAAGTTTTGAGGTCGTCATGCCCGCCTTTATGGCGGGCATCCACGCCTTTCTTCTCGCAGGCAAGACGTGGATGGTCGGGACAAGCCCGGCCATGACCAGCTAGAACGCTACTTGCTGGGACACATGACCGACATCACGCAACTCGAAAAAGAATTACTTGCCGCCGTCGCTTCAGCCAAGGACGAGGCGGCGATCGAAGCCGTCCGCGTTGCGGCGCTCGGCAAGAGCGGCTCGGTGTCAGCGCTGCTTAAGACGCTCGGCACCATGACGGCGGACGAGCGCAAGCAGCGAGGTCCTGCAATCAACGGCTTGAAAGACCGCATCACCGCTGCCATCACAGCAGCAAAGGACACGTTAGCGACCGCGACGCTAGACGCGAGACTCAACACTGAAAGCGTCGATGTCACCCTGCCGGTGCGCGAAACTCCGGCCGAAGTTGGCCGCGTCCACCCGATCACTCAGGTGACTGACGAGCTGACCGCGATCTTTGCCGATATGGGGTTTGCGGTCGCCGAAGGCCCCGACATCGAGACCGACGATTACAATTTTACAAAATTAAATTTTCCGGAAGGTCATCCGGCACGCGAAATGCACGACACGTTTTATTTTCCGCCGAAGGCCGATGGGTCTCGCCTGCTCCTGCGCACGCACACCTCACCGGTGCAGGTGCGCACGATGCTCAGCAAAAAGCCGCCAATCCGCGTGATCTGTCCCGGACGGACTTATCGAAGCAACTCGGACCAGACTCACACACCGATGTTCCATCAGGTCGAAGGCCTGGTGATCGATAAAGGCTCGCACCTCGGTCATTTGAAATGGATTCTCGAAGAGTTCTGCAAAGCATTCTTCGAGGTCGACAGCGTGAAGATGCGTTTTCGTCCCTCGTACTTCCCGTTCACCGAGCCGTCGCTTGAAGTCGACATCCAATGCAAG
This sequence comes from uncultured Alphaproteobacteria bacterium, assembly GCA_963722125.1. Classification (GTDB taxonomy): domain Bacteria; phylum Pseudomonadota; class Alphaproteobacteria; order Rhizobiales; family Xanthobacteraceae; genus Pseudolabrys. The sequence continues at coordinate 307,240 of CAVRJW010000006.1, read as the reverse complement.
CGCGATAAAGGCGAAATCCGTTTCGGGGAAGGCGAGGATTGGCTGGAAATATTGGGTTGCGGCATGGTGCACCCGAATGTGCTGCGCAGTTGCGGCCTCGATCCGGACGAATACCAGGGCTTTGCCTGGGGCATGGGGATCGACCGTATCGCCATGCTCAAATACGGCATGCACGACTTGCGCGCGTTTTTTGAAGCGGACGTGCGCTGGCTCGCGCATTATGGCTTCCGGCCGCTCGATTTTCCGACGCTCGCGGGGGGCCTCAGTCCATGAACGCAAACAGCCCAGAACGTTCGACTCTCGACCGTGCTTTTTTTGCGCTTATTACACGTGGCTGGGACGCACGCAAAATAGCCAACTATGAAGCTAGCTTGCGCAAGCGCGACAAAGCGATGTCAGCCGAGGTAACGCGCACGCTCGGGTCGATCGATCTAAAGGCGACCGGCCTCCTCACGCATACTTCCATGATGATCGCCGGCCTTGGATTGATCGCCCCGCTCGTCGCGGACAACCGTGTGGAAGTTGGAATTGTCGTAGCGGAAATGAGTATCTACTTGCTGATCGCACTCGGATGCCTGCGTTGTTTGTCGGTGTTTGGTGCGCATGAGATTAATAACGCCGGCGATCGCATTCATGACGTTATCCATCGCGAACTAATTATTCGCGCCGAGCTGTATGCCTTCTGCATCCGTGCCGCGATTGTCTTCACCATAGTGGTGTTCTTGCTTTTGCCGGTTCTCTATTTCTGGACGCCGGAGTAGTAGGCATGAAATTCACTCTGCCCTGGCTGAAGGACCATCTCGAAACCGACGAACCCCTGCCGGAAATCGTCGACAAGCTCACCATGATCGGGCTCGAGGTCGAGAACGTCGAAGACAAGGCAAGCCTGCTCAAGCCATTTGTCATCGCGTCGGTTATTTCCGCAGAGAAACACCCCAATGCCGACCGCCTGCGTGTTTGCATGGTGGATGTCGGCGACGGCAAGCCGATTCAGGTCGTCTGTGGCGCGCCCAATGCGCGTGCTGGAATGAAGGGCGTATTCTCTGCGCCCGGCACATTCATTCCCGGCAAGAATATCACCCTCGGTGTCGGCACCATCCGCGGCGTTGAAAGCCGCGGGATGCTGTGTTCGGCCGCGGAGTTGATGATCTCCGACGACCATGATGGCATCATCGAATTGCCCGCCGATGCCCCCGTTGGAAAATCTTATGTTGAATGGGCGGGCGTCAGCGATCCCGTGATCGAGATCAATCTCACGCCCAACCGGCCCGACTGTACCGGTGTTTCCGGCATCGCGCGCGACCTCGGCGCAACGACGATCGGTACTTACAAAAACAAGATCCCAAAGCCGGTGAAGGGGGCGTTCCCCTGCCCGGTCAAGGTGACGCTCGATTTCGGAAAAACACCGTCGCTGTGCCCGGCCTTCGGTCTCCGCCTTGTGAAGGGCGTCAAGAACGGTCCATCGCCGGATTGGCTGCAAAAAAGGCTCACAGCTATCGGATTGCGGCCGATCAATGCGCTGGTCGACATCACAAACTTCATCACGTTCGACCGCGGCCGTCCGTTGCACGTTTTCGATGCCGCCAAGGTGCATGGCAATCTGTCGGTGCGCCGCGCGAACAATGGTGAGACGTTGGTCGCGCTCGATGGCAAGACCTACACACTCGACGAAGCCATCTGCGTCATCGCCGATGAAAAGGGCGTCGAGTCGCTCGCCGGCATTATGGGCGGCGAGGCAACCGGTTGTTCCGAGACGACGACTGATGTGTTGATCGAGTCAGCACTGTGGGACGAACTTAACATCGCGCAAACCGGGCGGAAGCTTGGTATCAATTCTGACGCGCGCTATCGCTTCGAGCGGGGTGTTGATCCAAACTTTATGCTGCCTGGCCTCGAGCTTGCGACGCAAATGGTCCTCGACCATTGCGGCGGAGAACCGTCAGAAATCGTTGTCGCAGGCGATCCGACGCCGAAAGAAAAGATCATCGACTTTCCGCTGAGCGAGTTGACGCGGCTCGCCGGCCTGAAATTGTCGCTCGTCGACGCACGCCGCGTGCTGGACAAGCTCGGATTTTTCGCAGCCGGCCAGGCTGAACGCGTCAAGGTGGCAGTACCGTCGTGGCGCCCGGACGTGCATGGCCGCGCCGATATTGTCGAAGAACTTGTGCGCATCGTCGGCGTCGACCGCGTGCCGTCGACGCCTTTCGCACGCGGGGAGTATGCACGCAAACCCGTGCTCACCGCGATTCAGAATCGCACCCGTAAAGCCAAACGTGCCCTTGCTACACGTGGGCTGGTCGAGGCCGTGACCTGGTCGTTCGTATCCAAGCGCGAGGCCGAACTATTCGGCGGTGGCAAAGCTGAGCTCTCGCTCGCCAATCCCATCGCGGCCGAATTGTCCGACATGCGGCCAAGCCTCATACCGGGCCTGGTGATGGCGTCGCAACGCAACGCCGACCGTGGTTTTCCGAATACCGCCATGTTCGAAGTTGGTCAGATCTTCACGGGTGACAAACCGGAAGATCAGTTCACCGCCGCCAGCGGACTGCGCCGTGCGCTGGCACAGGCCTCCGGCAGCGGCCGTTTTTGGTCAAATAAGGCCCAATCCGTTGACGTTTTTGATGCCAAGGCCGATGCTTTCGCGGTGCTGGCGGCCGCCGGCGCCCCGATGCAAGCACTGCAAGTCGTACCCGGCGGGCCACCTTGGTTGCACCCCGGCCGTAGCGGCACAATCCAGATTGGTCCGCAAAATATCCTGGGTCATTTTGGCGAATTGCATCCGCGCACGATCGCCGGACTGAAGGCCGAAGGGCCGCTGGTCGGATTTGAGACGATCCTGGAGAAAATACCCGAGCCGAAAGCGCGGCCCACACGCGCGAAACCCCTCCTGGAGTTGTCGCCATTCCAGCCGGTCGAACGTGACTTCGCTTTCGTCGTCGACAGCGCCGTGAAGGCCGCCGATATCGTTCGGGCCGCGCAGAACGTCGATAGAAAACTGATCAGCAATGTCGTCATCTTCGACGTCTATGAGGGCAAAGGCATCGAGCCGGGAAAGAAATCGATTGCCATCGCAATCACGATGCAGCCGCGCGAAAAAACGATGACCGATGCGGAGATCGAAGCACTGTCCGGAAAGATCGTCGCCGAAGTGACAAAGCGCACCGGCGGCGTGCTGCGGGCTTAGGCCGGCAACAAATCCGCGTAGGCAAATCCGTCGCGCTCAACGGTGTCGCCGACTTTGATCGCAATTTTGCGCGACAGCATTGGCCCAGCCGACACAAACGAGTGAAATTCACCATTCTCGCCGCAGGGGTCAGTGCCCTCCGGCAACATATCGAGCAGCGCGTCATCGAAGCGCCTGCCCGCGAAAGTGGCCGGCATTTTCCGCAGATCCACCGTGGACAGATGTGCCTGCACGCCGGCGTCGATCATTTCACGAGCGAGCGCTAGGGTCGGCCGGCCCCACACCGGAAAAACCGGCGAGATGCCGGTATCCGCAAGTTGCCGCTCGCGATAGGCCCGTACATCCTCCAGGAACAGATCGCCAAAGATCACGTGCGTGACGCCGGAGGATTTGGCCTCGTTAATCGCAGTCGCCATTTTTTGTTCGTAGATCTCGTTTGAACACGGAAAAGGAATGTGAACCACGATTGCCGGCAATCCGGCGGCTTCGAGTTGCGCATGCAGGAGCGCCTCGCGAACGCCGTGCATGCTGACGCGGCCAAATGTATCGGTCACTGTGGTCAAAGCGCCCACGATGTCGAAATCGCCCGCGCGGCGTGTTTCAAGCAATGCCCAGGCGCTGTCCTTGCCACTTGACCAGGCGATGAGAGCTCTCGGCCGTGCCGCCATCAATTGTTGTCTCCTCACCGGCCGCGCCGCTGCTTAGCACCGCGCGCCGGCTTATCGTCTTCCGGCCTCCTCAGCGTACCAGTCTGCCGCAATGCCGCGTCTGCCGCGCGTTGGCCCGACTCCCATGCACCGTTGACGGTGGCCCATTGCGTTTCGTGAAGCGCTTCGCCCGCCAGCCAGATACGTCCGCCGAGCGGTTCTGCCAGAATCTTCCGCGCATCGGCAGCGCCTGGCGCAGCGGCCGACAGTGCGCCCAGAGCGAACGGCTCCTCGTTCCAGCGCGTGGCATAACTCCGCTTGATGGCCTTTTTCACGCCCGTTCCAAACAACGATGCCATCCAATCGTGCGCGAACTCAATCATTGCGGCCTGACCTTTCGCGGACAACTCGCGGCCGAAATCCCCCGCAACCTCGACCAGATGCAGGCTGCTGCCGGAAACATTGGCGAGTAAAGCCGCCGTACGTGGGCTCGCAGATTGCTCGAATACCAAATCATCGCGCTGAAGTGTGAGCGGATTGCCCGGCATGTCGAGCGCGATGTGATCATAACTTCCAAGCGAGAGAGCGGCAGCGGCATCGAGCTGGCGTTTGGGCAATTCGGGTTTGAATTCGATTTTGCCAGAACGAAGCACATTGGTGGAAACAGTTACGATAGCCGTTCGTGCCCGCAAGATCCCCTTGGCGGTAACGATATCGACGCTGCTTCGATCCCAGTCCATACGCGTGACAGGCGTTGAGAGCCGCACCGGCAGACCGGCGGCGAGCTTCGCCAGCAGCGCACCATAGCCCTGCCGGCAAAACGCGTCGTTCTCATGCTCGGGCACGCGTGCGAGATCGCCAGCCGATACCGACGCGAGATCTTTGCCGCAGGCATATGGTCCAAGCATGAATTCGGTCGTCCCGCGCCAGACACCTAAATCGCCTGGCAGCACCTGCAACGCCGGACTGTCAGCTCTGCCCCGGCCGGCTTCGACTATCGCGCGCCGCGAACGCACAAGTGCGCTGAGCAGGACTTCGAGTTCTGAATCGCGGGCATTGCGCGGACCGATGCGGACCACTTGTCCGCGCGGCGCTGCATAAATATCGAGTCCACTATTCGCGGCGGCTCCACCGAGCAAATTTCCGTCAGTTCGGTGAATCCAATGCGCGCCAAAATCGAAGGGCGTGCCAAATATCGCGGTATCTGTCACGCAACGGCCGCCGATACGATTGGTCGCCTCCAGCAGCACGAAGCGGCGATTAGCGGCGGCGACTCGACGCGCGGCGGAGATGCCCGCAGCACCTGCGCCGACAATTGCCACATCGACATCCGTTGCAGTCTGGGCGCGCACGAGTGCGGGCGCCGCGACAACGGCCGCGGATGCGGTGAGAAACGAGCGTCGGCTAACCCCCGACATGGTATCCAAATTCTTGCTGGATGAGCCGACAGAATGCCCGAATGCGTGTCGAGCAGCAAATTTTATGGCTAACGATTCGTAGCACCGACGGACGGCCTGCAACCCGTGGGAACAATGAACCAAATTGCAATGACTTCTCACTAAATTCGCTGATTGGAGGCGTGGCGGGAACACGAACGTACCGCCGGGGGAACGCCTTGCGCGCCAAGAATTGGTGCCAAAGGGTTGGTCATGAGTTGGATGGTCGATGGGGCTGGGCGCTTTTTAGCCCACTATCTGGAGAAGCCGGCGCAGGGCTACGAGCCGTTCACGCCGTCCGATCCCGACGCTTTACGCGCGACCTTGCAGCCCGGCGACGTCTTACTGGTTGAAGGCAACAACCACATTTCCGGCGTCATCAAATATCTCACGCAATCCACCTGGTCGCATGCGGCGCTTTATGTCGGACCGATTGGCGACCGTGAAACCGCCGACGGCGAACCGCTCGTGCTGGTGGAAGCCAATATCGGACACGGCGTCGTAGCGGCACCACTATCAAAGTACGCGCGCTTTCACACCCGCATCTGCCGTCCGACCAAACTCGACGATGACGATCGCGCGCGCGTGTGCGCCTATGCTGCCGAACGCATCGGCTTCGACTACGACCTCAAGAACGTAATCGACCTTTTGCGCTATCTGCTTCCGCTTCCCGTGCCGCAACGCTGGCGCCGACGCATGATCTCGCTCGGGTCGGGCCATCCGACGCGCATCATCTGCTCTGCACTGATCGCTCAGGCATTCGAAACGGTACGCTATCCGATCCTGCCGAAGGTCACACGGCTTGATAGCGAAGCGGCGCGCCAGGAGATTCTGGAGATTCGGCATTCTTCGCTCTATGCGCCGCGCGACTTTGATATCTCCCCATACTTCGAGGTCGTGAAACCGACGCTCGTCCGTGGTTTCGACTACAAGGCGATGGCCTGGGCGGACCTGCCAGCTGCTGATGCGGACGAAATGATCGCGCTGGTTCCGGCAGACGACGACACGCTTTCACCGGTCGCATAGCCGGTCTTGCCCTGCGTCGCGGCACAGCTTAATTGTGCCGGCATGATTGACGCCGCCACCAAAGCACTTTCGCAGATGTTCACCCCGGCCTTGCGGCATGTGTTGCTCAAGGCCGTCGGCCTCGCCCTGATTCTCATCGCGCTTATCGGCATTTTTCTGCAGCGTTTGCTGTCTGCGTGGGCGGAAACCGGCGCCAATTGGGCCGAGCAAACTACCGGCGTCGCGCCCCACGCTGTCTGGTCCGCGCTCGCCTGGGTGCTGTCGATCATGGCGGGTCTGGGCATCATCACAGGCGCGCTGTTCCTGATGCCGGCGGTGGCCGCATTTGTCGGTAGTTTTTTTGTCGACGAGATCGCCGACGTGGTTGAACGCGAGTTCTACCCGGCCGAGCCGCCGGGCCGCGCACTCCCGTTTTTCCTCGCACTGATCGAAGGCCTGAAATTCGCCGCGCTGGCGCTGCTCGTCTATCTCTGTGCCCTGCCGTTCGTCCTGTTCGCCGGCCTTGGCGTGATTGTCCTGTTTCTGGCGAACGCCTACCTGCTCAGCCGTGAGTATTTCGAACTCGCCGCGATGCGGTTCCGTCCGCCCGATGAGGCAAAGGCCATGCGAAAGGCCAACGCGATCTATGTTTTCCTGGCGGGGTTGATCGTGGCCGTATTCGTATCGATACCGATTCTCAATTTCGCAACGCCGGTTTTCGCTATGGCGTTCATGGTGCACATTCACAAGAAATTGTCAGATTCTCGGTTTCAGGTGATCGAAGCGCCACGCTGAACGTCAGCTCTTCGAGCGCATATCGATCACCCGCTTGGCTTTGCCGAGGGAACGCTCGACGGTGCCGGGTTTGACCGTCCGCACCGCTGCGGTCACGCCAATCAATTCCTTGATGTGATGAGCGAGCTCGCGGTCGCAGGCGGCGAAAATCCCATCGTCAGCGTCCGGACGCGATTCGACGACCACTGTAATTTCATCGAGCCGATCGACGCGGCGCAGCTCGATGACGAAATGGGGCGCCAGCCGCTCGTCTTTCAGGATGATCTCCTCAATCTGGCTTGGGAATACGTTGACGCCCCGCACAATCATCATGTCGTCGGATCGCCCGGCGACTTTCTCCATTCTGCGCATTGAACGCGCCGTGCCTGGCAACAAGCGCGAAAGGTCTCGCGTGCGATAGCGCACGATCGGCATCGCTTCTTTGCTCAACGTTGTAAAAACCAACTCGCCGACCTCGCCATCCGCCACGACGTTGCCAGTCACCGGATCGATCACTTCCGGATAAAAATGGTCTTCCCAAATATGGGGCCCGTCTTTGCTTTCGATGCACTCGCAGGAGACGCCAGGTCCGATGATCTCGGACAGCCCGTAATTGTCGATGGCATGCAGGTCGAAAGCATCTTCGATTTCCGTACGCATGGAATTGGTCCAGGGCTCCGCGCCGCACATGGCGATCTTGAGCGAACATTGCCGCGGATCGACGCCCTGAGCATGAAATTCATCAAGAATCGCCAGAATGTAGCTGGGCGTCACGAAAATAACGTCTGGCTTGAAATCCAAAATCAGCCGCACTTGTCGTTCGGTCATGCCGCCGGACACGGGGACGACGGTCATGCCGAGCCGCTCAGCGCCGTAATGGAAGCCGATGCCACCGGTAAAAAGTCCATAGCCGTAGGAGTTCTGCACCAACATGCCGGGTTGGCAGCCCGCCGCCCGCATAGAGCGCGCCATCAGCTCGGCCCAGATCTCGAGATCGCGCCGGCTGTAGCCGACAACAGTCGGCTTTCCGGTGGTGCCGGACGAGGCATGGACACGGAGTACCTGCTCTCGCGGTATGGCGAACATGCCGAACGGGTAGTGGGTGCGCAGATCGCCTTTTGTCGTGAAAGGAAATTTTCGCAGATCATCCAGTGATTTCAGATCATCAGGATGCACACCTGCCTTTTCGAACGCCTTCTTGTAATGCGCGACGTTGCTGTAGGCGTGCTTGAGCGTCGATTTCAGCCGTTTAAGTTGAAGTGCGGCAATTTCGTCGCGGGAGGCGATTTCGATCGCGTCGAAATTCTCTCTGCGCGGTGTGAGATTAACGCCCTTAAGTTGAAGACGCGGCATACGACCTCCGAGCACTTGTTGCGTCAGATTTTTCGCTGCGCGGCATTCCAGTGCTTTTCCAGATTTGCAATCAGAGCCCGGCTAAAATGGCAATAGGCCTGCTCGCGACAATAGACCGCCATGTACCGACGGAACATGTCGAGTGGTTCTTCGCCGACACGGAATGCACGCCGATTGCCGGCGGCACTGACCACACCCGAACCGGTAAAATCATCGACGACGCGGGCAATCGCCTGTTCCATTTGGTCCGGCGGCACGATCAGGTCGCAGATCATGCGGCCCTCGGGGCTATCGCACTCAAAACGACGGCCCATCAAGATCGCCTGACGCGCCGCGCGAGCGCCGACGAACCGCGTCAGCCGCAAGTTGGCGGCGCCGGGGATGATGCCTTCCTTGCGCGCAGGAAGCGTCATGTAGGCATCGCTGCCGGCAACGACGTAGTCCATGGCAAGCAGATACTGACACCCGCCGCCGATTGCGAACGCATCGACACCCGCGATCCACGGCTTTTCGCGCGTGCCGCCATAGAGTTCATCCGGACTCGCGCCGCTCATTGCAAGGCCGCGAAACATCTTGTTCACGATGCCCATATCGCGACGGATGTACCAGAGATACGGAATTTTGCCGCGATAGAGGTGAGTAAGATTAATTCCGCTCGAAAAGATCTTACGCCCTTTGTATTTCGGATGATCGACAAAATCGCCGCGTAGCACGCAAATCTCGCTCATCGGATCAAGTAGCGCGATGTCGGCGGCGGTCTCGCTATCATCGAGTGTGTCATTGTCTTCGGCGTTGAGAAAGCGTGGATTTTTTATGGTGACGACCGCCGCTCTCCCATGCCGTTCAATTTTTGCGGGGCCGAAATCAACGACGTTCCGCTTGATGAATTCCGCCGAACGCTCGATAGCTTCAAACCTTGGAAGCAGCATTGCATGGCAGAGATGCGTGCCGATATCGGTCTTAGCCAACACGTGCGATAGGAAAATGCCCTGATCGACCTCAACGCCATCTTTCTCACTCTGCATCAACGCGCTTTCAGCGTCGACTTGTTTTTGGGTTGGAGCTAATCCGGGGACTATTTTCGCGGCAGCGTACGACAGTTCGTCGACGCGGCGAAATTCCGAAAGATTTTTGGTGAGCTTGCGATAGACCGTTTCGGCGTGACGCGTGAGAAATTCTTCGCGAGCCCGGCGGCAATCCGAAAGAATGACGTCGGCCGCCACTTGCTGCTCTGGCGTCCTCTTCGGCTTTACAGGCAGTTTTGCAAGAAGCTCGGTGCCGCGCCGCCAGAATTTTGTTCCGGCCGAAGCATCCCTCTTGAACGTATTTTTTACGCGTGGCCGCAATTTAGTCCAGGCAGCGGCGGCATTCGCAGGCAACCCGGCCCGCCGCAGGATCTCATGCGTGTCACGACGGAGAAGTTCTTTTGTCTTTGCGATCGCAGAGCCTTCCATACGCACACTCCCGGTCTCTTATTCTTTCAGACGACCGTCTTGCCCGGCCACTGGCACAAATCGCTGATGATGCATTTTTCGCAAAGCGGCTTGCGCGCGACGCAAGTGTAACGTCCGTGCAAAATAAGCCAATGGTGCGCGTGACGCTTGTATTGCGTCGGCACCACTTCCTCCAGTTTGGTTTCGACCTCAAACGGAGTCTTGCCGACGGCCATCCCGGTACGGTTTCCGACACGGAAAATATGAGTATCGACCGCAATTGTCGGTTCGCCGAATGCAATGTTGAGGACGACATTCGCGGTTTTGCGGCCAACGCCGGGAAGCGCTTCCAGCGCGTCGCGCGAGCGCGGTACTTGCCCTCCATGCTCGGCAAGGAGCCGCTGCGACAGCGCGACGACATTTTTAGCCTTAGTACGAAAAAGGCCGATCGTCTTGATCAAATCGCGGACGCGATCCTCCCCGAGCGCCACCATTTTCTCCGGCGTGTCAGCAAGCGCAAACAGCGCAGGCGTCGCCTTGTTGACGCCTGCGTCGGTTGCCTGGGCCGAGAGCACCACCGCGACCAGCAGTGTGAATGGATTGCTGTGTTGAAGCTCGCCTTTGGGCTCTGGGTTGGCGGCCTTGAAGCGCCGAAACGCTTCCCCGATTTGCGCCGCTGTCCATTGCGGCAAGGCGCCTGCGGCGGCTTCGGCATCCGCTGCTGCCCGTTTACGTGAAGGCTTTACCTTGGTCCGTTTCGCCTTGCGCGGCCTATCTCTGAGCAGTTTAGCCGGTGCCTTGCGGGCAGGTTTTTTCGCCATGATTTCGGTATACTGGTCACGATGATGGCCGACAACGCTGACGCTCTCGAACCCACCATCTTTTCGGCGACGCTGACACCACATCGCTCGCTGGGGCGCGTGGGCTTTCTTGTGCTGATGCTGCTGTTCGGAGGCGTCAGCTTCGTTACCGGCCTGTTGTTTCTGCTGCTTGGCGCCTGGCCGGTGTTCGGTTTTTTCGGGCTCGATGTGTTGTTGCTCTACTTGGCATTCCGGCTCAACTATCGTCACGCTGAAGCTTATGAACAAGTCGTTGTCACGCCGTCTTCACTCAAGATCCGCAAGGTGAGTCATCTGGGCCGCGCGCGCGAGTGGGTGCTCAATCCCCTTTGGGTGCAACTCGAAAAGGTCGAACTCGACGAGTTCGGCATCGACCGGCTTTTTTTGGTTTCGCGCGGCAAAAAAGTCGCCATCGCCAGTTTTCTGGGCCCCGACGAAAAGGCCAGTTTTGCAAAGGAACTCGGCAACGCACTGGGAGAAGCCCGGCGCGGGCCGACAAGAACCGTGTTCGAATAGACAGAAATCGGGTGGTTGGCCGCACACAGCGGGGTTACATAGCCGGTATGACAATGACCCTGACAAAATCGGCCCTGACCGATCGCTTCTCAGAATTCGCACCGCTATCAACAGCGGCTGCTGACTACGACATCGTGCGTCGCGCCATCGCGCATATTCGCGGAAACTGGCGGTCGCAGCCGGAAATTGAGACGATCGCGAGCGCTGCCGGCGTCACTTCCACGGATCTGCACCATTTGTTTCGACGTTGGTGCGGGCTGACCCCAAAAGCTTTCCTGCAAGCGCTAACGCTCAACTATGCACGAAATTTGCTTCGTTCGTCGGCAAGCGTGCTGGATACCGCCTACGAAGTCGGATTGTCAGGACCGGGCCGGCTACACGATTTATTTGTCACGCACGAGGCTATGTCGCCAGGCGAATGGAAAGCCGGCGGCGAGGGCCTGACGATCTCGTACGGATATCATCCCTGCCCGTTCGGCATGGCGCTGGTGATGACCACGCCGCGCGGGTTAGCGGGGCTCGCACTCGCCGACGCCGGCAAAGAACGTGCGGCCCTCAAAGACATGCGGGCGCGGTGGCCCAAAGCACGTTATGTGGAAGACTTCGCAGCAACAGCCCCGACTGCCCGGCGCATTTTCGATCCGGCGCTATGGCGCGAAGATCAGCCGTTGCGTGTTGTTTTGATCGGCACAGATTTCGAAGTGCGCGTGTGGGAAAAGCTGCTGACCATTCCGATGGGTGGGCTTACTACATATTCCGATCTTGCAGCGAAGACCGGCTCACCCAAGGCGGCGCGCGCTGTTGGCGCCGCAGTCGGCAAGAATCCGATTTGCTTCGTGGTGCCGTGTCATCGCGTCATCGGCAAGGATGGCGATCTCACCGGCTATCATTGGGGAATCACACGAAAACGCGCGATGCTCGGTTGGGAAGCGGGAATGGCCGCCACTTAGTTAGGCCGCGAGGTCGAGCTTGGACGCGACGGTCGAATCGGCATTGAGCCGGTAAATCATTGGCACGCCGGTATCCAAATTAAGCTTGGTGATCGTCTCTGGCGTATGCCTGTCGAGCACCATAACCAGCGCACGCAACGAATTGCCGTGCGCTGATACCAGGACATGTTCGCCACGCATGACGCGGGGCAAAATCTCCGTGAGATAATACGGGAGCGTACGCGCGAGCGTATCTTTCAGGCTTTCGCCACCCGGCGGCGCTACGTCGTATGAGCGACGCCAGAGGTGCACTTGCTCTTCACCCCATTTCTTGCGCGCGTCATCTTTGTTGAGGCCGACGAGTTCTCCGTAATCGCGCTCATTGAGCGCTTGATTCTTGAATACCGGAATCGTCGTCTGGCCCAATTCCGTGAGCATCAGATCGAGCGTCCGCTGTGCACGCTTGAGCTCCGACGTGAAAGCGACGTCAAACTTTATTACTTGCGCCTTGAGCTTACGCCCGGCTTCGCGTGCTTCAGCAACGCCCTTATCGGTCAGATCGACGTCGCGCCAGCCGGTGAAAAGGTTTTTCAGGTTCCAGTCGCTCTGGCCGTGACGCACGAGTACGAGAAGACGATCGGTCATCGGTATTCCTCAGAAGTCCTTCAATCCAAGAACGTCCATCATCGAATAAAGTCCCGGCTTTTGGTTGCGCGCCCATAGTGCTGCATGCAGTGCGCCGCGTGCGAAGATCATGCGGTCCTCGGCCTTATGCGCGAGCTCGATGCGCTCCGCCGGCCCTGCAAAAATCACGCTGTGCTCGCCAACCACGGTACCGCCACGCAAGTTTGCAAAACCGATATCGCCGGCATGACGCGCGCCAGTATTGCCGTGCCGGCTCCGCACCGAATTTCTATCGAGGTCGATGCCGCGCCCTTCCGCCGCCGCGCGACCGAGCATGAGTGCCGTGCCAGACGGCGCGTCGACTTTCTGATTGTGGTGCATTTCCAGGATTTCGATGTCGAAGGATTTGTCGAGCGTCTTGGCGACGCGCTTGGTGAGCGCCGCGAGCAAGTTGACACCCAGGCTCATATTGCCGGACTTGACGATGACAGCGCTCTTGGCGGCATCCTTGATCTTGGCCTCATCGGCCGCACTCAAGCCGGTCGTGCCGATAATATGGACCTTGCGCGCGGACGCAGCGACTGCGGCGAACGCAACAGTGGCTACCGGCGCGGTAAAATCAATGATGCCATCGGCCTTCGCCAGCAGCGGAGCGGCATCCGCAACAAGCTTAATGCCGTTCTCCGGAAGCCCGGCCAGCGTACCGGAATCCCAGCCAATTAGCGGCGAACGCGCATCTTCCAACGCGCCCGCAAGCGCAAAGTCCTTGCTGTCGGCGATCGCCTTCACCAAGGTGCGGCCCATCCGCCCGCCCGCGCCAGCAATCACAAGCCGCATTTCGGCCATAGGTTCAACTCCCGGAACGTGGCGCCGATATAGCGCGGCGACACCCAAAAGGCACTACGGCTGCGGGCCGTCGTAGCCCTCCAAAACCACGATATCCGCAACCGATGCAGATTCGCGAAGCTTCTTGGCGGCGGCATATTCGGGCGAGCGATAGCAGGCCAGCGCGGCCTCAAAACTGGGAAATTCTATGACCACAACGCGTGAGCGCAGCTTGCCTTCGACCAACTCCGATTTGCCGCCGCGTGTCAAAAATTGCGCGCCATGCTTGTGGAACGGAACCGCATTAGCCGTCACATATTGCTTGTAGGCGTCGAGATTTGAAACATCGACATTGGCAACCCAGTAACCTTTAGCCATCCATTCCCCCCTTTATTTTGCGGCTGCTTGGATCTCGGCGACGATCGCGTCCGCCGAAGCTTTTGGATCACCGGCTTCCACCACCGGCCGACCGACCACCAAATAGTTGGCGCCGAAAGCGATGGCGCGCGCAGGGGACATGACGCGTTTTTGGTCGCCGGTGGCGCTGCCCGCGGGCCTGATGCCGGGCGTGACCAGCACCATGTCTGGCCCGGCGATCTTGCGTAGCGCCGCAGCCTCTTCAGCCGAACAGACGAGCCCATCGATCCCCGTATCGCGGGCTTGCACGGCGCGGGCCGCGGCAAGCTCCGTCACGGTAAGCTCATAACCCGCGGCCGCAAGATCGGCGTCGTCATAGGACGTGAGCACGGTGACCGCGAGAATGCGCAACGCCGAGCCCTGTTTGCCCTCAACAGCCGCTTTCATGGTTTGCGGATAAGCATGCACTGTGAGAAACGTCGCGCCGAGCCGAGCGACGCTTTCGACACCTTTGGTCACGGTATTGCCAATGTCGTGCAGCTTGAGATCGAGAAAAACCTGCTTTCCTGCCGCGATCAAATCGGCGGCGAACGGCAAGCCACCGGCAAAGGCCAGCTGGTAACCGATCTTGTAGAAACAGACCGAGTCACCGAGCCGCGCTACCATAGCCTCGGCCGTCTTCACAGTCGGTACGTCGAGTGCCACGATCAGCCGTTCGCGCGCGTCCAACACCATCATCCTCCTCGCGCCATCAGCCGCGCCATTTCCACCAGCCGCTCGAGCTGCGTGCGAAACTGGCTGGCGATGCCCGCATCGGCGATATTGTCCATGTCGTCGAAAGCGCTTTCAGCACGCTGAATGGTCACCTGTTCCGGAATCACCAGCGCCCCGCAGCCAAGCTCAAGAATTTGCCGCAGCGCCATCAGCGAACGCAGCCCGCCGATCCGGCCGGGCGAAGCAGAGCTGATCGCGAACGCGCGCCCCTTGAACGCAGCGTACGTCGGATCGCCACGCTCGCGCACGCGCGAGACCCAGTCGATCGCATTCTTGAGGATCGGCGTCACCGAGGCGCTGTATTCGGGGCTAGCGATGAACACACCTTGATGCGCCATGATCATCTGTTTCAATTTGAGCGCATTGGCCGGTTGCGCCCCGCGCACTTCGATATCGGCCTCGTAGATCGGCAGCGGATAGTCGGCAAGCGATATGCGCGTCACGTCGACGTCGAGCAACGTTAATTCTTTCGCGGCCAAAGCCGCCAGCTTGACGTTATGCGAACCGATCCGTGTCGATCCAGGAAGGACGAGAATTTTGGGCGCGGGCATCAGCGACTCCAAGATTTCTATTTCCTTATCATGCCGGCCGCGAGATCGTCATGGCGTCTTCATTATTTGATGGCGCAAAAACGAAAATGCCCGAACTCGAAGCCGGGCACGGCAAATACTCAAAACCGAGAATGATTAGCGGCCGCGATAGACCCACACGCGCGCAGGCGGCAGGTTCATCCAGATCAGCTCCGAGGCTTCTGCCCGCACCCCGGATAATTCTTTCGGAATAGGTGGCAGCATCGCGTAGGTGAATTGCACAAACGGAGCACCTTGCGCCAGTAGCGACATGGCATCTGAAATCAGACGCAACCGCGTCCGCAGCGGCTTGGTCACGAGCGGCAGGCCCGAAACGATGGCGGCAGCCGGTTCATCGACATACGTCTCAAGCAACCGGCGGAGCCGATACGCATCGCCCTGGACGACGGTCGCCGCCGGATACCGTGTGCGCAGCAGCCGACAGAAATCGGGATCGAATTCGACAAGGATCAAGCGTGCGGGATCGACACCGTGCCGAACCAGCGCCTCGGTTACGGGGCCGGTCCCCGGCCCGAGCTCGATCACCGGCCCGGTGGATTGTGGATCGACATAGCGTGCCATGGCACGCGCCAGCACGCGGCTGGACGGCATCACCGCGCCGGTCGAAATCGGCTTCTCGAACCACGTGCGAATGAACCGCATCTCATCGTCGAGACGCAGGCTCTTCTTTTCGACGCGGGCAAATGTATGTGATGGCATTGCAGCGAGGTTCACGCGTACACGCGGCGGGCCCCGCCGCAACACTCACGGGTATAGTGACCAAGGCGAGGGGTCAAGGTGGGTTACCCCGATTGGCTGCCACGGCTTCCAAGCCCGTCCAGAAACTCTTTGACTCGGCTGAAGAAACCGGCGGATTCCGGCTGAGTGTCCTCAGACGAGAGCTTTTCGAACTCTGCCAGCAGATCGCGCTGGCGTTTGGTCAAGTTTTGCGGCGTTTCCACCGCTACTTGAACGTACATGTCGCCGGTTTGTTTCGCCCGTAGGACCGGCATTCCTTTTCCACCCAGGCGGAAACGGCGGCCCGTCTGCGTCCCAGGAGGGACTTTGACCTTGACCTTGCTGCCATCGATGGCCGGCACCTCGAATTCGCCGCCCAAAGCCGCGCTGATCATGGAGATTGGCACCCGGCAATGCAGGTCCGCCCCGTCGCGCTGAAAGAATTCGTGCGGCGCCACTTCGAGAAAAATATAAAGGTCGCCCGTGGTACCGCCCCGCAAGCCGGCTTCGCCTTCGCCAGCCAGTCGTATACGGGTGCCATCCTCTACGCCGCTGGGAATGTTGACCGATAGCGTGCGTTCCCGTGTCACGCGGCCACCGCCGCCGCAGACCTTGCAGGGATCGTCGATAACCTGGCCACGGCCATGGCACGTCGGACAGGTCCGCTCGAGCGTAAAGAAGCCTTGCGCGTGCCGGATTTTGCCGGCGCCGCCACAACTGGCGCATGGCTTTGGCTTGGTGCCCGCCTTGGCGCCGCTGCCTGAGCAGACCTCACACGTCACCGACGTCGGGATGCGGATTTGTGCGGTTTTGCCGGTGAAAGCCTCGTCGAGGCTGATTTCCATATTGTAGCGCAGGTCTGAGCCGCGTTCGCGGCCTGTGCCACGTCCGCGCGCCGAACCCATCCCAAAAATACCTTCAAAAATGTCGGCGAACGTCGAACCAAAATCGGCGCCGAAGCCATGCGCCCCGCCGCCCATGCCGTGTTCGAACGCGGCGTGGCCGAAGCGGTCATAGGCGGCGCGCTTGTCGCCGTCCTTGAGCACGTCGTAGGCCTCGTTGATTTCCTTAAACCGGTGCTCGCAATCATTGTCCCCGGGATTGCGATCCGGGTGATGCTGCATGGCCAGCTTGCGGAATGCCGCCTTCAGCTCGATTTCCGTGCAGGTACGGGTAACGCCCAGAACTTCGTAGTAGTCGCGCTTGGACATTCGGATTCCGCCCTAATTCACCGCGCGGGAATAGCCGTACTCGATTCGGCCACCCAAGGTCCCTGCAAAGATGCACCCCCGGGTGCGATACCCGGGGGTGACACCATTCACGGACGACCTGCGCATGGCTCGCGCCCTGCGATCAGGCGGATTTTTTCTTGTCGTCGTCGACCTCGGTAAACTCCGCGTCGACCACGTCTTCTTTCTTCTCGGCTGAGCCTTCCTCGCCAGCGCCAGGAGCAGCGCCTTGCGCATCCTGTTGCTGTTTGTACATGGCCTCACCCATTTTCATCGAAGCTTGCGCCAGCGCATTCGTCTTCGCCTGTATTACCGCGGAGTTGTCGCCCTTGAGCGCTTCCTTGAGATCGGCAATGGCGTTCTCGATCGCGGTGCGCTCGGCATCGCCGACCTTTGAGCCGTGCTCGGACAGCGCCTTCTCGGTGGAATGCACAAGTGCTTCGGCGTGGTTTTTGGCCTCGACAGCAGCTCTGCGCTTCTTGTCATCTTCGGCGTGAGCCTCAGCGTCCTTGACCATCTTTTCGATGTCGGTTTCGGACAATCCGCCCGAAGCCTGAATGCGGATCTGCTGCTCTTTGCCGGTGGCCTTGTCCTTGGCCTGAACGTTGACGATACCGTTCGCGTCGATGTCGAAAGTGACTTCGACCTGTGGCACGCCGCGCGGCGCAGGCGGAATGCCCACGAGATCGAACTGGCCGAGCATTTTATTGTCGGCCGCCATCTCGCGTTCGCCCTGGAACACGCGAATCGTGACCGCATTCTGGTTGTCCTCTGCGGTCGAGAACACTTGCGATTTCTTGGTCGGGATCGTTGTGTTGCGATCGATGATGCGCGTGAACACACCGCCCAGCGTCTCGATGCCGAGCGAAAGGGGAGTCACGTCGAGCAACAACACGTCCTTGACGTCGCCCGCCAACACGCCCGCCTGAATGGCAGCGCCGATGGCGACCACCTCATCCGGGTTGACGCCCTTGTGCGGCTCCTTGCCGAACAATTGCTTCACGACTTCCTGCACTTTCGGCATGCGCGTCATGCCGCCGACCAGCACGACCTCATTGATCTGCGCGGCCGAAATGCCGGCATCCTTGATCGCCTGCTTGCAGGGTTGAATGGTCTTCTGGATGAGATCGTCAACCAGCGCCTCGAACTTGGCGCGGGTGAGCTTCATGGTCAGATGTTTGGGACCCGATGCATCGGCCGTAATGAACGGCAGATTGATTTCGGTTTGCGTCGTTGACGACAGCTCGATCTTGGCCTTCTCCGCCGATTCCTTGAGCCGCTGCAACGCAAGCTTGTCGCGGCGCAGATCGATGCCCTGTTCTTTCTGGAATTCGTCGGCGAGGTAGTTGACGAGCCGCATGTCGAAGTCTTCGCCGCCCAGGAACGTATCGCCGTTCGTGGACTTCACCTCGAATACGCCGTCGCCGATCTCGAGAATTGAAATATCGAATGTGCCGCCGCCGAGGTCATAAACCGCGATGGTGCCGGTCTTTTGCTTGTCGAGACCGTAGGCGAGCGCGGCCGCGGTCGGCTCGTTGATAATGCGCAGCACCTCGAGGCCGGCAATCTTGCCGGCGTCCTTGGTGGCCTGACGTTGCGCGTCGTTGAAATAGGCCGGAACGGTAATGACAGCCTGTTCGATCTTCTGCCCGAGATTGGCTTCCGCCGTCTCCTTCATCTTTTGCAAAATGAAGGCAGAAATCTGCGAGGGCGAATATTGCTTGCCGTCCTCCTCGACCCAGGCATCGCCATTCGAGGCCTTGCTGATCTTGTAGGGGACGAGCTTTTTGTCTTTCTCCACCATCGGGTCGTCGTAGCGCCGTCCGATCAGGCGCTTGACCGCGAAGATGGTCTTTTCTGGATTGGTGACCGCCTGGCGCTTGGCCGGCTGGCCGACGAGACGCTCTCCGTCGTCGGTGAAGGCGACAATCGAAGGTGTCGTACGCATACCTTCGGCGTTCTCGATGACTTTCGGCGTCTTGCCATCCATGACGGCGACGCACGAGTTGGTGGTGCCGAGGTCGATTCCGATGACCTTGCCCATGGTTCTTCCTCTCAATTGCGGCAGGCCGGCCGGGCCACTTGGCGCCCGGGTGGGAATGTCGGCGGCTCATCCGCAGACCCCCTATCCAGCCCCCTGGATACGCGATTTGCCGCATTTTCACGGCTTATGGCTCATATAGGAGGGCCCCGGGTGCCTGCAAGCCAGCCGCTCACGAATTCGCGAGGAGGCGGCTTTAGACCGCCTCAAATGGTTATCGGGCCATTGCCGCACCATGCAAGGCCGGTTAGGCAGACCCACCCCAACTCATTGGAAAGTCTCCGTGTCCATGTGCCGACGAATGTTTGTTTACCTGTTCGCAGCTTGGGCCGGATTGGCGGGTCTCGCGCCCCTCGCCCGTGCCGAGCCGGTTTTTCCGACCGGTATGCGGATCGGCCTGGAGCCCCCCGCCGAATTGAAGCTGAGCCCGCGATTTCCGGGCTTTGAAGACCTCGACCGCAATGTGTCGGTCGCCATCCTCGACCTGCCGGCCAATGCCTATGCCGAGCTTGAAGCCGCGGCCTTCAACAAGGTCCAGCAGGAGCTTCAGGAGGTGAAGCGGGAAAGCTTTCCCTTCGAGAGCGGCATCGGCTTTCTGATCAGCGGGATTGCGCAACAAAATGGTGTCGGTCTCCATCGCTGGTCACTGCTGGCGCAGGCGGTCGGCGCATCCGTGCAAAATCTCACGATGCTAATCAATGTGGAGGTGCCGGACAGCGCGCTTGCCATCTATTCGGACGCCGTCATTCGGAAAATGCTCGCGAGCGTTGTCTTCAGGCAGGCGCCTATCCAGGAACAGCTCGGTCTTTTGCCCTTCAAGCTCGGCGATTTGTCCCGCTTTCGGGTGATGCAGGTATTGCCCGGAGGCGGAGCCATCCTTGCCGATACAACGGCCGACCCGAACGCGCCGCAGCCTTTCATGATTATTTCAGTCGGCCGCGGCGCCCCACCTGAAGCAAACGACCGCGGTCTATTTGCACGCGATTTGCTGTCGACCGCACCGGTGCGCGACCTCAGAATGCAATCCTCGGAGCCGATGCGGGTCAACGGTTCGGCGGGTTACGAAATCCGGGCCCAGGGGAGAGCGCCAAGCGGTGAACCGGTGTCGGTGGTGCAGTGGCTACGGTTCGGCTCCGGAGGCTATTTGCGCGTGATTGGTGTAAGCCCGGCAGAAAAATGGGACCAAATGTTCGACCGGTTCCGTGCGGTGCGCGACGGCATCGATATGCATTGAAAAACTAGCGGGTCGCGTCGTCCGGCTGCGGATTATCGTTCGCGGTCGCTTTTGATTTTGGCGCGGATTTGCTGATTGCAACCATCGCTGGCCTTAGCACGCGATCGCCAATCATATAGCCGGCCTGTATGACCTGCGCGACCTGACCGGGCGGCTGGTCGGATGCCGGAACTTCGTACATCGCCTGATGGACGTTGGGATCGAATTTCTCGCCCAGCGGCGAGAATTTTTTCACGCCGTTTTTCTCCAGCGTCTTCAGCAGTTCACGCTCGGTGAGCTCGACGCCTTCGATCAGCGCCTTCACCTTGGCATCGGCGGTTTCCCGCAACTCGGACCCAATCGCTTCCAGCGCACGATGCATGTTATCGGCAACCGCCAGTACGTCGCGCGCAAACCCGGCAATGCCATAGACCCGCGCATCGAGCACTTCGCGCTCGGTGCGTTTGCGCAAGTTCTCCATCTCTGCAAGCGTACGTAGCAACTTGTCCTTGAATTCGGCGGCTTCGCGCTTGGCCTCGGCTACGGGATCGACGGCTTCCGGAGCCGTCGTATTACCGGTCTCGTCAGCCACAGTTTCGGCGTCGCGGGCGGTCGGGTCCGTCATCGTGCTCAATCCATCCTCAGCAATATCCGAATGCCCGGGATATCAGGGCTCCGGCGCCAAAAATCAAGCGTTTATAGCGCGAGTAACCGGCTAACCACGCGCGCCGTATAATCAACCATTGGAATGACGCGGGCATAATTGAGCCTGGTGGGCCCAATCACGCCGATCACACCGACGATCCGGCCTTTGCTATCGCGATAGGGTGCCACGATGGTGGACGATCCCGAAAGCGAAAACAGCTTGTTCTCCGAGCCGATGAAGATGCGTACGCCGTCGGCGCGTTCGGCGCGGCCAAGCAGATCGATCACTCCGCGCTTGGTTTCCAGCGCATCGAATAACGAACGGACGCGTTCCAGATCGTCGAGCGCATGGAGGTCTTCCAGCAGATTGGCATGGCCGCGCACAATCAACTGGCGATCTTCGCTTTCTCCACCTGACCAGCTGGCAAGCCCGGCCGCGATAACTTTTTGCGTCAGCTGATCGAGTTCGGCTTGGCCTTCGGTCACCGCTTTTTCAATCTCGCCGCGCAAATCAGCGAGCGTCTTGCCGCGAATGCGCGAGTTGAGGAAATTTCCGGCCTCGGTCAGCGATGACGTCGGCAGCCCGGGCGGCACATTCAGGACGCGGTTTTCGACCTGCCCGTCCTCCGCGACGAGAACCGCGAGCGCCCGCTCTGGCTCCAGTCGCACAAATTCAACGTGCTTGAGGCGCACGTTATTTTTTGTGGTGAGGACGACGCCGGCAGAGCGCGTCAGTCCCGACAACATCTGTGAAGCTTCGGTCAGCACCGCTTCCATCGACTTGGAGCTTTGCGTTCCTGCCACCTGCGCTTCGATCGAGCGTTGATCCTGTTCGCTGAGATCGCCGACTTGCATGAGCGCGTCGACAAAAAACCGCAGACCGATTTCTGTTGGCAATCGCCCCGCCGAGGTGTGTGGCGCATAAATAAGACCGAGCTGTTCCAGGTCCGACATCACATTGCGGACCGAGGCGGGCGACAGCGTGATGGGTAGTATCCGCGACAGATTGCGCGAGCCCACAGGTTCGCCGGTCGTGAGATAACTCTCAACGATCTGGCGGAAAATCTCGCGCGAGCGCTCGTTGAGCGCGGCAAGACTGACCTGTGTCGCACCGATCGGGATGTCGTGAGAGGCCAAAGCCCAACTCCTGGAGAACCAACCCACAATTGACCATTAGGGCGGTCTTGTTCAAGCCGGACGTATCGTTATGGTGTGCGGCCAATATCAAGGGAGCGCGCCCGATGCGGCCCAGCCAGCGACAAGTCGACGAATTGCGCGCGGTTTCGTTGGAACGCGGGGTGGTGAAATACGCCGAGGGCTCCTGCTTTGTGAAATTCGGCGATACCCATGTCCTGGTCACTGCCAGTCTGGAAGAACGGCTGCCGCCCTGGCTCAAGGGTCAGGGGCGCGGCTGGGTCACGGCCGAATACGGTATGTTGCCCCGTGCGACCTCCGAACGCACGCGACGCGAGGCCAGTGCCGGCAAACAGGGTGGCCGCACGGTGGAGATCCAGCGATTGATCGGCCGCAGCCTGCGTTCGGTCGTGGATCTGCCCGCTCTGGGCGAGCGGCAAATCACGCTCGACTGCGACGTGATCCAGGCCGATGGCGGGACCCGCACCGCGTCCATTACCGGCGCCTGGGTGGCGCTCGCCGATTGCCTCAACTGGATGAAAGCGCGGGACATGTTCAAGGCCGAGGTCTTGCGCGATCACATCGCGGCGGTTTCCTGCGGCGTATGCAAGGGCACGGCCGTTCTCGACCTCGACTATGCCGAGGATTCGGAAGCCGACACCGATGCCAATTTCGTCATGACCGGCTCCGGAAACATCGTTGAAATCCAGGCGACCGCCGAAAAAACTCCGTTCAGTGAAGATCAATTCGGCGCGCTGCTCGCGCTTGCGCGCAAAGGCATCGAGAAACTGGTCGGCTTGCAAAAGCTCGCGGTGGGATAAACGAGAGCACCGCATTCCGGCTTGTCGTGCCCGCGCTTGTCGCGGACATCCACGTCTTATAACGCTTGATAAAAGAAAGGCGTGGATGGCCGCGACAAGCTCGGCCATGACTAACAATGGCCAGAAAACTTACAGAACTGGTTATTATCGCCACCCACAATCCGGGCAAGCTCACTGAAATGCGCGAATTGCTCGCGCCCTATGGCATCGCCACACAGTCAGCAGCCGAGCTCGGACTGCCCGAGCCGGAGGAGACCGGCAAAACCTTCGCAGCCAATGCACGCATTAAAGCAATCGCCGCGGCGCGCGCGAACGGCAGCGCGGCCTTTGCCGATGATTCTGGTCTAGTCATCGATGCCCTCGATGGCGAGCCCGGCATTCACTCCGCGCGTTGGGCGGGCCCGGACAAGGATTTCCGCGCCGCCATAAATCGCATTCAATCGTTGCTGATCGAGCGCGGCGCGACGTCGCCTGAGCAACGCGGCGCGCATTTCATCGCCGCGCTGTGTGTTGCCTGGCCCGACGGGCATCTCGAGGAATTTGAAGGACGCATTGACGGTGTCGTTGCTTGGCCACCGCGTGGTGACAAAGGCTTTGGCTACGACCCGCTTTTCCGTCCCGACGGATTCGATCGAACATTCGGCGAGATGAGCGCAGAGGAAAAGCACGGACTGCCACCGCGAGGGCAAGGCTTGTCACACCGTGCGCGAGCGTTCATGAAGCTGGCCGAGGCGTGTTTATCCAAGCCCTGAGCTTGTTCCCGATCGTTACAAGTTTAATCAACTGTCGCCGGCAACAGTACTTATACGCTAGCTGCCGCGCACCGCGCGGCCTATGATGCTTAACATGAGTTTAACAACACCATTCGCAGTTTACGTGCACTGGCCGTTTTGCCTGTCGAAGTGCCCGTATTGCGACTTCAACAGTCACGTGCGTCATGGCGGCGTCGACGAGGCGCGTTTCCTTCGCGCCTATGAAACTGAAATCGCCGCAACCGCCGCTCGTGCGCAAGGCCGTACAGTGTCGAGCATCTTCTTCGGCGGCGGCACACCATCGCTGATGCAGCCTTCGTCGGTGCAGGCGATCCTCGATTGCATCGCCAAACATTGGACCGTTGCGCCGGATGTCGAAGTGACGCTGGAAGCAAATCCAACCAGCGTCGAAGCTACACGCTTTCGGGGCTTTCGCGCCGCCGGCGTCAATCGCGTGTCGCTCGGCGTGCAAGCGCTCGACGACGCGTCACTGAAAGAACTTGGCCGCCTGCACACTGCGCAAGAAGCCCTCGACGCGGTTGCGGTCGCCCGCTCAATTTTTGATCGTTATTCATTCGACCTGATTTACGCGCGGCCACACCAGACGATCGAGGCTTGGGCCGCCGAATTAAAACGTGCGATCGCCGAAGCTGCGGAACATCTTTCGCTCTATCAATTGACCATCGAGCCGGACACACCGTTCTTCGGCCTGCACAAGGCTGGCAAGATCGCCATTCCCGGCGAAGACCTCGCGCGCGATCTCTACGATATGACGCAGACCATCTGCGGCGGTGCCGGATTGCCGGCTTACGAGATATCCAATCATGCGCGGCCCGGCGCTGAATGCCGGCACAATCTGGTTTACTGGCGCGGACACGATTACGCGGGCGTCGGACCGGGCGCGCACGGACGGCTGACAATCGATGGACGGCGCGTTGCGACCGCCACCGAGAAAAGACCGGAAGCTTGGTTGATGCGCGTGGAAGACAGTGGCACCGGCCTGACCACCGATGAGAAACTCACCCCGGGCGAAGCTGCCGACGAATACCTGCTAATGGGCTTGCGGCTCGCTGAAGGCATCGATCCCGAGCGTTACAGCGCGCTGTCCGGTCGTTCGCTCAGTTCGAAGCGGATTTCGATTTTGCGCGACGAAGGTGCCGTGGAAACGACGGCCGATGGTCGTCTCCGCGTAACACAGAGCGGATTCCCGCTGCTCGATGCGGTCGTCGCGGATTTGGCGGCGTAGTCTTCAACCGTCATGCCCGCCCTTGTGCCGGGCATCTACGTCTTATTGAGCTGGTGCAAAGCGTGGATGGCAGGGACGAGCCCGGCCATGACGAAGCAACTATGTCCCCGGCGCAAAGGAATGCGGTGCCGGGCTCACGACCTGGCCGCCTGACGGCGTTACCCGCAGAACGGCCAAGCCGCGTTCATTCGGGCCATCAGGACGAAAGCGGAAAACGCCGTCGATGCCCGCAAATCCCGATGCGTTCGTCAATACCGCCTCACTGAAACGCTGCGGACCCTGCGTTTTCACAAGCGCTGCGACCAGCGCTACTGCGTCATAGGAGAGCGTCGCAGTGCGCACCGGATCTTGTCCATAACGCGCGCGATAGCGTCCTGAGAAACTACGGAAGCCCGTCGATTCCGGCGCCGCGTACCAACCTCCATCAAGAGCCGGGGTCGAGAAGATGCGAGGGTCATCCCATAGTCCGGTTCCGAGCAATTGTTCACGCTTGAGATTCACACCAGCGGCGGTGAGTGCTTGTACGACTTGCGGCACGGCATCGGCGCCGTCGGGAATGAAGATGCTGTCGACCTGGTTCGCGGCTTGCCCTACGCGGCGCGCAGCGTCAGCAATTTTACTCGCATCGCCCGGATATTTTTCAAGCGCCAGGACGCGGCCGCCACGGCGGGACACTTCCTGTTGGAATGCCGCCTCCACGACTGTGCCGTAAGCGTTATCCGGCAATAGCGCCGCGAATGAGCGCTTGCCGCGCGAGATCGCGAAATCAACGATCCGGCGAACATCCGACTCCGGCAAGAAGCTCAACAGATACACGCCGCGCCCGGCAACGCTGGCGTCGGTGGAGAATGCAATCACCGGAATGTTGCGCGAACGCGCGACCTGACCGACTGCACTGACCGATTGCGCAAACAGCGGACCGATGATGATTTCGGCACCCTCATTAATCGCTTGCTGGGCGGCGGATTGCGCACCTTGGGGTGTGCCGCCATCGTCTTTCACCAGCAGCTGAATGTTCGGACTCTTGAACTCGGCGAGCGCCATTTCGGCCGCGTTCTTCATCGAGAGCGCCGCCACGCCCGCATTGCCTTGCGCGGATAACGGCAACACGAGACCAACGCGGACCTGCCCTTCGCCCACGGGTGCCGTTGTTACCTGTTCGCCCGGCTCGGAAAGAGTCGGAGCTCCACCACCGAATTGGGTCGTGCAGGCCGCGAGGATAAGCGCTGTCGCTGCAACGGATAAAGCCGTGCGCGTGTCGCGCCACACCCACATCAATATCCCCTCCTCACGCGACTTCCCCGGCATAGTCGCTCCCCGCGCGACAATTCGGTGTCAGTCGTAACCGGTATCACCGATTTTGTCGCGCAAAAGTTAAGCGCATGAAGGACCGAAAGAATCCGCCGACGATGACGCGTCATAATTGGCCGTCTAGAGTGCCCTCCATGGCGAATGACAGCGCAGCACGGCCCCGCCGGTATGCCCCGTTCGGCACAGCGATTGAAGCTGCCAAAGCCGTACCGGGCCTATATCTCGTCGCCACGCCAATTGGGAACTTGGGCGATATCAGCTTGCGCGCCCTGGAACTGCTCGCAGGGGTCGATGTGATCGCTTGTGAGGATACTCGCGTTACCCGCAAGCTCACCGAACGTTACGGCATCGCGACGCCGCTCACGGCGTACCACGAACATAATGCCGCGGAAGCGCGGCCGAAGCTGCTCGCTCGCCTCGCGGATGGCCACGCGGTTGCGCTGGTGTCCGACGCAGGCACGCCGCTGATTTCGGATCCCGGTTACAAGCTGGTGCGAGCGGCGCACGAAGCCGGCTACGCCGTGATTGCAATTCCGGGAGCGTCGGCTGTCCTTACTGCTTTGTCGGTGGCGGGCCTGCCGACCGATCGATTTTTCTTCGAAGGTTTCCTGCCCCCCAAACAAGCCGCACGGCAAAAGCGAATTGCGGCACTTGCCAATATTCCCGCAACGCTCGTGTTGTTCGAAAGCGGGCCACGGATTGCATCGACGACCGCCGACCTTGCCGCTGCGCTTGGACCGCGCGAGGCCGCGATCTGCCGCGAGCTTACAAAGTTGCACGAAGAAGTGAGGCGTGGCGATCTTGAATTGCTGGCGCGTGATTATGCAGGGGGAGCGGAAACGCGTGGTGAGTTTGTAGTCGTGGTCGCGCCGCCCGCGAGCGACGAAGGAAGCGCCGACGATGTCGATCGTCTCCTGCGGCGCGCTTTGGCGCGAGTCTCGGTCAAAGATGCCGTCGGTGAAGTTTCGTTTGCAACCGGCCGCTCGCGGCGCGAGGTCTATCAACGCGCACTCGCGCTCGCCAAGGATGCCGATGACACAAAGTGATCAACCGCCGCGCGCCGCGAAGGCTGCCCCGCGTCCCGAGCGCCAGGCGGCGTTTCGGGTTGGCATCTCCGCCGAAAGCCGTGCTGCTGCTTTCCTGATTGCGAAAGGATTTCGCATTTTGGCGCGACGCTGGAGAAGTCCACTCGGCGAAATCGATATCGTTGCGCGCCGGCGCCAGCTTTTGGTCTTCGCAGAAGTAAAAGCGCGCGCCACGCTCGATGAAGCTGCCGAATCTGTCAACGAGCGGCAACGCCGGCGCATTGCAGCCGCGGCGGAGGTTTGGCTCGCTGCCAACCCCGACCAGACATTCCGAGATATTCGATTTGACGCGATTCTGGTAGCGCCCGGAAAAATTCCGCACCACATCCCGGCCGCGTTCGACGCTAATTAAGGTATTACGCGCTCAGCCGTTCAAAGAACTGGTCGACTTGCGCGCGGATCCGGTTGGCGACGCTGCCAAGATCGTCGGCGACCGCCTTGACCGCGGCGGCGCTTGAACGCGTATCTTGCGTGGCGGCGCCCATGAGATTGACCTCTGTGGCGGTCTCCGCAGTGCGATCGGCCGCAACCTCGACGCCGCGGGCGATTTCCTGCGTGGCCGCGCCCTGTTCGGTGACAGCAGCGGCGATCGCACTGCTGATGTTACCGATCTCACGGATCGTATGCTCGATACCGGTGATTGCCGTGATCGAACGCTGCGTTGCACGTTGCATGCCGGCGATCTGCGCACCGATTTCCTCGGTGGCTCGGCTGGTTTGCCCGGCCAATGCCTTCACTTCGCCGGCCACCACAGCGAACCCGCGGCCGGCCTCGCCGGCGCGCGCCGCTTCGATCGTAGCGTTGAGCGCGAGCAAATTTGTTTGCTCGGCAATGTCGGTGATGAGCTTAACGACGTCGCCGATGCGCGCAGCCGCCTCGTCCAGCTCCTTGACCGCGAGATTGGTGGATTCGACTTCGTTAACCGCCTTGGTCGCAATCGCGTTGGATTGCGCCACTTGACGGTCGATCTCGTTGACCGACGCCGACAACTCGTCCGCGGCCGATGCGATGTCGCGGACATTGGATGATGCCTCGGCCGACGTTTCCTCCGCGCGCGCGGTTTTGCTAGAGGCGTTGTCGGCGGCGGAGCTAAGTTGCGACGAGGCCGCAAGCATCTCATCGGAAATGCGGCCAAGTTCGGCAAGCGTTGCTTCGACCTCGGCGGAGAAAGATGAGATCTCGTTCGTCATTTTCTGTTGGCGCTGGGCACGCAGCTCAGCATCACTCAAGACGGTGCGATTGAGATCTTCGTTGCTGCGCATAGCGTTCTGGAACACGCCGATCGAACGCGCCAATGCGCCGATTTCGTCTTTACGATCGCTGAACGGAATAGCAATTCTGCTGTCGCCCGCCGCAACGGCTTGGGTAATGCTCGTGATATCGGCGATCGGTTTTGTCACGCTGCGCGCAATGATCATGACCCCGATGATCGCGAGCGCCACCGCAATGCATGCCAGGACCGTCAGCAGCATGGCGCTGTGATCGATCCCCTCGTCGATCTGTGTGTAAATTCGGCTGGCCGTGTCGGTGTAGTGCTGGCTGAGGGTCTCGAGGTCTTTGCTGAGCGCAGCGCGGATCGCAGCAGGTTGATTTTTTTCGGCCCATTCGCGGGCAGCCTGCGGCCCCGACCGGGTGGCGACGGGCGCAAGCGCGTAGAGCGAATCCTGAAATTCGTTAATGCGAACAGCGAATTGGCTGAATGCCACGGCGTCGCTGTTACGTACGCTGCGTTGCCAATCGCCAATCACGCCGCTGATCTGATCGCTGACCTTGACGAGCGATTCGGCGTACTTAGCGGCCTCGGCCCGGTCGGCCGACATATATATGCCACGCGTCTCCATGACCGCCGCGTAGATCAGGCCGTTGATGCGCTCGACATTCCAGCTGCCGGCATTGGCGGATTCGAATTCGTCGGTGAGTGTCGCATGGTGGCGCGCATTCGACACCGAAACCATCGACAGCGCCACTGTGGTGGCGGCCATCAATGCAAAGATCGCATAAAGCCTTGCAGCAATCGAAAGCTTTGGCAGAATCACCAATGGCCCCCCGGCCGTCCCACATGCGTGCCCAAGCGGCTATAGTGCGGATAATGTGTTAACGCTTTATTCGTCTATAGGTAGCCATGAGCCTCAAAATCGCAGTGCAAATGGATCCGATCCAGCGGATCAACATTAAGGGCGACTCGACTTTCGCCCTGCTGCTGGAAGCACAAAAGCGCGGACACCAGCTTTCCTATTACACCCCTGACCGGCTCGCTTTGCTTGACGGTCGCGTGTTCGCCCATATCGAGTCGCTTAGCGTGCGCGACAAGGGCGGCGATCACTTCACGCTGGACAAGCCGCGACGTATCGAGCTGACGGAGTTCGACGTGGTGCTGTTGCGGCAGGATCCACCTTTCGATCTCGCCTATGTCACGACCACGCACCTTTTGGAGCGCATTCATCCGAAGACGCTGGTGGTCAACGACCCGGCGCATGTGCGCAATGCACCGGAAAAGGTCTTCGTCACCGAATTTCCCGACCTGATGCCGCCAACGCTCATTACGCGCGACCTCGCCGAGATCAAAACGTTCCGCGCCGCGCACGGCGATATCGTGATGAAGCCGCTCTATGGCAAAGGTGGCGAGGCGGTATTTCGTTTGGAGCGCGAAGACCTGAATTTCGGTTCTTTATACGATCTGTTCACGACCACCTTTCGTGAGCAATGGGTGGTGCAAAAATTTCTGCCCAACATCAAACACGGCGACAAACGCATCATTCTTGTGGATGGCGAATTTGCCGGCGCCGTGAACAGAATCCCGGCGCCCGACGATCTGCGCTCGAATATGGTACGTGGCGGCATACCCGCGGCAACGGACCTGACCAAGCGCGAAACTGAAATCTGCAAACGCATCGGCCCCGCCTTGCGGGAGCGTGGATTGCTGTTCGTCGGCATCGACGTGATCGATGGCTATCTGACGGAGATTAATGTCACCTCACCCACCGGAATTCGAGCGATTAAAAATCTTGGCGGGCCAGACGTGGCAGCGCTGATCTGGGACAAGATCGAGGCAAAACGGAAGACGCGCTAAGACCATGAGCGTTGCTCTCACCATCGCCACCACAGACTACGATCATTTCCGCGATTTTCGCCTGGGGTTGGTTCGTGCGGAAGGCATCGAAGCGAACTGGCTCACGCTTGGCCATCACGAGATTTTTTCGCGCTTCACCTTTAACAGAGAATGGGAGGTCTCCGAGCTGTCCTTCGCGAAATTCGCCGCGCAGGTAACGCGTCCGGATTCCGATATCATCGGGCTGCCTGTCTACGCTTCGCGCTTGTTTCGCTTTGCGTCATTTTATGTGAACCGCAAAGCCGGCATCAAAAGCGCCAAGGATTTACGCGGAAAGCGCGTCGGCGTTCCGGAATGGGCACACACCGCCGCCGTCTATATGCG
The DNA here is from genome assembly GCA_963722125.1 of uncultured Alphaproteobacteria bacterium. Lineage (GTDB taxonomy): Bacteria > Pseudomonadota > Alphaproteobacteria > Rhizobiales > Xanthobacteraceae > Pseudolabrys. The sequence goes on along the minus strand of CAVRJW010000006.1, from coordinate 276,327 downwards.
CGGATGGCTGATGCACGAGGGCAGCGTCGGACTTTCCGACATCGATTGGATCCAGGCCGGCACCAACGAGGCCGGGCGGATCGAAAAGGTCGAATTGTCGCTGCCAAAAGGCGTTCGACTCACCAGCAGACCCGAGAAAACACTCAGCGGCATGATCGCTTCCGGCGAACTCGATTGCGTCATCATCGCGCGGCCGCCGAATTCATTTCGTGAAAAACACCCCGACGTCGTGCGTTTGTTCCCCGATTACGAGGCAATGGAGCGACGTTATTACGAGCAGACCCGCGTCTACCCGATCATGCACGTTATTGCGATGCGTAAGTCGATCCTCGACGGTCAAGCCTGGGTGGCGCGCAATCTCTATAACGCGTTCGAGGAATCAAAACGCCGTAGTCTTGAGCGCATTCTCGATCCTGCTGTCTCCCGTTATCCCGTGCCGTGGCTGACGAGTTATGCGCAGCGCATGCAGCAAACATTTGGAGAGCTTTTTCCTTACGGCATCGAGGTGAACCGGCCGACGCTCGAGCTGTTTCTACGTTACACGCACGAACAGGGCATCGCCCACCGCCTTGCCACGCCGGAAGAAATTTTTCCCGCCGGTATTATGGCGTCCGTTAAAATCTGACTATTTCGCCGCGCGTTTTTTCGCTTCGTCACGGATGCTCGTATCGACGATGGTGGCGAGATCGATCGGCGCTTTCAGATTACCCGCCTTCACCAGTTCATTTTGCATCCAGTTCAGCTTGTCGAGCGGCAGTGTCGCGTCGGGATCAATTGCCTTCTGCTTGAGTGTGTCGTCATAGGCGTAAGCCGGACGTGGATCATCGGGCTTAGAATGAATACTGTCTTCGGTCAGCTTGATCGTTTCGTCGCGATGAGTGACCGCGAATTTCAGTGCTTCGATTTCGGCGGTGACAAAATTGATGGCGTCGGCACGACGATTAGAAATTGTTTTTCCGGTTACGGTCAAACAAAGGCGTACATAATTCGGCAGCGCTTCGTTTCCGGCAACAAGCATGGTCACGTCTTTGGGCGCGACCGCCATGAACTCCGCAGCGACGATACCGGCGTCGGCAACTCCGGCGACAACGGCTTTGAAACGATCGAGGTCGCCGCCTAGATTTGCGAATTGAACTTCTGAAGCCGCGATTTTGTGTTGCTCGAGTATGGCGTTGATCAACAGATTGGGTAGCGATCCCGGCGCCGCGACCGCAATTGTTTTTCCTTTGAGATCCTCGACCTTGCGGATCGTCGATTTCACCATCAGCCCGTGCGGGACACCCGGCCAATCGCATCCGACGATCTTGATGTCGGCGCCGCGCGCACCGGCAAGGATGGTGGCGCCGGGACTTGATTCGATGCTGTCGAGTTCTCCCGATAGCAATGCCTTGTGTGCGGTGGCGCCATTTTTCAGCGGCACGATCTCTATTTTCAGGCCGCGCTTCGACGCAAAGTCACGCTGACCGACCATCAGCATGAAACCGGCATCGCCTTTGGGCTCGATCACTCCGTGCTTCCATGGCCTGAGCTCTTGGGCCCAGCTCAGTGGTGCCCCCGTCGCCAACAATAGGCTTAGGAAGAGAGCGCGCACGCTAATCATCGGGGGCAACCTCCGGCTTCGAGAGACTATGATCGAGGGCAAAAACTCCCAGATCAATCATATCGTTGAGCCGCCACCCCTAAATTTCGTTCTTGAATTGTTCTTGTACAACCTGCTGACTTCGGATACTACTATTGCGAGTATCGCACGGGGGTCCGGTTACATGGTCGAACGCGTTGCCACAGTGGCATTCGAGGGCATCGAAGCCCGCGCGGTCGACGTGCAGGTACAAGTCGCGCCTGGGTTGCCTGCGTTCAACATTGTCGGGCTCCCCGATAAGGCGGTGTCTGAGGCGAAAGAGCGCGTGCGCGCTGCCCTCGTAGCATCAGGTCTCGCACTTCCGGCGCGACGTATCACGGTCAATCTCGCGCCCGCCGATCTTCCGAAAGAAGGCAGCCACTACGACCTTCCAATAGCGCTCGGGTTGATGGCGGCGATCGGCGCCATCCCGCACGACGCCTTGAACAGTTTCACGGTCCTCGGCGAGCTGGGTCTCGATGGCTCCATCGCCGCGGTCGCCGGCGTACTCCCTGCCGCCATCGGCGCAAACGGACGCGGCCAAGGTCTGATCTGTCCGAGTGCGTGTGGACCCGAAGCAGCGTGGGCCAGTCCCGAAATCGAAATTATCGCCGCGCAATCGCTGATCCAGCTCGCCAACCATTTCAAAGGCACGCAGATGCTTGCGCGCCCTCAGCCCAAAATCCGCGAGCGCGACGGCGTACCACTCGACCTTGCCGACATCAAGGGTCAGGAAAGCGCCAAGCGCGCACTCGAAGTCGCGGCTGCCGGCGGACACAACTTGCTCATGATCGGACCACCTGGCGCCGGCAAATCCATGTTGGCTGCACGATTACCAACGATCTTGCCGCCGCTTTCGCCGGCCGAGCTGCTGGAAGTGTCGATGATTGCCTCGGTTGCCGGCGAAATCGAGGGCGGCGCACTGACCAACCGGCGGCCGTTCCGATCGCCGCATCATTCAGCTTCAATGCCGGCTTTAGTCGGGGGCGGCTTGCGGGCGCGGCCCGGCGAAATCTCACTATCTCACAATGGCGTTTTGTTTCTCGATGAGTTGGCGGAATTCTCCGGCCAGGTCCTCGATTCTTTGCGCCAGCCTTTGGAAACGGGCGAAGTCGCGATCGCGCGCGCTAATCATCGCATCACTTATCCGGCGCGGTTCATGCTGGTCGGAGCAATGAATCCTTGCCGGTGTGGACGCGCCAGCGACCCCGGCTTTACCTGTAAACGCGGCGCCAACATTCGCTGTGCCGCCGAGTACCAGGGCCGGTTGTCCGGCCCATTGCTCGACCGGATCGATTTACACATCGAGGTTCCGGCGGTGACGGCTGCCGATTTGATTTTGCCCGCACCGGCCGAGGGCAGCCGCGAGGTGGCCGCCCGTGTCGCACGCGCGCGCGACGCGCAGACTGCTCGTTACGCGGCTCTCGGCATGAATAATGTGCGGACGAATGCACAGGTGGGCGCGTCAGCGCTGGAGGAGATCGCACGAGCGGACGCTGCGGGTATGGCACTCCTGCGCGACGCTGCCGAATCAATGCGTCTGTCGGCGCGCGGCTATCATCGGATATTGCGTGTCGCACGGACACTCGCCGATCTCGACGCCGCCGAACGGGTCGGCCGTGTGCATCTTGCGGAAGCCTTGTCCTATCGCGCGCTCGCCGACGACCTGCGGCGAGCTGCATAATCCGGCGCAACTGACGCCTCTTAACGTCGCATTTACCATATTCGCGCGAACGGCGGCAGTTCGGTTAATCAGGAATAAAATTGCAAGATTCGGGGCGCCAAATGGTCCCTATCGTGGATGGCCGACTGATCGAAGGCGGACCCGGCATACCGGAGCCATGCGACCCGAACCACCATCAACAAAACGACCGACGAAGGCAGCGACAGGCGGTCGCCCGGGGGCGCTTAGCCGCGCGATTGTCTTTGCGTGCGCGGCCATCGCAGTTGCGTTGAGCTTTTTCGCCGGTACCCGCATGCAAGATACCGCCTTTGACCTGACAAGCTATGCCGCCGCCGGCGCGCTATTCGCGGCCGCGTGCAGCGTGATCGTTTTTATCTATTTGCGTCTGCGGCAGGCTATGAAAGAACTTCGTGCGCTCGAAACGCACAACGATGAGCTCTCGGATCGCAATTGGGAGCTGCGCGAGGCGGAAGAGCGCGCTCGAAGTTTGCTGGAAGCGCAAGGCGATGTGATCGTGCGCCGGGATAGCTCCGGCCGCGTCACATATGCGAATGACGCTTTTTGCGCGCTCGCGAACAAACCACGCGAAGTCTTGATAGGAACCATCGTCGAACTGCCCATTCTCGAGCAAGGGGCAGTCGTGGTTCAGGGCGACGGCACTCGCGTCTACGACCAGAAAATCGCTTGCGGCAGCAGCGCGCGGTGGATCGCCTGGCGAGAAGTTGCCGTGCGCGGCGAAACGGGCAGCGAGAATCAAGGCGTTGGACGCGACGTCACCAGTCGTGTGGAGGCCGAGCACGCTCGTTCGCTGGCTCGCGACCAAGCCGAAACCGCGAACCGCGCCAAATCGCGTTTCCTTGCGATGGTCAGCCACGAAATTCGCACGCCGCTCAACGGAATGCTTGGCATGGCGGATTTGCTGCTCGATACGCCGCTCACACCGGAGCAGCTCACCTATGCGAAGGCTGCAAAGACCTCCGGCGAAACGTTGTTATCGCTGATTGAAGAGATTCTCGATTTCTCGAAGATCGAAGCCGGCAAGCTTGATCTCGAAGCGCGCCCTTTCACGCTGGTTTCGATGGTCGAAGAAGCGGTCGAGCTGATGGCGCCACGCGCGCAAGCAAAAGGTATTGAGATCGCTTCCTTCGTAGACGAACGTGTTCCAACGCAAGTCGTGGGCGATGCCGCGCGCTTGCGGCAGGTTCTTCTCAATCTGGTCGGCAATGCTGTCAAATTCACCGAAAATGGCGGCGTTGCGATCATTGTCGAACCGAGTGAGCACAAAAACGAAATTCACTTCGAAGTGCGCGATACCGGTATCGGCATAAAGCAGGACGACCTGGCGCGTATCTTTCTCGATTTTGAGCAAGCCGACGGTTCGTCGACACGAAAATACGGCGGCACCGGTCTTGGCCTTGCGATCTCCACGCGCATCGTCGAGCGCATGGACGGACGCATTACTGTTACGAGTCATGAGGGCGTCGGCTCGACTTTCAGCGTCGACGTGCCGTTGCCCCCGACGCTCGACACGCAAGAGACGAATTTCGTTCCGCCCGATCTCAGTACAGCAGCTGTGATGATCGTCGCGGCGGCAGAAATTGAGGCCTCATTGCTGGCCAGGCGAATCGGCCGTTGGGGTGCCAAGACCTGCACTGCAATCGATGAGCGAATAGCTTTAGCATTGCTTCCGGAAAGACCATGGGACGCGCTGCTGGTCGATTATCCGCTCGCGTCAAACATGACTGCGAACTGCGATCTCACCAAGCTCGGTGTGCCAAAGCGCGTCGTGTTGATTGGTCCCACCGAGCGTCACGAGTTACCGGCGCTGAAAGCTGCCGGATTCACCGGCTATCTGGTCAAACCGGTGCGGGCCGCTTCACTCGCTGTGCGGCTCGCAACTGCCGACACGTTCGAGCATGCGCCCGCCGAGATCATCAGTAAGTCATCCGAAACAACCGCCACCGACAGCAAGGGGCTTTCAATCCTGGTGGCCGAGGACAACGAAATCAATGCGCTTCTTGCTCGCGCGTTGCTCACGCGCCTCGGACATCGTCCCACAATTGCAATCAGTGGCGATGACGCCGTGGAATCCTGGCTAGCGGCACGCGCTGCAGGTTCGCCCTACGACTTGGTGCTAATGGATGTGCAGATGCCGGGCGTGGACGGCCTGCAAGCCGCGCGATCTATCCGCGCAGCAGAAACGCAAGCCGGCGACAAACGCACGCGTATCCTCGCTCTCACAGCCAACGCCCAATCAGAAGACCGCGAGGCTGTGCTCGACGCAGGGATGGACGGGCTTCTGGTGAAGCCGCTCGACCGCGAAAGGCTACGTGACGTATTGCAGGCCACTTCGGGGCTTGCATCCAACCCGCTTGCGGCCTGACCCAGCTTTCCTCACATTGTCATAATTCCGTGGTCGGTGCGTGCTGTAGGGATGACCAATGGTCGATCTCTGATTCGTCCGCTTGAAACCCTGCGTCATCGCTCTGCCCGAAGAGGACCTCATGCCCTCACGCGCCAGCGTCCAGCCCCAGCGCAGCCTGCTCGACCGGTTTCGCCCGGCACCCACCGGGCCTGGCATGACCGGCATCATCTCCTCGCTCCAGGCATATGGTGGTTTGCAGGCCTGGGCCGCACGAACTCACCGGCCATCGCAGAGCCTCGGCCGTCTCGGTTCACTGGAAGTTCGGCTGGCGCAAACGGCAGCCGAGGTGCGTCAGGCACAAAAACTGCGCTATCGCGTTTTCTACCAAGAGGGTGCGGCGATACCGAACCCGGCGCGGCTCTTCGCCCGCCGTGATATCGACGGCTATGACAGCATTTGCGACCACCTGTTGGTGCTGGATCACGCATCGCGCGATCGCGGCGCGCTCAACCGGCCGACCGTAGTCGGTACCTACCGGCTGCTTCGGCAGCCGCTGGCTGAAGAGTTCGGCAGTTTCTATACCGCCGCTGAATTTGATATCGGCGCACTTGTCGCGAGCCACAGCGATTTTCAATTCCTCGAACTTGGGCGGTCTTGCGTGCTCGCGCCTTATCGCAACAAGCGTACCGTCGAACTTCTGTGGCATGGCATCCACGCATACAATCTGCAGAACGGTTGCGATGTCATGTTCGGGTGCGCGAGCCTCGATGGCACCGACCCCCAGCGGCTCGCGCTGCCGCTCTCGTTCTTGCATCATTACGCACGGGCGCCTGAACAGTGGCGCGCGCGCGCGTTGCCGGGGCGTTATATCGAGATAAATCGCATGTCGAAAGAATCAATCGATCCCAAAGAGGCGCTTCGTGCGCTGCCGCCGCTAATCAAAGGATATCTGCGACTTGGCGCCTATATCGGCGACGGCGCGGTCATTGATCACGAATTTGGTACGACCGACGTGCTCATTGTTCTGCCTGTGGCAGCAATCAAGAAGCGCTACCTCGAGCATTTCGATCTGAGCCGATGGGCCGCGTGACTACAGCCGACGAAGCGAAACGTTCTCGACAAGATGGCTTTCGCTTTTCTTCAATATGAGATCGGCACGCTGCCGTGTCGGCAAAATATTTTCGTGCAAGTTGACGAGATTGATCCGCGACCAGATCGACGACGCGGTTTCTGTCGCTTCCTTGTCTGACAAATTAGAATAACGGTGAAAATATGATTTTGGATCGCGAAAAGCGGTGCCGCGCAATGTCAAAAAGCGATCGACGTACCAGGCTTTGAGCACGTCCTCGTCGGCATCGAGATAAACCGAGAAATCGAAAAAATCAGAGACGAATGGAATTGCCTTGCCATCTTTCGGCAGACGGCCGGTCTGCAGAACGTTCAGCCCCTCGACAATGAGAATGTCCGGCCGGTCGACTTCGATCGATTGGTTCGGCATCACATCGTAGATAAGGTGCGAATAGATCGGCGCCCGAGCCGGGCGGCGGCCGGCTTTCACGTCCGAAAGAAAACGCAACAGTGCGGGCAAATCGTAGCTTTCGGGAAAACCTTTTTTTTCCATCAGGCCTTCGCGATCAAGGACCGCGTTCGGATACAGAAAACCATCAGTGGTGATGAGATCGACTTGCGGCACATTTGGCCAACGCGCCAATAGCGCCTGCAATACGCGCGCCGTCGTCGATTTGCCGACCGCAACCGAGCCGGCGACGCCGATGATGTAAGGCATCTTCACGTCGGTGGTACCGAGGAATCGCTCTTGCGCGCGGAATAGCCGCTGGGTTGCCGCCACATACATCGAGAGCAGCCGTGACAACGGCAGATAAATCTCTTCGACCTCCGCCATGTCGAGCCGGTCGTGCAACGAGCGTAGACGCGTAACCTCCTCGGAGGTCAGCGTCATGGGCGTATCCTCGCGCAACATTGCCCATTCCGCACGCGAGAACGTGCGATAGGGGGAAAGATTTTCTTCGGTGCGCTGTTCCATCATTGACGTTAACCGCGAGAACGCGAGGCTTTCTCCTCGTGGCCGGATTGCGCTGTCCGCTTTTCAAGCACCGCTTCGACTTCCGACAATGCGATGCCGCGCGCTTCCAGCAGCACCAGCAGATGATAGAGAAGATCCGCCGCTTCCGCGATCAGCCGGCCCTTATCTTCCTGCACGGCCGCCAGACCCGTCTCAATCGCTTCTTCGCCAAGCTTCTTGGCGCAATGAGCGACGCCTTTGTCGATGAGTGCGCGCGTATACGATTCCAACGCGCTCGCATTGGCGCGTTCGTGAACCCGCTTTTCGAGATCGGCGAGGGTGAACTTGCTCATGGAAGCCTCTTCGGGCCGCTCAATAGCACTGTTGTGGCTAGGGATCGAGCCGTACCGCCAAGCCCGCTTTCGCCATATAAGCCTTGGCTTCACGCACACTGTGTTCGCCGAAGTGAAAAATCGAGGCGGCCAGGACGGCAGTGGCATGGCCCTCGCGTATGCCCGCAACCATGTCTTCGAGCGAGCCGACGCCTCCCGAGGCAATCACCGGCACAGTAACCGCGTCTGCAATCGCCCGTGTCAGCGGGATGTCGTATCCCTTTTTGGTCCCATCGCGGTCCATCGATGTCAGCAGGATTTCACCCGCTCCCAGTGCGGCGACTTCCTCGGCATAGCGAATGGCGTCGAGGCCGGTCGGGTTGCGCCCGCCATGGGTGAAAATCTCCCAGCGATCCTTTTCACCCGGCTTCGACACTTTTTTTGCATCGATCGCCACGACGATGCATTGATCGCCGAACTTCTCGGCGGCCTCCTTGACGAAACCCCGGCGCGCAACCGCGGCAGTATTGATCGAGACTTTATCGGCGCCACAGGTGAGAAGCTTGCGAATGTCGTCGACCGTGCGCACACCGCCGCCGACGGTCAAAGGCATAAAACAGGCCTCAGCAGTGCGTGTCACGACATCGTAAATCGTATCGCGGTTTTCGTGGCTCGCGGTGATGTCGAGAAAGCAAAGTTCGTCCGCGCCGGCCGCGTCGTATGCGATCGCCGCTCCCACGGGATCGCCCGCATCGCGCAAATTAACGAAGTTGACACCCTTGACAACTCGGCCGTCTTTCACGTCGAGGCATGGAATGATGCGCACCTTGAACATTAGGCAGCCGTCCTCGCAGCGCGGATCAACTTGAGTGCTTCCGTCGCATCCAGCCTGCCATCATAGAGCGCCCGGCCGGCAATAACGCCTGCGAGCTTTTTAGCGCGCGGCTCCAGCAGCGCCTTGATATCTGCAATCGAGGCAAGACCACCCGAAGCGATCACCGGAATCGAAATCGCCTCGGCAAGCGCAATGGTCGCTTCGAGGTTGATGCCTTGCAGCATGCCGTCGCGTGCGATGTCAGTATAGACGATTGCCGCAACACCGGCGTCCTCGAAACGCTGCGCGATCTCGAGCGCGGACAGTTTTGAATTTTCCGCCCAACCTTCCACCGCAACTTTGCCGTCGCGCGCATCAAGCCCCACCGCGACACGGCCAGGAAAATCACGCGCCGCCTGCTTCACAAAGGGCGGATCGCGCACGGCTGCTGTGCCGATAATGACTCGCGTAACGCCCTTCTCGAGCCACGCCTCAACAGTCGCCGTGTCCCGAACGCCACCACCGAGCTGCACGGGGACGCCCACCGATTCAAGAATTCGGTCGACGGCCGCCGCGTTCACCGGCTTGCCGGCGAAGGCACCGTCGAGATCGACGATGTGCAGATATTCGAAGCCCTGTTGCTCGAACGTACGTGCTTGCACCGCTGGGTCACGATGGAAAACAGTCGCGCGAGCCATATCGCCCTGCTCCAACCGCACGGCGAGTCCTTCCTTCAGGTCGATGGCGGGAAAGAAAATCACGGCGACCACTTCAAAAAATTCGAAATCAACGCGAGACCTAACTTCTGGCTCTTTTCCGGGTGAAACTGGGTGCCAACCATATTCTCGCGACCCACGATTGCAGTGAGCGGCCCGCCATAATCGGCCTGTGCCACCAGATCGACACGCTGCGCCGTCTTCAGTTCGAATGAGTGCACAAAGTAAGCATGCAAACCGCTTGCCCCGACGGCAATGCCATCGAGAAGCGGGTGCGGCTTTAGCACATTGAGCGTGTTCCAACCCATGTGGGGAATTTTCAAACTCGAATTGGATGGCGTAATGCGATCGACTTCACCGTCGATCCAGCCGAGGCCCGGCGTCACCTGATATTCGCGCCCACGCTCCGCCATCAATTGCATGCCAACGCAAATTCCAAAAAATGGCCGGCCGTTCTTTCGAACGCTCTCTTCGAGCGCTTCGATCATGCCGGAAATTTCGTCGAGGCCGCGCCGGCAATCGGCAAAAGCGCCGACACCGGGCAGCACGACACGGTCCGCGCGCGCCACCGTGTCCGGATCGCTGGTTACGACAATTGGCTGCTCGTGTTTGCTCTCGCGCGCAGCGCGTTCGAATGCCTTGGCCGCTGAATGTAAATTTCCAGAGCCGTAATCGACAATGGCGACGCTCACCGTTGTCCTCCCGGCTCGGGAAATAGCCCGATGACGTCCGGCGAGGAAAGTCGACCGCGCTGAACTGGCGTCGAATAGCTTGCTTCGATTGAAGCTTGCGTCGCCGGAGGTTTTGCCGCGCGCGTGCTCCACTCGGCATAAAATCGACGCTCGGCGGTTTCCGCATCATCGCCGACGACGAATCCAAGTGTACTCCAGCCACGGCGCGTCAAAGTCCAGCGCCAGATGCTGGACGCTTCGAAACCCATCAACAAGGCGATCAGCAGCGCGACGAGAAATTGCATGCTTGATGGAGCGCGCGACAGAGCAAGCCCTACTGCCAGCAGGCCATAGCCGACGACATAGATCACAAAAGCCAGCCACAACCGGTGCAGCAATAGCCAGAGCGGCGTCAACAGAAAAGCCCAGGTGTGAAATCCATCCCGCACGAATACGAAACGCTCAGGAGCGCTTGTCGTCTCGCCCTGACGCGGCGAAGGTGCGTGCACCGTAAATGTGGGCATTCGGATACTCTCAACTCATCTTCGGTCATTCCGAGCGCGAGCCAACCCGAGCGAACCCGGAATGACGTACTTGCTACCCGCCTAGGGTACCCTTCGTGGACGGGACTTCGTCCTTGGCACGCGGGTCAATCGCCACAGCTGCGCGCAAAGCGCGTGCCAAACCTTTAAAGCACGACTCTGCAATATGGTGATCGTTGCTGCCGTATAAAGTCTCGGCATGAAGCGTAATACCGGCGTTCATGGCAAAGGCCTGGAACCATTCCTGCACCAGTTCGGTGTCGAATTCGCCGACCTTGTCGCGCACGAATTCAGCCTTAAACACCAGAAAAGGTCGACCGGAAATATCGACGGCGACGCGGGTGAGCGCCTCATCCATCGGCACATGCACATCCGCGTAACGCGTAATGCCTTTCATGTCGCCGAGCGCCTGCTTCACCGCCTGACCGAGCGCGATCCCCACATCCTCCGTCGTGTGGTGATGATCGATATGCAAATCGCCTTTGGCCTTGACCGAAAGGTCGATGCGCGAATGGCGGGCAAGCAAATCAAGCATGTGATCGAGAAAGCCGATACCGGTCGCGATTGATGCGCGGCCAGTCCCATCGAGATCGACTTCGACCTCAACATCGGTTTCCTTGGTCTTGCGCTTTACGGCGCCCTTGCGCATGGCAAATATCCTTTATTCGCGCGACTTTTATCAGGGGTTTGCCGGATTCGCCACAGCCGTTGCGAATGGTTTGCAAATGCGCATTCTCGTGCCTAGATGACGCTGATCGCGGGGCTTTAAGCGTATGTCATCCAACGAACTACCCTCCTGGCACGGCACCACCATCCTCACTGTCCGCAAGGGCGGCAGCGTAGTTATCGGCGGCGATGGCCAGGTGACGATTGGGCAAACCATCGTCAAATCCAACGCCAAGAAGGTGCGCCGCCTCGGAAAAGGCGACGTTATCGGCGGCTTTGCCGGTGCCACCGCCGACGCATTTACCCTGTTCGAGCGACTCGAAGGAAAGCTCGAGCAATATCCGGGTCAACTCACCCGCGCGGCTGTCGAGCTAGCTAAAGACTGGCGCACTGATCGCTATTTGCGCCGCCTCGAAGCCATGATGATCGTCGCCGACGCCAACGTCTCACTGGTGCTCACCGGCACCGGCGACGTGCTTGAACCTGAAAACGGCGTCATGGGCATCGGCTCGGGTGGCAATTACGCACTCGCCTCAGCCCGTGCGCTGCTTGACGGTTCGCTCGAGGCCGAGGCCATCGTCCGCAAGTCGCTCGATATCGCCGCTGAGATTTGTGTCTACACCAACCGCAACGTCACCATCGAGTCCCTGAAATCGTAACAGAGTACGTGCGTTGACCGACTTCTCCCCCCGCGAAATCGTTTCAGAGCTGGACCGCTACATTGTCGGCCAAGGCGACGCCAAGCGCGCAGTCGCGATCGCTTTACGCAATCGTTGGCGGCGATTGCAGCTCGACGACAAATTGCGCGAAGAGGTGTTGCCGAAAAATATCCTGATGATTGGCCCCACTGGCGTCGGCAAAACCGAGATTTCCCGGCGCCTTGCCAAACTAGCCGGCGCGCCGTTCCTCAAAGTTGAAGCAACCAAATTCACCGAGGTCGGTTACGTTGGCCGCGACGTCGAGCAGATCGTGCGGGACCTCGTCGAGATCGGCATTGCACTCGTTCGCGAGAAGAAACGCAAGGATGTGCAGGCGCGGGCCGAACAGTCCGCGGAAGAGCGCGTCCTCAATGCTCTCGTCGGACCCGGTGCAAGCCCCGCGACGCGCGAAAGTTTTCGTAAAAAGCTGCGCGACGGTGAGCTTAACGATAAAGAGATCGAGATCGAAGTGCAGGCCGGTGGCGGCGGCATGCCGATGTTCGAGATCCCGGGCATGCCCGGCGCGCAGATGGGCGCTATCAATATCGGAGACATTTTCGGAAAGCTCGGCGGCGGCCGAACCAAGACCCGGCGCGTCACGGTCGAAGAGTCGCACAATATCCTCATCAATGAGGAATCCGACAAGTTGCTCGACAATGAACAGCTCGTGCAGGAATCGATCAGAGCCGTTGAGCAGAACGGAATTGTTTTTCTCGATGAGATCGACAAGATCGCGGGCCGCGATGGGCTGCGCGGAGCCGACGTATCGCGCGAAGGCGTGCAGCGCGACCTGTTACCGCTCATCGAGGGCACCACCGTCAACACCAAACATGGGCCGGTGAAGACCGACCACATTCTGTTTGTCGCTTCAGGTGCGTTTCATATTTCGAAGCCGTCGGACCTGCTGCCTGAGTTGCAGGGCCGCCTGCCGATCCGCGTGGAACTCAAAGCACTCACGCGTGATGATTTCCGGCGCATCCTGACTGAGCCGGAAGCGTCGCTGATCAAGCAATATGTAGCACTGATGGGCACCGAAGGTGTCACACTCGAATTCACGGAGGATGCAATCGACGCCATTGCAGATATTGCGGTAGCGGTGAATTCGTCGATTGAGAACATTGGCGCACGGCGTTTGCAGACGGTGATGGAACGGGTGCTCGACGAGGTTTCTTTTGCGGCGCCCGACCGCTCCGGCGAAACTGTCAAAATTGACGCCGCTTACGTCGACAAACACATTGGAGACCTCGCCAAGAATGCGGATTTAAGCCGCTTTATTCTCTAGCCCGCCGGACCCGCACGTAGAGCGCGCCCTCCCCACCATGGGAAAAGTGCGCACCCTCAAAACCAATCACAAAGGCACGAAACTCCGGAAGGCCGAGCCATTGCGGGACATGACGCTTGAGCACGCCACGCTCGCCGTCGCTCCCACGCACGCCTTTGCCAGTTATGACCAGCACCAGGCGCGCTCCGCGTGCGCTCGCCGTGCGCAGGAAACGCAAAAGCGTTGCGTGCGCTTCGCTTTGCGTGAGGCCGTGCAAATCGAGGCGACCATCGATCGCCTCCTTGCCGCGCGCGACGCGTTGTTTCATGCGGCGGCCAAGAGGCGCAAGTGGTGCGGGCGGCGCAAGCGGCAACGAGACCTTTTTTGCGGGCTGCGCGGACGGATTTCGTATGAGCTTCGCCGCGGCCGGCCGCGTCGGGGCCGCCGTCTCGGTCTCAATATCTTCGGCAGATGCTGGAGATTCTCGCAGTGGCGCAATCGATTTGGTGATGGTCGTCCACAACACACGTTCTTCTGAGGAAAGAACGCGACGCCGCTTGCCGTCGCCAGAATTCATCTCGTCAGGGGCGCGGTTTGGGCAACGGCGCCACCGCACGCGGCGGTGTCGCTGTGGCGGTTCGCGCCGCTGCGGTGACGATCAACGCCGGCCGCGGCCTGGGCAATGGAACGTCCCCAAGGGACGCTACAGGGGTGCCCGTCACAGCGACACTCTGCGGCACTAGCATGACGAATTGGCCATGCTGCTTGATGCGGCCTGCGATGTGGCTGATGTCCTCGCCGTGTCCGAAATAAATGTCGGCGCGCGCCGGACCGACAATCGCAGAGCCGGTATCTTGCGCAAACAGCAGACGACGAAACTTTGTTTCGGGTTTCTCGCTGGCGATCGGCAGATCGGCATCGATCCAGATCGGAGTGCCATAAACGTGGACGCGCCTGTCGACCGCAAGCGAGCGTCCGGGCGTGAGCGGCACGCCTTGCGCGCCGACGCACTCGTCTTGCGCGCCCAACGGTGTTTCCTGGAAAAACACGAACGAGCGGTTCTTTTGGCGCAGCTCTTTACCTTCTGTCGGATTGGTCTCCATAAAGTCGCGGATCTTGTCCATCGACATTTCTTCCTTGGAGACGATGCCCCGGTCGATCAGGAACTTTCCAACCGGCGTATAAGGCTGGCCATTGCTGGCGACATAGTTGAGCCGTAGCAGCTTCCCGTTATCGAGCTTCACCCGCGTCGAACCCTGAATCTGGGCGAAGAAAGCATCAACCGGATTTTTGATATAGCAAATCTCCAAGTCCTTGCCGGCGATCGCGCCGTCTTCGATTCTGGTGCGATCGAGATCGGCAAAAACCTTGCTCTGATGTTTTCGCACCGTCTCGGCCGGCGCGGCGTAAATCGGGATCGTGTATTCATCACTGGGGAAGCGTGAGCCATCGACCTCGGTTTCGTAGTAGCCGGTAAAAAAGCCTTCGGTCTGACCTGCCGGAATCACGCGAACCGGTTTGAAATTATCCTCGAAGAAGGCGCGCGCATGGTCGCGATCGACCTGGCCGACCGAGACGGCGCGCCCGCATACGCTATACAGCGCGGCAAGGAACGGCCGCGCTGAACGAGCGCCCTTTCCGGCATTGAGAATGGCGCCGCAGCTTTTCATAAACGCGGAGAATGCGGCGGCCTGATCGTCATCTTTCCAGCCATCAAGCGTGGCGAAGGACAGCGCTTCAACCTGCGCATTTCGAAGGTTCATTGCATCTGCCGCTACCGGCGCATTGGCGGCGGCAATTAGCAGGCATCCAAAAATCAATTTGACGGGGGATCGAAGTGCGATCACCGGCATGCGGTTATTGTCCCGCTTCTGTGGCGAGCAACTTCCAGTTCGGATCGCGCGAAGAAATGTCGCGCGCGAAAGTCCACACATCGGTGATGTCGGTCACCTTGTCGGCGTTGCCATCGATCACGTTGCCGTCCTTGTCGCGCGTCACCGACACAAGCTTGGACTGGAAGCGTATCGTCACCTGCGCGTTGCGGCCGCGCAATTCGGCAGCGGTGATATCTGCGTGATCGATCGATACGAAACGGCTCTCGACCGTCTCGCCGCGTTTTTCGCGTTCGTTGATAGCGCTTTCAAAGCCGTCATAGACTTCGCGCGCGAGCAGATTCTTCAAAGTGCGGCGATCGCCTTCGGCATAAGCGTTGACGATCATTTCGTAAGCCGCGCGCGCGCCTGTGAGGAAGTGCTGGCCATCAAAATTCGGATCGGCGCTGGCGACGGCATCAAGCCCGGTTGCAATCGCGGACCCTGTTTCGGCGATACCCTTCCAACGTTCGGGAGAAGCTTCCGCTGGCTCCGCCGGCTTGGGAGCAACCGATTCCGGCGTGCGATTGGGCAGCGCGACAACTTTTTCCGTTGCCGGGCGTACGGGTTCGCGTGCGGAATATGGATCGTAAGGCGGCCGCTCCCGCCCCGTGCGCTGGCCCAGTACACTGCGCAACCGCAGGAATATGAAAACTGCGAGCGCTAAAAATATGAGGGTGTAGATATCGAACACGTCTCGCATGCTTTCGGTTACCGTAACGGCACATTGGCCGGATCAGTGTTTCGGCCCTCGCCGGCCGACCGCGGAGCGACCGGCTTCCACCGCTCTTGCATCAGCCGGTGGCTGCACCAATCCTTAGGGCCGGAACCCGCGCCAGAAGCTCGGCGCACTTCAAGTCTCTCGGCCGGACCTTAGACGATCAGGACGCCTAGGCCAACATCGCCAAACCAGAGAAACGCCGATGAATGTGGCAAAATGGGTGTTATCGGTGCTGTTGATGCTGCCTTTTCTGGAACTGGCGGCATTCATCGCGGTGGCGGTTGCGGTCGGTTTCGGGTGGGCACTGGGCCTGATCCTCGCAAGTTCGCTCGCCGGCGCGCTGATCCTCCGCCACGCCGGTGGCAATCATATTGCACGCGTGCGTGTCGCAATGGGCCAGGGGAGCTTTGCGGCGCTTCAGGCCGATGGCTCTGGTGGCCTTATTTTGCTGGCCGGAATTCTTCTATTAATTCCGGGATTTATCACCGACGTCGTGGGCTTGAGCGTGCTCGCGGCGAGCCTCTGGAGACGCATATTCGCCACCGACGCAGCGAATGCGCGCGACGACCGCGTTGTCGACCTTGCTCCGGAACACTGGCACCAAATACCGGACCCCACCCTGCCCGACCGGAACAGAGACGAACGTGACCGGTGAGTGGCGCACAACGTTAAAATTCTACCGTGGGACCTGATCCGAAAATCCGAGCGTCTCTCGAAAAGATCGCCCGGTGCAAAATCATAGCGTCCTTGTTCCCATCCCGACCCTATGTTAGCCAACCGCCGCGCGAGCGGTGGGTAGTGGTAAGGAGTGTTCATGACGACGACGAACGGCGGCCCGGCACAATCCGCGCCACAGGACCAACCGCAACTCACCGTGGTGGCCCAGTACACCAAAGATTTTTCGTTCGAGAATCCGAACGCGCCGCAATCACTCAACAATCGTCAGGAGCAGCCGCAGATCGGAATCCAGATCAATGTTGGCGCCACGCCACTATCCGATACGGACATCGAGGTGGTGATCAAGGTCGATGGTAAGGCGGAAATCGCAAGCACATTGCTGTTCCGCTTCGACCTGGAATACGCCGGCGTATTCCGTATTCGTAACGTTCCGCAAGAAAGTCTGAATCCGGTCGTGCTGATCGAATGTCCGCGGCTGCTGTTTCCCTTTGCACGCGAGATCATCGCGACTGCCGTGCGCAATGGTGGCTTCCCGCCGCTTCTCCTCGATCCGGTGGATTTCGTCAGTCTTTATCGCCAGAAGATGGCGCAGATGCAGCCGGCGCCAGCACCGTTGGCAAATAGCTAGCCGTCAGGCTCCGTCAGTCCGATAGTTTCGCCACAGCGCATCTTCTCCGAGTCCAGCCACGAAATCGCGGTGCGCTGTGACGTCGGCTTCACTCAGCCGCTGATCTAACGGTTCTGGCCGCGCTCGCACAACGATGACACCGTCCGCAGTGTTCGCGCGTGGCTTGGCACTTTCGGCGAGACCAAGTTGTGCTTGCCGCGCGCCAATCAATTCAAGATAAACTTCGGCCAGGATCTCGGCGTCGAGGAGCGCGCCGTGCTTGGTGCGCCGCGAGTTGTCAATCCCATAGCGTACACACAGGTCATCGAGGCGGTTGGGGCCCGCCGGATGCTTCCGGCGCGCCAACAACAGCGTGTCAACCAGCCGTTCGCGCGCAATTAACACGCGTTCGGCACGCTTGAGCTCCGCACAAAGAAAAGCGTGATCAAAGCTAGCGTTGTGGATCACCAGCGGTGCATCGCCAATAAAGACAAGGAATTCGTCTGCAACCTCGATGAAGCGCCTGTGCGATTTGAGAAACTCGGTAGAGAGCCCATGAATTGCGAAAGCCTCGGCGGGAACATCGCGCTCCGGGTTTAAATAGGCGTGGAAAGTCGCCCCTGTCGGTATCCGATTGAGCAATTCGATGCAGCCAACCTCAACCAGGCGATGACCCTGCCCCGGGTCGAGGCCGGTCGTTTCAGTGTCGAGGACGATCTCACGCATCAGTATTTTCTGACCAGAATCATTTCCGCCGTTTCGGCATTGTATCAATGCGATCAAGAATATCACGCACCTGGGCGCGGGCAGCGTCAAAACCCCTCGACGTATCCACTACGAAATCCGCCCGCGCGCGTTTGTCCACGTCCGGCAGCTGTTTGGCGAGAATCGCGGCAAATTTCTGTTCGGTCATACCTGCGCGCTCGAAGACGCGCGCATGCTGCACGGCGGCGGGCGCGGAAACCACGACGACTGCATCGCAGCGTTTTGCCCCTCCTGTTTCGAAAAGCAGCGGAATGTCGAGAACAGCGACCTTGGCACCATTGCGTTCGGCTTCCTCGAGAAACTTTTCGCGGACGGCAGCGACCAGCGGGTGCACGATTGATTCGAGCTTTTTGATTGCAGCGGAATCGCCCAATACGAGCTGTGCGAGCTTGTCGCGATCAACTTTCCCGCCAGCGGTTGTCCCCGGAAATGCCGCTTCGATCAAAGGAGTAGCCTCGCCTTCGTACAGAAGATGGACTGCGGCATCGGCATCGTGAACCGGCACGCCGGCTTCGGCGAACATCTTTGCCGTGGCGGATTTACCCATGCCCAGCGACCCCGTGAGACCGAGGACGAACATTGAGACCTCACTCATCCATCCACAAATCCGTTTTCTCGCAGGAATGCGAGCAACGGCAAGAGCGGCAGCCCGAGTATGGTGAAATAGTCGCCTTCAACACGTTCAAACAGATGAATGCCGATTCCCTCAAGCTGGTATCCGCCGACACTGTTCATGGCGGAATCTCCCGCCATGTCGAGGTAGTCACTCAGGAAACGATCCGAAAAATTGCGCATTGTCAGACGTGCTGTATCGACACAGGCAAACAGCACCGCGTCATCGCGCACCAAAGCGAGCGCAGAGTGCAGCTCGTGGGTCCTGCCCCGAAGCGTGCGCAACTGCTCGGCAGCGTCTGCGCGGTTTGCCGGCTTGCCAAAGCGCTTCGCCCCACGCGCCAATGTCTGGTCGGCTCCGAGCACCATCCGCCCTGGGCGCGCGGCTGCCACGGCATCAGCCTTGGCACGTGCCAGATGACGGGCAACCGCAGCCGCATCGCTGACACCGGATTTGGCTTCAACGGCGCGTTCATCGACCTGCGAAGGCCTTATCTCGAAGCGCAGGCCAGCCGCGGCGAGAATCTTGCCGCGGATGTCGCTCCTTGATGCGAGTACCAGCGGCTGGGGGGCGAGCCAAAGCACCATGGGTTACGCCACCGGATGGCGGCGCCGCTCGCTCAATAGCCGCATGACCGCAGCTGCAGTTTCCTCGATCGAGCGGCGCGTTACGTCAATCGTTGGCCAATTGTGCTTGGCGCATAGCCGGCGCGATAACGAAACTTCCTCGGCCACTGCGTTTTTGTCGATGTATTGATCATCGTCACGGTGAGCCTTGAGGCCGAGCAACCGGTTTTCGCGGATCTGCACGATACGCTCGGGGCTGGCATAAAGCCCAACGACGAGCGGGCGGCTCAGACTTTCTACGGCCGGCGCGACAGCCACACCGGGTACGAGCGGCACATTTCCGGTTTTGACGCCCCGGTTGGCAAGATAGATCGAGGTTGGTGTCTTCGACGTACGAGAGACCCCAACCAGCACGACGTCGGCATCTTCCAGTCCTTCGACATGCTGACCGTCGTCATGCAGCATGCTGAAATTGAGCGCATCGATGCGCTGGAAATATTCGGCATTGAGTACGTGCTGTGCGCCGGCACGATGGATCGTTTCAGCGCCGAGGTAGGACTGGAATAGCCGCAGCACCGGTCCCAAGATCGACATGCAAGGCAAGCCGAGTTCCCTGCACTTTTTCTCGAGAGACTGAATCAGGTCTTCTTCAAGCAAAGTGTACAGAACGAGCCCCGGCGACTCGGAAATTTCCGCTAGCGCATGGTCGAGTTGTTTTTTCGACCGCACCATCGGGTAAAGGTGCTCGACCGGCGACACATTCGCATATTGCGCTGCAGCCGCCCGCGCGACGGTAATCAGAGTCTCACCGGTGGCATCGGATACCAAGTGCAGGTGGAAATAACCGGTCTCAGGCATCTGTATAGCGGCCAGATAGCATGTGGATATGAGGGGAGGAGGCCATGCCTAAGGCCGACAAGCAAGCCACTATTGATGATGAGTTCAATTTCCATCCACATCACTGACGCGGGGACGACATTCGCATGCCGATGTCTTTGCGTCGCGGCGATGTGGATACTCGCCTGGGGATAGACGGGGAAAGCGGCAAAAACCCCTTATAAAACGGCCATTACTAGCATGGACGATAATTGACGAAATTACATGCGATTCTGGATCGATCGCTGTCATCCGGTGGACAGAGTGTTGATCGACAGGCATGAGTCCAATCAACGGTCTAACTACAACAACAGATTCTAAGAAGATTCTTAATGGATAAA
The DNA here is from genome assembly GCA_963722125.1 of uncultured Alphaproteobacteria bacterium. Lineage (GTDB taxonomy): Bacteria > Pseudomonadota > Alphaproteobacteria > Rhizobiales > Xanthobacteraceae > Pseudolabrys. The sequence goes on along the minus strand of CAVRJW010000006.1, from coordinate 255,899 downwards.
GCCGTGATTGGCAGAGCCATGGGGAAAAAGCTGTTGCGTGTGCTGGAAGGCAAGCGCGAAGCGATCCCACCGGTGTGGCTGATGCGGCAAGCAGGCCGCTATCTCCCCGAATACCGCTCAACGCGTGAGAAGGCCGGAGGTTTCCTGGACCTTTGTTTTAATCCAGCGCTGGCGGCGGAAGTCACGCTGCAACCGGTGCATCGCTTTGGATTTGATGCTGCGATTTTGTTTTCCGATATTTTAGTGGTGCCGTTAGCGCTTGGACGGAAAGTCGAGTTTGTGGCTGGTGAAGGGCCAAAGCTGGAGCCGCTTGGCGATGCTGCAGGAATTGCAGCGCTACGAGATATAGCTGATCAGAGCCTACTAGCGCCCATTTACGAAACGGTGCGCCGGGTAAAAGATAGCTTGAATGAAAAAACCGCTCTCATTGGCTTTTGCGGTGCTCCCTGGACTGTTGCGACCTACATGGTAGCAGGTCACGCAACGACAGATCAGGCGCCGGCGCGGCTGCTTGCGCTTCGTGATCCTGATAATTTCACGCGTCTGATCGACGGGCTTGTGCAAGCTTCGATAGATTATTTGGTCGGTCAACTGAAAGCGGGTGCCGATGTTTTACAGATCTTCGATACTTGGGCTGGTGTTTTAGGGCCCGAACAATTCGAGCGATGGTGTATCGCGCCAACGCAAAAAATCGTTGAAGGCGTTCGCCGACAATTTCCCAACGCGAAGATTATTGGCTTTCCGCGCGGAGCCGGTGCAATGGCATTGCCGTACGTGGAAATGACTGGCGTGACCGCAATCGGCATTGATTGGACGTTTGAACGATCGATTGCCCGCGATGCGCTGCAATCGCGCGTGCCGGTCCAGGGTAACGTTGATCCGCTGGCGCTGTTGGCTGGAGGAGCTGCGCTCGATCGCGAGGTCGACGACGTCATCAAGGAACTGGGTGATGGTCCGCTGATCTTCAATCTCGGACATGGCATCCTGCCCGAAACGCCGGTCGCTCATGTCGAGCGTATGCTCTCGCGCGTACGCGGATCCTTCTGATGCTTTACCTCTGGCTCAAGGCTTTGCACATCATTGCCGTGATCGCCTGGATGGCGGGGATGCTCTATTTGCCGCGGTTGTTCGTCTATCACGCGGCGGCCAAGCCCGGTTCGGAGTTGTCGGAAACCTTCAAGACGATGGAGCGCCGGCTGCTCAAACTTATTATCAATCCGGCGATGATCGCGACCTGGCTGCTCGGCCTGTCACTTATCTGGCTGATGGGAAAGGACGCATTTGTTCAGTCGGGCTGGTTGCATGCCAAGCTGGTCCTGGTTCTGGCCATGACCGGACTGCACGGTTTCTTCGCGGGACTGGTTAAGCAATTTGATACCGATCGGAATCGGCGCAGTCAGAAATTCTATCGAATTATCAACGAGATACCGACAGTTTTGCTAGTTATGATCGTCATCCTTGCGACCGTAAAGCCGTTCTGAGTCATCTCTCGAATTGCACAAGCGGTGCTTCACCTCTTGCGCGAAACGCCGGCTCAACTTATCTTGATGCAATCCCACCGAACGCAGGCGGATGCTGTCGCGTTCCGGCTCCCAGAGTTTGGGCCGGTCGCAGCATCGGGTTCCGGGCCCGTTTTTCCCAACTCCCTCGTTACCCCAGACCTGCGATCTCTCTCCTAAGTCACACGGCGGAAGTCTTTTTGTTTTTTAAGCTTCGCCGCTAACTCTCCCAAGGACGTAAACCCCCAATGCGGGAAATGAAACTTCAGGACCTTAAGTCCAAGACCCCTGCCGAACTCGTCGCTTTCGCTGAAGAGCACCAGGTCGAAAACGCCAGCACCATGCGCAAGCAGGAGCTGATGTTCGCCATCCTCAAACAGCTCGCGACCCAGGAAGTCGATATCATCGGCGAAGGTGTCGTCGAAGTGCTCTCGGACGGCTTCGGCTTTTTGCGTTCGCCGGAATCGAACTACCTGTCCGGCCCCGATGACATTTACGTTTCACCCAGCCAGATCCGCCGCTTCGGCCTGCGCACCGGCGATACCGTTGAAGGTCATATTCGCTCCCCGAAAGAGGGTGAACGCTACTTTGCGCTGCTCAAGGTCAACACGATCAATTTCGAGGATCCGGAAAAGGCGCGCCACAAAGTCAATTTCGACAACCTGACACCGCTCTATCCGGATGAGCGGCTCAAGATGGAATACGAGGATCCGACCAAAAAAGACCTTTCGGCCCGCGTCATCGATATCGTCGCTCCTATCGGCAAGGGCCAGCGCGCATTGATCGTATCGCCGCCGCGCACCGGTAAAACCGTGCTGCTGCAGAATATCGCCCACTCGATCACAGCCAATCACCCCGAAACATACCTCATTGTGCTTTTGATCGACGAGCGGCCCGAAGAAGTCACCGACATGCAACGCTCCGTGAAGGGCGAGGTGATCTCCTCGACGTTCGACGAACCAGCCTCGCGCCACGTGCAGGTCGCGGAAATGGTGATCGAAAAAGCCAAGCGTCTGGTCGAACATCAGCGTGACGTGGTGATCCTGCTCGACTCGATCACCCGCCTCGGCCGCGCCTACAACACCGTCGTTCCCTCGTCAGGCAAGGTGTTGACCGGTGGTGTCGATGCCAACGCTCTTCAGCGGCCGAAGCGTTTCTTCGGCGCCGCGCGCAACATCGAGGAAGGCGGCTCGCTCACCATCATAGCCACTGCGCTGATCGATACCGGTAGCCGGATGGACGAAGTGATTTTCGAAGAGTTCAAAGGCACCGGCAATTCGGAGCTTATTCTCGACCGCAAGGTGGCCGACAAGCGCACCTTCCCCGCGATCGATATCACCCGCTCCGGCACGCGCAAGGAAGAGCTTCTCACCGAGCCGGCCGTGCTCAAAAAGATGTACGTGCTGCGCCGCATCCTCAACCCGATGGGCACGATGGATGCCATCGACTTCCTGCTCGACAAGCTGCGCAATACCAAGAACAACGCAGAATTCTTTGAGTCCATGAACACCTAAACCGGGCGCATTGCGCCACGCGAAGAAAGGCCGGGTCTCGCACCCGGCCTTTTTGCTTTCTCTCCTGCCCGCGGCGGCATGACGGGTATAGACTGGGTCGGACCCGCCCATCAGAGGCGGGCAGCCCTGGGAGGGACGGCATGAACCACAAGAAAGTCTCGCGCCGCTCCGTGCTGAGAGCCGGCGTTGCATTGGGTGCAGCAACCGTTTTCGCACAACCACTGAAGGCCGCGGCACCACCGCCGAGCGCAGTAACGCCGGCGCTGATTGAGGCTGCGCGCAAGGAAGCCAAAGCCTCGTTCTACACGGCGCTCGAGCTCAATACCTCGGAGCGTCTCGCCCGCGCCTTCGAAGCGAAATATCCGGGCATTGCTATTCGGGTCGAGCGATCAGGCGCCGAGCGCGTCTTTCAGCGCATTGCACAGGAACAGTCGAGCCGGATTTATGCCGTCGACGTCGTGTGCAGCACCGACCCGTCACATTTCATCGACTGGACGGACAAAAATTGGGTCGAGCCCTACGTAACGGAGGATATGGCCAAGCATTTTCCGCGCGATCAGGTCGATCCCAAGGGCATGCACGCGACGCTTTGCGCCTGGCTTGAAGTCATCGGTTACAACACCGACTTGGTGAAACCTGAAGACGCGCCCAAGAGCTATGCAGATCTTCTCGATCCGAAGTGGCAAGGCAAGATCGTCAAAGCCCATCCCGGCTACAGCGGCGCGATCCTGACGAATACCTATCTGTGGGTGCGCGAACTCGGCTGGCCGTTTCTCGAAAAGCTAGCGCGGCAGAAGGTCATGCAGCTCCAATCGGCCGCCGATCCGCCAAAGAAGATCGCCATTGGCGAACGCGCGGTGATGGCCGACGGCAACGACTACAGCCTCGAAGTTGGAAAATCGAACAAACAGCCGGTCGAAGTGGTACATCCGACGGAGGGCTCGCCGGTCATTCCGGTGCCCTCAGGTATTTTCCGCAGCGCTCCCAATCCGAATGCCGCGCGGCTACTCCAGAGTTTTCTGTTCAGCGTGGAAGCGCAGCAAATTTTCATCGATGTGTTCGCGCACCGCTCGTTCCATGCGCTGGCGAAGGAGAAGCCGGGCCGCGCGCCCTTGTCGAGCTTCAAGCTGTTGCAGGCCGATCCCAAACTGGTGCTCGCGCAGAGCGAAGAAATCAAGGTGCGCTACAGCAAGCTTTTCGGGGTATGAGCGGGGATCACGAACGCATTGCCGCAACAACTTCCGCAACCTGATCGGGGCTTTTCACCGGCAGCGAGCAGCGTTCACCAACGCATACAAAGGCCGCGCTTGTTTGCGTGGCCTTTACTTTTTCTTGCGCAGGATGCGCGGTCGGCAGGTCATTTGCACTGACGGCACGCAGCACGATGCGATCAAGAAACGGCATCTTCAATGCAGCCTGCGCGAAGCGTTCGGCGTCTGAACCGGTCGATACGATCTCTGCGCCTCGCAGGCGAAGGTCGAGGGCATTGAGCAGAGCTACGTGACCGAACAGATTGCGTTCCACTGCCGAAAGAATTCCGTCGATCAGTCGGTCCGCCTTCTCGCGCCACTTTTCGTCGCCCGCCAACACCGCCAATCGGACAAGATTTTGTGCGGCAACTGCGTTTGGATTGGGTGTCGCATCGTCCTGTGTCGAATGCGGCCGCAACAGCAGGTCGCTCGCGTCATCCGCAGAAAGATAATAGCCGCCGGTATCGGCGTCGGCGTAATGCGCGTCGAAGGCGTTTTGCCACGCAAGTGCGCGTTCGAGATAACGACGTTCACCGGTCGCCTCATAGAGCGCGATCGCCGCCCGGATCATGGCGGCGAAATCCGATGCGAGGCCCGGAAACAACAACTTCCCGGCGCGCCACGAATGCCCTAACCGGTCGCCCTTGCTCATCGTCTGCGCGATAAAATCGAATGCGCGTTTCGCCATAGCAAGCCATGACGGCTCTTCAAGAATAATTCCGGCATTGACCAGGGCGGCGATCATCAATCCGTTCCAGTCGGCGAGCACCTTGTCGTCGAGGCCGGGGCGGACACGGCCCGCGCGCGCATCCAGCAGGATCGTCCGCAAACTCGCGAGCCGTTCCTCTTCGGCCTCGCTGCGCGGCACTTTCTTGAGCCGGTTGAGAATATTGTGACCCTCGAAGTTTCCTTCGTCGCTCACGTTGTAGTGGCGCGCGAAGAATTCGCCGGCTTCGGGTCCAATCAGCTCGATGATTTCATTTTTCGACCAGACATAGAATTTTCCCTCTTCGCCTTCGGAATCGGCGTCGAGTGAAGCGGCAAATGCACCCTCCCCCGTGGTCATTTCGCGCCGCAGCCATTCGACTGTCTCGCGCGCGCGCCGGGCGAATAGTGACGTCCTGCTGCGCTGCCATGCCAGCGCCAGCAACTCCAATAGCTGCGCGTTGTCGTAAAGCATCTTTTCGAAATGTGGCACCAGCCATCTTTCGTCGACCGAATAGCGCGAGAAACCACCGCCGAGATGATCATAAATGCCGCCCTCGCTCATTCTTTCCAGCGAATGCTCGACGGTTTCGAAAAAGCGCGCGTCTTTTGTGCGGAGGCCGGTACGCCAAAGCATTTCAAGAATAGCCGGCTGTGGAAACTTCGGCGCACCGCGCAAACCGCCATTGGTTTGATCGAACATGTTGCCAAGTTGCATGGCAGCGGCGTCGAGCTCTTTTAGCCCGATTGTAACTTTGCCCGCCGGGCGCGCCTTTTCGGAAAGCCGCGACAATAGCGCTGCACGATTCTGCTCGATGCGCTTTGGCTCTTCGCGAAATAGACGGGCGACCTCGCGCAACACATCGACAAAGGCCGGCCGTCCGAAGCGCGACTCTTTCGGAAAATATGTTCCACCCCAAACCGGCTCGGCTTGTGGTGTGAGAAATATCGTGAGTGGCCAGCCGCCCTGCTCGCCCAGAAGATGCAGCGCATTCATGTAGATCTGATCGATGTCCGGGCGTTCTTCACGATCCACTTTGATGTTGACGAACAGCTCGTTCATCACTTGCGCTGTGGCCTCGTCCTCAAACGACTCGTGCGCCATCACGTGGCACCAGTGGCACGCGGCATAACCGACCGAGAGCAGGATTGGCCGATTTTTAGCCTTCGCCTCGGCCAAAGCCTCCGGCCCCCACGTCCACCAATCCACCGGATTGTGTTTGTGCTGGAGCAGATACGGTGAAGTCGCTGCGCTGAGACGGTTTACATGCGCACTGGTTTGGGCGGCCGACATCACTTCAGCCTAGCGTGGATTGGCGCTGACAGGAAACCGTTCAACGGGTTTGCGTCAAGGCAATATGGCGAATGCTCGCGCAGGGAAGCCGAGCCCCTTTTGCACTTTGGGCCACGTTACGACGATGAGCGCCCCCTTCGGAGGGACCTTGTCGAGATTCGCCATGACTTCGATCTGGTAGTGCCCGTGCTGGAGGATATAGGTCTCCGATTCCATTTTGTCGGTGACATCGGTGTCCATCGACTCGTGACCAGTCGCGACTACGCCGCGCTGTTCATAGAGGAACTTGATAGTCTCAAAAGCCCACGCCGGAAACGGCGCGCGCTTGAAGCGCTCGGGGTTGGTTGTCCAGTCTTTGTACATGTCGGTGCGCAGTGCGACGAAGGCGCCGCGTGGAATGGGGCCGTGAGTTTTTTCCCATTTTTTTAAATCGGAAACGGAGAAGGCGTGGTTCGGGTCTTTCTTTAGATAGGGTGTGTCGTCGAGCACGACCAATGGCAGGATCATCTGCTTGAGCGGGATCTCGTCCATGGTGATCCCCTTTTCATCGAAATGTGCCGGCGGATCGACATGCGTGCCGTATTGTCCGACTATTTCGTAGAACGTCGTGCGGAACCCGTCTTCCTTGATTGTGTAAGGCCGGTGCGTTTTCGGATCGGCCGCGGGCGTCATCTTCGCCTGGCCGAATCCGGACCAGACCGGAGTCTCCGGTCCGAAGCTATGAGTGAGATCGACAAATTGCTTTGACGTCAGCACGCGATAGGCATGCGCGAGATCTTGCTCGGCATGGAGGGTGCCGGCACTTAGCATCAACGACACCACAATGCCCGCGAAGCTGGATGAATTTCGGATCATGGTGTCTCCTTCGAGCGTGTGACGATCAGGCGCCAATCATAACGCGAAGACCCGACGGATCGAATACGTGGTGTCCCTTCGGGTGGACGCTAACGGTCTCCTGTCATGCGGAGGTCAACGATCTCTGTCGTATGAGGTCATCGGTTTCCCGTCATGTGAGGGCTAGCGGTCTCCAGTCGTGTGAGGGCCAAAAGCGCATGAGGCGCGATTGTCGTTGGCCACATCCTAAAGGGCTTGACCCCCTGCCCGTCTCGGCGCTTCCGTGCGCCGCGATGTCAGAGCCAACGCGTGAGACCATCTACGCGCTCTCGTCCGGTCGACCCCCGGCGGCGATTGCTGTGGTTCGCGTTTCGGGGCCGGGGGCGGGCGATGCGCTTAAGGCGCTCACGGGCAAAAGCCCCACGCCGCGCCAGGCGGCCCTGATCCGCGTTCGCGGCAGCGACGACGAAATTATAGATCACGCGCTGGCACTCTGGTTTCCCGCGCCCCACAGCGAGACTGGAGAGGATGTCGCCGAGCTTCAGCTCCATGGCGGCCGCGCCGTGGTCGCTGCGGTTTTTGCCGCGCTCTCGAAGATAACGGGCCTTCGCCCCGCCGAAGCCGGCGAGTTCACGCGGCGCGCCTTTGAAAACGGCAAGCTCGATCTTACCGCAGTGGAAGGTCTCGCCGACCTGGTGATGGCGGAGACCGAAGGTCAACGGCGGCTGGCATTGCGGCAGATGACCGGCGCACTTGGCGGCCGCGCCGAAGCTTGGCGCTCGCAGCTTATTCAGGCATTGGCGCTGGTCGAAGCACGCATCGACTTTTCTGATGAAGCCGATGTGCCGCAGGATCTGGTGTCACCGGCTTTGCAAATTGCGCGCGCACTCGAAGGTGAAATTGCATCAGCGCTGGCCGATGGCGGCCGCGGCGAACGATTGCGCGAGGGGCTGGTGGTCGCGATTGCGGGACCGCCAAATGCTGGCAAATCGACTTTGCTCAATCGCATCGCCAAGCGCGAGGCGGCGATCGTCTCGCCTTACGCCGGAACGACGCGCGATGTGATCGAGGTGCATCTCGACCTCGGCGGGCTGCCGGTCACCCTGCTCGATACGGCCGGGATTCGGGAGACCGACGACCCGGTCGAACGTGAAGGCGTCATTCGAGCACGCAACCGGGCGGCGGCGGCCGATCTTGTGCTGTGGGTCGTGGACGCCTCCATCCCGCTGGACCTGCAAATGCCCAAAATAGATACCGGGGCGTCGGCCATCTGGGTTCTACGGAATAAAATCGATATCGTTCAGATGGTTAGCGGAAAGAATGAACAATCATTTCAAACCAAGCGAAAGAATGAACTTAAAACTCATACTAATAAGCCATTAACGAACATGGTTAATAAAGAGTTAACAGAAAGAAATGAATTCGAATTCAATAAGAATGAACGAGCATTCGATATTTCCGCGACATCGGGTGAGGGCTGTGATGCACTCTTGGCGCAACTGGCAAAATACGCAGAAAGCTTTCTGGCCGGAGCGGAATCGGCTTTGGTGACCCGCGCACGGCATCGAAATGCCCTTGAAGAGACCTTGGCGGCCCTACGGCGTGCACGCGGGCCCGATCTGGCCGGCCACGAGGATCTTTTGGCAGAGGAACTGCGGACAGCGGCCCGTACGCTGGGTCGCCTCACGGGGCGCGTCGATGTTGAGGATATCCTGGACGTGATATTTCGCGATTTTTGCATCGGCAAATAGGACGCCGGACCGGGGAACGCCGATTGGCTGAGGCGGCGCAGCCGGGCGTTGAAGCTCTGGCCTTGACGAGACGGGCCATATTCGCTCCTGGGCAGGCTCTTTGGGACGGATCGCCCGCCCCGCCTCCAGCTTGCCTGAAATGCCCCCCTATGCCCAAAAGGCCCATTTTGGGCTCTTTCGGATGTTTCACGTGAAACATTTCGCCCGATACCAATGTTTTTGACCCCTTCCCTCGCCTCCGCTACAAGGCGCCATCCGAGGCGAAAAATGCTCAATGGATTCGACGTCGTGGTGATTGGCGGTGGCCATGCCGGCTGTGAAGCCGCGGCTGCAGCGGCCCGGATGGGTGCCCGAACGGCCCTCGTCACCCACCAATTCGCCAGCATTGGCGCGATGTCCTGCAATCCCGCCATTGGCGGGCTCGGAAAAGGCCATTTGGTCCGGGAAATCGACGCCCTCGACGGCCTGATGGGCCGAATTGCCGACCTGGGCGGCATTCAATTCCGCGTCCTCAACCGCCGCAAAGGTCCGGCCGTGCGCGGTCCGCGTGCTCAGGCCGATCGCAAGCTTTATGCGGCTGCAATGCAAGCCGCGATCAACGCCATTCCAAACCTCGAGGTCATCGAGGCAGAGGCCGATGATCTTGTCATCGCAAATGACCGCGTTTGCGGCGTCAAACTTGGCGATGGCCGCGAGATTTCTGCCGGCGCCGTTGTGTTGACGACCGGCACGTTTTTGCGCGGTCTCATTCACATCGGCGAAAAGAAAATTCCCGCAGGCCGCGTTGGTGAAGCACCAGCGATGGGGCTGTCGCGCACGCTCGAAAATTTTGGCTTCGCCCTTGGCCGCTTGAAAACAGGAACGCCGCCACGACTCGATGGACGCACAATCGATTGGTCCGCACTTGAGATGCAATCCGGCGATAATCCGCCCGAGCCGTTTTCAACGTTGACGGCGCGTATTGAAAATCCGCAAATCCAGTGCGGCATCACGCGCACAGTCGAAGCCACGCACAAAATTATCCGCGACAACGTTCATCGCTCGCCGATGTACTCCGGACAAATTGCGAGTCGCGGTCCGCGTTACTGTCCGTCGATCGAAGACAAGATCGTCAAGTTCGGCGATCGCGACGGCCATCAGATTTTTCTGGAGCCGGAAGGTCTCGACGATCACACCGTTTATCCAAACGGAATTTCCACGTCGCTTCCGGAAGACGTTCAGCACGCACTGGTCGCTACGATTCCGGGATTGCAAAACGCGCGCTTCGTGCGTCCTGGTTACGCAATCGAATACGATTACGTTGATCCGCGCGAGCTTGCGCCAACGCTGCAAACGAAACGTCTGCGCGGATTATTTTTGGCGGGACAAATCAACGGCACTACAGGCTACGAAGAGGCTGCGGCACAAGGACTTCTTGCAGGTCTCAATGCGGCTGCTGTGGCAGGTGAGGGCGGTGACATCGTTATCGATCGTGCGCAAGCTTATCTCGGCGTGATGATCGACGATCTCGTCACGCGCGGGGTCACCGAACCGTATCGTATGTTCACCTCGCGCGCCGAATATCGTTTGCAGCTGCGCGCGGACAATGCCGATCAACGTCTCACCGACATTGGAATTAAAGTCGGCTGCGTGAGCGCCGAACGCGCGCGCGCACATCAGGAAAAATCGTCGGCACTCGATGCTGCACGTGACTTTTCCAAATCGGTTTCGCTCACGCCGAAAGAAGCGGAGCGTCACGGATTGTCGCTCAACAAAGATGGACAACGCCGCACAGCGTTCGAGCTGTTGTCGTATCCTTATGTGACGATCGCCGATCTCACAAAGATCTGGCCGCGCTTTGGTGAGTTTGCGCCAAAGATCGCGGAGCAGATCGAGATCGATGCAAAGTATGATGTCTATCTTTCGCGCCAGGCTGCGGACATTGAAGCTTATCGCCGCGATGAAAGTTTTGAGCTGCCGGATGATTTCGACTACGCGGCGCTGCCGGGACTGTCGAATGAAATGAAGCAGAAATTGCAAACGCATCGTCCGCGCACCATCGGACATGCTGGCCGTATCGATGGCGTTACTCCAGCGGCGTTGACCTTGCTGGTTGCGCATGTCCGGCGCGGCAAAAAGATTTCCGCGAAGTCTGCGTGAGCAAAAGCGGGCAGGGGACTTTTGATCTCCGTGCCGATAAAGCGCGTGCGCTCGCGCTCTGTCCTGTTTCACGTGAAACAGAAACGCGGCTCGACACGTTCGTAGACGAGCTGTTGCTCTGGCAAAAAAAATTCAATCTCGTCGCATCCTCGACGCTGAAAGAAATATGGACCCGCCATATCGCCGATTCGCTCCAGCTCCTGCCGCTCGCGCCTGAAGCGCGCGTCTGGGCCGACTTCGGGTCGGGTGCCGGCTTCCCGGGGCTGCCGATTGCTTGCGCGCTCGCGGGCCAACCCGGGGCGAAAGTCCATCTCATTGAAAGTGTTGGGAAAAAAGCCACTTTTCTGCGGGAGGCGGTGAGGGTGACCGGGGCTCCGGCCGTCGTTCACCAGGTCCGGGCTGAGAAATTTGGGGAAAGCTGTGCAGAAACCGTGCATGTCGTGACCGCTCGGGCCTTGGCCCCATTGAAAACCCTGTGCGATCAGGCGTTTCCTTTGATCAGCCGCGGTGCGGTCGGTCTGTTCCCGAAGGGACAACATGTAGATGCTGAATTGACCGATGCCGCTAAATATTGGAGAGTTGAGGCGTCAAAAGTGCCGAGTAAGACGAGTCCTTCGAGTTCAATCGTCGTAATTCGCAGCCTCAGGCCGCTCTAAAGCGCCGCGCCCGGCCTTTAAGGACAACTTTCCAAAAGCTACCGCCGCGCCGCCGACCCAACCGATGGATTGCCGCCCATGACCGAGACCCCGACCCCCGACCCGTCCGGCGACCCCCAGGTTGTCCCGTTCGGCAAGGCGGCCGCAAAGCCCGAGACGGCCATCCGGCCCCGGGTGCTGGCAATCGCCAATCAGAAGGGGGGCGTCGGCAAAACCACGACAGCGATCAATCTCGGTACAGCGCTCGCCGCGATCGGCGAACACGTGTTGATCGTCGACCTCGATCCGCAGGGCAACGCATCGACCGGACTTGGCATCGAACGCAAGTCGCGCCGCACATCGACCTACGATGTGCTCACCGGTGCTGCACCGATGCGCGACGCCGTCCTGCCGACGGCTGTGCCGCAACTTTACATCGCGCCATCGACAATGGATCTCTCCGGCCTCGAGCTCGAAATCGGCCAACAGCGCGATCGCGCATTCCGCTTGCGCAACGCGCTTCGCCAGCTCAACAGCGGCACGCGCACTTACGATTTCACTTACGTGCTGGTCGATTGTCCGCCGTCACTCAATCTGCTCACCGTCAACGCGATGGCTGCCGCCGATTCAATTCTCGTACCGTTGCAATGCGAATTTTTCGCGCTCGAAGGCCTCTCGCAACTTTTGAAAACGGTCGAGCAGGTGAAGACGACGCTCAATCCGACATTGTCGATCCACGGCATCGTGCTGACAATGTACGACTCGCGCAACAATCTCTCCAATCAGGTTGTCGCCGATGTGCGTCAATTCATGGGCAGCAAAGTCTACGAGACCATCATCCCGCGCAATGTGCGGATCTCCGAAGCGCCATCCTATGGCAAGCCTGTGCTGGTTTACGATCTCAAGTGCGTCGGCAGCGAAGCTTATTTGCGACTTGCGACCGAAATCATCCAGCGTGAGAAAGCCTTGAAAGCCGGCTAGCGGCGGCATTGTCCATCTGCATGGCGACACCAGGGCGATAGGCACAGAACACGGAAAGGGATAGCGTGGCACGGAGTTCAGGAGCGGCGATGGCGGATCATTCGCGATTGGGACGCGGCCTGGCGGCGCTGATGGGCGACGTCGGCGAAGAGTCGTCCGTCGCCGAAAGTGGCCGCAAGCCACGCCGCGCACCGGTTGAAAATTTGCGGCCCAACCCACGTAATCCGCGCCGGCTGTTCACCGACGCTGAACTTGGCGAACTTTCCGATTCGATCCGCGAGCGTGGCATCATCCAGCCGATTGTGGTGCGCGCATTGCAAGGCGACAACTTTGAAATCATCGCCGGTGAACGGCGATGGCGCGCCGCGCAGCGTGCCGGCTTGCACGATGTGCCGATTGCAGTCGTGGAGGCCAATGATGCGCAAGCGCTCGAATTCGCCATCATCGAAAACGTGCAGCGTGCCGATCTCAATCCGATCGAGGAGGCGAGCGGCTACCTCGCGCTGATGGACGATTTTAATCGCACGCAGGATGAAGTCGCACAGATCGTGGGCAAAAGCCGTCCGCATGTTGCCAACACGATGCGGCTGCTCAAGCTCTCCGAGTCGATAAAGCAGCTTGTGCGATCCGGAAAAATTTCGTCCGGTCACGCGCGGCTGCTGGTCGGGCAGCCCAACGCGGAACAGATCGCGCGCGAGATCGTCGATAAAGGCTTGAGCGTGCGGCAGCTCGAAGCGGACCTGCGCAAAGATGTCGCAACGCAAGTCCGCGATGTGCAACGCGAGGGTAAGGTTCACGCCAGCGGCGTGAAGGATGCCGATACGCGCGCACTGGAGCGACGGTTATCCGATGCGCTTGGGCTCGAAGTGAGCGTCGACCACCGCGGCGAGGGGGGCACCCTGCGGATCAAATACCGCGATCTGGAGCAGCTCGACGCTGTACTGCGCAAGCTCGGCGGCTAGTATTCGATCACCTCATCGGCGCGCGCGAGCACCGCGGGCGGAATTGTGAGACTGAGCGACTTGGCGGTCTTCAAGTTGATCGCTAACTCGTACTTGGTCGGCGCCTGAGTGAGTGCCCGCTAAGTGCCAGAAACGGACACGAGAGCCAACCCGACCTATCGCACTTGCGCGAGATGACGCTTCGCTCAGCCTAAGCCGTTAGCCGTCGTGAGTTGGATAATCGACCGGTTGGGACACCCTCGTTATTGATCTCGATCTGGAAGATCTCGGACAATCCCGCACTTCCACACGATGTTAGTTGGAGTGCGCGACTGTTCGAAACGCGTTTGAACCATCCGAGCTCCAATAGACGATCCAAGATCCGAGCCCCGACGAGCCCCTTGATGTGATATCGACGCTCGCTCCAGTCGAGACAAGGTTGGCAGAATATCCGCCGGGTCCGCGGCCTCAGATCAGCGCCGAACGCAGAAAGGAAACGCTCGCCCGAAGACGTGACTTCACCGCCCTCATCGGTGAGAACGATGTGCCCCATAGCAACAAGTGCATCGGTCACCGCGACTCCCACCCGGCCAGCCAGGTGATCGTAGCAACTTCGGGCAAAACAGAGAGCATCTTCGTTTGCTGACCGCGGCTGACGGCGTGGCGGCACCTCTATCGCGGCGACGACCTTGATGCTCTCCAACATTGTCGCGACCAGCGGGGACGCGATCCGATAATAGCTAAAGCGGCGCTGGCGAGTGACAGTTAAGAGCCGCGCGGTAACCAACTTGCTCAGGTGCCCGCTCGCCGTCGCGCGAGAGACATTGGCGCAGTAAGCAAGCTCAGTGGCCGTCAGCGACTGGCCGCCCATAAGGGCATTGAGCATCGTCGCTCGCGCAGTGTCACCCACGAGAGCGGCCACCTCCACCAGATTTGCGGCCGCGACCATCGTCAAACCCTATCGCTGATACCGGAAGCATATCAATCGAAAACAGTTTGGCACGGGCCGAACTGTTCGCGCGGGACATGTACGAACCTCGCAGCAAGAATGCGCGTTAGCTCTAGCAGAGACGCCCACAGTGGGCATGGAGGATGAGATGGTCGCCTATTGGGTCGCACGCTCGAAGGTCAACGACCCCGAGCAATACAAGAAGTACGCCGATCTGGCGCCGGCCATCATCGGGAAATTCGGCGGCACGTTCCTGGCGCGTGGCGGCAAGTTCAAGATCCTTGAGGGCCCGGAGAAATTCCACCGCTTCGTCGTCATCGAGTTCCCGAGCTTCGAGAAGGCGGTCTCCTGCCACGAATCGCCCGAGTACCTTGAGGTCGCCGCGCACCGCAAGAAGAACGGCGCGAGCGAATTAGAGGTCGTCATCGTCGAAAGTATCTGAAACTTACTGCCCTGCATGAGGTCACCTCGTGCTTGTGCTCATGGCGCCAGCTATTTCACCGGAAACAGAAGCGCGACCGTGGTCCGCAATTGCCAGTCGGACGCGCCGGTCGGACGGATCGCGTTGTAATAGGCTGCAATCTGTGCGTTCACCGGCTGATCGCCCACTCTGAACACGCGACCGAAGCCACCGCCGACGGGCACGGTCCATTTCTCACCCGCTGCTGCGAGCCAGTTCACGGTGATGATGGGTGATGTGGTCAAGTACCAGCCCTTCTCCATGTTGTAGTTCACGAAGGGCTGGGCGAGACCGGTGTTCACGGCCGGTCGCAGCGAATTACCGCCGACCGACCACTGATTGTTGAGCAAAACGCCAAGCACCCAATGTCCCGGAGTCGTGAGGAAGACGGCGGTCGGGCCGAACAGAACTTTGCCGGTTCCGAGAATCGGATCACTCGCGGACGGAACGGTGAAGACGGGGCCAACGCCCCAGATCAGTTTGCCCGGATTAGAGGGAGATAGGAACAATGATTGGGTAATGTCGCCAATGCCACCGGTGCTGCTGTTTAACAGCGGATCGGGCTGGCTCACCACCGGAATGATGGTGCGCGAGATCACATTCCACTCATCGTTTAAGTGCATCGGCACGACGGGCTGAATGTTGAGAATTTCCTGCGTCCGATCGAACGGCCCGGCGTTAAAGTTGGTGTTGCTCTGGAACGGCACGCTGACGAGGTCCGCGATCGGGTTCTGTGATTGCTTCTGCAAGTCCTCATCTTTTGCTGGTGCACCAGAACGACCCGCGCGCGATGACTCGGCCGCTTCGGGTACCCCGCTTTCGAATTTATAGTTGATGCCAAACTTGATGGTTTGAACGTCGCGGTTCAGTGCCACTGTGGGCGTTGTGGCCGAATTCCAGTTGGATAGCGCGAGATAGTCGTATTCGAGTTTGACGGTCCAATGCGGCTTGAAGCCGTATTCGATGCCGCCGCCCAGCAGCCAGCCACCGTTGGTGTTGGAGCCGGTCCAACTCGGCGAGCCTGGGAGGTTTACGATTGCGTCACTTTGCACCCAACCGCCGCCCAGCTTGGCGAAGACGAGCCAGCGGTCGTTCACGAGGCCGACGCGCCCCGCGACTGTGCTCATCCAGTGGTGGCTCACGGACCCTAACGTAGGAGCCGGAAGAGTCGGATGATTGAAGCTTGCCCAATCGAAATCACCTTCGACGCCAAGCAGAAGGTGACCGGCCTGGAAATTATAACCGGCCTGGACGCCGCCGATGAGTTCGGTAATGCCGCCATAAAAATTGTTGCCGGGAATGTTCAGGCTACCGTTGGTCCACGCGCCGCCGAAGTTTGCGCCTACGTAAAATCCGGACCAGTTGTAGGGCGGCGCTGCGATAGGAGGTTTGTAGGCGGGAGCCTTGGTGGGCAGGTCAGATGCAAGAGCAGACGCGCCGAATAACCCGAAAATAGCGACGCTCGTCAGTAAAAATGTTTTCATTAGCGCCCCCGAAATTAAAGTCGCGCCGTCGCCAAACAGAAAGTCTCTTTGCAAATAACGATAGCAACCGCCATAGCCGCATTCTGCCCCCGCTCATCCAATTTTCGGTGCTGTGCTATGTTTGCCACATACTATCGCAGCGGTAATTAGATCGGCTTAGGACGATTGCGCGCGAAGTGGTGAAAGTCCGCTTTGGGTTATTTGCGGACATGGCGCCCATTCGGTCCGATGTCTGCTCTACCCCGAAAGCGGACATGTGCCGCGTGGACGATGAGCGGTGACGGCCCCACACCGTTTTTCCGATGCTGCGACGCCGCCGGGCTCGGCTCTAAAAACCGCTTTTTAGGATGTGTTCCCTTCGGACTCATTCACACTCACGCACTTTTCATTCAAATGGCCGATTGGAATAGCGCAGTATATCTGCGTGTTATTTCCACGCAGGGGCAAAGCGATGTCGTCCGATATCGCCTAATATCACCGACGCGTGCGAACGGATTAAAGAGACCAACAGGGCCCGGGACGGCCAAGGGAGGAACGTTATGAACTCGAGCGTCCAAAACAGCTCGCATCCGGCTTTATCAGGAGCAGATGGCCTGGCGACGAGCACATCCGATATCGTGCTGCTGATCGGCAGAATTCTTCTCGGCTGGATATTTGTGCGCAGCGGATACGGTAAACTCTTCGATATCCCGGCCTATGCCGCCACATTCCCACCGCGCGGGCTGCCTCCGCTTCTTGCGTATATCTCTGTCCCGGCAGAATTCTTCGGTGGTCTCGCCATTATGTTTGGGTTTGCAACCCGTTACGCCGCCGTGGTCATGACCATATTTATGCTGGTAGCGACTTTCAGCAGCCACCGTTATTGGGACGTCACCGAGGCGGCAGCGCGGCGCGCCCAGGATGGAAATTTCTACAAGAACATGGCGATGCTGGGCGGCATTTTCTTTTTGTTTGCCTGCGGCGCCGGGCGCCTGAGCATCGACGCGTGGCTGAGCAAACGGAAGTAGGACCGGGGCGCATAAGCAGCAAAACTTCAACTGCCATCCGCCTCCGGTTCCAACTCGGTCGATTTGACGGAACCGACCCGGGCCGGCGCAACGCGCCGCTCGGAAGGAGCAAGATCGATTGCGTAGGTGCTTCCGACCGGTCCGGGCGTCCAATCTTCTCCCGGCAAAAGCGTGATCTTGACGTCTGAAAGAAGTCCGCGGGTCAGGAACGGGTCGAAGTGCCGCATACTTTTCTCGTTCAGGTCGAGTACACGCCCGGGCTTAAGCGGTCCAACATCGTTGATTTTGACGATGAGCTGCTTGTCGCCGCTTTCGACCAACGCGTAAGTGGGCAGATAGAACCTGCCGTACCGGACGCCACCAAACTGGTTGCGTAAATCGACCTGGATCGCGGCTGTCCATCCGGCGGGATCATAGGGTTCGCCAGAAGCGGTCAACGCGCCACCCTCCAGTATTCCGTCTCGATAGGGATTGTAAGTCGAGACAGCGCCTACAACCATTGCACGCGCGAGCGTCGTCTCGTCCTGCGTGCGCGGCAATCCCATGAGGGTCGCGAGCTTGAATACCGAACGGTACGCCGAAAAAAACTGCGGCAACATTTTACGACGCGCGTATTCAACGAAGTTCGAGCTGGTATCGCTCGCACTGGCGAACATGTCGCCCATCGCGTCGAGCCTGCTACGGGTCGCTCGTGGTGCGACGTTAAAAAGCACCAAATCGCCGGCATCGGCTGGCGGCTCGATCAGCGACAAGGTCCCGGTTGTCTCTAAAGGACACTTGGCGACCTCGCTCAGCGCGAGGCTGGCGGCATCCGGGTTCTCAACAACGACACGAACCGAAAGTTCAGCGTCTGCGATCAGCAGGACAGCGATATCGGAATCGCGTTCAATTTGTTGAGCGACATCGGCCGATACGACGGACAAATCATCCGTGGTGTCGCTCCAAACCGTCCCTGTAAATAAAGCGAGCGTCAGAACAAACACAACCGCCAACATGCCGCGCTGAGCGGGCCGGCCATTCGATTTTCGATTGGGCTTGGAAGACGACGCTGGCGGGGACATCAACACCGTTGCAGGTGAATTACCTTCGGGAAGTAACTCACTACCGAATGCTGATAAAACGCGCGTAAAATACGTCGTGAAAACATTCATAGAGTTTGATGCAAATGCTTAGCTGTTGTCCCGTTGTTGTCCTCCTCAAAGTTACGTTCATGCCAATGTACTGTCTGTCGTCTGAAAAGCTGAAAGACCGCCTTGCGGCGGTCTCCCAGACATACATTCAGCGTTTATTGTCGTACGAGTCCTAGTGAATCCGCGATTGCTCGCGCAAGAAATTGCGCCGAAAAAAATAGAGGCTGGAGTTTTGGAACGCGAATGTCGGGCGGGGGATATCGATTTGTCGGATCACGTCACGCGGCCGAAGCGTGGCGCCGACTGAGCGCAACGCTTTGCTCGCTGGGGTGCAACACATCGACTACGGCTGCGCGCTCATTCCCGCCGTCTTGTATAATTTCGGTCAGCACCGACATCCTGACGCGGCCCTCGGGTCCGCGTTACCCGGCCACCCGCTTTGATCGCATCGGGATGCCAGCACCCGCGGCGGCACAAGACTAAAGGCCGCAATCGCGGCCCGCGGTCGGCCACCGCGGCTACAACCATGACGCGATAATGGGCTTTTTTCTTCCCAGATTTGGCTATCCCGAATACATTGGGGCATTCGTTTAAAGAGTTTTGTCGAATGCGCGCCCGCCGAGATGCTGCCCTACGCCTGCTCAAGACCATGCTGGTGGCATCAATCGTCATCCCTTTATCGCTTTTTGCCTATGCCAGCTGGGTTAACTACGGGGCTGCGCTGGCCCGCGCGGATGAACAGCTTGTGGGGTCGCTGACGATCCTCTCCGAACAGGCCTTGAAGGTCTTCCAGTCAGTCGACCTCACCTTCACCAGCGTCGACGTCATTCTTGGCGATCTCAGCGACGAGCAAATCAAGGCGTCAGAACAATCGCTGCATTTGCAGCTAAGGGAACTCGAAAAAGCACTGAACAGCGTCAGCGCCATCGTGGTGGCCAACAGCAAGGGGCAAAGGCTCGTTTCGTCTGCGGTATTTCCGGTCACCGCCGAACTCGGGGTGGAAGACCGCGACTATTATCTCGCGCAAGTGGATCGGGATGCCGGCACTTTTGTCGGCGCAGTTTCGCGATCGCGGGTGACCAACGAGACATTCTTCGGTGTCAGCCGGCGTCGTCCGGTGCGCGACGGACAATTCAACGGGATAGTCATGGTTTCCGTTGTGCCGAAAGTGTTTTCGGAGTTTTACGATCAGCTTGCGACCGACGGCTCTGCAAGTTTCTCGCTGGCCAAAAACGACGGCGCAATTCTCGCGCGTCACCCGACCCCGCCCGGAGATGTCACGCATTTCGCCCCGATTAGCGGGTTCATGCTCAATGTCACCAATCATCCCGAGGGCGGAATTGTTACCAGCAACAATTCGGTCGATGGCGTCCAACGGCGAATCGCCTATCGCAAGCTCGGATACGCCAATTTGTATGTATCCGACGGAATAAAGACCGAGGCAGTTTACAACGGATGGCTTCGTTTGATGGCCACCCATTTGATTTTCGGTGTGCCGGCGACACTCTTTCTCTTCATGCTTGTTTTGTTGACTATGCGGCGAACGCAAGCGTTTTATGCGGAAGCCGAACGTCGCGAAATGGCCGAACAAGCTCTCCGGCAATCACAAAAAATGGAGGCCGTGGGGCAACTCACCGGTGGCGTTGCGCACGACTTCAACAATCTTCTCACAATTATCATTGGCAATCTTGGCATCGCAAAACGCGGAGTGGTCGAAGCGCGTGCGGAACGAGCTCTCAACAATGCGCTCGTCGGGGCCGAACGCGCGGCACAATTGACACAGCGGCTGCTGGCGTTCTCGCGCCGGCAACCGCTCAATCCGCGCGTGCTCGACGTCAATAAGCTGGTCGTCAGCATTTCCGATCTGTTGACCCGGACGCTCGGCGAAAATATCGAGCTCGAGACTGTCAGCGGTGCCGGGCTCTGGAAAGTCGAAGTGGACGCCTCAGAACTGGAATCGACGCTGCTCAATCTTGCCTTGAACGCGCGCGACGCCATGCCCGAAGGCGGCAAGCTGACGATCGAGATCAGTAACGCCTATCTCGATGATGAATATTGTCGTCATCACGAAGGTATACAACCGGGGCAGTACGTTCTTGTTTCTGTCACCGACAGTGGTGCGGGCATGTCGCGCGAAACGATCGATCGCGCATTCGAGCCGTTTTTCACGACCAAGGAAGCCGGAAAAGGCACCGGTCTGGGATTGAGCCAGGTCTACGGCTTCATGAAACAGTCTGGAGGTCATATCAAAATTTATAGCGAGCCTGGCGAAGGCACCACGATCAAGCTCTATCTGCCGCGCCGCGATGGTGATGAGGCCGACATTTCCGACGACAGCAGCGAAGGATCCGATCGCGGTCAGGGTGAGACGATCCTGATCGTTGAAGACGACGACGGCGTTCGCCAATATGCAGCCGAGATATTGAGGGACTTGAACTACCAGATCATCGAGGCAAAGGATTCCGCCACCGCGCTGCGTCTGCTCGATGCAGAAAAGAAATTCGATTTGCTGCTGACGGATGTCGTATTGCCTGGCAAGAACGGACGGGAGCTTGCCGACGAGGTCGAACGCCAGCGCCCCGAAGTGAAAATTATTTTTATGACCGGGTATTCGCGCAACGCCATCGTTCACAACGGGCGATTGGATGCCGGTACCGAACTCATCCCGAAGCCGCTGATCGAGCGCAATTTGGCGAGAAAAATCCGTCAGGTCCTCGACAGCCGGTCAAGCGCGCAATAGTCGAAATCGAAGTCTATCGTCCGGGGCATCAGCGCGGGGACGGCTCCATTTTGAACAGCGCGTCGAGCGTGAAAGCGTTTGGACAGAATTCGTGGAAATGCCGTTCAGCGGTACCGTCTTTCAATTCATGTGCGCAACGGCTCTTCTGTCCGCATACCATGCACAACCGCTTCAGATCGCGCATGACGGCCGGTTGAGCGCTGGCAAGTGCCTGCGGGTCAATGCACAACGCAAGCAGCATTTTTTCAACGAGGTCGCCGGCGCCGGGCCCCTTGGCAGCCAGATTGCGCAGTTCGTTCGTCGATAGACCGAGATCTTTGGCAATCTGCGATACGTCTTCGGGGCTGCACTGCCCGAACTCGTCGCGCGTGCCGGTCAAGTGACGATATTTATTGGTCCACCCGGCGATCGTTTCCATGACGAAGTCGACCGTGGGATAACTCGTCTGTTGCACTTCGGTGGACATGGCGCCCTCCATTGAGAGACAAGGCCAGTGCTTCTCTCGCACGGTTGGCTGAAATCGTCGTTGCGCTAGATCAAATACGGAAGCACCGCATTTTCTGCGCGGTTTGTGTATGGCTATGGCGAATTTTTAGTGAAAGGAACAAAACCCGCAAATGCGGCGTTGGAACTCGGGTTTTTCCGAGGAGGCGAGGATGCGATTTCTTCTGTTGATTGTACTGCTGTTGCTGGTGCTTGGCGCGTTGCCGACTTGGCCGTATAGCGCCGGGTGGGGTTACTACCCCTCCAGCGGACTTGGTCTGGTTCTGGTGGTTGTGCTGATTCTGGCCTTGATGGGCCGCGTTTAGCGCAACGGATTGCCCGGCTCTATTCCGTTTCCGAGGTGCCGGTGGGCTCCATCTTGTTGCGCAGCCGGTCGGTGCCTTTGATGGTGTCGACCACGGCGCGATAGGCGTTCGACACTTTTTGTCTCAGGCTTCGCGGCCGGCGGCTGCGGAGCCTTCTTTTTTTGGTGGCGGGTTTGGATTTTTTCTTCCGCTTGACGGCGATGGACTTGCGCTTTTTTCGAGCCGTGTTTCGAGCCGTGTTTCGAGCCATGACGATCCCCCAGAGCCTCGCGTCTTTGCGGGCACCACCATAGAGCGAAGCAAGGCGGGCTGCCAGCGTCGCCCACCGCGTCGGCGTCGTATGCGCTGGATCGTGCCCGGTCCCAACTGCTAAGCATTCTTCAGGTGACAAACAATCCGGGAGGACCAGGTGCCCGCTTCACTTCAAGGCGAATTGCAGCCGACTATCTACCGTTTCAAGCTTGGCGGCTTCGAAGTTGCGACCGTTCTGGATGCCAAGGCGATCCGCGAAGGGCTGCATCCGCACTATGGCGCCAACGCCTCGGTCGATGAGGTGCATGCGCTCGCACGCGCCAATAACATCGATACGCAGCGTTTCGAACATCCCAATATTCCGACACTGGTGAATACGGGCAAGCAACTGGTCCTATTCGACACCGGCAATGGCGCACTGCCGCGCGAATACGAACAACTCAGTAAACGGCTGCCACCAGGACAAACGGCGGAACGGCTTAAGGCCGCGGGCTACAGGCCGGAAGACATTGACGTCATCGTCGTCACGCACGGCCACCCCGACCATATTGGGGGGCTGACCGAAGGCGGAAAGCCGGTCTTTAAAAATGCGCGTTACGTCTTCGGCGCTGCGGAATTCGATTTCTGGAAGCGCGGCGATAATGTGCGTGAGGCGCGCAAGTTCAACCGCGAACTGTTCGTGACGATTTGCCTGCCGCTGGCGGAGCGTTCAACGTTCATCAAGCCGGGCGACGAGGTCGTGCCGGGCATCACCGCCGTCGACGCTGCCGGGCATTCGCCCGGCCTGCTTGCGTTTCATATCGAGAGCAACGGCAAGCGTTTCATGATCACCGCTGACACTTGCACGCAATATGTCATGGCAGTGCAACGTCCCGAATGGCACTTCGAGATGGATGACGACAAGGACAAGGCCGTGGCCACGCGCAAGCGGATCCTAGATATGCTCGCTACCGAGAAGCTGTTCCTTGCCAGCTTTCACATGCCGTTTCCCGGCATCGGCTACGTCGAGAAAGGGCAGGGCGGCTACCGGTGGGTGCCGCACAGCTATCAACTTAACTTGTGACGCGACAGCGCGAAGACGCTTATTGACCGCCCCATTTGAACGCCGGGGGCGCTTCCGGTTTGGGCTTGGGTTTGCCTTCGTCGCAGCGGCCGATGCGATCTTCCACGGCCTGGGCGGTCTTGTTGTCGAAGACAATGTAGTGGCAAAGCGTACCGTCGCGTAGCGTGCGGGCAATGCGGCCGGTGCGCCCATCGGCGGTCAGCTCATTTGAACTGCTGGCGCCGCGGATTGTGCCGATCACAATCACTGCGCCGAGGAACAGGCTCGCTCCTGCCACGACGATGAAAAACACCGACACGACGGCCGCGCGCCAGAAATTCAATCGCGCCTGTTGCGATCGATATAGTTCGCGCCGGGCCTCGTGGGTCTGTGATTTGCCGACGTCTGTCGTGAAATCGGGAAACACGCTCATGTTAAAATGCTTAATGGAAAAGCATTGATCACTTCTAAAGAGCTTATTTCGGATTAGGCACGTGTAAGTAATTCGATCTCAGCACAGCGGTGCGGCGCGCCCGGATTCAGGCCTTTTTCCGTGCATTCACCGCGATCGACAGCAGCGTGCGCTGGGCGATTGCTTCGGCCAGCGGCGCGTTGCGCCGCATGTCGAGGGAAGCATCGGCCAATTGCTCCATGGCACGGAGCAGCCGGGGCGGTGTCCAGCTGCGCAGCGCTTCGCCGACATGGCGCTCGCGGCTGAAATGGACCGGCGGTCCCCCGCGCTTCATTGCAAATTCGATCGAGTCGCCGCCTTCGATTGCCAGCTTCATCTTGTGCAAACTGGCGACCTGCCGGATCGTAGCCGAGACGATTGCCGCAGGCGAAGAACCTGCGGCACGGGCTTTGCCAAATTCACTATCGACCTCGCTGGTTCGTCCGGCAAAAATAGCATCGACGACCCCGTCGAGCGCAACCTGCGATGCATCGGCCACGACCGCCATCACATCAGCCAGCTCGACGTTTTTTTGTCCCTGCGCATAGATGGCAAGTTTACGGATTTCATTACGCGACGCGAGGCGATCACCGCCGAGCAATGCCAGCAAAGTGGCACGCGCGTCCTGCGCGATGGTGAGGTTTGTGGCGCGCATTTCCTCGTCAATCAGTTGAGCAAGCGCGCGTTCATTGTCGGCATAACATGGCAGCGCAGCTGCAACTTTCGCTTTTTCGCAAAGCGCGCGCAGCGGTGCACTTTTGTTCAGATTGCCGGCTTCGATAATCACACGGCATTCATTCGATGGCGAAGCGATCACGGTCTCGACTGCGGAAGCAATATTGCGCGCACCCGCTTTGACAAGCACGGCGCGCCGGCCGCCGAAGAGCGGAATTGTATGCGCTTCGTCCACGAGCCGCGCAGGATTTCCCGCAAGCTCATCGCCCTCGATGCGGGCCAGCGCGAACGGATCATTGGGATCGTCGACCGATGCGCGCACCAGGGCATCGACTCGCTCGCGCACCAGGCCGGCGTCGGGCCCGAACACAAGGATGATTGGCTGCGCGGGATCCGGCTTTGCGATGAAACGATCGACTTCGGAGGCTTTAATGGCGGTCATAAGTAAATATCCTACCTCATCCTGAGGAGCGCACGAAGTGCGAGTCTCGAAGGATGCGGTGACCTAATGGTTTGTGACGGCGCTTCGTGCCTCCTCACCATCAGGTCAAATGCGACTTACGTACCCGCTACGAAATATGAGGCAAGCCGCGTACGAATATTTTCGGCGAGCTCTTTTGCGGCGCGGTTTTCGGCGTCGCGCAGGCCGCGCTCGCCCGCAAATCGCTGCTCCTGGCCCGGTATGTTGTAAGAAACCCGCGCAAAAGTTTGGCCCCTGACAACGACTTTTCCAGTCGCGAGGTCTGTCAACGTATAGGTTCCGTCGATACCGTAGTTGTTGACGTCCGGCCGCGCGGTGTTGATGTCAACGATCACCTGAAGTTGCGTTGCCGACAGTTTCACGGCCAGACGGTATGCTGGTGAGATGCCCCCACTGCCGCCGGTGAGATCATAAATAAGTTCGTTGCGTACGCCGACGGTGACGCGGCTCAGCCGGCTGCCGCCTGGGGCGTCGATCGGTGCGACATCGACCGCGCTCAGTTGCGCGGGAAGACTGGCGCCGCCCGGGGTCGTCGTGTGCTCGCCGTAAAGCGGCTGATAGCAGCCAGCCGTGAGGCCGGCCAGCGCCATAGCACCGATAAACTTGGCAAAGCGCGTCATATCAGACCACGACATTGACGATCCTCTGCGGAACGACAATGACCTTTTTCGGGCTCTTGCCGTCCAGCGCCTTTTTTACCGCATCGAGAGCGAGAACGGCAGCCTCAATATCGGCTTTTCCGGCGTCGCGGGCCACTGTCACGTCGGCCCGCTTTTTTCCGTTGATCTGGACCGGCAGGGTGATGGTGCTTTCCACCAGCAAATCACGCTCAACCCGAGGCCACGCCTCGGTGGCGACGAGGGTCTTGTGCCCAAGCGCCGCCCAGCATTCTTCGGCAAGGTGCGGCATCATTGGATGGAAAAGTTGCACAAGGATGTCGCCGGCTTCGCGCAAGGCCCATGACAAATCGCCGGACGGTGCGTTTTCGACAGCGCCGATGGCGTCGCTGAGCGCATTGGCAAATTCATAGATGTGAGCGACGCAGCGGTTGAAGCGCAGTTTATCAATATCGTCGGATACGTGAGCGAGGGCGCGATGGGCGGCCTTGCGCACCGCAAGAGCCTGTTCGCCGAAAGCCGAAGGCCGCGCTGCAGGTGCATCGATACCCGCAATTTCGCCGACCAGCCGCCAGAGCCGCTGCACGAAACGCCAGGCGCCCTGCACGCCTTCCTCGGTCCAGATCACGTCGCGTTCCGGTGGCGAGTCGGACAACATGAACCAGCGCGCGGTATCGGCGCCGTAAGCGGCGATGATGTCGTCAGGGTCGATCGTGTTTTTCTTCGACTTCGACATCTTCTCGATCGAACCGATCTCGATTGGCTCCCCGGTGGAAACCAGCATTGCGCGCCGCGCGTCGCCCATCCCTTCGATCTTGACGTTGGCGGGCTCGACCCAATCGCCATTGTTTGCCCGATAAGTTTCGTGAACGACCATGCCTTGCGTAAAAAGACCGGCAAAAGGTTCATCCATGCCGGCGTGTCCGGTCTTATGCATCGCGCGCGTGAAGAACCGCGAATACAGCAAATGCAAAATTGCGTGCTCAATGCCGCCGATGTACTGATCGACCGGCAGCCACTCATCGACCACCTTACGGTCGGTGGGCGCGCTCTTGATCCACGGATCGGTGAAGCGCGCGAAGTACCACGATGAATCGACGAAGGTATCCATCGTGTCGGTCTCGCGCCGCGCAGGCCCGGAGCATTTCGGGCATTTCACGTTCTTCCATGTCGGATGGTGATCGAGTGGATTGCCCGGCCTGTCGAACGTGACATCCTCCGGCAGTGTGACGGGCAAATCCTTTTCCGGCACCGGCACGACGCCGCACTTCGCACAATGGATAATCGGGATCGGGCAGCCCCAATACCGCTGGCGTGAAATACCCCAGTCCCGCAGGCGATAGTTGACCTGCCGCTGGGCGACCGGCCTGTTGCCGCGTGTGTCTTTTTCCAAACGTTTCGCGACTTCTTCCTTGGCTTGCTCGATCGTCATGCCATCGAGAAACCGCGAATTGATCATGCGGCCATCGCCATCATATGCAACATCGGTGATCACGAATGTTTTCGGATCTTGACCCGGCGGGCAGACAACCGGCGTGTTACCGAGTCCATATTTGTTAACAAAGTCGAGATCGCGCTGGTCGTGCGCCGGGCAGCCGAAAATGGCGCCCGTGCCATAGTCCATCAAAATGAAGTTGGCGACATAAACCGGCAACTTCCAGCTTGCATCGAACGGATGCACGGCCTTGATGCCGGTATCGAAGCCAAGTTTTTCCGCGGTGTCGATTTCCGCCTGCGCGGTGCCCATATGGTGGCATTGCTCGATGAATTCGGCGAGCTTGCTATTCTTTGCGGCGGCCGCCTGCGCGAGCGGATGGTCCGGTGACAGCGCCATAAATTTGGCGCCGAACAAAGTGTCCGGCCGCGTCGTGAAAATTTCCAGCTGGCTTTCTTTGTTGGGAGCCGTTGATGGATCGAGCGCGAAGCGCAACAAAAGGCCTTCCGAGCGGCCAATCCAGTTCTTCTGCATCAGCCGCACTTTGTCTGGCCAGCGATCGAGCGTGTCGAGCGCTTCCAACAGGTCTTCGGAATAATCGCTGATCTTGAAGAACCATTGCGTCAATTCGCGCTGTTCGACCACCGCGCCCGAGCGCCAGCCGCGGCCGTCGATCACTTGCTCATTCGCAAGCACGGTCTGATCGACCGGGTCCCAGTTCACTTTCGATTGTTTGCGCTCGACCAGCCCCGCGTTGAGAAAGTCGATAAACATTTTTTGCTGATGCTTGTAGTAAGCGGGATCGCAAGTTGCGATCTCACGCGCCCAGTCAAGCGATAGCCCCATCGACTGGAGCTGCGTCTTCATCGCCGCGATGTTGTCGTAGGTCCACGCCTTCGGGTGCACCTTGCGGTCGATCGCGGCGTTCTCGGCCGGCATGCCGAAAGCGTCCCAGCCCATGGGATGGAGCACGGCATTGCCCATCGCACGTTTGAAGCGCGCCACCACATCACCCATGGTGTAGTTGCGCACGTGCCCCATATGGATGCGGCCCGATGGATAGGGGAACATCTCCAGCACGTAGTATTTCGGCCGCGGATCGTCGTTTTTTGTCGCGAAGATGCCGCGCTCCGCCCACGCCTTCTGCCAGCGGATCTCCGCCTCGCGGGCGTTGTAGCGCTCGTTTTTGCTCGAATCGGCGGTCATTTCCGGTTCTTTTTAGGGCGCGCGGAACTGACACGAAAGCGGCGAAAGGGTCAACCGGCGAGCGGCCATTCGGCCGAAAAACCGAAAGGGAACCAGCCGCTTGCCGCCCTGGTTAGCTTACCAAAACAGGAGGTGCGTGATGGTAAAGGCACAGCAAATCAGGGAACACATGGAAGTCTGCGGGTCCGATGGCGAGCACGTCGGCACGGTCGACTGCACAAAGGACGCGAACAAAATCGTCCTGGCCAAGAGCGATCCGAAGTCGGGTGGCAAGCATCATGTCATCCCGTTCGATTGGGTCGACAAGATCGACGACAAAGTACGCCTGAAAAAGTCTGCCAGGGACGCGATGGCGCAGTGGCAGACAGCGGCATGACCACCGAAGGACGGAAGCGCCGCGCGTTTCGGATTTAGTCGTCGGTAAGTGCGCGGCGAACCGCGTCCAACAGCGCAGTGGCGTCGTAGGGCTTTTCAATCACAGGCGCTTGCGGAAATTGTTTGGCGTGCATGTCGTCAACACGCATTCCGGTTAGGAATATGAACGGCGTGCCTTTTTCCGCGAGGAAACTTGCGACGCCGAGGCTATTCCGGTCCGGGCCACTGAGCTTCACGTCGAGCACGGCAATATCGAAATTTGGCTCGGCACGCAGCAGCGCGATCGCTTCGGGGACGGCGGCGGCACAAGCGACGTGCTCCGCGCCGGCAGTTTCCAGAATTTGTTGGATGTCGAGCGCGATCAGAAATTCATCGTCGAGCACGAAGCAGCGTTTGCCGCTAAGTAATGTATCCGACATAGGCGAGGGAGTTCTCCGAATGGAACTTTCTTTTCTGCTCCGAATTGTCCCCGGTGGCATTAAAAAAAGACATAGACCCACAAAAATTCATGGTTAGACCGATGATGTACGATGTCATTAGGCCCGCCCGCGGGCGATCGCTCTAAATCCGCATGAATCTCCATGATTGTCGGAAACGGAAAGCCGAACGGCCAATATACGCCTTGCGAGCAATGCCCGTTGCGCAAACGATCGAGTTTGCGCGAGTTCTCCGCCGAAGAAATTGCGTTTGTAAAAACGTTCAAGACCGATGAGCTGCGCGTCGACGCCGGCGCGAGCTTCCTGCGTGAGGGCATGCGCAGCGAACATCTCTATACGGTTCTCAGCGGCTGGGCGTTTCGCTACAAGATGCTGGACGACGGGCGCCGCCAGATCCTCAATTACGCTTTGCCAGCCGACATGGTCGGCCTGCAAGGTGCGCTCATGAACGAGATGGAGCATTCCGTCGAAGCGCTGACGCCGCTGGTTCTGTGCGTATTTCCGCGCGCGAAATTGTGGGATCTCTACAGCCGCATTCCGACATTGGCATTCGACGTTACATGGCTTGCCGCGCGCGAGGAGCAGTTGGTCGACGAGCATCTTGTCAGCCTCGGCCGACGTACGGCGCTTGAACGCGCTGCGTATCTGCTTCTACTCCTGTTCACGCGCGCGGATGACGCAGGCCTCGTGAAGAACGGGACGGTCCAGTTTCCGTTCACCCAGCAACATCTCGCCGACACGCTCGGAATGTCGCTCGTGCACACCAACAAGACGCTCAAGCGCTTGTTTGTGAGTAAAGCGGTTCGCTGGAAGGATCGCATCTTCGAAATGCTCGACCGTGAAGCGCTCGTCGGCATCGCCGGCAGTGATGTGATCAAGGGCCGCCCCCGGCCCTTCATTTAAAGTGGCGGCGCCTGAAACTGTGCGTTATAGGCAGGCATGGTCGCCGCTGCCGCAACAACCGGTCTGGATTATGTCCGTTCGGAAATCGCGCGCGCTTGTCGCGATGCGAGGCGCGATCCGGGCGAGGTGGCATTAATCGCGGTTTCGAAAACGTTTGATGTAGAAGCCATCGCGCCGGTGATCGCTGCCGGGCAACGTGCCTTTGGCGAAAACCGTGTGCAGGAAGCGAAAGCAAAATGGCCGCCATTGCTTTCAAAACAATCCGGCATCGAGCTGCATCTCATCGGGCCGTTGCAGTCAAATAAAGCGAAAGAAGCCGTCGCGCTTTTCGATGCGATCCATTCCGTCGACCGGACAAGTCTGTGCGAGGCCCTCGCAAAAGAGATTAAAAAGCAAAAGCGTCAACCCGTTCTATTCGTTGAGATCAATACCGGCGCAGAGCCGCAGAAGGCAGGCGTCCTGCCGCAAGATGCCGATGCATTTCTTACAGCGTGCGTCTACAAATATGGGCTGAATATCTCCGGGTTGATGTGCATTCCGCCGCTCGACGAAGCGCCGGCGCCGCATTTTGCCCTCACCGCCACCATCGCCAAGCGCAACAGCCTGAAATTACTGTCGATGGGCATGAGTGCGGATTTCGCCACGGCGATTGCATTCGGCGCCACCCACGTCCGCGTGGGCAGTGCAATTTTCGGAACGCGCGAGAAATGAGTCGCCTAGCGCTGACGTTGCAATGATGATGCAGGTGCCGGCGCTATGCCCGGCTGGAGCGTGGGCGAGCCGGTTTCGAATGGATCGTCGTCTGCCGCTCGATAGCCCATTGTTGCGCTGCGCCAGCGGTCAATGACCGAAGCGATCAGTTCGCGACTGCCATTGATGGCGGCGTCGGAACGGGTATTGCCGGTCGCGTCGCTGTTCGGCCGGAGTTCAGGCGGCAATTCGACAAAGCGCAAACGGGTCGGCAGCGCGACTGCCGAACCGAACGCGAAAACCTCCCGAATTCCAAGTGACGGGATGAGCGACAGCAAGTTCACGGCCGCATCGGAGACCGCAGAGCGGACCAAAGCCTGGTCGCCATCGCTTGCCACCCGCATGACGAACATCGTGGAGCACTGAGAAACGAGCGTTGGATCGGTTTCGGCCGGACGCTGTGTCACCAGGCCCAGGTACACTCCGTACTTGCGGCCCTCCTTGGCGATGCGCGAGAGCGCGCGTCGCGTCGGACCGAATCCGGTCTTCTTGTCGGCCGGTGCGTAGCGGTGCGCTTCTTCACACACAAACAAAAGCGGTGCGACGCCATCACTCCACAAACCGAAGTCGAAGGCCATGCGGGAGAGCACCGAGACCACTGAATCCACGACTTCCGCCGGAAAGCCCGCCAGCTGCATGATTGTCATCGGCTTGCCGTTCGGCGGTAGCCTGAACAGCGAGCTGAGAATCTCCGCCATCGTGTCGCCGCCAATATTGGCGTTTTCGAACATGAATGTGTAGCGGGGGTGATTGCGGAAGGTCTGAATGCGCGACATCAGCTTATGATAGACGATGCGCGAACTGCGATTTTCTAGCTTGCCCATGCGCTCGTTGAGCAAATTGATCAAGTCCTCGATTCGATAGGGAACCGGTGTGTCGGCCGTGAAGGCAATGTCGCGCCGCTTGGTAAGCAGCCGATCTGAATTGCCGTTGCGGGCTTGAACATAGGCGGCTTTAGCCAACGGAATAACTTCGGAAAGAATGTCCACTTCCTCGTCGACTCCTGGGCGTGCGCCGAAGAAGGCGTCGACTGTTTCTTCGAAATTGAACAACCAGAACGGCAGACGCAGGTTGCGAGGCGTGAGCACCTGAGCCTTGTCGCCGAAGCAACGGGTGTATTCATTGTGCGGATCAATCAGAAAAATGCGCAGGTTTGGCCGCGTCTCGAGAATTTGTTGCAGGATAATGGCGACCCCGCTCGATTTGCCGACACCCGTGGCGCCCAGGATGGCGAAGTGCCGGCTGACCAGATTGTCGATGTCGATGTGAACACCGATATTGGAGCTCTGCTGCAAATTGCCGATATAGGCGTGGTCGGCGCCGGCGGTTCCATACATGAGACGCAGTTCGCGCTCACCAAGCATCACCGCGCTGTCGCCAATGCTGGGATATTCGATGACGCCGCGTTGGAATGTTGCCGCATCGGTATCGACCTGTTTGATTTCACCGATCATATCGAGCCGCGCGACGGAACGAAAACTTGACGGTGCAGTCGCTGCGGATAATTGCTCGCCAATTTCGGTAATCAGTCCGACGATGATAGACGTGCCCATCGCCAGGCCAATAAATTTGCCAACCGTGGCTCTTTCGCCGTTGCCGACTTGTTTTGACAGTTCAACAGTAGCTTGCGCGCCGGTGACTGCGATAACGCGGCCGACGACATCAGCCGTGGCTCGACCCGGATTGCTTGTGTTGCGCGCGCTTACTGTTTCCACGGACGCCCCGGCCTCAAATTATCGATTCATTCGAAAGGTTATGCCGGACGTAGCACAAAGCAATTTTGGCAGTATTAATGCGTGGGATATAATTGCCGGCAGCGGCATCGCTATGCTTAATCAAAGGTAGCCGGCAAAGACCGCAAGCGCCGCTAACGATTACTCAACTATGATTTTGGTGCGCGGCCCAAGCTGTGCGAGCATTCGGCGAAGCGTAGAGAGCTCGAGCGCGACGCAGCCGGCTGTCGGAGCAAAGCCCTGCCGCGCTGCATGAATAAAGACGGCGCTGCCGCGACCCGCGATGCGTGGCCGGGTGTTGTGGTCGATCTCGATGATGAAATCGTAGAGATTGTCACTGCGCGCGAGCCGGTCGGCGTTCACATTCGCGGGCACTTTGACCGGCCGATTGTAGTGACGATCGGCGGGATCTTCGCACCAACCGTCGGTCTGCGTTATTCGTTTCACCGGCAACGAAGTCGCCGGACGCGGATGTTTGTCGGCCCGCCACCACAGTCGTCGCAATCGGAAGCTGCCGCGCGGTGTGCCACCGTCGCCCTCACGCTTATTGGCTTTGATGCCACCGCGGCCCAGCGCCACCGGCAAGACGAGGGCGCCGGCGACGAGCCAGCCGCGCCGTGAATCACCGGGCTTTCGGCGGACAGTAATTCGGGATAGAGATCGTTTTTGCATTGCTGGCACTATCGCGAACCGACCCCTAAATGCCAGTTCCTGCTTGCTCTTTTACCCCTGAATGTTCTACTTCGCGACTATGGCGAGGGGCGCGCCGGCGTCCTTGATGGGGCCTTTGGACGATGGCGAATAAACGTACGATTCTGATCGTCGATGACGACGCCGAGCTGCGTGAAGCCTTGGTCGAGCAATTGGCATTGCACGAGGAATTTGATGCCACTGCCGTCGACAGTGGCACAAAAGGCGTACAGGCGGCCAAGAACGGTCAGGTCGATCTGGTGATTATGGACGTGGGTCTGCCGGACGTCGACGGTCGTGAGGCGGTACGCATCCTGCGCAAAAACGGCTTCAAGGCACCGATCATCATGCTCACCGGCCACGATACCGATTCCGACACTATTCTCGGTCTCGAATCGGGCGCGAACGATTACATTACCAAGCCATTCCGGTTCGCGGTGCTGTTGGCGCGTATCCGCGCCCAGCTTCGGCAACATGAAGCGAGCGAAGATGCCGTATTTGCGATCGGGCCATATACATTCAGGCCGAGTTCGAAGCTGCTGCTGAGTCCCAAAGGCAGCAAGGTTCGCCTCACCGAAAAAGAAACAGCGATCCTTCGCTATCTATACCGCGCCGGACAGAAACCGGTATCGCGCGAGACGCTGCTGCAAGAGGTGTGGGGTTACAATTCAGGCGTCACGACCCATACGCTAGAAACGCATATTTATCGTTTGAGGCAAAAAGTCGAAAAGGATGCTGCCGCGCCGGCGATCTTGGTGACAGAGGCCGGCGGCTATAAGCTGGTGCCGTGAAAACATTGCGCGGCCGTGAGCGGTTGATCCTGATTAAACGAGATCGGCAATAAGACGATGGGCCTCGAAGACGACGTTGCCTTCTTCGAGCAAGTGCCGCCTTTGGCGGCGCTTGGGAAACAGGCATTACGAATTCTCGCCATCGGGGCCGAAACGCGCCATCTGCAAAGCGGGGCGGTACTTTTCTATGCCGGCGAACTGGCGGATGGCGGCTATGTCGTCCAGGAGGGCTCGCTGTTGCTGGAACCGGGCACGCTTACGGAAGGCAAGGAAATTACCGTCGGTCCGGGTACGTTGGTCGGAGAGCTCGCGCTTCTGACAAATACAGTTTGTCAGGCAACCGCAATTGCGAAAGAGCCGACCGTCGTCGTTCGCATCCCGCGCAATCTTTTCCGAAAAATGCTGGAAGGCTATCCAGCCGCCGCGGAACTTTTACGCGAAAGCATGAGTCAGCGTTTGCAGGCTTGGTCGAAGGAGCTGACTGGCGTGAAGCGTGCGCTCGAGGCCGGCGACAAGCACTAAACGTTCAAAAGATTCAAAGCTCGATACTCGCTGTAACCGGCACGTGGTCGGACGGCCGCTCGGCCCCGCGATAATCCTTGGCGATTTTGATTGCCGATATACGGTCCGCGAGCGCATCCGATGTCCATATGTGGTCAAGCCTGCGCCCGCGATCGGCCGCGCGCCAATTGTCCATCGCGCGGTAACTCCACCACGTATAGAGTTTCTCGGGTTCCGGGGTGTGCACCCGCATGCTGTCGACCCAGCGGCCGGTTTCGCGCGCTGCGACGAGTTTCTCGCACTCCACGGGAGTGTGAGAGACCACCTTGATCATTTGCTTGTGGCTCCAGACGTCGTGTTCGAGCGGCGCAACATTGAGGTCGCCGACAAGGATCGCACGCTGCGACTTGTCAGGCCGCAGTCCGATATTTTCGCGCATTTCGTCGAGGAAAGCGAGCTTGTGCCGGAATTTCGGATTGATGTCGGGGTCCGGTTCGTCACCGCCGGCGGGCACGTAAAAATTGTGCAGCGTGATCCGATCCTTCAGTTTTGCCCGCTCACCCAGAACAATCGAGATGTGGCGGCAATCGGTCTTGCCGCAGAAACTTTGAATATCGATTTGCTCGAACGGCACGCGCGAGAGAACGGCGACGCCGTGATAGCCCTTTTGCCCATTGAGCGCCGCGTGCTCGTAGCCGAGCCGTTTGAAGCGTTTCAGCGGAAACGCGTCGTCGGGGCATTTAGTCTCTTGCAGGCAGAGCACATCCGGCCGTGCGCTTTTTAAAAACTTGGCGACTAGATCGATGCGCAGGCGAACCGAATTGATGTTCCAGGTGGTGATTTTAAAAGCCATGGGCGTAACTTAAGACCTTCACCCCGAACTTTCCATTCGTACGGGACGGACTGGACGCGGCCATCCACGTCTTAATTTTCCGAAACGTCGCAAGGACATTGATGCCCGGCACAAGGCCTCGGCATGACGAGGGTCGGGGATTTAGTTGTGATAGCGGGTGTAATCGATCTTGAAGAGCGAAGGATCTGGCCGCTTGCTGGTATCGAGATTGTATACCGCGACCGTCGTGTCATACCCCTGCGGATCGGTCACCGTCCATTGCTTGAGCTGCATGTCCTTCGCGCTGAACATGATCATCAGCCGGCTGGTGCCGACGATGCCATTTTTTTCCTCAACCACCACGGTCACGAAGACGTCGTCGGCATAGACCGCGACCAAATGCGTGTCCTTCGTCAGATCGACGTGGTCGGCGAGCAGAAAGCGCAACGGCGTCTGCGACAAAGGATAAACGTCTTGGGTCGCCAGGCGGCGGTCGCGAACCACGACCGATGAGCCATCGGCGATCAACTGTATCGGGCTCGGGTCGTCATATTCGAAGCGAACCTTCCCGGGCTTGGAGATGAAGAAATCGCCCTGGGTCCGGCCGCCGTCGGGGCCGATCTGGATGAAATTTCCGGTCAGGGTCTGCACGCCGGAGAGATAGCCATTAACGCGCTCGATGATGGCGCGCTGCTGGGGATTAAGTGCGCCGGGATCCGCTTTGCCGAGCAGCGCGGCGAAGGGATTGGTCACCGGGCCCGGCATTTGCGGCCCGGAGGACGCCTGCGCGCGCGCGTTCATTGCCTGCGCCGGGAGAGCAGGTTTTGCCGGCGTGGCGACGGATCCGGTGGTATTGGGTTGAGCTTGAATCGTCGGTCGGGGGATCGGCAGTGGGATCGTCTGGGCCAGCACGGGGCAAGAAAAGCAGGCAAACATCGCGGCAAATGCCACTTTGTGGCTGATTTGCCGATTGTGCTGTCCCGCCATCACGTTCTCCGCCTCGCGCCCCGAGGTATCTCGTTAGGTCCTATATGGGCTGGCTGTGGCGATTTCGCGACCCACTTGCCTCAAGCCAATTCCGGCTTAGTCGCGATGCCCGCGATTCTCAATAGCGTTCGCTGCCGTCTTCGGGAATGAGGATCTCGCGTTTACCGGCATGATTGGGCTGGCCGACGATCCCTTCTTCTTCCATCCGTTCCATGATGGTGGCGGCGCGGTTGTATCCGATCTGGAGGCGGCGCTGGATGTAGGACGTCGAAGCCTTGCGGTCGCGTTTCACGATGGCAACGGCCTGCTGGAAGAGGTCGCCACCTTCCGCGAGGCCCATGCCGGTGGAATTGAACAGCGCATTTCCGTTCTCGTCCTCTTCGTCGCCTCCGGCCGTGACCTCTTCGAGGTACTCCGGTGTGCCCTGCGACTTCAGGTGCCGTACGACCTTCTCAACTTCCTCGTCCGATACGAAGGGCCCGTGGACGCGGCTGATGCGTCCGCCGCCGGCCATGTAAAGCATATCGCCTTGGCCGAGCAGCTGTTCGGCGCCTTGTTCGCCCAGAATTGTACGGCTGTCGATCTTGGACGTGACCTGGAAGGAAATGCGGGTCGGGAAATTCGCCTTGATGGTGCCGGTGATGACGTCCACCGACGGCCGCTGCGTCGCCAAAATCACGTGAATGCCAGCTGCGCGCGCCATCTGTGCGAGCCGCTGGATGGCGCCTTCGATGTCCTTGCCTGCAACCATCATCAAGTCGGCCATCTCGTCGACAATGACAACGAGGAATGGCAACGCGTCGAGTTCGAGGTCTTCCTTCTCGTAAATCGCCTGACCGGATTCTTTGTCGTAACCGGTGTGGACCGTGCGGGTGAGCCGTTCGCCCTTTGCCTTTGCTTCGGCGACGCGCGCATTGTAGCCCTCGATATTGCGCACGCCGAGTTTCGACATTTTCTTGTAGCGGCCTTCCATTTCGCGCACGGCCCATTTGAGCGCGACTACCGCTTTTTTCGGATCGGTAACAACCGGCGTCAGCAGATGTGGGATGCCGTCGTACACCGACAATTCGAGCATTTTGGGATCGACCATGATCAACCGACACTGGTCGGGGCGCAGGCGATAGACCAGCGAGAGGATCATCGTATTGATGGCAACCGATTTGCCGGAGCCGGTGGTGCCGGCAATCAGCAAATGCGGCATGCGCGACAGATCGACGATGACCGACTTACCGCCGATTGTTTTGCCGAGGCAGAGCGGTAGCTTCGCGGCACTCTCGTTGTAATCCTGCCCGGTGAGCAGTTCGCGCAAATAAACTTTCTCGCGCGTCGGATTGGGCAATTCGATGCCGATGGCGTTACGGCCGGAGACAACGGCGACACGCGCCGACACCGCGCTCATGGAGCGGGCAATGTCGTCGGCAAGTCCGATCACGCGTGAGGATTTGATGCCGGGCGCCGGCTCGAGCTCGTAGAGCGTGACGACCGGACCGGGCCGGGCATTGATGATCTCACCACGGACGCCGAAATCCTGCAGCACACTTTCCAGGGCGGTCGCATTGCCGTCGATGATGTCGCGCGACAGGGTTGTCCGCTCGACCGCGCGCGGCGCGGCAAGGAGATTGAGCGAAGGCAGCACGTAGCCGTTGGTGGAGCGGCGGACGGGCGCGCGGGCCGCCGCGCGCTTACGTGGCGCCTGCGCCTCATCGTCCTCCTCGAGGTCGTCCTCGTACTCGTCGAGCGCACGACCGTAACCGTCAAAGCGTGGTTCCTGCCGCGGGCCGCGTGCAACGGGCATCGGCAAGCGAGCGCGGGGCTCCCGGCGCAACATGCGGCCGAAGCGCGCTTTCCAGCTCAACAGCGCGTGCACGATCATACCGAGCCACGCCGAGCCCTGGTCGTCGTCGATCTCCTCGTCCGCGATCTCGTCGTCTTCTTCCTCGACCCTGCGGGCCGCCGCTTTTTTAGGACGCTGGCCCGCGCCCGCGGCCACACCCAGCGTTGCAACGGTCGCGGCGCCGAAAACGATGCACAAGATAAACCGCGTCAGCCCCGGAAGGGGCGTACCGAATATCATGGAAGGCAGCCGCAACACGGCGTCGCCGGCAACCCCGCCGAGGCCGGTCGGCAGCGGCCAGGAGCCGATGCGCGGCAAGGTCGATGCACAGGCAGCGGCGAGGAATGTCGCGACGATCCACAGCAGGCTGCGCCATTTATCGCCGACGGGCCTGTGCGAAATCAGGCGCCAGCCGAGCAACACTTCCGGCGCCAGCAGAAGGATGGCGGCGAGGCCGAGCAGTTGCATCGCCAGGTCGGAGAAAATCGCGCCGGGAAAGCCCAGCAGGTTGTGGATCGGCTGCTGCGTGGCGTGGCTGAGCGATGGGTCCTGCACCGACCAGGTCGCCAGCGCGATGGCGCCGAGCAGCGCGAGCGTGATCAGCGCGAGCCCGGCAAGTTCGCTCAGGCGACGCTTGATGATGTCGCGGAAATGCTCCGAGATGAAAGCGATAACGTCGAGGCTGCGATCTGCTGCTCGCATGCGTTACGCGTCCTTTCGTTTGCGCATGATCTTGTCCGAAACCATGCGCTAACCCAGCACCGCGACGAGGCGATGCAACGCCTCTGCGGTTGCCGTCTTGTCCTGCACCATGGCGACCCGAATGTAATCTGCGCCGGGATTGCTGCCGTCGGCCTGTTCGCGCGCGAGATAACGCCCGGGCACCACCCGCACGCCGGCTTCGGCCCATAACCTCTTGGTCACGATTTCACTGCCACCTTGTTTCGAAACATCCAGCCAGAGAAAAAATCCGCCGGCGGGCCGCTCGTAGCCGTACCGATTGCCGATGATCTGGTCGGCGAGATCGAACTTGGCGGAATAAAGCGTGCGATTTTCCTGCACATGCGCTTCGTCGGCATAGGCGGCGACCGCCACATGTTGTGCCGGTGTTGGCACCTGCGGCGCGGCGACGTTGCGTAATTCGAGATAGGCGGCGAGGAAGTGCCGGTCGCCGGCCGCAAACCCGACGCGCAGACCCGGAAGGTTCGAGCGCTTGGAAAGCGAATGGAAAACGACAACGTTGGCGAAGTCTGGCCCCGCGGCTTCAAGCATGCCGGCAGGGACGTGCTCACTGTAAATTTCGCAGTAGCATTCATCCGCGAACACAAGAAAACCGAAACGGCGCGCCAGGCCTGCGAGCTTTTCCAGATAGACGCGATCGGCGACAGCGCCTTGCGGGTTCGAAGGTGATGC
Source organism: uncultured Alphaproteobacteria bacterium (assembly GCA_963722125.1). Lineage (GTDB taxonomy): Bacteria > Pseudomonadota > Alphaproteobacteria > Rhizobiales > Xanthobacteraceae > Pseudolabrys. Next base: position 216,372 of record CAVRJW010000006.1, on the reverse strand, counting down.
GATGTAGAAGGCAACCGTGCGCGCGAGCAATGCATCGTCGAGCGAATCGAGATCGGGAAGGAATCCGCTCTCGCGTGTCGCCGGCATGTATATCGGTTCGCATCCAGCCGCGAGTGCGCCGGCGGCATAGGCCGCATAGAAGGGATTGGGAATGAGCACCGCCGGCTTGCCGGCGCGTTGTGTAACCCAACGGCGCGCCGCGATCGCCGCAAGGAACAGGCCCTCACGCGTGCCATTGAGCACCAGCACTTCACTTTCGGGGTCGACCGGACGCGCGAGCTTGTAGCGGCGGTTCAGCCAGGCTGCGACAGCGCGGCGAAATGGCTCAACGCCTTTGTTGGCCGGGTAGCGGCCGAAGTCTGCAAGATGTGCCGCGAGCGTTGGCCCGACGAAGGGCGGGATCGGATGCTGCGGCTCGCCGACCGACAAATTAATGGGCGGCATTCCCGGTTCGATGCCCGCGATGAGGTCGGTCAGCCGCACGAAGGGCGACCGGGAGTCGACCGCCGGAGCAGGTGAAGAGGCAGGCTCGCGCTTGGCGGTCATCATGGGCATGCGTTTACGAGGCGGGAGCGGGCCGCCGTAAAAGGGTTTCGACACAATAAGGAAGGCGAGGTTAAGACCCCGTTAACCATCGGAAATTGGGGCACTTTTCGCCCTTGGGGGCGAATCCGGGGCTCAAAATAAGAGAGGCCCCCGGTCCTTGCGAACCGAGGGCCTCAACGGAAGGGACAGTGCCGGGTTTCCGCCCCTACCGCTAGCTCAGCGCATGATCCCGAAAAGTGGATACCGATTTTCGGAAAAGATCATGCGCAACGTAAGTCGCGCTTACTGCACAGTCTCCCCATGCAGCGCGAGGTCGAGACCTTCGCGTTCCACTTCGTCGGAGACGCGCAGGCCGATGATGGCGTCGATGATCTTGAGCAGGATCAACGAGACAATCGCGTCGTACACGATCACGACGAGGATGCCTTTGACCTGGTTGATCATCTGCGCCCCGTTGCCTTCGATCAGGCCCGCGGTGCCGCCGTACTCGGAGATTGCGAAGACGCCCGTGAGCAATGCACCGACGATGCCCCCGACGCCATGGACGCCGAAGCAATCGAGCGCATCGTCTTGGCCCAACATCCGCTTCAGGCCAGTCACGCCCCAGTAGCAGAACACGCCAGCAGCGACGCCGATCACCATCGAACCGACCGGTCCGACGTAGCCTGAAGCAGGCGTGATGGCGACGAGGCCAGCGACTGCACCCGAGCAGATGCCGATGACGGTGGGTTTGCCGCGCGCCATCCATTCAACGAGCATCCAGGTGAAGCCCGCAACAGCCGTTGCGATCTGGGTCACGGTCATCGCCATGCCCGCCTGCATGCCGGCAGTGACGGCAGAGCCGGCATTGAAGCCGAACCAGCCGACCCACAGCAGCGAGGCGCCGATGAAGGTGAGCACCATGTTGTGGCCAGGGCCAATGTCTTTGCGCTTGCCGAGGCAGATCGCGCACATCAGGCCGGCAACGCCAGCGTTGATATGAACGACGGTGCCGCCAGCAAAGTCGAGGACCTTGAACATGGCATCGTTGTTACCGTTGGACATGAAGCCATCCGCACCCCAGACCCAATGCGCGATCGGCGAATAGACCAGGATCGCCCAAAGCCCAATAAACCAAAGCATTGCGGAGAACTTCATGCGCTCGGCGAAAGCACCGGCAATCAGCGCCGGCGTGATAATCGCGAAGGTCATCTGGAAGCACATGTAGACAGTTTCAGGGATCGTCACCGCCAAGCCGTTTGGCGTGCCGATACCCGTCGAGATGTCGCTCAAGATGCCTTGCAGGAACGCTCGACTAAATCCGCCGAGGAATGGCCCGCCGGTCGTGAACGATGTGCTGTAGGTGACGATCGCATAAATGATCGTGACCAGACACGTGACGGCGAAGCTCGTCATCACGGTGTCGCCCACGTTCTTCTTGCGAACCATACCGCCGTAGAACAGGCCAAGGCCTGGAATGGTCATCATCAGCACGAGTGCGACTGAGGTGAGCATCCAGGCAGTGTCGCCCGAGTTGGGCGTGCACTTCTCGAGAACTGCTTTCTTCGGATCCGGATCGTTGGCGCACGCCGGCGGCGGAGCAGCCGGGGCGGGCGGTGCGGCAGCTGGCGCAGCCGCAGGGGCCGGTGCCTGAGCGTACGAAGCGTCGAACGACGCCACGCTCAGGAAAAGGCCAAGCATAATCCCGAGGGCGAGAGCCACGAGCCCCGCACGGGAGGATTTCTTCAACGTCATGGTTTTACTCCTGTCCGTAATGTTTGCGGTGCGGGTGACTAGAGCGCCGCGGCATCGGTCTCGCCGGTGCGAATGCGCACGGCGTTTTCCAGATTGAAGACGAAGATTTTTCCGTCACCGATCTGTCCAGTCTTGGCGGCGCCGGTGATGGCTCCGATGACCTTGTCGACTTGCTTGGTGTCTACTGCCACTTCGACTTTGATCTTCGGCAGGAAGCTCACCGCATATTCAGCACCACGGTAGATTTCCGTGTGGCCCTTTTGACGCCCGTAACCTTTGACCTCTGTAACGGTCAGTCCCTGCACGCCGATGGAGGTCAGAGCGTCACGGACCTCGTCGAGCTTGAAAGGTTTGATAATGGCCATGACGATTTTCATGGATTCGATCCCCGCTTGAGCCCGTTTTCTACCTTCACGCAGTGCGGGCAGTTTCACTGAGCCGGGCCTCCGAAGCTCGCTTCGCAGGCAGGGCCGGGGAGATAGAATCAAACGCCGTGCCAGTTGCCGCGCTGAGGCTTATGTACTTGTTCCAACGACAGAAATTGGTTCGTAACGCCGCCTGACCAAAAGCCACTCCAGACTGGCGCTTAAAGACGCGCCACGTCATCGGGGTCCTGCCTAAAATATAGGCGAAAATTAGTGATCTGATGTATTCCGCGTCGGCCCTTCGGTCGAGGCGGCAAGGTCTTGTTAACTATTGAAGCGCCTCGCCGTGCAAACTGACATCGAGACCCATCACTTCGTCTTCGTGTTTGACGCGCAACGGCACGATGATACCGACGACCTTGAGAATGACGAAGGTCAGCGCACCGGACCAGCCGAGCGTGACCACGACCCCAAAGAGCTGCGCGATCACTTGTTGCGGGTTGCCTTCGAGCAGGCCTTTGACGCCGCCCGGCAGCTCGGGGGTTGCCGACAGCGCTCCGACTGCGAACACGCCGGCGAGGAGTGTGCCGGTGAGGCCGCCAATGCCATGAACGCCGAACACGTCAAGCGAGTTGTCGTAACCGATTCTCATCTTGAGCCAGGTGCAGGCCCAGAAACAGATCGCACCGGCGATGATCCCGATTGCGACGCCGTGCATCGGCAACACGAAGCCGGACGCGGGCGTGATCGTGCCTAACCCGGCCACCGCACCGGAGATCATTCCCAGGACGGAAGGCTTGCCGCGTGTCCACCATTCCAACGCCATCCATGTGAATGCGCCTGCGCTGGCGGCGAGATGAGTCGAGACGATCGCCATCGCGGCGTGAGCATTGGCGGCGAGCGCTGACCCACCGTTGAAACCGAACCAGCCCACCCACAGCAGGCCGGTGCCGATAACGGCGAGCGTAAGATCGTGCGGCGCCAAATTCTCGCTGCCGTAACCGCGCCTCGCACCGAGCACATAAGCGGCGACAAGACCGGCAATGCCGGCATTGAGATGAACAACAAGACCACCGGCGAAATCGATTGTGCCGTAGCTAGCGAGGAAGCCGCCGCCCCAGACCCAATGCGCGATCGGTACGTAGACCAGCAGCAACCAGAACACACAGAACAACAGGAATGCTGAAAATCGCAGGCGGTCGGCGACCGAGCCTGCGACCAGCGCGACAGTGATGACTCCAAATGTCATCTGGTAGATCATAAAAAGGCTTTCAGGAATTGTCTTGGCAAAGGGCGAAATTGCATCGAGCGTCACGCCATTGAGAAAAACGCGATCGAGCGTGCCGATGAATGCGCCGTCTCCCGTGAAGGTGAGGCTGTAGCCAACGAGCGCCCACACGATGGAAACGAGAAAAGTGGCGGCGAGACTTTGCGCCATTGTTGCTAGAACATTTTTCTTGCGCACCATGCCCGCATAAAACAAGGCCAGACCAGGAATAGTCATCATCAGCACAAGTCCGGTGGCAGCAATCATCCATGCGGTATCGGCACCGTCGATCTTGGCGTCTTGAGCAAAAGCCGGCGATGCGACGATCGTCGCCGCTGCAATGAGCGCGAGGCGCAAGTACGCCTGTGTCATGTCATTCCCCCGATTTCATCTGCTGATTTTTTTAAAGTGCGTCGACGTCAGTTTCGCCCGTGCGAATGCGCAAGGCGTGCTCGATCGGCGTGATAAAAATTTTTCCGTCGCCAATCTGTCCGGTGCGTGCGGCGGAAGCGAGCTGGTCAATCACCTGGTCCACCTGCTCGCTCGCGACTGCAACTTCGAGACGCAATTTCGGAAGAAAGTTCACGGCGTATTCAGCGCCGCGATAAATTTCCATGTGGCCCTTCTGCCGGCCATAGCCTTTCACTTCGGCGACGGTCATGCCGTGGATGCCGATGCGCGTGAGGGCATCGCGGACTTCTTCGAGCTTGAACGGCTTAATGACGGCGATGACCAGCTTCATGACTTCCTCCCCGGCGCGCGCTTGTTTCGCGCAATTTTTGGTCGGCGCACGGCATTTGCCGAAAAACGGCTCCCCTTTTTTGGGGGAGGTTCGGGAGCCATGCACTCGAAAACCGGTCCGGCATTGGGCCGGCACGGGCTCGTCTGCACAGGCTAGCGGCTGATGGCCTAAAGATTAAGCTGTCATATTGCCGTACCCACAGGCAGTCGCTGATTTTAGGGGCAAACTAGGTCAGCGTTACTGACTTATCGCGCGAGGAGGCGGCTGGGTAGGGCTCGCAGCCAGTCCGAGGTCGGCAATCGCACGAGGCAGGACAGCGCGGGCCTCCTCGCGTCTCATGCCGGGTGTGATGTGACGGTCATAAAGCAGCTGAAGCAGCGACCGGTCATAGACCGTCAGATAGCCGACCATGCGTTTCTGGTTGAGCGTGGTCCATGGATTGCGCTGGTCGTGGTTCGACAAGCCAAAGGCGTGGAGCAGTTCGTGGTAGGCGCAATCGCGAAACACGTCATCGCCCTTGTCGACAATGATAAACGATATCGAATGCACGATCTCGCCGTCGGCGGTTGATTTGACGCTGGTCATGCATTGCGGATCGGTACGGGTAACAAATGCTCGGGCGACCTTGGCTCCGAATGCATCCTGCAGCGCCGACTTAAAATCTTTTTCGTCGATCAAGCGCACCTCGATGTCCGCGGGCGTTCCCGCGGATGCAACACTCAGATGCAGATTGGGAACCGCGCGTGCGTATTCTTCAACGACGCGGGTCATCGCGCCAATTCGATCGATGCTACCCGTGCCGGTGACTTGCGCGCTGATGGGATGATCGAAGCGACGAATCCCGAGCGGTCGTGCGCCGATGCGCAAATCGGAACCGAACGCAAGCGCAAGAAATCCGCGCGAAAGTTCGGCGGCCGTAAAGCGAGTGTATTGTGGCGGAGCGCCTTCGAATGAACCTGGCGGCGCAACTTCTTTATCAGAGGCGGCGAGTGCTGCCGCCGCCATCGAGGCCAGGACGAAACAGGCCGTCAGCAGTCGCTTCATTATCCACGTCAAGTCGCTCGCCGCTCGCGTACCAAGCCTTCTTGCGCGACCGAGGCGACGAGCGTCCCGTCGCGCGTAAATATAAGTCCGCGCGCGAAGCCGCGCGAGCCATGTAAATTAGGCGAATCCTGCGCATAAAGCAGCCAGTCATCGGCGCGAAATGGCCTGTGCAGCCACAGCGCATGATCGAGGCTGGCGGCCATGAATTCCTTTTCGAACAGGGTACGGCCGTGGGGCGCCAGCGCGGTGTCGAGCAACATCATGTCGGATGCGTAGGCAAGGACGCATTGATGAATTGCCGGAAGATCTGGCAACTTGCCGGTGGTCCGAATCCAGATGTTGAATTGCCCGCCGGGAATTTTTTTGCCGAGATAGCGTTCGAATTCGACGGGCCGCAATTCAATCGGCCGTTCGCGCTCATAATAACGGCGAACCGGATCCGGCATCATCGGCAGCAACTTTTCACGCATGTCGGCGTCGCTTGGAAGATCTTCCGGCGGCGGCACATCGGGCATCTTGGCCTGATGGTCGAGGCCCGGCTCGTCGGCGTGGAACGAGACGAGCATCGAGAAGATCGGGTGGCCGTGCTGCCGCGCGGTGACACGCCGTGTCGTAAAGCTCTTGCCGTCGCGCATTCGATCGACGTCGTAGATGATCGGGACCTTGGGGTCGCCGGGCAGAAGGAAGTAAGCGTGCATGGAATGCGGCGGCCGGCCTTCAACCGTGCGGACCGCGGCCACCAGCGCCTGCCCGATCACCTGGCCGCCGAACACGCGCTGCCAGCCGACCTGCGGCGAGCGGCCGCGAAACAGGTTCACTTCCAGCGGTTCGAGATCGAGAATATTGAGCAGATCCTGCACGGCAGAGGTCATTGAGCGGCCCCGGAAGGAGGTCAAACGGCGTCCTCAACCTGCTATGCTGCGGTGAGATTTTCAAGGAATCCTCATGAATAAAGGCGGCAAGGCGCATTCGCGGACCGACGTGGTTATCGGCGGGGCCGGTTTTGCCGGCCTGGCGCTGGCGATCGCGCTGCGCCAGGGACTGGGCGATCCTTTCACCGTTACGGTTATCGATCCGGCGCTGGCGCACGCTCAATCCAGGGACCCCCGCGCTTCGGCGATTGCCGCTGCGGCACGACGGCTGTTTGAGGCGATCGAGGTTTGGGATGCGGTTGCCGCCAATGCGCAGCCGATCCTCGACATGGTGGTGACCGACTCCAAGCTCGACGATGTGGTGCGCCCGACGTTTCTCACCTTCGGTGGTGAGGTCGAGCCGGGCGAGCCGTTCGCCCACATGGTGGAAAACCGGCATCTGGTCGACGCACTGGTGACTAAAGCAAAAGCGCTCAACGTCGATTTGCGGGCAGGTGCGGTGGCCGCTTTTGAACATACGGCCGACGACGCCATCGACGTCGTGCTGGCGGATGGCGGAAAGATTTCTTCGCGCCTGCTGGTGGGTGCCGACGGCGCAAAGTCGCAAATTCGGGAACAGGCCGAAATCCCCACCTACGGATGGAATTACGACCAATCGGCAATTGTCACCACCGTGGCGCATGAGCGTGAGCACAAGGGCCGCGCCGAAGAACATTTTTTACCGGCCGGACCGTTTGCGATTTTACCGCTGACAGGCAAACGCTGTTCAATCGTGTGGACGGAAAGTGCACGCGAGGCGGAGCGCATCGTCGCCTTGCCGGACGATGAATTTCACGCCGAACTTGAAAAGCGTTTTGGTTTGCAGCTCGGCGACCTGACAGTAGCGGGGCCGCGCCGCGCATTTCCGCTCGGCCTGTTTACTGCGCGCTCATTCATTGCGGACAGACTGGCGCTGATCGGGGACGCTGCGCACATCATTCATCCCATCGCCGGGCAGGGGCTCAATATGGGTCTGCGGGATGTGGCGGCGCTTGCCGAAGCGATCGCGGACGCGGCTCGTCTCGGTCTCGATCCCGGCGGCCCTGATGTGCTCGAACGTTATCAGCGCTGGCGGCGTTTCGACACAATGACCATGGGGGTCGCGACCGACGGATTGAACCGGCTGTTTTCCAATCACTCGGATGTGCTGCGGTTGTTCCGCGACATCGGCCTTGGATTGGTCGAACGTATGCCGCCGCTCAAGCGCATGTTCATTCGCGAGGCTGCCGGGTTTACCGGCGACGTGCCGAAATTGCTCAAGGGCGAAACGCTGTAGTCAGGCCGCAAGCCGCCACAGGTCGGCGAGGCATAATGCGATGCCTACGGCGACGAGGCACCACGCGACGGACGTCCGTAATATGTGCGTCTCGATCCGCTGCGAAACGCTGACACCTGCAAGCATTCCGGCGACGATGGCGAGACTGAGGAAACCTGCCGTTACGAAATCGACCGCTCCGCTCGAACCATTCACAAGCGTTGCGGTTCCCGCCACCGGCAGCTGTGCGACTTGCGCCAGCAACAATGCGCGACGCACGTCCATGCCTTTCCAGAGCAATAGCGGCAGGCATACCAACGGGCCGCCGGTGCCGCTGATCGCCGAGACGACACCCATCACGAGCCCCACACTTGCAAGCACGCCGGGTTTGAGGGTTAGGCCGCCGCCACTCGCCGGTTCGCGCAAACATGATAGCCCGGCAAAAGCCACGCAGGCCGAGACGATCAGAGACAATGGCACGGCCGGGATCCAGGGCGCTGCCAATGCACCGATGAACGCACCGGGAATAATCGCTCCAAGAAACATCCAGTCGCCTGCGCGCAAGCGGAGGTCGCCGCGGCCGGTACGCATCGCCGCGATTGCGCCGGCCAACACGAAGCTCGCGAGGCTGAGCGATACGGCCTCGTGAATATCGCGTCCGAAAAGATGCACGAGCGCGGGCGTCAGAAGAACGCCGCCAATTCCGATCAGTCCGATCAGAAATCCAATTGGCAGTCCGAGACCGATCAGGACGAGGGCGGCCATCATTGTTGCGATGCCGTCAGGCCAATCGGCATCATTAAGAGAGCGGAACGCTGCCGACGTGATCCTGGAAGGCTTTGCGTTTGGAAATCAGCCCATACCACCGATCGAGGTGAGGCATCGCCGGCCGGTCGGGCACCAACTGCACGAAGCGATAACACATGATGCCGACCGGAATATCGCCGTACGAAAAATTGGGGCCCGCGACGTATTGGGTTTTGCCTAATCGTGCATCGAGCATCTTCATCGCATCGGTTGTTTTTTCTTGCGAGGTCTTGATCGCGGCCATGTCACGTTTTTCCGGCGGAGTTCTGATGAGACCCCAGAAGGCATGGAAGATCGCGGGCCCAACGACTGACAACTGCCAATCCATCCACTGGCTGGCGAGCGCGCGTTGTTTGGCGTCCTTCGGCTCAAGCGCACCGCTTTTGTCGTGCTTGCCGGCAAGATAGCGCACGACCGAATTGGATTCCCACAACAAGAAACCGTCTTCTTCTTCGAGCGTCGGCACCAGGCCGTTGGGATTCATGGCGAGGTAAGCAGGTTCTTTGTTCTTGCCGAACGCGCCGCCTACGTCGATGCGCTCGTGCTCAAGATTGAGCTCGCCGACCGCCCACATGGCCTTTTGCACATTGGACGAGGTTTTGCGGCCCCAGATTTTAATCATTGCGTACGCTCCCTAGATCTTTGCGTTTGTTCATAGTCTGTCATGGCCGGGCTCGTGCCGGGCATGGCGAGCGGCGATCCGGTGCCAAGCTATTCCAGCCGCCGAGCTTCTTCCGGCAGCATGATCGGTATGCCATCGCGGATCGGATAAGCGAGCTTGGCTTTGCGCGAAATCAGCTCTTGTTTCTCGGCGTCGTATTCGAGCGGCCCCTTGGTGAGGGGGCAAACCAGAATTTCGAGCAATTTCGGATCGACGCTGTCGGTCGGCCGTTCGGTAGGGGGGACTGAGGTCATGGAAACACTCCCGGCGAATTTCGCGGCCTTATAGCATGGCAAGACAAGTTGCACTGCCTGTCGTCCCGGGCGACCGAGCGCTTGTGAGGGAGGCCCGGGACCCATAACCACCGAACCATCGATAGGCTACGGCGTATGGGTCCCCGCCTGCGCGGGGACGACAAGAAGGATTACTGCAGCTGTGGCTCGCCTTCGGTGTTTTTCTTTGCGAGCTCGATCTCGGTAATGGCAATCAAAATTTCGGCGCGTGTCTTTAAGTCGGGCGCTTCGAGAAGAGCCTGTTTTTCCGCGGTGCCGTAAGGCGACATCATAGAGAGTGCATTGACCAGCGCTTCGTTCGGCGCCTTCTCGATGCCTTCCCAATCGGCCTTGAGATCGTTGGCCTTGAGAAAATCGGTAAGCGCCACAAGCAATCCGGCACGGTCGACGGCATTTTCGCCCTTGCGTGCAATAAAATCATCCGCGAATGGCGCATAAGTCACGCGGCATTGCCGATAGGGCGTTGCAACTTTCAGCTCTTCCTCGACGCGGAAGCGGGCAACGCCGGTGAGTTCGAGCAAATAGCGGCCGTCGCCGCTTTCAGCGAGCTGGGTAATGCGACCGGCACAGCCGACTTTGTACAGCGGTGGCTTGCCGACGGGACCGCCTTCAGCAGCCTCGGGCTGGATCATGCCGATAAGCCGGTGGCCGTCGCGCAATGTGTCGTCGACCATTGAAAGATAACGCGGCTCGAAAATATTGAGCGGCATCTGACCACGCGGCAATAGCAGCGCGCCCGGCAGCGGAAACACCGGGATATTTTCGGGCAGGTCGATCGGCCCGCGATATTGAGCATTCATCGGCATGCGCAAACCTCTCTCGGCCTCATCCTGAGGAGGGCGCCTGGAGCCCGTCTCGAAGGACGAGGCCGCTCCCATCCTTCGAGACGCCGCCTTCGGCGGCTCCTCAGGATGAGGGCGAGGCATTTCAACAAAAGAACCTCAAGTTCAAACTCACGAAAACAAAATCGACGACAGACGCTTGCGGCCTTCTACGGTGGCCGGGTCTGTCGGCCCCCAGGCTTCAAAAAACTGGACGAGTTGTTTGCGAGCGCCATCGTCGTTCCATTTGCGGTCGCGCTTGACGATGTCGATCAGATGATTCACAGCGTCTTCTCGTTTGCCACTGGCGTTGAGTGCGACTGCGAGATCGAAACGCGCCTGATGGTCGAGAGGGTTGGCCTTTACCTTTTCTTCGAGTTCCGTCACGGGTCCGAGCGATTTGGCCTGCTCCGCCACTTCAAGCGCAGCGCGCGCGGCGGCAACCGCTGCTTCATTGCGCTTGGGTTCGGGAACGAGGGCGAGGGTCTGCTTGGCCTGTTCAAGCGCGCCGGTTTCGACATAGCAGCGCGCGAGACCTGCAAGCGCTTGCACATTGGCGCCGTCCTCGGCGAGGAGCTGCGCGTAAGTTTCGGCAGCGCCGGTAGCGTTGCCTGCGGCCAAAGCAGCATCAGCCGTTTTCAGAAGATCTTTTTCCTCGGCGCCGACCGCGCCTTTGGTGAGCCGTTCGAGGAATGCAACCACTTGGCTTTCGGGCAGCGCGCCCATGAAGCCATCGACCGGCTGACCGTTTGAAAATGCGATCACCGCTGGGATCGACTGGATTCCCATCTGTCCCGGAATTGCGGGATGCTCATCGATATTCATTTTGGCAAGCTTGACCTTGCCCTTCGCCGCCTTGACGGTTTTTTCTAAAATGGGCGTGAGCTGCTTGCAGGGGCCGCACCACGGCGCCCAGAAATCCACCAGCACCGGCTGGTGTTTGGATTCCTCGATCACATCCTTCATGAAGGCCTGGGTCGTCGTATCCTTGACCACCTCGGCCGCTGTCATTGCCCCGCCGTCTTGCAACATATTCCCTCGCCTCACCTGACCACGAATGGCCCGATCATCAGAGTTCCATGCCGGATTAAATGGGTTATCCGGGAAGCTAACGCAACCATCAAGGCATGTTCGAGGCGCCGCCCGAAACACGCTCGATTCGGGGCGAATGGCCGGTGGATTCGAGAAATTTCACCAGATCGTCGCGCTTTATCGAGGTCGTCATCGTGTTGACCAGGGGATGATAGTTGAGAGTTTCGTGCTCCATCATCCCGGAATTGAGGACCACAGTGACGCGGCCTTGCGTGTCATTGATGGCGCCGAACGGCGTGACCGCACCCGGCTCGACCCCCCAGACCTCACGCAACAGATCGGACGAGCCGAATGAAAAACGCCCGTTGGCGCCTAGCAGGCGATGCAGCCCCTTGAGGTCGATGTCGGCGTCCTCAAGGGCGACCACCAGGTAAATCGCGTATTTCTTGTCGCGTAAAAAGAGGTTCTTGGTGTGCCCCCCGGGAATTTGTCCGCGCAGGGTTTGCGATTGTTCAACGGTAAAAAGGGGCGGGTGCTTGACCGTTGCATGCTGGATGCCAAGGGCATCGAGCGCGGCGAAGAGCTGATCGGGGCTGCTGGCCATCGGTGCAATAATTCCCGCTCCGCGGTGTTATTATCAATCAGGCCGTCGTGGAGGTAGAAAAATGCGCATTGTCCTGATCGCGACCGTCATTATCGCCGCAATGTCATTCGATGCGCGTCCCGTGCTGGCCAAAGAAGGCCCGTGGTGTGCGTTTATTGCGGTGGCCCAGGGCGCAGTCTACGAGGACTGCCAGTATTGGTCGTTTGAAGCGTGCCGGCCAGTGGTCCTGGCTGGTAACCGCGGCTTCTGTAATCCGAACCCCCGGTGGGTGGAGCCGATGTCCAAGCCGCACGTCCGGCACAAGCAACGCGTTCAACCGAATTGATCAACGTCAGCTGCTGGTCCGCTGAAAACCGGAGAGGTCGAATATGTTGCGCATGACATTCGCAATCGTCGTTTTGGTCGGCATCCAATTGGCAAATCCGAACCCGGTGCGCGCCGCCGAAGGGCCCTGGTGTGCACTTCGCAACTTCGGCAGCGACATTTCGGAAGATTGCCAATTCCGCACATTCGAGGAATGCCGGGAGACCGTGGTCGCCGGGTTCCGCGGCTTCTGCAACCAAAACCCACGCTGGCAGAGCGAAAACACCGCGCCGCGACGGCATCGGAAGGGTTAAAAGCCCGCATCAGGCTGCCATGGTTGCAATGAGGCGTCGCTTTTGGCTATAGGAACGGCCTTGGCGGCCGATAACGCTTTTCGGCCAAATATCTAACGGATGCGGGTGTAGCTCAGGGGTAGAGCACGACCTTGCCAAGGTCGGGGTCGAGGGTTCGAATCCCTTCGCCCGCTCCAGTTTTCTAGCCTGATTTCTGAACCTGATAATTTTCGTCCGGCGCCGACTGGAATAGCCAGCCGCACAGCGCCGTTGCGGCCATCGCGCCGGCCAATTGCGCGATGATGAAGGCGAGAACTCCCGAGGGGGCGATGCCCGCGAACGTGTCCGACAGCGCGCGCGCCAGCGTCACCGCCGGGTTTGCAAATGACGTCGACGCGGTGAACCAATACGCCGCCGTAATATAGAGGCCGACCGCGTAGGCCACCGCGCCCGGCGCACGCGCGATACATCCGAGAATCGTCAACAGGAGACCGAACGTCGCAACGGCTTCCGCGAGCCACTGGCCCGGGCCGGTTCGAACGTGTGTTGAAAATTGCCAGATCGGCAAGTCGAACATCAGGTGCGCCAGCCACACGCCAATGACAGCGCTGATGATTTGAACAGCCACGTAAGCGAAAGTGATTGGCCAGGGAAGTTCGCCGCGAAGTGCAAATGCGAGGCTCACCGCCGGATTGAAATGCGCACCGGACACTGGGCCGAATATTAAAATCAGCACGGTCAGGATCGCGCCGGTCGGCAACGTATTGCAAAGAAGCGCAAGCGCGTCATTGCCGTCCGACAGGCGTTGCGCCATGATTCCCGATCCAATCACGGTCGCAAGCAAAAGTGCCGTGCCGAGAGCTTCGGCGACGATGCGTTGCGCCGGTGACGACATCAGGTTGGCTCTTTGGCGGCGGCCGTGTTGAGGCGGCCGATGTCTTTCAGTTTTGCCTGCAACGAGAGCGTATCGAGGCTGCGGATTGGCAGAGCGGTAAAAACGCCGATGCGTTGATGCAGCATTCGATAGGCATCCTTGAATGCAAGAGCGACTTCGGCCGGCGAGCCTGTGGCCTCGGCAGGATCGGGAACACCCCAGTGCGCGGTCATCGGTTGGCCGGGCCACACCGGGCACGCTTCGCCGGCCGCGTTGTCACAAACCGTGAAAACAAAATCGAGCGATGGCGCGCCCGGCTTTGCGAATTCGGTCCACGGCTTCGGCCGGAATGCGGAGGTGTCATAGCCAAGACCTTGCAGCAGCTGGATTGTGTGCGGATTGACTTGACGCTTGGGCTGGCTGCCGGCGCTGTACGCACGAAACTTTCCTTGCGCAACCTTGTTCAAGATCGCCTCTGCAATAATCGAGCGCGCAGAATTTCCTGTACAGAGAAACAGGACGTTGAATGCGTGCTCGGTCATGGTGCTAAACGGTTTCGGGCTTTCGCCGCCGTTGCGCGGATTTTGGCTTGCAAAGCTCCGGGCGGCCCTGGCAGCAATGATCGGTCAGGTAAGACACCAGTGCATTCATCGCGTCGAATTTCGCAGCATAAATCATCGAGCGGCCATCGCGGCGGACGGTCACAAGCCCGGCTTCGCGCAAACGGTCGAGATGAAATGACAGAGCATTCGGCGGCAACCGAAGGCTCCCGGCGATGTGGCCCGCCGGCATACCGTCAGGGCCCGCCTCTACCAGCAGGCGAAAAATGTCGAGACGATTGTCCTGCGCCAATGCCGCCAGAATGCCGACAGCGATCTGCTTTTTCATACTTCAACAAATATTGAAATAAAGCGCCCTGTCAACCGATATTTCAATTATGACTGAAATATCGGTTTCGCACGGCATGAACATCATCATAGCCGTCGCCTTATAAAGCTCTGCAACCCACCGTTGATTTAGATCAAGGTGCTCGCTACCGAAAAAGGAGTAACTAAACTCGGTTTTTTCAGGAGGCGATGATGTGGTGGTGGAACGACTATTGGCCGACGCCCTGGATGTTTGGCCCGCTGATGATGTTTTTCTTTATGGCGATGTGCGCAGTCATGATGTTTTTCATGATGCGCTGCATGACAAGTCACGAGACGAAGCGCAAAAGCACGATGAAAATGTTGAATGAAACCCGTGAGCGCGGCGAGATCACCGAAGCTCAGTACGACGATCTAAGGCGAATTTTAGAGGCATAGCTTTACCCGGCACGATCTAGCCATTCCTCCAAGTCGACGGCACCTTCGTGGCCCGCCGCGCGATCCCCATTGGCAAGTTAAGTCCCGGCGCTCACAATAGCCGCCTGTAAGGCGCAAGAAGAAACTTTGAGGGAGTGGAGGATATGGGCACACATCTCAGCAAGTCGCGATTCATCGGGCTGGCGATAATCCCCGTACTGGCCGCGACACTCGTTTCCGCAGCGGTCAGTCCGGCTGCTGCCGAAGATTATCCCTCCCGCACCATCTCGCTGGTCGTCGCTTTTCCTGCCGGCGGCGGCGTTGATACGGTCGGTCGCGTCGTTGCGCAGAAACTCACCGACGCGCTCGGCCAGCAGGTGATTGTTGTAAATCGTCCCGGCGCCGGCTCGGTGATCGGCACGCGCGACGTCGCCAGAGCGCAGCCGGACGGGTACACGCTGCTGTTGCTGGTGACCGGTGCGGGCCTTCCGGAAAATCCGGGCTACGACATGGGTAAGGACTTCGCACCGATCGGTCTCGTCGCGTCGGTTCCGATCGTGATCATGTCGAACCCCTCAGTGCCGGCGAAATCGTTGTCAGAAGTTATTGCGCTCGCGAAAAAAGATGGCGACAAAGTTACCGTCGGCACACCGCCGGCGCCGACATTGAATTATTTCGGCGCAGAACAATTCAAGGCAATGACTGGCACCAATATTACGATCGTCACCTATAAAGGGACCGGGCCGCTCACCAACGATCTTGTCGGTGGCCACGTCATGTTCGCCTTCAACACGCTACCGCCTGCGATCGGCAACATTCAGGCCGGCACGCTGAGAGCCATCGCCGTCGGCTCACCGACACGCATGGCTGCGATTCCCAATGTCCCGACCATCGCCGAGTCCGGCCTGCCGGGTCTCGAAATCGTGCAGTACTACGGCCTGGTCGCCCCCGCCGGCACACCGCAGCCGATCATCGATCGGCTAAACCAGGAGCTACGCAAGATCGTGACATCGGATGACATGAAGAAGCGGCTGCTCGACGCCGGCGGCGATCCGCTCGCCAGCACGCCCGCGGAGTATGCGCAGAACATTCAGCGCGAAGAAGGCAAGTGGCTGGCGGTGATCAAGAAGCTCGGGCTCGTGATCAATAACTAGCGCGTCAGAATCCCGCGGCCAGCGAACCGCGTGTGCGTCTGTCGGCAGCGCCAATATAGCCGTCCGCAGTGACTTCTATGGAGTTTGTCGAGGAAAATGACTGCGTCGGCACAATTTTATGTCCGCGCTTCTGCAAAGCCTCGAGGACATCGGGAGAAAATCCCGGCTCGACATATACCTCTTCGGGTTGCCATTGCTGGTGGAGGCGGGGCGCGCTCACGGCTTCGCCAATCGGCATGTGGAAGTCGACCACGTTGACGATCACCTGCAAGACAGCGCTGATGATGCGACTGCCGCCGGGCGAACCTGTGATCAGGAACGGCTTGCCGTCTTTGAGTACGATAGTCGGCGTCATCGATGACAACGGTCGTTTGCCCGGTCCGGGCAGATTGGCGTTGTAACCCACCAGGCCATATGCATTCGCCGTGCCGGGCTTCGAGGTGAAATCATCAAGCTCGTTGTTGAGCAGCACGCCGGTCCCGTCGGCGACGAGGCCGAGCCCGTACGAGAAATTCAGCGTGTAGGTATTCGACACCGCATTGCCGTCGCGATCGATAACCGAAAAATGCGTTGTGTTTCGGCCTTCAAAATCGGCCGGCTTGCCCGCACGAATTTCGGACGCCGGCGTGGCCTTTTCGTCAATCCCGGTGCGCAACGATTTCGCATATGACTTCGAAATCAATCCATCCAACGGGATCTTGACCGAGTCGGGATCTCCCATAAACACCGCGCGATCGGCATAGGCGCGCTTCATCGCCTCGATCATCACATGAAGCTGCCCCTCGCGATTCAATTTGGCGAGATCGTATCCTTCAAGGATGTTGAGCATCTCAATCAAATGAACACCACCGGACGATGGCGGCGGCACGGAAACGACATCGTAGCCGCGATAACTCCCACGCACGACGGCGCGCTCGACAGCGCGATAGTTTGCAAGATCGTCCCTGCTCATGATGCCGCCGGCTTTGACAACTGCGCCGGCGATCTGCGCCGCGGTACGCCCCTCGTAAAAAGCGCGTGGGCCGTCTTTCGCGATTCCACGCAAAGTGTCGGCGAGATCGAACTGAGTCAGACGTTCGCCTTCGCGCAATGGCTCGGTGCCGTTGAGAAAGATTGCTGCCGAAGCAGGCCATCGCGCGAGCCGATCGCGTGCACCTGGTAGCGAGTCCGCGGTGTCGTCCTCGACCAGAAATCCGTTTTGCGCGAGGTAGATTGCCGGTGCAAGCAGGTCCGCAAGCGTGAATTTTCCAGAACCATATTTTTCAAGCGCCATTGCGAGACCCGCCACGGTTCCCGGCACCCCGACCGAGAGCGCGCTGTCGCGCGATTTCGCCGGGTCGGCATTGCCTTCCGAATCAAGAAACATGGTTGCAGTCGCCGCCGCTGGTGCGGTCTCGCGATAATCGATTGTAAGGTCACGTCGTTCTTTGGCGAGATGGATCACCATGAAACCCCCGCCACCGATATTTCCGGCACGGGGATACGTGACCGCGAGCGTGAATCCGACCGCGACCGCTGCATCAACCGCGTTGCCACCGCGATCGAGAACTTCAACACCTATGCGAGCGGCGTGCTGCTCCTGGGCGACGACCACACCATTGTGCGCGTGAATCGTCTGCGCCGGAACCATTGCCGGCGTGCGTGCAGCTGGCGCGACTTGTGCCGATGCAGTGGCCGCGAAGATGAATGCAACGAATGTAATAAAAACCCGAAACATCAACGTTTTTCCGCTCGTCCCGGCGTAAGCGGGGATGCAGTTGACGTCTAGCACGGACTTTGTGGCTTTAGCTGGGATCGTCGCGAGAGAAAATCGTTACCGCGCCTGGTCGTGATAGGCCGTATTCGGCCGCATGTCGGTAGCCGAAGCCACGCGGTTCGACATATTGAAGAAGCCGGCCACGGCTGAAATATCCCAGATGTCGCGATCGCTAAAGCCCACCCGCCGTAGCCGTTCGCGATCACCTTCTTCAACGTTCCAGGGCGAAGCCGTGAGCCTGACAGCGAAGTCGAGCATGGCGCGCTGGCGCTTGTTGAGACGGGCGACGCGATAGTTCATCACGAGATGTTCGCCAAGCAGCGGATTGCCGGAATACTGCCGCACTGCCGCACCATGCGCAGTCAGGCAGTAGTAACAGCGATTTTGCGAGGATACGACCACGGCGATCATTTCGCGTTCGAGCTTGGAAAGCCCGGAGTCGCCCAGCATGAGGTCGTTGTACATGGCGACGAATGTTTCGAGCTTCGTCATGTCGAAAGCGTAGGCGACCAGCACGTTCGGCACGAAGCCGAGCTTGTCCTGACATTTCTTGAAATAGGCCGCCATTGCCGGGGAGAGCTTAGTGCCTTCAAGATTGAGTCCGGTTACGGGCACATCGTCTGCGACCGCTGAAGCTGACTTGAGTGGGATCGGTTTCACCGCTGCCTTGGCCGGGAACGGCTTTGGGGCGCTGGCCTTGGCCGCCGGCCCCTTCGTGGCTACTGCCTTGCCACCCTTGATGGAGTGCAGCAGCGGCTTGCCTTTATTCGCTTTTGCAATTGCCGCCTTCCCGGCGGCCTTGGCTGATTTATTGGCCTTAGGCATTTCCCCGTCCCTTTTTCTATGCAGACCCCACGTCAGACTACATTGTTATGGCTGGGTGCGATACGAGCGCCCGGCCGCCCTTTCGCTTTTCGATTCAGAGGGTTAAGGCAACAAAACACGCCTGTTTTGCCAGCCCGTCACCGACGCGTCACCAAATGGTGTGTTGCCCTCGACGCGACTATGCAGAACGTGAAAACTCCAAATTCGCCTCGACTGATTCCCTCTCGCGCATGATCCCGAAACGTGGGAACCGGTTTTCGGAAGAGATCACGCGCAAATGCTGACGCGCACGAGGTTCCATGGCCGCTGAGCTTCTTCCCGGCAGCGAGGAGGACGGTGCCGCCCGCATCGTGATCGAGCAGGCGAGCGCCTCGCTTGGTCGGCGTCGTCGCGACATCCCGGCAACATTTATCGCGCAGATGTATGGGCGGGCTGTGCCTGAGGACGTCGTGCGCTATGGGCCCGAGGATCTCTCGGCGCTGGCAGAACGCGCCTACGACTTCATCGCCGAGCGTGCGCCGGGCGCGCCGAAGATTCGTTGCGAGACCGTGCCACTCGCTGCGTCGGCCGACCGCAAAGCCGTGACGGTCGTCGAAATTGTCAATGACGACATGCCGTTCCTCGTCGATTCGGTGATGGGCGAAATCGCCGATCGCCGTCTCAATGTGCGCCTGGTTGCACATCCCGTATTTGGCGTACGTCGCAAAGACAGCAAGCTGATCGCGCTCGACGCACCGGACAGTGCTGACAGTACGCGCGAGAGCTTCATCCATATTCATCTCGTGCCAATGGAGGATAAGGCGCGCGACGAGCTGATGCGCGCTCTACAAATAGTGCTCGGCGAAGTGCGGCTGGCTGTGCAGGATTGGCGCGCCATGCTCGATCGCGTCAACGCAATCGTCATGGACCTGAAGACGAATCCGCCGCCGCTCCGCGTCGATGAGATCGCGGAAGCGATTCAGTTCCTGCAGTGGCTGTTAGCCGACAATTTCACCTTCCTCGGCGTGCGCGACTACCGGGTCGAGGGACAAGGGCTTGAACCGAATTTCGATAGCGCCCTCGGCATCATGCGTTCGCAGGAGTTGCGCGTGCTCAGACGCGGTACAGAGCTCCTGGAGATTACGCCGGAGATCATGGCCTTCCTGAAGGAGCCGCGCCTACTGATTATTGCGAAGGCCAATATCCACGCGCGCGTGCACCGCCGGGCCTACCTCGACTATATCGGAGTGAAACGCTTCGATGCGGCCGGCAATCTTATCGGCGAACACCGCATCATCGGCCTGTTCACATCCACCGCCTATACGCGTGCAGCGCACAGCATCCCTTACTTGCGACGGAAAATAGCCGCAGTGGAGGAACGTGCGGAGTTCGATGCAGGCAGCCATTCGGGCAAGGCGCTGGCGAACGTGCTCGAGCACTACCCGCGCGATGAATTATTCCAGATCGACGAGGATACGCTTTACAGCTTCGCGCTGGCGATCCTGCAACTCGACGAGCGTCCGCGTGTGCGCGTCCTTGCCCGGCGCGATCGTTTTGACCGTTTCGTCTCGGTGCTCGTGTTCGTACCGCGCGAACGCTACGATAGTCACATCCGCGCAATGATCGGGACCTATCTCGCAAGGGCTTTCATCGGGCGGGTCTCCGCCTTCTATCCGTTTTTTCCGGATGAAGGGCCGCTGGTGCGCGTGCACTTCATCATCGGCCGTTCAGGCGGGTCGACGCCTCCCGTGGAACGCGCAACCCTCGAACACGAAGTTTCGGCCATTATTCGCACCTGGACCGACGGTCTGACCCAGGCGCTGACCTTGGCCAACCCGCCAGACAAGGCGCGTGATTTGTTCATTCGCTTCCGCGACGCATTTTCGGAAGGCTTCCACGAAGCCTACCCGCCGGCAGCGGCAGCGATTGATATCCGAGTCATCGAGGGTCTTTCAGAGCAGCGTCCGCTTGGCGTCGACTTTCACCACCGGCTCGAAGAAGAGCAGCGCACCGTTGGCTTAAAAGTGTGGAGTTTCGCGCGCCCGTTGCCGCTCTCGGAGCGCGTGCCGGTGCTGGAAAATATGGGCTTCCGGGTGGTGGATGAGCGCACTTATCACATCGAACCGCAAGGCAGCGCCGGCGTCTGGTTTCACGACATGCTGCTGGAGCGCGCCGATGGCGGAAAGATCGATCTTGATCCCGGGAAGGCACGGCTTGAATCCGCCTTCCTGATGATCATGCGTGGCCTGGCGGAGAACGATGGTTACAACGCGCTCACGCTACGCGGCGGTTTGGCCTGGCGCGACGTGACGTTAGTCCGCGCTCTGTCACGGTTTCTCCGGCAAATACGCGTGCCATTTTCGCAAGACTACATGTGGACGACGCTCGTCAAGCACTCCGGCATCACAGCGAACATTATCGAATTGTTTCACTCCCGGTTTGATCCGCGAGCGGTGTCCGACAGTAACGAAATGCAAGGCGCGATTGTCTCGCATATCGAAGAAGAGCTGCAAAAAGTCGAGAGTCTCGATGAGGATCGAATATTGCGGCGATTCGTCAATGCCGTGCAGTCGGCGATCCGCACCAATTTCTTCCAGACCGATGAGGCAGGCCACACGAAGCCACTGATTTCAATCAAGTACGAGAGTCGCAAGCTCACCGATTTGCCGTTGCCTCGACCGCTTTACGAGATCTTTGTCTATTCGCCGCGCGTCGAAGGCGTGCATATGCGCTTCGGGAAGGTCGCGCGCGGGGGTATTCGTTGGTCTGACCGGCCGCAGGACTTCCGTACCGAAATCCTCGGACTGGTGAAGGCGCAGCAGGTCAAGAACGCGGTGATCGTGCCGGTTGGGGCCAAAGGCGGTTTTGTGCCGAAATTGATGCCAAAGGACGCGGCTCGCGATGTCGTGCAGGCTGAAGGTGTCGCGACCTATAAACTATTCATTTCGGCCTTGCTCGATATCACCGATAATTTCGCTCCGGACGGCGCGATCATTCCACCCGCGAGTGTGGTCCGTCACGAAGGGAACGATCCTTATCTCGTTGTCGCCGCCGACAAAGGCACCGCGACTTTCTCTGACATTGCGAACGCAATTTCGGTCGAACATGACTATTGGCTCGGCGACGCCTTCGCGTCAGGCGGTTCGGCGGGGTACGACCATAAGGCCATGGGCATCACCGCGCGCGGTGCGTGGGAGGCTGTGAAACGCCACTTCCGTGAAATGGATATCGATATCGGCAAGACGCAGTTCAGCGTTGTGGGTGTTGGCGATATGTCGGGCGATGTCTTCGGCAACGGCATGTTGCGCGAAGACACAATTAGATTGGTGGCAGCTTTCGACCACCGCGATATTTTCATCGATCCGGACCCTAATCCGAAAACGAGCTTTGCGGAACGCAAGCGTCTCTTCGACCTGCCGCGTTCCAGCTGGCAAGACTACGACAAGGGACTGATTTCCAAAGGCGGCGGCGTCTATCCGCGCTCTTCGAAAGAAATCCGTCTGAGCGCAGAGGCGCGCAAATTGTTCGGCCTTGGCGAGGCCGTGACGCCGCAGGAGCTGATGAAGACGATCCTCACGGCAAATGTCGACCTTTTGTTCTTCGGAGGTATCGGGACATACGTCCGCGCTTCAAATGAAACCGACGAAGCCGCTGGTGATCGCGCCAATGATGCAATCCGAGTGACCGGCGCCGAACTTAACTGCAAGGTCATCGGCGAAGGCGCCAATCTCGGCATGACCCAGCGCGGCCGCATTGAGGCGGCCCAGCGCGGCGTCAGGCTTAACACCGACGCAATCGACAATTCGGCCGGCGTCAATACCTCCGACGTCGAGGTGAATATCAAGATCGCCCTCAGCGGGCCGGTCCGTTCCGGCGCGCTGACGGTAGACGCTCGCAATTCGCTGCTGGCCGAGATGACCGACGAGGTTGCGCGGCTGGTGTTGCGCAATAATTATCAGCAGACCCTGGCGCTCTCATTGGCGCAGCGGCGCGGTTTGGAAGACCTTGGCTTCCAGCAGCGTCTCATGCAGACGCTGGAGCAACGCGGTGAACTCGATCGCGGGGTGGAATTCCTGCCCGACGAAATGGTGATTGCTGAGCGGCGCAAGCGCAATGCGGCACTGACGCGGCCGGAACTTGCGGTGCTGCTCGCCTATGCCAAGCTCTCGCTCTACAGCGAGTTGCTCGACAGCAAAGTGCCCGACGATCCTTATCTGGGGCGCGAGCTCGATCGATATTTCCCCAAAGAAATGTCGGAACGTTATGCCGAGGCGTTGCATGCGCACCGGCTCCGGCGCGAGATCATTGCGACCCAGCTGACGAATTCGATGATTAATCGGGGTGGCGCTACGCTAATTGTGCGGATTGCAGACCAGACCGGCGCAGCCTCGGCTTCGATTGCGTCAGCATTTGCGGCGGTACGCAACAGCTACGACTTGATCGCCCTCAACGGCGAGATTGACGCCCTCGATAACAAAATTTCCGGCAAGACCCAGCTGGATCTTTATGCCGCCGTGCAAGATCTGCTGCTCGACCGGCTGGTCTGGTTTCTGCGCAATGTCGATCTTACGCAAGGTTTGGA
The DNA here is from genome assembly GCA_963722125.1 of uncultured Alphaproteobacteria bacterium. GTDB lineage: Bacteria > Pseudomonadota > Alphaproteobacteria > Rhizobiales > Xanthobacteraceae > Pseudolabrys. The sequence goes on along the minus strand of CAVRJW010000006.1, from coordinate 193,241 downwards.
GAAGATCATCGGTCACTATCGCGATGGCATTGCGCAGGTGGCCGCCGCGCTCGATAGCGCACTCTCGAAACCCGCCGCAGCCGCGCGCGAGGCGCGGGTCGCGGAGCTTGCCAAAGCGGGTGTGCCGGACGCGCTGGCGCGCCGCATCGCCAGCCTTGCCATCCTCAAGGCAGCGCCGGACATCGCGTTGGTGGCAGACCGCGCCGGCAAGCCAGTAAGCGAGGTGACGGCGACCTATTTCGCGACAGAAGCCTTCTTTCAACTTGATCGAGTTGCCAGTGCCGTGCCGAACATTGTTGTGTCCGATTATTTCGACCGCCTCGCGCTCGACCGCGCGCTGGACTCCATCGGCGACGCGGAACGCCGGCTGACCGCGGCCATGGTTGGCAACGGTCATGCCGGTGCCGGAGCAGTTGAGGAATGGGTCCGTCCGAGGCAGGCGGAGGTCGAACGCATTCGCTCGGCGATCCACGAAATTGCGGGTTCGGGGCTTACGCTATCGAAGCTTTCGGTCGCAGCCAGCCTGCTTGGCGACCTGGCGCGAGAGTAACCGTTTAGTGCCTGAAATGCCGCATGCCGGTGAACACCATCGCAATATTGTGTGCGTCGGCGGCGTCGATCACCTTCTGATCGTTGACCGAACCGCCGGGTTGGATCACCGCAGTGGCGCCAGCCTCGATTGCAACCAATAAACCGTCGGGGAATGGAAAAAACGCGTCGGACGCGACCACAGACCCTTTAGTGAGCGGCGCGGGAAGTTTCAGGTCTTTCGCGGCATCTTCTGCTTTGCGAGCGGCAATACGCGCGGCATCGACGCGGCTCATTTGGCCGGCGCCGATACCGACGGTGGCGCGATCTTTGGCATAAACAATGGAGTTCGATTTCACGTGCTTGGCGACGCGGAAAGCAAAACGCATGTCTGCAAGCTCAGCCTCGCTCGGCGAGCGCTTGGTAACCGTCTTGAGCTGCATATCATCAACCACCGCGTTATCGCGTGATTGTACTAGCAGGCCGCCGGCAACCGACTTCACCGTCAATTCGGCAGAGCGCGGATCCGGCAAACCACCGGCGATCAACAACCGCAAATTTTTCTTGGCTGCAATTATCTTGATAGCCTCGTCGCTTGCATCCGGCGCGATGATGACTTCGGTAAAGATCTCGGTGATTGCCTTTGCGGCTTCGACGTCGAGTTTACGGTTGAGCGCGACGATACCGCCGAACGCCGACGTTGAATCGCAAGCCAACGCTTTACGATAAGCGTCGAGCAGAGTGTTTGCTTCCGCTACGCCGCACGGATTGGCGTGTTTTACGATCACGCAAGCGGCGGTACGTTGCGGATCGAACTCTGCCACGCATTCGTAGGCCGCGTCGGTGTCATTGATGTTGTTATATGAGAGCTGCTTGCCTTGCAGTTGCTTTGCAGTCGCGACGCCGTTGCGCTTCCCGGGCGTGCGATAGAATGCCGCGTTTTGATGCGGGTTCTCGCCATAACGCAGCGCTTCCATCAGTTTTCCGCCGAATGCGCGATAGTCGGGCGCGTCGTCGTGGAGGGTTGCAGCAAACCAGTTCGAAATTGCCGCATCGTAGGCAGCAGTGCGGGCATAGGCTTTCGCCGCCAGCATCTGTCGCAATTCGAGCGTCACCATTCCGCCGTGCGTCGCCATTTCGCCAAGAACTTTTTCATAGTCGGCCGGTTCGACGATGACAGTGACGTCGCCGTGGTTCTTGGCGGCGGCACGAATCATTGCCGGGCCGCCAATGTCGATGTTCTCGATGCAATCGCTGACGGAGGCGCTTTTTTCGACCGTTGCCTCGAATGGATAAAGGTTCACCACCAGCAAATCGATCGGTTTAATATTGTGCTTTTGCATCGCCGCGGCATGCTCGGCGTTGCCGCGGATAGCCAGCAAGCCGCCATGGACGTTCGGATGCAGCGTTTTCACGCGACCGTCCATCATCTCGGGAAAGCCGGTGAGATCGGCGACGTCAAGCGGCGCGAGCCCCGCATCCGCCAGCGCCTTCGCGGTGCCACCGGTCGAGACGAGTTCAACGCCGTAGCCGGCGAGCGCCTTAGCGAAATCAACCAGCCCGGTCTTGTCGGACACCGACAACAAAGCGCGAGTGATGCGGCGCGGATGGCTGCTCATGGCGCACGAGCTAGCACATGACGCGGGCAAATGTGTATTCGTGAATGCTGCCTCTTCGCGGGGCATCCACAAGCATCGCTCTCAAAGTGGCAATTCCGGCTCATACGCCCGATCGGGCCGGGAGCCCGGCTGTGCCGGCGGTGTATGACGGAAGCTCCAGCGCACCGCTGCCTGCTGCTCAACTTGACCATAAATCACGATTTGCACCGTTCGGCGTGGTCCGTCCGAGCCGGCCAAATAGACGCTTTCCTCCAGCTGAACCGCGTCAGCCAATGTCGCAAACGTCCATAGCTCCTTATCCGGCAGCACCAGGATCACGCCGCGGCCATCCGCAAGGCGGCTGGCCTTAATCGCTGGATGCAGGTGGAAGCGGATTGCAAATTCGTCTTTGGAATCCCCGGAGAATGCCACTCCATCGGGTGGCGAAAAGCTGTCTTCACCGTCGAGAGATCGGCCATCGGGGCTCAGCCGGATCGCGCGGGTGTGAATCACGCCACAGTCGTTGGCATAGCCGTCATGAGACGCGCGCACCATCGTGCCACCCGCAACGGACTCTCTCTCAACGCGCACATCGTGGGGTCCGGAGATAATCGGCGTGCCACCCAACAACCTCTTGGCAGTGCTGGATTCCAGAAAACGGCAGGAAGAGCGGTCGTTAAGCGTGACCGTCGAATGCGCGGGCGTTGCACGTGCAACCTGTCGCCAATTCTCTTTGTTGACGGCAGGCAATCCGCAATTGATCACGAGCCTGTGCTGTTTCCACGACAACTCAAATGACAGGCAGCCCGCATGGGTCTCCTGGCTTAAGACGACCGACGGGGCCCGCCCAGTGTCCATCAACAGCGCAGCCTGTCCGGCGTCGATGCGCTGATAGCCGGAGTGGGGAGCGTTCGACACTGGTGTGCCGCGCGCATCATCGTAAGCAAGCACGGTGGCGAGAAGATCGACGGGTGTCGGCCCCATGCCGTTGAACTGCGCAAAGTTTCCGTCGCCGTGCCGGAAAAAACGCAGCATCGGCATAATTCGATCGATCGCGTTGTTAAGCCCCTGCGGCGGCTGAAGTTGTCGCGCCGAGAACAATTGGCGCAATGGCAGCAAGTCAGCCAGCAATTCAATCAGCGCTCCGGGGTTGCGGCTGACGTGACCGCCATCCGGCAAAATTTGTTTACGCAATTCTTCGTTCAATCGATGCACGTTCGCGCGCAAATAGCCGGATTGGCCCTGCATGCAAAGCGCCGCGTAAGTCAACGCGATGACGGCCTGCAGACGCGGCAAACCATCGCGCGCCTCGTTAAGTGTCCGGCGCAGGTAGCGCGCCTGACGTGACAGGCTGCGGATGTAGCGACGATAAAAGCGCGCATCCGCATCCTGCAATACAAATGGTGCCTGGCTGAGCCAGCAGATTATGCGGCGCGAAAGAATTTCGGGACGCCAGCCGGTTGAATGCCATCCGCCTTGTACGTTGATCCATTCGTCGATTAGCGAGCGGGCATTGGCGCGGGTGATGGCGGAATCGGCAGCCCGTAAGTGACGAAGCCAGACGAAGTTAAGAAGCGCAACGGCCCATTCATCCGACGGCGGCGTCATCTCGAAGGGCGATCTGCGATCGCAGATCACGACTTTGCCGGCGAAGGCAAAGCGGCCGGCATAAATTTCGCTGGCGCGGGTGGCGTCAGCCGTGCGCAAATCTTGCGGCGCGATCACCACCCGGTCGGTCTTTGTGGAGCCGAACCGCCACCGCAACAGCGGATGAGCATTGAACCGGCCAATCACATCGCGAAATGCTCGGCGTCCGATGAGCACTGAGAGCCTGGCCCGCTCCGCCACCGAAACCCGCATCATCAAAGTGCTCGTCTCCTGCCGTACGTCCCAATCGGCTCGTGCGTGCCACACGATAGCGAAGGGGTGGGGAAGGGCCAATATGCTAGTCCGGACCGCGGATTAGGCCACTTTGCGCACGAGTCGGGCGGCATAGAAGCCGTCTAACCCGCCCCATCGCGGATCCGAATCAGGCAGGTGCAAAGGTAGCGTACGCAAGTCGCCCTCAGCGCTAACAAATTCGTCACGGCCGAAGACATCCTGCGCCGTGAGTGATTTGCGACTAACCCGAGAATCGCGCGCGAGCAAAGCCTCGATCTGGTTTTGGCCCTCTTCAGGTTCCAGCGAGCAAACGCAGTAAACGAGAACCGCGCCAGGCTTGAGCAGCTCTACCGCCCTGTCAAGCAGCCGCTCCTGCAAGGACGTGAGCAGCGCGATGTCGGATTCGCTTTTGAGCCATGGCACGTCAGGATGACGGCGTATCGTGCCGGTGGAGGAACAGGGCGCGTCAAGCAGCACCGCATCAAACGGCTCGTGCTGCCACTCCAACACGTCAGCCGCGACAGTTTCAGCATGGAGAGAGATGCGGGCGAGATTTTCGCGCAAACGATTGAGCCGTCCCGGCGAGCGGTCGATAGCGGTGACACTGGCGCCCGCTAATGCAAGCTGTGCGGTTTTGCCACCCGGTGCCGCGCACAGGTCGGCAATTTTCATGTCTCGGATGTCACCGAACAAATGTGCGGGGAGGGCGGCGGCCGCATCTTGCACCCACCATGCGCCCTCGGAAAATCCTGGCAGCAATGAGACCGCGCCGTGCGCGAGCGTACGCACGGTGCCTGTGGGCAGGACACGTCCGCGCAATCGCTCCGCCCATGATTCAGCGTCCGACTTCACAGTGAGATCGAGCGCGGGTTCATGGCCGTTCGCCGCAGCAATCGCGTGAGCAGAATCGCGGCCGTAAGTTTTAGTCCAGCGCTTAAGCAACCATTCCGGTGTGTCACGTGAAACATTATCAGTGTGCGCCGCTGCACCGTCCTGCGCCACACGTCGCAGCACGGCATTGACCAAGCCAGCATATCGCGAGGCTCGGCGATCGGCTTGCGCGAGCCGTACCGAGAGATCGACGGCCGCGTGGTCAGGAACCTCAAGCCAAAGAATTTGCGCCGCGCCGAGCAACAGGATGGTTTCTGCCCGTGGGGCGTCGGACGGAAATCCCTTTTCAAGATATTTGCTCACCAATTTGCGCAGCGTGCCAAGCCTCCGCAATACGGTCGCGGTTAGCCGGCGCATTAAAGCGCGGTCACGATCAGCGAGTGAGGGCAGGCCCGGGTGTGCGTTTTTGCCCGACAGCATTTCGTCGAGCGCAATTCGCCGTCGCAGAACCCCGTCGAGAATGTCGGCGGCGATTCTTCGAGCGGCAAGGCCGGGGACTTCCGGCTGGGGGGAAGTGCGCGGACGCGCCATACCCCGATAGTTGCCCATAAATTGTGTCCACGTCGCGAAGCTTTCGGCAAAAATGTCAGCGGCACACAGCTTTAGATGGGCACTTGCGTCATAATTGCGCGTTTTACGTATACAACGTGGGATTGTATTTTCCGGAAGACCGAATTCCGCGCGTTATTCTTCGACGACGACAGGCGTGCCGACTTCGACCAGCCGGAAGAGTTCACGGATATCGCTGTTGTACATGCGGATACAGCCATGAGAGACGAACCCACCGATTGAACCCGGCCGGTTCGTTCCGTGAATGGCATATTCACCGCCGCGCAGCGTAAGCGCGGCTTCGCCCATCGGGTTATTGGCGGCACCGCCCGGAATGACCGCTGGCAACTTCGGGTTTTCGCGTCGAATCATATCGGGCGGCTCCCAAGCGGGACGCACAAATTTGCCTTCGACGTGCGCGCTGCCGCTCCATGCCATCCCCGCGCGGCCGACGCCGACCGGAAAACGTAGCGCATTGTGCTCATCGAGCACGAAATAGAGCCGTCGCTGGCTCGTCTTCACGACGATGGTCCCCGGCGCGAAGCCGGAAAAGGCAACAATATCGTGAGTGGCCGCGCGCGTTCCGGCCGGCAAGGCCATCGCCAAGACAATTGCCAGAAAGTACGTCCTCAGCCGCGATGCGGACACCGGAGAGATCGTTCTCATATGCGATACGGACGTCATCATGCGCTGCCCCATACGAATGAGCAGATACATCTTAATGCGAGGCGCGCGGGGACCCGTGTGAAAGCTCGAAACAGCGTAAATGAAGGGTGCGGCGCGCCCTTTGCCGGGGCGGATGATCGGGAACGAGCGAGCTATTTGGGTTGCGCCAGTGGCTTGGGCGGGCGTTAAGGATCGAGCAAATGAGGCTGGCGAGGAAATTATCTGCCAGCCTCACCACTCGATCTCAGGCCCCGGCTTTCGCTGCCCGCTTGTTTTGCCGGTTGTCGACAAGGTCATCGACCACAGCCGGATCGGCGAGCGTCGAGGTGTCGCCGAGATTTCCGAACTCATCCTCGGCGATCTTGCGCAGAATTCTCCGCATGATCTTGCCCGAGCGTGTTTTCGGAAGGCCCGGCGCGAACTGGATCAGGTCGGGCGAAGCAATCGGGCCGATCTCCTTGCGGACCCATCCCACGAGCTCTTTGCGGAGTTCTTCGGTTGGTTTCTCGCCCGCCATCAACGTGACGTAGGCGTAGATGCCCTGGCCCTTGATATCGTGCGGATAACCGACGACCGCGGCCTCCGACACCTTGGGATGAGCCACCAGCGCGCTCTCCACTTCGGCAGTGCCCAGGCGGTGACCGGCGACGTTGATGACATCGTCGACCCGGCCGGTGATCCAGTAGTAGCCGTCTTCATCCCGCCGGCAGCCGTCACCGGTGAAGTATTTGCCGGGATAGGTTTTGAAATAAGTGTCGATGAAGCGCTGGTGATCGCCGTAGACGGTGCGCATCTGCCCCGGCCAGGAGTTTGCGATGCACAGATTGCCGCTGGTCGCGCCAACTTGTACTTTGCCTTCGGCGTCGACGATTTCCGGCTGGATGCCGAAGAACGGCCGCGTGGCCGATCCAGGCTTGAGTTTGGTCGCGCCCGGCAGCGGCGTAATCAGGATGCCGCCGGTTTCCGTCTGCCACCACGTATCCACGATCGGGCAGCGATCCTCGCCGACCACGTGATAGTACCACTCCCATGCTTCCGGATTGATCGGCTCGCCGACACTACCGAGGAGACGCAAACTCTTGCGTGACGTCTTCTTCACCGGTCCATCGCCGCCCTGCATCAGCGCACGGATAGCCGTGGGTGCGGTGTAGATGATGTTGACCTTGTGCTTGTCGCACACTTCCCAGAAGCGCGAGGTGGTCGGATAGTTCGGCACGCCCTCGAACATCAGCGAAACGGCACCGTTGGAAAGCGGGCCATAGATAATGTAGCTGTGCCCGGTCACCCAGCCGACGTCGGCAGTGCACCAGTAAATATCGCCATCGTGATAATCGAAGACGTATTGGTGCGTCATCGAGGTGTAGACGAGATAGCCGCCGGTCGTGTGCAGCACGCCTTTGGGTTTTCCGGTCGAGCCGGACGTATAGAGGATGAACAGCGGATCTTCCGCTTTCATCTCCTCGCACGGACAATCGGCCGGAACCGCCTTCGCGATGTCATCGTAATAGATGTCACGCCCCGGCTTCATGTTGACCGGTGCGTTTGTTCGCTTCACGACGATGATGGATGTCACGCCGCCGACTTTGTCACAGGCGGCATCGACATTCGCCTTGAGCGGAATCTTGCGGCCGCCACGGAGGCCTTCGTCTGCGGTGACGATGCAAGTCGATTTACAATCCTCGATGCGGCCGGCGATCGAATCCGGCGAGAAACCGCCGAATATCACCGAGTGCACGGCGCCGATGCGCGCGCAGGCAAGGATGGAGATCGCCGCCTCCGGGATCATCGGCATGTAGATGGTGACCCGGTCGCCCTTTTTGACGCCGCGTGCTTTGAGCACGTTGGCGAAACGGCAGACCTCGGCGTGCAATTGCTTGTAGGTGATTTTCTTGTCGTCTTTGGGATCGTCGCCTTCCCAAATGATTGCCGTCTGGTCGCCACGTTTGGGGAGGTGGCGGTCGACGCAGTTATAGGCAGCGTTCAGCGTGCCGTCTTCAAACCATTTGATCGAAACATTGTGCGGGTCATAGGTCGTGTTCTTGACCTTGCTGAACGGCTTGATCCAGTCGACACGCTTGGCCTGCTCGGCCCAAAAACCATTCGGGTCCTTGATCGAGCGCGCATACATTTCCTTGTATTTCGCGTCGTCTAAGTAGGCGCGTTTGCGCCAATCAGCAGGCACGTCATAAATCTTGTCATCTGACATTGGCTTCCTCCCGGCCCCCGTTTCATCCGGCGGGTAGCCTCATTTGTTGCGCTATTATGCGACGGCGCATTGATTTGCGACAAGGCGGCCCACTTGCCACTTTGGTCGCGAATTTAGCCGGTTTTCGCCTGTTAGGAGCCAAACCAGCCGAGGATCGCGCCAATGATGACTAGCACGCCTAGCCAATGGCCGCAGTCGATTGCAGTGAGCGAGATCTTGCGGAACGTGTAGGCGTTATTGACCACGATGGTGGTCAGGACAAAACCAAGCCAGCACATGGCGCCCGAAAACGCGCCGGCGCGCACGGTATAGATGCCGATATGGAACATGATGCCGGACAACGCCGCGGCCATCACAAGCTCTGCAATAAATGACAGAACGAATGGCGCGGTCTTGGCGAGCGTGGACCTTCCGGAATTTTCCGCCTTGCACTGGTCTATTGTTTTGCCCTGCGCCTCAATCCATTTCCGCCCGAGCGTTCCGTAGTAGATGGCGCCGAAAATCCAGGCGGCGACCGCAGCAACGACAATTGCCAGGAAATGTAGGTTTTGCATTTGTGCCATTTGCTTCCTCCAACGTCATGCCCGGCCATGACAGGCTCATAAGCCGCCCATTTTACAAACTATCTTCCATTCGTCCGCGGTGACGGGTTGGACTGAGAGCCGCGTGTTGTTGATCAGCACCATTGCCTTGAGCTTGGGTTCGATCTTGATCGCGTCAATGGACACCGGCTTGGGCATGGGCTCAACGGCCTTCACATCCACGGCGACCCATGGCTCGCCCGCCTTGGCGGTTGGATCGGGATGGGCTTCGCGGATGATCTCGATGACGCCGACAATATCCTTGCCAACATTGGAATGATAAAAGAAAGCACGGTCGCCTTTCTTCATCTTCATCAGGTTCAGCTTGGCTTGATGATTGCGCACGCCGGACCAAGCCTCGCCTTTTGCACCCTTGCCGACCTGCTGCTGCCACGACCAGGAACCGGGTTCCGATTTCATCAACCAATAAGCCATTCGCTATTCCGATTTCAGTGGCCGCGTCAGCAACGATTCGATCGCATGATCCACGCTCATTTTTCCCGAAAGCACGGCGGCAATCGCCGCGCAGATCGGCATCTCTACATTTTTGCCGCGCGCCATTTCGAGAAGCACTGGAGCCGTGAAGACGCCTTCGGCCAGTTTGCCATGCGAGGCGGTATTCGGCTTCTCACCTTTGCCCAACGCAACGCCGCAGGAGAAGTTGCGCGACTGCGGGGTCGAACAGGTGAGAATTAAATCGCCGAGCCCGGAGAGGCCCATCATCGTTTCCGTCTTCGCATCATAGGCTTTTCCGAATCGTACCAGCTCGGCGAATCCGCGCGTGGTCAGCGCCGCTGACGCGCTGGCGCCGAGCCCGCGTCCGGTGACGATGCCGGCCGCGATCGCGAGCACGTTTTTGGTCGCGCCGCCAAGTTCGACACCGCGCACATCGGTGGAATGATAGGGACGAAATGTTCCGGCATTGATTGCTTGTGCCAAGGCTTCCGCAACAATTGCGTCCGCCGCAGCAACAGTGACCGCTGTTGGCAGTCCGCGCGCGACATCAGCGGCGAAACTCGGCCCGGACAAGATTGCGGGCAGTGCGTTCGGAGCGCATTCGGCGATGATCTCGGTCATAAACTTGTGCGTGCCGTGCTCAATGCCCTTGGCACAAGCAACCAGCGGGATGCGTCCGACATTTGACTTTGCGAGCGACGTGACAACCGAACGCATTGCTTGCGCCGGCACCACCAACAGGATTGCATCGCTATCTGCTGCTGCGCCGAGGTCGCGCGTGACCTTGATCTTATCGTGAAGACGCACGCCCGGCAGGAAAGTACTCTCACGATTCTGTTCGAGACTTGTGGCGTTACCGGGCTCATGTTCCCACAGCACGATGTCGCGCCCGGCACGTGCACTGGTGATCGCGAGTGCCGTTCCCCAGGCGCCGCCGCCAAGCACCGCAATGCGTTGAATGGTCATGCCGCTTGCTTGTCCATTTCGCTCACTTGTACGCCGCCGTTCGCCGCCGGGCACCTTCTGCGGCGGCAACCTCGTCGAGCGGCCAGCGTGCGCGTGGCGCTGCATCTAATGAGTCAGTAAGCCCGAGCACCAGCCGCTCGCAGCCGGCCCAGGCAATCATTGCGCCGTTGTCGGTGCACAGTTCGAGTGGCGGCGCTATCAGCGTGGTGCCGACTTCGAACGCAAGGCGGTTGAGCACTTTGCGGATCGCCATGTTTGCGGCAACGCCGCCGGCGGCAACCAGTGCAGTCGGCGCACCGAAGCGCGCGCGAAACAGCAGCAGGCCGGCCCTCAACCGATCGTACACAACGTCGACGATCGCTTGTTGAAAACCGGCGCAAAGATCGGCGACATCCTGATCGCTGAGCGGCGCGATTTTTTCTGCTTCCAGCCGCAACGCGGTCTTGAGACCGGATAGCGAGAAATCGGGATCTTTGCGTCCGTGCATCGGCCGCGGCAGCGTGAATCGGCTAGCGTCGCCGCCCGCAGCTTCCCTCTCGACCTGTGGTCCGCCGGGATAGCCGAGGCCAAGCAACTTCGCGGTTTTGTCGAAGGCTTCGCCGATGGCGTCGTCCTGCGTGGTGCCGAGCCGTACATAGTCTCCAACACCGCGGACGGCCACGATCTGCGTATGGCCGCCGGACGCAAGGAACAGGCAATAGGGAAACGGAATGTTGTCCGTCAGCCGCGCCGTCAGTGCGTGGGCTTCGAGATGGTTGACCGCGATCAGGGGTTTGTTCGCGACGAGCGCAATTGCCTTGGCGGTCGTCAGCCCGACGATCACGCCGCCGATGAGCCCGGGTCCGGCCGCAGCGGCAACGCCGTCGAGCGCATTGTAATTGCAGCCGGCCTGCGCCATCGCCTTGGCAATGATTGTATCAAGAACTTCCACATGGGCGCGGGCGGCAATTTCCGGCACCACGCCGCCGTATGCCGCATGCTCGCTCACTTGCGAAAGAACGATATCGGAAAGAATTTCGCCTCGGCCATCCTCGAAACGCTGCACCACCGCTGCCGCGGTCTCGTCGCAGGTGGTCTCGATGCCGAGGACGATCATGGTCCCTCATTTAAAGCAGACGCCCATATTGGGCGAGGTGACGGCGGCGCAAATAATAGCTAGTCCTGACGGCGGAGCCGACCCCGGTCCGGACTAGCATCGCGAGGTGATATGGCGCAATCCACAGCCTCCTTGCGTATTGGTACGCGCGGCAGTCCGCTTGCTTTGGTGCAGGCGCGCATGGTGCGCTCGCGCCTGGCGGCCGCGATCGGGGAGAGTGAAGACGCCATTGAGCTTGTCGTTATTCGCACAACGGGCGACATCATCCAGGACCGGCCATTGGCGGAGGAGGGCGGCAAAGGCCTCTTCACCAAGGAAATCGAGGAGGCCCTGCTGGACGGACGCGTCGATCTTGCCGTGCACTCGGCGAAAGACATGCCAACGATTTTGCCGGATGGCTTGATACTGGCGGCCTGTCTTGAGCGTGAAGACCCGCGCGATGTGTTTATCAGCCGCAAGGCCAGTGCGCTCACCAACTTGCCGCAGGGTGCGCGTCTTGGGACGGGATCTTTGCGCCGGCAGGCGATTGCCATGCGCGCGCGGCCCGATCTGAAAATCATGCCCTTGCGCGGGAATGTCGAAACGCGGCTGCGCAAGCTCGAGGCCGGCGATGTTGATGCGACGCTGCTTGCGCTTGCGGGACTAAAAAGGTTGGGCTTGGAGAAGCACGCTACTCACATCATGAGCGCGGACGAATTTCTCCCCGCTGTCGGACAAGGCGCCATCGGAATCGAAACGCGTGAGAGCGATCGGCGCGTGCGCGACAGTCTCGCGCGCATAGATCATGCGGAAACGTCGATCGCCATTGCGTGCGAGCGAGCGTTTCTTGCCGCACTCGACGGTTCTTGCAAGACGCCGATTGCCGGCCACGCCACAGTCTGCGGCGATGCCGTGCAATTTCACGGGCTGATCGCGCGGCCTGATGGTAGCGCGGCCCATGACATCGCTGGCACGGGCCGCCGCAAAGATGCAGTCACCATTGGGTCTGACTCCGGACGCGAGCTCAAGCACCGTGCCGGACCTGGGTTTTTTGATTGAGCCATGCGCATTGTCATCACCCGCCCTCAAGCCGATGGCGAACGTAGCGCCACCGCGCTGCGCGCGCTCGGACACGAAGTGCTGGTCGCGCCCTTGATGAAAGTTGCGGCGGTGCCGGCCGATCTTTCCGGTCAATGGGGCGCCGTCATCGTAACCAGCGCCAATGCACCAATCGCAATCGCAGACAATCCTGCACGCGACACGTTGATAGCGTTACCACTGGTTGCGGTCGGCCAACGCAGTGCTGATGCCGCGCAACAAGCCGGATTCACGACAATTACTACGGCGGGCGGTGATGTTGGGGATCTCGTCAGGGTATTGAACACACAGCGCGCTGACGCCAAAGCTCCGCTGCTTTATATTGCCGGCGAGGATCGCGCTGCCGATCTGATCGGAGAGCTTTCGGCGCGCGGTATCGCCGCTGAACTGCGGGTCGTCTACCGCGCAGTCACGATCCCTTTTTCGGCGGAGCTGACCGAGGCGCTTGAAGCCGGCGAGGTCGATGCCGTTTTGCACTTCTCCAGACGGAGCGCTGAAAATTATCTCACCGGAGCCAGACAAACAGGCGTCTTTGCCCCGGCGATCCAGCCGCGCCATTTCTGCCTCTCGAGGCAGGTAGCCGAGCCGCTCGCCGATGCGGGCGCAACCAATATAGCCATCGCTCCGCGCCCAAATGAGGCCGCTTTGATGGAGCTATTGCGGGTATCGAAACCGTGAATATTGGCGCGCCCGCGGCATTTGCGTTATTTCCTGCCTGCGGGGTTGAGCCGAATCGCCGAGGATAGAGCATGGCCGATAAGCGCAAGACGCCGGACTCTGGCGAAGGCGGCCGCCGCGCGAAATCGTCGCCGACGATCGATTTGACGGCGACCGAAGTGGCGACGTCTGCACCGGAAGACGAACCAAAGGCTGCTGCAGGCGAAACAGCCGCATCGTCGCCCGAGCCGGATCCGCCACAGGAACAACCCGAGACCTCTCCCAAATTTGAACCAGCCGACGAGCACGATGGATCGTCGCGGAGACGGGGCGCGCCGTGGCAGGTGCTCCTCGCAGGGTTTGCCGGCGCGGCGATAATGACCGCCGCGTTGTTTGCGTTTTGGCGCGCGGGGTTCGTACCCGATCGTTACGCTACAGCGGACACGGCATCGATTGGCGTGCTCAATGATCGACTGGCAAAAATCGAAGGGGCCATCAGCAAACTTCCCGTTACTGACCAAAGCGTGTTGGAACGGCTTTCCGCTACCGACAATACTATGAAGTCGCTTGGTGTCGTGTTGACGGCGCTTAACAAACGAGGCGATGACGTTGCTGCGAATGCGGTAGACGCGCGGACACGCGCGGACGCGGCGGAAAAAGCCGTCACGGAATTGCGCAATAGCGTGCAGGATCTCAGCAAAAACACGTCCGCCGGCCTATCGCCCTCCGACCTTGATTCCGTGCAGAAGCGCCTTGCCGCGCTCGAACAGACAACCAAGGTCGCGCCCGCGGATAAGGCCGCACGGCTTGCGCTGAGTGCGGCCGCATTGCGCGACGCGGTCGTCGGCGGTGCGGCATTCTCGTCCGAACTTGACGAAGCAAAATCCCTTGGCGCGGATGAAAAGGCCGTCGCGACATTGGCTCCATTTGCGGCAACCGGTGTGCCGAGTCCGGCGGCGCTGGCACAGGAGCTACGCGCGTTAATCCCCGCCGTCGTAAAAGCCGCGGGCGCGCAGGCGCCGGCGGGTGGTTTTCTGGAGCGGCTCGAGGCGAATGCCGGCAAGCTCGTGCGCATTCGTCCTGTAGACGCGCCGGCAGGTGACAACGCATCCGCCGTATTGGCGCGCATCGAAAATGAAGCGGCACACGCCGCGATCGATGACGCGCTAACCGATCTCGGGAAGCTCGATGCCGCTGCTCGTGCGCCGGCGGAAGGCTGGATCGAAAAAGCGCGGGCACGGCAGAATGCACTCGCCGCGGCGCGGCAGCTTGCAAGCAGGACTGCGCACGCGCTGGGCAAGCGGTGAGGCTGCGGGATGATCCGGATTATCCTTTTTCTTCTGGCGGTCGCGGCGATTGCCGAAGGATTTGCCTGGGTCGCCGACCGTCCGGGCGAGGTTTCCATTACATGGATGGGCTATCGCATTGAAACATCGGTGATGGTGGCCGTTTTTGCCGTCGCCGTGCTCGTCCTTGCGGCTATGCTGCTGTGGTCGATCGCGCGCGCTATTTTGCACTCGCCCGAACAAGCATCGTCCTTCTTTCGCCACCGTCGCGCGGCCAAAGGGTACCTTGCCGTCAGCCGCGGGCTGATCGCAATTGGCGCCGGCGATCTGCGTACCGCCCGCAAAGCCGCCGACGATGCGGCGCGTCTTTCGCCCGGCGAGCCTCTCGCGCTTTTGCTTACCGCGCAGGCCGCGCAATTGGCCGGAGACCGAAGCACGGCAGGTGCCGCATTTCGCGAAATGACAGAGCGCGACGACACCAAGCTTCTCGGGCTGCGCGGTCTCTACATTGAGGCGCAGCGGCGCAACGATTTGAGCGCGGCACGGCTGGTCGCGGAAGAAGCTGCCAAGCTGCAGCCTCCGGCGGCTTGGGCCGGGCAGGCGGTCCTCGAATATCGTTGCAATGCGTCTGACTGGGCGGGGGCTCTGGACGCGCTCGATCAAATGAAAGGCGCATTGGAAAAGACCGACTATCGCCGCAAACGCGCGGTGCTTCTGACTGCCCGTGCGCAGGCGCTGGCAGACATTGATCGCGATAGCTCGCTCGCGCTTGTGTTGGAATCGGTCAAGCTTGCGCCCGATCTGGTGCCGGCGGCGGCGATGGCCGGCCGGCGGCTCGCGGAATCAGGCGACGTGCGCAAGGCGCGCAAGATCCTGGAAACTGCCTGGACGATCAATCCGCATCCAGACATCGCCGAAAGTTATGCCAACCTGCGGCTTGGCGACAGCGCGCGCGAGCGGCTCGCGCGCATGCAAAAACTTGCCGACAAAGTTCCCGGCCAGCTTGAGGGGGCATTGGCGGTTGCCCGAGCCGCGCTCGACGCGCGCGAATTTGCCACCGCGCGCGCAGCACTTGCACCCTATCTGTCGGCGCCGACACGGCGCGTCGCCAGTTTGATGTCAGAAATTGAGGAAAGCGAACACAGTGACGAAGGTCGCGTGCGCGAGTGGATGACCCGCGCCATGCGCGCGTCAGGAGATCCGGTGTGGACCGCTGACGGGGTGGTCTCCGAGCGGTGGTTGCCTGTGTCACCCAACGGCCGGCTCGATGGCTTCGAATGGAAAGTACCGCTCGCGGAAATTGGGGTCACTCGCCCCGTGATCGAAGTTGCGCCGCCTGCCGCCGCGCCTGTCGCCATTCCAGCGTCCGAATTGACGCCCGCATCACCGATTGCGGCAGTGGAGGAGCCACGCAAGGCGGCAAAAGGCAGTGCGAGCGCAAAAGCAAAGCCGGTTGAGCCGGTGATCCCGCTCGTCCACGCGCCGGACGATCCTGGGCTCGAGTCAGGCCTCGATCATGATCCGGTTCCGGAACCCACGAGCCCGCCGGCCGGCGACGCCTGGCAGCGGCTGCGCCAACTGTTTCGTTAGGCGCTACGCAACGAAAAGGCTGTATTGCTTGCCAACCAAGGTCCACGCCGATATCAGTGGCGCGGTTTCAGCCGGCGTAGCTCAGCGGTAGAGCATCCGCTTCGTAAGCGGGTGGTCGGGGGTTCAAATCCCTCCGCCGGCACCAAGCATGCCCAATTGCTTGAAATTACGTCGTAATTTATGATCGTGACCGGAAATGGGGTTGCGATGCGGCTATCGGCTTGTCTAATTAAAGCCTGTCATTATCCCACATCGATAACGTAAGATATTAAGCAGTCGCATCAGTCACTTCGTCCGGTAGAGTAACGCTATGGCCAGACCAGCAGTCATCCTCGTCGGCGCCGATAAAGGGGGCGTCGGCAAGACCACCGTCGCCCGGACCTTGATCGATTATTTTGGCGCACATCAAACGCCAATCCGGGCGTTCGATACCGAAGCGCCGCGCGGCACACTCAAGCGGTTTCATCCGGAGCTGACCGAGGTTGTGGACGTCACCTCGGTGCCCGATCAAATGAAAATCTTCGACACGCTGGGCAGCGCCGAAGCAAAGGTGACCGTGATTGATGTTCGCGCGGGCCTGCTGTCGTCGACACTTCAAGCGCTGTCCGATATCGGTTTTCTCGAATCGGCCAAGAAGGGACAGATCACCTTCGCCGTATTCCATATCCTCGGGCCTTCGATCGCTTCGCTCGAAGAGATCGCGGAGACGGCCCGGACGGTCGGCGATGCCAACTATTTCCTGGTGAAGAACTTCATCAACAACACGACGTTCTTCGACTGGGATCCGGCGACCTACAATTCCTATTTCAAGCGCATCAAAGGTGCCGAGGAAATCGTCATTCCGAAGCTCAACGAGATGGCTTACGAGCAGGTGGAAGTGGCCAGCGTTCCGTTCGTTTCGTTTGTCGGTAACAAAGGCGCAAAGGGCGACGCGGCGAACTATTCGTTCGTACTGCGTGGTTATGTCCGCCATTGGCTCGGCAATGTCTGGGGCGAGTTCGACCGCGTGAAGCTGGTCGATCTGGTCTCGCCGAAGGTCGAAAGCAACGTTCGTCAAGTCGCCGGCTAGCCATTCCACCCAGGTGCGCCGTTGGGCGGGCCGCGTCCGGTCAGGTGATGTCGTTCCGCAGCTCAATCACCATTGTCGCATCGCCGCGCCCGCGCGTCGGCAAAACACTGTTAGCGCGACTCCTGACGGACTTTCATCGCTCTGAGGGGCGTACGGTCGCAGCGTTTGATCTCAATTCTGGCGAGCCGACGCTGGCGCAGTTTTTGCCGGAACACACCACGTCAGCCACCGTGCGCGATATCAACGGACAGATGGCGTTGTTCGATCGCCTGGTGGCTGACGAGACCGTCACCAAGGTTATCGATCTCGGACATGAGTTGTTCGAGCGCTTTTTCGCGGTTGCTCAAGAGATTGGATTTGCCGAGGAGGCCCGCCGCCATTCGATCGGAATTGCAATTCTATTTACGGTGACGCCGGACAAGACGTCGGTCGACGGTTATCGCAGCCTGCGCGAACGGTTCGCGTCGGCGACGCTAGCGCCGGTGCATAACGAATTGCTCGGACCCGCGCAGCATCGTGACAAATATCCGCTTGCCGCCGGCGGCCCTCTTCTGGTGCACCTGCCGGTGCTGGCGCCGGGACTTCGCAAATATATCGGGACGCCCCCATTCTCATTCGTAGATTTGAATGTGAGTGAGGCAGATTCCATCCCGCCCGATGTGCGTCTCGAGCTTCAGCGATGGTTGCGCCGCATACACCTTGAGTTCCGGGAACTCGATTTGCGCATATTACTGGCCGATTTACGGTCCTCGATCCAGTTTGGGCCCTGAATATACTTTTCCAAGGAACCGGAACGCGGGTGGCGCGTTTTTCAGGCCGGACTTCCTGCGCGTGCAAGAGCGCTAACGGAAGAGGAGGCGAGCATGTGGCTTACATTTTTCAGCGTCGTCATCGGCATCGCGCTTTGCTTCGGGATTGGGGCAATGGCTATCGAGTCCCATGAGGAAAACGTCCGGCCCTGAGCGCTGGCGTAAGTATTCATAAGCTTGGCGGCCGGAAGGCCGCCTTATTTTTTTGCGCCACCACCAGTGCATCTTCAGGAACTTTGGCATAATGCGGTGACATGTCACCGCCTTTGATGCTGTCACGACAATTTGCACCGCTGTTCTGGTGCCAGTTCTTTGCGGCGTTCAACGATAATTTTCTCAAAACCGCGCTTGTCTTTCTCATTCTGTTTCAGTTCGGCACGAATGATTCAGAGGCTCTGATAACGTTCGCGAGTGCCGTTTTTATCGCGCCCTATTTTTTCCTGTCGGCGCTTGGTGGCGAGCTGGCCGATCGTTACGACAAAGCAAGGGTTGCCCGGCGATTGAAATTCGCGGAAATCTTTGTAGCGGCGCTGGCCGTCATCGGCTACGCGCTGGCGTCACTGCAGATATTATTTACAGCGCTGTTTGGTTTCGGCGTGCTCGCCGCACTCTTCGGGCCGATCAAGTACGGCATTTTACCCGACCATTTGCCGCGGCAACAACTGCCAACAGCGAATGCGTTCGTCGAAGGCGCGACATTCGTGGCAATTCTTCTGGGCACGATCGCGGGTGGGCTGGCAGCGCGCGGTGGCGAGACAGGACCATTTGGAATCCTCGTCATGGTATTCGCAGTTGCGTGTTGGCTATCGGCGCTGATGATTCCGTTAACCGGTGAGAGCGCTCCGGGCCTGAAAATCAGGATAAATGTTGCCGCATCGACAGCCGCAATGATTCAACATTTGCGCGCCGACACGCGCTTGTGGTGGGGTGCAATGGTGACGAGCTGGTTCTGGCTGGTCGGCATCGTGGTCCTGTCACTGCTGCCACCGCTCATCAAAAATCTGCTCGGCGGCGATGAAGCGACGGTCACGGCTTATCTTGCGATATTTTCAATTGCGGTCGGTGCCGGCTCCGGCCTGGCAGCGGCGATTGCGCGCGGGCGAATTGTCCTTACAACAACACTTGTGGGCGCGGTATTGCTCGGTGCCTTCGCCCTCGATCTCGGCATCGCGACTTTGGATGCGCGCGCCGCGATATCGCCGCAAAATCCGATGGCTGTATTTACGTCGGCTCTGGGGATTCGCGTTGCGGTGGATTTGTGTGGACTCGCAGTCGCGGGCGGACTGTACATCGTCCCAACATTCGCCGCGGTGCAGGCGTGGAGCGGCGTCGATCGGCGCGCGCGCACCATAGCCGCGGTCAATGTGCTCAACGCCGCGTTTATGACCGGCGCGACCGTCGTGGTCGCGGTCATGCAAAAATATGGCGCGACCGTTCCGCCGTTGTTTATGCTCATCGGCATTGCCACGCTGGGCGTGGCGCTGGTCATCTGGCGAACGATGCCGAAGGTTAAGTAGCGCTACTTCCGCATCTTCAGGACGCGATCGACCATCTCGCCGGCGACACCGAGGTAATTTGCGGGATCGACAAGTTTTTCGAGCTTCTTGCGGTCAGCGTATTTGCTGATCTCCTTGTCCTCTGCGAGGAGATCGATCAGCGGCCGTCCGGTTTTCACCACCTCGCGGCAGATGTCGTAGACGAGATCATGCGCCCTGTTGCGGCCGAGATCTGCGCCGAGCCCCATCATGACCGCTTCAGACATGATCAGACCCTTGGTGATGTCGAGGTTCTCGCGCATCTTCTTTTCGTTGACTTGCAGGCCCTCGACCAGGAAACGCGTTTGCGCCAGGGCGCCCGCCGAGAGCATGAAGATTTCCGGCAGCGCGATCCATTCTATTTCCCACGGTCCCGTCGCGCGTTCGTGGTCCTCGACCTGGGCGTCCAGCAAGGCGGCGACAAGCTGCCGTACCATCGCCGTTTGCGCGGTGATGTAAACGGACGATATCGGGTTGCGCTTCTGCGGCATCGTCGATGACGAGCCACGGCCGGCGTGGAATGGTTCGTACACTTCCTCGACTTCGGTTTGCATCAGAAGCTTGACGTCGAAGGCGATCTTGCCGCAGCTGCCGGTGACGAGGCCCAGAAAACAACCGACTTCCGCAATGCGGTCGCGCACCGTGTGCCAGGAAATTTCGGGCTGGCCGAGTTTGAGCTCTTTCATGAGCTCTTCCTGAACCTTCAATCCATCTTTGCCGAGAGACGACAGCGTACCAGCTGCCCCGCCAAATTCGCCAACCAGAACGCGCGGCCGAATTTCTTTCAGGCGCTGCTTATGCCGTTCGAAGGCGGCAAGCATGGTCGCCATCTTGTAGCCGAACGTGATTGGCACGGCCTGTTGCAGATTACTGCGGCCGGCCATCGGCGTATCGCGGTATTTCTTCGCAAGGGCCGCCAGACCGTCGCAAATACCGTCGAGATCCTTCTCGACGATGACCAGCGCCTCGCGGATTTGCATGATCGTGGCGGTGTCGGTGATGTCCTGGGTTGTGGCGCCCCAATGCGACCATTCGCCGAGCCCGTCCTTGCAGAGCTTCACAAGCTGCTGCACCACCGGCAGCACCGGATAGCCGATTCTCTCGGTGGCTTCCTTGAGTTTCGCCATGTCGATTTTGTCGGCCGAACAATGGCGAACGATTTCGGCAGCCGCCTCTTTCGGGATAATGCCGAGCTTGGCTTGCGCCCGCGCAAGCGCCGCCTCGAAATCCAGATATTTCTGCACGCGGTTCTCATCCGAGAACACATTCCGCATCGCTTCGGTGGTGAAAATGTCGCGGAACACCGCGGAATCGAGGATCGTTGAAGGCATTCGGGCTCTCCTGTCGGGGCGCACGTTAGCGTTTCCCGCGCGGCGATCAACACGCGATACGATCAGGCGTGCGGGTTGCGCCAGCCGGCGTTTCGGTCCCAAATGTCGCGTCTATGATGCCGACGGGAGGCCCGCCATGACCGTGATGACCAAACCGCAACAGAGTTTCCGGCTCGAACCAGTGCATCCGAAGCCGGAGGAGGCACACACGATGCCCTACGCCCCGGCGGTGCGGATCGTGGGAGCCTGTGACCTCATGTTCCTCTCCGGTGCGACCCCGTCGCCGCTGTATCACAAGCACCCGCATGTGGACGCCGAACACGTGCATCCGCACGCGATCGAAGAGCAGACCACGCGCGCGATGGAGGCGATAAAATCGATCCTCGATGAGGTGGGTGCCGGCTGGCGCGACGTCGTGAAAGTGACGAAATATCTGACGGACTTTCGCGATGCGGATGCGATGCACGCGACCATGGGGAAATATTTCGGTGACTGGCGACCGGCGAGCACGACCGTTTGCATCAATCAGCTGTCGTCGCCGGGCGCACGGATCGAGCTCGACATGATCGTGGCATTACCGAAGAAAGCCACGTGACGCTTCCTCCACAGCTCGCACGCATCGTCGACGCCGAGTACCCGCGTTTTTCCGACGCGGAGATGACGCGCCGGCGCGCGGCCGTCGAATCACTTCTCGCACAAGCGGAATGCGATCATCTCGTGTTCTGCGGCGCCAACCGTTTTGGCTCGGTCGTGCAGTGGCTGACGCAATGGCCGGTGACCGCCGAGGCCGTCGGTGTGCTCACGCCGGGAGAGCGGGACTCGCTGTTCGTGCAATACGTCAATCATGCGCCACAGGCTCGAATTCTTGCCGACAAGGCCGATGTTGCGTGGGGCGGCGAGTCGTCCATCGCTGCAGCGACCAAGGTGCTGGAACGGCGCGGCGCGCGTCAGGATCGCGTGGCGACGGTCGGGCCGATCAGTGCCGAGCAGCATGCTGCGCTGACGGCGAAATTCGGAAAGCTGAAGAACCTCAATCGCGATTACATTCGGCTGCGCCAGGTGAAGTCTGCCGAGGAACTAGAGTGGCTGCGCATCGGCGCGCATTTTAGCGATCTCGGCATGGCGGCGTTTCGCGATGGAATAAAGCCCGGATTGAACGAACGGGAGTTGGGAGAGATCGTCGAGCGCGCCTACATCTCACAGGGCGCGACGAATGTGATCCACTACATCGGCGTCACATCGATGGAGACGCCGGATCTCGGCGTGCCGCGGCAATTTCCGCGCATGCGCCGCGTGCAAACGGGTGACGTGGTGGTTGCGGAAATCAGCGCAGCGTTCTGGGAGCACCCGGGACAAGTGCTGCGCAGCTTTGCGCTGGGGGAGGCCAACAAGCTCTATCGCGATCTGCACGCGGCTGCGGACGCTGCGTTTGATGCGATCGCCGCCGTGCTCAAGGCCGGTACCACGCCGGCACAAGTGATTGAGGCGTCGAGTGGAATTGAAGCAGCCGGCTTCACGATTATCGACGATCTTTTGCACGGCTATGGCGGCGGCTACCTGCCGCCAATTCTTGGCTGCAAGAGCCGTCCAGCGGGCGCAGTGCCGCAGGAATCTTTTCGAGCAGGGCAGACTGTCGTGATCCAGCCGAACGTCGTCACTCGTGATGGCAAGGCTGGCGTGCAAACGGGCGAGATGGTGTTGATCACCGACACCGGCATTGAACGTTTCCATTCGATGCCGCGTGGTTTCGTGCAGCTTTAATCTCCGCTCAGCGCCGCCTCTGTAGGCGACGGACTAATCCAATTGCTCCTTCATCCAATCCGCGCTTTGCGAGCGCCAGCGATAAGCGCGGTTGGTCGCAATGTGATTGCCGTCTTCGATCATCATCAACTCGACCGGCCCTTTCGCTTCGCGCGCCAGGCGTTCGGCGTCCTTGGCCGGCACAATGCGGTCGAGGCGGCCGTTCACGATGAACAGCGGGCAGGTGATATTTTGCGCGATACCTTCGAGCGATAACGTGTTCGCATTCTTGCGCGCCTCGTCCGGTGTCTGGCAGTGGCTGCGCACGCGAAACGCAGTACGCGTCAATTCCGGCAAGTTGTCCCAATTGGCGCCCCAATTGAACGGCCCGCCAAGCGCGATGCAGGCTCTGATGCGCTTGTCGAAGGCCGCCGCACGAGGTGCGTAGTAGCCGCCCAGGCTCACGCCCCACATGCCGACACGTTTTGCATCGAGATCCGGACGCTTGTCGACGAAATCGATCACTACCTTCACCGGCACTTCGTAGTCGCCCCGAATAGGGAAGTTGTATTGCGCTTCGCCCTGGCCGGGCCCTTCGAATATGAGCGTCGCCATTCCACGCGCGAGAAATGGCGCCTCATAGGCATCGCCTTCCTCCTTTGTGGAATCCAGACCGACGGCCATCACAACGACCGGCGGCCGTTCGACGCCAACGGGTTTACGCAAAATGCCTGCGAGCGTTTTTCCTTGATAGGGAATGTCGACTCGCTCGCCGGGCGGCCGCAAATGAGGCAGTGCGGCCTGCCGACATTCGATTTGTTTCTTATGTGCAGCCTTCATTTGCGTCTGATCCTGCACGAACAAGAACGATGCAAAATGATAGTAAACGCCGGCGCGCTGGAGACATTCTCCTGCAGTCAGAAAATGCTTCTTTCCAAGCGCCTCGCGCCCAAGCTTTTCGTGGTGCGCGGCCCGCGCGGACCAGGCGGCGCACCAGTCGTTGTACGAGGATATTGAGCCGGTAACTTCCTCGAAGTCCGTCAGCACGACGCCGTTAGCGACGAAGCGGGGGCCCCAATGCGCGATCGCGGCCTTAAGCAAGGGGTCGGATGACATGCAAATTTCCTCGTGGTGGAACGTAAAGAAGGGCGCTAGCTCGCTTTTTCGTCGCGGCGGTACCATGGCATGTAGCGCCGCGTCGCTCCGTTCACCAGCAATTCGAAGCCGACGCCAAAGGCTGCAAGCAGCAGAACGCCGACAAAGGCCTCGTTGTGATGATAGGAGCGCGAGTTGTAGAGAATATAGTAGCCGAGGCCGCCGACCGAGATAAAGAACTCTGCAACCACAGCGCCGATTAACGCGCGGCCCGCCGCCAGGCGGAGGCCCGCCAGCAGGTAGGGCGTGGAGGCCGGCAAAACGATCCCGAGCAGCATGCTCAGCCGGCCGGAGCGGAACGAGCGTGCGACTTCCATGAACTCGCGCGGCACCGAGCGGGCGCCGTCGGCGACATTGATAATGATCGAGAAGATTGCCGCAAAGATGATGGTCGCGATGCGCGTCGAGCTGGAGTAGCCGAACCATAGCGAAAACAGCGGCAGGACCACAATCATTGGCACCGCATAAAATCCGTTCACGTAATGACGAATGGCGCGTTCGCACACAGTGCTGCGCCCCATCAGCAGCCCGATGATAGTGCCGAATACCAGCGCAATAGCGAGGCCTTCTGCTACTGCCGCCAATGTCGCGCCCGTCGCGTGCAGGAAAGCGGGATCAACAATGACGCGTGGGATTGCCGCAATGACCGTCGAAGGCTTGGCGACGTAGGCCGGCGCATATGCCCGCACAACCAATTCCCAAATGAACACGATGAAAAAGCCCACGATCAGCCGTGGCACAAATGTGCCCGACCAAAGGCCGGCGACCTTAGAGGGGGACGCGGCGTTCGTCACAGGAACGGAGACGTGAATGGTCTGTTCGGCCACGTTTCTATTGTCTCCAGCGCGCAAAATGCTGCTCAATCATCAGGCCGACCCGCATCAATCCGACTCCGATCAGTCCGATAATCAAGATCGAGGCGAAGACGCCGCCCGTGTCGAAGTTTTGCGAGGCACTCATAATAAGTTGACCGAGCCCCGTCGACGACAAGAAAAACTCTGCCGCGATCATGCCGACGAGCGCGCGGCCAATGGCCTGACGCACTCCGGTCATTGTATATGGCAGCGTGTAGGGCAGCATCACCTCCCGCCATAATGCCCATTCGGTCGAGCGGAAAGATTTCGCGACCTCGATCAGTTCCGGCTTGATGCTGCGCGCGCCCTCCACCGTGTTGTAAAGCACAGGAAAAACCGCGAACAAAAACACTACCAACACTTTCGGGGCGAAACCGAAACCCATCATGGATAGAATGAACGGGATCAACGCAACCATCGGCGTGGCGTAGAGGATCATAATGTAAGGCTCGATGCCGATACGCAGTGGACGAATGCGCGCGAGCACCATCCCAAGCGGCACGCCGACGACCAGCGCGAGGAAAAAGCCGGCGAAGAACAACTTTCCTGAATCAATGAGTTGCGCGATGAAGTTGCCGCCGGTCACCAGCTGCCAGAGCCGCACGATCGTTACGGAAAACGGCACCATGAACGCCGCGCTGGTACTGCGCCCGGCGACCTCCCAGATAGCGAGGCCGGCGAAAATACTGATCCAGAACGGCGCGTGGCGACGGATGGTATTTTGCAAAGTCGTTCTTTCGGCACTCACGTCAGTTCGACGAATGGGCGCCACAAGTCGTAGCGCGCTCCCTCTCCTCGTCGGGAGAGGGTTGGGGTGAGGGGGTCAGGACACTCGATAGATCATAACCCCTCACCCGACACGCTTCGCGCGTCGACCTCTCCCTATGGGAGAGGTGAAGAGACCAAGCGGCGAGGAGTGCATACTACTTCACCATCGCGTTGGCATCTTTCCAAACGCTGGCGTCGACGAATTTGTCGTAACTCACCGGCTCCTTGTCAGGATTGATTGAGCCGATCTTTTTCATCAGCGCGGCGACCGCCTCGATTTTGCTGCGCGGCATGCCGTCGTCCTTCGCGGCCCAGAAGTCGATATCGAGGAACGCCTTGAGCGCCGCCTTATTGACCTCTTTGGTATGCCCTGTGACGGCGGCCGCTTCGGCGACCGCGTCGGCATTTTTCGGGTCTTGCATGAAACGCGCCGCTTCAATCATGCCAGCGATTGTGCGGACGATGGCATCGCGGTTTTTTGCAAGATTGTCCTTACGCGCGACCATGATGAGGTAATGGCTGGTTGGATTTGTATTTTTCATTGCCAGCAAAATATTTAGCTTCTTGCCCTGGTGTTCTATTTCGGCAAGGTCGTCGAGATGCAGTACGGCAAAACGCAGTTGGCCCGCGAGGAGCGCCGGGCCGGGCGTGGAACCCAGCGCGATCTGCTTGGTGTCTTCAATCTTGACGCCGGGGCACCCGGTCAGCATGGAGCGCAGCGCGACCGAGCGCGCGCCATTGATCGAATCGACTCCAACATCCTGGCCGACAAGATCTTTGCAGGTCTTCCCTTCCTCGGTGGTCCCAATCACCCAGTCAGGATTGGGCATTCCATAAAGCGCCACCAAGGGGACGTCTGCGTTCGAGACCTGATTGATGACAGGAGGGGTTGGCGACCATGCCATGTCGATGTCGCCTGCCACCACCGCGCGCGCGGCCGCGGTGCCGTTGTCGAACGGACGGATTTCGACGTTGGCGCCGTACTTTTTGAAAAAGCCCTGCTTTTCAGCGACAAAGGCGATGGTCACCGAATAGATCGGCGGAATGCCGGGAATTGCGACGACGACTTTCTTGTCTTGCGCGGCGGCCGGACCGATGCCCGCCAACAAAGCGGCCATCAAGGCACATCCGGCCATCATTGTGATGGTTCTGCCGATCATTGAATCCTCCCTACAAGCATCATTTTTTTATTTAGCGTTCAAGTTGGAATTCGGCTTCGCGAGCCTCCCGCATCAACGTGCCCCAAACCCTTTCGCGCAGTTCGGCAAAGCGCGGCTCACGCAGCGTCTCCCGGGTGCGTGGTTCCGGGAGATCTATGGTTATGGTTTCGTGGATGCTTGAGGGCCTGCCCTTGAGCACAATGACGCGATGGCCAAGGAGCACCGCTTCTTCGATCGAGTGCGTGACGAAGACCATAGCGGTCGGCCGCTGCTCCCAGATTCGCAGCAGTTCGAATTGGAGGATTTCGCGTGTCTGCGCATCGACCGCCGCGAATGGTTCGTCCATCAGCAATACGTTTGGCTCAACGGCCAGCGCCCGAGCGAGGCCGCAGCGCTGCTGCATACCGCCCGACATTTGGTACGGAAATGCTTTCTCGAATCCGGTGAGTCCAACCAGCTTGATAAATTCTGGCACCTTGCGCTCGATGTCGGCCTTTGGTGCGCCTGCCATGCGCAGGCCATAAGCGACGTTTTCGAATACGGTCTTCCAAGGGAATAGTCCGAAGTGCTGGAACACCATGGCAACGCCGGCGATTGGCTCGGTAACGCGCTCATTGCCGACCCAGATTTCGCCCGTGTCGTGCGGCAGCAGGCCGTCGATACACCGCAGCAGCGTGGTCTTGCCGCAGCCGGAGGGACCGACAATCGCGACGATTTCGCGCTCGCCAACGTCGAAATCGATGTTGCGGAACACTTCGAGCGAGCCGTAATGCTTGCCGAGGCCCCGTACGCGAATGCGCGCTTCGGCCTTGCCGGCTTGGGATGCAGGTGATGGGCGGATTGCTGATCTCGTTGTCGTTTGACTTGTCACTATGTTTACTCTGCAGCTTGCTTGGCGGATTTGGCGTTGATCTTGGCCCAATAATCTTCAGCCTGCTTGGAACGTTGGAGGGCGTCTAGCGTTTCGAAGCCGGGCGCCATCGACCCGTCGGTGCCGGCGAGAATTTGGTGATGCTCGATGTTCAGTGTGCGCAGCCAGCGTTGCTGGCCCATGGTGATCGCGACGAAATAGCCGATCTCGACCAACTCTGGCTCGCTGTAATGTTTGTGAAGGCGATCCCACAATTCATCTGTCGCGGGCAGGTCCCACGTGATCGCCTCGGCATAGGCCAACGCGGCCTTCTGCCGTTCGTCGTAGCGCGTCGAACTCTCGAAATTGATCAGGTCGGAATAGTCATCCTCCTTGAGTCCCGACTTTGCCGCTTTGATCGAACGCTGGTTGCCGCAGAATTCGCACAGCACGGAACGCGAAACGTAGATGCGACACAGCTCCTTGATCTTGTGGTCGGCAACGCCGTTCTTGAATACGTCGCGCCAAGTATTCGCAAATGACCAAAACGTTGCAGGGACATGCGCGCGAATGGCCTGGCTCTCCGGTCGTGGCGTTCCCTCGCGCGCGCACCGTTCGAATTCGGCGATCATCGCAGGGTCCTTAATTGTCGAAGGATCGATATAACTAATGCGAGGTTTCGACATCTTCAGTTTTCTCCCGGAAAAACGACACCGTGCACCGGCTTCGGATGCAACGTTCATAGTCTGGCGACGGGTATGGCATGTTGCCGCAACAGCGCTGCGCGAGCAACGGCGAATACTGTATTTCGGTAACCTTGCCTTAGGCTTGACGATATTCAAACACCGCGCGCCGCCAACTGCACTGTGGGCGACAGCCCCGTATTTACAGGCACTTTTGACGGCGCGGACAATCATCACGCTGAATCGTTCCTTACCAGCAAGACAAGTATACGAACCAGTATTGTTAATTTTGTGAGAGGTTACTCTAAAGTTTATCCGGCCTCGGCTACCAGATTTAAACGCTACGAATTCATGGGCTCTTCAGCATAGAGCCAGATGCGGCAATGATTTTAGTAATTCAATACTTCCTCGCCTCTAGTGTTCACGCGAACAGACCGGGGAAGAGTTCGGTCGCGTCAAACAGGGCTTATTGCCGTGCGTGCCAGTACCGTCGTCATGATCGGGTTTGCCATCGTCTTCGGCTTGCTCGCTGTATTCATCGCCCAGGTTTGGCTCAACAATCAGGCCAGCCTGCGTGCGAAAAATACCGAGCCGGTCAAGACTCAGGTGGCTTCGCAAACGGTCGTCGTCGCCAAACAGTCTCTGCGTTTCGGCACCGAGCTCGCTGCTTCCATGCTCCAGGAAGTGCCGTGGCCATCTGACTCACTTCCGGGCGGCGCCTTCGCAAAAATCAACGACATCATGGCAGGCGGTCGCCGTGTTGTGCTGGCTGCAATCGAAGCAAACGAGCCCGTGCTCGCGCTCAAAATCACCGGTGCCGGTCAGCGCGCAACGCTGTCCGCGCTCGTCAAGCCGGGAATGAAGGCTGTGACTATCCGCGTCAACGACGTGGAAGGTGTCGGCGGCTTTGTCCTCCCGGGCGACCATGTTGACATCGTGCTTACGCGACAGCTCGAAAAGGGATCAGCCACCACTCAAGTGGTACTGCAGAATACACGCGTGCTCGCGGTCGATCAGACCGCTGACGAGCGCTCCGCCAAAGCGACAGTGGCGAAATCGGTAACGCTGGAAGTTGACACGGTCGAAGCACAGAAGCTGTGGCTCGCGTCATCCGTCGGCAGTCTTTCGCTATTGCTGCGCAAGGCGGGCGAAACGGCCGAAATACGCACACGCAAAGTCACGCTGAACGATTTGGGGACCAACGAACCCGTCAGCACCGATAAGGCTGCGACGACGACGGTGGTCGTGACGCGTGCGTCTGCGAAGCAGGAATACACCGTCCCGGCTGAGGGAAGTAATGGGGTCTCGGCTGTGACGGAGCGGAGGGAAGTGGCCTGGTAAGCCCGGGCTTGGGATCAATGAAGGGGTGGGGAGTGTGTCGTGAATAAACACAACGAAATTAGCGTCGGCTTTCGCTGGCGGTCTGAGGACAGGGCTACGAAGAGTGGCAACTGGCTGCGCGATCTTGCAATCGCATTGGCCATTGCCATGGCGGCATCGATTTTAAGTATGGTCGGTGACGCCTATGCCGAATCGCGAGCGATTCAGATCAGCGGTAACAATCGCACCGTTATGGTGACGGTGCCGATCGGTAAATCGGAAGACGTTCGCACGGATACAAGCTTTGTCGACATTACAGTCGGCGATCCGGAAGTTGCCGACGTCAATCCGCTCACGGATCACGCGTTGTCGATCCTTGGCAAAAAAATCGGCACCACGCGCGTCTCGGTCTATTCCGAAGGCAAGAAGCTCGTCGGCATTTTCGACGTGGAAGTGTCATATGACATCACGCGGCTCAAGAATGAGCTGATGCGTCGATTCCCCGGTTCGCGGCTTGAGGCGTCAACGGTCAACGGCCGCATCATGCTCTCGGGCGAAATTGCAGATGCGGCCAGTCTCGACAAAGCCGTGACCATCGCGCGGCAGTTCGGGCCGGAAATCATCAATACTGTCTCGGTGATGTCGCCGCAGCAGGTGCTGCTGGAGGTGCGGTTCGTCGAAATATCGCGCACTGCTGGCCGTGAGCTGGGCTTCCAGTGGAACCGCTTTGGTAGCCACAGCACCACCAATATCGGCTCGCAACTGCCTGCCGCAGCCTTGCCGATCAAGTCACCTTCGAGTCCTACCGATATCCCGGTTGGTGAAGTGGCCGCCGGCGTGCTGTCCGGTGCGTCACCGTTTGGCTTCATGATCGCGCGTATGGTCGGCAACGGTGTCACAACCGACGTGCTGATCAACGCACTTGAGCAGAAGGGAATCGCCCGCAGCCTGGCGGAGCCAAACCTGGTCGCTCTGTCCGGCGACACTGCAAGCTTCCTCGCCGGTGGTGAATATCCGATCCCGGTTTCTGGCTCATTTGGCCAGGTAACAGTCGACTACAAGAAATACGGTGTGGGCCTGGCCTTTACTCCGACTGTGCTCGGCCGCGGCTTGATCAACATGAAGATCGAGCCAGAGGTCAGCCAAATCGATACCACCCATACGATCTCGGTGAGCACCGGCATCTCGGTGCCGGCGCTGATCGTCCGCCGCGCTTCGACCACAGTCGAATTGCGCGACGGCCAGAGCTTCGTGATCGGCGGGTTGCTGCAGACCGACAACAAAAACCAGATCGATCAACTGCCATGGCTCGGCAGTGTGCCGGTGCTGGGTGCGTTGTTCTCCAGCAAATCCTATCAGAAAAACGAAACCGATCTCGCCATCATCGTGACGCCGCATCTCGTCCGTCCGGGCCGGCCTGGCGACGAAATCAAAACTCCGGCGGACGATACGTTGCAGCCGAATGACCCTGACTTCTTCTTGCTTGGAAAGACCGAGGTCACAAGGGAACAAGCGCGCGCACTCACGCCTGCCACCGCTCGTTTCGCCGTTGCCGGCGATCGGCCGCTGACGGGACACATGCTTGACCTGCCGAAGGGGGACTCCGATGCGGCAATTCAATAACGTCACGCGTACGCTCGCGCTTGCCGGCCTTTTCGCCGTGCTCGGCGGCTGCTCGGAATATCTCGATCGCCGCGACACCATCGCAATGTCGGGTGGCAACGCGGTGGCAACCGACATCGTCACGCAAATGGTCGATCCGTGGCCGCCCGAAAGCGCGAACCGCAATATTGCCTTCAATGGCCCGCGGATGGAAAGCGCGTACGAGCGTTACCGCACCAATCGCGTCATACCGCCGCGCGGCATTGGTACGTCGAGCACGTATCAGGACGCGGGCCAAGGCGGATCGCAGAACAGCCCAACGCCAGTTGGTCCCACCGTGGCCCAGCCGGCAGCAGCAGTGAAATAGGACTATCGAAGGCATCATGCGTATCAGTCGTACCCCGAGCACAACTCAGACACGCGTGGTGGTTCTTACTGCCGACTTGGCGTTTGAGGAATTCGGTGCGTACGACTTTTGGCGCGTCGTCTTCGATCGAACTCGCCATGGTATCGGGCCGCCTTGCGGAGCAAGGAGACTCGCTCGAGGTCCAAAATGCCACCGTGGTGGTGGTCGATCTCGATGCCGGGCGTGCCGATGAAATGACCGCGCTCGCGCGGCTTATGACACGCGTTGGCACATGGCCACCGGTTATCGCGGTGACGCAAGCATTCGATGAAAACGTTGCGCGCACTTTGTTGCAGATGCGGGTCGCTGACTTCCTGGTGAAGCCGGTCGAGCCGATTGATCTGGTGCGTGCGTGTGCTCGCGTTGCCAAGGGCCCCGGTGGGGGTACCGAGCCGACGGAAGCGAAGATCTATACTTTCTTGCCCGCAGTGGGCGGAGCAGGTGTGACGACGCTTGCGGTTCAGACCGCCATGATACTGCTCAACAGCGGCGGACAGCGTGCGAAGCCGTCAACGTGTCTGGTGGATCTCGACTTCCAGCATGGATCAGTTGCCGACTATCTCGATCTTGAGCCGCGCCTCAATCTTGCTGAAATCGAGCCGCGACCGGATCGGTTGGACCGGCAATTGCTGGAAGTCATGCTCTCGTATCACACCTCGGGTCTTGCCGTCGTGGCGGCACCCAATCGGCCGGCGGAAATGCGCTCGTTCGATCCCGACGTGGTGACGCGTCTGCTCGATCTTGTGTCCAGCAATTTCGAATATGTCGTGTTCGACATGCCGCGCACCTGGTTTTCGTGGACAGATAGTGTGCTGCACGGCTCGAACAAACTTTTCATCGTCAGCGAAACCACGGTCCCCGGGCTGCGTCACGCCAAGCAATTGGTGGCGGCAATCAACGAGCGGTTGGGCGAAGGACCTAACCCGCGCGTGATCGTCAACCGCTTCAGTCAGCGCATGTTCGACTCGGGCCTGCGCCGCGGCGACCTCGCGCATACGCTTGGCGACGCTTTCTTGAGTGCAATTCCCAACGACTACGCGCTCGTCCGGGAGGCGATCGACCGCGGAGTTCCGCTGGATGAAGTCAAACCCGGCAACAAGATTACCGCCGAACTCAAAAAGCTTGTGCTGGATTCTGCCACTTCCAAAGCGGCCGGCGACGGCCAACCGTTGCCGCTGATGAAGAAACTCAAGCTCGCGATGGTGGGCTAAAATGGCCGGTCGTTTTACAGCCCGGCGCGCCGCAACGCCCGACTTGCCGGCGCCCGAAGAGCCGCCGTCATCGACCCTCGAAGGCGTTTCGTGGACGGTATTTCCCGAAGGGACCGCCGACCCGGCCCAGCCCGCTCAGCAAAATGATAGTCCGCTTCTGAGCGACAAATTGCTCGATGCCAAGGTGCGTCTGCACCGCCGGCTGATCGAGGAGATCAACCTCTCGGCGTTGGATAAGGTCCCTGAAGAAGAACTCCGCCGGCACGTCCAACAGCTCGTGTCGCAATATGTCGTCGTTGAACGTCTCGCGCTGAATACCCAGGAATTAAATGATTTCGTCTCAGAAATTCTCGATGAGATGACCGGTCTGGGCCCACTTGAGCCATTGCTCAAGGACCCGAGCATCAACGATATCCTGATCAACGGCCACGAATGCGTCTACGTGGAGCGTCACGGCGTGCTCGAGCCGCTGTCCGTGCGTTTCAAGGACGAGCAGCATCTGCTGCGCATCATCAACAAGATCGTCTCCGCAGTCGGCCGCCGCGTTGATGAGTCTCATCCGCTCTGCGACGCGCGTTTGCAGGATGGCTCTCGTGTCAACGTTGCGGTAAGGCCAATTGGTGTCGATGGCCCGCTGGTCTCGATCCGCAAATTTTCAAAGAAGCCCTTCAATATCACCAAGCTGATCGAAGTCGGCGCGCTGCGCCCCCCGATGGCCGAAGTGCTCGCGGCCGCGGTGAAGGCGCGTGTTACAACGATCATTTCAGGCGGCACCGGCTCCGGTAAGACGACGATGCTCAATGCGCTCTCGGCATTCATTTCTGAAAAGGAACGTCTGCTCACAATCGAGGACGCTGCGGAATTGCAGCTCCAACAGCCGCACGTCGGACGGATGGAAACTCGTCCGCCGAATATCGAGGGCAAGGGAGAAATTCGCCAGCGCGAACTCGTGAAGAACGCGCTGCGTATGCGTCCCGATCGCATCATCCTCGGTGAGTGCCGTGGCGAAGAAGCATTCGACATGTTGCAGGCAATGAACACCGGCCATGAGGGATCGATGGCGACGATCCACGCGAATACGCCGCGCGATGCGATTTCGCGCCTCGAGCAGATGATCGGCATGGCAGGCCTGCCGATGACGGTGGCCTCGATCCGCAGCCAGATCGCCAACGCTATCCAGCTTATTGTGCAGCTTCAGCGCCAGTCCGACGGCAAGCGCAAGGTGACCTCTATTGCCGAAGTGACCGGACTCGAAGGCGACATCATTCAAATGCAGGAAATCTTTAAATACGTGCGCACCGGTACCGCCGCCGACGGCACGGTCCTCGGACACTATCAGGCCACGGGCGTGCGTCCGCGCTTCCTCGCCCATCTTGCCAACCAGGGCATCAAGATTCCCGGCAACTATTTTGATCCCTCGCAGCCGCTCTGAACGGCCATGTTCGAATTCAATCAAATCTATCTGTTCTACCTGCTGATCGGCATTTCGGCGGCGATGTTCGCCGAAGGCATCTATCTCGTCGTCTACAACAACGCGTCCTATCGTAAGAATATAAATCGCCGACTCAAGGTGATGGACAACAAAGTCGACCGCGAAAGCGTGCTCGTGCAGTTGAGGCGCGAACGCGGTTTAACCAGCGGCGGCGACTATCGATTGCCGATCGTCAAGCTCAACAACCTGCTGCTGCAGTCCGGTCTCACGATTGGCTTCGGTCGGCTGATGATCGTCATCGCCATCGGCGCGATAGCGACATTCATCGGCGTTGCGACCTTTGAGGGCAATGCGTTTCACGCGTTCCTTGCTGCACTGTTCAGTGGCATCGTGCTGCCGCCTCTTGTGTTGAAGTTTTTGCGCGGGCGCAGGCAGAAAAGATTCAGCGCCCAATTTCCCGACGG
The DNA here is from genome assembly GCA_963722125.1 of uncultured Alphaproteobacteria bacterium. Lineage (GTDB taxonomy): Bacteria > Pseudomonadota > Alphaproteobacteria > Rhizobiales > Xanthobacteraceae > Pseudolabrys. The sequence continues at coordinate 158,824 of CAVRJW010000006.1, read as the reverse complement.
CCTCGATATGATCGTCCGATCGCTGCGTGCCGGCCATCCAGTCCCAATCGCCATCAATATGGTCGCAAAGGAAATGAAGGACCCGATCGGCACCGAGTTTGGTATCGTTTCTGACGAGCTGACTTACGGTTCCGACCTCGAAACCGCGATGCGAAATCTCTATTTCCGGGTCGGCACCGACGATTTGCCATTGTTCGTTACTGCGGTCGCAATTCAGCGTTCGACCGGCGGCAATCTCGGCGAAATATTGGAAAATCTTTCGTCGGTGATCCGTCAGCGATTCAAGATGCGCCGCAAAATTCGCGCATTGGCTGCAGAAGGCCGCGCGTCGGCACTTATTTTGTCGTCGCTGCCGATCGGCATGTTTGCGGTCATTCAAGTTCTGGTACCAAATTTCTACTCGGACGTCTGGCACGAAGATCTGACAAAAATCTGTCTGACGCTTGCCGGATGCTGGATGCTCGTTGGCAACTTCATCATGTATCGCATGGTCAATTTCAGGATCTGAACCATGGACATGGTACTCAGCGTTTTCGGTAGTTTGTTCAACGACAGCAACACCATTTTTATGGCGCTGCTGGTATTTCTTGCAGCCGGCACGTTGGCCTTTTCGCTGATGGTGGCCGTGCGTGTGCGCGGTGCCGTCAGGAAGCGCACGTCGCGCATCATGAACGCCGAAGAACGCCACGGACGCTCGCTGCAGAATTCCAGCGCCAAGGCCGTCACAAAGCTTCTCGAGTACACTACGAAACATTATTCCACGGCCAACGAAGACAACATGAAGGTGTTGCGCCGGCGATTGGTACAATCCGGGATCTACGACCCGCGCGCAGTCGCCTACTTCTTTATCGGGCGGACAGTTTTGGCGATCGGTTTGGCCATCGCCATGTTCGTGTTTTTGCCGCTCGTGAAGCAGACCAGCAGTTCGGTGCTGTGGCTGATGGTGATTGCCGGCGGTCTTGCGGGTTACGTCGGCCCGAGCATGTATATCGACCGCCGGATTTCCGCACGCAAACTTGAGCACCGATCCGGCTTTCCCGATTTCATGGATCTGCTTGTCGTGTGCGCGGATTCAGGATTGTCGATGGAGGCTTCGCTCGAACGCGTCGGGCGAGAACTTGGCCAGAGCTATCCTTCACTGAGCGCCAATATCCATTTGACCAACCTTGAGATCCGTGCGGGGCGGCCACTCAAGGATGCGCTTGAGCATTTCGCTGATCGCCTCGCACTCGAAGAGGCGCGCGCATTCGCGACTTTGATCAACCAATCAATCGACCTCGGCTCGAGCATTACCGATGCGATGCGCGTGTATAGCGATGACATGCGGCACAAAAGGCTCTCACGCGCCGAGGAAAAAGCTTATGCGCTGCCTGCCAAGTTGGCGGTGCCGATGATGGTGTGCATCTTCCCCGTGCTGTTCGTGGTCATTCTGCTGCCCGTCATCGTCCGCCTGCATGTTGGGCACTTTTTCTGATGATGAGTGCGGTTGCGGCGTTATTTCAGGCCTCTATCCCCCGAAAGGCCGACAAAGTGAAGATTTGTTAACCATCCTCACCTAGCCTGACGGCGTCCCGCTACCGGGCGACTCCGCAAGGCGTTGGCATGCTTATTGGAATTGCCCGAGGATTGATTGTCGCTACTGCCGGTCTATGGCTGGCGGGGTGCAGCACATCCACCAGTTTTTCAGATTTGCTCGGTTCGAAGTCATCGAACGCCGACCCATCGGCGGCGCAGGCGTCTGCCGATCCGTCTCCAGGGCAGGAGCCTGCCGACGCGGCGACGCCGCAGCGGAAAGTTGAGGAAACCACCGGCACGGTGCCGCCGCCCTTGGGCGTATCGCAGGAACCGGGTTTGCTCGGCAGCGATCCTTACGACGAATTGAGTCTCGGCAAGAAGCACTATCGTGCGAACGACTTCGGCCTTGCCGAAAAGCATTTCCGAAAAGCAGTGGAGACGCATCCGCGCGACGCCGAAGCATGGCTCGGGCTGGCGGCGTCCTATGATCGCCTGCGTCGCTTTGATCTCGCTGATCGCGCCTATTCGCAGGCCGTCGGCATCCTGGGGCCGACCGTCGAGATTCTCAACAACCAGGGCTACTCATACATGCTGCGCGGGGACTACAAGCGGGCACATGCCACGCTCGCCGCCGCCCAGCGCAAAGATCCAACCAACAAATACGTACAGAACAATCTACGTCTCCTCGAGGAGAGCTATCGCAAGGGCAAAGCCGTCCAATAGGCTTTGCGGTAGCAAATTCGCCGGCAATATCGGCGTGTGCGTGGACTAATTCCCCGATCAGGTTGTTATCGACAGACGCCGCGACAAATGCGCGGCAGGCGCGCGAGGGCCATAGCGCCCTCGCGCCGTATCGCTTACCATTCGCGTGAACCGGCGCAGACCGGTCACAACAATCGGTCCCTAGGGGAGGAACCAATGGCTACCGCAGTGAACGCCGGCGCACGTCTCGACCGGCTCCCGATCTCGTCATTTCATTATCGGATATTCTGGCTGGTTGGTGCCGGCATGTTTTTCGACGGCTACGATCTTTATGTTGCCGGCGGCGTCCTTGCCTCGGCGATCCAGACAAAATTTTCGACGCTTCCGCAAAACCTGCAATTTCTCTCTTTGACCTTCGTCGGAATGACCCTCGGTTCACTCATCACTGGATTCGTCGGCGACAAATTCGGGCGGCGGTTCACTTATCAGATCAACCTCCTGGTGTTCGGGCTCGCTTCACTTGCGGCTGCTTTTGCGCAGGATATGCCGCAGCTGATTGCTTGCCGTTTTGTGCAAGGTCTCGGTCTCGGCGCAGAAATTGTGGTGGGCTATTCGACGCTGACCGAATTCGTTCCGCCGAAATCGCGCGGTCGCTGGCTGTCCTTCATGGCATTTTTGGTTGTTGCGGGATTCCCGGCCACCGCAATCCTGAGTTACCTGATCATCCCAACCTGGGGCTGGCGGCCGATGTTCATCATCGCCGGCGTCGGTTCGTTGATCGTGTGGTATCTGCGCAAAAACCTGCCGGAGTCGCCGCGTTGGCTGGAGGCGCGGGGCCGCACCGCCGAAGCAGAAGCGTTGATGCAGAATATTGAAAAAGAAGTGGCCGCCGCCGCGGGGCCGCTGCCCGCTCCCGTGATCACGGCACCGGCACCACAACTTACGGCCGCCGCGATGTTCAGGCCGCCAATCCTGCAAAGGCTGTTGGTCGGATGCTGGGTCCTGATTACGATCAACACGCTGATCTTCGGCTTCGTGATCTTCCTGCCGCAATTTTTCCTGCGGCAAGGTCTCACGATTACCAACTCGCTCGGCTACACGGTGGTGCTGGCCGGCGCGTCGTTGGTTGGCTGCGCGTGTGGCGCCTATTTGTCCGATTTCGTCGGGCGCCGCTGGAGCATCATTGGCGCTTCTGTCCTAACGATTGCCGCCGGCTGGGTCTACGCACACTTCAGCGCAGCGTCCGACCCGGTCATTGTATTGAGCGTTGGCTTCATATTGATCGTGGCAATCTATATCCAGACCGCGATCCTGTTCGGGGTCTACACGCCTGAACTTTTTCCGACCGAAATCCGCCTGCGCGCCAACGGAATATGCAATACGCTGGGTCGCGGCGCGACGGTGGTCTCTCCGTTTGTGGTCGGCTATCTAATGGTGAACTACCAGCTGCCGGGCGTCGTCTGGCTGATGATTGGCTTGCTGGTGGTGCAGATCATCGCGATCTATTTCTGGGGTGTTGAGCCCGCGCGCCGTTCGCTGGAGGGGCTTGACCCTAAAGTCGCCTGACGGGGCACGTCTTAAGGTATGATTGCATGAGGAGATAGGCGCAATGACCGGTATGCGGCCAGTGACGGTGATTACGGGAGCGTCCGCGGGAATCGGCGTAGCCCTGGCACGCGTATTTGCCAGCCGCGGTCATGAATTGGCGCTGGTCGCCCGGCGAGAAGAACGGTTGCGTGCGCTCGCTGACGAGATCGCAGCGGGCGGCGCGAAACGGCCGATTGTTATTCCGGCGGACCTTTTGAAACCTGGTGCGGCGCGACAAATCGGCGAGGTCCTGGCGGCGCAGGGCGCAGAGCCGCAATTTGTCGTCAACAACGCCGGGTTCGGACTAGTTGGCTTGGCGAGCACGCGTGACCACGATGAACAACTGCACATGATCGACCTCAATGTGCGGGCGCTGACCGAATTGTCGCTTGCCTTTGTCGACAGCCTCGCGCGCCACAACGGCGGCCTGCTCAATGTTGGGTCGATGGCGGGCTTTCTGCCTGGGCCCGGCATGGCGGTCTACTACGCGACCAAGGCTTACGTGCTGTCGTTCACCGAGGCGCTGCACAGCGAGCTTAAGCCGCGGGGGATAAAGGTGGCGGTCTTGTGCCCGGGCCCCGTGCCCACAGAATTTGCCGAACGCGCCGGCGTCAAAGATGGCAGTTTGGCGCCGAACATCCTCACCCAATCAGCGGACTATGTGGCGGAAGCGGGCTATCGCGGCCTTATGGAGGGCCACCGGACGATTGTGCCCGGCTTTCTGAATAGGGTGATTACCGTGCTGATCCGCCTGATCCCGCGCCGAATCCTCCTTGGTGTCGTGGATTCACGACAGACCCGGCGCAGGTCCGCGTCGCAGGCATAGCCGAGCCCCGCCGACCATATTTGCAATCGCCGGAAGAGCCGTTAGTAGTCAGCAACGCGCGTGCATACGCCGAATCATCATGTTGAAGCCCGTTCTTCTCATTTTGCACCAGGAGCACTCCTCGCCCGGCCGAGTCGGCCAGACGCTGGCGAAGCTCGGCTATCCGCTCGATATCCGCCGGCCGCGGTTTGGCGATCCGTTGCCGGAGACCATGGACGAGCATGCCGGCGCGGCAATTTTCGGTGGCCCGCAAAGCGCCAACGACAATGAAGATTTCCTGCGACGAGAGATCGACTGGATTGGCGTGCCGCTGCGTGACAAGAAGCCGTATCTCGGCATCTGCCTCGGCGCGCAAATGATGGCGCGCCACCTCGGCGCGCGCGTATTTCCACACCCGCAGGGCCACGCCGAAGTTGGTTATTATCCGATCCGCCCGACCGAAGCAGGGCGCAAGGTCTGTCCTGAATGGCCCGACCACGTTTATCAATGGCATCGCGAGGGGTTCGAGCTCCCCTCCGGCAGCGAGCTGCTGGCCGAGGGCGATGCCTTTTCCGTCCAGGCATTTCGATATGACAGCGGCTACGCGTTGCAATTTCATCCTGAGGTCACGCACGCGATGATGTATCGCTGGCTTGTGCGCGGCGCGCATCGAATGGAATTGCCGGGCGCAAAGCAACGCCATGAGCACATCGCTGATCGTGCGGTCCATGATTTGGCGTCGCGCAATTGGCTCGCCTCTTTCATCGATCACTGGATCGGCCGTACGCCCGCCAATCAGTCGATGAATGGTACTTCCTGACCGACCGGCGAAGCCGGTGCGCTGCGTTCGTAGGTGCTGCGCCATTGACAAATCGGCAGCCAACCTGATCGTTGCACCGGTAAGGGGAACAATATCCTCGCAGAGGCGTGCGGATGGTTGATTCCAGCGATCGCGGACACTCTTCCGCGCGGCAAATTCCGCCCGTGATGAGCGCGATGTTGCGCGCATCCGACGGCATTCTCGAGCTGCTGCCGATCGCGACGTTCATCTGTGACGCGAAGGGCACGATCCTTCAGTACAATCGGCATGCCGTCGCCGTCTGGGGCCGGGCGCCGGATCCGGGCCAAACGCACGATCAATTCAGGGAAAGCGCGCGCTTCTACGATATGGACGGCGCGCCGGTGTCGCGTTCGATGGTATCCGAGGTCCTCACCAGCGGTACGCCGGTACGCGATGTCGAACGGATTGTTGAACGAGCTGACGGCACGCGCCTGATCGTATCCGTCAATATCGACCCCTTGCGCAATGTGAAGGGCGAGCTGGTTGGAGCGGTAAACTGCTTTCTCGACATCACTGAGCGCAAGCGGGCGGATGCAGCACTCGAGCATTCGCGTCTCCATGCGCTTGAGCAAGAACAGCGGCTGGCCGCAACTTACGAACATGCGGCGATCGGCATTTCGGAAATTTCACCCGATGGCCACTTCCTGCGCGTCAACGAAGCAATTTGTGCCATCACCGGCTTTAACCGCGAACATCTGCTCAAAAACAAACTATTTACCCACACCCACCCCGATGATGCCGATCCCGATCGTGAGGGATTTCGCAAGCAGGTTGCCGGGGAGCTCGAATTTTATTCCGTCGAGAAGCGCTTCATTCGCAAGGATAACCGCGTGATCTGGCTGTCGGTGCGCTCCTCGCCGGTGCGCGACGAGGGCGACAAGCTGCGCTACGTGGTCCGAGTGGTGCAGGATATTACGGAACGCAAAGCAGCCGAACAGCGGCAGAAATTGTTGATGGATGAGTTAAACCACCGCGTGAAGAATACGCTTGCAACCGTGCAATCGCTTGCCTCGCAAACGGCACGGGGCGCGCATACACCCGCCGCTTTCCGCGAGCGATTCGAAGGCCGTCTCATCGCCCTGTCCAAGGCGCACGACCAACTCACCATTCACCACTGGGAAAGCGCGGATTTGCGAGAACTGCTGTCGGGAAGTCTTGCGCCCTATGCTGGCGCCGGCTCCGAGCGCGTCGTTCTGCGCGGAGAAGACGTAATTTTGCGACCACGCGCCGTTTTGACGTTGGCGATGGCCGTGCATGAACTCACCACCAATGCCGCAAAATATGGTGCCCTGTCGGTACCCGGCGGACGCATTGAAATTAACTGGCAACCCGTGCGCGCCGAAAATGGCCGCCCGATGCTGCGCATCAGCTGGATCGAGCAGGGTGGACCATCGGTCGCTGAGCCGGAGCAGCGCGGCTTCGGCTCCAAGCTGATCGAAGGCAGCGTTGCCGCCGAGTTGGGTGGCAGCGCCCGGCTTGGCTTTGAACCTCAAGGGCTGCGCTGCGAAATTGTCATTCCGCTTGAGACAGCGACCGTCGATTTTCGGACAAAGAAAGCTGAGGATTGACCGATCCAGGAAAGCCGTCGCAACCGGCTGCCTTTCGGATGGTAGGCTGGTGGAGCCGAGGGGATTTGAACCCCTGACCTCCTCATTGCGAACGAGGCGCTCTCCCAACTGAGCTACGGCCCCGCCAAATGGCAACGACTATTGTCGTTACGCGAAAAATGCGGCGAGTGGGCGCCATTTAGGGCTAGGGGTATGGCCTGTCAAGGATGCGGCGGCGTTGGCTTGTTCGCGGCCATTTGACCCGCTACTTTGCGCCAGGCTTGCGAACAGGCAGACACTCATGCGCGCTATTCTCGATATCATTCTGTTGGTCCTTCAGATTTACATCTGGCTGTTAATCGCGGCCGCAGTTTTGTCCTGGTTGATTGCGTTCAACGTGGTCAATACGCGCAATCAGGTCGTGGCGATGATCGCGGATTTTCTTTTTCGAATTACCGAGCCGGTGTTGCGGCCGATCCGGTCAATGATGCCCAATCTTGGCGGCATCGATGTGTCGCCGGTGATTCTCATTTTGATCATCCTGTTCCTCGAAAACGTCATCGTCAGATACATCTATCCAAACGTTTTCTAGCCGATGGCGGCGATGCCCTGGTCGCCGGTCGCCGGCGGCGTAATGCTCATTGTCCGGTTGACACCGAAGGGCGCCCGCGACGCGATTGATGGCTTGGAAACTTTGACGGACGGACGTTCGGCACTAAAAGCCCGGGTGCGTGCAGTGCCCGCGGGAGGCGAGGCAAACGATGATCTTGTTCGATTGATCGCAAAAACGGTGGGCGTCCCACAGCGCGATGTGACCTTGGTGGCCGGTGCCACGGCCCGCCTCAAGCGCCTGAAGATTGCGGGCGATGTCCCAACTCTAATTGCGGTGCTAGAGAAAGTCGCTGCATCGCGCTAAGGCTTGTTTTGGCGAAGCGGGCGAACGGACCATGAGCGCACGCATTATTGACGGCAAGACGATCTCGGCGGGTTTGCGCGGCAACGTCGCCGACGCCGTGCATCGTTTGCGCCGCGATCGGGGCATCGTACCGGGCATTGCCGTCGTGCTGGTCGGGGATAATCCGGCGAGCGAAGTCTATGTGCGCAATAAATCGAAGGCGGTCGCAGAAGCAGGCATGCATGCCTTCGATCGCAAACTGCCTGCCACTGCAAGTGAGATCGAGCTGCTCGACCTGATTGCAAACCTTAATGCCGATAAAGAAGTAAACGGCATTTTGGTGCAGCTGCCGTTGCCCAAGCAAATTGATGCGCAAAAAATCATCGCGGCGATCGATCCCGCCAAGGATGTGGACGGCTTTCATCCGCTCAATGTTGGCCGTCTCGCGAGTGGCTTGCCCGCATTGGTGCCTTGTACCCCGTTGGGATGCGTGCGGCTGGCAAAGACAGTGCATGAATCTCTCGCGGGGCTAGAGGCGGTCGTCGTCGGTCGATCCAATATTGTCGGTAAGCCTGTTGCGCAATTGCTGCTCGCCGAAAATGCAACTGTGACAATTACTCATTCCAAGACGAATGATTTGCCCTCCGTGTGCCGCCGTGCCGATTTGCTTGTTGCTGCCATGGGTCGCCCTGAAATGGTTCGCGGCGACTGGATCAAGCCGGGCGCAACCGTGATCGATGTCGGGATCAATCGTGTGCCGGGCGAGGGTGGCAAGACACGCATTGTCGGCGATGTCGCTTATGCCGAGGCGGTGAAAATTGCCGGTGCGATCAGCCCCGTGCCTGGCGGGGTGGGGCCGATGACGATTGCCTGCTTGTTGCTAAATACTGTGCGCGCGACCTGCGCGCAGAACGGCTTACCGGCGCCGAAGTTGTAGCGATCTACGCCTGCCAGGCGTAGGCGACCTTGTCGAGCGTCTTGGCCCCGAAGCGTTCCGATGATCGTGCCACGGCGCGGCCGCCCAAGGCGCGATAGAACTCCATCGCCGATTCGTTGTCGGAGAGTGCCCACACGACAATGCTCTTTAGCCCGCTGTGGTTGAGATCCTTGCGCGCTGCCGAAAACAGCCGGCGGCCAAAACCGAGGCCCTGGAACTCCGGCCGCAGGTATATCTCGTAGATCTCGCCGTCATAAAACAAACTACGGGCGCGATTGCGTCCGTAATTGGTGTAGCCCGCAATCCGGTCGCCAAACTGGAGAATGGTGATGCGGCTTCCCTTGCGGATAGCCGACTCCCACCAGTCCGGACCGCGGCGATTGATCAGCTTTTCGAGCTCATTGCCCGGGATGATGCCCTGATAGGCGGCACGCCACGCCTCATCGTGAGTCTCGGCGACGTCCATTGCGTCGACGGACTTCGCGCGGCGAATCTCTATGAGGGTCGTAGACATTGCGCGATAGAAGCAACGAACTTTGCGCCCTTCAAGCCCTATCATTAATGATGGGTTAACGGTGTGGATTACTGGCCACAGGCGTAAAAAGCCAAGCAGCGACGTCAGAAACGATGCCGGCCGGCCTGATTGCAAGCGGAGGAAGCCGGTCCCGCAGGCATCGCGGGGGCATAGCGGCCACCCCAGGTGCTTACCGGGTGACACAAAGTGATTCGATTGCCGGACTCGAATTACGCGTGATGGAAACGAGATGCATCATAGAGGTTGTGGCAGCCCGGGAGCTGCATCAAACGGTCTCGGCCTCTTTCTTGCGATCTTCTTTTTTGCGGTCGTTTTCGTCGAGCAGCTTCTTGCGCAGGCGGATCGACTTCGGGGTCACCTCGACCAGTTCGTCATCTTCGATATAAGCCAGCGCCTTCTCCAGCGTCATGCGGATGGGCGGCGTCAGGCGCACTGCCTCATCCTTCGAAGTCGTGCGGATATTGGTGAGCTTTTTGCCTTTGAGCACATTGACGATTAAGTCATTTCCGCGCGTGTGCTCGCCTACGATCATGCCGTTGTAAACTTTCCAGCCGGGCTCGATCATCATCGGTCCGCGGTCTTCCAGATTCCAGAGCGCATAGGCAACCGCATCGCCCTTGTCGTTAGAGATCAGCACGCCATTGCGGCGGCCCTGGATCGGGCCCTTGTAAGGCGCATAAGCGTGGAATAGGCGATTTATGATCGCGGTGCCGCGGGTGTCGGTGAGCAATTCACCCTGGTAACCGATCAGGCCGCGCGTCGGCGCGTGAAACACCAGCCGCAAGCGGTGGCCGCCGGACGGTTTCATCTCCAGCATTTCTGCTTTGCGCTCGGCCATTTTTTGCACAACGATGCCCGCATGTTCTTCGTCGAGGTCGATGACGACCTCTTCGATCGGTTCGAGCGTTTCGCCGGTCGCCGGATCTTCTTGCAACAGCACTTTGGGACGCGACACCGAAAGCTCAAATCCTTCGCGCCGCATGGTCTCGATCAGAATGCCAAGTTGCAATTCGCCGCGGCCCGCGACTTCCATGGAGTCCTTGTCGTCGGACTCGCTCACGCGCAGTGCCACATTGCCCTCGGCTTCCCGCAACAACCGGTCGCGGATCATGCGGCCGGTGACTTTGTCGCCTTCGGTCCCGGCGAGCGGGGAATCATTAACGCGAAAGATCATCGCCAGGGTCGGCGGATCAATTGGCTGGGCGGGCAGCGGTGTTTCCACCGACGGATCGCAGATTGTCATCGCGACAGTCGCATTCGGCAATCCCGCGATCGCCACGATATCGCCCGCGTCCGCCTCATCCACGGGCACGCGCTCGAGACCACGGAACGCCAGTACTTTGGTGATCCGGCCGGTCTCGATCAACTTGCCGTCGTGATCGAGCACCTTGACTGGCAGGTTGGGTTTCGCCGTGCCAGAGGTCACGCGGCCGGTGACAATCCGGCCGAGATAGGGGTTGGCCTCGAGAATGGTGCCGAGCAACCGGAACGGCCCGCTTTCGACCTGCGGCGGCTTCACATGACTGAGGATGAGATCGAACAGCGGCTTCATGCCGTCATCGTGCGATCCGTCCAGTTTGGTCGCCATCCAGCCCTGCTTGGCTGAACCGTAAAGGATCGGAAAATCGAGCTGCTCGTCGGTGGCGTCGAGTGCTGCAAACAGGTCGAACACCTCGTTCACCACCTGGACGGCGCGCGCATCGGCGCGGTCCACTTTGTTGATCACAACAATGGGCTTCAAGCCCATCTTCAGTGCTTTGGAGACGACGAATTTTGTCTGCGGCAAGGGGCCTTCCGCCGCGTCGACCAACACCAGCGCGCCATCCACCATGTTGAGAATGCGTTCCACCTCGCCGCCGAAATCGGCATGGCCGGGCGTATCAACAATATTGATGCGGGTGCCGTTCCAGACCACCGAGGCTGCCTTCGCCAGAATGGTAATGCCGCGCTCGCGCTCGAGATCGTTGGAATCCATTGCGCGTTCGACGACGCGCTGGTTTTCGCGATAGGCGCCGGATTGCTGCAGCAGCCGGTCGACCAGCGTGGTTTTGCCATGGTCGACGTGGGCAATGATGGCGACGTTGCGAAGATCCATTACGGGTTCCAAAAATCAAAGCGCGGGCCCCGGTGGAGCCCGCGACGCGACGCTATTGCGGCGCAATATAGTCACGCGCGGCCGGGATGCAACCGCCGGCTGGCGCACGCGAGTCCTCAAGGTAAATCGAAGGCTTAGTAAACCGCTATCCCAGTATCGGATCGAGGGTTTTCGCCCATAACGACCGGTCTTCGACATCCTTGAGCGTCACGGTCATTTGCTGGCTGGCCCCGTCGATAGCGATATGCCCGAAGAACTGGAGGCCTTCACTGGGAGGTAAATTCTGGCCCTGCTCCTTGGTAGGCGCCTTCACGTAGACGAGCTGTGGACCAAAGGTCTTGTCGAGCGGATTGGGCCCAAAAGTACCGGCATGAAGGGGTCCGCTTACAAATTCCCAGAACGGCTCGAACTCCTGGAATGCGGCCTTGTTTGGATCGTAGTAGTGCGCTGCTGTGTAGTGGACGTCGGCGGTGAGCCAGACAGTGTTCTTTATCCCGGCGCGCTTGATGAACGAGAGCAGATCGGCGATCTCCAACTCGCGTCCGCGCGGCGCGCCATCATCGCCCTGTGCGACGGCTTCGATGCCCCATTTGCGCGGCACGTCGTAGACGATCACGAGGCTGATCGGCATATCCGCTGCGATCACTTTCCAGGTCGCGCGCGAGTTTGCGAGCTCGCGCTTAAGCCACGCAAGTTGTGTTGGCCCGAGGAAATACGCCGCGGGGCCGTAAGTCTCTTCCATGTCCTCTGCATTCGGGCCACGATAGGATCTCATATCGAGCATGAAAACATCGAGCAGCGGGCCATACGAGATCTTCCGGTAGACGCGGCCTGGCTCGGCTAGTGTCTCGCGCATCGGCATGTATTCATGGAATGCGCGGCTGGCGCGGGCAGCGAGGATAAGGTCGTTTTTATCTACGTATTTTTTGGCGACGAGTTCAGAGCGGGTCATTGGCTCGCCCGGCCACCAGTTGTTGAAGACTTCGTGGTCATCCCATTGCGCGAAAACCGGGACCTCAGCGTAGAGCGCACGAAAGTTCTTATCGAGGAGATTGTATTTGTAAGCGCCGCGAAATTCCGCGAGCGTTTCAGCCGGCTTCGATTTGTCCTCGGTAACAATGTTTTTCCAGACCTCTCCATTCGGCATTTTCTGCTCGGCGGTGATTGCGCCGTCGGCGTAAATATTGTCGCCGTTGTGGATGAAAAAGTCCGGGCGGTTTTTCAGAACGGTTGCGTAAGTGCGCATACCGCCGCGCGATTCGTCGATACCCCAGCCTTGCCCGGCCGTGTCGCCCGACCATACGAAACTGATCGAGCGTCGATCGTTTGGCGCAGTACGAAAACGTCCGACCTGAGGTTCACCCACAATGGTCGGGGAGGCGAGATCCTGAAAACGAATACGATAGAAAACATCCTGCGTTGCCGGCAGGTTTTCGACCAGAAGTTTGGCGGTGAAGTCGCTTTCCGGCAGTGCATCGACGAACGCGCTATAGCGAATATCTTTGAAGCTTTCGGTGGTTGACGCTTCAACGAGCATGCGAGCGGGGCGATCGGCGCGCGCCCAGACCACACCGGAATCGGCTGACACATCGCCGGACTGTACGCCGTGCGTGATGACGGGCCGGTCATTGGCCTGGCTGATGAACGGGCGGGCAATGCCGCTAATTGCGGTGAATGCCGTTGCGGCCGCGCTTGTTGCAAGAAACCGCCGGCGCGTGGCCGCTGACCCAATACGTATCGTCATCAAAACCTCCGCCTCGTATATGAGCACGGAAGTCTGGTTCGGGTCGCTGACAAACGGGCAACGGTCCGATGACCGATTGATGACAGCTGTGGAACGCGTTCGTTGCCTTGTACCGGCCTGACTGCGGCTAGTAACCGCTCAACACATCGACCTTGGCATTGGCCTGGATAAGTCGATGCGACAACAACTTAGCTAGGTTATGCATGATGCGTTGACCGCCGCGGCTGTGCTGGTCACAAAACGTGGCGAATTGTTCGAGGCCCAGTTCGAGGCAGGTAACGGAGGTATCGGCCCACACATCGGCTGAGCGCACCTGCTCGATCAAGGCCATTTCGCCGCACGCCATGCCGTGAGCCAGGCTTGCGAGGCGAACGCCACTCGGCAATTTCACACTGACCATCCCACTCTGCAGGAAGAAGATGGACGATGCCATATCGCCAGCCGCGATGATGCGATCGCCTGCATGGAAGCTGCGCGGCGTCATGAGCGCCGTGAGTTCCGTACGCTCCTGCGGAGACAACCCTTCGAACAGCGCTTGCTCGCTCAGCGCCGAGGAATCGCGCCTGTCAGAATAGCCGCCATAACGATAGATCAGCTGATCTTCCGCCCACTCAATAGCGTCGTCCAAGTGATCGAAATGGCGCACATTGGCGACGCCTTTAAGCGCCTTTTCGACGGTTCGCGAAACCATCGAAATCTTTTCGGCACCTGACAGGAGGACGGTGCAGTTGGCGCCGGCAATCGCACGCACCATGTCGGCGAATAATTTTGTAGCGCCGCCGCTCACTCTCGGCACACGACGCAGCTCAATGATCAGAAAACTTGGCTGCACACCGCTGGCGATTTTCCTTGCCACGTAGTCGACGCTTGCGAACGACAGAGCTCCCACCAGTTCAAGGACCCGGATATTCTGATAATGCTCTTCCAGGATTACTTGTTCATACGGCTGCCGGCTGCGCCGCGATGAGATTCCTTTGATGTCATAGTCCGCAATCACTGAAGTGCAGAGATCGGTCGAGCGGTTAAGCATGTGCAAATCGAAATGCGAGGAGAAGAGCTCGCACACCTTGATCCCGCGCGCGCTGTTGCCATGGCTATCGAGTCGCGGCGAAAACGTGCCCAGACCGAACTGTCCCGGCATTGCAGCGATGATGCCGCCGCCGACTCCGCTCTTGGCCGGAATGCCGATGCGGTAGATCCACTCACCGGCATAATCGTACATGCCCGAACTTGTCATCACAGACAACGTGCGAGCGACAACGTAAGGGGAGATCACTTGCTCGCCGGTGAGTGGGTTGACGCCACGGTTGGCGAGCGTTGCCGCCATCACGGCAAGATCGCGCGCGGTCACGAGGATCGAGCATTGGCGAAAGTAGGTCTCCAAGACTTCGCTGACGTTCCCCTGGATGACTGCATAGTTACGCAGCAGATAGCCAATAGCTCGGTTGCGGTCGCCGGTAGCATTTTCGGAGGCATACACCGCCTCGTCGACAGTGAGCTTGCGTCCGGCAAAGCGATTGAGCGTGTCTCGCACACATTCAAAAGCATCGTCGCCTTTGACGCTGTGGATCAAGCCGCAGCAAGCGATAGCGCCCGCATTCACCATCGGGTTGAACGGCCGATTGTCGGCGGTCAGGCGAATCGAGTTAAAGGCCTCGCCGCTCGGTTCGACGCCGATAGCTGCATTAACGCGCTCAACTCCGAGGAGTTCGAGGGCGAGTGCGAATACAAAGGCCTTTGAGATCGATTGGATCGTGAACTCGACGCCGGTATCGCCAGTTTCGTAAATGTGGCCGTCAATAGTGGCGAGTGCGACGCCGAAGTGGTCCGGATTGGCTTTTTTCAGCTCGGGAATGTAGTCGGCCGGCGTCCCGCTGGCGTCCGTTCGGAAGCTCGCATGACAGTGATCGAGGAATTGACCGAGCGGTAATGATGGCGTCGCAGCCTTGATACGGCTGCTTCTCTGCATTTGATTCACGCTTTAGCCCCCTTTGGCCCACCCAGTTTCACACGCAACCGGGGCCAACCGGATCAATTATGCAGAAATTGGGCCAAAATGGCTTATCTAAAGTGCGACAGTTTCGCAGGGGACAGCTTAAAGAGGTAAAATCGGCACGAACCCTTTTCGAGGGTGGTGCGTTCGCTTCGGCAAGGGGAAATGATGTCATGGCGCAAAAGCTTACGGTAGATGCCCGCAAATCTGCGGTGGCAAGGCTGAACGGCTGGTCCGAAACCGCCGGTCGAGATGCCATTACAAAGAAATTTGTATTCAAGGATTTCAACCAGGCCTTCGGCTTCATGACGCGCGCGGCGCTGGTTGCGGAGAAAATGGATCACCATCCGGAGTGGTTCAATGTCTATAAAACCGTCGAGGTGACACTCTCGACCCATGATGCCGGGGGGCTGACCGAGCTCGACGTTAAGCTGGCCGAAGCTATGGATAAGATCGCCGGCGGCTAGAGTTGCCCGTTTTGGCACGGGAAGTGTGAAGCCTTGCGGCCGCCCAAATCGCTTACCAGATAACCGCGCATGGCCTTCGCGCAATCCGCATTTTGGCAGAGCCCCGGCGACGAAACCGCATTCCGCCACCGTTTTTGGCGAAAGTTGCGCGGCGTTGCCGTGTCGATTCCTTTCGCTGAGGATTTGCTTGCCGCATATTACTGTGCGTTCGATAGCGCGACTCCTTTACCGGTGAAGGCGACGTTGATTGGCGCGATCGCTTATTTCGTATTGCCAGCCGACGTCATTCCCGATGTGTTGCCGGTGCTCGGATTTACCGATGACGCAGCGGTGGTCGCGACCGCCATTAAGCTGGTGGCCAACCATATTCGCCCCGAGCATCGCATTACGGCGAGAAACAAGTTGGCGGAGTTTAGCGGGCGGTAACGTCTCGCTACGGCTTCAATATTATCTTACCCATGACCTTCCGTGCCGCGAGCGCCTTCAGCGCAGCCGCGCCTTCCGCGAGCGGATAGACGGCATGCACGTGCGACGATAATTTCCCTTCCGCGCACCAGGCCAATAATTGTGCGGTGTTGGCGCGGTGGCCCGCGGAGTCACGTTCAATCCATGAGCCCCAAAAGACACCAAGAACGTCGCAGCCTTTCAGCAGCACGAGGTTCAGCGGCAGCTTTGTAATGTCGCCGGCGGCGAAACCTATGACAAGAAACCGTCCTTGCCAGGCGATCGATCGAAGTGCGGATTCGGCGAGAGCGCCGCCAACCGGATCATATATGACGTCAGCGCCACGACCACCGGTCAGGCGGCGAAGCGCTTCTTTCAAATCTTCGCTGCTATAGTCGATACCGTCGTCGGCACCGTGTTTGCGCGCGAATGCGATTTTCTCTGCGGACGATGCGCACGCGATGACGCGCGCGCGCATCAGCTTGCCGAGCTCGACCGCTGCCAATCCGACTCCGCCGGAAGCTCCCAGCACGACGAGCGTCTCGCCATCCTTCAGCTCGGCGCGGTCCTTCAGCGCGTACAGTGTCGTGCCATAGGTGACACAAATTCCGGCAGCACGGTCGGCATCGAGACCATCGGGAATTTTAATGAGCCTGCCGGCGGAAATCGCAATGCGTTCGCGCGCGGCGCCGTATCCCGAGCAAGCAACAACCCGGTCGCCGACTGCAAAATCTGTCACGCCTGCGCCGAGGGATTCGATCGTCCCGGCAAACTCCGCCGCTGGCGAGAACGGCAGTTGCGGCTTGGTCTGATACTTATTGGCGATGATCAGCGTATCGAAGAAATTCAACGCGGCTGCTTCGATCCGCACGACGGCTTCTCCCGCTTGTGCAGCAGGGTCGGGGATATCAGCGAGCGTGAGGTCGTCCGGTGTACCGTAATGGGTGCAGAGCAGGGCTTTCATGGTGTTCCGTCAGGAGAATTGTGCAGCGCGAATAGCAAGTAAGGTGTTGCGGTTCTAGCATGCCGTCGCGCGCGATCGGTCCACAGGCTGTCACCGGCCGAAGGTCTCCAGCGTCGGAATACCGCCTTCACATTGCCGACATTCCCCCGTAATGCGCTAGTATCCTGCGATTCTTTTGGGGCAGCTCAAGAACCGTCATTATCGTCACCGGTAGGGCCCGATGAACACCACACCATTGTTCCGTATTTTCATTGCCGTTTCGGCAGTCTGCGCGCTCACTCTCTCTGCGTCCGCGCAGCAGAAGAAACCTGCCGCCAACCCGACCGATCAGGCCGTATTGCTTGGGCAATTCGGCGAGTGGGGCGCCTACAGGGCAACCCCGGGGGGCAAGAAGGTCTGCTTTGCGTTATCGAAGCCGACGTCTGCCACCAGTGAACCGTCAGGGCGCAATCGCGATGCTTCATACGCGTTCGTCTCGACGCGGCCGGCAGAGAAAGTGAAAAACGAAGTTTCGATGATCGTCGGCTATCCGCAAAAGCCCGGCCACGACGCCACGGCGGCCATCGGTTCGACGACCTTCGCCATGTACAGCCAGAACGACGGCGCCTGGGTCAAAAACGCGGCGGAAGAGGCGCAGATGGTCGAAACCATGCGCAAAGGCGCTGATTTGGTGGTTAAAAGCGAGTCGGCGCGAGGCACGAAAACGACCGACACCTATTCGCTCAAGGGCCTCGCTCAAGCGCTCGACAAAGTGGCCGACGAGTGCAAGTAGGGCGCTTACGCCCTATATTCCCGGCAGTGCCGAACCGCGTTATTGAGTAAATTGATGACAACCCTTGCAGACAGCGCAATGGTCTCGACGGAATTTGTCGAGAAGGCGCCGCTCGAGCGCTATGTCGCGCCCGAAAAGCCGTCGCTGATCGGCATGACACGGACCCAGCTGGCAAGTGTGCTGGATGGCCTGGGTGTCCCGAATGCGCAACGCAAGATGCGCGTCCAGCAACTCTGGCATTGGATCTATTTCCGCGGGTTCACGTCATTTGACCAAATGACCAGCTTGGGAAAAGAGCTGCGCGCGTCGCTGACCGAACATTTTACTTTGGCCCGCCCTGAAGTGGTTGCCGAGCAAGTCTCGGTCGATGGCACGCGCAAATGGCTGTTACGGCTCCCCGGTGAGGTGCAAGGCGAGCGCCCGCACGAGGTCGAGTGTGTTTACATTCCCGACACAGAGCGGGGCACTTTGTGTGTCTCCAGTCAGGTCGGCTGTACGCTTACCTGTACGTTTTGCCACACCGGCACACAGCGCCTGGTCAGAAACCTGACGGCCGGAGAAATCGTCGGACAGGTACTCGCCGCACGTGATCGCTTGGGCGACTGGCCCGGTGGAACACGACCGACGGATGGTGTCGTACCAAGCGGCGATCGCTGCGTTACAAATATTGTGATGATGGGGATGGGCGAACCGCTCTACAATTTTGAAGCGGTCCGCGATGCGCTGCTGATGATGGCCGACGGCGAGGGCATCGCGATTTCAAAACGCCGCATTACGCTTTCCACCTCCGGCGTTGTGCCCAATATCCAACGCACGGGCGCGGAGATCGGATGCATGCTGGCTGTATCGTTGCATGCGGTGCGTGACGAATTGCGCAACGAGCTCGTGCCACTCAATCGCAAATATCCGATCGCGGAGCTGCTGGAAGCCTGTCGCAACTATCCCGGGGCTTCCAACGCCAAACGCATTACGTTCGAATATGTCATGCTGAAGGGCGTGAACGATTCCATCGATGACGCCATGGCGCTGGTGCGGCTGCTCAAAGGCATTCCCGCAAAGATTAATCTCATTCCGTTCAATCCCTGGCCGGGCACGCGATACGAGTGTTCGGACTGGGGGCAGATCGAAAAATTCTCGCAAGTCGTGTTCGATGCTGGTTATGCATCGCCCGTGCGCACGCCCCGGGGACGAGACATTTTGGCCGCCTGCGGCCAGCTCAAAAGCGCGACCGAAAAATTGTCGGCGCGGGAACGGATGGCGCTGCGTGCTATGGCCATGGTTGAGTGACGACAACGCCCTCATTTAAAGGATATCTATGTCTCTCCTCGGTCGGATCATCGTCATCGCATTCGCTCTCATTGTGGCTGCAATGGTCGCGGGGATCACACTCGCCATAGGAATTGTCGCCCCGGATTGGACGGGCATCGATTCCGATCCCTTCGAACGTGTGAGCTTCTTCATTGTTTCGTTTTTTGCCACCAGCTTTGTCGGCGCCGTTGCGTTCCTGCCGGCATTGGTCGTGATCTTGTTCGCGGAAATCGCGCGTATGCGTAACTTCCTTTACTACGGTGTCGGCGGCGCGCTTGTCGGGCTGGCATCCTATTTTGGTTCGGATATTTCCGTGCGGCTCGAAAATACGACGGACGTTCCACCGGTTGGCCATTCATTGCAGCTTGCGGCCGCAGCGGGGATCATCGGCGGATTGGCGTATTGGCTGATCGCCGGACGCAATGCCGGTCGTTGGCGTGACCCGCGATTGCCAGCCGCATAGACTCTATCTGCCAATGCAGCCGCTTGCGATGGCGGGCGGAATGAGAGGCGGTCGCCTTTCAATTTCGCGGCGCGTCGGCTAGGACGAACGCGCATGAATCGAACGGGCCTCACAATCGCGCTTGCTATCGCCGTGGTCGCCGGCGTGGTCTTTGGGCTTTATCCAGAGCTCGATTTGCGGGTTGAACGATTTTTCTACGCGGTTGAAGACGCCAACCACAATACATTCGCTTTTCGTATTTACCCGCCGGTGAAGTTGGCGCGCGATATCGGTCTTTGGATCGGAACTGCGCTGGCAATACCGGCGGTTGTTGCGTTGGTGATCAAGCTTCTCTTGCCGCGCCGTAAAATGTTGATGTCAGGCCGCGCAGCCGTTTTCCTGATCACAACATTGGCGCTCGCGCCGGGCCTGCTGGTCAACGTTCTGCTCAAGGACCATTGGGGGCGGCCGCGGCCAATCGATGTGATTCAGTTTGGGGGAAGCGAGCATTTTGTGCCCTGGTGGAGCACGCGCGGCGACTGTCCGGCAAATTGCGCGTTTGTTTCTGGTGATGTGGCCGGCGCGTTCTGGACAATCGCACCGGCAGCGTTAGCGCCGCCACAATGGCGCGCTGTTGCCTACGGCGCTGCCCTCGCGTTGGGTACTGGCATGGCCGCAATTCGGATGATGGCCGGTGCGCACTTTCCATCCGATGTTATCTTTGCCGGCGTATTCACGTTTCTGGTCATTTGGGTTGCTTACGCGATCATTTATCGATGGCCGCGCACGCGATTTTCGGATGATGACGTCGAGCGGTCGTTAGAGTGCATCTCCATGCCCGGTTATAATTTTATCGCTGGACTTTTCGGAAAACGAAAATCCAAACCTTGAATGTGACACGATAGGCGTTGTGGTAAGGTCGCATCGATTGTGCAGGGAGAGATTCGTGGCAGGACCTGTCATCAAACGCGTGTTACAAATCAAGGCGCGGGCGCTGGGCGACCCGGCGCAGGTCCTCACCCTCATTCGGAGCGCCGGGCCATTTTATCGGACGCTCGGTGGGGCAGGCTTTCGCGTGTTGCAAAACGTCGATGACCCGGCGCAGCTCCTCGTCGAGATCGAATACGAAGCCGACGCCGCGCTTGAACTCAATCGACACAAGCTGGCAAGCGACCCGATGGTGCGCACCTTTTTGCAGGGCTGGCGCGCGATTTTGGCCGGTAGCGCGGACGTGGATGTGTATGAGGACGTGACCGGTTAGCTCTGTCGGACGCATAGACTTGACCCGGCAATCCCGGTGAGGGAAGGGAACGTTGTGTTTTTTTGGCCGGGACGCCCGGGTGGGCCCTGGCTAGGACCATAAAGGGCGGCATGGCCGCAACATTGGCATGTCCAAGGCCGACCAAAAGCGGACTGTGAAGAAAGTCGTGCTCGCCTATTCCGGCGGGCTCGATACGTCCATCATTTTGAAATGGCTGCAGACCACCTATGGATGCGAGGTGGTGACCTTCACTGCCGACCTTGGCCAAGGCGAGGAGCTCGAGCCGGCCCGCCAGAAAGCGTTGCTCCTTGGCATCAAGAAAGAGAACATCTTCGTCGAGGATCTGCGCGAGGAATTCGTCCGTGACTACGTTTTCCCAATGTTTCGGGCAAACGCATTATATGAAGGCCAATATCTGCTTGGCACGTCGATCGCGCGGCCGCTGATCGCCAAAAAACAGATTGAGATTGCGGAAAAGGTCGGCGCCGATGCCGTGGCGCATGGCGCCACCGGCAAGGGCAATGATCAAGTGCGGTTCGAGCTCACTTACTACGCGCTCAAGCCAGACGTGACGGTGGTAGCGCCTTGGCGGGAATGGGATCTGACCTCGCGGACCAAGCTCATCGAGTTTGCCGAGAAGCACCAAATTCCGATCGCTAAGGACAAGCGTGGCGAAGCGCCATTTTCAGTGGATGCCAACCTTTTGCACGCATCATCCGAGGGCAAGGTTCTGGAGGACCCGGCCCAGGAGGTTCCCGATTACGTCTTCTCGCGTACCGTCGATCCGGAAAAAGCCCCGGACAAGTCGACCTACATTACCGTCGATTTCGAACGCGGAGATGCCGTTGCGATCGACGGCGAGAAGGTTACGCCGGCTGCGCTGCTCAAGCAGCTCAATGACTTTGGGCGCGTCAACGGCATCGGTCGGCTCGATTTGGTTGAAAACCGCTTCGTCGGCATGAAGTCCCGCGGCATGTACGAAACGCCGGGTGGAACAATATTGCTTGCTGCCCACCGCGGCATCGAATCAATTACGCTCGACCGTGGCGCCGCGCATCTCAAAGACGAGTTGATGCCGAAATATGCGGAGCTGGTTTACTACGGCCTTTGGTTCACGCCGGAGCGCGAAATGTTGCAAACCGCAATCGACAAGAGCCAAGAGTTTGTCACTGGCCGCGTGAAGCTCAAGCTTTATAAAGGCAACGTGACGGTCGTTGGGCGTGAGAGCAAATATTCACTCTACGACCAGGAGCTGGTGACTTTCGAAGAGGGCGCAGTGGCATACGACCACCGGGACGCCGAAGGTTTCATCAAGCTCAATGCGCTGCGGCTGCGCACGCTGGGACAGCGGCGGCGCAAGCTCAAGCTCGATTGAACGGCGGCGTGCGGTGCCATTGACGGAGGACAACTAATGGCTAGTCCCGTGACGAGCCTATGGTTGCTTTCGGCCCTCGCCCTGGCTCTCGTCGGGTGTTCGTCGAGCACCAGCAAAGAGCCACCGGAAAATCCCAATGTGTTTCCGACCGACTACAAGGCGGAAGTGCTCAGCACGATGCTGACAACGCTCGACGATCCGACCAATATTCGCGGTGCCTATATCAGCGAGCCGGTGTTGCGACGGGCCGGAGCGGAAGAACGATACACCATCTGTGTGCGGTCTGATTCACGCGATGCCAGCAAGCAGTACACGGGAAGCAAGGATCGCATCGGTTTTTTCTATGGCGGACATCTCAACCAGTTGATCGATGCGACCAAAGAGCAATGTGGTAATGCCGCCTACACACCGTTCCCAGAGCTGGAGAAGCTCTGCCAAGCCAGGAAATGCGCTTAACGGCGCCGGGCAGCCACCGGCTCAGCGGATGCTCTCACCCGAATTCATCGTAGGTTCGGCTTCCGATTGAATGGCCTTCATTTCTGGAATCAGCGGTTCATCACGACGCTGCTTGTCCGCAATTTCGGCGGCGGTTTTTTGCATTTGGACGAAGCGGACCGGTGTAACCGGATGGTCCCCGCTGATGCGAATGCTGTCGGGGTTTTCCAATGCGAATGCCCGCCAGACATCCTCCGCTCCGGTAAGGTCATAGCCTGCACGCGCGGCATAATAGGCGCCGACATAGTCGGCCTCTCGTTCAAATGTGACGCTGAAGGCCTGGGCGCCGGCGCGCGCGAATTGCTTGCTAAACGCGCCGCCCGTGGAAATGCCGCCAAGCATGATGCCGGCGTCCAGCGCTGCGCCGCCCGCCCAACCGACGATCGTATTGACGCGTTGCTTGTCCAAATGGCCGAGATTTGCATGTGCAAGTTCGTGCCCGATGATAAGGGCAAGCTGCGCATCGGTGCGGGCGAGCCGCAATAAGCTCGAATAAACGACGATGCCATCGTCTGTGGTGAAGGCATTCGGCGTCGAATCCGTTGCGAGCTCGATCGGAATCGCGCAGGCCTTCACCGGTGTCACCGTGTGCATTTCATCAACACCATCGCGGCGCACGAGAACCTGTATCGGTCGATAACCGTTGTCGCGCACAAAACCGCCGATCCATCCGGCTGTGCCGTACCGTGGAACTGGCTCATTGTTAAATGTCAGAAGGTGATCGCCGGGTTTGATTCCCGCGGTGGCGGCCGGTGATGTTTCGGCAACCGACAAAACGGTCGCCTGAGTCCAGCTGACGGTCAGAGCCTCGTGTGTGAACGACCGGTATTTGCGCGGTAAGCTCGCTACCGTGCCCGCGTCCAGGCCGATCTGCGCCCAGGCCCAGCTTTTACAATCGTCGCTGTTGGCGACACGAAGGCGAAACGCGACACTATGGAGTCGGCCAAGTTGAGCGAAGTAGTCGCGGATTTGATCGATCTGTTGCTTGCGTCGTTCGGCTTCGACGTCGTCAGTTGGCAGCGGCGGGAGCTTTGAGACCGGTGCGCAGGCTGCGCAAAGCAGAAAGCTTGCCGCCAATAATTTTGTCGGATGCCAACGCACGCAAACAACCCTGCGAACGGAGCAGACCCTGCACCACCGCTATTATTGCATCAAGCAGAAGTTGTATTGTCGCCTTCAGCAACTTGGCGAGTCATCCGTTTAGCTGACGATCAAAACGTGAATATCGCTCAGCTCATGACTTGCGGTTTGTTGCGACGTCTCAAAGTTGCCGGTCGACCAACGCTTTCTTGAGCGTGGCAATTTCCTTCGCCGGATTGAGACCCTTCGGGCATGCCTTCGAGCAATTCATGATGGTGTGGCAGCGATAGAGCCGGAATGGATCTTCCAAATTGTCGAGCCGTGCGCCCGTCGACTCATCGCGGCTGTCCTGGACCCAGCGATTTGCTTGCAGCAGCGCGGCCGGACCGAGATAGCGATCGGAATTCCACCAGTAACTCGGACAAGATGTCGAGCAGCACGCACAGAGAATACATTCGTACATGCCGTCAAGCTTTGCCCGATCGGTGTGACTCTGCTTCCATTCTTTCTCGGGCGTTGGCGTGGTCGTCTGCAACCAAGGTTCAATCGACGCATACTGCGCGTAGAAGTTTTTCAGATCGGGCACGAGATCCTTCACCACCGGCTGGTGTGGCAGCGGATAGATCTTCACCGGCGCATGCGTATCGTCGATTGCTTTGGTACAGGCAAGCGTGTTGGTGCCGTCGATGTTCATGGCACACGAGCCGCACACGCCCTCGCGGCAGGAACGCCGGAATGTCAGCGTCGGGTCGACATTGTTTTTGATCCAGATCAGCGCATCGAGAATCATCGGGCCGCAGTCGTCGCGGTCGACGTAGTAGGTGTCGACGCTGGGGTTCTGACCATCGTCGGGGTTCCAACGGTAAATACGAAACTCGCTCACATGCGTTGCATGCGACGTGCGCGGCCACTTCTTGCCCTCAGTGATCTTGGAGTTTTTTGGTAGCGTGAATTCAACCATGGCGGGTTTCCGTCAGTAGACGCGCGCTTTGGGCTCGATATAGGCGACGTCGTTAGTCAGCGTGAAGGCGTGCACCGGGCGGTAATCGAGTTTCACGTTGCCCTTCTCGTCCATCCACGACAGCGTATGCTTCATCCAGTTCTTGTCATCGCGATCTGGATAATCCTCGCGCGCATGTGCGCCGCGGCTTTCGGTCCGGTTCTTTGCCGAATCCATCGTGACGACGGCCTGCGCGATCAGGTTGTCGAGCTCAAGCGTCTCGATCAAATCGGAATTCCAGATCAGCGAGCGGTCGGTTACATGAATGTCGGCCATGCCTTGGTACACTTCATGAATTCGCTTGTGGCCCTGCTCAAGCACCTCGCCGCTGCGGAACACGGCACAATCTTCCTGCATCACGCGTTGCATATTGAGCCGCAATTTTGCTGTCGGCGTTCCGCCGGAGGCGTTACGGAATTTATCAAGACGCGCAAGCGACATATCGGCTGAATTCGTCGGCAGTTCGGGTTGTTTGTCCCCGGGGGTCAATAATTCGGCACAGCGCAGCGCTGCCGCACGGCCAAACACCACCAGATCGATCAGAGAATTGGAGCCAAGCCGGTTTGCGCCATGCACCGACACGCAGGCCGCTTCGCCTAGCGCCATCAGGCCGGGGATCACGGTGTCGTCTTTTCCATTCTTTTTGGTGAGCGCTTCGCCGTGATAGTTCGTGGCAATCCCGCCCATGTTGTAGTGCACGGTCGGCAGTACCGGGATTGGCTCGCGTGTCACGTCGACATTGGCGAAAATGCGTGCCGTTTCGCTGATGCCGGGCAGCCGCTCATGCAGCACAGCGGGATCGAGATGGTCGAGGTGCAGGAACAGGTGGTCTTTTTCCTTGCCCACGCCGCGGCCTTCCCGGATTTCGACGGTCATCGCCCGTGAGACAACGTC
Source organism: uncultured Alphaproteobacteria bacterium (assembly GCA_963722125.1). GTDB lineage: Bacteria > Pseudomonadota > Alphaproteobacteria > Rhizobiales > Xanthobacteraceae > Pseudolabrys. Next base: position 133,126 of record CAVRJW010000006.1, on the reverse strand, counting down.
GCGTGATGCGAGGTCTTTCGCCGACGGCGCATAACGCTCCATGAAACGTTCGCCCTCGGAATTGACCAGATAGCCGCCTTCGCCGCGTGAACCTTCGGTGATGAGGCAACCCGCCGGATAAATGCCAGTGGGGTGGAACTGCACGAACTCCATATCCTGGAGCGGCAATCCGGCCCGGAGCACCATCGCATTGCCGTCTCCGGTACAGATGTGGGCCGACGTGCAAGAGAAATAAGTACGGCCATAGCCGCCGGTCGCGAGGATGGTCATGTTGGCCGAAAAACGATGGATCGTGCCGTCGTCCATATTCAGCGCTACGACGCCCCGGCAGCGGCCATCGTCATCCATGATGAGATCGATTGCGAAATATTCGACGTAAAATTCGGCTGCATGACGCAGCGCCTGTCCGTACATCGTGTGCAGCATGGCATGACCGGTACGATCGGCGGCGGCGCAGGTACGTTGCGCGGTGCCCTTGCCGTAGTGGGTCGTCATGCCGCCGAACGGGCGTTGATAAATTTTTCCGTCTTCCTCGCGACGCGAGAACGGCAGACCCCAGTGTTCGAGTTCGTAAACAGCCGCGGGTGCATTGCGGCAGAGATATTCAATAGCGTCCTGGTCGCCGAGCCAGTCGGCGCCTTTGACGGTATCGTACATGTGCCAGCGCCAGTCATCTTCACCCATATTGCCGAGCGCGGCTGCGATGCCGCCCTGGGCCGCGACGGTATGCGAGCGGGTCGGGAAAACCTTGGTGATGCACGCAGTGCGCAAACCTGCTTCGCTGCAGCCGACGACGGCGCGCAAGCCGGAACCGCCCGCACCGACGACGACGACGTCGTAGTTGTGATCCTCTATCGGATAGGCACGTCCATTGACCGCCGGCGCGCCGCTTGATTTTCCATTCGTCGCCATGAATCAGACCCCGAATGAAAGCTTCAGAATGGCGTACACCGACGCCAGACTGACGGTGGAAACGAAGAACGTATTACCCATCAGGCTCAGCAGCTTCCATTTTTCGTTATGCACGTAGTCAAGGATGATTTCCTGCATGCCGATCCACATGTGATAGGCGGTGTTGATGATGAACAGCAGCAAGATGATAGCGACAATTGGCGAGCCGAGAATCTGGACGACCGCTGCGTGGCTGCGTCCGAGCAAGGCAGTAATGATGAGGAGCAGCCCGATGGTGAGCGGAATGCCGGCGACCGACGTCACGCGTTGATGCCAGAAATGACCCGTGCCGGAATGAGCCGCGCCCAGGCCGCGAACACGCCGCGCTTCTGTACGCATCGGCTGAGCATCTTTCATCGCGGGCCTCCCATCACGAGATAGCCGACCACCCAGATAATAAGAGTAAGCGTTATCGAACCGACCAGCGTGGCGAGCGTCAGCATTTCACGCTCGGCCGGTTCGAAGCCATGAATTGTGTCCCAGATCAGATGACGAATTCCGCCGAGCATGTGGTGGAGCAACGCCCACGTATACCCAAGCAACACCAATTGGCCGATCAGGCTGCCCATGAACCATTCAACGTTGGCGTAGGCATTTGCGCCGGTCGCCGCAGCGATCAGCCACCACGCGAGCAGCAGCATTCCAAAATAGAGTGCCGCTCCGGTGATGCGATGGACGATCGACATCATCATCGTCAGCATCGGTTTGTAGATTTGCAGGTGGGGAGAAAGCGGACGCGCGCGTGCGGCGCCTGTCGTCGTCCCGGCCTCAAGTTCGGCCATTGTCAGCCTCCAAGGAACCTGCCGTTTGACCGCAGCAAGGGCTGAAAATCATTTCCCTTGACCTGGCGGTATAACCCATTACTTCATCAATTGCGAAGCTTGTACCTGGAAATGACGCGTTGCAATATGCCTTTTGCGTAGTCTGCCTTCGTAAAATAAGAAGGTAGTCCCATGCGGTTCGATTTCACCGATCTCAATCTGTTCCGCCACATCGTCGAGGCGGGAAGCATTACGCATGGTGCAGCGCGCTCCAATCTGGCATTGGCCGCCGCCTCAACCCGCATCCGCAAGATGGAACTGGCATTCGGCACGGCGCTCCTGGTGCGTGGGCGCGCAGGGGTCACGCCGACGCCGGCCGGACGCACCTTGCTGCAGCACGCTCGCGGGATACTGGCACAGACCGAACGGCTGCAGGAGGACCTTACGCCGTATGCCCGGGGGTTGGCCGGCCAAGTTCGGGTGCTCTCCAACACCAATGCGCTGACCGAGTTTCTTCCCGAATCGCTGAGCTCGTTCCTTATGGCCTATCCCGATATCAGCGTTGATCTCGAGGAGCGCCTGAGCGACGAGATCGTCGGCCTGATTGCGGAGGGCAATGCCGATATCGGCATTGTCGCCGGCACCGTCGACTATGCGGGGCTGAATACTTTCCCCTTCCGCAGCGACCGGTTCGTGCTGGTGGTGGCAAAAAATCACCCGCTCGCCAGCCGATCCCAGATCGGCTTTGCTGAAGTGCTCGACTACGACATGGTGGGCCTGGACCGTGCCAGTGCAATCCAGCGCTTCCTTGCTGATAAAGCGAACCGCATCGGCCGGCCTTTACGTCTCCGTGTGCAGTTGCGCAGCTTCGACGCAATATGCCGCCTGGTGGAGTGCAACGTTGGCGTGGGTATTGTGCCTGAGACGACAGTGCAGCGCACCGAGCGCACTATGGCAATTAAAGCCGTGAGCCTGACGGACTCATGGGCCCTGCGCGAGCTCACCATTTGCGTGCGCGATGTCGAAGCATTGCCGCCTTACGCGCGACAACTGGTGGACCATTTAAGAGCAAGCGTTTGATGCCTACCGCGGCATGAGCACCCAATAGTCGAGATCGAGGATCACTGCCGGATCGTCGGCGTCGACCGTTTTGCCTGGAAAATCGGCGCAAGGGCGATCTTTGGTCGCGATCGTGCGCAATCGCAGCGCCCCGACATCATTTCGGCCCGGCAGCTCGGCGCTGGCAAGCACCTCCGACCAGGCAAAGACCGTGCAGCCTGCAAAGAGCGGCGCCACATGCCGTCCCCCGTTGATCGCCGCAATGTGGAACGCGTTGCCAATGCCGTTAAACGACAGCGCGCGCGCCAATGAAATTGCGTGGCCGCCATAAATCAGCCGGCGCCCGAAGCGCCCTTTGCTTTCCGCAAACTGGTTGAAGTGGATACGTGCGGTGTTTTGGTAGAGCCGCGTCGCGATCTGATGTTCGGCCTCTTCGACCGTAACGCCATCCACGTGATCGATTTTTTCGCCGGCCTTGTAGTCACCGAAGCGGTACGGGCTGCCGGCCAGCGCAACGTCATAGGCCGCCGGATTGATTACCGGACAGGCGCCGCCAAGTTGTGCTGGGTCAACGCACTTGGGGAGTTCCGGCACTTTTTCTTGCTTTGTGGGGGCCGCTTCATCGCGCTTTCGGACCATCACCCAGCGGGCATAGTCGAGGACGGTGGCACCGTTCTCATCGAAACCGCGCGACCGCACGTAAACGATGCCGGTCTTTTTGTTGGAATTCTCCCGCAATCCGATGACTTCGGAGACGGCGTTCAGGGTGGCGCCTGGATAGACGGGCTTGAGAAACCGGCAGTCGGCATATCCGAGATTTGCGACGGCGTTGAGTGAAATGTCCGGCACCGTCTTGCCGAAAACAATATGAAACACCAGCAGATCATCGATGGGTGAACGCGGATAGCCGATTTTCTGGGCGAACGCGTCGGATGATTGCACCGCAAACCGCGCTCCGAATAGCCCATTGTAAAGTGCCACATCGCCAAGCGTGACCGTGCGCGGTGTCGCGTGGCGAATTTGCTGGCCGAGCTGGAAATCTTCGAAAAAATTGCCCGGACTCGTTTTCGGGGTTGCGCTCACAAAACCCACTCCTTCTTCGGATCGCGTCCGGCGCGTCTATTCTCACAAAAGCGTGAGCCGAACGCCAGCTTGTAGCAACGGGAAACTGATGAGGACGTGTATCGGCGCTGTGATAGCGCTGGGTGCGTAACGTCAATCTTCCGGAGGATAACACATGAAAAAGAGCATTCTGTTGTCGGCACTCATCGTGGCTGGTTTGGCTCTTGCCCCTGCGGCCTTCGCCGACGATATGAAAAAAGACACGATGTCCAAGGATAGTATGGCGAATACGACCAAGGATTCGATGAAGAAGGATTCGATGGCCAAAGACAACATGTCCAAGGACACGATGAAAAAAGACAGCATGTCGAAGGATAATATGTCCAAGGACGACATGAAGAAGTAAGGTCAGAAATTGGCCGGGTTCGCGCATCCGCGGGCTCGGCCGCACCGTATATTTGCTCAAGACCACGGAACAGACTGACAGGGCCGGGCGATGACCGCTGAAACAATGACGATGGCGTCTGCCGAGGCAACGATCCACCCGCGCTGGGTTCGGATTTGCCATTGGATCAATGCGCTGGCGATCCTGGTGATGATCGGTTCCGGCTGGCAAATTTACGACGCCTCACCGCTCTTTGGCTTCACGTTCCCCCCTCAATTTGCGCTTGGGAATTGGCTTGCTGGCGCACTGCTCTGGCATTTTGCCGCCATGTGGGTGGTGGTGACCAACGGCATTGTCTACATCACGCTCGGAATCGTCACCGGCAGATTTCGCCGTAAGCTTCTCCCGATCCGCCCTCGCGACGTCGTCGCCGACATCAAGGCGGCGCTGACTTTCAAGCTCGCGCATGATGACTTGTCGCACTACAACGCGGTGCAGAAGGTCCTTTATTCTGGTGTGATCATTGCCGGAATTGTGATTGTTCTGTCCGGCCTCTCGATATGGAAGCCGGTCCAGTTTCAGGAACTGACCACATTGTTCGGTGGCTATGACGTCGCGCGCTACGTGCATTTCATTGCGATGGCGGCAATCGTCGGGTTTCTTGTTGTGCACGTCGCGCTGGCGTTGATCGTTCCCAAGAGCCTGCGCGCGATGATCACTGGACGCTAGGAGCATCATTATGCGTCAACGCAAAATTATTCCCGGTGTTGACCCAAAGCTTCTGATCAAAGATGCCGCCAAGCTGATGCCTGACGCCAGCCGCCGCGGATTCCTGCGCGGCGCCGCCAGCCTCGGCGCGCTCGCGTTTCTCACCGGTTGCGACATCATCGATGGCGATACAGCTGAAGGCGTGTTGCGCAAAGTGTCCGAATGGAATGACGGGGCGCAGGCCGCACTCTTCAGTCGCACCAAGCTTGCGCCGACTTTTCCCGAAAGCGCAATCACCAAGCCGTTCCCGTTCAATGCCTACTACGATGAAGACGAAGCGCCCGTCGTCGACGGGAAGACCTACAAACTGGAGATTGCGGGCCTCGTCGAAAATAAAAAGCCGTGGACTCTCGACGAACTGCATGCTCTCCCGGAGGTCTCGCAGATCACCCGGCACGTTTGTGTCGAAGGCTGGAGCGCGATTGGCTCCTGGCAAGGGGCGCAACTATCGGAATTCCTCAAGCGCATCGGCGCGGACACGCGCGCCAAATATATCTGGTTCAAGTGTGCGGAGGGCTACACCAACACCATCGATATGGCGAGCGCGCTGCATCCACAGACGCAGATGACGTTTAAATTCGCCAACCAGCTCTTGCCGCGCGCCTACGGCTTCCCGATGAAAATTCGGATCCCCACCAAATTGGGATTCAAAAATCCAAAATACGTTGTGGCGATGGAAGTCACCAACACCGATCACGGCGGATACTGGGAAGACAAAGGCTATAACTGGTTCAGCGGGTTGTAGTCGGCGGCACGCCGAACGGCGTCGAAGTCGCCGGGCCTTCGCCAACAATCAGAAGAACTGCATCGACATCTTTGGCGCCGTCCCAGTGCACCTGCTTGCCATAAGTGGGTCACGAACGAGCCGGCCGGCATCGGCACACTGGCGTTGGCGGGATCGAAATTCGGGCCGGAGCCGACCCACCATGTTCCCGACAGCACAGTGATGAAACGGTCATTGGGATGAAAGTGCGGCTTGCTGAAATGATTGCCGGCCAGCCATTTCACCATGACTCCATAGAGTCCCGGTTTGTTAGGATCCCCGAATAGCACCGCTTGCTGATTGCCCGCTGGAGTGACCGGCCCCCAGGCGATTTGGTCCGGCATTTTGAAGACTACCGCCTTTGGATCGAGCTCGACGGCGCGTGAACTCGTTTGCGCGGCAACAAGCGCTGCAGCAAGGATTGCAGCTGACAAGATCTTTTTGCGCGAGCTATTCATCTTCGTCTCCCGGTTGGACGTCAGAAATTGCTCCTTTGCCATTGCCCAGTGTCGCTGTCGGCTAGTCTTGCCGTCCAGAGCCTTCGCTGTCGGGCACGTCGGTGATCAGGCGGGCGCCGCGCTGGAAGGTGAGGTAGTCCCAAAACCAATTGAAGGCGACGACGAAGCGGTTGCGCAGGCCAATCAGAAAATAAATGTGTGCGACGCTCCAGAACAGCCAGCCCACATAATCCCTTGAGCTCCAGCGGCCCGAATTTCACAACTGCGGCACGCCGGCCGATTGTCGCCAGATCACCAAGATGCACATAACGGAATGGTTTGCCGGTCTCACGGCCGGCGATGCGACGGGCGAGCAGCTTGCCGACGTACTTGCCCATTTGCTTTGCGGCAGGCGCGATACCAGGAATTGGATTGCCCGCGCTGTCGGCAATCGCGGCGGTATCGCCAATGACGAAAATGTCGGGATGGCCTGGCACCGATAGATCGGGGCTGAACTTTGATCCGGCCTGCGCGATCGGCCTCGGCGTTGAGCCAAAGGCTGGCGGGCGAGGCGATCACTCCGGCTGCCCAGATGATGGTGCCGGCATCGATGCGCCCATCTTTCAGGTCGACACCGCGCGCATCGCATTTCGTTACGAGTGTGTCGGTCTTCACCTCGACGCCGCCTCGCTCCAGCGTTTTACGGGCGTAGTCCGAAAGATTTGCCGGGAATGTCGGGAGCACGCGCGGCCCGGCTTCGATCAGCACGATTCGCGCCGAACGGGGGTCGATGCGGCGGAAATCGGCGGCCAGTGTCTGACGGGCCACGTCCGCGATTGCGCCCGCCATCTCGACGCCGGTGGCGCCACCACCGACAATTACGAATGTCAGCAAGCGGCGCTGTTCATTCTGGTCCTGAATGATTTCCGCCCGTTCGAAGGCGATCAGGATGCTGCGGCGAATGCGCGTGGCGTCCTCGATGCGCTTCAGGCCCGGTGCATACTCCGCCCACGCGTCATGACCAAAATAGGAGTGCATCGCGCCAGTCGCGATCACCAGGTAGTCATAAGCAATGTCACCGAACTGCGTTTGGAGACATTTCCTTGCCGTATCGACACTACGCACATCTTCCATCAGCACAGTGGCATTTCGCTGTGGACGCAGGATGTGGCGGATCGGCCACGCGATTTCCGCCGGCGATAGAGCGGCGGTTGCCACCTGATAGAGCAACGGCTGGAAACAATGGTGATTTTGCCGATCAATCACGGTCACGTCCGCCGCCGCACGTTTCAGCGCCTTGGCGGTTTCCAGGCCGCCAAAGCCAGCTCCGACGATCACGACCCTGGCTTTGCATTGAGGCACGGTTCGTCCTCGACTGGTTCGGAAGGTCTAGTTTCGGCCTGCGGATGGGCGGTTGCCAAGCCCGCCGCAAGCCTTTAGCAATCCGCGCGTGTCTGTAACCGCGAGGCGTACATGGCGACCCACAATCTGCTTCTTCTCCCCGGCGATGGAATCGGCCCCGAAGTGATGGCCGAGGTGAAGCGCGTTATTCAGTTCTTCAACAAAATTGGCCCGGACAAGTTCAACACCGAAGAAGCCCTCGTCGGCGGCAGCTGTTACGACGCGCACGGGGTCGCGATTACCGACGCCACGATGGAGAAGGCAAAATCCGCCGATGCGGTGATTTTCGGTGCCGTTGGCGGGCCGAAATGGGACAAGGTCCCCTACGATGTACGCCCTGAGGCCGGTCTTTTGCGGCTACGAAAAGATCTGGATCTATACGCCAACGTGCGCCCAGCCATCGTTTATCCGGCGCTTGCTGACTCATCCTCGTTGAAGCGCGAAGTGGTTGAAGGTCTCGACATTATCATCCTGCGCGAATTGACCGGGGGCGTTTATTTCGGGGAACCCAAGACCATCACCGATCTCGGCAATGGTCAGAAGCGCGCCGTCGATACGCAGGTCTACGACACCTACGAGATCGAGCGCATCGATCGCGTGGCCTTCGAGCTTGCACGCAAGCGGCGCAACAAAGTCACCTCCATGGAAAAGCGCAACGTGATGAAGTCGGGCGTGCTATGGAACGAAGTAACGACGGCATTGCACGCGCGCGAATTCAAGGACGTGCAGCTTGAGCACATGTTGGCGGACGCGGGCGGCATGCAATTGGTGCGCTGGCCCAAGCAATTCGATGTGATCGTCACCGACAACCTGTTCGGCGACATGCTCTCCGATATCGCCGCGACCTTGACCGGTTCGCTCGGGATGCTGCCGTCGGCTTCACTTGGAGAAGTCGATCCCAAGACTCGCAAGCGCAAGGCGCTTTATGAGCCCGTGCACGGTTCGGCTCCTGATATCGCGGGAAAAGGCGTTGCCAATCCGATTGCTATGATCGCCTCGTTCGGGATGGCGCTGCGCTATTCCTTCAGCCTCGGGAAACAGGCCGACTGGATCGACCAGGCGATTTCCGCGACGCTCGCCAACGGCTTGCGCACCCCCGACATCAAGTCGGAAGGAACCAAAGTCGTGTCCACTTCTGAAATGGGCTCGGCGATTTTGGCGGAGCTCGAAAAACTCGCGGCGTGAGCTTTCGAGTCCCCAATCGAAGAGTCGCTATGGAAAGCGCTTGACGAATTGTGGTCGCCGGCATCCATATTTAGGTGTCACGGTCTTTCGCTTCTACATTTTGTAGGAGTTGAAGCTAAGAGGGAATCCGGTACGTCGGAAACGACAAAGCCGGGGCTGCCCCCGCAACTGTAAGCGGTAAGTGGCTGTCACGTTCTGGTCACTGGTGCTGACGCACCGGGAAGGCCGACAGCCGCTGCGACCCGCGAGCCAGGAGACCTGCCGTGATTGACGAGACGTCCTCGGGCGGGGTGCCCCGGTGGGTCGCTTGCAGCCGGTCGTTGTCGCTCCCGGTCATCTGACAAGCCATCCGCTAGGCCTTTGCCCCAACATCACGGGGTTGCTGATGGCATTCAATTTCGATTTCGACCAAAGCGGGCAGTTGGTTCAGCCAAGAACCGTCGCACCACAATTTTCCAGCGCACGACAATCTAAACCGGGTTTGCGGTTAATTCCGCCGACAGCCGACATTGTCAATTCGGCGCCGCTTCCTGCGCCGCTCGCGGCCCTGCCACGGCCGGCCGATCTCAAGCTCGATCGCAAACGCGACGATCTTCTCACCAGTTTCGGCAAAGCGACGCTTATCGATCGCTACCTGATGCCCGGCGAAAGCTTTCAAGACATGTTCGCCCGGGTGGCCTGTGCGTTTGCGGACGACGTCCCGCACGCGCAGCGACTCTACGATGCGATATCGCGGCTTTGGTTCATGCCGGCGACCCCCGTACTATCGAACGGCGGCACACCGCGTGGCCTGCCAATTTCCTGCTTTCTGAACACGGTCCGGGATTCACTCGATGGAATTGTCGCAACCTGGAACGAAAACGTTTGGCTCGCGTCCAATGGCGGCGGGATCGGCACTTATTGGGGACAAGTGCGTTCGATTGGCGAATCTGTAAAGGGCGGCGAAACCTCAGGGATAATTCCGTTCATCCATGTGATGGACGGGCTGACGCTTGCGATCAGTCAGGGCTCGCTGCGCCGGGGCTCGGCGGCCGTCTATCTCGATATCCACCATCCGGAGATCGAGGAATTTCTGGAAATCCGTAAGGCATCCGGCGATTTCAATCGCAAGCGTCTTAACCTGCATCATGGCATTAACATCACCGACGCCTTCATGCAGGCGGTCAAGGCCGGCGAAATGTTTTCTCTGCGAAGCCCGAAGTCCAACGAGGTTCTTCGGGAGGTCGACGCCCGGCAGCTCTGGCAGCGTATTCTGGAGACACGCCTGCAGACGGGTGAGCCCTATTTGCTCTTTATCGATGCAGTCAACCGCGCGCTCCCAAGGCACCAGCGCGAACTCGGGCTGAGAGTCTCGACATCCAATCTGTGTAGCGAAATCACCTTGCCTACGGGTACCGATCATCGCGGTGAGGACCGCACGGCGGTCTGTTGTTTGTCATCACTCAATGTCGAGACGTGGGACCAGTGGTGTGATGAACCGTATTTCATCGAGGATATTTTGCGATTCCTCGATAATGTCCTGACCCATTTCATCACCGTTTCTCCGGAAGGAATGAAGCGCGCACGCTACGCCGCGCTACGCGAGCGCTCGGTGGGGTTGGGAATTATGGGCTTTCACTCGTTTCTGCAGGCCAAAGGTATTCCTTTTGAAAGCGCGTTGGCCAAATCATGGAATTTAAAGATGTTCCGCAAAATCCGCCGGGATGCCGATGCTGCGTCCGTCGTGCTTGCAAAGGAACGCGGATCCTGTCCCGACGCTTTAGAGCGGGGTGTAATGGCGCGCTTCAGCCATAAGCTTGCGATCGCGCCGACCGCCTCTATCAGCATCATCTGCGGCGGAACGAGCGCGTGCGTCGAGCCGGTTCCCGCTAACATTTATACGCACAAGACACTTTCCGGCGCGATCTCGGTTCGCAATGCGCACCTGGCAAAATTGCTTGCGGCGAAGGGCGCGGATACGCCTGCAGTGTGGCAATCGATTATCGAGCACGAGGGATCGGTCGCGCATCTCGACACGCTTACAGAGCATGAAAAGGCAATCTTTCGAACAGCCTTTGAGATCGATCAGCGCTGGATTATTGAACTGGCTGCAGATCGCGCGCCATTCATCTGCCAGAGCCAGTCGATCAATTTATATCTCCCCGCCGATATCGATAAATGGGACCTCCATATGCTGCATTGGACCGCGTGGAAGCGCGGCATCAAGAGCCTCTACTACTGTCGTTCCAAATCGATCTCGCGCGCCTCCTTTGCCGGAAAGCTCTCCGCAAACGGTGAACACACGCCGGCTTGCACGTCCGTGGCACATGGCGATTACGAGGAGTGCCTCGCATGTCAGTGATGTCCGGCCTGGCTGACATCGATCCGCGCACGCTGATCGGTAAAGGACGCGTCGGTCTCCTCGATTCGACCGGCACCTATGATGTTGATCGCTACGCATGGGCCTACGAATTCTGGAAACGTCAGCAGCAAACTCATTGGATGGGCGAGGAGGTGCCTCTCGGTGCCGATTTGAAGGATTGGGCGTCGGATCGCGTAACGCAGAATGAGCGCGCTCTGTTGACGCAGATATTCCGGTTCTTCACCCAATCCGACATTGAAGTCGGCGACAATTATCTCAAGCGTTACATCCCGATCTTTCAACCGCTCGCCGTACAGATGATGATGGCCGCCTTCACCAATATGGAGACGGTGCACATCGACGCCTACGCGTTGCTTTTAAAAACGCTCGGGATGCCAAAAGCCGAATTCGAGGCATTCCGGGACTACGCCGAGATGCGTGCGAAGGCCGACTACATGCACGAGTTTGGCGTCGATACAGTCGCCGACGTGGCGCGTACGCTGGCGATGTTTGGTGCGTTCACGGAAGGCATGTCATTGTTTGCAAGTTTCGCCATGCTGCTCAACTTTCCGCGCCACAATAAGATGACCGGGATGGGCCAGATCGTGAGTTGGTCTGTGCGTGACGAAAGTTTGCACTGCGAAGGCGTTATCAAGCTATTTCATCAATGGGATCGTGAGACCGGCGCAGTCACTCGCGCCGTGCGTGACGATATTTTAGACGTTGCCAAGACGATGGTCGGACTGGAAGAGCGCTTCGTCGATCTCGCTTTCGGTCTCGGCGGGATCGAGGGCATGACTCCGGAAGACATTCACGCCTACGTCCGCTATGTCGCCGATTGGCGGCTGACGCAGCTGCGGCTCCCAACGGCGTTCGGATATTTCGAGGCTACCGAGGGCGGCTACAATCAGATCAAACCGCACCCGCTCCCGTGGCTGGTCGAGATCCTCAATGGCGTCGAGCACGCAAATTTTTTCGAACAGCGGGCAACGGAATACTCGAAGGGCGCCAGCCGGGGCACGTGGGATGGTGACGAGGGCGTTTGGGCGAATTTCGATCGGGCCGGGACCCGTTGAATGCATCATAAAAAACGCGGCCCCGCAGGCCGCGCTTTTCTTTTGAGTTCGCAGTGGCGGAGATAATTCTGGCGCTTAGAACTGCAGCCAGGGATTGTTCTTGCTTGGAAGGGTCCATGGGCCCGGGAGCGAGGTCGTGTGGCCACCGAACGTCGTGTTGTCGAGTATGCCCGACGCCTTGTGGTTGGGCAGAACCGCATAGTCGTGATCGCTGCGCTCGCCGGGGAACGTTTCGGTCCCGGGGTCGAGGTAGGAACGCTTCTGAATGATGACGCGCGTTCGTGTTTTGCCATCCTCGTCGCGGCTCACCTGAATGGTGTGATCGCGGCTGGCGACGACAGCTTTCTTCTTCGCCGGCGGATTTGTCTGAGCCATCGCCGGTGTGGCCATCAGGCCCACGGCTGCGACCAAGGCAAACACTGCAGCGCATACTTTCAACGTCATGGGGTCCTCGAACCTGTGGTTCTCTCTGTTGCAACGCAGTGTAGCGGGGTTCCGTTTCACGGAATAGGGCCTCACCGTACGTATATGTCCGTAAAACCTTAAAAAAAGCCCCGCTGCGAAGGCGGGGCTACCATGCGGGTCGTTTTCGCGAAGCGTCGTCAAACGCCGTAGTTTTTCTTCAGATAATCAGCGATTGCCTTGGCATCAGCGTCGTCGATTGGAGCCCCGAATGCCTTGATCATCTTTGTCACCTCGGCATCCCAGCCTGCCGCGTTGAGAAACGGCGAGTTCATCGGGATGTACGAGAGGCTGTGACAGGCCTGGCAATTGGCTTCGACTTTGTCGACGCCCGGCGCCTTCTTCAGCTGCACGGGGTTGTCATCTGCCGCCGCAGGTAGCGCGATCGATGCGGCAGTGGATGCGCCCAACGCGGCGGTGAGTACAAAAACATATGTCCGCATGCCCATCTCCCTCACCCCGCCATCAACGAAATATTTTGCATGACGTTGTTGTGATAGCCGGCCGGATTGAAGATCAACTCCGATGTCTGGCTCTGGCCGATCTTGTTAGTGGCGTTGACCATCACGGTGTTCTTGCCGCGCTTTGCGGATAAATCGAAAGTCCATGGCCGGAAGGCAAATCGGCCGAGATCCTGGCCGAGTGTTGCCGAAGACCAGCTTTTGCCACCGTCCGTAGAAATTTCGACTGAACGAATGCCATAACCGCCATCCCAGGCTTGTCCGCTGATCGCAACTTTGCCTGGCTTCACCTTTTCTCCGTCGCGGTGACTGGTGATCAGCGAGTTGACCACCATCTCGGTGATGGGAGTGTTGGCTGCATTCTCTTGGCTAATGAAGCGGTCTCTGATCGGAAACTTTCCGACCGGAATTCGATAGGCGGGATTCATCCAGAATCCGCCCTGCGGTTTGGTCAGCGCAGTGATCGCGATGACGTGCTTCATCCAATATGTTCCGGTCCAACCTGGCACAATGATGCGAGCGGGGAATCCGTTAAAATGCGGGAGCGGCTGCCCGTTCATTTCGTAAGCGACGATCGTCGTGTCCTCGATCGCTTTCCAAGTCGGGATGCTCTTAATGAAATCCGGCGTCTTATCGACAGCCGGTCCATCGGCACCGTTGAATGAAATTTCGATCGCTTCCTTTTTGAGGCCCGCTTTGTCGAGAATGTCCTTGAGCTTTGCACCCTTCCAGCGCGCACAACCCATGGCGCCGTAACCCCACTCGACACCCGCGACATGTGGGTTCGAAAGGCCCCGCCGGTTGCCGGAGCATTGATTGACCGCGACGACTTCGACGGTCGGCATCTTCTTAAGGTCGTCGAAGGTGATTTCGACCTGATTATCGGCGCCATCACCACCAACGGCGATTTTGTAGGTCTTGGCATCGACTTCCGGAATGTCGGCAAGGTGATAGCGCACGAAGAACTGATCGTTCGGTGTAATCGGTGTACGCAGGTACTCGAGCGGCGATTCATAGTTCGGCGGCCGGTCGGCAAGCCGGATCAGAGGTTTTTTGCCGGGCAGCGTTTCCATCGTCGCGTAGCTTGCAACGCCCTCGGGCACGCCGGCGGTCAGGTTCGCACCGGCAGCCTCAGCTTCCAAGAATTTCGGGCTTAGTCCGGAGACGGTAAGCGCGGCGCTTGCGCCCGCTGTTCCCAGCAGGTGACGTCGAGTAATCATCGTTCCTCTCCCCAGAGGTTCGCCAAAGCCAGCGGCCATCGCCGCTGCTTTAGATATTTTTATTGGAATATGATCCGACGGATTCGCGGGCCGGTCAATTGTCATCGTGGTGACCCAGCGCGAAATCGTTTCCACGCAATGCGTGCAATCTCATCGAATGGGATTGTGGCGATGGCGCAATGCAGTGACGCCGCTCAACGCCCTACGCGCCGCGGTTCCTGCCGTTTCGCGAGTGCCTTCCAGAGCAAATGGTATTTCGGCGTTGCCGCGAGGATTGGATCTCGTTGGCCGCAATAGCTACGAGTGAGTTCGGCCTGTGCGAACAGTGCGCCGATCTTCGGATCGCTTCCTGCGGACAGCAATGTCAATCGATCCAATGCACACGCCAATGTGCTTTGCTCGATCAATTCGACGCCGCCCTGGCAGAACCAGCCGGAAATCTGCAACCGCGGATCTCGATAGGTACGTGCGAACCCCAGGCAATGGCGTGGTGTCCCTTTCGACGTAGCGAAGGTGACGATCGTCAGCTCGCCGAACTTGCTCGTGAGAGGTTTCTCGGCACGCTGCACCTCGACAGGTCCGAGTGCGCCGGCGCTAGCGATGATTTCCGCCTTTGGGTCGGGGAACCGATGGATTTCGTTACCCGCGCGGTAGATCTCCACTCGCAGATAAGGCGCCGCGCTATCGGGTCCGCCCAGCGTCAGCACGTCCTTGCGTCCACCGCCATCCGCGTGCCGCCGAATAGCGTAGTTTGCCGGCACATCCGCAGCCTCCGGAATTGAAAGCGCGAAAGCAGGAAATGGCCGCTCGATTCCAACCCATTCCGGCCGATGTGCTGGCGTGATGATAGTCGCTCTCGCCGGTGGTTGGGAAACGCGCGCGGCACCTATGGACACCAGCGCAACAGCACCCAGATATGCGAGGATACGCACAGAGCTGGACGGCAGTTCGTCACGCCATGACTGCAGCGCCGGGTGCATGAATTCGTTTTCGGTAAGTGACGTTGTGCTACAGCCAGTTCTCGCCTAGAAGGCGCTGCCATCCGGTTGCCCAATACCAGCAGTCGAACGGTAAATTATTCCGGAGCGTTAACAATGGGTTACAAGGTCGCCGTCGTAGGTGCCACAGGCAATGTTGGGCGCGAGATGCTCGATATTCTGGCCGAGCGCAATTTCCCTGCCGACGAGGTGGTGGCGATTGCCTCGCGCAAAAGCCAGGGCGTGGAGTGCTCATTCGGCGACAAGACTTTGAAAGTGAAGGCGATCGATCACTTCGATTTTTCCGATGTCGATATTTGTCTGATGTCAGCCGGCGGCGCAGTGTCGAAAGAATGGTCGCCAAAGATTGCAGCCCAAGGGGTGGTCGTGATCGACAATTCCTCCGCGTGGCGCATGGATCCGGACGTGCCACTGATCGTGCCGGAAGTGAACGCCGACGCTATTGCCGGCTTCGCCAAGAAGAACATTATTGCCAACCCAAACTGCTCGACCGCCCAGCTGGTGGTCGCGCTTAAGCCGCTGCACGACAAAGCCAAGATAAAGCGCGTCGTGGTCGCGACCTATCAATCTGTTTCGGGCGCCGGCAAGGACGCGATGGACGAATTGTTCTCGCAGAGCAAGGCGGTGTTCACGCTCGGTGAAGTGGAGACCAAGAAGTTTCCAAAGCGAATCGCGTTCAACGTGATCCCGCACATCGACGTCTTCATGGAGGACGGTTACACCAAAGAAGAATGGAAGATGATGATGGAGACCAAGAAGATTCTTGATCCTCACATCAAGCTGACCGCCACTTGTGTGCGGGTTCCGGTGTTTGTCGGCCATTCGGAAGCGGTCAATATCGAATTTGAGAATCCAATCAGCGTCGAAGAAGCGCGCACGATTCTGCGCAGCGCGCCCGGCTGTCTGGTCATCGACAAGCACGAAGACGGCGGATACGTGACGCCGTACGAATGCGTTGGCGAGGACGCAACCTATATCAGCCGTATCCGAACTGACCCGACCGTCGACAATGGCCTACAGATGTGGGTGGTGTCAGACAATCTGCGCAAGGGCGCCGCACTTAATACGATTCAGATCGCCGAATGCCTGATCAACCGCAAACTGATCCAGGCAAAGCGCAGGGCCGCCTAAGCGCGCCAAATGACGCGCCCTCAATTGCGGTAGTGGTCAGGATGCTTCGCTGACGCGAGGTGCTGCACTGTCTTGTGCGCGAATATGCTGTGCCAGCTCTTGAAAATTCGCGAGAGCCGAGTGGCGCTCGTTGTAGAAGCGAACGAGCCGCTGTGCGGTCGCTGGCTGCAACCGGTCGAAGCTACGGCGTGCGGTTTCGATGGCTTGGGGGGAATAGCGAAAAGACCTGCGCCGCAAAATGCAGATTTGCTTCGCGGTTGGCCATGATAAATCAGCTGCTTTTGCGAGAATAAGCGCGAAATCGTTTTCAGCGCGCGAGTCATTCATAACGCTTTCGACGAGCTTGATGGGCGCCCGTGAGAGCGCAGAAAGCGCGACGACGGTCTCTTCGAATTTTCCCTTCGCGGCGGCTTCGCATACAACGGGATCTACCGGAGCCCCTGAACGCCGCACCATGTCGAACTGCGCTGCGGCTTCCCGGTAGTCGCGTTTAGTCTTGGGCTGTGTTGCTGAATCTTGCCCCGTGATATCGGTCAGCACCCGGTGCACTTCGTAGACTGCATTCGGATTGCTGGCCGCAAGCTTCTCGAACACAACTTCGGACGCCCGCGCGATGAGGGCGTTAAAATGTTCTTGCGGAATATCCTTGCGCATGGATACGCAGATTGCGAGCACTTCGTCGTTGATAGACCGATCGACGAGTTTGCCATAGCCGGCATCAGAAAAGCGCGCGCCTTCATTTCGCGTTACCGAGAGAACGACGTCGCGATTACCGTGGGCCACCAACACATCGCTGATTTTTTCGCTCAGCGACGAGCGTTTTGAAATGGCAAGGAGCCGCTCTTGGCTATTGTCGCCTGCGATCGCCAGCAGGTCTTCGTCGGTCAATCTGTTCGAACGGCTCAGGATTGGGCCGGCGACGTCAATCGATTGGTCGCGTGCAAGCTTTCGCACTGTCATTGGTGGCGCATTGTCGGCGGGCGCGAGTTGATGAGCGAGCTCTGCTCTCGCTTTGGTCTCGATCTTGTCGGCAAGGCGCGAGATTACGCCATCGAACAAATCGACATGCTCGTCGGAATAGTTATCGGCGCCAGCCAGAAAAAGATCGGTAACGCGGCGAACGATTTCCGCCTGCTTCTCGACCGATCCGGTCGCGAAAGTGCCTTCGATCTCGGCGATTATCGACTGCTCTTCAATCACAGCGCTAAACCGTCCTGGTTAGAGGCGGCTAGATCTAGCTGTCGGTAATTACCATCGCGTTAGGCGAAAACCGCGCATTCGCGGTAACCGTGTCTGTTCCGCCGTGCCGGAATTTGCAGTGAAATCCGCCGAAATACGGTTAAGGCTCGGTAAGCGCTGGGAGAGGCGGCCGGTCAAAATCGGGGATGTGCGAATATCCGAGCATAGTCATCTTCCGCAACCTGCGTGAAGGTGCCGGTCGCGGGATCACGCACTGACAGCTGCCCGGTGGCAACACCAAAATAGGCGCCATGAACGACAACCTGTCCGCGCTCGATAAGTTTGCGCAGGCGCGGAAATGTCATAAGATTCTCGATGCTATTGAGGACATTCGCCTGCTCGAGGCGGGTCAAATAGTCCGATGAGGATGACGTGCCGCGTGGCCCCACCTTTTCTGCCGCCGGCGCCATCAATTTCATCCAGTTGCCGATGAAATCGCCGGGCGACAATGGCTCAGCGTCCTCGACGTAAGCCTTAACGCCGCCGCACTGTGCGTGGCCCAGCACAACAATGTGCTTGATCTTGAGTGCGCCGACGCCGAATTCTAATGCCGCGGAAACACCGTGGGCCCTCTGATCTGGCGCGTAAGGCGGTACGATATTCGCCACGTTACGAACAACGAACAGTTCACCCGGGCGGGCATCGAAGATTACTTCCGGCGAAACGCGCGAGTCGCAGCATCCAATCACCATGATCTGGGGCGATTGGCCGGTTTCGGCGAGCCCGCGATAGCGGTCCTGTTCGTGTCGCAAACGTCCAATGAGAAAGGCGCGATAGCCGTCGATGAGTTGTTGAGGAAGTGCCATGCCTGCGCTCGTAGAGATCGTCAGATACCCACACACAATCACGGCGGGATTGCTGTTGGCAACCCGCGCAGTTTCCGGAGTGGCGCGCCGGTTGCATGGACGATAGGCTGTCGGCGAAGAACAGGAGGGTGGCTTGGATGACCGTTCGTCCACATCGCAGCGTGCTCTACATGCCGGGTTCCAACTCCCGGGCATTGGAGAAGGCGAAAACATTACCCGCTGATGGTGTGATTCTTGACCTCGAAGATTCGGTAGCGCCTGAGGCCAAGGAATCCGCGCGTCAGCAAGTGGCCGATGCGGTGAAGGCAGGCGGTTTTGGTGCGCGCGAGGTGATCATTCGCGTCAACGGTGTCGATACGCCATGGCATGCCGACGACCTTTCTGCAGCCGCTCATGCCGCACCCGATATTATCCTGGTCCCGAAAGTGTCGAGTGCCGAAACGTTGGAACTAATTGGCCGCCGCCTTCTCGATATGGGCACGGACCACAAGACGAGAGTGTGGGCCATGATTGAGACGCCGCTTGCAATCTTCAATGTGCTTTCGATCGCCGCGGCGGCTCTAGATTCCGAAACGCGCCTTTCCGGCTTCGTCATGGGCACCAACGATCTCGCCAAGGATACGCGAGCCCGGCTGGTACCGGGAAGGACGCCGATGCTGCCGTGGCTTTCGATGTGCGTCGCGGCCGCACGCGTCTATGGAATCGACATTCTCGACGGCGTTTACAACGACATCGCCGACACAGAAGGCTTCGTAAAAGAATGCGCGCAGGGCGTTGAGCTCGGCTTCGACGGCAAGACGCTTATTCATCCCAATCAAATTGAACCGTGCAACAAGGCGTTCTCACCTTCGCCAGCTGAGGTCGAACAGGCGCGCAAAATGATTGCGGCATTCGATCTGCCCGAGAACAAGGGCAAAGGCGTGGTTTCGATCGATGGCCGTATGGTGGAACGCCTGCACGCGGACATGGCGCGCCGCACGGTGGCAATCTCCGAGGCGATTTCGGCGCGCAGCTAGGCCCACGGCCGCGCGGCGGCGGCCTTCTGTTCGTAGCTTTCAATCTTGCTCTGCTTCTGCTTCGTCAGGCCGATATCATCGAAGCCATTGAGCATGCAGTGCTTGCGATGAGCGTCGATCTCGAAGTGAACGACGCCACCGTCGGGGCCGCGAATTTCCTGCTTCTCAAGATCGACGGTCAGTGTCGCATTGGCGCCGCGGTCGGCATCATCGAACAGCTTCTCGAGATCTTCGGGCGACACGCGGATCGGCAACACACCGTTCTTGAAACAATTGTTGTAGAAAATATCGCCGAACGATGTCGAGATGATGCAACGGATGCCGAAGTCCATAAGCGCCCAAGGCGCGTGCTCGCGCGATGAACCGCAGCCGAAATTGTCGCCAGCGACCAGAATTTTAGCTTTGCGATAAGCCGGCTTGTTGAGCACAAAGTCCGGGTCTTCGCTGCCGTCATCTTTGTAGCGCTGCTCGGAGAAGAGCCCTTTGCCGAGGCCGGTACGTTTGATGGTTTTCAAGTATTGCTTGGGGATCACCATGTCGGTGTCGACATTGATAATCCGCAACGGCGCGGCGACGCCTTCGAGTGTGGTGAATTTTTCCATAGCTCCTGTGGCTCCTCGCCGCGGTTACTGGGCCATTTCATAAGGCGTTCAGCGATCCGGTCAATAGCGTCAGCGCTGCCCAGATATGCAAATAGTCCGGCTTCGCAACCGCATGAAATTCAGCCCGCAGCGCGCTCGTCGCGCTTGAATTTGGATTCCCGCACGAGGTCGCAAATCTGAATGCTGTATTCGGAATAGTAAATTTCGCGCGCCTTTTTCTGAGCCGCGCGGTGTTCAGGGTCCATGCGCCAGGCCCGCATGCCTTCTTCGTGTTCGAATTCGACGATCGTCACTCTTTCACCATCCTCCGCGAAGAACCCTTTGTGCGAAATATATCCGGGCATGGTTTCAGCAAGCTCGACCATGCGATCGACGAGTGCAACATAATCCTCGCGCACACCGGGCATCAGGCGGGAACGAAAAACCGTGACAATCATGGTCTGTCTCCTTGCAGCACGATGCTGGCGCAATCAGGCGGCATCCGCCAATTCCGATTTCGAATGGTCACCATCTGTTTTCGAGATCGGTGCTCAAGTCTATGCGGCGCCGGCTTCGATCGCGTCGATGTCTTCGTCCGACAGCCCGAAATGATGGCCGATTTCATGGACCAGCACATGCGCGACGATCTCGCCCAGCGTGTCTTCGTGTTCGGCCCAGTAATCGAGGATTGGCCGTCGATAAAGCCAGATCATATTTGGCAATAGCTCAGGAAAAGTTTCCGACTGGAATGGCAGGCCGACACCCTGGAAAAGCCCAAGCAGGTCGAAATCGTTCTCTAACCGCATTGAATTTAGAACCTCGGCAGAGGGGAAATCTTCAACGCGAATGACGAGGTCTTCGCACAGTTTCCGGAAGTGCTCAGGCAGTCGCGCATAAGCCTGCGCGGCCAGAGCTTCAACGTCTGCCAAAGAAGGCGCGGCCAAACCTTGCCAAACGTCGAATTGGCTTGTCATGACAATGTTGTAGGGGAGGTTTCCATACCAACCAAGCGGTTGACGACGTAACCCTGGATGGGCAACGGTTGAGGCTTGGCAGCGTGAGTGGCGGATTGCAGATGCTAAGGATGACGGCCAGTTTGGCGCTTACCGGTGCGATATTCGCCAATTTAGCGTTCGGCGCGGCGTCGGCAGCGCCTACGCGTTCCGACGCCGCTTCGACGTCCACCCAGGACGCTGGCAACGGCAAACGTCCGCGCGTAACCATTTATCCTCGGCGCCCGTATCCGGGACCAAATGCCGTGCGGCAATGCCGCTCGTGGCTGGTAACGGAGTATCGCGTAAGCGGCCCGGTCATTACGCCGCAAATGCGCTGCTGGTGGGAGTAGCGAACAGTTTGACGCGACCCGCGTTATACTTGGCAAGATTTGCCCTATAGTGTTGTGCAGTCGGGGCGGCGTCGGAGATGCATCGATGTCTAAGCTCATGAAGTTTTTCGCGGTCGTTTTATTGTTTGCCAGCGTGAGCGTCTTCGCGCCCACCAGTGCCGACGCACGTTGGGGTGGTGGCTGGCATGGTGGTGGCTGGCATGGTGGCGGTTGGCATGGCGGCTGGCGCGGCGGTTGGGGTGGCTGGCGCGGTGGTGGGTGGGGTTGGGGCCCCGCATTCGGTTGGGGCGTGGGTCCCGGTTGGGGTTGGGGCCCAGGTTGGGGCAATCCCTATTTCTACTCCGCCGGTCCGCGTTGCCGTTGGGTGCCTGTCCGAACGTGGCGTTCCGGCCACTGGTGGGTAGGTCGCGCGTGGCGCTGCTGGTAAAGATTTTTCTCGGCTGAGATGCATAAAAAGAAAGGCCTGCCAATGGCAGGCCTTTTTGTTTCAGTGACGGTCTGCCGCTACTTCCACTCGCGCACGTCGACGAAGTGCCCGGCGATTGCAGCGGCAGCGGCCATTGCCGGGGAGACGAGATGAGTCCGACCTTTGTAACCTTGGCGACCTTCGAAATTACGATTTGAGGTCGAGGCGCAGCGCTCTCCCGGTGCGAGCTTGTCCGGGTTCATTGCAAGACACATCGAGCAGCCGGGTTCACGCCAGTCGAAACCAGCGGCCTTGAATATCTTGTCGAGACCTTCGGCTTCTGCCTGCTCTTTCACGAGTCCGGATCCCGGAACAATCATGGCGTTGACGTTCGTATTGACCGTTTTGCCCTCAACGACGCGCGCAACGTCACGCAAGTCCTCGATGCGCGCATTGGTGCACGAGCCGATGAACACGCGGTCAAGTTTGATATCGGTGATCTTCTCGCCGCCTTTGAGCCCCATGTAGCCGAGCGAGCGTTCAGCAGCGATGCGCTTCTTCTCGTCCGAAATTTCCGAAAGCACCGGCACGCGGCCGGTGACCGTGATGACCTGCTCAGGACTGGTGCCCCACGTCACGAGGGGCGGGAGCTTCGTCGCGTCGAGTTTAATTTCGCGGTCGAAGTGTGCGCCGTCATCGGAGTGCAACGTCGCCCAATAGCGCATGGCTTCGTCCCAAGCCTTGCTTTTGGGTGCCTTCGGTCTGTCCTTGAGATAGGCGTAGGCCTTTTCGTCGGGGGCGACGAAGCCGGCTTTGGCGCCACCTTCGACGGACATGTTGCAGATCGTCATGCGTCCTTCCATCGAGATCGATCGGATGGCCTCGCCGGCATATTCCAGCGCATAACCGGTTCCGCCGGCGGTGCCGATTTCTCCGATGATCGCGAGGATAATATCTTTTGCGGTCACGCCCGGCGGCAATTTGCCGTCAACCACCGCGCGCATGTTCATCGATTTTTTCTGGATCAGCGTTTGCGTGGCCAGCACGTGTTCGACTTCGGACGTGCCGATGCCGTAGGCGAGAGCACCGAAGGCTCCATGCGTTGCGGTATGACTGTCGCCACACACGATCGTGGTACCAGGAAGTGTGAAGCCCTGCTCTGGCCCGATGATGTGGACAATGCCCTGGCGCTTGTCGAACTCGTTGAAATACTCGATGCCGAAATCCTTGGCGTTTTTCGCCAACGCTGCGATCTGCTCGGCACTTTCGGGGTCGGGATTGGGTTTGCTGCGATCGGTCGTCGGCACGTTGTGATCGACAACGGCCAGAGTCTTGTCGGGCGCATGCACCTTGCGGCCTGCGGTGCGCAGGCCTTCGAATGCTTGCGGCGAGGTGACCTCATGCACCAGATGACGGTCGACGTAGATAAGACAAGTTCCATCCGGTTGATCGTCCACCAGATGGTCGTCCCAAATTTTGTCGTAGAGTGTGCGCGGTTTCATGACTCGGTTACCCAGTTCAGCTTGAAGGGAAGGCGGCTCGCGAAGATCCGGCGTTGCCGGATGCAATCAAAGTCCTGCTTGGACTGCCGTAAGCCGGCCGAAGAACCGCCACGGCAGCCGCGCGTGGTCGACCAGGACAATTCGCTGAGCTTTGGAAACCATGCCGGTTATATAACCAATCGGTCCGGCTTCGACAACGAAGCCAGCACATACGAAGAAGGGGCCGACATGCGGCCCCTTCTGGCTTCCCCGAATAGCCGTAACCTTATTCGTTCGCTGCGGCCTCTGCGGCTTCGGGGCCCGTCGCTCCCTGTGCCTCGGAGATGCGAGCCTTTTTGCCGCGCAATCCGCGCAAGTAGTAGAGCTTGGCACGGCGGACCTTGCCGCGACGCACCACCTTGATGGAGTCGATCATTGGCGAATAAAGAGGAAATACGCGTTCGACACCTTCCCCGTACGAAATCTTGCGGACCGTGAAGTTCTCGTTGATCCCGCGACCCGATCGTCCAATGCAGACGCCTTCGTAGGCCTGCACGCGGGCCTTGTCGCCTTCCACGACTTTCACATTAACCAGCACGGTATCGCCCGGCTGGAAGTCGGGAATTTCTTTGCCGGCCGAGAGCCTTTCGACTTGCTCTTTGTCGAGCTGCTGAATGACGTCCATCGCGAATTCTCCGTCGGCAGCGCCAGCAACCGGCGCGCGGTCATGATCTGGTCTGAATGGGTTGGCGAGCTTGTATTACAAAGCTTCCGGCTTGTCACCCTTTGGATTTTGGCTCTTTTTCTGGCTTTTTCTGCGCATTGTAGGCCGCCCAGAGGTCGGGGCGTCTCTCGGCCGTGAGCCTTTCGGCCTGTGCCTCCCGCCAGGCCCTAATTTTGCTGTGGTCGCCGGAGGTCAGCACCTCCGGGATGGGTTCGCCCTCGAATACTGGCGGCCGGGTGTATTGCGGATATTCGAGCAGGCCGGCGGAGAAACTTTCCTCCGCGGCGGAAGCTTCCTTGCCCATGACGCCGGGCAGCAATCGAACGCAAGCATCAAGCAAGGCCAAGGCGGCGATTTCACCGCCGGACAGTACAAAATCGCCGAGCGAGACTTCCTCCAGGCGACGCGCTTTGATCAAACGCTCGTCGACGCCCTCGAAGCGGGCGCAGATAATGACAATGCCGAGCCCGTGCGCCAACTGCGCCACGCGCGCTTGCGTCAGCGGTGCACCGCGCGGGCTCATCAGCAGCCGAGGGCGTGTGTCGTGCGGGATTGCATCAAGCGCGTGCGCGAGCACGTCCGCTTTCATCACCATTCCAGGCCCGCCGCCCGCTGGTGTGTCGTCGACTGTGCGGTGCTTGTCGGTCGCATGCGCACGAATGTCGGTCGTATCGAGCGACCAGATGCTCGAGGTAAGCGCTTTACCGGCGAGGCTTCTCGCCAGTGGGCCCGGAAACATTTCCGGAAATATTGTCAGTACGCTGGCGCGCCACATGGCTACTCGGTCTCCGCCGGGGGTACGACCACGATCTGCTTTGCCGCAAGATCGATCTTGGGAACCGTCTGCTCATTGAATGGCAACATGAGGTGATCACCGCCGCCAACGGGTACGATGTCGATGATGTCGCCGGCGCCGAAATTATGCAGCGCGTGCACGGTGCCAAATTGCATTCCGTCCGGCGTCACGACGTCGAGCCCGATCAGGTCAGCATGGTAGAAAGTGTCTTCCTCTTCGATTTCCGGCAGGCGCGCACGCGAAATATACAGTTCGAGGTTGCGAAGTTTTTCTGCCGCCTCGCGGTCGGTGACGCCGGCGATACGCGCGACGAAGTGATCTTTCACAGGGCGTAGCGCTTCAATCTCGAAGCGCTGCTTGCCATCAAGCGTATCCAGCGGGCCATAATTCGCGACCGCGGCTGGTTCTTCAGTGAACGACCACAGCTTTACCTCGCCGCGGACGCCGTGTGCGGCACCGATACGGGCAACGCAAATGCGGTCGGCCACGGCGAGGCGCAGCGAGCCTTAGCTCGCTGCCGGCGCTTCTGCCGGTTTTGCCGCGGCCGCCTTATCTGCGGCAGCCTTTTCATTAGCCTTAGCGGTCGCAGCGGTTTTGGCGGCAGCGTCGCCGGCTTCCTTGGCCTTGGTCGCGTCTTCTTCCTTGGCCTTGCGCTCTTTGCGCGGGACCGCCTTCTCAGGATTGTTGCGTTTCGGACGTTTCATGATTCCGGCGGCGTCAAGGAAGCGCATGACGCGGTCGGAGGGTTGCGCACCCTTCTTCATCCACGCTTGCACCTTCTCGAGATCGAGCTTGAGCCTTTCGGCCTTTTCCTTGGGCAGCAACGGATTGAAATAGCCAAGCCGTTCGATGAACCGGCCGTCGCGCGGCGCCCGACTGTCGGCAACGACGATATGATAGACTGGCCGCTTCTTGGTGCCCGCGCGGGCAAGACGGATAACGAGAGACATTCTTTTAGTCCTTTCTCACTCTATTGGTCGTTGTTCACTTCTTCTTTCCGAGTCCAGGCGGGAAACCGCCCGGCAATCCAGGAAATTTTCCACCGAGGCCCGGCAACCCCGGCATATTTGGTGGCAACTTCGGCATGGTCGGCGGAAGGCCGGGCATGCCTGCCGGCAATTGTCCGCCGGGCATCTGCTTCGCCATTTCTGCCATTTGCTCTGGCGACGGCATTCCGCCGCCGAAACCCATGGCCTGCGCCAGGCCTGCAAGCGGTCCGCGCTTGGCGCTTCCCATCATCTTCATCATGTCCGCCATGCCGCGATGCATTTTCAAAAGTTTGTTGATGTGCTCGGGTGTCGTGCCGGAACCCGAGGCGATGCGTTTTTTGCGGCTCGCCTTGAGGATGTCAGGGTTGCGCCGTTCCCGGGCCGTCATCGAATTGATAATTGCGATTTGCCGCTTGATGACATTTTCGTCGAGATTGGCGGCCGCGAGTTGGTTCTTCATCTTCCCGACGCCGGGAAGCATTCCCATCAGGCCGCCAAGTCCACCCATGGCCTGCATCTGCGTGAGCTGCTCGCGTAAGTCGCCCAGGTCGAATGCACCCTTGCGCATTTTCTCGGCGGTGCGGATCGCCTTCTCGGCATCGATATTGGCGGCCGCCTTTTCCACCAGCGCGACGATGTCGCCCATGCCCAGGATGCGGCCCGCGATACGGGCGGCGTCGAATTCCTCGAGCGCATCGAGCTTTTCGCCGGTGCCGATCAACTTGATCGGCTTGCCGGTGACGGCACGCATAGAAAGCGCGGCGCCACCGCGGCCATCACCATCAACACGGGTGAGCACAATACCGGAAAGACCGACGCGTTCGTCGAATGAGCGCGCGAGATTGACCGCATCCTGCCCAGTCAGCGAGTTGGCGACCAGCAGCACCTCGTGCGGATTGACCGCGCGTTTAATCTCGGCGGCCTCGGACATCATCGCATCGTCGAGCGTGGTGCGGCCGGCAGTATCGAGCATCACGACGTCGTAGCCGCCAAGCCTGGCGGCTTCGATGGCGCGGCGTGCGATCTGTGGCGGCGTTTGCCCCTGGACAACCGGTAGCGTGTCGATTTGCGTATCACGCCCAAGAACGGCGAGTTGTTCCATCGCGGCCGGACGGCGGACGTCGAGCGAAGCCATCAGGACTTTGCGGCGCTGCCGATCGGTCAAGCGCTTCGCGAGTTTGGCGGTGGTGGTGGTTTTGCCTGAGCCTTGCAGGCCCACCATCATGATGGCGACCGGTGGCGCGGCATTAAGATCAATCGGCTGGCTGTCGGCGCCGAGCGTAGCCACGAGCTGGTCGTGCACAATTTTCACGACCATCTGGCCAGGCGTGACCGACTTCATGACCTCCACGCCGACGGCCTGCTTCTTCACGCCGTCGGTGAAGGCCCGCGCTACGTCGAGCGCGACGTCGGCTTCGAGCAGCGCGCGGCGAACCTCGCGAAGCGCCGCGTCGACATCGGCCTCACTGAGAGCGCCGCGACGTGTGAGGCGGTCGAGGATGCCGCCAAGTTTTTCCGACAGGCTGTCGAACATCAGTCTGCAAACACCTTTGCGCCCGAGGGCGCATTGCGCTGTCGGGCGATGGCCTCCGGTCTCGTGTTGGACCGGGCGGCGAAGTTGGAATTCCACGTCTCTATCGAGAGCGGCGGGAACCTAGGGTCGCGCCACATTCAAGTCAAGATGAGGCTGATTTAGGGCGTCAATTCATAGCTAACGGTGACCATCGCCCTTAGGGTCTGCTCGCCAGGGGCAATCGGAGCCGCGCTGGCGCGCAGGGCCTGCATTGGCCGCGGCGGGGCAACCGAGCCTTCTTCTGTAATCGCGACGACATGACCAAGCTTGGCGCCGGCTGCCCTCGCGAAGAGCTCGGCTTTGCGGTGGGCGTCGGTTACCGCGTCGTTGCGTGCCTGGTCGAGCAACTTCGACTGTTCAGACACCACGAATTCGATCCCGGACATTTCATTCGCTCCAGCTGCGATGGCGCGATCGAGAAGCGCGGGCAATTTGTCGACATCGCGGATCCTCACCGTAACCTGATTGTTAGCCTGGAAGCCGGTCAGACGGGCGGTGCCGGCTTTGTTCGGATCGTATTGCGGTTGTAGCGATAACCGCGAAGTCTGAATGTCGCGATCGGCGATGCCGTTGTCTTTGATGGCGGCAAGGACAGTCGTCATTTGTTTCGCGTTTGCTTCGCTTGCCTCGCGCGCAGTCTTTTCCTGGCTGGTGACGCCGATGCGAATGACAGCGGCGTCCGGCGCGACGGCAATTGTAGCTTCACCGGTTACTGTTACGAGCTTGTCGTCGGCGCGCGCGGGCGCCAATGCGATGATAATTCCGAATGCAGCGAAAAGAACACGTGCGAGCGACATCATTATTTCACCGGGACGAATACGTTGACCACCAATTTGTCGGGCGCCGTTTTCACCGGGTCGGTGGCATATTCCTCGATGAAAAGGTCTTTGGCTTCGAGCTGTTTGTCGTCGAGAAAATTGGTAATCGCTTCGTAGGTCGAATCCATGGCGTCGTATGAGCCACGATGGACGAATTTTAACGCCCGACCGGATGGCGCCGGACCGATACCGATGTCGCCTTTCGGGGGGTCTTTCGGCGCCTGCACGACAGGCAGTGCGGCCTTGAATGAAAATCCGGTGTCATCCGTCTGTGTATAGATCGTGAGCGCGGAACCCACCGGTTTAATGTCTTGCTTGTCGAGATATTCGTTCAACGATTTGAATGCGTCGACCAAGGTATCAAAAGCAGTGTCCCAATTGCTGTGACCCGTAATGTAAACGATTGTGCGCTCCGGGAGTGTCACCTGCTCGCCAAAGGCGTCGCCAGGCTGCAGGGGTGAGGGCGAAGCCGGGCCAGCGATCGGCGGCGCGGGCGGCATTGTCTCGTTGACGCTTGGTTTAGGCGCAGGACTTTGCGCGGCAGCCGGGTACATCGCAATAGCGAATGCTAAAGCGATCACGGCCGCGGCGACCTGTAGGGGCGACATCACGGTTCTCCGTCGGTTGCGGCGGTCCGGCGATTCGCCAGCATTGCTGCGCATTCTAGCATGCCCTCTGGTCAATCCGCGTTTATTCGCCATATAAACCGGGCGGAACCCGGGCAAAGCAAATATGGGCGCTCTCGCCAATCAGTCCTTCGTGAAGATGAACGGCGTCGGCAACGAAATCGTCGTGGTCGATCTACGTTCGAGCGGAGGCAAGATCGTGGCGGAAGAAGCGCGCGCGGCGGCGCGGCCAGATGCCGTGCCCTACGATCAACTTATGGCGCTTTATCCGCCTCGTACGCCGGGTACCGACGCATTCATTCGCATTTATAATAACGACGGCTCGGAGGCCGGCGCTTGCGGCAATGGCATGCGCTGCGTGGCCGATCTGGTGGCGAAGGAAACCGGAAAAGAGTCACTCAGTTTCGAGACAACGGCAGGCTTGCTCAACTGTTGGAAAAGTGCCGATGGACTGTTTACGGTCGATATGGGACCGCCACGCTTCAAGTGGAACGAGATTCCGCTGGCGGAAGAATTCCGCGATACACGCGCCATCGAATTACAGATTGGGCCGATCGACAAGCCGGTACTGCACTCGCCTTCCGTCGTGAACATGGGGAATCCTCATGCGATCTTCTGGGTCGACGATGTGAACGCGCATGATCTCGCGCGCTTGGGTCCACTGCTGGAAAATCATCCAATTTTTCCGGAGCGCGCCAACATCACGCTCGCGCATATTACCGCGCGTGATCATATCGTTATCCGCACGTGGGAGCGTGGCGCCGGATTGACCAAAGCATGTGGTTCGGCTGCCTGCGCGGCTGCTGTTGCCGCGGCGCGGCTCCGGCGCACCGATCGCAAGGTGAGAGTGACCCTGCCGGGCGGTGAGCTTACGATCGAGTGGTGCGAAAAGGACGACCATGTGCTCATGACAGGGCCGGTGGAATTCGAGTTCAAGGGCCGCTTCGACCCCGCACTATTTGCCAGGGCGGATGCGCCATGAGCGTGGACGTCATCACGTTTGGCTGCCGCCTGAATATCTACGAGTCGGAAGTGATCCGGCGCGAAGCGGTTGCGGCAGGTCTCGGCGATACGGTCATTGTGAATACGTGCGCGGTGACGGCGGAGGCGGTTCGCCAAGCAAAGCAGACCATTCGCCGCATACGGCGCGAACGAGACGACGCACGGATCGTCGTTACCGGCTGTGCGGCGCAGACAGAAGCAAACACCTTTGGCGCGATGCCCGAAGTTGATCGCGTCATCGGCAATGAGGACAAATTCGACGCCGAAGCCTGGGCGAAGGGCGACAAAATCGCCGTGTCCGACATTATGATGGCGAAGGCGATGCGGCCGCACGTCATTGACCGGATTGAAGGCCACACGCGCGCCTTTCTGCAGGTCCAAAACGGCTGCGACCATCGCTGTACTTTCTGCATTATCCCGTTTGGTCGCGGCAATTCACGCTCACTGCCGATGGACGACGTCGTCGCGCAAGCGCGACGCGTGGTTGAGAACGGTTATCGCGAGATCGTTCTCACTGGCGTCGATATCACAAGCTACGGCGCCAGTTTGCCCGGAGCACCGCGTCTCGGTGCCCTGGTGAAGCGAATTCTCAAGGACGTGCCGGAGCTCGTGCGCTTGAGACTCTCTTCGATCGAACTCGGTGGAAGCCGATGCCGATTTACTCGACGCGCTCGCCGCAGAGCCGCGTCTGATGCCGCATTTGCATTTATCGCTGCAGTCGGGTGACGACATGATCCTCAAGCGCATGAAGCGTCGGCACTCGCGTCAGGATGCGATTGCGTTTTGTGAACAGGTCCGGCGGCTGCGCCCCGATGTCGCCTTCGGCGCCGACATCATCGCCGGCTTTCCCACCGAAAGCGAAGAGATGTTTGCGCGTTCGCTCGAGCTGGTCGACGAATGCGGATTGAGCCAGCTTCACGTTTTTCCGTTTTCGTTGCGCCCCGGCACGCCGGCGGCGCGCATGCCGCAGCTTGATCGCGACATTATCAAGCATCGGGCTCACCGCTTGCGAGAAAAGGGTGAGACGGCACTCCGCGGCTCTCTCGATCGTGAAATCGGCGGCCGCCGCACCGTCCTCGCGGAACTGCGCTCAGTCGGGCGCACAGAGCAATTCATGCCGGTGCGGCTCCCGCCGTCGGTCCGGCCTGGTACTATTCTCGATCTCACGATCACGGCGCATGATGGCCGGCATCTCTTGGCCGCATAGGGGAATGAAACGATGGGCTACCGCGAACATCTGATCACGACCATCGAGCAGCTCCAGTCACTCTACGGCGAAAAGATGGGGGCCTCGGTCATCAAGGAGATCGATCACATCAATGACGGGTACCGAAAGCTGATCGAAGCGGCACCGTTCGTTACCGTGGCGACATCGGGACCCGAAGGCCTCGACTGTTCGCCCAAGGGCGATGCGCCCGGCTTTGTCCATATTCTCGACGACAAGACGCTCGCGATTCCCGATCGCCCTGGCAACAATCGCATCGACGGTTTCCGAAACATTGTGCGCGACCCGCGCATTGCGCTCCTGTTCCTTATTCCCGGTGTCGGCGAAACTTTGCGGGTCAATGGGCGCGCCTCGATTTCGATCGATCCGGAATTGATGCAGCGCTTCGCGGTCAATGGAAAGCTACCACGCTGCGTGCTTGTGGTGCATATTGAGAGCATATTCTTCCACTGCTCGAAGGCGATCGTGCGCTCGAAGCTCTGGGATGAAGCGGCCAAGGTCGATCGCAAGAGCCTGCCGTCGACCGGCACCATCATTGCCGAACTCAGTCAGGGAAAGATGGGCGGCGAAACTTACGATCGCGAGGCGCCCGAGAAAATCAAGGCGATGCTTTATTGAGCCTCGCCGCTCCAGCCGCACGCGGTGAGCGTCTCGCGCATCGATTCCGGGATCGGCGCAGTCACTTTGACCGGCGGTTTGTTTTTGGAAATCGGCACAGTCACGTTGCGTGAATGAAGCTGCAACGCTGGCCCTCCTGTGCGCGGCGCGCTGCCATAGATATTGTCACCGACAATCGGCCATCCCATTTCGGCGCAGTGGACGCGCAGTTGATGCGTACGGCCGGTCAATGGCTCGAGCGCGAGCCATGAGAGGCCTTCTCCGCGGCCCATCACCGTCCAGGTGCTTGATGACGGAAGCCCTTGGCTGTCCGCCTTCATCCACCAGCCGCGCGCCTCGTCGCGTTTTGAGAGCGGAATATCGATCCGACCTTCATCGGCTTCGGGCGCGCCTTCGACGACGGCCCAATAGCATTTGCCGACTTTACCCTGCTTGAACAGCTTACCGAGCAGCGCCAGCGCCTTGCGATGACGGCCGAGCACAAGGCAGCCCGTTGTATCGCGGTCGAGCCGGTGGGCCAGCGCCGGTGCGCGCGGCAAACCGAAACGCAGCGCGTCGAAATAGTCTTCAAAAGCATCGCCACCCTTAGGGCCGCGATGCACGGGCAATCCTGCCGGCTTGTCGACGACCAGCATCAGCCCATCGCGATAAAGAAGGCGGCCGAGCATCTCTTCCGGTGTCATGCCGAAACCGCTATCACGGGCGCAGCATGAACGACAGTACACAAGGCGGGAGCTGGTGGCAGCGCTTGAGCGGCGGTCTCAAGCGAACGTCGTCGTCGCTGGGCGCCCCGATCGTCGATCTGGTGTCGAAGCGCAAGCTCGATCCCGAAACGATTGCCGATTTAGAAAGCGAATTGATCCGCGCCGATTTCGGGCCTGAATTTGCCGCCCGCATCGCCGGTATCCTGGGGGAAGGCCGCTACGAGAAAGGATTGACGCCGGACGGGGTTAAGGCCGTGCTGGCCGACGAGATAGAGAAAGTTCTCGCGCCAGTTGCCAAGCCGCTTGAAATAATGGCGCGGCCATTCGTCATCCTTGTCGCTGGCGTCAACGGTTCCGGTAAGACGACAACTATCGGCAAACTTTCTGCTCACTTCCAAGCGCAAGGAAAGAGCACGATGCTGGTGGCCGGCGACACATTCCGCGCCGCCGCGATCGATCAACTAAAAATCTGGGGTGATCGCACCGGCGCGAGCGTTATGGCGCGCGAGCCCGGTGCCGACGCGGCGGGCCTTGCGTTTGATGCGATTGCCGCTGCAAAAGCGCAAGGCATCGAAGTCCTGTTGGTTGACACAGCCGGCCGGCTGCAGAATCGCGCCGAGCTGATGGGCGAGCTGGAAAAAATGGTGCGTGTCATGCGCAAGGTCGAGCCGACTGCGCCACATGCTGTCCTCCTGGTGCTCGATGCGACAGTCGGCCAGAACGCGCTCAGCCAGGTCGAGATTTTCGGCAAGATCGCGGGGGTGACCGGTTTGGTGATGACCAAACTCGATGGTACCGCACGCGGTGGGATATTGGTTGCGATTGCCGCCAAGTTTGGTCTACCCGTGCATTTTATTGGCGTTGGTGAAGCGGTAGACGATCTTGCTCCATTCACTGCGCGCGACTTTGCCCGAGCGATCGTCAATTTAAATTCATAGGTGCAGAAAACGCATGGTGAAAAAGAAACAACTTAATCCATTTCTTAAGCTGGTGCTCGATATCGGGCCGCTGGTGTTGTTCTTTGCCGCAAACGCAAAGTTGGGAATCTATGTCGCGACGGGCGCGTTCATGGCTGCGATTCTGATCGCGCTGGTGGTTTCCTACGTGTTGACAAAACACGTTGCTATTATGCCGTTGGTTACCGCCGTCATTGTGTTGGTGTTCGGCGGTTTGACGCTCATTTTGCACGACGAGCTGTTCATCAAGCTCAAGCCGACAATTATTTACGTTCTGTTCGGCGGCACGCTTCTTGGCGGCCTGGCGTTCAACAAGCCTTTGCTCGGAATGGTGTTTGATTCCGTCTTCCATCTTAGCGAAGAGGGCTGGCGCAAGCTCACCTGGCGTTGGGCGCTGTTCTTCTTCGCTCTTGCGGTCTTGAACGAGATGGTCTGGCGTACGCAGACGACAGACTTTTGGGTGAGCTTCAAATTGTTCGGCGTCGTTCCGCTGACATTTCTATTTGCCGCGCTACAAGTTCCGCTGCTCAGCAAATACAGCATCGAGAAAAAGAACTAGCGCAAAGCCTTTTCGATTTCCGGTCCCAGCGTCGTCGTCAGATTTTCTACGGTAATTGGGCCGACAAGTTTGTAGGCGATGCGCCCGTCCCGGCCGACCAGGAATGTTTCCGGCACGCCATAGACTCCCCAGTCGATCGACGTGCGGCCGGCCTCGTCACGCCCGGCCGCGGCAAAAGGATTGCCGTAGCGGTTGAGGAAGCGCCGGGCGTTATCCGGTGCGTCTTTATAGTTGATGCCCACCAGCTGGATCCGCTTGTCCTTGGACAGTTGATCGAGAAATGGCACTTCGTCGTGGCAGGGAACGCACCACGATGCCCATACATTCACCAGAGTGACAGTGCCCTGGAATGTCGCGTTATTGATGCCCGGTACGGCGTTCCCGGCGCGTTCAAGGCCTTGCAGCGGCGGCAGGTCGGTCGGCGGCACGGGGCGGCCGATCAGCGCCGAAGGAATCCGCGACGGGTCGCCGGTCCCGAGCCGGTAAAAAAACAGCGCTGCTAAAGCGAGAAATGCGATGAGTGGCAACAAAATGAGGATGTTACGCGGCTTCTTGCCGGAGCCCTCGCGCGAGGCGGTGCTCATGATCCGGCCTTGCGCTGCGCGCGGCGCGTGACGCCGCGGTCATCGAGATCGCCCAGAATGCGCCGCTGCGCCGAATAGTCGAGCAGCACCCAGGCAACCAATGCGGCGATCAGGAATGCGGTCACCGCATAGGCGGCGATGATGAAATCGGCGTGCGGTCCCAAATTCATGAGTGGGCTTCGGCTAATTCTTGCGCCTGCATCAAACGCATGCTGCGCACCCGCCGGCGCAATATTTCGTTCCGCATGACTGCGAGATGCAGCGTGATGAACAAAAGCGTGAAGGCAAACGCCATAATAAGCAGCGGGCTGAGGAGCGCCGGATCGATGGTCGATCCGCCCATGCGGAACACCGAGGCTGGCTGGTGCAATGTGTTCCACCAATCGACCGAAAATTTGATGATCGGCAAATTCACCGCGCCGACCAATGACAGAATTGCGGCCGCGCGCGCGCCGCGTCCCGGCTCTTCGGCGGTCCAATAAAGTGCGAGCACGCCAAAGTACAAAAGTAAAAGGACGAGCATCGATGTCAGCCGCGCGTCCCAAACCCAATAGGTGCCCCAGGTCGGGCGGCCCCAAAGCGAACCGGTCACCAGACAGATAAATGTGAACGCCGCTCCAATCGGGGCTGCCGCCTTGCCGGCAACGTCCGCGAGCGGGTGGCGCCACACCAACGTGCCAAGCGCAGCGGCACACATGACTCCCCAACCGAACATGCCGAGCCACGCTGCCGGAACGTGCAAGAACATGATCTTCACGGTGGCGCCTTGCTGGTAGTCGTCGGGCGCGTTGATCGCGCGGAACAGGCCGAGTGCGAGAACAATGATCGTCGCAGCCGCAAGCCACGGCAGCACGCGGTTGACGATGCTCAGGAAGCGCGTCGGATTGGCGAGATTGATCACTGGCATCGGCAGTCTCTTATCATGTCATTCAAGTCCATGGCGCAGGGCCGCCGCTGCGGCAATCGGGCCGAGCACCAAGCTTGCCAAGCTTAGCGCACAAAGAATGGTAAAAGGTGGGCCGAACGGCGTGGGCCCGGTGATCGCGGCATTCGCGGCGGCTACGCCGAAAATTAGAACCGGAACGGTGAGTGGCAACACCAGGACTGCAAGCAGCAGCCCACCGCGACGCAACGCCACAGACAATGCAGCGCCAATGACTCCGATGAACGTGAGTGCGGGCGTTCCGGCAAGAAGTGTCAGCGCGAGCCAGCCCATAGCATGCAATTCAACATTGAGCATCAGCCCGAGCACCGGCGCGATCACGACGAGTGGCAAGCCGGTCGTGAGCCAATGCGCAATGGCTTTTGTTGCAACGGACAACTCGAGCGGCAAGGGACCCATCATCAAAAGATCGAGCGAGCCATCCTCGTAATCGGTGGCAAACAGGCGGTCGAGTGCGAGGAGGCTCGCGAGCAACGCGCCGAGCCAAAGAATTGCCGGTCCAATGCGCGCAAGCAGCGCCAGATCCGGGCCGATGGCAAATGGCATCATGGCGACGACGATCAAGAAAAACAGCGCGCCCATAAATGCACCGCCGCCGACGCGGACCGCCAGCCGCATATCGCGAACGAGAAGCGCGGTGAAAGCGCTCATCCTGGACCCAGTTTCAGCTCGCGTGCACGTTCAAGACCGATTGGTCCGTGGGCAGCAGCAACAATCATCCCGCCACCGGCGAGATGTCCCCGCATCAACTCGGCGAGTGTTTTTTGCGACGGCGCATCCAGCGTCGAGGTCGGCTCATCGAGAAGCCAGATCGTCCTTGGCACGGCGACGAGGCGGGCAATGGAGAGTCGCCGCCGTTGGCCAGCCGACAAATAAGCAGCGGGAAGACCGGCGAGAAGCGCAAGGTCAACGGCCGCTAGGGCGGAGGCAACGCCGGCTCCTGCACCGAAGTAGTCGGCCCAGAATTGCAGATTTTCGCCCACAGACAGTCCGGGCTTCATGGCATCGTGATGGCCGAGATAATGCGCCTGCTCGGAAAGCGGCGTGTCCAATTGGCCGCCCTGCAGGGCCAATCGCCCTCCGGCTATTCTGACGAGCCCGGCGATCATGCGCAGCAGGGAGGATTTGCCAGCACCGTTGCGCCCGGTCACCACCATCGCTTCACCAGCGGACAGACTAAAACTCAGGTCCCGGAAGATTTCGCGTCCCCCGCGGTGACAGGTCAGTCCATCGGCCTGGAGTTGCATCACGGGTGCCGCAGCGGTTTTGAAGGGGTCGGAACGGTGCGATCAGTCGCCAAAAACCCCGGTATTCTGAGCATTTTTTGCGTTGTTCCCCGGTCAATATAGCGTCGGACGCGAAAAGACCTTATAAGCCCCGACTTGCGACGTTACGTAATTTGGATTCGGACGCAAGTCTTACCAGCGAGAAAAACATAGTCTTGCCAAAAGCTTAGTCCGAACCAGCGCCGGTGCACCGGCCGGGAATGGAAACAGCCGATATGACTTCGCTCGACAGCTTTAGATGCTGCAAGACCCTGCAGGTTGGTAGCAAAAGCTACGCCTATTTCAGCCTTCCAACCGCCGAGCGAAACGGTCTCAAGGGCATTTCTCGCCTGCCGTTCTCGATGAAGGTGCTTCTGGAAAATCTGCTGCGCAACGAAGACGGGCGCACGGTGACCAAGGATGACATCAAAGCGGTTGCGGAGTGGCTCAAGACCAAGACTTCAGACCGGGAGATCGCATTTCGTCCAGCGCGCGTGCTGATGCAGGATTTTACCGGCGTACCGGCGGTGGTCGATCTTGCGGCCATGCGCGACGCCATGAAACATCTTGGTGGCGATCCCAAGAAAATTAATCCGCAGGTGCCGGTCGATCTGGTCATCGATCATTCGGTTGCGGTGACGTTCTTCGGCAGCAACACCGCCTTTAAAAAGAACGTCGAGGAAGAGTATCGGCAGAATCAGGAACGCTACAAATTCCTGAAATGGGCGCAGCGCTCGTTCGACAATTTCAGCGTAGTGCCTCCGGGCACCGGCATCTGCCATCAGGTTAATCTCGAATATCTGTCCCGCGTTATCTGGCATCGCAAGGACAAGGTGAAGGCCGACGGCAAGGCCGCCACTATGGACGTTGCCTATCCCGATACGGTGGTCGGCACCGATTCACACACCACGATGGTGAACGGCCTTTCCGTGCTTGGCTGGGGCGTCGGTGGCATCGAGGCGGAAGCCGCGATGCTCGGCCAGCCGTTGTCGATGGTGCTACCCGAAGTCATCGGTTTCAAGTTTGCCGGAAAATTGAAAGAGGGTGTTACAGCCACGGACCTGGTGCTGACCGTCACCGAGATGCTGCGCAAGCGCGGCGTCGTCGGCAAGTTTGTCGAGTTTTTTGGCCCGGGTCTCGCGCATCTGACAATCGCCGATCGTGCGACGCTCGGCAATATGTCGCCAGAATATGGCGCGACGTGCGGATTCTCTCCAATCGACGACGATACCATTCGCTACCTGAAAGACACCGCGCGCCCGGCCGAGCTCGTCGCTCTCGTCGCCGCCTATGCCAAGGCGCAGGGCATGTTCCGCGTGAAGACAACGCCTGATCCGATGTTCACCGACATCCTCAAGCTGGAGCTGGGTTCAGTCGAGCCTTCGCTCGCAGGCCCAAAACGCCCGCAGGACCGCGTTGCCTTGAAGGAAGTAAAAGCCGGCTTTGCCGTTTCGATGGACAAGGAATTCGGCAAAAGCGACGAGGCAAAAAAGCGCGTAAAGGTTCCGGGAAAGAACTACGATTTGGGCCACGGCGATGTGGTGATCGCCGCGATCACATCCTGCACCAACACGTCCAATCCGAATGTCATGATTGGCGCTGGGCTGCTAGCCCGCAAGGCTGCAGCGAGAGGCTTGGAGACCAAGCCGTGGGTGAAAACGTCGCTCGCGCCCGGCTCGCAGGTCGTCGGCGAATATCTCGAAAAGTCCGGACTGCAAAAGGATCTCGACAAGCTCGGCTTCAACCTCGTCGGCTTCGGCTGCACGACCTGCATCGGCAATTCGGGTCCACTGCCGCCTGAGAATTCCAAGGCAATCAACGATAACGATCTGGTGGCCGCGGCAGTGTTGTCGGGAAACCGCAACT
Organism: uncultured Alphaproteobacteria bacterium; assembly: GCA_963722125.1. GTDB lineage: Bacteria > Pseudomonadota > Alphaproteobacteria > Rhizobiales > Xanthobacteraceae > Pseudolabrys. The sequence goes on along the minus strand of CAVRJW010000006.1, from coordinate 94,543 downwards.
TCGAAGGCCGCGTCAACGCCGACGTGCGCGCAAACTATCTTGCTTCGCCGCCGCTCGTCGTGTCCTACGCAATCGCAGGCTCGATTGAATATCGATCTTGCGAAAGAACCGATCGGCATCGATCAGAAGGGCAAGAAAGTCTTCCTGAAAGATATTTGGCCGTCGAACAAGGAAATCGGCGAATTCGTCGCCAAGAATATCACCAAGCAGATCTTCTCCAAAAAATATGCCGACGTGTTTAAGGGTGATGCGCTGTGGCGCAAGATCAGCGTCAAAGGCGGCATGACCTACGACTGGGACAAGAAGTCCACTTATGTGCAGAACCCGCCATACTTCGTCGGGATGGGCCGTCACCCCAAGCCGCTCGAAGACATCGTCGACGCGCGCGTGCTTGCCCTGCTGCTCGAACTCAATCACCACTGACCACATTTCCCCGGCGGGCTCGATCAAGGTCGACTCGCCGGCGGGAAAATATCTGGTGGGCCACAAGGTCAAGCCGGCCGATTTCAATCAATACGGCACGCGCCGCGGCAACCACGAAGTGATGATGCGCGGCACCTTCGCGAACATTCGCATCAAGAACCAGATGGTGCCGGGAGTCGAAGGCGGGGTCACCATTCATTACCCCTCCAAGCAGCGCATGCCGATCTACGACGCTGCAATGAAATACAAGGCTGACGGGGTGCCGCTGGTTGTTTTCGCCGGAAAGGAATACGGCAGCGGGTCTTCGCGCGACTGGGCGGCCAAAGGCTCAGTGCTGCTCGGCGTCCGTGCGGTGGTCGCGCAGTCTTTCGAACGCATCCACCGTTCGAACCTGGTTGGCATGGGCGTGATGCCATTAGTATTCGAAGAAGGAACTTCCTGGCAGTCGCTCGGCCTAAAAGGGGACGAGCAGGTCACGATCCGCGGTCTGCACGGCGAACTCAAACCGCATCAGCGGCTGATCGCCGAGATCGTTTCCGGCAACGGGACCCTCAAGCGGGTGCCGCTGATCTGTCGCATCGATACCTTGGACGAGCTCGATTACTTCAAGAATGGCGGTATTTTGCAGTTTGTCCTGCGGCAATTGGCAGGTTGACCGGCAATTCCGTTAACGGTCAACCTTTAGGCTGCTCACTGCGAAGTGAGTAGCGGGTGATCGGCCGAGCCCTCTATAAGTCGCGGGCGGGGCAAGGGATTGCGGTATCGATATGAACTATCGCCAAGTCACCTTCGCTATCGCTATCATTTGTACCTCTACGGCTACGTCTGCGCTTCGCCGAGCCGCGAGCCGTCATTGAGCTTTTCACCAGCCAAGGGTGCTCATCCTGTCCGGCCGCCGACAAATTGCTCGGTGAGCTGTCGCGCGACCCCTCATTGCTGACCATGAGTCTGCCGGTCGACTACTGGGACTATCTCGGCTGGAAAGACACGCTGGCGTTGCATGGCCATTCAGATCGGCAGCGCGCCTATGCCGAAGCACGCGGTGACCGCGAGGTCTATACGCCGCAGGTCGTGGTCAATGGCGTCGTCCATGTGCTCGGTAGCGACAAGGCGGCAATCGAAAAAGCGATCGCGCAGACGCGGCGCAATCCCGGCGTGCTCGCGTTGCCAGTGGCCATGTCCATTGCCGACGGCAAGGTAACGGTGAACGTGCCTGCCGCCAAGGAAGAACAGCCGAGCGCCGAAGTCTGGCTCTGCCCGGTGAGCAGCAAAGTTTCGGTTGAAATCGGACGTGGCGAAAACCGCGACCATACGTTGACCTACCACAACGTCGTGCGCCGCTGGGTGAAGCTCGGCGACTGGAACGGCAAAGCGCAAACATTCAGCGTGCCGCTGGCCGAGCTTCCGAAGGGCGAGTACTCGCTCAAAGACATCGATCGGCTCGACGTCATAGTGCAGGGCGGTGTAGCTGCCAAACCCGGATTAATGCTCGGCAGCGCATCGACGAGCTGCTGCACAGCTTCGGCAAACTGAACATCTAATTTTGTTAGACGCAAAAAAATCGGGCCGGCAATAAGCCGGCCCGAAGGCATTAGGGGATTGAACCGTACGCGGAACTCAACTGGCCCGGCCGATCGAACCCCGGGGGGCTGGGGGGCTGAGGAATCCGGCGCTCGTACCGGACCGGGCCTTGAGGCAACGGTGCTGTTATCCCAATCCAGCGTGACCGGCGATTGACGGAAATTGGGCGTTATTGTGGGAGCTTTTAACGAGTTCGTGATCGGCGCCAGCCGGGTTTTGCCTCTTTTCCAGTCACACCGTGCCGGAATGAAGCTCTTGCCGTCGGGCTTCAGCGGCGCGATCATCGCCAGCACACAAAAGGAGGCGCCGCATGACGTTCGGTTCCGGCGAAATCGATCCAAGCCAGTCCCTCGGGGGCGGTACCCCGGTGCGCACAGCATCCGCCCTCGCAAACCAAGTGACGTTTCAGCCGGCGCGAGCTTAACCGCATTCTCGACCTTTATGGCCGCAAGGTCGCGGCAGGCGAATGGCGCGACTACGCCATCGATTTTCTGAAAGACCGGGCGGTCTTTTCGGTGTTTCGAAGAGCCTCGGAAGTCCCGCTCTATCGCATTGAGAAAAATCCAAAGCTTGAACGCCGTCAGGGCGCATACAGCGTGATCTCAGCGACGGGACATATCGTGCGCCGTGGTCACGAGCTTGAGCGGGTATTGCGCGCGATCGACAGCTCGCTGTCGTTGGTCGCGAGTTGATCTAACTTTCGCTCGTCCCCGCGAACGCGGGGACCCAGAGCAGAAAATCCGGCTTTTGATCGGTTCTCTGGATTCACGCTTGCGCGGGAATGAGCGGGTGAGGTCGCGTGCCACCTTATGGGCTGGTCGATCCACCCGATCCAAGCGTCCGCTGCATGAGCAAGCTATCGAGCCAGCGACCATGTTTGTATCCGACATCCTGTAAAATGCCGACGTGACGAAAGCCCAGGGCTTCGTGCAGACCGATTGAAGCTGCCTGTTTTGTCGAGTCCCCGATCACCGCGACCATCTGGCGAAAGCCGCGCGCTTCAGAGTCCTCGATCAAGGCTGTAAGGAGCGCGTGGCCGGCGCCGCGCCGGTGCTGGTCGGGCGTGATGTAAACGGAATCTTCCGATCGTCCATCGATAGGCCGGCCGCGTACGGTAAGGCCCCGCATAGGCATAGCCGCAAAGCGTGCCGGCGGTTTCCGCCACAAGATAAGGAAAATTGTTGTCCAATAAATGCTGCATCCGCCGCGTCATTTCCGTTTCATCCGGTGCCGCGAGTTCGAACGAGGCGGTGCCGTGTTCGACGGCATGCGCATAAATACGGGTAATGACGGGGATATCGGATGGGTGCGCGGGGCGGATGGCGACAGTCATGGCAAATTCGTCATGCCAGCGCCGGTCGCGGGCATCCAGGGTTTTCCTACGCTCGTACTAAGCAAGACGTGAATAGCCGGGACAAGCCCGTCTCCAGGCAAAAACAAACGCCCCGGCACGAGGCCAGGGCGCGAGTAAGGCTGTTCCAGATTGTTTATCGGCGCTAGCCCAACAGGGCGTTAGCGCCGATCACCCATAAAGCGGAGCAAGAACAGGAACAGGTTGATGAAGTCGAGATAGAGCGTCAACGCGCCCATGACCGCCTTGCGGCCGGAAATGGTGCCGTCATCGTTGGCGCTGTACATTTCCTTGATCTTCTGGGTATCCCAAGCGGTCAACCCGGCAAAGATCAGCACGCCGATCGCCGAGATCGCGAAGTCGAGCCCGCTGCTCTTGAGGAACATGTTGACGACCATCGCGAGGATCAGGCCGAACAGACCCATCGTGAGGAACGAGCCCATCGGCGAGAGGTCGCGCTGCGTGGTGTACCCGTACAGGCTCAGCGCACCGAACGATGCCGCCGAGATGAAGAAGGTGCGGGTGATGGATGCGCCGGTATAAGCGAGAAACACCGACGACAGCATGAGCCCAAGCAATCCTGCATAGACCAGGAACAGCATGAGCGCTGTGCTTGGCTGCAGGCTGTTAATGCGGAAGCTCATGAAGAACACCAGACCGAGCGTGCCCAGGAACAGCACGATCGCCAGTGGGCCGCTGAAGATGGTTTGCCCGAACGGCGTCAGTCCTGTGACGCGGCCAGCCGTATCGGTAACGACAGCGGCGTTGTAGGTAAGCCAGGCGACGACGCCGGTTAGAGCGACGCCGGCTGCCATGTAATTGTAGACGCGGATCATGTAGGCGCGCAGGCCTGCATCGATCGCGATAGCACGCGCGGCGCCACTGAAGCCGCGGCCAGCTACGTTACGGTCGTAGTCCGACATCGAAGTTTCCTCTCTCTTGCTCCGGCGCTGGGCCGGCTAAGTCATGCGCGCCGGCATGGTGCCGTCGCGCTCGTGAGCCGAATCTAGTGGTTGGCTAGCCTTCGCGCCAGATATGCCTTGATGGTGACCCGCACTATTGCGGATCGTTAACGTCTGCTGCGGTGACTATAGCCGATCTGTCCCAGGCTGGGATGGCAACCCCCAGCCACGTGGCGGAATGTCGCAAAAACTACAGATTCCTCAATATAGGGGCCGGTTTTTGACCTAGCGCCGCGTAGGTGCCCACAAGCCCGAGGATGACGGTAACCAGAACCGCCGCGCCTGCGGCCGTAAAGGCTGGCCAGGGCAACCAGACAAAGGACAGGTGCATCAGCTGAGCCACAATCAACCAGGCGGCGAGCGAGCCGCTGATCACGCCGAACAGCGCTGTGGCTCCTCCGATCAACAGGTATTCGATGCTGTATGCGCCGAGCAGCCGGCCGCGGGTGGCGCCGAGCGTTTTGAGGATCACGGCGTCATAGACGCGATGGCGGTGGCCGGCGGCGAGAGCGCCCCCAAGGACAAGTGCGGCCACGACCAGCGTTATCGCGCTGGCGCCGCGAATTGCCAGCACCAGGTTGGCGACGATAGTCCCGACCGCATCGAGAGCATCCTTCACGCGAACCGCGGTGACTGTGGGAAATGTTTGCGCCACGGCGCCGATGAGAGAGGCTTCCTGCGTTGGCGTGCCGCCGCCGGGAAAGGTGAGGGTGGCGAGATGTGTGTGCGGTGCGCCACGAAATGAATTTGGTGAAAAGACCATCACGAAATTAATGCCCAACGATTCCCAGTCGACCGTGCGCATATTTGCGATCGTTGCTGTGATGTTGCGGCCGAGCACATTGACGACAATGGAATCGCCAAGTTTGAGACCCAAACCATCGGCGATACGCTTTTCGAACGACACCAATGGCGGACCGTCATAACCGGCAGCCCACCATTTTCCTTCGACCAGGCGTGAGCCAGCAGGGATCTCATTCGCGTACGTGATGCCCCGGTCGCTTTGGAGCACCCAGGCCGCGTCGTCTCTCGGCTTGATGTTCTCGGCCGGTGTCCCGCCTGCTGAAATGATGCGTCCGCGCAGCATCGGCACTTCTTCCAACTTTGCGGATGGCGCTTGCCCGCGCACGAAAGCACCGAACGGTTCGGACTGATCGGCCGGGATATCGAGGAAATAAAACGAAGGGGCTTTTGCTGGCAGCTCGTTAGAAAACTGCCGTTGAAGATTGCCGTCGATCTCGATCACTGTGATCAGCAGCGCGATTCCGAGGCCCAGCGAGAGGACAATGGTGGGCGTCAGCGCGCCAGGCCGGTGGATGTTGGCCACCGCCATGCGCAGTTCGGTTGATCGCGCCCGCGGCGCTCGTCTTGCCAGCATCATCAAGAGGCCCGCGACGACTCGCAGCAGCAGGAATATGCCTGCGGCAGTAACGACGTAGATTATTGCGACACGTCGGTCATAGGCGAGCATCACCGCGAACACCGCCAAAATGACCACTGCGAGGGCGGTGAAGATGACATAGCGCGGACGCGGCCTGCGCGGCTGGTGCGCAACCATGTCCCTGAACAACTCCGCGACCGGCACGTCGTGCGCGCGTCCAAGAGGCCAAAGTGCGAAGACAAGCGCCGTTAGCAGACCATAGATCATCGCAAGTGCCAGCTCCCCCGGGTGCAATGCCGGTACGAGAGGCAAGGGGATGATGGCCCCGAATGTCCATGAGATAGCAAATGGCAGGATCGCGCCGAGCGTCACGCCAATAGCGCCGCCCACAAGCGCCAACAATAGAACCTGCGTGAGATAGATCGCGAACACACGCCGCCCGCTGGCCCCGAGTGCCTTCATTGTAGCAATCGTTTCTCGCCTTCGGTCGAGATGACTTTTGACAGCATTGCCGACGCCGACCCCGCCGACCAGAAGCGCGGTCAGGCCAACGATCGTGAGAAATTGCGTAAAGCGCTCGACATTGCGTTCGAGTTGCGGTGACGCATTGCTGCGACCGCGGATGTCCCAACCGGCTTCCGGCAGTTGCGCGCGGGCTTGTGCAGTGACCGCCTTCGCGGCGGCATCAGAAGCATCATTTTCCGGAAGGCGCAGACGGTAGTGCCATCGCACAAGGCTGCCTGGCTGCAAAAGTCCGGTTGCACGCAGTGCATCTTGGCTCGTCATCAGGCGTGGTCCGAAGCCGATGCCGCCGGCAAGCTTGTCGGGCTCGCTCGTCAGGGCTGCGCGGATTTCAACGGTGGCATTGCCAATCGTCAGCCGTGCGCCTGGCTTGATGTCGAGACGGGCCATCAGAGTCGGGTCGGCGACAGCGCCGAAAATGCCGTCGTGCTGCGCCAGTGCATGGGAAAGCGCGCCGGGCGGATCGAGCACCGGTCGGCCGAATAGAGGATAGGCGGAATCGACGGCTTTCATTTCAACCAGCGTCGCTTGACCGTTCGCCGCACGCGCCATCGCACGCATCGTCGCGGCGCTCGACACCTGCCCATGGCTTTGCAGGAAGACGTTCTCGTTTGGGGCGGCTTCGCGCTGGATCAAGGTGAACGCCAGGTCGCCGCCGAGGATGACGCGGCCTTCGCGCGCAAGTCCATCGGCGAGACTGGCCGCCAGCGAGCCTACGCCGGCGATCGCCATGCTCCCCAGCGCAATGCAAGCGAGGAAAACGTAGAATCCGTGTAGGCCACCGCGCAATTCGCGTAACGCAAAACGCAGCGGGAGCAGCCGGCCGCGTGGGGTTTCAAGCGTCGTTACGCTCATGGCGAACCCGCTCCGTCGAGATGCCCGGAGCGCAGATGCACCACATGTCCACAACGCGCAGCCAGCGCAGCATCATGTGTCACCAGCACCAGCGTGGTGCCGCGCTTGGCGTGTCCCTCAAATAGGAGATCGATGATCTGTTTTCCTGTGTCTTCGTCCAGATTGCCGGTTGGCTCATCGGCAACCAAGATCTGCGGATTGGGTGCGAGCGCGCGCGCAACTGCGACGCGCTGTTGCTCGCCGCCCGAGAGTTCAGCCGGATAATGATGGAGCCGCTCGCTCAGGCCGACCGCGGCAAGCTCGTCGCCTGCCCGTACGTGCGCATCTTCAGTGCCAGCGAGTTCAAGAGGGACCGCCACGTTTTCTAGTGCGGTCATGGTAGGGATGAGGTGAAACGACTGAAAAACGATGCCGATGTGACGCCCCCGAAAGCGGGCCAGCGCGTCCTCATCGAGCGCGTTCAGATTGACGCCCGCAACCGTCACCGTGCCGCTATCGGCACGTTCGAGGCCCGCCATCACCATCAGGAGCGTCGATTTGCCCGAGCCCGACGGACCCACCAGACCAATTGCCTCGCCGCTGCCTATATTCAGGTCAATGTCTTTGAGGATATGAACGCGGGCTGGCCCGTGCCCGAGCGAGAGATTGACACCGGCAAGCACGATGGCCGATGCCGCCTGAGAGTTATTCGTCATGAGACCTCATTGTTCGCAGCCCCGCTCATATGGGAGGAACCCGGTCCGGGTCCAGCGTCTTGCGCTTTGGGCAATCCTCACAGTGTTGGGAGCAGTGGCGCTGGGTGTTACGGCCAACGCGGCTGATCGCCCGATCAAGATTGTGGCGCTCGGCGACTCGCTCAGTGCCGGCTTTGGGCTGCCTGTGGAAGCCGCTTTCCCCTCGAAGCTCGCAGAGGCGCTAAAAGCCAAAACTGTTGCGGTGACGATCGTCAACGCCGGAGTTTCCGGTGATACGGCCTCGGGAGGCCTCGACCGCCTCGATTGGTCGGTTCCAGATGGCACCGACGCAGTCATCCTTGAACTGGGCGCGAATGACGCGCTCCGTGGACTCGATCCAGGTGTCACGAAAAACGCACTCGATACGATCCTGCGCAAACTTGCCGATCGTCGTATTCCTGTCTTGCTCGCCGGCATGCGGTCGCCTCGCAACATGGGCCCCGAATATGCGCGCGCATTCGATGCCATCTATCCGGCGCTTGCGTCGACTCACTCGGTCGTCTTTTATCCATTCTTCCTTGACGGTGTGGCCGCCGACCCCAGATTAAATCAGGCCGACGGGCTGCATCCGAACGTCGCCGGCGTCGACGTGATCGTGGCGCGTATCCTGCCGCAGGTTGAGGAATTGATTACCCGGGCGCGGGCCGCGCGGGGATCGTGATGGGAGTGCGTGATCCCGAAAAGTGGAAACCGGTTTTCGGATAAGATCACGGGCAACTGAAAAAGTGTCTCGCCATGCCGCGTCTCTTCACTGGTGTCGAAATTCCATCCGATGTCGGACAAGCGCTTGGCATGCTGCGCGGCGGAATACCGGGCGCACGCTGGATCGACCCGCAGAATTATCATCTTACACTGCGTTTCATCGGGGATGTCGACGACCTGGTCGCGCACGAGGTCGCCTCCATGCTTGGCCGTGTCAAACGTGGGCCTTTCGAGCTGCACATGGAGGGCCTCACTTCGTTTGGCGGCCGCAAGCCGCGGGCAGTGGTTGCGAGCGTCGCGCCAGTGCAAGCTTTGCGTGACGTCCAGTCAGAACACGAGCGGCTCATGCAGCGCATCGGGCTCGAACCAGAAGGCCGGAAGTTTACTCCCCATGTAACGTTGGCGCGGCTTCGCGAATCATCCAGCCAGCAGGTTGCAGAATATCTCTCAGCGCGCGGCTACTTCCGGACGTCGCCGTTCCCGGTGTCGCGCTTCGTTTTGTTTTCGTCACGCGCTTCGGTCGGTGGCGGGCCCTATGTGGTCGAGGCAAGCTATCCGCTTGGCGCGTGAATAATCAAAGTTAAGCGGGATTGAAAAGCCGAGACTGAACATCGAGGATGGCGGTTGCGACGCCGTGTGCGTCGGCAACAGCCTCGCGCATCAAGGACATCGCGGTATAACGCGGCGGATCAACTTCACCGACCACGCTCCCGAAATCAAACTTGAGATCAGCTTCGAATTTGCGCGCCAGCTGTTGCATGCGTTGATTTTCGGTCAGGCAGTGCATTTGCAGTAACTTGATTCCGCGATTGCGCGCGCTCAAAAGCGTGCATTCGAGCAATTCGGTACCGACCCCGTGGCTCTGCCAAGGCTGCTCGATACTAAAGGCGGCTTCACCGGCACGCGTGAACATCGGGCCGTGCGATCGCAACTCCGCGGCGCCGCGCAAAGTCCCATCGACAAAGAAGCCGTGGACGACCACGCCGAGGCCATTCGCCGTGGCGGCATGCCGGGCGATGAACTCGTCGGACACCGCGCCGGAAAAACGCCGATTGCGGCTCTCACGGTCGAGGCGGAGAAGATGGTCGCGATAGGCATCGGTTTCGCTGATCCATAATTTGCGGATCATGCCGCCATTGGGCAAAGGCTCGTGCATATTGGGTCTCCTCAAACGTCAGGTCGCCACACTTCGTGCGTCTCCTGCTCTTGGCGGGCGCGGTACCCCAGGCCGCGAATCGCCAACTTCTCTTATATGGTGCATTGCAGCAAAAATTCGACCTCAGATGGTTCCCCGGATACCTTCACCCGCAAAAACGCATAGCTTCCAATGAATTACCGCAGTTTTTGTGCGCAACATGGTTTGATCGTTCTGCTGGTTGATTTACAGCCCCAACGGATCCCCCTAGGTGTCGCAATAACGCCCTTTCACCTCCTCCGTTCGCCCTAGCCCCGATGTCCGAAACATTCAGCACCCGCTATGCGGCGCTGGTTAGCGCCGGAAAGATTGAAGCCGATCCCGGACAGGCGACGTTGGCGCGGCAATTAACTGCGCTCGAGCGGCGGCTCGATCAACATCGCCTGGCACGCAAATCATCTTCGCTTGGCTGGCTGTTCGGCAAAACCGAGCAGGCCGATGCGCCGCTGAAAGGCCTTTACGTTTACGGCGAAGTCGGCCGCGGCAAAACCATGCTGATGGACCTATTCTTTGAAACCAGCGCGGTCATTCGCAAGCGCCGTGTTCACTTTCACGAGTTCATGGCCGACGTGCATGAGCGCGTTCACATCTACCGGCAGGAAATCAAGAACGGCGAAGCCAACGAACACGATCCGATCCAGCGCACCGCGGTAGCGATTGCGGAGGAAAGCTGGCTACTGTGCTTCGATGAATTCCATGTCACCGATATTGCGGATGCGATGATTCTTGGCCGCCTATTCACGCGGCTGTTCGAACTTGGGGTCGTTATGGTCGCGACTTCAAACCTGCCACCCTCCGACCTCTACATGGATGGACTCAACCGCACGCTGTTCCTCCCATTTATCGCCCTGTTGGAGCGTCAGTGCGTGGTGGTTCGGCTGGATGCGCGCGTCGACTTCCGACTGGAAAAGCTGACCGGTGTGCCAACTTGGTATGTGCCCGATGATGCCAAAGCCGATGCCGCACTGGACGACGCATGGCAACGGCTGGCTCGCGACCACGTGGGCGCGCCTCATGAGCTGATGGTGAAAGGCCATGTCGTGCGCGTGCCCAAGGCAGCGATGGGCGTCGCACGTTTTTCTTTTAGCGACCTGTGCGCGCAGCCGCTGGCCGCCATCGACTATCTTAAGATCGCGCACGAATTCCATACGATCATTCTCGACCATGTCCCGGTAATGGACTATGCGCAACGCAATGAAGCCAAGCGCTTTATCATCCTGGTCGATACGCTTTATGATAATGCGGTGAAGTTGCTAGCGTCGGCGCAAGCGCAGCCGGACGAGCTTTACGTGGCGTCGGAAGGCTACGAAGCAAACGAGTTCAAGCGCACAGCGTCGCGCTTGATCGAGATGCGTTCGCAGGCATACCTCGGTCTGCCGCACGGACCACGGCAAGGTCCCTCGGTCGAGCCAGGAAAAATCGTCGAGACCTGAGCTTGCACACTCGCTGGGGCAATAACGCTACGACCATTGCGAGCAATAGGCTCGTTGTTTACGGCCAGCAGCATCAATTTTATGCGGCGGATATTCGAAATTCACCGAGCGATCTAGCGGCTGAAATCGAAATCATCTATCAGCCGACAACTCCTATCGGATAAGCCCTGTGAATGAAAAGCGGATCGCAACCCGTCGGCGCGTACTGAAGACCGCCTTTATTATCATCAGCGAAAAAGCACCAAAGCTCGAATGCTCGGTTAGAAATCTTTCCGAAACAGGCGCGGCCCTGCAGGTATCGACGACTATTGGTATTCCCAAAAGCTTTGATGTTGTGATCGACGGCACACGCTATCGCTGCCACTCCGTGTGGCGCACTGACACGAAAATTGGGGTCACGTTCGATTAAGCTGCCTCTAATTGCCGTTTTCTAACCGAGGGCCGTCACAAATTCTAAGCAGGTTTCTGTAATCGCAAGTCGGTGCGAACAAATGAATGAGTCAGTAGACAGGTTGATCACCGCCGGCGCGAGCGGTAGCCAACGCATCCCATCGCCGCTTCCCGAGCTATGCGCGTGTGCGCCTGACGAGGCGCTTGTCCGTCTCCAAGCCAATCGATCCGGTCTTACGCAAGAGCAAGTCGAGACGCGCCTCGTCGAATATGGACCGAACGAGGTTACGCATGAAAGGCCCCCGACCTGGTATCGGCAGCTTTTTCATGCCTTCCTGACACCGTTCAATGCAGTGCTATTTGCGGTCAGTGTGGTTTCGCTATTCTCCGATGTCATCTTCGCCGCGCCCGACGACCGTTCGTTCAGGACGATCATCGTCCTCCTCACGATGATTTTGCTCAGCACTTTGCTCCGTTTTTGGCAGGAGTTTCGATCCAACAAGGCCGCGGAAGAGCTGAAGGCGATGGTGACGTCGACCACCGCTGTGCTGCGCGCCAATATGGACCGGCCGCAGGAAATACCGATATCGAGCCTGGTCCCGGGAGACATCATTTATTTGTCGGCGGGAGACATGGTTCCTGCCGACGTCCGGCTCCTCGCTGCCAAAGATCTGTTCGTCAGCCAGGCCATGCTGACCGGAGAATCAATTCCGCTTGAAAAGCACGGGGTGCCGCCGATTAAGGCAACCAAGCCCGCCGACGCATCGCAAAACATTTTGGAACGCGAAACGGCCTGTTTCATGGGCACCAACGTTGTGAGCGGGACAGCGGTTGCCGTTGTCGCGGCGACTGGCGATGCGACCAATTTTGGCGCAATGGCAAAAGAGATCGTCGGCGCCCGACCACTGACCAGTTTTGATAAAGGCATCAGCAAAGTCAGTTGGATGCTGATCCGCTTTCTTATGGTGATGACGCCGCTTGTGTTTTTCATAAACGGCCTCGACAAAGGCGATTGGCTGCAGTCATTGCTATTTGCGGTTTCGGTCGCAGTCGGTTTGACGCCAGAAATGCTGCCGATGATCGTCACTACGAACCTCGCCAAAGGCGCCGTGATGATGGCGAGGCGCAAGACGATCGTAAAACGGCTGAATGCCATCCAGAATTTCGGCGCGATGGATATCCTTTGCACCGACAAGACCGGCACACTTACCCAAAACAAAATTATTCTTGAAAGGCACCTTGATATTCACGGGCACGACGACTTGCGAGTGCTCGAGTATGCTTGGCTCAACAGCTATAACCAAACCGGTCTGAAGAATCTGCTCGATGTCGCCGTTTTAGAATTCGCCCTGCAACACGAGCTTGTCGATAAACTGAAGCACTATCGAAAGATCGACGAAATCCCATTCGATTTCGTGCGCCGTCGCATGTCCGTAGTCGTTCGCGACGGAGACAACCAAAACCTTCTGGTCTGTAAAGGCGCAATTGAGGAAGTATTGCCGCTGTGCGTCTCCGCCCACGATCAAAAGGCCGAGACGCCTGACGGCGTGGCAACTTTCACAACAGAAATGCGTAAGGAGGTGCGGCGGATTACCCGAAAACTAAATCAGGACGGTCTTCGGGCACTTGCCGTGGGTTATAAGTGGCTGCCGCCAGAAGACCGCACTTATACAGTCGAAGATGAAAAAGAGTTGGTGCTGTCCGGTTACATTGCCTTCCTTGATCCACCCAAGGAAACCGCACGCGAAGCCATTGCCGCGCTGAGAGAATATGGCGTTTCCGTCAAGATTGTTACTGGTGACAATGAAGTGGTCACCAGGAAAATCTGCAAGGAAGTGGGGCTGCCGATTGAGCACGCGATGCTGGGCAAAGACCTGGAAAAATTATCAGATCTACAATTGGAAGATGCGGCTGAGCGAACGACCATATTCGCGAAAATGTCGCCCGTGCAGAAATCGCGTGTCATTCGCGCGCTGCAGAGAAAGAATCATACCGTTGGATATCTTGGTGACGGCATTAATGACGCTGCAGCTCTTAAGGATGCAGACGTAGGAATTTCGGTAGACACGGCAGTCGATATTGCCAAGGAGTTGGCGGATATCATCCTGCTTGAGAAGAGCCTCTTGGTCCTTGAAGAAGCGGTTATTGAAGGCCGCAGGACATTCGCGAATATCATTAAATACATAAAAATGACCGCAAGCTCTAACTTCGGCAACGTGTTCAGTGTTTTGATTGCCAGTATCTTTCTGCCATTCCTGCCAATGCTGCCAATTCAGTTGTTAGTTCAAAATCTGCTTTATGACGTTTCGCAAGTTTCAATCCCGTGGGACGATGTAGACGGGGATTATCTCAAACAGCCGCGCAAATGGGACGCGAGCGGCGTTGCGCGTTTTATGGTTTTCATTGGTCCAATCAGTTCTATTTTTGATGTCGTGACATTTTTGGTAATGTGGAATGTGTTTCAGGCCAATACGGTCGAGAAGCAATCTCTCTTCCAGTCCGGCTGGTTTGTTGTTGGTCTGCTTACGCAGACGCTCATCGTGCACATGATCCGCACACAGCACATTCCGTTTATTCAAAGTCGGGCCGCGATGCCGGTCATCCTGCTGACCGCCAGCATCATGGCGTTCGGCATTTATTTGCCGTTCTCACCGCTCGGGGCGCATTTAAATATGGTGCCATTACCACCATCGTATTTCGGGTGGCTGGCTGGAATATTGCTGAGCTACTGCCTGCTCACACAGTTGGTCAAAATATTCTACATCCGCCGCTTCGGGCAGTGGTTGTGATTGCGCAAGGAACGTGTGCTCGCCGGAATTCCGGAGCAGTCGCTTTGCCGCTAACAGAAAAAGAAGGACGCGCGTAAAGTCAGCGTAGGAGCAGCACGACGGCGACTGCCATCAACGCCGCAGCGAGCCAACCCAGCATCAGCAGCCAACGGGGCAATGCGACGCGGCGCGCACCGGTTTTGCCGGACACCACCACCATCGTTGCGATCATGATAGGCACTGCCACGACCCCGTTGATCACCGCGGCCCAGAATAACATCGCGATCGGATCGATATTGGTGGCGAGCAACGCCGAGCCGCCAAGCGTAGCGGCAGCGACGATGGCGTAAAATCCGATAGCGCGGCTGGCCGGCAGTTCAAGGCTGCCGCGCATCTTGAACACTTCAGCGACTGCATAGGCGGCCGATCCGGCCAGCACCGGCACCGCCAGCAGACCTGTGCCGATGATACCGGCGGAGAACAGCGCGAAGGCAAACGATCCGCCGATTGGCCGCAGAGCCTCCGCGGCTTGGGCCGCAGTATCGATATGGGTGATGCCATGCGTGTGCAGCGTTGCCGCCGTGGTCACGATAATGAAAAAGGCGATGGCATTGGAGAAGAACATACCGGTCCATGTGTCGATCGATATGCTCCGGAACGAATTTTTCTTCAGTTGCGGGTTCTCAGCGTACATTCTCCGATGGCTTAGCCTGGATTCTTCGGCTTCCTGAGAGGCTTGCCAGAAAAATAAATAGGGGCTGATCGTGGTGCCGAACACGGCGACCACCATCAGCAGCAGATCGTGATCGAGACTGAAGTTCGGCATCACGGTCGCGCGCGCGACCTCTCCCCATGGAATGTGCACGCTGAAGGCGGCTGCAACGTAGAACAGCAACACCATCGTCATGAATTTCAGAATGCCGGCATAGCGGTGATAGGGGATGAAGACCTCCGCCATCAGGCACGCAACCCCGAAAATGCAGGCAAAGATCAGCGCCGAGCCGCCGATCACGAGGCGCAAAGCCTCGCCCATCGCGGCAAGATCAGCGGCGATGTTGATGGTATTCGCCACGAGCAGTGACGCCACCAGCAGATACAGCACGTATGAAGGCAACACCTTTGCGATGTTGCGGGCCAGTCCTTGCCGCGTATCCCAGCCGATGCAGGCACTGATAATTTGAATTGCCGCCATGAACGGCAGGGTCAGAAATACGGTCCATAGCAGGGCGAAGCCGAATTGCGCGCCCGCCTGGGAATAGGTTGCGATGCCGCTCGGGTCATCGTCGGCGGCGCCGGTCACCAGGCCGGGCCCGAGGGCCCGCCAAATTCCACGTAGCGAAACTCTGCTCATTCCTCGGGACCCCGGCACGCCTTAGCATGCATCTCCACAGTGAGGCAGACACCGAGTCGCCCTCTGGACTCAAGGTTGCCGTGGTATAATGTATACAAGATTGAAGCGACGAGAACCTCCCGCCTTTCGGCGCCTTGTCGGGGCAAATCGAACCGGTTAACCACCACCCGGCCGCGCTTGGCGGCAGCATCAAGTTGAGAGTTTCCCCACCATGGCGCGTAACAAGATTGCGTTGATCGGCGCCGGCCAAATCGGCGGCACGTTGGCACATCTCATTGGACTCAAAGAGCTCGGTGACGTCGTGATGTTCGACGTCATGGAAGGCATTCCGCAAGGAAAGTCTCTCGATATAGCCCAATCTTCGCCGGTCAATGATTTCGACGCGAAGTTCACTGGCACAAATACATATGACGCGATCGAAGGCGCCGATGTCTGCATCGTCACGGCCGGCGTGCCGCGCAAGCCCGGTATGAGCCGCGACGACCTTCTCGACATCAATCTTAAGGTCATGGGGCAAGTCGGATCCGGCATTAAGAAATATGCGCCAGACGCGTTCGTGATCTGCATAACAAATCCGCTCGACGCGATGGTGTGGGCGCTACAGAAAAGTTGTGGCCTCCCGCAGCAGAAAGTTGTCGGCATGGCCGGAGTGCTCAACTCCGCACGCTTCCGGTATTTCCTTGCTGACGAATTTCATGTTTCGGTGGAAGACGTCACGGCATTCGTGCTCGGTGGTCACGGTGACACGATGGTCCCACTCACGCGTTATTCTGCCGTCGCGGGGATTCCGGTGCCTGACCTGGTGAGGATGGGTTGGACCACCCAGGCGCGCGTCGATGAAATCGTGAAGCGCACGGCTAATGGTGGTGCGGAAATCGTAAATCTCCTTAAGACTGGTTCTGCATTTTACGCCCCGGCAGCTTCGGCAATCGCGATGGCGGAAAGCTACCTGCTCGACAAGAAGCGGGTCCTGCCTTGCGCCGCTTGGCTGAACGGCGAATACGGCGTCAAAGATCTCTATGTCGGCGTGCCGGTGGTGATCGGCGCCAAGGGCGTCGAGCGCATCGTCGAAATTGAGCTCAATAGCGGTGAGCGCGCCATGTTCGAGAAATCGGTCGCTTCGGTTGAGGGCCTGGTCGAGGCCTGCAAGAAGATTGCGCCAAATCTGGCGAGTTAAGTTTGGATTTCCCGGACGCGCCCGGGACACGAAGGCGAAACAATGAATATCCACGAGTATCAGGCGAAAGCGGTGTTGCGCGAATTCGGCGTGCCAGTGCCGCGCGGCATTCCCGCATTCAGCGTCGATGAAGCAATCAAGGGCGCCAACGAACTTGGCGGTCCGGTGTGGGTCGTGAAAGCGCAGATTCATGCCGGTGGCCGCGGCAAGGCTGGCGGCGTCAAAGTGGTGAAATCCATCGACGACGTGAAGAAGGAATCGACACGCATTCTGGGCTCGACGCTCGTCACCCACCAGACCGGTCCGCAGGGTAAAAAGGTCAATCGGCTTTATATCGAGGAAGGCTCCGCAATCGACCGTGAGTTTTATTTGTCGGCGCTGATCGATCGTGAAACATCGCGCGTTGCCTTCGTTGTTTCGACCGAAGGTGGCATGGACATTGAAGAAGTCGCGCACAAGACTCCGGAGAAAATCCTTACTTTCTCAGTCGATCCTGCAACCGGTATCATGCCCCATCACGGCCGCTACGTGGCCCAGGCGCTCAAGCTCACCGGCGATCTCGCCAAGCAGATCGGTGAGATGCTGCCCAAACTCTACGCGGCGTTCACCAGCAAAGATATGAGCATGCTGGAAATCAATCCGCTGGTCGTGACCAAGGACAACAAGCTCGTCTGCCTCGATGCCAAAGTCGACTTCGACGGGAATGCGCTTTACCGCCATCCTGACGTCGTCGCGCTACGCGACCTGACCGAAGAAGACGAGAAGGAAACCGAGGCTTCGAAATACGACCTCAACTACATTGCGCTCGACGGTTCGATCGGCTGCATGGTCAATGGCGCCGGCCTTGCGATGGCAACCATGGACATTATCAAGCTCTATGGAATGGCGCCGGCCAACTTCCTCGACGTTGGCGGCAGCGCAACCAAAGAGAAGGTGACGGCGGCATTCAAGATCATCACTTCGGATCCGAACGTGAAGGGCATTCTGGTCAACATCTTCGGCGGCATCATGAAATGCGACGTGATCGCGGAAGGCGTTGTTGCCGCGGTCAAGGAAGTGGGCCTGAAGGTACCGCTGGTCGTGCGGCTTGAAGGCACGAATGTCGATCTTGGCAAGAAAATCATCGCCGAATCCAAGCTCAACGTCACCTCGGGTGACGACCTCGACGACGCTGCGCAGAAAATTGTCAAAGCCGTGAAGGGTGCCGCGTAATGGCCGTCCTCATCGACAAGAATACAAAGGTCATCTGCCAAGGATTCACCGGCAAGAATGGCACCTTCCATTCGCAGGCGGCGATCGCCTATGGCACCAAGATGGTTGGCGGGACGTCGCCCGGCAAAGGCGGTTCTACGCACCTTGACCTGCCGGTGTTCGACACTGTTGCCGAGGCCAAGGAGAAAACCCGCTGTGATGCGAGCGTAATTTACGTGCCGCCAGCCGGGGCTGGCGATGCGATCTGCGAGGCGATCCAGGCCGAGATCCCACTCATTGTCTGCATCACTGAGGGCATCCCGGTGATGGACATGGTCAAGGTTAAGCGCTCGCTCACCGGTTCGAAGTCGCGCCTTATCGGCCCGAATTGCCCAGGCGTGATGACGGCGGGTGAATGCAAGATCGGCATCATGCCGGGAAATATTTTCAAGCCGGGCAAGGTCGGAATTGTGTCGCGTTCGGGCACGCTCACCTATGAGGCGGTGTTCCAGACCAGCCGGGAAAATCTCGGCCAGACCACTGCGGTTGGCATCGGCGGCGACCCCGTGAAAGGCACCGAATTTATTGCGGTGCTCGAGATGTTTTTGGCCGACCCCAAGACAGAGTTGATTGTCATGATCGGCGAGATCGGCGGTTCGGCCGAAGAGGACGCCGCACAATTCATCAAGGACGAAGCCAAACGCGGGCGCAAGAAGCCAATGGTTGGCTTTATAGCGGGACGCACGGCGCCGCCCGGCCGGCGCATGGGCCACGCGGGCGCAATCATTTCCGGGGGCAAGGGTGACGCTGAGTCTAAAATTGCGGCAATGGAATCGGCCGGAATTAAGGTATCACCGTCTCCGGCTCGAATTCGGGAAAACACTGGTCGAAGTATTGAAGTCCTGATTCAGTCCTTAGGTCTTTCGTAGACTTACAGACGTCATAAATAGAGTTAAAACAGCAAAACCGGCCGGTTGCTGGCTGCTTTCGCTATTGCGACCGGAAACGCGCGAATTTTCAACCGCGCAAGGATTGGACCGCCATGTCCCGCCAGGACGCCAACGCCGTCTTCGCCCACACTTCGTTCCTTTACGGCGGAAATGCCGCCTACATCGAAGACCTCTACGCCAAATACGAGACCGATCCTGCGGCGGTCGATGCGGAATGGCGTGCCTTTTTCCAAAGCCTGAAGGACGAGAAATCTGACGTCCTCAAAAGCGCGCAAGGCGCCTCCTGGAAGACGCCGAACTGGCCTGTGCGCCCGAACGGCGATCTTGTCGCGGCCCTCGACGGCCAATGGGCGGAAACCGAAAAGAAAATTGGCGAAAAGATTGCGACGACCGCAAAAGCTAAGGACGTTGCGCTGTCGTCTGCCGACGTGATGCAGGCGACCCGTGATTCCATCCACGCCCTAATGCTGATCCGCGCGTATCGAATCCGCGGCCATTTCCACGCCAAGCTCGATCCGCTCGCGCTTGAGCCGGAGAAGAACGAAGCTGAGCTTGATCCGCGCTCCTATGGGTTCACTGAAGCGGATCTCGACCGCAAGATTTTCCTCGACAAGGTTCTCGGTCTCGAATTCGCATCGATGCGCGAGATTGTCGCCATCCTGCGCCGCACCTACTGCCAGACGCTCGGCGTGGAGTTCATGCACATCTCGAACGCTGCACAGAAAAGCTGGATCCAGGAGCGTATCGAGGGTCGCGACAAGGAGATCACCTTCACGCGTGAAGGCAAGCGCGCGATTCTCAACAAGCTCGTGGAAGCAGAGGGCTTCGAGAAATTCATCGACGTCAAATACACCGGCACAAAGCGCTTCGGCCTGGACGGTGCCGAATCGCTGATTCCGGCGCTGGAACAGATCATCAAGCGCGGCGGCAATCTCGGCGTGCAGGAAATCTGCATCGGCATGCCTCATCGCGGCCGTCTCAATGTGCTGACGCAAGTGATGGGCAAGCCGCACCGCGCACTATTCCATGAATTCAAGGGTGGCTCGGCAACGCCGGACGAGATCGAGGGTTCCGGCGACGTCAAATATCACCTGGGCGCATCATCCGACCGCGAGTTCGATAATAACAAGGTTCATCTATCGCTGACCGCAAATCCTTCTCATCTG
The DNA here is from genome assembly GCA_963722125.1 of uncultured Alphaproteobacteria bacterium. Taxonomy (GTDB): domain Bacteria; phylum Pseudomonadota; class Alphaproteobacteria; order Rhizobiales; family Xanthobacteraceae; genus Pseudolabrys. The sequence continues at coordinate 74,411 of CAVRJW010000006.1, read as the reverse complement.
GAAATCGTCGATCCGGTCACGCTCGGCAAAGTGCGCGCCAAACAAGATCAGCATCACGCGAAACCCGACGAACGGACCATGGTGATGCCGCTGCTCATGCACGGCGATGCCGCCTTCGCCGGCCAAGGCGTGGTGGCAGAATGCTTCGGCCTGTCCGATCTGAAGGGCTACCGCACTGGCGGCAGCATTCATTTCATCGTCAACAATCAGATCGGCTTTACGACCTATCCGCGTTACTCCCGCTCGTCGCCCTATCCATCAGACGTCGCCAAAATGATCGAGGCGCTCATCTTCCATGTGAACGGCGACGATCCGGAAGCGGTGGTGTTCGCAGCGAAAGTGGCGACCGAATACCGCATGAAGTTCCAGCGGCCGGTGGTCATCGACATGTTCTGCTACCGGCGTTTCGGCCACAACGAAGGCGACGAGCCGTCGTTTACCCAACCGTTGATGTACAAGAAAATTCGTGCGCATCCGACCACACAAGAAATCTACAGCAAGAAGCTGATCGCCGAAGGCGTCGTCACCGAGGGTGAAGTTGAAAAGATGCGGGCCGATTGGCGCGCGCGCCTCGAAGCCGAATTCGAGGCGGCCGGCGGATACAAGCCAAACAAGGCCGACTGGCTCGACGGCCGTTGGTCGGGCCTGAAAGCCGCGCGCGACGCCGACGACCCGCGCCGCGGCAACACCGGGGTTGCGGTTGAAGTCCTGCGCGAGATCGGCGGGAAGATCACGGTCGTCCCAGCAGGCTTCCAGGTCCACAAGACCATCCAGCGTTTCCTCGACAATCGCGCCAAGGCAATCGAGACCGGCGAAGGCATCGACTGGGCGACAGGTGAAGCGCTGGCGTTCTGTTCATTGCTCAAGGAGGAGCATCCGGTACGGCTGTCTGGCCAGGATTCGGAGCGCGGCACGTTCTCGCAGCGTCACTCGGTGCTATTCGATCAGAACACGGAGGCGCGTCACACGCCGTTCAACCACCTCGGTGAACCGCAGGCGCGTTACGAAGTGCTCAATTCGATGCTGTCGGAGGAGGCCGTCCTTGGCTTCGAATATGGCTATTCCACAGCGGAGCCAAATGCGCTGACGCTATGGGAAGCGCAATTCGGCGATTTCGCCAACGGCGCACAGGTCGTATTCGACCAGTTCATCTCGTCGGGAGAGCGCAAATGGCTGCGTATGTCGGGGCTCGTTTGTCTGCTGCCGCATGGTTATGAAGGGCAGGGGCCCGAGCACTCGTCCGCGCGGCTTGAGCGTTTCCTGCAAATGTGCGCCGAAGACAACATGCAGGTGGCAAATCTCACGACGCCAGCGAATTATTTCCACGCACTCCGCCGGCAATTGAAGCGCGAGATTCGGAAGCCGCTGATCCTGATGACGCCGAAAAGCTTGTTGCGCCATAAGCGTGCAGTCTCGCGCCTCGACGAGATGGCCACCGGAACCTCGTTCCACCGCCTCTTGTGGGACGATGCGCAATTGCTTCCAAATGAGAAGATCAGACTTGTGGCCGACGACAAAATGCGCCGCGTCGTGATGTGCTCAGGCAAGGTCTACTACGATCTTTATGACGAGCGTGAGAAGCGCGGCATCGACGACATCTATTTGCTGCGGATCGAGCAGCTATACCCGTTCCCGACCAAGGCTCTCGTCGCGGAGCTATCGCGCTTCAAGCAAGCCGAGATGGTTTGGTGCCAGGAAGAGCCGCGCAACATGGGTGCATGGTTCTTCGTCGATGTGTTTCTCCAATGGATTCTCAACCAGATCGGCGCCAAGAACCGCACCATGCGATATGCTGGGCGTCCAGCATCGGCCTCAACCGCAGTCGGCCAGATGTCGAAACATCTGGCGCAACTCAAGCAATTTCTCGACGAGGCACTTGGGTAAATTTGTACTGCGTCATGCCGTTTCGGCCATGACGACAAAGGAAGCAGGCCATGGCTGACATTCGCGTGCCCACCCTCGGCGAATCTGTGACCGAAGCGACCGTCGGCAAATGGTTCAAGCAGCCGGGCGATGCGGTGGCGGTCGACGAACCGCTGGTGGAGCTTGAGACCGACAAGGTTACGCTGGAAGTGCCCGCCCCCGCGGCGGGCGTCCTTTCCGACGTTGCGGCAAAGAATGGCGACACCGTCGCCGTCGGCGCGCTGCTTGGCCAAATCAAGGAAGGAGCAGGCGCTGCGCCCAAGGCCGCTGTGCCAGCGCCTTCCAAACCGGCAGATGTGCCCAAAGGGGTGCCCGCTCCGGCTGCAGGTGCGGCATCCGCGATGCCTGCCCCGCCATCGGTGAGGAAGTTGGCCGCCGAAAGCGGTGTCGACGCGTCAAAAGTCGCCGGCAGCGGCATGCACGGACAGGTCACCAAAGGCGACATGATCGCCGCCATTGAGCGTGCGGCGGCAGCGCCGACACCGGTTTCTGCCCCAGTGCAGATGCGTGCGCCGTCGCCGGCCGACGATGCGGCGCGTGAAGAACGAGTGCATATGACGCGCCTGCGCCAGACAATCGCGCGGCGGCTGAAAGATGCCCAGAATACGGCCGCGATGCTCACGACCTTCAATGAAGTCGACATGAGCGCCGTGATGCATTTGCGCAATCAGTACAAAGAACTTTTCGAGAAGAAGCACGGCGTGAAGTTGGGCTTCATGGGCTTCTTTGTGCGCGCGTGTATTCAGGCTTTGAAGGAAATTCCAGCTGTCAATGCAGAGATCGACGGCACGGATATCGTCTACAAAAATTATTATCACATCGGCGTTGCGGTCGGCACCGAGAAGGGCCTTGTCGTGCCGGTGTTACGCGACGCCGACCACATGTCGCTTGCGCAAATAGAGAAGACGATCTCAGAACTCGGCCGTCGCGCGCGCGACGGCGCGCTCAAGATCGATGATATGCAGGGCGGCACATTCACCATCAGCAATGGCGGAGTTTACGGTTCGCTGATGTCGACGCCGATCCTGAATGCGCCTCAATCCGGCATTCTAGGGATGCACAAGATCCAGGAGCGGCCAGTGGTGCATGAAGGAAAGATCGAAGCGCGCCCGATGATGTATCTCGCTCTTTCATACGATCACCGCATTGTCGACGGTCAGCAGGCGGTCACATTCCTGGTGCGAGTGAAGGACAGCCTGGAGGATCCGGCGCGGATCGTGCTGGATTTGTAAGCGTATGGCCTACGATCTCATCGTCATCGGCACGGGCCCCGGAGGCTACGTCTGCGCGATCCGCGCAGCGCAGCTCGGTCTGAAAACGGCAGTGGTCGAGAAGCGCGCTACCTTTGGCGGCACCTGTCTCAATATCGGTTGCATCCCGTCCAAGGCTTTGTTGCACGCGTCGGAATTGTTCGAAGAGGCGGGCCACACGTTCCCGAAGATGGGCATTGGTGTTTCCGCGCCGAAACTCGATCTCAACGCAATGATGGCGTTCAAGGATCAGGGCGTTGATGGAAACGTCAAAGGCGTCGAATTTCTTTTCAAGAAGAACAAGATCGACGCTTTTCATGGTAGCGCGCGCATCGCGGCGCCCGGAAAAGTCGAAGTCAAAGGTTCCGATGGCAAAACGCAGATACTGGACGCCAAGTCCATCGTGATTGCGACCGGCTCCGCTGTGGCGCGCCTGAAGGGCATCGAAATTGACGAAAAGCGTATCATTTCGTCGACCGGCGCACTTTCGCTGGCGGAAGTGCCTAAGCATCTTCTGGTAGTTGGCGCCGGGGTGATCGGCCTCGAGCTTGGCTCGGTCTGGCGGCGTCTGGGCGCAGAGGTGACGGTGGTGGAATTTCTCGACGGCGTCTTGCCCGGCATGGATGGCGAAGTGCGACGTCAGGCGCAACGATTGCTCGAGAAACAAGGTATGGCGTTCAAGTTATCGTCGAAGGTGACGGGAATTGACGGGTCAGGGAAACGATTAAAGGCAACCATCGAACCGGCAAAGGGGGGAACGGCAGAGACAGTCGAGGCCGACATCGTTCTCGTTGCCATTGGCCGCGTGCCTTACACCGACGGTCTCGGGCTCAGGGAAGCCGATGTGAAAATGGACGAGCGCGGGCGCATTGTCGTCGATCACTACTATGCGACCAATGTGCCGGGTATCTGGGCGATTGGCGATGTCATTGCCGGCCCGATGCTTGCGCATAAGGCCGAGGACGAGGGTGTGGCGCTCGCCGAAATTCTGGTGGGGCAGGCAGGGCACGTGAATTACGACGCCATTCCGAATGTGGTCTACACCTATCCAGAGATCGCTACCGTTGGAAAAAGCGAAGAGGAATTAAAGGCCGCAGGTGTCGCCTACAATGTCGGCAAGTTTCCCTTCACTGCCAACGGGCGGGCCAAGGTCAATTTGACGACGGATGGGTTTGTAAAAGTTCTGGCGGACGCAAAAACGGATCGTGTTCTCGGCGTGCAGCTCATTTGCGCCGATGCCGGCAACATGATCGCTGAAGCTGTCATCGCCATGGAGTTTGGTGCTTCCGCTGAAGACATTGCGCGCACGTGCCATGCACATCCGACGCTGTCGGAGGCGGTCAAGGAAGCGGCAATGGCGGTGGCCAAGCGAGCGATACATATGTGACGCCACCGGCGTCATTCGGGAGCGCGCACACGCAACGCGCGAAACCCGAATCCATACTCATAGCCATCGACTAAAAGCAGCCCCAGGGTTATGGAATCCGGGTCCCGCCGCCGGCTCGCCCGGAATGACAAACTTTTTAGGAGCAACTCAATGGCCAAAGGCCACAAAGATAAAGTCGCAGTCGTCACCGGCGGCGCAAATGGCATAGGGCAAGCCTTCGCCAAACGGTTGGCCGAAGACGGTGTCCACGTGGCGATTGTCGACCTCGCCGACGGCAAGGATACGGTGAAGTTAATTGAAGCCGCAGGCCGAAAGGCACTCGCGGTGAATTGCGACGTATCCTCGGAAGTGGCCGTCGCAGCCATGGCCAAAGACGTGCAAGGAAAATTTGGTCAGGTCGACATCGTCGTGAATTGTGCGGGCATTTTCCCGCAGAAAAATTTTCCGGAGATGAGTTTCGCCGACTGGCGTAAAGTCCTTTCGACCAATCTCGATAGCACCTTTCTGGTCACTGCGGCCTTCGTGCCGGGCATGCGGGCCCGCAAGTGGGGCCGCGTTGTCAACATGGCGTCGAGCACCCTCGGGTCAGTGGTGACCGGCTTTGCCCATTACGTCGCGAGCAAAGGCGGCATCGTTGGATTCACGCGCGCGCTGGCGAGCGATCTTGCCGGCGATGGCATCACTGTCAACGCAATTGCACCGGGGCTTACCCGTTCACCTGGCACGCTTGTGCGCTCGCCTCGCCCCGGATTTAAGACGATGGACGAGGAATTTGCTGCAGTTGCGCAAATGCAGGCGATCAAGCGCGTTGAGGTGCCGGACGATTTGGTCGGCGCGCTATCGTTTCTCACCAGCGATGATGCTGCATTCATCACCGGGCAGACACTCAACGTCGACGGTGGCCGAGTGAGGACGTAGCAGCGAAGCTTTGGAAAAGCGCGCTATTTCACCTCATTTGCGGCACGTCACCGAAGTACTATCTACTGTCCTCATGCGCCGCAAACTTCTCCGCATTCTATCGGTCACACTCGCCCTGCTGTTCTTGCTTGAAGCATGGCTATGGGACCACCTCGAGCCCATCGTCGCGCGCGTCGTCAGCCTTGTGCCCTGGGGCAAAGTCAAGGTGAGGCTTGCGCGCATGACCAAGGGCCTGCCCCCTTATGTGGCGCTTTTAGTCTTCATCATTCCAATTATCGTCGTCTTGCTACCGCTGAAATTCCTCGAAGTGTATTTCATCATAAAGCGGGGCTGGCTCGGCGTAATTGTGGTGTTGCTGGTCGCGAAGCTTCTTGGCCTCGGCGTTACCGCATTCGTGTTCGAATTGACGCGTGACCAGCTCCTGCAGATCGGCTGGTTTCATCGCATGTATGATTGGTTCGTGTGGTTGCGCGAATGGTCACGCGAAATCACCGACCCAGTGCGGCAGCGGGTCCGTCGCTTGGTGTGGTTGCTAAAGCCGCAGCGCGCCGGAAAGTTCGTGCGCCGGTTCATGCGTTTGCGCCGTCGGGCCTATCGCAGCGATCCCGCGTAGCCGAAGCGTCAGCCCAAATGCAGCGCGTGCGGAGCCCATAGCCCCAGCGCCATGAAGCCGAGGCCGACGGCGCCCAGCATTCTCGAGAGCCAGCCCAACGCAGCTATGCCCGTTATGACTTGCGCAGAGGCGAGCACAATGCCGATCTGGAATGCAGCCGACGCGAATTCATATTGATGGTAGCGCGCCAGCGCGAGTTCGCGACTTTCTTCGGCTTCCTTTGCGCGTTCCGCCAGTTGCTTGCGGCCTTCTTTTGTCTCGGGCTCATCGTTGTAACGCGCAACGGTCTTCTTCCAGCCGTCAATCGTTTTTAGTAATCGCGCCTTCGCATCCGGGTCGTTCGTTCGGTCCACTTCGGTCTGAAGTTGCTCGGCGGCCGTCGTTAGCACGGTCACGCGAATGGTCTTTGCCTGAAAGAATGACCAAAGGTCATTAGTGGCAACGTTGTAGGTGATTGCCGAAGTTTGTGCGCTTTTCCCCAGCGTCTCTGAAAATGCAAGAAACAGCGCCAGCACCGCAATTAACAGTGCAACCCGCTTGTTTGAATGAGCCGCATGCTCAGCATGTTCGGCGTGTTCGAGATTTTCGTGCGCGCTCATCGTTTCCCTCCGGCCACCTTGGTGCCACGATGATCGGAAAGGCGGCCGCGTGCAAGAGGCTCGAGGCTCGGTTACGCGCGCGGATGTGCGCTTGCGTAGACTTCCATCAAACGCTCGGCATCGACGGCGGTATAGATTTGGGTTGTCGAAAGCGAAGCGTGGCCGAGCAGTTCTTGAATTGCGCGCAGGTCGCCTCCCCGCGCCAGCAAATGGGTCGCAAACGAATGACGCAATGCGTGCGGCGTTGCGTTCTCTGGCAAGCCAAGCGCACCACGCAAGCGCGCCATCGTCAGCTGGACGATTCGGGGCGAGAGCGGCCTTCCTTGCGCCCCGACGAACAAAAAACCGTTTGACGGCAGTTCGAGGGGGCAGAGCGCGACGTAGTCGGCAATGGCTTTAGCGACCTGGGGCAGGACGGGTACCATGCGGGTTTTGTTGCCCTTGCCCGTTACCGTGATGGCGTCGCTGTCGCGCCGCACGTCGCTGCGCTTCAAGCTGAGCGCCTCCGAGATACGTAGCCCCGAACCATAAAGCAGCGAGAGTACTGCTGCATCGCGAGCGATAATCCATGGCTCACGTGTTTCGCCTTCGCGCAGGTTCGTTTCGGTCATCTTTCTAGCGGCCGAGACCGCCAGCGGTTTTGGCAAACTCTTCGGCAGTTTTGGCGAACGAACGGCGCTGAGTGCTGCAACCCTGCCCTTACCGTTGCGTTCCAGGAAACGCGCGAACGAGCGCGTGCCGGCGAGGGCGCGCATGAGCGAACGATTGCCTATACCCTCACTGCGCCGGGCCGCCATGAAGGCGCGCACGTCCGCTGGCGCCAGCTTGGCCAGTTGCTTGAGCGTCGGCGCGCCGCCGAGATGATCCGCCAGAAACGTGAGGAACTGGGAGACGTCGCGCCGATAGGACTCCAGGGTCTTTGGTGACATTCGCCGCTCCGCACCAAGATGCCCGATCCAGCGCGTGATTTCGGCGGCGACGTCGGGACTGGCGTGGGAAGCGCTCATGGCTGTGAGATTGGCATTGCTTTCTTCACCCTTCCTTAAGCGCCTGGAATCGGCCAGACCAAGCGCATGAACAGGGTTGTCGACATTCTGGTTCCCGTAGCGCTCGACCAGACCTATTCCTATCGGGTGCCCGCGGGGCTTGATCTTGCGCCCGGAGACCTGGTGGCGGTGCCGCTGGGCGCGCGTGATTGCATGGGCGTCGTTTGGGCCGACAATCCCAACCCGAACCCGCGGCTGCATAACCGCCTGAAGGATGTCGACGAAAAGCTCGACGTGCCGCCGCTCAAGGCCGAGCTCCGTCAGTTTGTCGATTGGGTATCCGGTTACACGCTCGCCTCGCGCGGCATGGTGCTGCGCATGGCGCTGCGTATGGGTGAGCATCTCGGACCGGGACGCGAGCGTGTCGGAGTGAGGCGCGCCGGGCCACCCCCCACACGGATGACACCCGCACGCGCGCGTGTCTTGCAGCTGATGACTGATGGTCTCATTCGTTCGAAGGGGGAGGCCGCGCAGGAGGCGGGAGTTAGCGCCGGCGTTATCGACGGCTTGGTTGATGAAGGCGCGCTGGAAACGGTGGTGCTGCCGCCCGAGCCGGTGGCCTCACAACCAGACCCCGATTTCCGCAAGCCGGAATTTTCGCTCGCTCAGCTCGCCGCCGCAGATGCTTTGCGGACCACAGTCACGCAGGGCGGTTACACAGTTACGCTGCTTGATGGCGTCACCGGCTCCGGTAAAACAGAGGTCTATTTCGAGGCGGTTGCCGAAAATATCCGGCGCAATCGACAGACCCTGATCCTGATGCCGGAAATCGCGTTGACCGCGCAGTTTCTCGATCGATTTTCGGAACGCTTCGGTACACGGCCTGCCGAATGGCATTCGCAACTTACGCCGCGCCGGCGCGCCCGCACGTGGGCGGCGGTGGCGGCCAACGAAGTCTCTGTCGTGGTCGGTGCGCGGTCGGCGTTGTTCCTGCCGTACGCGGATCTCGGACTTGTCGTGGTGGATGAAGAACACGATCCCGCCTACAAGCAGGAGGACGGCGCCCACTACCACGCGCGCGATATGGCGGTGGTGCGCGGGGCGATCGCAAAAATTCCCGTGGTGCTTGCGTCGGCAACGCCTTCAGTTGAATCAGAAGTCAACGCGCGCCGTGGCCGCTATCGTCACGTTCACTTGCCGGAGCGATTCGGCGGTGCGCGTCTGCCGTCGATCGAGGCAATCGATTTACGGCGCGAGGGCCCGCCGCGCGGACGTTTCATTTCGCCCCGGCTTGCGGAAGCCGTGGCGGTGTCGCTGACTCGCGGTGAGCAGGCGTTACTCTTTCTCAATCGCCGTGGTTACGCGCCGCTGACGCTGTGCCGGGCCTGCGGTTTCCGCCTGCAATGTCCGAATTGCGATGCGTGGCTGGTAGACCATCGTTTCAAGCGTCGATTGGTTTGCCATCACTGCGGATTTTCCATGCCGCCTCCGGTCGAATGCCCGAATTGTCACGCGACCGATAGCTTTGCGGCGGTGGGCCCTGGCGTTGAACGACTGGAGCAAGAGGCGGCCGAACTTTTCCCGCAGGCTCGCATCCTGGTGCTCTCGAGCGATCTCGTGGAATCGGTCGATCGTTTGCGCCAGGAGCTCGACGATGTTGCGGAAGGGCGCTTCGATCTCGTTATCGGAACGCAACTGGTCGCCAAAGGCCACCATTTTCCAAAACTGAATCTCGTCGGCATCGTCGATGCTGATCTCGGATTGGGGAATGGTGACCCGCGTGCTGCCGAGCGCACGTTTCAATTGCTTCATCAGGTGGTCGGCCGAGCCGGTCGCGAGGAAGGCCGCGGCATAGGTTACTTGCAGACGCACCAGCCTGAGCATCCGGTCATGAGGGCGCTGATCTCCGGTGACCGTGAGGCGTTTTACACAAACGAAATCGAGCAACGCGAGCGCAGTGGCTATCCTCCCTTTGGGCGTCTCGCCGCTCTTATTGTTACGGCAAACGAGAGAAATACAGCGGAGGCTTACGGCCGTGCGCTCGCCAATGCTGCGCCGAAGGACGAGCACGTTCGCGTTCTCGGTCCCGCTGAAGCACCGATCGCTGTGGTGCGCGGACGTCACCGCTTCCGGTTGCTGGTGAAGTCGCCGCGCGCCTTCGACTTATCAGTTTATTTGCGTACTTGGCTCGCTGCGGCACCCAAAGCGCGGGGCAACATTCGGCTTGAAGTGGATGTTGATCCGCAGAGCTTTTATTAGCTCGCTCTCGCTGTCGCTTCTGTGGCTGTAGCCGAATAATGCACAAGCGGTGGCTTCAGCCCCGCATGGCTGAGGGTTCTCCGTACACTGGGTCGCGCAGCGGCGAAAGTGACGCTGGTTCCCGAACGCTTGAGTTTATTGACGAAGCCGACGAGCGAACGCGCCGCAGTACTGTCGATCAGGGGAACATCCCGGAAATCCAGTACCAGCACGCGCGGCGGGGCTCCCACACGTTCGAGAACCGTGAGTACGCGGGCGGTGGCCCCGAAGAAGAATGCGCCGCTGATGCGATAGACCATGACGTCGCGGTTACTCGCCTGCTTTGCATCGTATCGTGGCTGCTCATCCGCGCTGTCAGCAACATCGTCGAGTGAGGCGCCGCCACCGTCGACCTCGACCGCCTCGGCCATCCGATGCAAAAACAGCAGCGCACCGAACACCACGCCAACCGCAATGCCCGTAATGAGATCAACGAAAATCGTCAGCAGGAATGTCGACAGCAGCACGACTGCGTCGCCGCGAGAGCTCCGAAGAAGTGACCAAAATTCCTCCTTTTCCGCCATGTTCCACGCGACCACTGCGAGCACTGCGCCAAGCGCAGCGAGCGGGATAAAGCCGACCAACGGCGCCGCTACCATGAGGAAGATCAGCAGATAGCCGCAGTGAAAAATGCCCGAGATCGGCCCGCGTGCGCCGGATCGCACATTCGTTGCCGTTCGCGCCACTGTGCCGGTGACGCATATGCCGCCGAATATGACCGATACAATGTTGGCAACGCCCTGCGCGCTGAGTTCGCAATTCGACCGGTGGCGGCGTCCGGTCATGCCGTCGGCGACGACTGCAGATAAAAGCGACTCAATCGCTCCGAGGAGTGCGATGGCGATTCCGTCGGGCAACACCGCCTGCAACTTTTCGAAACTGAATGTCGGCAACGCGGGCGCCGGCAGTGAGCGCGGAATTGCACCGAAGCGTGAGGTCACGGTGGCGACATCAAGATGTAAGATGGCACAGACTGCTGCCGCGACTACGATCGCGATTAGGAACGACGGCCAATTCGGACGCAGGCGCCGCATTGCCGCGATTACTGCTAACGACAATAACGCGATTGCCACTGTCGGCATGTGAATAGTCGGAAGTGCATCGCGGATTGCAGATAACCTGGGGACCAGAGCCGACGGTTCGTGCGAAATGGTCAGGCCGAGCAGATCGCGGATCTGGCTTGCCACGATGATCACCGCAATGCCCGCGGTGAATCCGACTGTGACGGGGAAGGGAATGTATTTGATGTACGTTCCCGCGCGCAGCAAGCCGACCGTGATAAGGACGAGACCAGCGATCATCGTTGCGAGCGCTAATCCGTCGTAACCGTGACGTTCAACCACGCTGGCGACGAGACCGATGAATGCACCCGCCGGACCGCCGATCTGGAAGCGACTGCCGCCGATAAGAGAAACGATCAAGCCACCAGCGATCGCCGTATAGAGGCCCCGTTCGGGAGAGACTCCGGACGCAATGGCGATGGCCATCGACAAAGGCAATGCGACAACCGCGACCGTCAACCCGGATACGGCATCGGCGCGCAGGTCGCTCCAACCGTAGCCTTCGCGGAAAACCGTAATCAGCTTCGGCGTGAAAAGCTCGGCGAAGCTAGGCTCGGCAAAGGAGGTGGATGTCGGGCGGGGGGACATGCGGATGGATTGGTGTTTGCGAAGCCTTTCCGTTTCGGCCACCAGGTGCAACCCCGGAATTCCCCTTAGGCGCTACTCCGGCATTTCGTCATGGCGCACGTTCGGCTGCAGTAAGACGCAGGCGGCAGCGGCAAAAATCATCGCAAAACCGACGATGTCAGGCACGGTTAACCGCTCGCCAAGCGCTATAGCGGATGCGCTGACGCCAATGACTGGCACCAGCAAAGAACCGAGCGAGGCCGTGATGGCTGGCAACCGCCCGACGATCGACCACCACAAAAAATGCGCCAGACCCACCCCAAACAGGCCGACGAAGAGGATCGCCAAAATAGTGTCATTTTGGATCGGCCAAAGGTGCGGATAACCTTCGGCCAGGAATGAGCCGGCGGTGATGAAAAGCAGTCCGAACAACAATTGCCAGGCTGCGTTCGCCAGTGGTTCAATCGTGACTCTGGCCCATTTGATATAAACGGTCGCAACAGACCAGCTCAGCGCGCAGCCCAGCGAGTAAAAGACGAAGGGCGGAAATCCAGTGGCGAACAGGGGCCAGACCAGGACCATCAGGCCAATCACGCACAGCGCGAAGGCTAGCCAGCGCACCACGTTTAGCCGCTCGCCGAGGAAGAGCCAGCTCAGCACCGTCGTCCAGATCGGCATCGAATAGGTGATAATGATGGCACGGGTGGTCGCGCCGCTAAGCTGCGCGAAACCTGAGAGGATCTGAAACGCGGCAACATTGAGCAGTCCGGCCACCATGATGTGGATGTACTCGCCGCGCGGCACTTTCAACTTATGGCCAGAAATGACGATGGCCGCGAATAGGGTCGCGGCACCGATCCCGGAGCCGGCGACGCGCAGGCTCCACGGCGACACCTCGCGCAGCGCGATCGCGGCCGCAATCCAATTGAGGCCCCAGGCGAAGGCGAGCAGCACAACCAGCAGCTTGGCCGTGGCGGCGGCATCGGCTTTCGTTTTCGGCTTTGCCATTGGAAGTCCGGCGGGGGATCAGGCGCGTTTGGCTGCGGGCGCACGCTATAGCGGCATGGTACGTGTGGCGAGGCTGCGTGACGCATGGCGGTATTTCCGTCAGCGCGCCTGTGGCGAATTCGCCGGCTTGTTGCACCGCCATCCTCGCTGTGTTAGCTAGCCCTCGATTTCTGGGGGGTTTCCGCGGGCTTCCGCGACGTCCTCCGAGATCGGAATTCTCTCTTGGATTCCAATAGCTTGCGCCGCCTTCCGCGACGGCGTCAGGGCTGCGAATGAAGTAAAAGCAACGAGCGTTTCAGTGGCAGGCGAAGATCCAATCATCTCCGGCATGGCTGGCCGTTACGCCAGCGCTTTATTCGAGCTCGCCCTCGACAATAAGGCTGTCGACACCGTCAAAAAGGATCTCGATCAGTTCGACGCAATGGTCGCCAGCAGCACCGACCTCAATCGTCTCGTACGCAGCCCCGTGTTCGACGCCGATGAGCAGCTCAAGGCGCTCTCGGCAATCTTGGCCAAGGCCGGCATCAAGGGACTGGCCGCTAACTTTCTGAGAGTCATTACGACCAATCGTCGCCTCTTCGCCGTGCGCAACATGATCCGCGGCTACCGCGCATTGGTCGCGCGGCACAAAGGCGAGGTGACGGCCCAGGTCACCGTCGCCGAAAAGCTCAGCGACAAGAATCTCGATGCGCTCAAGAGCGTCCTTAAATCCGTAACCGGTGGCAAAGACATCGACCTCGACGTCAATGTCGAGCCTGCCATCATCGGCGGGCTGATCGTGAAGGTCGGCAGCCGCATGGTTGATAGTTCACTCCGCACAAAACTCAATTCGATCAAGCTTGCGATGAAAGAGGCCCGCTGATGGATATCCGCGCCGCAGAAATTTCCGCCATCCTGAAAGAGCAGATCAAGAACTTCGGGCAGGAAGCCGAAGTCTCCGAAGTCGGTCAGGTGCTTTCCGTCGGCGACGGCATCGCCCGCGTCTACGGTCTCGATAATGTGCAGGCCGGCGAAATGGTCGAGTTCGAGAACGGAACGCGCGGCATGGCGCTCAATCTCGAGACCGACAATGTCGGCATCGTGATCTTTGGCGCCGACCGCGAGATCAAGGAAGGCCAGACCGTCAAGCGCACGGGTTCAATCGTCGACGTGCCGGTCGGCAAAGGTCTGCTCGGTCGCGTGGTCGATGCGCTTGGCAATCCGATCGACGGCAAGGGTCCGATCAAGGCCGACAAGCGTGCCCGCGTGGACGTCAAGGCGCCTGGCATTATCCCGCGCAAGTCGGTGAACGAGCCGATGGCGACCGGCCTCAAGGCGATTGACGCCCTGATCCCGATCGGCCGCGGCCAGCGCGAATTGATCATCGGCGACCGCCAAACCGGCAAGACCGCGATCGCGCTTGACACCATTCTCAATCAGAAACCGCTCAACGCGCAGACCGACGAGAAGATCAAGCTCTACTGCGTCTATGTCGCGATCGGACAGAAGCGCTCCACCGTTGCCCAGTTCGTGAAGGTGCTGGAAGAGCAAGGCGCGCTCGACTACTCCATCGTGGTCGCCGCTACCGCCTCCGATCCTGCACCGATGCAGTATCTGGCGCCGTTCGCCGGCTGCACCATGGGCGAATATTTCCGCGACAACGGCATGCACGCGGTCATCATCTATGACGATCTGTCGAAGCAAGCCGTTGCATATCGCCAGATGTCGCTGTTGCTGCGCCGTCCGCCGGGCCGCGAAGCCTATCCAGGCGACGTGTTTTATCTGCATTCGCGCCTGCTCGAGCGCGCCGCGAAAATGAATGACGAAAACAAAGGCGGCTCGCTCACCGCTCTCCCGGTGATCGAAACGCAAGCCAACGACGTGTCGGCCTACATCCCGACCAACGTGATTTCCATCACCGATGGTCAGATCTTCCTTGAAACCGATCTGTTCTATCAGGGCATTCGGCCGGCGGTGAACGTGGGTCTCTCGGTGTCGCGCGTGGGCTCTGCGGCGCAGACCAAGGCGATGAAGAAGGTCGCCGGCAAAATCAAAGGCGAGCTCGCGCAATACCGTGAAATGGCCGCCTTCGCGCAGTTCGGTTCGGATTTGGACGCCACCACGCAGCGCCTGCTGGCGCGCGGTTCACGGTTGACCGAGCTTCTTAAACAGCCGCAATTCTCGCCGCTAAAGATGGAAGAACAGGTTTGCGTGATCTATGCCGGCGTCAACGGCTATCTCGACAAGTTCGAAGTCGCGCGCGTGCGCCCCTTCGAATCCGGCTTGCTGACGCTTCTGCGTAGCAAACATGCCGATCTGCTCGACAGCATTCGCAAAAGTGGCGACTTGTCCGATGCCGACGCCGGCAAACTCAAAGGCGCGGTCGACGGCTACGCGGCGACATTCGTCTAAATTCTGCCATGCCCGGCATAAAGCCGGGCATGACGAAGGAAGAAACAGACGGTTGGGTTAAGAGCGACTGAAGAATGGCCAGCCTCAAGGACATGCGCGTTCGCATCGCCGCCACCAAGGCGACGCAGAAGATTACCAAGGCCATGCAAATGGTCGCGGCATCAAAGCTGCGCCGCGCGCAGGTTGCGGCGGAAGCCGCTCGTCCTTACGCGGAGAGAATGGACAATGTGCTCGGGTCCATAGCGGGCGCTGTCGCCGGCAGCGATTTAGCGCCCAAGCTGCTGGCCGGTACCGGCGGCGACAAAGTCCATTTGCTCGTCGTCTGCACCGCCGAGCGCGGGCTGTGCGGCCCGTTCAACTCGTCGATTGTGCGCCTTGCCCGTGACAAGGCAAATGCGCTGATTGCCGAGGGCAAAGACGTCAAAATCCTTTGTGTCGGCCGCAAAGGCTATGACCAATTGCGCCGGCTCTATGGCAAATTGATCATCGAGACCATCGAATTGCGCGGCGTGCGTACGATAGGCTTCGAGCAGGCCGACATGATTGCCAAAAAAATCATCGCGCTGTTCGACCAGGGAGCCTTTGACGTCGCCACCCTGTTTTTCTCGCGCTTCAGGTCCGTGATTGCGCAAATCCCAACCGCGCAGCAGATCATTCCGCCGGTCTTCGAAAAAGACGGGGCGGGTCCTTCCGCTGCATACGAATACGAGCCGGAAGAGGAGGAAATCCTCGCCGAGCTGCTGCCGCGTAATCTGTCGGTGCAAGTCTTTCGCGCGCTTCTGGAAAATGCCGCATCCGAACAGGGTGCGCGCATGAGCGCGATGGACAATGCCACCCGCAACGCCGGCGAGATGATCCGCAAGCAGACCCTTACCTATAACCGCACCCGTCAGGCGATGATCACCAAGGAACTGATCGAGATCATCTCCGGAGCCGAGGCGCTCTAGTTCTGTAACGAGGACGATATGGCTACACCCAACGCAGTCGGAAAAATCACGCAGGTCATCGGCGCCGTCGTCGACGTGCAGTTCGAAACTCACTTGCCGGCGATCTTGAACGCTCTCGAAACGACGAATGGCGGTAACCGTCTGGTGCTGGAAGTCGCCCAGCATCTCGGAGAATCGACGGTGCGTACCATCGCGATGGACTCCTCCGAAGGTCTGGTGCGCGGACAGGATGTCACCGACACCGGCGCGCCGATTTCTGTGCCGGTCGGGGCAGGGCTGCTTGGCCGCATTATCAACGTGATCGGCGATCCGGTCGATGAAGCTGGTCCGGTCAAGGGCGATAGCATGCGCGCCATCCATCAGGATGCGCCGTCCTATACCGATCAATCCACCGAAGCCCAAATTCTGATCACAGGCATCAAGGTGGTGGATTTGCTCGCGCCGTATGCCAAAGGCGGCAAGATCGGGTTGTTTGGCGGAGCCGGCGTTGGCAAGACCGTGTTGATTATGGAGTTGATCAACAACGTTGCTAAAGCGCACGGCGGCTATTCGGTGTTCGCCGGCGTCGGTGAACGCACGCGTGAGGGCAATGACCTCTATCACGAGATGATCGAGTTGGGCGTGAACAAGGATCCGCACAAGGGCTCGGTCGAAGGCTCGAAATGCGCACTGGTGTACGGACAGATGAACGAGCCGCCGGGCGCGCGTGCCCGCGTCGGCCTTACCGGCCTCACGGTCGCCGAGCACTTCCGCGACCAGGGACAGGACGTGCTGTTCTTCGTTGATAACATCTTCCGCTTCACGCAAGCCGGCTCGGAAGTGTCGGCGCTGCTTGGCCGCATTCCCTCGGCGGTGGGCTATCAACCGACGCTCGCGACCGACATGGGCGCGTTGCAGGAGCGCATCACGACGACCACCAAGGGTTCAGTCACCTCGGTGCAGGCAATTTATGTGCCGGCCGACGATCTCACCGATCCGGCGCCTGCAACTTCATTTGCTCACCTTGACGCGACCACCGTGCTGTCGCGCGACATCGCGGCCAAAGGCATCTACCCGGCGGTGGATCCGCTGGACTCGACGTCTCGCATGCTGTCTCCGCTGATTGTTGGTGAGGAACATTACGGGGTGGCGCGGCAGGTGCAGCAGATTCTTCAGCGCTACAAGGCCCTGCAGGACATCATCGCCATCCTCGGCATGGATGAATTGTCGGAAGAGGACAAGTTGACAGTGTCGCGTGCGCGCAAGATCGAGCGCTTCCTGTCGCAGCCGTTTTTCGTCGCAGAAGTGTTCACCGGCTCGCCGGGCAAACTGGTCGACTTGCAGGACACAATCAAAGGCTTCAAGGGCTTGTGCGAAGGAAAATATGACAACCTGCCTGAAGCCGCCTTTTATATGGTTGGCACCATCGATGAAGCGGTCGAGAAGGGCAAAAAGCTCGCGGCTGAAGCGGCATAACGGTGATGCAGGGGCGCTCCAACCTGATTGTGTTTTTGCTAATCGGACTGGTGATTGGCGGTATGTCCGGTTACCTGACGCGCCCCGAGTTCGACGGAGTTCAAATTGGGGCCGCTGAGCTTCGAGGTACGCAGTGACGAAGTGGCGCGCGGTGGCGGACCACTCACGAGCAGCCAAGTGCAGCACATTGCGATCTTGACTGCGCTCGGCGGCATCATCGGGCTGGCGGTGGGGTTCGCGGCTGGAAAGCGCAGAGGCTGATCAACAATGGCTAATTTTCATTTCGAACTGGTTTCGCCAGAAAAGCTTCTCTTCTCGGGGGATGTGGAGCAGGTGGATGTGCCCGGCGCGGAGGGCGATTTCGGAGTCCTTGCCGAACATGCCCCGATGGTCACGACCCTGCGTCCCGGTATCCTGACGGTGCATGGCGAGGGTGGTGAACAGAAAATTGTCGTGCTCGGCGGCTTTGCGGAAGTATCCGCAGACGGCCTGACAGTGCTGGCCGAAGTGGCCGAAACGGTAGAGAGCATCGATCGCGAGACGATTGCAGCACGCATTGGCGAGCTGGAAACGCGGATCGAAAAAATGGAGCCCGGTTCCGAGGTCGACAAGCTGATCACCCGGCTTGATCATTTCAAGGAAGTGGATCGTCATCTCACCGGAACGGCGGCACACTAAGCCGGTCCGCGAGATCGGTCGATGTCTGCACTCCTCCCAAAAGCAGATATCAGTCAGGCCACGTTGAATGTCTGCTAAATGCCATGAGCGGACATTCGACTTATTCAATAACCTCGTCGGCAAGCGCGAGAAGGGTGGGTGGAATCACGATACCCATAGCTTTTGCAGTCTTCAGGTTGATCAAAAATCTGTAGTGATCAGGCTGTTCAAACGGCAGTTCTGACGGCTTCGCGCCTTTAAAGATGCGATCAACCATGGCGGCGACACGCTCAAACGATTCCTTGAGATCAGGTCCATACGACATGAGGCCGCCATCTCGCGCGAGTGGGTCGTACTCGTATATGGCTGGTAGGCGTTTTGCGGCGGCATAAGCGAAAACCCGCTTACGATTGAGCGTGGTGAGCGAGTCGGAAACCATTAAGATCGCATCAGGCGGATCACGGTCCATCCCGGTGAATGCATCATTAAAATCGTCGGGCTCTTGCACGCCCAGCGCCTGAACGATGACGCCTAGGTCATGCGCCGCCCTCGCTGACGCCTCGTAGCGCTGCGACATCCCGAGGTCATCTTTATTCCACAACATCGCAATCTTACGAATGTTGGGTGATAACGTCTTGAGCAAGGACAGGCGTTTGGTTGAAAGCAAAGCGGCATCATCCGAAATGCCAGTGACTGTGCCGCCTGGCTGCGCCAAGCTGTTGACCAGCCCCGTCACAACGGGGTCACCCGAGCCATAAGCTATGACGGTAGAAATGCCGGCAGTCTTGGCGGCAAGCGCAGCCGGATAGCCGACGGTCACGATCACATCGACTCCGCTCGCTTTGAAATCCTGTATTAGCTGGGGAATCTTTGAAATTTCGCCGCCCGCACCGCGCGCATCGTAGGCAAGATTCTTTCCGAGCCCATACCCGCGCTGAGCCAGCGCTTTTAGCAATGTCGTACCATCGGGACTGTTCACACTGAGCGGCACGTTGCCGGTGAGGCTTCCCAAGCGATAGATTTTTTCGGAAACTTGGGCAGCGCTGTCCCGAGGACGGACAAACACTGCCCCGCAAAGCAGAACAAAAAAATCACGCCGCCTCATATAGGCCTCCCTGATCCCTGAGGCTCGTACACTGCGGAATCTATCACATTCAAGAGACACCGCAGATGCTTTCTTGCTATGTCCGCTTTGGGTTATGAGCGGACTTGACCCGCTGTCTGCGCGATGTCCGCTGAGTGGCGAAAGCGGTCATCAAAGGCAGAACTGACTGTCCAAGTAAGACACGGGGATGGAAGTTCACTTGAATACAATTACTTCCCGATGTTATCTGAGGCAATCGAAGTCACACATGAGATTTTAATGCGCCAATTAATTTCAATTGCCATGCTGGGGCTAATTCTCTGCGTCGCTGCTTGTGGCAAACCGGAGCCAGGTCCGAAGGGCGATCCGGGATCGCCGGGAGCGGCGGGACCAAAAGGCGATCGCGGAGAAGACGGATCGCCGGGCCCCGCAGGGCCGCCTGGACCACAAGGGCCTACAGGGGTGTCGTCCCAGACGCGGATAATCCGACAGCCCTGCGCTTCGACAACCTGTACGGCAACTTGCAACGAAAACGAGGTTCTTGTTGCGGCGTACTGTGGGCCCTCGCGTCAAAATGCGAAGGTGCTCACCGAGCGCTCCGTGTCTTGTGGCGTTACACCTGATCTCGAGCACAGCCCCCTCGTAGCCGTTTGTGTAAGCACGACGCCTCCATGATCTCGGCATTCTCGGATAGTCACCAGCGATAGTGCGCTTTAGCCCGCAAACCGTTCGAACTCCTTCACGACGCGATCGTAAGTGTGCCGCTTAAAAGGCACGACCAGGTCTGGCAACTCACGCATCGAAACCCATCGCCACTCCACAAATTCGGGCTTGTGCCCGCCGCCGGGGTTAACGACATCGATTTCGCTATCGTTGCCGGTGAATCGCAGCGCGTACCATTTCTGTTTTTGGCCGCGATATTTTCCGCCCCACGCTTGTTGAGCGACCTCGCGCGGCAAGTCGTAGGTCAGCCACTCGGCGATCTCACCAAGCTTTTGTACGGAGCGAATATTGGTCTCTTCAAGGAGCTCGCGCAGCGCGGCTTTGTAAGGGTCTTCATTCTCGTCGATGCCGCCCTGGGGCATTTGCCACACGTGAGTGGCATCGACGTGCTCCGGACCATTGGTTCGCCGTCCGACGAAAACAAGTCCGGCATGGTTCAGCACCATCATGCCGGCGCAAGGACGATAGGGCAGCAACTCGTGGGATGGCATTTACGCTCCGTTATTTTGGCCGCGACTTCTCGTGGCAAAAATAACGTTACGACGACTTCGCCTTGATCGCCACCATGGTGATCGGCACCAGCAAGATGCCTTGCGATTCCACTTTTTTGGCCCACTCGGAAATACGCGCGATGGTGCCCGGCTGTGCGGTGGCGTAACCGACAGCAGTTCCACTTTCGCGCGCCTTTATCTCGAGCCGTGCAAGCGCACGATCGATTTCGACCGGCGTTGGAACCGTGTCGAGAACAATGTCGGCCTTGGCGAAGGGCAGGTTGTGGCTCCCGGCAAGCTGTCCAGCCACACTGCGCGAGGACGAGCCGTCGTCCACAAAAATGAGCCCGCGTTGGGCGGCTTCACGTAACACCGGCGTCAGGCCTTGTTCGGAAGCGGTGAAACGCGCTCCCATATAACTCATCATTCCGACATAGCCCTGAAAGCGGCTCATCAGCCAATGCAGTCGATCGATGTTCTGCTCCGGCGTGAGCGACGTGAGTAACGTCTGCGGGCCCGGATCATTATCGGGGAAGTCGAAGGGCTCCATCGGCACTTGCAACAGGACTTCATGTTCGCTCGCTCGTGCGCGCTCGGCCAACTTTTCAAGGTCGGCACCATAAGGCGCCAATGCAAAAGTCACCGCCGGCGGCAATCGCGTGAATGCATCGGCAGTGCCTGAAGCACTGATGCCGAGCCCGCCGACGATAATTGCGATGACGGGGGAATCCTTTTTATTCGACGAGAGTTGGCGCGGACGCGCATATCGAGCCGATGGGCGCGTGCCATCGGGCCCAATTTTCGGGATCGTGCCATGGCGCGTGGTTTCGAGCAGCTTCGGATCGAGCAGGGCGGCGGCCCCGCTATTGCCGGGGATCGTGACTTGCTGTCTCGCCCCGCTCGACCCGTCGATGATGGTGACGGTTTTCGATCCGGGCGGCGGTTCTGGCGGAGGTGGTGTAACGGGTGTGGTCGTTTGCGGGCCATCATAGCGGGCGTGCTGCTTGCCGTCGCTATCGGCTTCGCGCGCAATTTTGGGCGCCGCTGGCGTCGTCGTCGTTACGACCGCCACCGGCTCACCGCCGAGCGGATCATGAACGAAGGTTGCCCATGCAACCACGATGAGGCCAGACAATCCCAGCACTCCGGCGACCAATTGAGGCGCCGAGACTGGGAGTTTCCGAAGCGGCCGTTTTTGTTTGTCCTGGCCGAGTGGGGCGTTCAGGTCGTCTGATGCCACGGCGCAAGATCCTCGCGAATCATCAGCAGAGTCTAGCACGCGACGATTCAGCTCTGGGTGTCTGGTGTCGATACTGGCCCCTGCGGCCATGCATAAACGAACGGGGCGGCCTTTCGGCCGCCCCTCGAGTTTCTCGAAAACTGAAGATCGCTTAGTTTGGCACGGGCACCTTGGAATTCGGCGGGAAAGCCGAATTCACCTGGGTCCCACGCAAGAGGTCCAGCGCCATGTTCAGCGCTTTGTCGTTCTTGGCCTCCGGTGGAATGTAGGACTGCGAGCCCGTCTGCTCTTTGCCCTCATCGCCCTTGAGATGGCCACGCAACGACGCCTCACCTTTGGTGTCGGTTTTCGCCTTCAGGTCTTCAGGCACGTCTTGCAAAACCTCGATGTCGGGAGAAATACCCTTTGCCTGAATCGAACGCCCGGAGGGCGTGAAGTAACGTGCAGTGGTCAACCGCAGCGCGCCATTGCCGGAACCGAGCGGAATGATGGTCTGCACAGAGCCTTTGCCAAACGACCGCGTGCCGACGACGGTTGCCCGCTTGTGATCCTGCAAAGCACCGGCAACGATTTCAGAGGCGGAGGCTGAGCCGCCGTTGATCAGAACGATCAGCGGCTTGTTCTTCGTGAGATCGCCGGGGCGAGCATTGAAGCGCTGGGTCTCTTCTGCATTGCGGCCACGTGTGGATACGATTTCGCCTTTTTGCAGAAATGCATCCGAAACAGAGATCGCCTGATCGAGCAAGCCGCCCGGGTTGTTGCGCAGGTCGAGGACATATCCCTTGAGCTTGTCATCCGAGATCTTCGCGGAGATGTCGGCAATCGCTTTCTTGAGTCCTTCGGTGGTCTGCTCGTTGAACTGCGTGAGCCGGATATAGCCGACGTCGTCACCCTCGCTCTGCGAACGCACTGAACGCACGCGGATGACGTCGCGGGTGATCGACACCTCAACTGGTTTGTCCTGGCCTTTACGCGTGATGGTGAGCTTGATTTTGGTGTTCACGGGGCCGCGCATCTTTTCGACGGCCTGATTCAGGGTAAGCCCCTGCACCTGCTCGTCGTCGAGCTTGGTGATGATGTCGTTGGCCATGATGCCGGCTTTGGCAGCGGGCGTTTCATCGATTGGTGCGACGACCTTGATCAGGCCGTCTTCCATCGTGACCTCGATGCCGAGACCCCCAAATTCGCCCCGTGTCTGCACCTGCATGTCGCGGAAGCTCTTGGAGTCCATGTAGCTCGAGTGCGGATCGAGCCCGGCCAACATGCCATTGATCGCGGTTTCGATTAATTTGCTGTCGTCCGGCTTCTCGACGTAGTCGGCGCGCACGCGCTCGAATACATCGCCGAACAAATTGAGCTGACGGTAGGTGTCGGCCGCCGCGGCTTTGGCCGTTGCACCAACGAGAATCATGCGTGGCTGAACCGCGAGCAGCGTCATCGCCGCTCCCGCCGCCGCGCCGACGAGAATAAGTGAAGTCTTGCGCATCATCCGCGAACCTTTTCACCTTCGCCAGCCGCCCACCATGGGCCTGGATCGACGGGGACCCCGTCTTTTCGAAACTCAACGTAAAGCACCGGTTGGCTGGAACCTGTCGCTAGGATAGCGGCGATATGGGAGCCATTTCCCATAACTGCAACGGGTTCCCCGGTCAGTACGAACTGACCGAGATCAACTGATATCCGATCCATCCCGGCGAGCAAGACATGATACCCGCCACCGACATTAAGGATCAAGAGTTGGCCATAGGAACGGAATGAGCCGGCATATACCACCCAGCCATCGGCCGGTGCGGTCACCTGAGCTCCAGCCCGGGTGGCGATAGAAAGGCCTTTTTCGGCGCCGCCATTGCCATCCGGAGAGCCGAATTCCTTCAATTTAACGCCGTTAACCGGAATCGGAACTTGTCCGCGCAAGGAAGCGAAAGCAACGGCCGGCGCTAGGCGCCCGGGGTCGCGGAAGGCCGAGAGCGCGGGGCGGCTATCCGAGCGTGCGGCCTCGCGCGATTCACGGGTCGCCGTGTCGAGACCTTGTTCGAGCTTGGCGATCAAATCTTTGAGATTATCCACCTCTTGCGCCAAACTTCCGGCGCGTGTCCGCTCGGCGTCGAGTGCTTTCTCGCGGTCGGCGATTTGCTTCTGACGTTCGTCCACCAGCGCTGTCATGCGCGCACGCTCGCCATCGAGCGATGCGACTTCGGCTTTGAGCTGCTCGCGTTCGGCGTCGATTTTCTTGCGCACCGCGAGCAATTCAGACAGGTCGCTGGCGAGCGCTTCGACTTCGTGGCGCATCTCCGGCAAAACCGCGCCGAGCACCATAGCGGTGCGCACCGACTGCAATGCATCTTCCGGACTTGCGATAAGCGCTGGCGGAGGACGACGGCCGATCCGTTGGAGCGCGGCCAAAACTTCGCCGATGACGGCGCGGCGGCCGTCGAGTGATTTTCGAATGCTGCGTTCGTTGTCATCGAGCGGCTTGAGCCGTTCTTGCGTCGCGGCGATTTTGGATTCAACGCCGCGCAACCGGCCGGCGGTATCGATCAAATCCTGATTGAGCTTACGCCGGTCGGCACCAATCTGCTCGATCTCACGCTTGAGGTTTGCTTCGGCTTCGGCGGACTGTCGCTGGCGATCACGCGCAGCCTTGAGTTCGTCGTCATGCTGCTTGAGCGCGTCGAGTTTTTCCGCGGCACCGTTTTGCGCGAACCGGGCAGGTCGCTCTTGCCGCTCTTGGCGCTCTTGCGCCAGTGCGGCCACGGCAAGTGAAATCGGCAGCACAAATCCGAGCCCCGCGACGAGCGCGGCGCGCGGATTGAGACCACCGAATCCCCCAAGGCAAATCATCGGGGTCACGTTACGCCCGCAGGTTTGTACGGCAAGATCATTGTCGGCCAGACGTATTCATGGCGATTGCGACTAAATCGGGGTGCAATGCGGGCGGCCGGTAGAATTCACGCCCGATGATACGGATGGCCCGTTAATATTGTTGTTACGCGATATAGCTGTTCCAGGAGCATGACCCGGACCATCTGGTGTGGCCAGGTGGCGGTCCCGAACGACAGGTGCAATTCCGCCGCCTCGCGCAGGCTGGCCGCCAGCCCGTCGGGGCCACCGATCAAGAACACGATTGCCGGTCGGTCATTGGCCCGCCATTTTGCGAGTTGGGTTGCAAACCCAGCGCTGTCGAGGTTTGTCCCGCGGGAATCGAGCAGGACGACCGCCGCGTTTTGGGGAATGACATTAGCGAGCGCGATTGACTCCTCGAGCATGCGCTTGCCCGGGTCGCTCGCGCGACTTTCCCTGATTTCAATAATTTCGATATCGCGCAGGCCAAGCTGGCGGCCCGTCTGCGCCGCGCGTTTGCGGTAGCGCTCGGACAGTTCGGTTTCAGGGCCCTGTTTCAGGCGCCCAACGGCGGCAACGATGATGCGCATCGCGCCGTCTAGACTATCAGCCTGGCCGCCGCGCGTCCTTGCTCGTCGCCGCCCACATCTTTTCGAGACTGTAGAAGGCGCGAACTTCCGGCCGGAAGACGTGCACGATCACGTCGCCAGCATCGATCAGCACCCAGTCGCCCTGTCGCATGCCCTCGACACGAACGCGGGATACTCCGGTTTTTTCGATGTCTTTGACGAGGTGGTCCGCGACGGCGCCGACATGGCGCTGCGACCGGCCGCTGGTCACGACCATGTAATCGCCGATCGAGGATTTTCCGGTGAGATCGATGACAACGCTGTCCTCGGCTTTCATGTCTTCTAGACGCGCGAGGACGGTGCGGAGCGTCTCCTCGGCAGTTGGGTGCCGGGACACGGGTTCGGGCGTACGACGCGGTGCCCGAGAGAGTGCAGGTGTAATCAGGGGTTTTGATCCTTTCGATGCGTTGCACTCACCCCGGTTCGGACCGGGGCTCTAACCAACGTAACTACCTTGCTCGCTTCTTTCTACCCCGGCGCTTACGGGTCTTAACTGCCGATTTCCGTTTCGGGGCCTTGGTTCCACGTTTCTTACCGGTCTTTTTCGCGTTTTTGGATCTGCTGCGGGTTTTTATCTTGGCTTTGCGGCGCGTGGGTTCGGAGGCTCCCCGGATTGTGCGCAATGCTCGCAATGCCGTTGATGACAAGGGTGATTTGAGGCCGTGCAAATACGTCCAAACCGGAGCTTTTCGGTCGGGCAGAGCGACGGCGTTGTATTCGGGGATGCGGACGCGGGCGAGAACATTGCCCGCTGGACTGGCGGCGGCGTAAAGGCTGGGTCCCAATCGATCGATCACGACGATGGGCACCTGCTCCGCGATTTTGCGCCACTTCTGCCAGCGATGAAAACTCCGCAAATTGTCTGCGCCCATGATCCAGACGAATCGGACGCCAGGGCACCGTGCTAACAACCAAGATATCGTATCGTAAGTGTATCTCGTCTTAATGACAGCTTCGAGGCCCGTCACATCGATGCGCGGATGGCTCGTAAGCGCACGGGCGGCGGCGATCCGCTTCGGCAATGGCGCAAGATCGCTCGTATTTTTCAGCGGGTTTCCGGGGGTAACAAGCCACCAGACCCTGTCGAGCCTTAGTCGTTTGAGGGCGAGTAAAGCAGCCGCGAGATGTGCCCGGTGTGGCGGATCGAAAGTTCCGCCGAAAAGCCCAATCCTCATGCCGGGCGCGTGCGGAGGCAGAAGTCGCCCGGTCGTGGCGGGTTGTTTCACTTTCACGGGCGAATCTGGCCACTGCCATGGATGCGGTAATTGAACGTCGTGAGCTGATCGACACCGACGGGCCCGCGCGCATGTAGCCGGCCGGTAGCGATGCCGATCTCCGCGCCGAAGCCGAATTCGCCGCCGTCGGCGAATTGGGTCGAGGCGTTATGAAGCACGATGGCCGAATCAACCTCGCGCAGAAACTTTTCGGCGGCGGTCTGGTCGTCGGTGACGATCGCGTCGGTGTGATGCGATCCATAACGCCCGATGTGTTCGATCGCGGCGGAAATCCCGTCGACCACCTTCGCGGCAATGATCGCGTCGAGATATTCGGTGCCCCAGTCCTCTTCGGTGGCCGCCTTCACGCGTTTGTCGGCGGCGAGCGTGGCCTTGTCGCCGCGGATTTCACATCCCGCGTCGATCAACATCTCGATCAGCGGTTTAAGATGTGTCGCGGCGCAGTCTCGATCGACCAATAATGTTTCCGCGGCGCCACAGACGCCGGTGCGCCGCATTTTGGCGTTGAGAACGATTTTTTTGGCCATTTCGAGCGATGCCGCCTTGTGAACATACACATGACAGACGCCTTCGAGGTGCGCGAATACCGGCACCCGTGCCTCCGACTGAACGCGCGCCACCAGGCTTTTGCCGCCGCGCGGCACAATCACGTCGACGTTGCCGTCGAGTCCGCGCAACATCTGGCCGACAGCGGCGCGATCGCGTGTCGGAACGAGCTGGATCGAGGCTTCCGGCAGGCCGGCAGCGCACAGCCCTTCCGTCATCGCTGCGACGATGGCGCGGCTCGAGCGCATGCTGTCGGAACCGCCCCGCAGGATCGCCGCGTTGCCGGATTTCAGACAGAGCACGCCGGCATCCGCCGTCACATTTGGTCGGCTCTCATAGACGATGCCGATCACGCCGAGCGGGACGCGCACCCGCTCGATTTTCATGCCATTTGGCCGAGTCCAGGATTCCGTCACGACCCCGACGGGGTCATTGACCGCACGGACTGCATCGATCCCTTTTGCAATGGCCTCTACGCGCGCAGGGTCGAGTGCCAGGCGGTCGAGGAAGGCCCCTGTCACCCCGGCGGAGCGTGCCTCGGCGACGTCCTCAGCATTGGCGGCCAGAATTGACGAAACTTGTCGGCGGACGGCGGCCGCCATCAGCTCCAGGGCATGGTTTTTTTGCCCCGCAGGGGCAAGCGCCAGCACCCGCGCTGCGGCACGGGCTTGGCGGCCGATGTCGCTCATCGCGGCGGCTATATCGCCAGATCCCTCAATGCTTTTGAGCGGTGCGGTCATTTTTCCCGGAAAACCCGTAAAAACCCCTTGTTCGAGGCATTTTCCTATCACGTTGGGCGTCCGGCGGCGAGGCACGCCCGGCAGCCTCCTGGCAGGCGTGCCCCTGGGGATAACGTGGATAACCGCCGGGGGCCATGCAACGGATCTATTGCCTACACATTGCAATGACAGGGTGGCGATGTCGCAGGAGGTAGTCATGGCGTACAGTTCGAGCCGTCTTCCCAGCCGGTTTCCTGTGGGCACCAAATTCGTGATCGAGGGCAAACGCGCGGCGGAGGGCCAGGTGCAGGTCTTCAATCGCTATCTGGAATTCCCTGACGGCACATTTTTTCCTTTGCCGGTCCGCCCTTCAAAGCAGAAATCTCCACCAGCCGGGCGGCGCGCCAGGCGCGGCCGCTCGCGCAGCCACTGACCCACCTTTATCGTCCTTTGGCCGAGTTTGATTTTGTGGGTCCGCTGGCAGGCGCGGCGGGCTGGCGCACTCGATTAGGTTTGGCCGAGTCGGCCAATGGCCTAGCTTACATACGAAAACCCCAGCCTCCGGTGGGCTGGGGTTGAAGGGCGATCGGTCAATCGCCTTTGTCACGTGTGTCGCGTCGTGCAGAAACAACGTGCGGACCGTGTCCAGGTTCCATCGTGAGATTGAACAGAGGCAGTCGCGCTCTACTCCCCGCCGAGAACGAGATCGTCGCGGTGGATCATCTCAGTGCGGCCGGTATAGCCGAGGATCAGCAGCACATCGCCTGACGAACGTCCCTTGATCTTCTCTGCATCCTCGGCATCGTACGCAACGAGCCCGCGTCCGACCTCGTGACCATCCGGCCCGCGCACAATCACCGCGTCGCCGCGTCCGAATTCGCCTTCGACCTTGATAACGCCGGCCGGCAGTAAACTCTTGCCGCCCCGCAGCGCCTTCACTGCTCCCGCATCGATCAGCAAAGCCCCGCGTGGTTCGAGCGAACCTGCGATCCATTTCTTCCGCGCCGTCACCGGATTGGCAGGCGTGAGGAACCAGGTCGATCCGCCGCCGCGCCCGATTTCGCGCAGCGCGTGCTGCACGCGTCCCGATGCAATCACCATGTGCGTGCCGGCCGTCGTGGCGATCTTGCCCGCTTCGATCTTTGTCAGCATGCCGCCGCGCGCAAGCTCCGAGCCCGATGCGCCAGCCATTGCCTCGACTTCAGGCGTAATCCGCGCGACCACCGGGACCAGCTTGGCGCCAGTTCCGGGGCCGGGCGGCTTATCGTACAGGCCGTCGACATCTGAAAGCAGAACCAGCAAGTCCGCGCTCACCATCGTCGCGACTCGGGCGGCAAGCCTGTCATTGTCGCCGTAACGAATCTCGGTCGTTGCCACGGTGTCGTTCTCGTTGATGACCGGCACACTGCGCCATTCCAGAAGCTTGGCGATAGTGGAACGAGCATTGAGATAGCGGCGCCGCTCTTCTGTATCGCCCAAAGTGACCAGCACCTGCCCGGCGGTAAGGCCATGGCCCCCGAGCGCTTCCGACCACGCGCGCGCAAGCGCGATTTGCCCGACCGCTGCCGCCGCTTGGCTGTCCTCGAGCTTGAGAGAGCCCGCCGGCAGCTTGAGGACCGCGCGGCCGAGCGCAATCGCACCGGAAGAAACGACGAGAACGTCGCGTTTGTCCTTGTGCAGTTCGGCGATGTCCTGGGCAAGCGAGGCGAGCCATTCGCGCTTAAGTGCACCGGCGGACGAATCCACCAGCAGCGAGGAGCCGACTTTCACGACGATGCGTCGAAAGTCCTTGAGTGACGGCGTTTTGGGCCCGGCAGACGTGTTCATGGCGGGCGCTGTGTAGCATGGGACTTGCCACTGCGTCATCGCCGCCCGCACTCGGTCACCTCGTCTTGGCCACGGGTTCTTGCGGGCGGTCGAGCGTGCTATCCTTGTACAGAGGGCGAGGCGATGCGGCTTGTGGTCTTTGGCGCCGTGCTGGCGATTACCCTTGGCAGCGTTTTGCTGGGGCTCGATTGGTTATCGGCGCCGATGTCGGCGATGGTCGACACCCAGGCGGGTCTGCATGCCGTCGCTCCGCCGCCGGTGATTGCCGCACCTGCGCCAGCCGCGCCGCCGGTGGCTGCTTCGCCAAAGACCAGCATCGGCGTGCCGATCGTTCCGCCGAGCCTCGTCACACCGGCAAGTCCGAACGCGCCGGTTTCCGCCGGCGCCGCAACACAGGACTCGCCGCCCGCGCCGGTCGTTGCGACCGAACCAGGGGTTCGTTGCAATGTTGATGCTTGCACCGCGGCCTATCATTCGTTCACGGCTTCGGATTGCACGTACCAACCGAGTAACGGCCCACGCCGGCTCTGTACGAAAAAATAAGTATCGAGCCGTCGCGCATCGACGCTGGTCCAGCCGCATATTGGCACGAATACATAAGTTCCAGTCGCCGCGCTCCCCACTTCCTCGGAACCCGCTTGGTGACCTCCGCGTTTCGTTACGACACGCTGTTGTCACCATAGGTCACACAATGCAGTTCCTGGTCTACGCTACAGTGTTGATGGTGTCGGTCAGCACCGTGTTGCTCGAAGTGCATTGGCTGACATCGCCACCGCCACAGCCCAAGCCGGCCGTACAGACCGCACACATAAACGCAGCGCGGCCAAAGATCGAAGGTCCAAACGCCGAGCTCAGTCCGGTCTACCCGAAACCCGAGGCGCCGAGAGTCGTAACAACTGAATCGAGCCCACAACAGTCTGACACAGTGTCAGCGAGCACGAACACGGGCGGGTCGACCGACGCGACAGTTCAGGATGCGCCTGCACAGCAACCCGCGGCCTTAAACGCGACGTCATCGCGACAGCCTGTGGTCGACAAAACGCCCAAAGCTGAGTCGGTGCAAAAGCCTCCTGAGACAACCGGTGTTGCGACCCGGACGGATGATCCGAGTCCGGCGCCATCTGTCGCGGTTCCCCTTGTCGCACCGAATCGCGCCGACAATCGACCCTCGCCGCAGCCGGCGGCGGCATCCAACAACCGCTGTGATTTTCAGGCCTGCGCGAGTGCTTATAAATCGTTCCGGGCATCCGATTGCAGCTATCAGCCATTCGACGGCTCGCGGCGGTTCTGTGAGAAGCCACCGGTACAACGAACAGCGCGCGATCAGCGGGATGAGCCGGAGCGGCGCACGTGGAGCAGAGACCTCGAACCACGCAATGGCGAGCGGGCTGTAAAATCGCGCGACGATGCCGATGATGAGATGGACGACAGTGCCCCGGCTGACGATGACGAACTCGGACCAGATGATCATGATCCGGAGGCCCGGCTCGCGCTGGTAGCGCGCGCAAAGCGCGCTCAGTATACGACCACGCTGCGAATAGACTTGCCTTCGTGCATGAGTTCGAACGCGTCGTTGATTTTCTCAAGTGGCATGGTGTGGGTGATCAGGTCGTCGATATTGATCTTGCCGTCCATGTACCAGTCGACGATTTTGGGTACGTCAGTGCGGCCTCGCGCGCCACCGAACGCAGTGCCCTTCCAGACGCGGCCCGTTACCAGTTGAAATGGTCGTGTGGCGATCTCCTGCCCGGCACCCGCAACGCCGATGATGATACTTTCGCCCCAGCCCCGGTGACAGCATTCGAGTGCTTGTCGCATCGTGTGCACGTTGCCGATGCATTCGAACGAGAAGTCGGCGCCTCCGCCGGTGACGTCAACAACAGCCTGCACAACCTTGTCGCGGCCGACCTGGTCCGGGTTGATGAAATGCGTCATGCCGAATTTCTCAGCAATTGCGCATTTGGAGGGATTTGTGTCGATCCCGACAATCTTGTCGGCACCGACCATGCGCGCGCCTTGGATTACGTTAAGACCGATGCCGCCGAGGCCGAATACGACAACATTCGCGCCCGGCCATACCTTCGCGGTATTGATGACGGCGCCGACGCCGGTCGTGACGCCACAGCCGATATAACAAATTTTGTCAAACGGAGCGTCTTCGCGGACTTTAGCGAGCGCGATTTCCGGAAGCACTGTGAAATTAGCGAACGTCGAGCAGCCCATGTAGTGAAATACCGGGTCGCCGTCGCAGCGAAAGCGGCTGGTGCCGTCCGGCATGACACCTTTTCCCTGCGTTGCACGGATGGCGGTACAGAGATTTGACCGGCGCGACAGGCAGGTTTTGCATTGCCGGCATTCCGGCGTGTAGAGCGGGATAACATGATCGCCTGCTTTTAAAGCGGTTACGCCTGCGCCGACGTCACGCACGATACCCGCACCTTCGTGCCCGAGGATCGCCGGAAACAGGCCTTCCGGATCCGCGCCCGAAAGGGTGTAGGCGTCAGTGTGGCAGATGCCGGTCGCCATGATTTCGACAAGCACCTCGCCGGCCTTTGGGCCTTCGATTTCTATGGTCTCGATGGTGAGTGGCTCGCCGGCTTTCCAGGCGACCGCCGCACGCGTTTGCATTGATGTCTCCCTCGCGGACTAAGGGTGCCAAGCCGCTTCTTTGATTTCGGTCGTATCGCCGCCGTCGCGTGCACGATCGATAATCTTGAGCAGAGCACGCAATGCTTCCTGCACGCCTTCGTGCGACTGCGCGGACAGTACCATCGGCGTTTTCTTGCAGACTTTTTTCAGCTTCGCGACCTGAGCCTTGATCGCATCCTTCGTCATCGCATCCGATTTCGAGAGCGCCACGATCTCGGGCTTGTCGATCAACCCATGGCCATAGGCTTCAAGCTCCGCGCGTACCGTTTTGTATGCTGCGCCCGCATCTTCCAGCGTGCCGTCGACAAGATGAAGCAGCACACGGCAGCGTTCGGTATGGCCGAGAAATCGATCGCCCAACCCTATTCCATCGTGCGCGCCTTCGATCAGGCCGGGCAGGTCAGCCAGCACGAATTCGCGACTGTCCACTCCGACCACACCGAGCTGTGGATGCAACGTGGTGAATGGATAGTCGGCGATCTTCGGTTTGGCCGCGCTGACCGCGGCAAGGAACGTGGACTTGCCGGCATTGGGTAAACCGATCAGCCCGGCATCGGCGATCAGCTTCAGGCGCAGGCGAATGGTCCGCTCTTCGCCCGGCTGTCCGGGATTGGCGCGTCGCGGTGCGCGATTGGTCGAGGACTTGAAATGCGCGTTGCCAAAGCCGCCGTTGCCGCCCTTGGAGATTCTTACCCGCTCGCCAATGTGGGTGAGATCCGCAATCAGCGTCTCGCCATCTTCTTCGTAGACTTGCGTACCAATCGGGACCTTCAGCACGACATCTTTGCCGTTGGCGCCGGCGCAATCCTTGCCCATTCCGTTGCCGCCGCGCTGCGCCTTGAAATGCTGCTGGTAGCGATAGTCGATCAGCGTGTTGAGGCCGGTAACGGCCTCCACCACGACGTCGCCGCCATTACCACCGTCGCCCCCATTGGGCCCACCGAACTCGATGAATTTCTCGCGGCGGAACGATATGCAGCCGTCCCCGCCCGCGCCGGACGCAATATACACCTTGGCTTCATCGAGGAATTTCATGGCTTTAGGGTATATCGCATCGCAGCGCTATTGGCGAAAGATCCGGCGGGAATAAATCTTGGCGAAGTCCGATCTAGTCCATGCAGCCAATTGCAGGGAGATCGGACATGACGACCCAAAATGACGATGAAGGCCCGAGCCGCCGCAAGGTGCTTGAATGCATGACCTGGGCGGGAACTGGCGTGTTGTGGACATTTGCGGGTGGGGTGCCGACATCTCTCGGCCTCATCGATGAGGCGCTCGCACAGGGAAACAAGGGTTTTACCTTCCTGCAAATCAGCGACAGCCACATGGGTTTCGACAAGCCGGCTAATCCGAACGCCAAAGGCACGCTTGAAGAAGCGATCGGACGCGTGAAGGCTTTACCCGCAAAGCCGTCGTTCATGATCCATACCGGCGACATTACGCATCTGTCGAAAGAGAGCGAATTCGACGACGCCGAGAAAATCATCTCGCAAGCAAAGCTGGACGTGCATTACGTGCCGGGCGAGCACGACGTTATCGATCCCGATATCAAGCTTTACAAGGAACGCTATGGCCGTGGCACGAAGGGCTCGGGCTATTACAGCTTCGATGCGAACGGCGTGCACTTCATGGGCCTGGTCAACGTCGCCAATCTGAAAGCGGGCGGCATGGGCAGTCTCGGCGACGAGCAGCTTCAATGGATTGAAGATGACCTCAAGGGAAAATCTGCGTCGACTCCGATTGTGCTCTTCGCACACATCCCGTTGTGGACGGTCTATCCGGAATGGGGCTGGGGCACCGAAGACAGCGCTCGCGCGCTCGGACTAATGAAACGTTTCGGCTCTGTGACCGTGCTTAACGGCCACATCCACCAAGTTATGCAGAAGGTGGAAGGCAACGTCACCTTTCACACCGCGCGCTCGACTGCTTTCCCGCAGCCGGCGCCCGGTACGGCGCCCTCGGCCGGACCGATGAAAGTGCCGGACGACAAGCTACGCAGCATGCTCGGCATTGCCAGTGTCACCTTCAAGCAAAATGAGCAGCGTCTCGCGATCGTCGATACGCCGCTGCAAGGTTGAGTGTGAATATGAGCAAAATTAAATCTCGGATGAATTGCGTTGTTGCGGCGGTCGCGGCTGTGCTTCTCCTGGCCGCGACGCCGGTCTGGGCAGAAGATGCCGCAGTCAAGATTGGAAATTTCACTTTTGGACCGCAGGAGATGAAAGTGAAGGCCGGGACCACGGTGACCTGGACCAACGAAGATGACATTCCCCATACCGTGGTTTCGCCCAATAATTTCAGATCAAAAGCGCTCGATAGCGACGACAAGTTCTCGTTCACATTCACGACACCGGGCACCTACAAGTACTTTTGTTCCTTGCATCCGCACATGACTGGGACAATCGTCGTGGAGGCGGCGACCGGAAGTATTGCGCCGCAGTGATGACGCAACGGTGCAGACCGGAAGCATGGCGTACGAAGGGCGCGGTGATCATGGAAAGGCGGAGCGCTTCCGCGCTGCGGCGCTGCCGTATCTCGATGATGTCTATACCCTCGCGCGCTATCTTTTGCGAAACGCCACAGACGCGGAAGATGCCGCGCAAGAATGCTATTTGCGTGCATTCCGGCATTTCGAAACGTTCCGAGGCGGTCCGGTCAAGCCTTGGCTGCTCGCGATCCTGCGCAACGTTTGCCACGCCGAATACGCACGTCGCGGCGCGCTTGCGGCGGTTGTCGCGGACGATCCTGGCGAGGCCGAGCACGCTGTTGCCGATGGATTATGGAATGACGCGCAACAATCGCCGGAATTGGAAACCTTGCATCGACTCGATGGTGAAACTGTGCAGCGGCTGATTGCGCAATTGCCGGACGCATTCCGGGAAGCGATTGTGCTGCGCGAGGTCAACGATTTGAGCTACCGCGAGATCGCAGACGTCACCGGCGTGCCGGTGGGCACCGTTATGTCGCGTCTTGCGCGTGCGCGTGCCCTGTTGCGCGCCGCATGGCTGAGGGAGGAGAGCGGGTCATGACCTGCGACGAAGCTGAAGTCATGTTGCATGCGCTGGTCGATGACGAGCTCGATGCCGGTCATGCGCGTGACGTCGAGTCGCACGTAGCGCAGTGCTCGCGGTGCGCCGCTCAGCTTTCGGCCTATCGTGATCTGCGCTACGCGATGCGGAGCGGCGAATTGCGCCACGCAGCGCCGGCGGCATTGCGCCGCAGCATCGATCGCGCCGTACCCTCGCCATCCGCGACGAACCGGCGCACCTTGCTCAAAGGCTTTGCGCTTGGTGGTCTTGTTTCAGCGGCTGCGGCGGCCAGCGTGACGATGGTGATCGTACGTGGTGACCGCGACCAGCGTGTTCTTCATGAAGCAATTTCGGCGCATTTGCGCTCGCTTCAGGCTGATCATTTGACCGACGTGTTATCGAGCGATCAGCACACGGTGAAACCGTGGTTCAACGGGCACATCGATCTTGCCCCGCCGGTGATCGATCTTGCGGGCCAAGGATTTACCTTGATCGGCGGGCGACTCGACTTTATCGACGGCAAACCTGTGGCGGCAATCGTTTATCGTCGGCGCGTGCATGTGATCAATCTTTTCGTCGCGCAGAGAATGGGGCCTTCCTTGCCCGCGCCCAAACTCGAGAGCGTGCAAGGCTTCAACATTCGACGCTGGACGGACCACGGCCTGAACCTGCTGGCGGTGAGCGACCTCAGTCCCGATGAGCTTGAAGAATTCGGCGCAAAGTTCGAGGAAGCCTCGCGATTGATGCACGCGGGCTAGCCCTCCCTCAAGCGAGGGAGGGCGCGCAGTGTACTACGAGAACTCGCTTCATGCGGCCCCAGGTTTTGAGTGCCGACCAAATACGCCGTTCAAGCCGGAAGCGATCGATCGGCGCTGACGATTTGATCGAGTTGATCCGGTAAAGGCCGACGCCGGTCCACTGGAAGCCGCACTTTTCCAGCACCCGCCGGGAAGCAGGGTTGGTGACGCGCGCTCCTGCCTGCAATGACTCGTGCGTCAGGTCGGTGAACGCGTAGTCGATCAAAGCATGCAATGCTTCGGTGCCGTAGCCTTGGTTCCAGTACGGCACGCCCAGCCAGTAGCCCAGCTCCGGCGTGTCGTCGTAATGGAACATGATTCCGCATGCACCGATAATCGTTTTATCGCGCAGCGTAATCAGGAATGCGGCTTCGCCATTTTTGTTTGCCCCACCGATAAATTTCTCGGCATCCGCAAGCTTGTACGGATGCGGAATGCGCGCGGTGTTCTCCGCGATGCGGCGGTCGTTGGCGAGCGCTGCTACCGCTTTAGCGTCCTCGAGGCGTGCTGCGCGCAAGGCAAGCCGCTTGGTCTCGAGGACGGGAATACTGGCTTCGCGAAATCGTCCAGTCGGTATTTCTTCCAGCAATGTCATGGCACGGGCTCCAGTTGAAAAGTTGAGAGGGGGAGCCGGTCACCCGTCTCCCCCTCTCGAAGCCCTTATGAGGCCCCGCCGGTTCGACTGAATGACCGGCGGACCTCAATTTTGTCCACCGTCTTACTCGGCCGCTGCCTCCGTCATCGGTACAACGGATACGTAGGTGCGGCCTTTAGCTTTCGTTGCGAACTGAACCTTTCCATTGACGAGCGCGAACAGCGTATGATCTTTGCCGGTGCCGACATTGCGTCCGGCGTGCCATTTGGTGCCGCGCTGGCGCGCAAGAATATTGCCGGCGAGCACGATCTCGCCGCCGGTCGACTTCAAGCCGAGCCGACGGCCCGCCGAGTCGCGGCCGTTACGTGAAGATCCGCCTGCTTTCTTGTGCGCCATAGTGGTCTCTCAAATTCTCTTACTGTGTACACCGATTCCGTGACGGAATCATCTCACTTCTTCTTGCTCTTTATAGCGGCCTTGGCGGGCTTTTTTGCGGCCGTCTTGGCCGGTTTCTTGCCCTTTGCCGGCTTAGCATCCGCCCCCGTAGCGGCGTCCGCTTCCGTTTTAGGCTTCGGCTCGCGCTTGGGCCGCGCCGCTGTTTGCGACGGCTTGGCCCCTCCGGTGAGGATTTCAGTGATGCGGACCACCGAAAATTCGTGTCGATATCCGCGCTTACGGCGCGAATTCTTGCGTCGGCGCTTTTTGAACGCGATGACCTTGTCGCCACGCGTGTGCTGGAGCACTTCGCCGGCAACGGTCGCGCCTGAGATCGTCGGCGTGCCGAGCTGCGGCGCGTCGCCTCCAAGCACGAGCACCTCGCCGAACTCGACGATCTCACCCGGTTGGCCGTTCACCCGGTCGATCCGGATAACGTCCTCGGCGGCGACCCGGTACTGCTTGCCGCCCGTTTTAATGACTGCGAACATCTTTCGTCCTCGTGTTCGATCCCGGCCCTCGGATTATTCCGGACCAGCTTCTTTCAGTCGGATTGCTGTTTGTTTTTAAGGGCTTAGCGAGCCCTTGAAAAAGCACGCGGACCCAAAGGCCCGCGCGCCATGCTTATGGCGGGGAAAAGCGGGCCCTGTCAAGAAAACCCAACATCATTGGCAGGAACCTGCCGGTGCCGCGAGATAGCGTTAACGGCGCCGGTATGCCCGACGGGTCAGGTTTCGCTTTTGGCTGGCGTTGAGTCCGACCAGGACCCGGCATCGCCTTCATTGCCGGACTGGACGAGCCGGTAGCCGACACCCAGTTCGGTCACCAGGATTTTCGGAGAATCCGGATGCGGCTCGATCTTCTGGCGCAGCTTGCGCACGAAAATGCGGAGGTAGTGTGTGTCATGCACATGGATGGAGCCCCAGACCTCTTTGAGCAGATGTTGGTGGGTCACCACGTTACCGGCGTGCTGAGCAAGCACCTGTAGCAGCCGATATTCTTTCGGCGTCAGAGTCAGCCGCTTGTCATTGAGCAGCACCGCACGGGCGGCGAGATCGATCGTGAGGGGGCCAGCCTTCACCGTGGGCTCGCCGGACACAGCGCGCATTTGCCGCCTGAGTGCGACCCGTACACGTGCGAGCAGCTCTGCCATGCCAAACGGCTTGACCACGTAATCGTCCGCGCCGAGCTCGAGCAAATGAACTTTCTGCGCTTCGTTCGACCGCACCGATAGCACAATGATTGGCACGCTCGACCAGGAGCGGATCCGCTCGACCACGTCGGCGCCATCCATGTCAGGCAGACCAAGGTCAACGATCACCAGGTCGATGGGACGCAATGTCGCCGAACGGATGGCTTCCGTGCCAGTTCCGGCTTCATGGACCACAAAGCCGTTCAGTTCAAAACCGGTGCGCAAGAACCGGCGAATCTGAATTTCGTCGTCCACAACGAGAACGATTGGGGCGGGCTCACTCATCGGAATCGCTTTCCATTTGTGGGACAGCAGCTTGTGTCACCGGAAGTTCAATATCGACCGTTGTACCAAGACCGGGCCCCTCGCTAACCGCGTTCACCTTTCCACCATTAGCGGCAATAAAGGCGTTGGCAATCCACAGCCCAAGTCCTGAACCGCTGGTCGTTGCGGCGTGCCGCTCCCCGCGCGCGAACCGATCCCAAATCTTTGATTTTTCGGCGGTGGTCAATCCGGCACCCTGGTCGGTAACGCTGATGACCAGACGGCCGTCGCGCGCGCGCGCCGCAACGGTGATCTTCGAACTAGCGATGGAATATTTCACTGCGTTGTCGAATATCTGAATCAATGCCTGTTGAACCAACACGGAATCGACGTGAATCAGCGGCAGGTCTGGTGGCAAATCGACTTCAAGGCGCCGGTCGACGAGCCGATGACGGCAGCGCTCCACGGCTGAGTTGATAATATCGGCCGGGTCCGCCCACTCATCGTGTGGCTTGACGCCATCACTGCTGATGCGCGTCGCGTCGAGCAGATTCTGGATGTCGTTGTTGAGGCGCTCGGCTTCGTCGCGCACGTCATGGACAAGCGCAGTCAGCTTCTTTTCTTTCTGCAGGGCAGGGGCCGCGCTCAGCACTGTAGCGGCGCCGAGGATCGAAGCGAGCGGCGTGCGCAACTCGTGGCTGACCGATCCGATCAGCGCCTCACGCAGCTGATCTGTCTGAGAACGCATGCGCGCTTCGCTGATAGCGTGAGCGACGCCGAGCCGTTCAAGTGTCGCAGTCGCGTCCGCGAGCACCGCATCAACGCGAATGCGCAGCTCATCGGAGCGTTCTTTTAATTCATGGCCAAGATTGATCGCGATAACTCCGAATTCGAGGCTCTTCGGGGACACCGCGCGGACGAGCCAAATTTCTCCGCTCGCTGCCGTCACCATTCCGGGCGTCGTGTCGCGATGGCCCGATGCGACTTCCACGACCTCGGTGAGGACGCGCTCGGGCACAGTCACGCCCGCGCGCCTCCCTGTACTGTTCGACGCTTCGCGCGCGCTGGCGAACAGCACGACATTGCGCTGCATGATGCTCGCGAGGTGATCTTCGATGGCAGCGTGAATATCGGAGACGTCAAACGCCACGGCCAGGCGCCGCGAGAACGCATAAAGATCGCGCAGGTCGATCTCGCGCTGGCGAGCCATTTCAAGCTGCCGCTTGAGACGGGTCGCGAGCTGGCTCACCGCGACCGCCACGAAAATAAACAGCGCCAGATCGAGGACTTCCT
The DNA here is from genome assembly GCA_963722125.1 of uncultured Alphaproteobacteria bacterium. Taxonomy (GTDB): domain Bacteria; phylum Pseudomonadota; class Alphaproteobacteria; order Rhizobiales; family Xanthobacteraceae; genus Pseudolabrys. Next base: position 34,762 of record CAVRJW010000006.1, on the reverse strand, counting down.
GCGGGTCTCTGATCCGAAAACTGTAGAGCGGCGGATAGAAGAAGAACGCCGACGCGAGCACGCCGCAGATCGCGGCAACGACTGCTGGCACAATTCCCCAGCGGGTCGCCGCGATCACGACCGGGATGAGGAAAAGCACCGAGCCGTGGGCGAGGCCGACTTCCCAGACCAGCGCGAACAGAACGGCAGTCAGAATCGCAACAAGGCCGAGCGTCCAGAAGACGCCTGGTAATTCCTTACGAATACGGTCCAGTCTCAGAGCGTCTTGCATCGCTTCGCCGGCGCCGCCCAGTTTCGTTGCGGATACCGGAATATACGCCGTGCGACCCTTGTCTGTCTTGGCTCGCTTGGTTACATAGCGCCATCTATCCGGGCGTTTTCAGGCCGTCCGGGCTTCGGAGAGGTGGCTGAGTGGTTGAAAGCACCGCACTCGAAATGCGGCATACTCGCAAGGGTATCGGGGGTTCGAATCCCTCCCTCTCCGCCAATCCCGCGCTCTAGTCGGTTGATTTTGCGGGGCTTCCGCAAGAACCAACCAAGCGCGTCCCAATTTTTGTCCCTCATTTAATTCGTGCTGGCGGCGTCACCGGCGAAACGAATTCATTTGTTCGGAAAATTCGATATGGCTGCCGCAACTTGCGGCATGTCCGCTTAACACCCAAACGCGGATGTCGCCACGCGTGGACAGAAAATCAGACGGTCTGCGGCTCAGCCGATGCCGCGTTGGTTGGTCCATTTGTCAAATCATCGGTCGCTCCGCTGCCGCCAAGGCCCAGGTAGTCACCTTGTGAACGCTGCCGGTGTTCAGCAGACATTTTATCGACCTCGGCGATGACGCGGTTCAACGCCGCGAGTGTTTCTTCCAGTTCAGTACGTCGGCTCTCAACCGAGAGCATTGACCGGACTATTTGTAGTTGATTGCCGATACGATGATTGATTTCCCGAATAAGCAGATCTTTCTCGACAGTCCGTTGCGTTACAAGCCTTTCCAGCTCTGCGCGCTTCTGCGCCGGTGATGGAAGCAACTTAATTTGAGGAAGGATAAGTGTGAACGCGATTGCTGTCCCCACTGATGCTACCGCACAAAACACACCTATTCCGGCGTGTACCTCGAGGTAGTCTGAGCCTGTCACGGCGGACCAGACGTGCGCAGTATGCGTAAGTCCGCATGCAACGATAAACGTCACAAAGAGCGTCCAAAGCCACGGATAAGGAATGTCCTCTTTGCGGTCGCGCAGGACAATGCCCATTATGATGGGGAGGGCAAAGTACGAAACGGCTATGGATAAATCGCTGCCAAGCACCAGCCAATAGAGAGCGCTGTTGGAGGTGCAAAGTTCAACGATTTGATTGAGCACCGTGTTGCCTTTTGTAAATCGCGAAATGCAATTCCGATGTCACTTTGTCGCGCATCCGCGACTGAATGTGCAAGAACATAACGGTAGCATGGTGCAGGATTTCAACTGTCACTGCGACCACGACCCCTTGCTTGATGTTGAGAATGTCAGGTGCCAGACACTGACCCTCGCAAAGTTCAGTTCGGTCTCTGTGGATCGTTAGGACCCGCCCAAACTGGAACGGCCTGGTATCAGAGCAAAAAGCGTTTCGGGGTTATAAAAATGTGCGCTTTCGCGGCTCAAAAAGTATTAAGCAGCCGCCGCGTTCGGATCAGGCTGCTGCGCAGGCAGACATGACGGCAAAATATACGTGCGCGTCTGATTGCAAGCGCGGCACACAAACATGCTCTTCATCATCTTAGGCGCGAGCGGATGAGGTAAGTTGGTCACATGCACCATAATCGATCGGCACTTCGGACACGGCGCTGATTGGGTTTCGAATTGCCGATCTTCCATTGTCTTTTCTCACCTAAGTCGGCACTGAAGTTAAGCCGCTACGTCGGCTTCCAAAAACTGCACGCCCGCTTCGTTGAGGGTCCGCCAGGCGAGACGGCATGGTCTGCACGTGCGGCCGCCGTCGAATGTGATGGCCGCAACGTCCGGCAGATCAACAGAACTCGGGATTTCAACGCGCGCGCCGGTATTCGTCAGGTTGCGCACGACGCAGTCGAAAAGCGACGTTGTTCCAAGAACAATCTTCGCGCCTTTAAGCACGCGTAAGCGCGGATATTGCCGGCGTTCTGCCATGAGTCATTCCCTAGAATTTGAAGCAAACTAAAATACAAAACTTGGCAACGACTTAATATCGCTCGTTGCAATTGAAGCAATTATGTAAGCTCATTTTTAATGAGATGGCCGCCGCCCAGTTTTGCAGCGTTTTCTGGCCCGGCGGACGAACGTGGCGAAGCTTTCTAAAGGTGCGGCGCGATTGTGTAACTAAATCGTTCACCGCCGACATTGCGTAAAGCCAGCAGGCGGCGCGTAAGGTCACCAGCAAAATCCGTCGGTTGCTCCGAATGCTCATATCGGTGTGAAAACATTTTCCTGCGATCCTCCAAACCAAAATAGGAGTTTAGGTCGGACGCACCACCGCGCCCCCAAAAATTGGCAGTGTGTTGCATGGTTAGCTCCCCATCTGCGTGATTACTGCGTTGCCAATTGTGAGTGTGGATTGACGAAGACATAGCCGCGCACGTCGCGCACGTGGACCCTCGACAATCCGCCGCCGGAATTGTAATCGCGGATCATCCACTGCCCGTCACCGGCAGCAAACTCGATATACATCACGTGATGATTCCGCACGGCAGCAAGCCCCGCGCGCGGACCAAACTCGCGTGGGAGCAATTTCGCCCAATTGGAAGCCAGGTTGAGCCGCGCATCGGAAAGCCCGAGATATTTGCGCAAGCCGCACCCGCAATACGCATGGGGGCATCCGTCGGGACGCGCGCCAATGACCGCGTCTGCATCTGCCATGGCGATCGCGCCATTGCCGGCGGCGTCGAGAACCGGCGAGTTTATGTTGCACACGCGACGCCCGCTGTTGGTGGCAACGCAACTGTCGGATCCGCGATATGAAAGCTGCTGATGTAAACGGCTGTAGTGATGATGACGATGGTCGCGGTGATAAGCATTGGCTGACGAAGACCCGAAAGCGACAATAACCAATACGGTGAGCATTCCCATGATACCTATGCGATTCATGGATTTCCCTCTTTGCGTTGATGAAGAAACGACGAAAGGGCTGCGCTCCAGCGAAGAGCTTCGTGAATGCAAAGCGCAGCCTGCAAAATTCACCTCTCGAAAAGACCAGCGCATAAACGGGTGACAAGGGAGAAAGTTCCCATGCGAGGCCCGACGTACACACGTCGGCCCGTCAATTCGCGCAAATCAACGGGAAATCGTCGTCAAACTTTTTGAAGAAAATAAGGGACTATTCCTTTACCGCGCCCGTCATCGCCGAGACATAGTGCTCGACGAAAAACGCGTAAAGGACAACCAGAGGCAGAGAGCCGATCATGGCGCCTGCCATCAACGAACCCCAGCGGTAAATATCGCCGTCCACCAGCGCAGTTACGATCGCAACCGGCACGGTTTTGTATTGCGTCGAGGAAATGAAGGTGAGCGCGTAGATGAATTCGTTCCAGCACAGTGTGAAGCAGAAGATGAAGGCGGAGATCAGTCCGGGTATCGATAGTGGCAACACGATGCGCAGCAGGATCTGCCAACGGCTCGCGCCATCAATCAACGCACATTCCTCCAGCTCGAAGGGGATGGTCTTGAAATAGCCCATCAGCAGCCAGGTCGAAAATGGAATGAGGATCGTTGGGTAGGTGAGAATAAGAGCGAAGGGCGTGTCGAACAGACCGTACTGAAACACCACAGTCGAAAGCGGAATGAAGAGGATAGAGGGTGGAATAAGATAAGCGAGGAAGATCGCGCCGCCGATCCATTGCGCGCCCTTGTAGCGCAACCGCACGATCGCGTAAGCGGCAAGAACGCTTGCGATAATCGACAGCGCGGTCGCGCACACCGCAACGAACATCGTATTCCACAACCAGATTGGATAATCGGTCTCGAACAGAAGTTTATAGATGTGCTTGATCGTCGGATTCCATGTCCAGAAGGGACTGTAGGTTTCGAGATCGAGCAATTGCTCGTCTGGCTTGATCGACGTCAGCGCCATCCAGTAAAACGGGAAGAGCAGCACAAGCATAATGATCGACAACGGCAGATAAACTGTGACGAGCCGCCGCGGCAGGTTTTGCAGATAGCTCATGCCCTCGCTGTGGTCGCTTGCGACGGCCGACAACACAGCCTTTGGATCAGCGGCTTTGGCGGCAAGAGCGTCAGTCATTGCTCTCCCCCTGTTGCCACTTTCTTCGCTGTAGCCCGAACCATGAAACAAGAATGGCCGCGAGCAGGAACGGAATCATTGCAGTCGATATCGCTGCGCCTTCGCCCAGCTGACCACCCAATATCGCCCGCTGATATGAGAGCGTCGCCATCAGATGGGTCGCGTTGACGGGGCCGCCGCGCGTCAGGACCCAAATCAACTGGAAATCAGTGAACGTGAACAGCACCGAAAATGTCATCACCACGGCTATGATGGGCGTGAGCAGCGGATATGTGATGTAGCGGAATCGTTGCCATGGCGTTGCGCCGTCGATCGTCGCCGCTTCATAGAGAGATGGCGACACTGTTTGCAGCCCGGCGAGCAATGTAATCGCGACGAATGGTACGCCGCGCCAGATATTTGCAAAAATCACCGACCAGCGCGCATTCCAGACGTCGCCAAGGAAGTCGATATTGGCCGTGATCAACCCCATTTTCTTGAGTGACCACGAAATGATTGAAAATTGCGGATCGAACAGCCACCAGAATGCGATCGCAGACAGTACCGTTGGCACAATGAAAGGGATCAGCACCAAAGCGCGAAGAATTGCCTTGAACGGCAACCGCTCGTTCAGCAGCAGCGCAAGATAGAGTCCGACCGCAAATTTTATGATGCTGGCGACACCGGTATAAAGCAGTGTGTTGAATACTGAGAGCATGAAGGTCGAATCGCCCATCAGCCATTCGTAGTTTTCGAGGCCGATAAATTCGCCGGGCCGCCCGATGCGGGCGTCGGTGAACGACAGCCAGACGCCGAGCACGAGCGGATAAGCCAGAAAAAGAATGAGAAACGCCGCCGCCGGCAACATGAACCAGAAGCTCAGCCACTCCCGGTTTGTCTTGAGACGTTCCCATGCCGTCGCGTCACGCATGACGCGTTTGGTGCCGCCTTGTTCTAACGCAATCGTCATTGCGACCCAGATTCCGTGTGCAGTGAAAATGGCCGGCGGGAGCCTTGCTGCTCCCGCCGGCCGTTTGATTAGCGATAGATACGTTTGAGCTGACGCTCGGCGATCGCGATCGAGCCCTTCACATCTTCACGACCCGTGCAGTAATTCGCGAACATGTCGAGCACGACGAAGTCCGAAATCGCGGTCGCCGCCTTTTCGCCGACCGAGCCGAGCCCGCCGGCGGTCAGGGTCCGCTTCGCCGCCTGGCCGAAGACCGTATTCTTCGGGTCTGCGGTCCAGATCGGGTTACTGTCGTAGGCATTAAGGCATTGCGTGAGATAGCCCTGCGCCGACTGGATCCACGGATTGAAGTTGTCGGCCTCCAGCATGAAGGCCAACAGCGCCTTACAGGCCTGCGGATACTTGGTGTAGGTCATTGCCATTGCCGGATACATCAAATGCAACTCGGTCGGCTTGCCGACCGGCCCGACCGGCCAATATGAGTGGTTCATGTCCTCGGCGATCTGTTTCTTGGTCGGGTCCTTTTTGGCCGCGACGTAGATCGAGATGCCGTTGTCGGTCCAGTTGATCTCCCCCGCCAGGAACGCCTTGTTATTGGATGCGTCGTTCCAGGAGGCAACGCCGGGGATCATTTCGGCATAAAGTGCCTTGGCAAATTCGAGCGCCTTGGCCGTTTCCGGCGAGTTGATGATGACCTTGTCGCTCTTGTCGACGGTATTGCCGCCCTGCGACCACAGGCACCAGTGCACCCATCCGTTGCCGTCGCCTGAGGCGTGACCAAGCGCGAAGCCGCCTGGCGTGTTGTTCTTCTTCATTGCCTTGGCGTATTCGAGGAAAGCATCGCTCGTCTCCGGGAATTTCGAAAAACCGGCCTTGGTTGATGCTTCGATGCGGTAGTTGATCATGTTGCCCGAGTAACAGATCGGTATCGCGATCCATTTGTTGCCGCTCTTGCCGTAGGTGATCGCGGTCGGCACCCAGCCGCCGTATTTTTTGCCGAGATAGTCGGCAACATCCGTCACATCGACGCATTTTTGCGGGAAGAGATGCGGCAACGAGTAGAGGCCCCAGAACAGGTCCGGGCCAGTACCCGTATTGGCTGCGACCGATGCTTTCGGCTGCACATCCTCGTAGGACTCGCGCGCAATATCGACTTTTACGCCCGTTGCTTTGGTGAACGCCTCGATCAGCTTGACGAATGCGTCATCTTCCGACTGAACAAAATATTTCCAGCGCAGCATGGAAAGTTTGGCATCCTTTTCCGGCTTCCAAGGTGCGTTCTGGGCCCACGCTTTCGCCCATTCCAGTAACGCGGGGCCGGTCAATGCACCGGCCGCCGCAGCCGCAGTACCGCCCCTGACCAGGGTACGGCGCGTAAAAAAACTCATGGTCGTTCCTCCGTTGTGGTTCTAGTTGCTAAGGCGTTTTCCCGTTTCTTCGTCGAAGAGATGGACAAGCCGCGGATCTGGCTTGAGCCGGATCTTTTCGCCCGGCTTGAATTGATACCGCTCACGGAACACCGCGGTAATTTCCTCACCGCCGAGCTTGGCGACAACTTGAAGTTCCGAACCGGTAGGCTCGATAACCTGGACTTCGACTTCCGCGCCATCATCGGAAAGTGAGAAGTGTTCTGGCCGCACCCCGTACACAGCCGGACGCCCATCGTTACCGGATCCTGCGGCGGCAAGAGAAAATTTCACGCCGGCCGGCCCCTCGAAACTGGCAGTGCCATTAACGCGGATGCGGCCTTTGATCATGTTCATCGCCGGGGAACCGATAAAGCCGGCGACGAACAAGTTGTCGGGCCGATCATACAGTTCAAGCGGCGCGCCGATCTGTTCGACAAGCCCGTCATGCATAACGACGATCTTGTCGGCCATGGTCATTGCTTCGATCTGGTCGTGCGTAACGTAAATCGTCGTTGTTTTTAGCCGCTGATGGAGTTCTTTGATCTCAGTGCGCATTTGCACGCGCAGCTTGGCGTCGAGATTCGACAGAGGCTCATCGAACAGAAACACCTGTGGGTCGCGCACGATGGCACGTCCCATAGCGACGCGTTGGCGTTGGCCGCCGGAAAGTTGACGCGGAAAGCGTTCAAGCAGCTGAGACAAACCGAGGATTTCTGCGGCGCGATTAACGCGCGCATCGATTTCACTCTTGGGCGCGCCACGCAACTTCATGGAGAAGGCCATGTTGGCGCCGACAGTCATGTGCGGATAGAGCGCGTAATTTTGGAAGACCATCGCCACATCGCGCTCTTTCGGCGGCAGATTATTGACGACGCGATCACCGATGCGGATTTCACCGGCAGTAATATTTTCCAGACCTGCGATCATGCGCAGCAAAGTCGATTTGCCGCAGCCCGATGGGCCGACCAGCACGACGAACTCGCCGTCCCGGATCGAGACATTGACGCCGTGGATGACGCTTGTCGCGCCAAAGGCCTTCCGTACATCGCGGATTGCGACCGAAGCCATTCATTCCTCCCAGGCCACCACAGCAGCCAACGCACTTTTCTTCGTTTTCTTCTATTTTTTGAACCGCTTGCGCGCGCCCCCCTTAGTGGGACACCCGCGCAGGCAAATCATCGGGCTTTCGCCGTCCGAAAAGCAAGCCCGACTTGCGGCGACTATCCGGTCGAGCGGGGTGGGCAAGTGCCCTGTTAAAGTGCCAGTCCGCCATCAACGAGGTGGGGCTGGCCGGTGATGTAGCTCGATTCATCCGAGGCCAGAAAAACAGCCAAAGCGGCTACCTCTTCGGCAGTGCCGAGCCGCGCCATGGGCTGGCGGGCGATGAAATTTTCGCGCACCTGTTTGAGCGGGTGGCCGGTCTGCTTCGCCACCGCTTGCACACGCTCCTCGAAAGAGGGCGACACGATCGTGCCGGGGCAAATGGCGTTGCAACGAACGCCTTTTGTAATGAAATCGGCAGCGATCGCCTTGGTGAGGCCGATCACCGCCGCCTTGGTCGCACCGTAGGCATATCGGTTGGGCAGCCCTTTGATGGAGGAAACACCCGACGACATATTGACGATCGAGCCGCCACCATTCTTCAGCATCGCCGGAAGAAAGGCCTGGATCGTGCGGTGCATGGATTTGACGTTGAGGTCGAACGAAAAATCCCAGTCCTTTTCCGAGCATTCAAGAACAGTGCCCTGATGAACGTAACCCGCGACGTTGGTGAGCACGTTCAGCGCACCGAATTCTTTCGTGATTGCTTTGGCAAATGTTTCGACTCCCTTGGTCGACAGCACGTCGAGCTTCGCGCACTTTGCCGCTTTCAATCCTTTGAGCTTTTCGGTCGAGATATCTGTGGCGATCACACTCGCGCCTTCGGCGATGAATGCCTCTGCGATGGCCCGGCCAATGCCTTGTCCGGCTGCGGTTACAAGCGCCAGCTTTCCTTCCAGTCTGTTGCTCACGAGAAAAACTCTCTTTCAATGGTTGTCGCGCGACACAGACTTCTGCGCGACGCGCTGATATTTCACCGCGGGCTTGAGCACCATGCCGTCAGCCAATTGATCGACCATGCCGCGCTGGATTTCCTGCCACGGAGTCTGGCTCTCCGGATAATGGTAACCGCCCCGTTTGAGCAGCGCCGCCCGCCGCCGTGACAGCTCTGCTTTTGAAATCAGGATATCGGCCGTGCCCTTGCCGAGATCGATGCGCACGCGGTCGCCGGTCTTGAGCAGTGCAATGCCGCCATTGGCCGCCGCCTCCGGCGAAGCGTTGAGGATCGACGGTGAACCGGAAGTGCCTGATTGCCGCCCGTCACCGATGCAGGGCAGGGAGGTGATGCCTCTTTTGATGAGCGCTGCGGGCGGTTGCATATTGACGACTTCTGCCGAGCCTGGATAGCCGATAGGGCCCGCGCCTCGCATGAACAGCAAAGTATGTTCGTCGATTTTCAATGAAGGATCGTCGATGCGATGGTGATAGTCCTCAGGTCCTTCGAACACGACCGCGCGGCCTTCAAATGCGTTTTTGTCCTTCGAATTGGAGAGAAAGCGTTGGCGGAACTCATCCGAGATCACACTGGTCTTCATAATTGCGGAATTGAACAGATTCCCTTTCAGAACTTTAAATCCCGCCTGTTTTTTCATCGGTGTTTTGTAAGGCTTGATAACATCCGGGTCTTTGCTGTGCGCACGCCTGACATTTTCACCCATGGTCCTGCCATTGATCGTCAGTGCGTCGGCATGGATGCGCCTGGCTTTCAGCAACTCCTGCATCACCGCGGGCAAGCCGCCGGCACGATAATATTCCTCGCCGAGGTAATATCCGGCCGGTTGCATATTCACCAGTAGCGGCACGTCGTAACCAATTTTCTCCCAATCCTCGATTGAAAGTTTTACGCCGATATGGCGCGCGATGGCGTTGATGTGGATCGGTGCATTTGTTGATCCGCCGATTGCCGAATTCGCAACGATCGCATTCTCGAATGCCTTGCGCGTGAGGATATCGGAGGGTTTCAGATCCTCCTCGACGATTTCGACGGCACGTACGCCGGTGTCGTAGGCGATCTGCCCGCGTTCGCGGTACGGCGCGGGGATAGCGGCGCAACCGGGCAGTGACATGCCAAGCGCTTCAGCAAGCGCGTTCATTGTTGAGGCCGTGCCCATGGTGTTGCAATGGCCGACCGAGGGCGCCGAGGCCGCGGCGATTTCAAGAAATTCACGATTATCGATGCGGCCGGCTGCGAGTTCTTCTCGCGCTTTCCAGACAACGGTCCCTGAGCCTGCCCGTTCGCCCTTCCACCAGCCGTTGAGCATCGGTCCGCCCGAAAGAACGATCGCCGGTGTGTTCACAGTGGCGGCCGCCATCAGACACGCCGGCGTGGTTTTGTCGCAGCCCGTCATGAGGACGACGCCGTCGAGCGGGTAGCCGTAAAGAACTTCAACCAAACTGAGATAGGCGAGGTTACGATCAAGTGCGGCGGTTGGGCGCTTACCAGTTTCCTGAATCGGATGGCATGGGAACTCGAAGGCTATGCCGCCGGCGGCGCGGATGCCCTCGCGTACGCGCTTGGCGAGCTCAAGGTGATGACGATTGCAGGGGGAGAGGTCGGAACCGGTCTGTGCGATGCCAATAATTGGCTTGCCGGAGCGCAGTTCCGCGGGCGTAAGGCCGTAGTTGAGATAGCGCTCAAGATAGAGCGCGGTCATTCCAGGGTTGTCGGGATTGTCGAACCAAAGTTGTGATCGCAATGAGCGCGCGGATTTCCGGCCGTTTTTCGCCATGTTCTACCCAGCTGTCTTTCAGTCAGCGCATAGATGACCGTAATGTGCGGCGAACTGCAAGAACAGCCGTGGAGGCTCACAGCCGGTCAATGATGTCCATTTAAAGCCGGCAAGTGCAGCAGGCTATTTGGTATCGAGGACAGCGACGCCGTTCCAATCGGCGGGGGGCGGGTTTTTCTCGTACGACGATATCCGCTCGGAATAGAGTTCAAACAGACCATCAAGGCCGAAACCGTCGCTCACTTCACGGCACCGAACAATTGATTTTGCCGCTCCGGCGAAATTGCGCTGACGATAGCAAGAAAGCATCTCGGCGACAGCGCCACGCAGCTGGCGAAATTTATCGCTGCCAGCGACATCGGCGCGGCCAAGCAAGGTAAAGACAGATTCCGGCTCGGTCTTTCCCTTCACCGTAATCCGATCGAACTCCAATACGGCAAACTTGTCGCGAAGACCTGAAGCCGTTTTTGAGCCGATGATGACAGACAAACCGTAAGGCTTCGATTGGCCCTCCAGCCGCGATGCGAGGTTCACGGGGTCGCCAAGCACCGAATAGTTAAACCGAAGGTCGGATCCCATATTTCCGACAACACATTTTCCCGTATTGATGCCGACCCCGACCTTAATCGGAATAAAACGCTGACCGGTTTCTTTGGCTTGTTGCTCGCGCTCACGATTGAGTGTCGCGACGCGGTGAAGCATTTCGAGGGCCGCATCGCAGGCATTTTGTTCGTGATTGGCGTCGTTCAGGGGCGCATTCCAGAACGCCATGACCGCATCGCCCATGTATTTGTCGATCGTCCCCTTGTGCTCGATGATTGCGTTGGTCAGCGGCGTAAGAAAGCTGTTCATGAGGGACGTCAGGCCCTGCGGATCGTCCTTGTAGAGTTCAGATATGGTGGTAAACCCGCGCACATCGCTGAACAAAATACTCATTTCGCGCTCTTCCCCGCCGAGCACGAGCTTCTCTGGCGACAGTGCAAGTTGCTCGACGAGGGAGGGAGAAAGATATTGGCCAAAGGCAGACCGGATTCGGCGGCGCTGCGCCTGCTCGCTGGCATAATTGCTAAACACCAGCGTGAGATATACGAGCGCACTCGAAAAGAGTGGATAGGTGACATCGAGCAGCAGCCGATCCTGGACGTAAAAATACCACGACGCACCCAAGGCCAATACGATAATCGCAAACCCAAAGATCAGCAGGAAGATCGGACTTAAGATCGGAGCCAACCAGATGATGGCTGCCCCCAGCAGAAGCGCGGCGCAAAGCTCGACGCCTACCGCGTAGCCGGGCTCTGACAACACCGACTGCGTCAACACGCTTTCAAGTACCTGAGCGTGCACCTCGACTCCCGGCATTACCGGATCGATAGGGGTGGTTTTGGAATCGAGCAATCCGACAGCTGATGTGCCGATGAGGACGAGTTTGCGGGCCACTCGATCGGCCGGCACACGTCCTTCCAGGATATCGGCGGCGGATACGTAGCGGGACATATCGTGAGGCGCGAAGTGAATCCAAAGCTGGCCGTTGCGATCCGTTGGAATTACGAAGCCCGGCACCGCTGCGTTTTGTACGCCGGCGTGGTCCGAGCGGATCAGGACGGTATTGCTTCCGCTCACGAGCCGAAGCATTTCCAAGGTCAGCGAAGGCATGATCGCGCCTTGCGCCTCCATCACAACTGGTACACGCCGCACGATGCCGTCGCGTTCGGCGCGGATGGTGAACAATCCGCGCCCGTTTGCAGCCTGTTCGAGGATGGGCACGTTGCGTAACAGCCCTGGAAAATTCAAAAGGAACGGCCGCGGATCACCGCCTATTGCCGCAATTCCAACCGGCAGTTGGGCACCCGCAATCGGCGCAGCCGGAAATGGCAGACCTGACTCGCCAAGCACAACGGGCGATTTGCGCAAAGCATCGGCGAATACAGCATCGTTGCTCGGCAATGCCCGCAACTTTGCGCGTGTCGCCTCATCGAGGTCGCGAAATGCGTCTGCGACGACGCCCGGTGATGTTCGGTCGGGCTCGGCGAAGACGATATCGAATGCGATGACGAGCGCGCCCATTTGTGTCAAGCGTGTGATCAGGTCGGCAATGCGCGTGCGTGGCCAAGGCCATTGGCCGATCGTATTGAGGCTCTTTTCGTCGACGTCGATAATGACAACCGGTCGTTCGGTTGCGTCGCGCGGGTGTAAGACCTGGAAAAGGTCAAAGACGCGAACGCGGAGTTCCTGGATTGGCAGGGGGTCGGCGACCCGCAGTGCGGCGAGCGCGATCAGTAAAGCGAGCGCAACACCGCGCGCAAATCCAAAGTGCCGTGCCAGGCGTGCAAGCCACTTCATCGGAAATCGCCCGAGGCCGAGCGGGGCGGCGAGCTCGTCATTTTTCCCTGAATGCTCGCATGAATTGGTCTTGCAAGGGCTTCATTAGATAGGACATGACTGTGCGTTCGCCAGTCTGTACGAAAGCTTCGACCGGCATGCCAGGAATGAGCTTGACGTCGCCGAGGCGTGCAATTTCGTTTTTGGTCATTGCTATGCGCGTTGTGTAGTAGGTTTGACCGGTGCGTTGATCCGTCGTCGTATCGGCGGAAATCCGCGTGATCGTACCATTTATTTCCGGTGTCGTGCGGAGATTGAATGCAGAAAAGCGCAGTACCGCCGATTGGCCAATTTGGACTTGATCAATGTCGTGCGGATTCACTTTGGCCTCAACAAGTAGATTGTCCGATTCCGGGACGATTTGCATAATTGTGTCGCCCGCGGGAATGACGCCACCGACAGTGTGCACCTTTGATTCCAATACGATACCGTCTTGCGGGGCGCGCAGATCAATCCGCTTAAGCTGATCTTCGGCCGTGACCTTGCGCTCGACGAATTCGCCGAACTTCGCATCGACCTCGCGCATATCCTTCGCGACCTCGCTGCTCAGATCCTGATCGATCTGGATAATCTGGAGTTCGGTCTCTGTAATCTTGCCTTTGGCCTGAGCGACGGACGCCACCAGTTGCGCCCGCTCTCCCTCGACCCGGGCGCCATCACGTTCGAGTGCGGTGAGGCGCGTAATCTGCACGAGGTTGTTTTTCCAGAGTTCGCGCACACCCTCGAGTTCTTGGTTGATCAGCGTAATCTCGCGAGCTTTCGCCTCCTGCTGGGCGCTGAGGCCGCGAATCTCGTCCTGCAGCTGAGTAATACGCTGTTTCAACTGTGCTTTTTGCCCGAGCCGGGCAGAGCGGCGAAGTTCGAAAAGCTTTCGTTCGTTGGCCACCGCAACGGCCACCGACGGCTCGTTGCCGCGGGCAAGCAAGCTGGCGGGGAAGGAAACGGATTCCGCACCATCGCGCTCGGCCTCGAGCCGCGCTTTGCGCGCGGCAAGCTCGTCGAGGCCTTTGGTGACAATCGCCAAGTTGGCGCGCGTGATGGTGTCGTCGAGCTGCACAAGAATGTCGCCGGCTTTGACGCGATCACCATCCTGCACATTGAGCTTGCCAACAACGCCGCCGGTCGGGTGCTGTACCTTTTTCACGTTTGAATTGACGACGATGGAGCCCTGCGCAATGAGCGCACCGGCAATTTGCGTGGTCGAAGCCCATCCACCGACACCGGCCGCAAGCAAGAGGACAATCACACCACCCGCGAGCAAGTGGCGATAAATTGATTCACGGGAGCTGCCCGGCGCGGCTGCGGGCAGCAGGCCCGTCAACCGGTCGGTAACGCGTCGCGATATCATTGCAATTCGCTGCATCATCATGCGCTGGCACTCCCGGTCTCGGGAACGACTTTAAGAGGCCGCGGTATGGACAGTGGCCGCTGCAGGACCTTCGACAGGACTTCGTCTTTCGGGCCGATAGCCTGCGCCTTACCCTGATTCATCACCAGGATTCGATCAACTGCGGCAATAGCACTTGGCCGATGCGCGACGACGATGACGATACCGTTGCGTTCACGCACGCCCATAATTGCGCGGGTCAGCGCCTCCTCGCCGTCTGAATCGAGATTTGAATTGGGCTCGTCAAGCACAACCAGGAAGGGATCGCGATAAACGGCGCGCGCGAGCGCGATTCGCTGCGCCTGTCCCGCGGACAGTGCGGAGCCTTGATCGCCGATCGGAGTGTCGTAACCTGCCGGCAGCCGAACAATCAATTCATGCACGCCAACTGCCTTGGCTGCCGCAATTATAGCTTCGTTGTCGGCGTTCGACTCGAAGCGGGCGATATTCTGCGCCACTGTACCCGCCAGCAATTCCACATCCTGCGGCAGATATCCGACGTGTTGGCCAAGTATATCCGGAGACCATTGATCGAGAGCGGCGCCGTCGAGGCGCACGTTGCCGCGAACCGGTTGCCAGACGCCCACAAGCAACCGTGCCAGCGAGGACTTCCCCGAGCCGCTCGGTCCAATGATGCCGAGCCCTTGGCCCGCCTGGAGCTCGAAGGTTATGTCCTGCACGACAATTCTCGGCACGCCGGGTGGCGAGGCACTGACACTTTCGACCGTCAGGCGCTGTACGGGCGCTTGCAATTGCATCGGCGCTATTTGTGCCGGCGATAGCGCCAAGAGATTGCTCAGCCGTTGCCAGCTTTGCCGAGCGGCAGTGAAACCTTTCCAATTTGCAATGGCCAAATCGACAGGCGCGAGCGCCCGCGCGCTGAGGATCGAGCCGGCAATAATAATGCCCGCGCTAGCCTCCTGATGAATCACGAGATAAGCGCCAACGGCGAGCACTCCGGATTGCAGCATCATGCGCAGCACTTTGGAGATGGCGCCCAGACCGCCGCCGATGTCGCTCGCCTCGCGCTGGCTGCGCATATACTGCCGGTTCGCGTCGCGCCATCGCTCGGAAATACGACTGGCCATACCCATTGCGATCAACGCTTCGGCATTGCGCCGGCTGATTTCTGCCAGGCCATTGCGCACGATAGCGGCTTCCGTCGCCGCTTTGGTCGGTGCGCGCATGAAAAACTCAGTGAAAAAAGTTAGAACGATCAAAATGATCGCTCCAGCCAAGGCAGTCAGACCAATGAGCGGATGGAAGACAAAGCAAATTGCGAGATAGAGCGGAATCCACGGTAGATCAAATAATGCGACCGGGCCCAAGCCGGAAAGATAAGAGCGAATGGCGTCCAGATCGCGCAAGGGCTGAGTGCCGTCAGAACGCGCGCCAGCCCTCAAGGGCAGCCGCACCAGCGTGTCATACACTCGCCCACTCAAGGTCTCGTCGAGCGCTCCACCGATACGCACCAAAATCCGCCCACGGATTGCATCGAGAAGACCGAGGGCGGCGAACAGTGCCGCGACCAGAACCAACAGACCAACCAACGTCGGCATGCTGCGGCTAGGCAACACACGATCATAAATTTCCAACATGAACATGGCGCCGGTGAGCATTAGGATATTGCTCATGCCGCTGAGCACGGCGGTGCCGTAAAATGCCCCACGGCATGCGGCGAGCGCCTCCGCGAGCTCCGAACGAGCCGGATTACTATTTCGATTTGGGCTGCCGCGCTGCATCGATGAATATCCGAGATCGCCAGGCCACGGCCTTTCCAAGACCGAGCCATCGCTGAAATCCTGTCTAAATTATGCCACGCGCGCTGCGAATTGTCGTCCCGCCGCGGGCGCAAAAAGTTAACGGCAACCCGTGGCCTAACAGCCACACTGGCTTGAATTACGTGTGATGAAGGATATCGGCGCCGCTAAGGTTGATATTCGACCCTGTAAGATGGATTTCCATATCAACGTGGTTGGCCGAGGCGGTCGTATTCACATAGAGGACCGTCTCATTGTGCGCGTTGTCAACGAACCAACTGATACTATTTGCCGCTACGGTGCTGGCCGCGCCGACCGCGCCTTGTATGCTGGTCGCGCCCGCGATGGCTGAAAGATCGATGTGGTCTGAACCATGAGTGAAGTCGCCGATGGTGTCGAAATGGCCATTTCCCGGTTGAGAATCCGTAATAGACCTGAATACGAAAGTATCGTTGCCGGTGCCGCCGTTCATAATATCGGCTCCGGAATTGCCAATCAGAATATCATTCCCGCCGTTGCCATTGATTGTTGAGCCGCCAGCTTTGCCGATGAGAATGTCGTTGCCGTTCGTTCCGTCGAGCGCCCCGCTCGTATCTTGTGTCACCGCAACTTGGCCGGAAGCAGTCAGCGTGCCGTCGGACAAAGTATAATTGAACGAGCCGCCGCTGCTGCCAGTGTCGGTGAACGTTACCGCACTGCTGGCATGGCTTGCGTTTCCGCCGCTGGCACCACTCACGTTGGTGATGCTGAGCTGAGCCAACGTGTTGTCGGGGTCGCTGTCGTTCGCGATCAGTACCGAATCGGGAATTTGGAAAGCTGTGTTGGTACCCACATTAGTAATGACGCTGTCGGCTGCGGCGTTTGGCGCGTCGTCAACAGGGACGACGTTAACCGTCGTCGTGACGGAATTGCTGTTATCAATGCCGTCGCTGACCGTCATCGTGACGGTTCGATCCAATGCGCTGGGATTATCGCTGCTATTGCTGAAAAGGATTTGATGGAGCGCGGCATCATAAGCGGCCATCGACGCCGGGCCAGTCAGCGTCAGTAGCCCGGTCGTGACGTCGTAGCTCGATGCGGCGATACCGCTCGGGAGGGCTCCGTTCACTGTCAGAAGGTCGTTGGCCTGGTGGTTCGTAACGGTGATTGTCGCCGACTGCATCATTGCGTTGTCGGGGTCAGTGATCCCATTGCCGGAGCCGACAATAGCGACGCCGGCGCCGTTTTCGAAATAGGCTGGACCATTCCCGGTATAGGAAATGTTGACATTGTCGATATTGACGATCTCAGTCTCACCCGCACTTGAGCTCAAATCGTTCTCGACAAATTTAATGACCGTGTCCGCCGAGATGTACGACGAGATATCGACGCTAACGCTATGGAAAGCGCCGTCGTTGCCGGGCCCCTGTATCTGGTTGACCGTCGTAAAATGTGCGCCGCCATCGCTTGAGACCTGAACCTGAAGATTATCGAACTGGTCCAAGTTTGACCGCATGTAGTCGAAGGTCAAAATGGCAGCGGTCGCGCCAGTCAGATTGGCGGTGCGCTGGATAGAATTGCCATTGCCCGAAAATGTCAGATGACCCGCAGTGATTTGTATGTCGCCAGTGGTCGCCGCGTTGTTTGCCGGTTCGTTTGTCTCAATCCAGTTCGTCGCCCATGCGACGCTGCCGGTATTGAGGTTGTACGCCTGTGAATTGAACTGATCCTGGACGTTATACTGATGATCCAGGCTGAGCACTGGCGCGTCATTGGTGCCAGTGATGGTGATTGTTATTGGCTTTGCGACGATCCCGCCGTGGTGATCATCGACCGTGGCCAGGTAGGTCAGCGTCAGCTTATCGCCCTGTGCCAGGAAGTCGAGTACTTTATCGGGGACACTGTAGGTCCAGGTTGTCGAGCCGTTGGCGGCGGTGCCGGTGATCGGGACACCCCCAAGTGCCGACTCCACCGCACTTTGCTGGGCTGCGGTTAGTGTTAGCGCCGTTGTGCCGTTGGCAGCCAAGTAGCTATAGGACGAAAACGGCGCCGTCACGGTTGGCCGGTCAGTCAGGTCGACGTCGTTGAAGCCGATCGCACCGGAGACCGAATCTATGTCCGGGTTATTGGTCCCAGCCAGCTCAGTGAATGCATTGCTCGCTGCCGAGATTGCTGGGACATCCTCGGTGCCGAAGATGGTTATAGTGATCGGCTTTGTGACAAGCCCCCCGTTATGATCATCAACTGTAGCCATATAAGTGAGGGTCAGCTTCTCGCCTTGAGCCAGGAAATCGAGCGCGTTGTCGGCGACGCTATAGGTCCACTTTGCCGAGCCATTGGCGGTGTTGCTGGGATCCGGGACGATACTCAGTGCCAATTCCAGCGCGCTTTGCTGGGCCGACGTTAGTGTCAGCGCCGTTGTGCCGTTGGCAGCCAAGTAGCTATAGAACGAAAACGGCGCCGTCACCGTAGGTCGGTCGCTGAGGTCGACGTCATTAAAACCGATCGCACCGGAGACCGAATCCGTGTCCGGATTGTTGGTTCCCGGCAATTCGAAGAATGCATTGCTCGCTGCCGATATAACCGGCGTATCTTCGGTGCCGTGCACGGTAATGGTGACGTCCTGGCTGGCGATGCCGCCGTTGCCGTCACTGGTCTGCACCGTATAAGTCAGCGTCACCTGATCGTGGGCGCCGAGGAAGTCGAGCGCGCTGTCGGCAATATTGTAATGCCAGCCGATGGTGCCGGTGCCATCGGTGGTCGAGTGCGTGGCCGCATCGATGGTGAAGGCATTGACCAGCGCATCGTGCTGGGCCGCAGTCAGAATGTAGCCATTGGCAAGCGTGGCCGACACCTGCGTATTGGCGATCGAACTGGTCTCAATGTCGGAGAGGTCGACGTCGGTGAAGGTGACCGTGCCCGACTGATGATGCGTCTCGATGTTCTCGTTTGCTGAGCCATCGACGTCTTCGGTCACCAGAGCAGACTGCGCGCCCGAGCTGATAACCGGCGTATCTTCGGTGCCGTGCACGGTAATGGTGACGTCCTGGCTGGCGATGCCGCCGTTGCCGTCACTGGTCTGCACCGTATAAGTCAGCGTCACCTGATCGTGGGCGCCGAGAAAGTCGAGCGCGCTGTCGGCAATATTGTAATGCCAGCCGATGGTGCCGGTGCCATCGGTGGTCGAGTGCGTGGCCGCATCGATGGTGAAGGCATTGACCAGCGCATCGTGCTGGGCCGCAGTCAGAATGTAGCCATTGGCAAGCGTGGCCGACACCTGCGTATTGGCGATCGAACTGGTCTCAATGTCGGAGAGGTCGACGTCGGTGAAGGTGACCGTGCCCGACTGATGATGCGTCTCGATGTTCTCGTTTGCTGAGCCATCGACGTCTTCGGTCACCAGAGCAGACTGCGCGCCCGAGCTGATAACCGGCGTATCTTCGGTGCCGTGCACGGTAATGGTGACGTCCTGGCTGGCGATGCCGCCGTTGCCGTCACTGGTCTGCACCGTATAAGTCAGCGTCACCTGATCGTGGGCGCCGAGGAAGTCGAGCGCGCTGTCGGCAATATTGTAATGCCAGCCGATGGTGCCGGTGCCATCGGTGGTCGAGTGCGTGGCCGCATCGATGGTGAAGGCATTGACCAGCGCATCGTGCTGGGCCGCAGTCAGAATGTAGCCATTGGCAAGCGTGGCCGACACCTGCGTATTGGCGATCGAACTGGTCTCAATGTCGGAGAGGTCGACGTCGGTGAAGGTGACCGTGCCCGACTGATGATGCGTCTCGATGTTCTCGTTTGCTGAGCCATCGACGTCTTCGGTCACCAGAGCAGACTGCGCGCCCGAGCTGATAACCGGCGTATCTTCGGTGCCGTGCACGGTAATGGTGACGTCCTGGCTGGCGATGCCGCCGTTGCCGTCACTGGTCTGCACCGTATAAGTCAGCGTCACCTGATCGTGGGCGCCGAGAAAGTCGAGCGCGCTGTCGGCAATATTGTAATGCCAGCCGATGGTGCCGGTGCCATCGGTGGTCGAGTGCGTGGCCGCATCGATGGTGAAGGCATTGACCAGCGCATCGTGCTGGGCCGCAGTCAGAATGTAGCCATTGGCAAGCGTGGCCGACACCTGCGTATTGGCGATCGAACTGGTCTCAATGTCGGAGAGGTCGACGTCGGTGAAGGTGACCGTGCCCGACTGATGATGCGTCTCGATGTTCTCGTTTGCTGAGCCATCGACGTCTTCGGTCACCAGAGCAGACTGCGCGCCCGAGCTGATAACCGGCGTATCTTCGGTGCCGTGCACGGTAATGGTGACGTCCTGGCTGGCGATGCCGCCGTTGCCGTCACTGGTCTGCACCGTATAAGTCAGCGTCACCTGATCGTGGGCGCCGAGGAAGTCGAGCGCGCTGTCGGCAATATTGTAATGCCAGCCGATGGTGCCGGTGCCATCGGTGGTCGAGTGCGTGGCCGCATCGATGGTGAAGGCATTGACCAGCGCATCGTGCTGGGCCGCAGTCAGAATGTAGCCATTGGCAAGCGTGGCCGACACCTGCGTATTGGCGATCGAACTGGTCTCAATGTCGGAGAGGTCGACGTCGGTGAAGGTGACCGTGCCCGACTGATGATGCGTCTCGATGTTCTCGTTTGCTGAGCCATCGACGTCTTCGGTCACTGAACCAGACTGTAGGCCCGAAGTGATGACCGGCTTGTCCTCGGCGCCGATGACTGTGATCGTCACCTGCTGAGTCGTACTGACGTGGTTGCTATCGGTGACCGTCACATCGTAGGTGATGGTCAGGGTCTCGCCTTTGGCGAGGAAATCGAAGTTCTTATCCGCAGCGCTAAATGCAAAGCCGACCGTGCCCGCGCCGGTACCGGTGCTGTCCGTTTCCGTTGTCGAAAGCGCGCTTGCTAAAACCGTAGACAGGCCACTCGGAAGAGTTGCTCCACCCGACCAGGCGATTGACGCTACGCTTGTACCGATCGTGTGCGTATCGTGAAGATCGGCGTCGGTGAAATGGAGTGTAGCATTGGCGGTTTGGTCAAGAGAAGCGCTGCCAATCTGAGCCGCTAGCTCGGATGTCTGATGTGGACCCGACGCGTCCACCGCCAGTGTCGGTGCGTCATTGGTCCCAAATACCGTTACGACAACTGGCTGTGTGCTGCCATTACTGACAGTGACATTGTAGTTCACGGTGAGCGTCTCGCCCGCCGCAAGGAAGTCCAGCGCCTTATCGGTGATGCTAAATGTAAAATCGGTCGGGCCCGGGCCGGTGAATGCCAAAGTGCTTGCTGCAGCGAGTGCGGTCTGCTGGCCTCCGGTCAGGCTGCCGGCTGACCAGGTAAAGCTCGGTGTGCCGAAAGAGACGCCAGTGGAGGCAAGCGTGCCGGTTGTAGTGTCCTGTGCGGCATCACCGGTTTGATTGACGCGCTCAATGACCAAGCCGGGCGCAGCGGGCGGCGGCGGTGGAGGCGGTGGAGGCGGCGGCGCCACAAAGATCGTACCGGTATTCGTAGATCCGTTCGTTCCACCATTTAAATTCAGGAAGGTTGGTGGAGGCGGGACATTGCCAGGCGGTGGAGTAAAATTGATCGGGATCGTTGGAAATTCGATCGACGGCGGCGTGCTCGAACCGCTCGCTCCGGTATTCGTGGGCCCCTGCTGTAAACCCAACGAAAAAGTATGGAGCGCGTCCTGCTGCGCCGACTGCAACTGCACCATTCGCGTAATGCTGTTCGTGACGTGATCCTCGCTGATGGAGGATCCAATCCGGCGAAGGACGATTGTCTCACCGGGGTCATCAAGCAAAATATGTTTCTCAGGCGAGGTTGCCGTCGCATGGACAGTCAGCTCGACGATGCCGAACTGTCCGAGGTCTTTGGCCGTGATTGCACCATCGTCCAGGAACGCAACATTGGAAGTTGCGCTGTGGGCCTCATTAAAGGCGGCGAAAAATAGAGAGACAAGCGACAGCATTCCGATCCCGCCGGCGCGGCCACGAGGTCGAATGCGTCCAAAGGGAGTTTCAATGCTGAGACGGCCGGCTTTCGCCATTTCACCGGCGACGAAGGAGAATGTCCCGCGTGTGACGTCGAACGGGGCCGACACTCCGTCGCCGCCAAAACCCTTCAACAGCATGCGGGCGTTGTCAGATAAATTAAACACGGTACCATCAATGAAACGGATACCGACTCGGCCGCCAGCCGCGGTTTCTATGATGTCACCTTGGAAGAGCGGGTCGCCGGCTGCGGTCTGAACAGGCGCACCATCCGATCGCGTAATGGTGCAAGAGCCGATGAGCGTTTCGATCTTACCGATATAAAAAGCAGATGCGTCGACTGGCTCTGAATTAGAGCCAGTCGTCCCACCATTCGGCGTTACGCGGCAATGACCGGACAATGGTCCTGCCCCCTCTAAAATATGCGCCTGGCCAATATTCTTGGTCTGGTTTCGTTGCCGGCGCTTGTAAATCCTGTGTGATGTGACTATCGCGCTGAATACAATTTAAATCAACGGCTCCGCAGTTTATAGGTTCAAATTAATGGTTTATTTTGAAGGTTTTACGGTCGAATGTTGCTGGAACTTTTGCCTACTTGGTCGTGCAGAAATCGGTATGTGCAGCTAGGACAAGTATTTCCTGGAGAGGGGCATGACCTTATTGATGTGCCACAGTAATACTGCTAGTTAACACAAGGGACACCCGCCCAGAGGGTCGGACGATGCGCGCGCATAAAACAGCGATGTACGTAACGGGTGCGATTTTAGTATCGGCAGCTGGCTTTATTACGAGTCCGGCGTGGACGCAGGACGCTCCTGCGCGCGCGGCCGTTCAAGATGTGTCGGTGAAGCCGATTGGAAAAGTTATAACCGCGGCCGGTTCGATCACTGTCGAACACGTCAATGCGGTGGTGGTCCAAGCCGCTCTGAGTAGCCAACCCGGCCAAGCGAAAATTGGTGATCCCATCTACCTCGGCGATATTGTTTCGACGGGATCAGATGGGCGCGTCGGCATCACATTTGCCGACGGCACCGCGTTCGATCTGTCGAGCAATGCCCGCATGGTCATGACAGAGTTTGTCTACGACCCGAACAGCAAATCGAACTCGACTTTGCTTAGCCTGACAAAAGGAACCTTTACTTTTGTCGCCGGCAAGATTGCAAAATCGGGCGACATGAAAGTCGATACCCCGGTCGCAACGATGGGTATCCGAGGGACGACGCCGCACGTTGAAATATCGGACGATGGCAGCGTGAAATTTTCGACCCTTCTCGAGGACGGCAAAGATAAAGTCCTGGAAAAAGCTGGCGCGGGTTCGGCATCAGCATCGCCGGCCACGGACGAAGTCAAGAAGCCCAGACTCGACATTTGTCGAGGGTGCTGATCCGGCATTTTTTGGGGCAAGCTGTTTTTGGTGTTAGCGATGCCAACACAGCCCAACTCAATAATCAGCCGGCCCCAGAAAAAGGCAGCTTGTGCCTTTGATCGCTTCAAGCTCGTCTCACTCAGCTACTGCGCCGCGGCTGGCGCGATTTTGACGCTCGCGCTTAGCCTGACAGTGGGCGATTCATTTGCTGCATCGCCAAAAGAAATACTTGAAAACCGCCTCAGCAATATTGAGCTGTGCAACGGGTCAGATCGCACTTCACCTGATCCCCAAATCAAAGGGTGCACAGCGCTGATCGAGACGGGAAAAGAAACCGCTCTCGTATTGGCAATCGCACACAACAATCGGGGTGATGCTCTTTCCGCGAAGGGCGAGTTTGATCGCGCGATCAGCGATTATGACCTGGCGATCAAATTCAATCCAACCTTTTCAAAGCCATTCAACAACCGTGGCGTGGCTTACCAAAAAAAGGGGGAATACGATCGTGCGATAAAAGATTTCGATCAGGCAATCAAACTCAGCCCTGACTACGCCAGAGCATTTGCCAATCGCGCTGAAACCAACCAGCGACGGCATGAATTTCAACAAGCTGCACGCGACTATGACGACGCGATCCGCCTCCAGCCTGATCTCGAAGCGGTGTGGAATGGGCGCTGCTGGGCTCGCGCGATCATCGGAGAGTTGCAGCCGGCACTGGCAGATTGCAATAAGGCATTGTTGATTCAGCCAAACGACGCCGCAGCATTCGACTCACGCGGGTTGATCTATTTGAAAATGGGACAGATCGATTCAGCAATCGAAGATTATAATTCAGCATTGCGTATCGAGCCGAAGATGGCGAGTGCGCTTTATGGGCGCGGGCTCGCCAGGCTTAAAAAGGGCGATTCTAGCGGGGGCAACGCCGACGTCGCTGCGGCGAAGAAACTTGAAACAACGATCGCCAGCGAATTCTCGCGCTACGGCGTGAACTAAAGACAATCCCGCGTCATCCGACTTTCAATGCGATACGCGAGTATCGCGTTGACATCGTGCCGGCCGCCGCAGTTAACGTTCTGGTAACTGCGCGCCGTACGTTTACTCTTGATAAATATTGTCGGTTTGGTCCTGACGGAATTCTATTGCAAAAACGCTCAGTGGCGCACTTTTCAGAATCCATTCACTGCAAGGCCCAATAAGTCCGCTCGACCGCCAAATCGTAAACCGCACCTCAAAAGTTTGAGCGCAAAACGTCCGGCAAATCTACGGAAATGGGATCGGAAAAACCGACCGACATTTCCGGACGCGGGGGCGCTCAATCATGTTTGCTATCGTCCGGATAGCGCGCATCTTTATTTTGATCGCGTTTTGCTGCAGCACCGCTTTTGCGGATATGCATCCGACTCAGCGTTCACCGGTCACTGGAATAAATGAAGTTGGCGGGGCCAATGTTGGGCTGCTCGTAAATAGTTCGAGCGGCGTGATCATGCCACAGGTTGCTTCGCTCGGGCCGGATAAAGATCCATCGCGAGCGTCGGAGCCCTTTGAATTGCCGCCTGTCGACAAACCGCGTGAAGAGATGGCTGCAAAATGGAGTGAGCTGCAGACCCGCATTGTTGCGGACGAAAAGGCGATTGCGGATTGTCGGTCGGGCGAAAGTGCCTGCTCACAGGCCACACTTCACTTTCTATCGCTCATTGATCTGGGCAAGAAGGGTGAAGGACGCGCAAGACTTGGATGGATCAATCGCGCGGTAAACATGAGCATCAGGCCGGCGAGCGATTGGTCCCAATACGGATACGCCGATTTCTGGGCGTCGCCGCTTCAAACTCTGGCTAGCGGGGCCGGCGATTGTGAGGATTACGCGATTGTAAAATACGCAGTTTTGCGCGAATTGGGAGTGGCGAGCGAAGACCTCCGGCTCGTTATCGTGCAAGACGAGCAGCGCCAAACCGATCACGCCATCGTAGCGGTTCGCTTAGAACAGCGGTGGTTGGTTCTCGACAATCGGACGATGGTAATCCGCGACGCAGAGGATCTGCAGCACTACCGTCCGATCATAGCGCTAGATCAGGAAGGCGCCCGGAAAGTTGCTGCAGCCGCATTCGACCAGATCACAGATCGATGATCTGACCTTCGCGCGCGGCGATCGTTCCAGCGCGCGCGTCATTCGCGTCGGCCGCGAGAGTATCCATAAAATCGTCGTCGTGTGATGGGTCGTGGTGAAAAAGACAAAGGTGTTTTACGTCGGCTTCATTTGCCATCCGAATACCGCGTGTCCAGGTGGAGTGTCCCCAGTCTGCGCGGGTTGCTAGTTCTTCTTCTGTGAACGTCGCATCATAAACCGCGAGATCGGCGCGACGGGCGAGCGACACCATTTCAGCGTCGCGCTTTCCGGGAAACCCTTCCGTGTCACTAAGCAAAGCGAACGCCTTGCCGCCGTATTCGAGACGGTAACCGTTGGTCCCATCGGGGTGATCCAAAGGCGCCGTCCGCAACAATACATCGTCGTAAGGGCGCAATATGTCTCCGGATTTAAAGTCGTGGAATTCAATCGCCGCTTTGAAAATCTCCAGCGGTACCGGAAACCAGGGCGAACTCATCAGCCGTCGCATGACTTGTTCGATGCTGTCCGCGGGCAAAAGATTTCCCGCCCAGACGCGGACTCGATAATCCTCTCGAAAAAAAGGCGCAAAGAACGGCAAAGCCGAAACATGGTCGAGATGGCAATGCGTTATGAAAATGTCGACATTGCGTATTCTTTTGTCTTTGAGCAGCTCTATGCCCAGCGGCCGTAATCCGGTCCCGGCATCGAAAATAAGCACACGATCACCGCAACGCACCTCGATACATGGGGTATTGCCGCCATAGCGAATCGTCGATGACCCGGGACAGGGGATGCTTCCTCGGACGCCCCAAAACCGAACCCGCATCGAGGTTTTTAACATTCAGGTGCCTGAAAATTCACAGCTGAAATTTTATTTGGAATGCGTGGCAATGTCGAGCACGCGGACCCGCTTGGCAATAGCCTTCAAAAGCTCGCGTGTTCTCTGCATATTCCGTTCTCGGCATATAATGTCGGGAAATGACCCACCTGGGCCGCCAGTCGCGGCGGCACTATTCGTTAGGTGACAGCCGTCGCGGAGAAACGCGATTTCGATATTTGGGACAACAAATCCGGCAATCGGCCATTTGATCTGAGGAAAAAATTGGAGGCTTGTTCGACACAAATGCCGTCAACAGCGACAAACGACAAGTCAAGAACGACGAAATTCGTTTTTGTAGGCCTGGTCCTTTCGAACACGCTATGAAGCTGCGTTACATCTGATACGAATTTTGGATGGTTTCGAAGTCGTCTCAGATTGAAACCGATAACTCGTCGTGAAATGTCTCGCGGATCGTATCATGACCGCTCAGCTGCAACTCAGAACAATCGAGGCCCGAGCAGTTCCAAACCAATTGGCATGCGCGGCGTGTCCGGCCCTCGCGTTGAATGTTTGCCAGGCCGCATCGGAGGCGCCATGGGCAAAATCCACAACAAACCGAGCGCCCGTTCGTCAGTTCGCGCATTTTGCTCCAGCCCGTCGAATTATCTGCCACGACCATGACATGCACGATGCGGTCCCGATTATTTGTGGTGGTTGGGCGGCATCGATCGCTATGCTGTCGGATAGCAGCCGACAAATCTTATCGTTCTTGCTTCCCGGCGACGTTATCTTGGCGGCTTTGATGGTCGAACCGCGATCGCACTACGTGATCAAATCAATCACTGATGTTCACTATCGCATCTTCAGCCGAGCCGAATTAAAGGCAATGTGCTTCAACCAGCCGAGTCTGATTGATAAGCTTACAGAAACATGGGTCGAAGAGAAGATACGCGCCGACCAACTCATCGTTGATCTGGGGCGGCGCACGGCGGATGAACGCATTGCGCGACTGATTCTAAGTCTGGTCGAACGGCTCGCGAAACGCGGGATGTCAGGCGGAGACCCGATCGAGTTGGATTTTCCATTGCGGCAGCATCACATTGCGGATGCCGTCGGGCTACCCCCGTGCATGTCAGCAAAGTGTTGTCCGATTTTCGCCGCAAGGCATTGATCAAGATCAGCGAGCGATCGTTGACAATTCTTGATCTGGCCGCGTTCCGGCGCATCGCCTATACGAGATGAAACTCGGTTCGATTTTGCCAGCGACCGACTTTCAAGCTTTGTTGCGTTTTCCCACAAGCGATCGAACAGATAGCACCTGGTCTGCTGCAGCTATGCCCGTAATCCAGCCGCCATGTGCGGTCGAAAAGTCGCCGGGTGAACAGGCCTCGCCGGCAAAAAATAATCGATCGTTCACGGAAGCTGCCAATTTCGCGCGGCGATCAGCCATTCCCGGACGTGCATACGAATACGAGCCGCGCGCAAACGGATCAGCGGCCCAGCAATGAATGCGAATCGGCTTCACCCGTTGTGAGAAAGCGTTGCCGAGGAGGCCGGTCAGCTCAGATACCGCGAAATCGAAAAAAGCTTGTTCGCCAGCTTGTTCAAGTTCGGCCGCTAGCGTTCCACCAAAAAACACCTCGATTTGCGGACGGCCAAAGGGCCGCAGGTGGTACGTCGCAGTTGCGGTCCGGTCTGTTGATCCGAATAGGCGACTATCTTTTTCAAATTCTTCCGCGTTTTCGAGCGAGAGGAACAGTTTGTCAGCGAGGCCCAGTGGCAAGCCTTGGGCGGCTTGCGTCTTGTCCGGTAGCGCGGGGCTGAACAGATTATCCGCCTCAGCGAGAATCGTACTGGGGAGCGTAACGATCGCTTGATCGGCCCTTATGACGCCTTGCTGCGTCTCAATCTTCAATCGTTTCCCGTGATGATCAATCCGCAGAACCGGACAATTGAGCGCGGCCGGATATTTCTCGCCGCAAGCAGCGATCGTCGCGCCGTATCCCTCAGCCACGCGCCAGTTCACACCGGTATCTTCGAAATTGTCGAAATCACGGGCGGAAACACGATCAAGCTCTGCGCCGCTGATATAAGTTCCGATCGCGTTGATGAGATTATTCCAACGGCAGCCTGCCGCCATGAGCGCCGCCGCCGGCACATCCGGCTCTTTCTGAGCGCGTTCGCTGACCCGCGAAAAAAATTCTTCCTGCGCTTTAAGAAATTCGCGTTGGCCACCTTCTGTAAATCCGAGAGATGATGAGCGTCGTCGCCAAGGTGGGGGCGTTTTGTCGATCGTATGGCCTTGCTCTTCGGCGACTGCAACCCAGGGATTACGGTCGGCTGAATGCAGCCATCCGCAGCCGAGATCGATCGCCGATCCTGCGGGGCCAGCAACGGTCCATGCCCTCCCGCCGAGCCGCGCTCGAGCCTCAACAATCAGGCAATCGACGCCGGCTTGGTCCAAGCGACGGGCTGCGGCAATGCCGGCTGCACCGCCGCCAATAACTACAGTCTCGAAATCACTATTGGGCATTCCTGAATTCCGCGGCGAGTTGATCGTCGCGACAGATATAGTGCCGGGGGAGAGAAATACGAATGTCCGTCACCGCTGCATACCCCAAAGATTGACGGTCCGCGCTTCAATTGAGCGAAAAACCACCAATTCAATAACGAGGCCAATCAAAATTACCGCGAGCAAGCCTGAGAAAACGGTTGCGGTGTCGAGATCGTTTCTTGCCTCGAATATGTACCAACCGATGCCGCCAGAGCGTGAGGAGACGCCGAACACCAGTTCCGCAGCAACCAGCGTACGCCACGCAAAGGCCCAGCCGATCTTCAGTCCAGCGAGAATCGAAGGGAACGCGGCCGGGATAAGGATAAGTCCGACATAGCGCGCGCATTTCAGGCCGACATTGCGTCCACTCATGCGCAAAGTTTCCGGCACGCTGCGGAAGCCGATCAACGTATTGAGCGAAACCGCCCAAAGCACCGAATGAACAATGACGAACACCAACGATGGCGTACCGAGGCCAAACCAGATTAGTGCTAGTGGCAAAAGCGCGATCGCGGGAAGCGGGTTGAACATTGCAGTCAGCGTGGAAAGGACGCGTGTGCCTATTCCGCTTGCGACCGCGAAAGTCGTCATAAGTGTCGCGAGTGCCAGCCCAAGAGCATAGCCGATCGCAAGTGTTCGCAGCGAGGTTATCGTGCGGTCAACCAGCACGCCGTTGGCGATATCCTTCGAGAATGTCTTTGCGGTTTCGGTGAAAGTCGGGAACAGCAGCGCGTTATCGAGCCAGCGTGCGTAGAGTTCCCAAATAACGATAAGCACAACTAGAATTGTCAGTCGCTGCACCGCCTCATTATTAATGACGCGCTCAACGACGGTTAGTGGGCGCTCGACATCGCCGATCACGCCTGTATCGGCGAGTTCAGTCTCGAATTCCGGTCGATGCGTGGTCACGCTCGGGCATCCTCATAGATTTGAGGGATATCCACGCCGCCAAACACCAGACCGTTGATGCGTTGCGTGAGAATGCCGAATTCAGTTTTGCCAATACTGTTATGATCGAGTCCGCTAGCGTCGAGTTCAGCACGTACGCGTCCCGGATGTGGCGACAACACGAGAATCCGAGAGCCGACAAGGATTGCCTCCTCAATTGAATGCGTCACAAAAAGCACCGTGAAATGAAGCTGATCCCACAATGATAATAATTCTTGCTGCATCGTGCGCCGTGTGAGTGCGTCGAGTGCGGCGAACGGCTCGTCCATCAAGAGGATATCTGGCTCCAGCGCCATCGCGCGACCGATCGCGACCCGCATCTTCATGCCGCCTGAAAGCATATGTGGATAGACGTCGCGAAACTTGGTTAGCCCGACCTTTTCGATCACCGCATTCGCGCGCGCTGCAAAATCCTTCGAGTCGAATTTCTTCGTCACTTTCATTGGAAATAGGACATTTTGGTAGACGGTTTTCCATGGCATTAGTTGTTCGAAGTCCTGGAAGACCATCATGCGGTCGGGCCCGGGGAAATCAATTTCACGACCCCGAATGTGGATCGAGCCTTCCACCGGTCGCATAAATCCGCCGACTGCCTTCAGCAGCGTAGACTTGCCGCAGCCGGAAGGTCCCAAGATCACATAGCGGTCGCCCTGATGAACCGAGAAATCCACTCGATAGGTCGCCGTCACCAGGTGGCGCGGCGTTTTGTATTGGAGGGTTACACCGGCCACCTCGAGCAAAACGGATGTCATCGGCCATGCCACTGATTGAAGATATCGGGCATGGGCCTACATTTCCGGCTGGTCCGCGCGATCGGAATCACCGATTGTCCTCCCTCCCGGGCGTCTTGTTCTTGGCGCTATTTGACGCATCATCTCCCACGCTACGATAGCGTGGCAAGCATCCATTCGGCCAAGGAGTTCCTCTGATGTCCAGCCCTGTCTCATCGATAAAAGCCGCGCTCTCCGAGCGCTTCGGTGAGCAGCTGGATGTCGACGAGGGATTGTCTGGACTTGACGAACTTGCACGCATTGCGGCGCACCGAGTGCATCGGCGTTATCTCGCGCGCGACATCACGTCCAGTCAGTTGCGCTTGCTTTGCGCGTGCGCGCTTTCGGCGCCATCGAAAAGCGACCTGCAGCAGGCCGATATTCTCATAGTGCGTGATAGGGCTAAGATTCGTGCTGTCGCGGATTTGCTCACGGAAATGCCATGGGTTCGCGAGACGCCGGTGTTTCTCGTTTTTCTTGCCAACGGCCGCCGATTGCCGCAGATGTCGCAAAGGAATGGCAAGCCATTCCCTAATGACCATCTGGATTTGTTTTTCAACGCGACAGTCGATGGTGCCATCGTCATGACGACTTTTGTGCGCGCAGCGGAGGCGGTCGGTCTCGGGTGTTGTCCTATCAGTGTCATTCGGGATCACGCCGCAACCATCAGTGAGATGTTTGCTCTGCCGGAGAAAGTCATTCCGATCGCTGGCATGTGTGTCGGGTGGCCGGCGGAGCAGGGGGGAATTACTCCGCGGCTATCATTGGAGACAACGGTGCACGAAGAGAGTTTTTCGGAGACTGATGTTACAAAGGAGATAGATGCGTACGACCGCCGGCGCGCCGCGAAGCGCCCGTATCGGAATCAGCGCGAGCCCGAGCGTTTCGGCCATGCTGAATTTTATGGTTGGTCGGAGGATAAGGCGCGCCAATACGCCGAGCCGTTGCGCACCGACTTTGGCGCGTTCGTTCGGGCCAAGGGCTTTCGTCTCGACTGAATGACCGCGCTATTTCTTGCGGATGCGAAAGCTGAGCAGGCCATCCGATTCGCTTTTGTTTTCCAGTGTATCGCCGGTCTGGCGCAGCAGGTTGGGAATGTCGATGCTGGTCAATGGATCGGTGCATTCTGCCACGATAAAATCGCCAGGCTTTAATTGCGCCAGCTTTTTGCGCACGCGCAGTGCCGGCAGAGGGCACTTCAATCCGCGTAGGTTCATTACAGTTTCAGCCATGCGTTTTCATTTCGCGGGAATCATGCGCTGAGTGGGACCATCGACAGCCGTCTGTCGGTCGCCGGGATGTAAGCCTCTTCGATGCCGAGCTCCTTGCGAACAATATTGGTGCCACGCGTGAGCGCCACCATTTTATAGAACGCATGCATGCGGCTCATGGATTGTCTGCCGAAGCCGCAGTCACTCGTGAGAATAAGCCGCTCGGGCTCAATATATTTGAGCGCAACACGAATGAGGTCGGCCACTTCCTCCGGCCGCTCCACTTGAAGTGTACGGTGGCTGATAACGCCGAGCGCAATTTTTTTGTCTTTCGAAATCATCTTCCCTACGTGCTCGAGATCCATGCCGCGATTGAAGGCGCCTTCGACCGTGAGCACGTCGACGTCGAGCTGGTCGAGATAGGGAAGGGCGGCCTTGTAAGATTGATCTTTGCTTGCAACACGCTGTGCAGCCGGGCTGCCCCAGCAGGTGTGGCACCACACCTCGCATTTTCCCCGGAGCCCCTTCACCTCGACGTTAAAGGCTTCCACCCATTGCTCCGGCTTGATTGCCTGCTTTGGGTCGGCAATCACTTGATGAATGGCGGGCTCCTCGATCTGCACCAGGGGTGCGCCGGCGTCCGCGAGTGCGTGATATTCTTTATTCAATGCGGCCGACAGATCCATCAGCAAGTCGAGCCGATTCTTGTAATGTTCGTTGGTGAGCATGAGCGCCAGTATCTGGGCTGAGATCGACCCGATCTTCACTGGCCTGTCGGTCATCGGCGCGATGGCTTTGTAGGCGCGATCGAGCTGTAATGCTGTCTCGCCAATGTTTTGTGTGACCGGCGGCGTCATGCGGGTCTCAATTACCTCCCACATTAAATCGCCCGGACCTTTGTCCGCCATGAAGCCCGCGGGCGGCACCTCAACGCGCGGCGCGCCGATGCCGGCCACCCGCTCCGTGACGTAACTCACCCAGCCGCGACCGGCGACGTCATCATCGAGCCGTGTGTCCCCGTCGACGAAAATGTCGATCCCGGCGCGATGTTGGGCAGCCACATGGCAGGCGAGGCAATCGAAATGCTGTTCTCGGTAGGCTAGCCGGGAAAATCCTTGCGATAGTGGAATGCCCCGCAGGTTCTCGGTGTACCAGCTCGGGCGGGGAAGGGCTCCTGTAGTGGTGGTGAGAAGGGCCCGGTCTTTGGTGGTTGTAAACACGCGTACTTCTCCGGTTTCACCTATGGCAAGCTGCGCTGCACGTATCTCGTTGTTGAGGTAAACTGAAGTCACTACGGACAACAAGGTCAAGTGCAGGAAAAATGGCAGCGTCAGAAGCATTACAGACCATCTCGCGACTGACGTCACTCGCTGACGTATTGGCAATTGTCGATACTGAAGTGAAGACAGTCACCCAGCGCACGATCGAAGTGTCGGCAGGCGCCGGGCGCACGCTTGCTGCCGATGCATCGGCGCCGGCGCGCCCGGCTTCAGCGCTAGCGTTGCAGGATGGTTGGGCGCTCTGCGCAGATGAGACGCTGGGTGCCACAGGGCACGCTCCGTCGCTCCTCATGCGCACCCCATCACGCATTGAGGCAGGACAATCGATGCCTGCCGGCACTGACAGTGTTGCGCCGCTCAGTGCGGTGAAAGTCATCGACGGTCGCGCCGAAGTACTGCTTGTGGTGAATCCGGGAGACGGGGTGTTGGCGGCGGGCGGTGACAGCGACTCGGTAATTCCGCTGCGGCGCGCTGGAGAACGGTTGCGAGCCACAGATCTCGCGGCTCTCTCAGCTATTGGTATCGCACGCGTTACTGTGCGCGAGCCGCGCATTCGAATCCTCCCGTTGCGGGGCAGCGGTATCATCAACGCTGCCGCCCGTCTGGTAACAACAGATATCGAGCGCCGCGGCGGTTCGGCAAAGCTTGACGAAAGCGGCCGAGGTCTCGACGTCGCAATGGCTGCGGAAAGCGCGGATGCAATTGTCGCAATTGGTGGTACGGGCAGCGGGCGCAACGACAACAGCGTCCAGACACTCGTTCGCGAGGGCCGCCTTGTAGTACACGGCATGGCACTCACGCCGGGTGAAACAGCCGCACTTGGCTTCGTTGGCGCAAGGCCGGTACTCCTTTTGCCGGGACGTCTTGATGCTGCGTTAAGTGTTTGGCTCGTTGTCGGCCGCCGCTTGCTTGATCGACTTGCTGCTGCGAAAAATAGTGAAAACGAGCCGGTTGAGGTCCTGCCTCTCGCGCGCAAGATCAGCTCAACGGTCGGCTTGGCGGAAATGGTCGCAGTGCGCCGCAACGCTGGCCAAGCTGAGCCGCTGGCAACCAAGTATCTGCCGCTGTCGCTACTTGCCCGATCAGACGGTTGGATTTTGGTGCCGGCGGGTAGCGAAGGATATCCTGGCGGGTCGCTCGTTCAGTTAAGGCCGTGGCCATGAAAAAAGCAATATAAGCGGTTGGCAATGAGCGAAAACCGAAAGCCACGGACGGGCAACGACAACGACTTGGTATCGCGTGTGCGCGCTGCAGCGCGGCAAGAGCAATTCCTTGAGGTCGTGTCAGCCGAGGAGGCGCACGCGCGCTTCGAACGTCATCTCGATCTCACGCCGCTTACTGCCGAAACAGTGGTGCTTGCTGCGGCGCGAACGAGAGTGCTCGCGCATGACGTCGTAGCCGTAGTCGATGCACCTCCATTTGACCGGTCCATTGTTGATGGCTTTGCCGTACGAGCGGCCGATACTGTAGGTGCCGGTGACGGTAATCCCAAAACGCTCTTGCTCAACGCAGAAGTTATCGCTTGCGGTCACGTGCCCACCGTACCGGTCGTGACGGGAACATGCACAGCGATTGCTACCGGGGGAGTTATCCCGCGTGGCGCCGATTTTGTTGTGATGATCGAGCAAACGGAACTGGTCGACGAAGGCGCGCCACGTATTGAGCTCCGCCGTGCTGCAATGCCGGGCCAATTTGTCTCATATGCTGGCTCCGACATTGCGCGCGGCGAGGGTATTATTGCGGCGTGGCACGCGTATCGGCGCCCGCGA
>CAVRJW010000005.1:947500-1212105 GCA_963722125.1 uncultured Alphaproteobacteria bacterium | reverse complement strand
CCACGCTCTAGCGCGCCGGTTCGGTGGCCGCCTTTCCTGCACAAGCTTTGCAGACCAAACCGCACTTCCACATTGCGCTGTGATTGGCCGTTGTTCGCGGGTGGACGTCTTATTTAATCGTATGCGGCCACTGCATCTGGCTACCGTTGAAAACTTCCGAAATAATTGACCGATTGAGATCGCTGAAACGCGCCCTATGCATTTTGCGTATCGATTGAACAATCAATCTCGGCGATTTCGGCCTATACGACGCGTTTCAATCGTTTAATCCAAAAGGGTCTGCGCTTCAGGCCAGCTCTTTTGCGCCCTCGTCCAAGAACCCATCCTCTCGTTGACGTAAGCTGATTTAAGCTTCGCGGTTCATTTGCCTGGCAGCCATAAGCCATTCGGAAGGGAAGCCGGCATCTAATCGCGGAGGTTCAGTTCGAATGCTCTCCGAGGCTTCTTTGATCTGTGCGTCAGCCAATAACGATAAATGCCACTCGGTGGAACCGGCGCACGCTCTTTGGAGCCCTTCAGAATAAAGAAATAAATGGCATCGGCGGCTGGCCCATTTTCTGATCGGCGTACTGGAAAAGAAATGGAAGAAGACCAGGAACTCGCTCAGCTCATTGGCGAGATATAGACGCGGCGCTAGATCTGTCGCGCTGGACCATTGTGCTCGCGAGAATTGCCAAATTCGCCGGTGGCCAGGCCGCCGGACTTCGTCGAAGGACGCGGTGAGCAAATCCGGCAACATTTATTATCAAGCCGGTGTTGAACAACGCTTTGTCGAGCTTTATTCGGAAACGTATTGGAAATGCGATCCAGTCGTTAGTTTGCTCGATCGCGAAGTCGAGCAAATTATAAGTGTCCCGGACCTTGTACCTTATGATGAATTTTGCGCGGGCCGCTTTTATCGTGAATGGGCAGAGCCACAAGGTTGGATCGACGCCGCAAGCGTCGTGCTTGAGAAATCGGCGACGAGCTGCGCATATCTCACTGTTGTCCGCGGCAAAACAGGCGGCATGGTTGATGACGAAATGCGCCGGCTTATGGCACTTATCGTGCCTCATGTGCGCCGGGCTGTGCGCACCGGCAAGGTGATTGATCCCAGACAGGCTGAAGCCGCCACTTTCGCGGATATCCTTGACGGGCTCAGCCCGGCAATCTTTCTCGTCGATGCCGACGGACAAACCGTCCATGGCAACGCCGCAAGCCGTTCGCTGCTGGATAAAACGGATATTCTACGCGTTGCTCATGGCCGGTTAACCGCCGCCGACGCGCAGGCCGACCAGGTTCTGCACAACGCCATCATTGCTGCCGCCAACAGCCGCGACGATCTTGCCGGCAAGGGCATTGCCGTGCCGCTTAAAGGCCAGACCGGCGAGCGTTATGTTGCGCAGTTTTGCCGTTGAGGCAGGGGAGCGCATAAAGCCGGGATGTCTTCCACGGCTGTTGCTGCGCTCTTTGTGCGCAAAGCGGAGCTGGAAACGGCGCCGCCTCCGAAGTCATCGGAAAAACCTACAAGCTGACGCCGACCGAGCTGCGGGTCCTGCTCGCCATCGTCAATGTCGGTGGGGTTCGCAAGGTCGCAGGTAATCTCGGCGTCGCCGATACGACCATCAAAACACATCTTGGTCGACTTTTTGAGAAGACCGGCGTTAGCCGGGAAGCCGATCTCGTCAAACTCGTGGCGGGATATTCCAGTATCCTGGCGAGCTGACCTGCGGATTTTCGGTCCCGCGGAGTCATTTTAGTTCTACGAACTCATTTTTCAAACGAATAATGCGCGAAGTCGCACGAATACCTTTTGCGCATGCGACACACGCAAATGTGAATGCTTAAGAAAAATTATTACTCGAATAGATGATGGTTTGCAGTCAGCTGATTGCAATGACTTATAGTCATTTTTTCGTCACGTCGAATTTGTCGTAATTTCTTATCCTCTGATCGGGGGAGGACTCAAAATTTGAAATCTGTCAATTGAGTGGCCCCTGTCGCTCAGTGTGGATTCGCTGCTGCAATTGTACACACGAGCGACGCTGCCAAGCGGAAATGGTGGCGATCACGCGCCTATGTGACAAACAATCCGACGAACGACATTTTCGGCGGGACCACGACTCTCAGACGTATCGGAGACAGAATAGAAATGCGTTCGATCCAAAAATTTTTGCGATGGCGCTGTTTGCATTGCTGACGGTCGGGGCCATGTCTCTGTCCGCTATGGACGGCGCTCGCGCCAAGAGTCTCGCTGGTCATTCAGGCACCGCAGCAAGCGATCGCACGATGGCGATCATGATCGCAACAATGATCGCAACCGTGATCGCGAGGGCAAACACAAGGATCACGACGGCAAAGACAAACACAAAGGCAAAGACAAGAATAAATGCGGCGGCAAGAAAAGTGTCCGACTCCTGCACCCGGCAAGGGTTCTGGCGGCGGCACTGGGACCGGAACTGGTACGGGCACCGGGGCTGGGACGGGAGCTGGGCCAGGGACTGGCACAGGCACCGGGGCTGGGACGGGAGCGGGACCAGGGACTGGACAGGCACCGGACTGGGACGGGAGCGGGACCAGGAACTGCACAGGCACCGGGACTGGGACGGGAGCTGGGCCAGGAACAGGCACCGGGACAGGAACGGGCACTGGCACTGGTGGCGGCCTTGGTGACCCCGGCTACAACGGGCCTC
Source organism: uncultured Alphaproteobacteria bacterium (assembly GCA_963722125.1). Classification (GTDB taxonomy): domain Bacteria; phylum Pseudomonadota; class Alphaproteobacteria; order Rhizobiales; family Xanthobacteraceae; genus Pseudolabrys. Next base: position 1,209,433 of record CAVRJW010000005.1, on the reverse strand, counting down.
CCGGTGGTTCATCGGGCGGCACTGGCGGTCCTGCTTCGCCTGGCAGAACCGGCGATCCCAATTTCGGCACGACAACGAAACCGTTTTAGCAAATGCAACGCCGCGTTGATGCGGACGTCTTGCATCAGCGCGGCGCACTGCGCGCCTGCAACCGCGATTGCGACGTAAGGCCAAAAGAAGCCGGCGCGAACCGGCATCGCACATCGGATTGGTCCCCGACCGCCTTCGGGAAGGTTGTGTGTGAATTGGGAATTGGCAGGCAAGCCAATGACGTGGGTCGGGCCGTCACCGGCTTGAACCAGTACTTCGGTTGAAAAGAAAACGAGGAACCAGCAATGCGCCATCCGCTCTATACGGATCGTCTTAGCCAGGATGAACGAAGTAAAGTCAGAAAGCTCCTGGCGCGGGTCATAACGTTCTATTTTTCCGTGGCTCTGCTCATCATCGGCGGCATGATGTTCAAGGCCAAATTTCTTGACCGCCAGACAGTTGAAACGCAGCAAGAAGCCGGCGCTTTTGGCGGCCGTCTTGTGCGCGGACTGCGCCAGAAAACCGAATAAAACCCGGGCGCGCACGGCCATATGCTCATCACGACGAATGAGACCGGCACGTTGCACGTGAAACAGCGACGCGCCTTTGCGGTTTTTAATTCCTCCACGAACTCCTCCAGCCGGCCTTCGGGCCGGCTTTTTTTTGACCATTGCCCGGCGGCACCCGCGCGGCCCCTGGTTTCCTGTCCAAATCAACGTCACGCCTGCCCAAGTTTCCAAAAACGCGAGCCGATAGGCTGCGCTCTCTGGACGTGTGCTGAATGGCGTCTGAAACCTGATCGTGCAAACGCCGCAACGAAGGCAAGAGTAATCGTCACAAGAACTCACAAGAGTGGAATCTCGCGTGACAATATTATTTTCACTATTCATAGCCGCCGCGATTATCGGCGTGCTGGTCGGGACACGCTTCAACGTTTTCCTATTGGTGCCGCTTGTCACGATTGGTCTTGCGGCGATTCTCGGGATCGGTTTCGCGCGCGCCGGCGACCCGTGGGTGATTTTGCTGACCGCGTTTGGCACCATAACGGCGATGCAGATGGGCTATTTCGCAGTCACGCTCATCGGCTACGTCGCTGCGAAGGTGCGCGTGCGAAAGAACGCTGCGGAAATAACGGTTATCCCACCGCGGTTATCCCGGCACTCACGCGCCTAAATCAAGCCAGGCTGCGCGCGCCGATCGCCACGCGGTGGCGGCGGACACGATCCTCGTCGACATCAACGCCCAGTCCTGGCCGGTCGAGGCTGTCGGCATGGCCTTTGGCCGTGGGAACGGGCGCAGCCGTAATATCTTCGGCAAGGCCCGTGTGCGTCAGCGTCAGCCCCCAGGCGATATTGGGGATGACCGACGCCACATGCAGCGCCGCCGCGCAGGCGATGCTCGACTTGCCGGTCTTGCAGGAAATGTTCACGCTCATGCCGAGCTCGCCGCACAATTTGCCGGCCTCGGTCGCGGCGCGGATGCCGCCGAGCTTGATCGCCTTCAGGCTCACGCCGCGCGCCGCCTTGCGCTCGTGATGACGCCGAATGTCGTCGAGCGAATGAATGCCTTCATCGGCGCCGATCGCGATACCGGTCGCCGCCGCAACCGCGGCCATGCCGGCGAGATCATCCGCCATCACCGGCTGCTCGAAAAAGTCGAGCCCCGAGCCCTTCACCGCGCGCACATAAGTGAGCGCCTGCTCGGTGCTGTAGCCCTGGTTGGCATCGGCGGAAATCAGCATGCCGCTGCCGAGGATCTTGCAAATGGCGCGCGTGCGCGCCGCATCGTTTTCCGGCGTGTCGATGCCGACCTTGATCTTGTAGGCGGTCGCGCCTGAGGACTTTTTCTTGTCTGCGTCGCGCAAGTCGCCGTCGAAATCGCCGCCGCCGATGACAGACAACAGCGGCATGCGGCTGCGCTTCTTCTCGCCGAGCAGCGCGTGCACGGGTTTCTGGCTGGCGCGGCCGGCGAGATCGTGCAGTGCGATTTCAATCGCAGCCTTGGCGCCGTGGTTGCCATACATGCGGCCATCCATCGCCGCCAATGCGCCGGCAATGTCAGTGGCGTCGCGGCCGTGCAGAGCAGAGGTGAGATAATGGATCGCCGCGACGATGCTCTCGGGCGTTTCACCGGTCATCACCGGGGCGGACGCCGCTTCGCCCCATCCCACCATGCCGTTATCGGCTTCGATCCGCACCAGCACGTTGTCGGCGCGGCGGACTTCCTCGCCCGCCATGATGACGGGCTTGAGCATCGGCAGGCTGACGGCAATCGGCTCGATGGATTTGATCAGCACGATTCCTCCACGGTCATTCCAAAGCGGCGTGCGCCCGTGCGCCGCGCTCTCCGCTCACCCCCGCGAAGGCGGGGGTCCAGGGGCCAAAATGCAGGTGCTGCACTCGTTGTTCTGGATTCCCGCTTTCGCGGGAATGAGCGGGAGTGTCTCGCGCACTTCGTACAGCCTCTCCATTGTCATGCCCGGCCTGCCACACACTCGGCTCGTCCCCGCGCAGGCGGGGACCCAGGGCGAAATATCTCGAGTTCAATATTTTTCTCTGGACCCCCGCCTTCGCGGGGGTGAGCGGGGAGGGTTGGGCTCGCCACCACAGTCAACGTCATGGCCGGGCTTGTCCCGGCCATCCACGTCTTCACGACATTGCAACAAGCAAAGACGTGGATGCCCGCGACGAGCGCGGGCATGACAGTGGAGAGGCTTATGCCGAGTGCCACACACGCCGCTCACCCCCGCGAAGGCGGGGGTCCAGGGCCAAAACATAGACGCTATAATCGTCGTTCTGGATTCCCGCTTTCGCGGGAATGAGCGGAGGTTTGTCATTCAAAACGATGCCTGCGGTGATTTTTGTTTACTGATCCCTGCCGCTCACAACTTCTGAATCCCGGCCTGGTCAATGATGCTCCGGAACAGGTCGATCTCCTTGGTGACGCGTTTCCACGCTGCATCGGCGCCTTTGGCGCGCACCTGGAAGCCCGATTTGTAGAGCTTTTCCTTCATGTCATCAGTGCCGAGGACTTTGAGCGTTTCTTTTTCCAGCCACTTCACGATGTCCGGTGGAGTCTTCGCCGGCGCCAGCAGCACGGTGTCGGTCGCGAACACGAAATCCTTGTAGCCGGCTTGCTCCATGGTCGGCACGTCCGGCATGTCGGGCCAGCGCTCTTCGCCGGTCACTGCGAGGCAGCGCAGCGTGCCGGCCTTGATGTGGGGCGCCGCCGGCGGCAGCGAACCGGAGCTCAGTTGCGCGGTTCCGCTCAGCAAAGCCTGGATGGCGTCACCGCCGCCCTTGAACACGACGTCTTCCAGCTTCGGCAGCTTTTCGCGGATCTTGAGCACCTCAAGCTGGATTTGCGGCGTGGTGCCGATCGGCGGTGTCGCGCAATTGTATTTTTCCGGATTGGCGCGGGCGAGGGCGACGAACTCCTTCATCGTCTTGGCGGGCAAATCGGATTTCACCACGAATGTATTGGGCGATGTCGCGAGCTCGCTGATAGCCACGAAATCCTTCAGCGGGTCGAAGGGAATTTTGTTGTACAGGCTGACGTTCACCGACAGCGCGTTGGTCGCGAGCAGGAGCGTGTAGCCATCGGGCTCGGCGCGCGCGGCATTGCTGAAACCGATATTGCCGCCGGCGCCGCCGATATTCTCGATGATGAAGGTCTTGCCGGTCGATTGCTGCAGCGCCGCCGCCGTGACGCGGCCGACGATGTCGGATGGTCCGCCCGGCGTATTCGCCACGACGATCTTCACCGGCCGGTCCGGATAGGCCGCATAAGCCGAGCGCACGCGCAAAATTGCCGGTGCCGCAACGCCTGCCGCCAACGCGCCTGCGCCCTTGATGATGCTGCGCCGCGACGGCACGAATGATCCCTTCGATTTGCTCATCGTCCTCCCCTTCAGTTTCGGCATTATTTTCTGATTAGCGCCGTATGATGTCTTAGGCTAAGCTTTTGCGATTATTGGAGCAATGGTCTCCGCAGTCAGCCGCCAGACGATCGATGCGAGCGTTCGAGTTTCACGATATTCAAACAGCGCCGGTGCGGCTCCAGCCATGACAAATCCGCAAGTGAAAGCGTCGGCATGGCATGAGATCGTGGTCGCGGCCCTCAAGGCCAACGACGTGCGGCTCGTCGTCTACGTTCCCGACCGCGTGTTCACCCCGCTGATCAAGGCGATCCACGCCGACGCATTTTTCACGGCATTTCCCGCCACCCGCGAGGAAGAAGCGCTGGGCATTATCACCGGCGCGTGGATGGGGGGCTTGCGTGGCGCGATTTTGATGCAGACCAGCGGCTTTGCGACGATCCCGAACGCGCTCGCATCGCTGGTGGTGCCGTCGCAAATTCCGGCGCTGATTTTCGTCTCGGAGCGCGGCACCATGGGTGAGTTCAATCTCGGGCAGGCGCTGGTCTGCAAGACCATGCGGCCGGTGCTCGATTCGCTCGCGGTCGAAAACATCACGATCACGCGGCACGATGAGCTGGCGTTCATCCTCGACCGTTCGATCAAGCAGGCGGTGGCGACGCAGGCGCCGGTGACCTTCATCCTCTCGCCGTTGCTCACCGGCGGCAAAGTGTTCGAGGGCTGACAGCGTCATGAACGCAACAACGACCGGACCCATCGGCGCGCACAATGCCAAGGTCATGAACCGCTTCGACCTGACCAAGCGGCTGGTCGGCCAGCTCAAGCGCGACGAGGCCGTCATCGGCGGCATCGGCAACGCCAATTTCGATTTGTGGGCGAGCGGGCAGCGGCCGCAGAACTTCTACATGCTCGGCAGCATGGGGCTGACCGTGCCGATTGCGCTCGGCGTGGCCATCGCGCAGCCCCGCCGCCACGTCATCGCGCTCGAGGGCGATGGTTCGCTGCTGATGCAGCTCGGTTGTCTTGCGACCGTGGCCGAGCGGGCGCCGAAAAATCTGACGATCGTCATATGGGACAATGGCATCTACCAAATCACCGGGTCGCAGCCGACGCCGGGCGCGGCGAATGCCGATCTCGTCGCCATCGCGCGCGGCGCAGGCATCGCGGGCAGTGCGTGGGCCGCGGACGAGGACGATTTCGACCGCCTGGTGACATCGGCGCTGAAGGGCGGGGCCCCCCACCTGATCGTGGCGCGCATCGACAACAAACCGGCGGTCGGCACCACCGACCGCGACCCGGTGCAGATCCGCGAACGATTCATGCGCGGGGTTGGAGCCAAAACCGCCGCAGATTAGCCGGCCACCATCGTGTTGGTGAGCGTCCCGCAGCCGCCGATGTCGATGCGGACTTCGTCGCCTACTTTCAAGAACTCACCGCGCGGCATGCCGACGCCGGCCGGCGTGCCGGTTGCGATCACGTCCCCCGGATTGAGAGTGAAATGCCGGCTCAAATAAGCGATTTGCTCGGCGATGTTGTGCACCAGACGGCTGGTGTTTGAATTCTGCTTGATCACACCATTGACCCACAGCTTGATCGGCAAGTTGTTCGGGTCGGCGATGTAGGCGGCGGGCGTGAACCACGGCCCCATCGGCGCCGCGTCTTCGAAGCATTTCTGCCCGATCCAATCCATGCCGAAAGGGGAGCCTTCGCGCTTCATCAGGTCGCGGGCGGACAGATCGTTGACGATGAGATAGCCGGCAACGGCATCCAGCGCGCGTTCTTCGGAGATATTGCGGGTTGGCCGGGCGATGACGACGCCCAGTTCCGCTTCCCAGTCGACCTGGTGCGAGAACGACGGCAGCCTCGCCGGCGTGCCGGTGCCGATAATCGAGCCGGCCGTCGTTTTCATGAAGAAGTACGGATCCTTGGCTTTGGTCATCGCAGGCGCCTTCCCGGTGATGCGCTTTGCGATCTCGGCCATTTCTTCCAGGTGATCCCAGTAATTGGCGCCGGCACAAAACAGCGCGCCGGGGTAAAGGATCGGCGCCTGCAGCTTCGCGTCCGCCAGTGAAATTCCATCCGTCGGTTTGACATTCTGGGCGGCGGCATGGAGGCGCGGGTGCACGATGTCCCAATTGCGCAGCAGGTCCAGCACGGACGTGCTCTCGACATCAACGCCTGGCAACAAGGACGCGACCGGCACTATCCGGTCGCCAACCAGAGCGCCAGCCTTGGTTGTGCCGCCGTCGATATAGCTGAGCAATCGATATTCCGCCGCCATGCGTTTCCCCGCAGCCTCGCAAAAATCCCGGCTACTCGATCACCGCGTTTGCGAATTAGCAAGCGGGCCGCTCGTCCCTCAACGCCTTGCTCTTCAACGCTTGGGCTTTTCGGGCCCGCCGAGGATGCCCGCCGTCATCGCCATGCGCACCAGGTCCGAGAGACTGTTGGCCGCCATCTTGGTCATCAGATTGGCGCGGTAGATTTCGACCGTACGGGGACTGATGTCGAGGTCGAATGCAATCACCTTGTTGGCTTTGCCTGCCACCAGGCCATCGAGCACTTGCCGTTCGCGGTTCGACAAGGCCGCCAGTTTGTCGTGAATGTCGGCAAGTTCCGCCTTGTGCTTGGCGGCGCTCGCCTCGATGTTGAGCGCCGCGCGGACAGAGGCGAGCAACAGCTCGTCATCGAAGGGCTTTTCCAGAAAATCGGCGGCACCGATCTTCATGGCCTCGACGGCCAGCGCTATGTCGCCGTGCCCGGTGATGACGATCACCGGGATGTCGATTTTGCGTTCCTTCATGCGGCGCAAGAGGTCGATACCGGTGATGTCCGGCATGCGTACGTCGGTGATGACGCAGCCGGATTTGATCTGCGGCAGCATGTCCAGGAACAATTTTGCCGAATCGAACCCGCGGGCGTCGATACCGGCGGTTTTCAGCAGAAATTCAAGCGATTGCCGGACGGCATCGTCGTCGTCGATCACATAGACGATTGGTTCAGGCTGCATCGTCGACATCTCCCGCGTCTACGACGGCGAGCGTAAAATTGAATATCGTGCCGCCGGTGGGGTTAGGTTCCGCCCAAATTCTGTCCGCCATGCGCCTCGATGATCGTACGCGAAATCGAGAGGCCCACGCCCATACCTTGACGTTTAGTCGTGATGAACGGCTGGAACAATTGCGCGGCAATCTCTGGCGCAATGCCTGCGCCGCTGTCAGCGACACTAATACATACGTACCCATCGCCCGCCGGCTCAATCGCGACGACGAGTTCGCGCGAGAGCGATGTTTCCATCGCGTCCATCGCATTGCGGACCAAATTGAGAAGAACTTGCTGAATTTGCACGCGGTCAGCAAGCACCAGATCGACCGCCGGATCGAACCGGAACTGCACACGGATCCCGCGATCCTTGGCGCCGACCAGGGCCAACGCGCTGGCCTCCTCGACCAGCTTCGTGATGCTTTCCACCCTGCGCTCGCTCTCGCCGCGCGAAACGAAATCGCGCAGCCTGCGGATGATTTGACCGGCGCGCATTGCCTGATCGGCCGCTTTCTCCAGTGCATCGCGTATCGTTGTTGACTTTTCGTCGCGCGTGCCTTCCAGCAGCCGTCGCGAACCCTTGAGGTAGTTTGAAATAGCGGACAATGGCTGATTGAGCTCATGGGCAAGCGTCGAGGCCATCTCGCCCATCGCCGTCAACCGGGAAATATGGACAAGTTCGGATTGCAGTTCCTGTAAACGGGCTTCGGTTTTTTGCCGTTCGGTCAAGTCGCGGATGAAGCCGGTAAAAAAACGGCGATCGCCCGAACGCATTTCGCCGACCGCAAGCTCCATGGGGAAGGTAGAACCATCTTTACGCTGGCCGACGACCACGCGCCCGATTCCAATGATACGGCGTTCTCCGGTCGTCATGTAACGACGCAAATAGCCGTCGTGATTTTCCCGATAAGGTCCCGGCATTAAAATCTTGACGTTTTGTCCGATTGCCTCCGCCGCGCGGCGGCCGAACAACCGCTCAGCGGCGCTGCTGAACGATTGCATGTTGCCGCGCTCGTCGATGACGATCATCGCCTCCGGCACGGTGTCCAATATGGATTGCAAATGGGCTTCGCGCGCGAGCGCGTCTCGCGTCATCACTGTCGCGCGTTGGCGGCTTCGATGCAGCAGTTCGCCGCCCCACGACACGCCGATTCCAATCGTCGCGAAGGCGAAACCATTGACGAGAAGCAATCTTGAATAGTTAGCAACGTCGGCAACGACGAAATAGGCGGCTGCAATGCCCAGTGCGGTCGCGAGCAGGCCAGGGCCGAGCCCGCCAATGCCTGCAGAAATCAGGACTGGCGGAATGAAATAGTAAAAAATCGCATCGTCATGGAGCACGGGTATCAATAAGGCCCGGAACGCCAATGCTAACGCGACGGTGCTTGGGGCAATGCCGTAACGAAGCGGCCACCGAGGCTCGGATGTAGATAAAAGCCCTTTCTTTTCAGTGGCTTCTGGCATGGTGGCTCGATCGGGGACAATGCAAATCTACCGTCAGGAAGGCCCCGATTCGCCTCCGGTAAACCCCCTATGGAGATTATCTGAATTTCGAAGGCTCTGTTCCACCGGTAACGAATGATCATCGAATTTACCGAGGGCCAACATCATGCTCACCCAGACGATGATCAACCGCGAAATGTCGACCCGGCCAAGACGTCTGCCGGTATTGCCTGCGGCTTCGCATTCGCTCACCGGCCAGATCGAGCTGATGGGAGCGACGATGCCGTTTGCTCGCAACGCCGAAATCTATGGCGAAAACGAACAGGCCGAATATGTCTACAAGGTAATCAGCGGCAGTGTGCGCACCTATAAGGTTCTCAATGACGGCCGCCGGCAGATCGGCGCCTTCTATTTGCCCGGTGATGTTTTCGGCCTCGAAATTGGTAGCGAGCATACGTTCTCTGCCGAGGCCGTCGTTGACTGCAAAATTCTGGTGATCAAGCGCAGTGCGTTGGTCGCGCTTGCCGGCCGTAACAGCGATGTCGCCCGCCAGCTCTGGACGATGACTGCCGGCGAACTGCAGCGTGCGCAAGGCCACATCATGCTGTTGATCAAAACTGCGCAGGAGCGCGTGGCAGGATTTTTGTTGGAAATGTCGGCGCGCGCGCTGGGTGGTAACGAAATTGATTTGCCAATGTCGCGCCAGGATATCGCCGACTATCTGGGGTTGACGATTGAAACCGTCTCGCGGACGCTGACGCAACTTGAGAATTTGGCCACAATCGCAGTGCCGAGCTCACGTCGTATCGTGTTGCGCAACCGTAACGCGTTGAGTCGCCTGAATTCGTAGGCCGAACGTCGTTCGCCCTTGTCTATGTTCGGCTTAAGTGCCCCGGCGCTCCCTCGCCGGGGCATTTTCGTCATCGCAAAAACGACGCGGACAATATTTGCGTCATTGTTCATGTCGAATTGAACGGTTACGCTCAACACGCGTGATCGGCGCGACGTAGGATGCGAGGGGCAACATGGCGGACTTCGACGGTGTTGTGATCGGCGCGGGTCACAATGGCCTGACGCTTGCCGCATATCTTTCGCGTGCCGGGATGCGAATCGCCGTGCTCGAACGCAACGGCCGCATCGGCGGCGGTTCGAGCACCGAAGAGAGAATACTTCCAGGATACAAACTAAATCTGCACGCTAACTTCTATATGGGCTTGGGCCTTTGCCCGTTGCTCGAGGACCTTGAGCTTCATCGTTACGGGTTTTCCTATATCGAGCCGCCGGTCCAGCAGGCGGCGGTCTTTCGCGATGGTACCGGGATCGTCGTCTACAAAGACCTCGACAAGACCTGTGCCTCGTTAGCGCGTTTTTCCAAGCAGGACGCCGAAACGTTCCGCGCGCTTTGGCACACCTATTGTGAGGACATGCGGCCGCTGTTGGTATCGCTGCTGTACAACGCCCCGATGCCACGCGAACAGCTCTTCGATCGGCTCAGTGGTCCAATGGCGAAAGAGCTGCTTTCGCACGCCCAGCACGATCTGTTCAGCGTTGTACGCAAGCACTTTGTCGACGAACGCATCCGCACACTGTTCACGTCTTACATGCACGTGATCACGACGGAAAACGTGCCGGGGGCCGGTATCGTGTTTCCGGCAATTTTTGCCAATATTGCCAGCTTCACCTTGCCGGTTGGGGGTGCCGTTTCACTGCCGCTTGCGCTCGCGCGGGTGGTGGAGGCGGGCGGCGGGACGATCGTCACCGGCGCCGACGTCAAAGAAGTTACAGTCTCCAAAGGCCGTGCCACCGGCGTAAAACTCGCGGATGGCCGTACCATCAACGCCCGAAAATTTGTTGCCAGCGCCATTGATTTTCCAACCGCCGTGCAAATGGCCGGTGAAGAACATTTCCCCGAACCGGTGCGCGAGAAGGCGAAATCCTGGCACTGGGGCAACCATAGCCTGGTGACGTTGCACCTCGCGCTCAAAGACCCGCCCGCCTATCGTGCCGCCGCCTTCGATCCGGACATTGCGAACGCCTACAATATTTTCTTCGGCATGGACCATATCGATGATGTTGCGAGCTGTTTCGACGATTGCGCGGCGAAGAAATTTCCCAAGGTTCTGATGGGTAACGGTGCGTGCAATAGCCAGTTCGACCCGAGTTACGCTCCGGCTGGCCGACACACTGCATTCTGGTGGCCCTTTGCGCCGTATTCGGTCGACGGCGGGCCGCAAGAATGGGAGCGCAATCGGGCCGACTATGCACAACGCGTCCTCGATTATTGGCGCATCTATGCTTCGAATCTCGAGGGGGACAATCTGCTCGGGAGTTACCTGTTTACGCCGCTAGACGTGGAAAAACTCAATGCCAACATGCGGCAGGGCGCCGTGCGCGTGGGCGCTTATGTCCCCAATCAACTCGGCATCAACCGGCCACATCCGCTCATGCCCGGTTCGCGAACCCCGGTCGAAGGTCTCTATCTTTGCGGTTCATCGTCCGGCAATGGTGGTGGCATTAACGGTGCGCCTGGCTATATCGCCGCCAATGCCATCGCGGACGATCTGCGGCTCAAACGGGCATGGAAACCCGTTCCGGCTCCGGAATGGAAGCATTAGGGCCCATTGACCTACGTCAATGCCGCCGCCGCTTCATCGTGGTTTTCTTTCCGAACAATTGGAGGGATTGCCATGAAAGCAAGCGATGTCATGACGCGAAACGTCATCTCGGCGGATCCTGACGCAACCGTCCTGCACGCTGCGCGCCAGATGCTTCAGCATCACATCAGTGGCCTGCCGGTCATCAATAAGGCGGGCAAGCTTGTGGGTGTTCTTTCCGAGGGCGACTTCCTGCGCCGTCGCGAAACACATACCGAGCGCCGACGCTCACGCTGGCTCGAATTCCTGATGGGCCCGGGCAAGATGGCAGGGGAGTATACCCATTCTCATGGCAATAAAGTCGCCGAGGTAATGACCATTGACGTCTATACCGTCAACGAAAATTCCCCGCTCGAAGAGATCGTAGAGTTGATGGAGCACCGCCGCATCAAGCGGGTCCCGGTGCTACGTGACAACAAAGTTGTCGGCATCGTGACCCGATCCAATCTTATGCACGCCGTGGTCAGTCTCGCTCGCAGTGAACCGAAAGAGACCAAAGACGACGCGACCATTCGCGATAAGCTGCTCGCCGAAATGCAAAAAGAGGGATGGGCACCGGCTGCCATGACCAACGTCGTCGTGCGCGATGGCATCGTAGAGTTCTGGGGCGTGATTATCGACGGGCGTCAGCGCGAGGCGCTGAAAGTGGCCGCCGAAAATATACCCGGTGTGAAGTTGGTGAAGGACCACCTGGTATGGGTCGAGCCGGCTTCGGGCATGGTGATAGAGCCAAGCGAGGAAGTCGTTGCGCATTAGCCGACGCCAAAACCCAGCCGCCGCCTAAAGCAAAAGGGGCGACGACAAGACGTGCCAGGGCGGCCTGAATGGCGCAGGGCGCGTCTTTTCATTTCCGGGCCTTTTTCAACGGTTTCCACGACGATTCCCCTCGTCATTTGACCTGTATCAAAGACCGCGCAGGGACCGCGCGGGATAAGTGCTTTAGAGACCCGGAATATCTCCGCCAAATCAAAATCGGAACAGCAGCATGGCGACCGTAATTGCTCCCCAAAAAACCATGACCATCGGCGAGGGCGGCTCGGCACTAGCCTTCACGGGTCTCGCGATCCTGTCGATCGTTATCGCGGCCAAAGCCTACACGCCGGAATATGCTTTCCACGCCTATCTGTTTACAGCGGCCAGCATCGCGGCCGTGTTTGCCATCATCAATCGCTATTATGAGCGCCCAGCCGAAACACCGCTGACGATTGATGGCAAGCCCAACTACAATATGGGCCCCGTGAAGTTCTCGAGCGTCGCTGCGGTGTTTTGGGGCATCGCCGGGTTCACTGTCGGCCTCTACATCGCGCTTGAGCTTGCGTTTCCGTTTCTTAATCTCGATCTGCCCTGGATCACGTTTGGTCGCCTGCGGCCGCTGCACACGTCGGCCGTGATCTTTGCATTCGGCGGCAACGTGCTGCTCGCAACATCGATGTATGTTGTTCAGCGGACTTGCCGCGCAAGGCTTGCCGGCGGAATAGCGCCGTGGTTCGTCGTGCTCGGTTACAACTTCTTTATCGTTATCGCCGGCACCGGCTATCTGCTCGGTATCACGCAGTCGAAAGAATATGCTGAGCCGGAATGGTACTCGGACCTTTTCCTGACGATCGTTTGGGTCGTTTATTTTCTAGTCTTTCTTGGCACGATCATGCGGCGCACCGAGCCGCACATCTATGTCGCCAATTGGTTCTATCTTGCGTTCATCGTCACCATCGCCGTTCTCCATCTCGGCAATAATGCCTCGGTACCGGTGTCGCTGTTCTCGTCGAAGTCCTACATCGTCTGGTCGGGCGTGCAGGACGCGATGGTGCAGTGGTGGTACGGGCACAACGCCGTCGGCTTCTTTCTCACGGCTGGCTTCCTTGCGATTATGTACTACTTCATCCCGAAACGCGCGGAACGGCCTGTCTATTCCTATCGGCTTTCCATCATTCACTTCTGGTCGCTGATCTTTCTCTATATCTGGGCCGGCCCGCATCATCTGCACTACACGGCTTTGCCGGATTGGGCGCAGACGCTCGGCATGACATTCTCGATCATGCTGTGGATGCCGTCATGGGGCGGCATGATCAACGGAATCATGACGCTCTCTGGCGCGTGGGACAAGCTGCGCACGGATCCCGTGCTCCGCATGATGGTGGTGTCGGTCGCGTTTTACGGCATGTCGACCTTCGAAGGGCCGATGATGTCGGTAAAGATCGTCAACTCATTGTCGCATTACACTGACTGGACAATTGGGCACGTGCATTCGGGTGCGCTTGGTTGGGTCGGCTACATTTCATTTGGCGCGCTCTACTGCCTGATCCCCTGGTTGTGGAATCGGCCGCTCTATTCGCTCAAGCTCGTCAACTGGCACTTCTGGATCTCGACGATTGGCATCGTGCTTTACATCAGCGCGATGTGGGTGTCGGGCATCCTGCAGGGCTTGATGTGGCGCGCCTACACCAGCCTCGGCTTCCTCGAATATTCCTTCGTCGAGACGGTAGAGGCGATGCACCCCTTCTACGTCATCCGGGCGCTCGGCGGTTTCCTGTTCCTGCTCGGCGCACTGCTGATGGCCTTCAATCTTTGGAAAACCGTGAACTCAAGCGAAGCCGCCGTGTCAGCTCACGTCGCGCTTGCGCCGGCGGAATAGGCGGGGACGAACATGTCGCTCTGGCAAAAACACGCGATCTTCGAGAAGAACTCGATCGTTCTGGTCATCGGCATCCTGGTCGTGATCGCCATTGGCGGCTTGGTGGAAATCGTGCCGCTGTTCTACCTGAAGAACACGATCGAAAAGGTCGACGGAGTGCGCCCTTACACGCCGCTCGAACTCGCCGGCCGCAATATCTACGTGCGCGAAGGCTGTTACCTCTGTCATTCGCAGATGATCCGTCCGCTGCGCGACGAGGTCGAGCGTTACGGCCACTACTCGCTTGCGGCCGAAAGCATGTACGACAAGCCGTTTCAATGGGGCAGCAAGCGCACAGGCCCCGATCTCGCCCGCATCGGTGGCAAATATTCCGACGACTGGCACCGCGACCATTTGAAGAATCCGCGTTCAGTCGTTCCGGGGTCGGTCATGCCTGACTATTCGTGGCTGGCTGAAACCGATCTCGACTTTGCACACATCGCGGAGGACCTGAAAGTGCAAGCGCTCCTCGGCGTGCCCTACAACGCGGAGATGATTTCCAGCGCCGGCACGGATGTGGTGGCGCAAGCAACGAATGACAGCCCTGACGCCGGCGATCTAGGCAAGCGCTATCCGAAAGTGAATGCCCGCGATTTTGACGGCGACCCGTCCCGTATCACTGAAGCTGACGCGCTGATTGCATATCTCCAGCTTCTCGGCACGCAAGTCGACTTTAAGCTCTATGACGACAAAGCCAACATCCGGTGAATACAATGGATCCGACTTATCGAGCGGTGGCTGAGTTCGCCCAAACCTGGGGGCTCGCATATTTCGTCGTAATTTTCGCGGTGGTGCTGCTCTACGCGCTGTGGCCTTCACGCAAGAAGCAGTTCGACGAAGCCGCGCGCATTCCGCTGCGGGAGGATTGACCGGTGGCCGAAGAACACAAAGAAATCGACGCCGTAACCGGCACCGCGACCACGGGGCATGAATGGGATGGTTTGCGTGAATTGAACACGCCGCTGCCCCGCTGGTGGCTGTGGCTGTTCTACATCACGATAGTCTGGGCAGTCGGCTATTGGATTTTCTATCCGGCGTGGCCGCTGCTGACCAGTTCAACGCAAGGCGTTTTCGGTTGGCATACACGCAGCGCCGTGGTCAGCGATCTCGACGAGCTCAAGCGCCAGCGCGGGCCGATGATGGTCAAGCTTGCCGACGCTTCGCTGGCAGAAATTGTCGCGGATCCGAAGTTGCTCGACTTCGCCCGCGCGCAAGGGCGCGTTGCCTTCGCCGACAATTGCGCTCCCTGTCACGGCGCCGGCGGCGGGGGCACGAAGGGCTATCCTAATCTCAACGACGATGAGTGGCTGTGGGGCGGCAAGCTCAGCGATATCGAGCAGACAATTCGCCACGGCGCCCGCGCCGGCGACGATAAAGGCCATCAGGGAAACATGCCGGCCTTCGGACGCGACAATATCCTGAAGGCCAATGAGATATCCGCGGCTGCCGATTTCGTTCGGTCGCTATCCGGCCTCTCGACCGAGCCCGGCGCGAATCTCGGCCTCGGCAAAAAGGTGTTTGCCGATAATTGCGCCGTTTGCCACGGCGCTGAAGGCAAGGGCAACCGCGAACTTGGCTCGCCCAACTTGACCGACAAGATCTGGTTCTACGGGCCGGATAAGGCGACCATCGTGCAAGGCATCCAGAACGGGCGCGGCGGCGTGATGCCGGCCTGGGGCGCCCGCTTGAGCGAGCCGACCATCAAGGCGCTTACGGTGTACGTCCATACGCTCGGCGGCGGAGAGAAATGACGGCGCACGTCACCAATATGTCGATCGATCAGCCGGCGCCAGGTGCGCCGGCTCTTGCGCATTTGGTTGCCGAGGCAGAAGTCGGGGGCACGCTGCCTGACGATGACATTCCGCTCTATGCCCCGCGCCGAAATATTTATCCGCAAAGCGTGCACGGCAGGTTCCGTAATATCAAATGGGCGGTGCTCGTCGTTACGCTCGCGATTTATTATCTGCTGCCGTTCGTGCGGTGGGATCGCGGGCCCAACGCACCCTCGCAGGCGGTATTGCTCGACTTCCCAAATCGCCGCTTCTATTTCTTCTTTATCGAAATCTGGCCTCAGGAAGTTTACTACCTCACCGGTCTGCTCATTCTTGCTGCAATAGCGCTCTTCCTGATGAATGCGGTCGCCGGCCGCATCTGGTGCGGATATCTTTGTCCGCAGACTGTCTGGACCGATCTCTTCTTTGCCATCGAGCGTTTCGTCGAAGGTGACCGGCGCGAGCACATGCAGCGAGACGGCCGCAAATGGACCGTCGAGACTTACGCGCGCAAGGGCCTTAAGCATTTTCTCTGGCTGATCGTGGCGTGGTGGACCGGCGGCGCTTGGGTCCTGTATTTTTCCGACGCGCCGACGCTGGTGAAAGAGCTCGCCACTGGCGAGGCGCCTTTCATTGCCTATGCATGGATTGGCATCCTGACATTAACGACCTATTCGCTTGCCGGGTACATGCGCGAGCAAGTCTGTCTCTATATGTGCCCATGGCCGCGCATTCAGGCCGCGCTCACCGACGAATATGCTCTCAATGTCACTTATCGTTACGACCGCGGCGAACCTCGCTGCTCGGCCAAGAAGGCCGAGCAATTGCGAGCGCAAAAGCAGCCCGCCGGCGATTGTGTTGACTGCCTCCAATGCGTGCATGTTTGTCCGACGGGCGTTGATATCCGTGGCGGTGCCAATCTCGGGTGCATTCAATGTGGCCTGTGTATCGATGCCTGCGATGCGATCATGAGCAAGCTCGGCCGCACGACCGGGCTCATCGCCTACGATACCGACCTCAACATCAAACAGCGCATCGAAGGCAAGCCGGCCTTCTACAAACTCGTGCGGATGCGTACGGTGCTCTATGCCGCGGTGATCGCCGTGGTCGGCGGCATCATGCTTTACACACTTGCCACGCGCGACAGCGAAGGCATCAGTGTCATTCACGACCGCAATCCAATGTATGTGCGGCTATCCGACGGCGCGCTGCGCAACGGTTATACAATTCGGATCGTCAACAAACAGCTCAAATACCGCGACTTCATCGTCAGCGTCGACGGCTTGCCCTCAACGCTCGTGGATTTCGTGGGTTTGCCGCCGCGCGCCGACGGACGTCAGCTGATCTCGGTCGGCCCTGACCAGACCAAGGAGGTGCGGGTGGTCGTCACGGACTACAGCAGTGAGCCGCCGGCACCTTCGACGTCCATCTTGTTCAAGCTGATCGACATCGATTCCGGCGAGAACGCCGAAATGCGCGATCATTTCTTCGGGCCATGAAGGAAGACAATCTTGAGGACTCCTCGCAAACGTGAATTGACCGGCAAGCATGTCCTGTTTTGCCTGGTCGGTTTTTTTGGCGTTGTCTTTGCGGTTAACGCTGTACTTGTGAAAGCCGCAACCTCGACTTTCGGCGGTGTGGAGACGTCGAGCTCGTATAAGGCCGGTTTAATGTTCGAGCAGGATGTCGCCAGGGCAGAACAGCAAGACGCCTTGCATTGGCAGGTCGACGGCAAGCTCGGACGTGTTCGCAGCGGCGATGCGGTACTCGATATTTCCGCGCGTGACGCCAAAGGCGTGCCGCTTGCGGGCCTGACGGCGCAGGCACGTCTTGCGCATCCTGCCGATGAACGGCTCGACCACGCTATTGAGCTCAAAAACATGGCCGCAGGCCAATTTCACGGCGACGTACAGGCGCCGCCAGGCCAGTGGGAGCTGATCGTCGATCTCTACCGCAGCGACACCCGCCTATTCCGTTCGCGCAGCCGCGTCACATTGAGGTGACTTTATGACGGAGGCGCTTGATCTCTCGCTTTATGCCAAGCCGGCCGGCGACGGCACGGTTGGGATGGAGCTTGCGGTCGAAGGCATTGCATGCGGCGCCTGCATCGCCCGTATTGAGGGCGCGGTGAAAAATCTGCCTGGCGTGACTGAAGCACGCCTCAACTACACCAATCGCAGGCTGCACGTGGCATGGGCCGACGGTGTCGTAAAGCCCTCGCAAATCCTGCAGGCGCTGGAAGCGAGCGGCTATCACGGCCATCCATTTGTGCCGATGCGGGCCGAGCAGGAGGAGGCGGCCGAAGCGCGACGGCTGACTCGCTGCCTCGGGGTCGCCGGCTTTGCAGCGATGAACATCATGCTGCTCTCGGTATCTGTGTGGTCCGGCAACGTCACCGACATCACACCGGAAACGCGGGACTTCTTTCATTGGGCCTCCGCGTTGATTGCGCTCCCGGCGGCGGCCTATGCCGGCCGCCCGTTCTTCGGGAGCGCCTGGCAGGCACTTAAATCGCGCTCTCTCAATATGAACGTGCCGATTTCGCTCGGCGTGATTCTCGCGCTTGGCATGTCGCTGGTGGAAACGGCCAATCACGCCGAACACGTCTATTTCGATTCCGCGATTATGTTGCTGTTCTTTCTCCTGGTTGGGCGCGCGCTCGATCATGCGATGCGGCGCAAAACGCGCGCCGTCGCTGGAAATTTGGCAGCATTGCGGGCCGATTCGGCGCATCGATTCGACGGGGATGAATTGGTCAGCGTCCCGGTCGCAGCGCTGAAAGCCGACGATCGTCTGCTGGTGAAGCCGGGCGAGCGCGTACCGGCGGACGGCTTGGTGCTCGGCGGCAATTCTGAAATCGATGAAAGCCTGATTACAGGCGAGACCGCGCGCCGCAAAGTGTCATCCGGCGCGATGATCTATGCGGGCAGTCTGAATTATTCCGGCGCGCTGACTCTCAGAGCGACGGCGCCTGGTGGTGCTGCGTTGATCGATGAGATCGAAAAGCTGCTGGACAAGGCCGCGAGTGCCAAATCACGCGTCATGCGGCTCGCCGACCGTGCATCGCGCGTCTATGCACCGGTGGTGCACCTGACGGCCGCCTTGACGCTGGCCGGCTGGCTGATTGCAGGGGCGAGCCTTCACGACGCGACGGTGACGGCGATTGCCGTGCTTATAATTACCTGCCCTTGCGCGCTGGCGCTGGCGATCCCGGCCGTTCAGGTCGTCGCCTCAGGAGCGCTCTTCCGGGCCAACATCATCTTGAATTCGGGGGATGCCATCGAGCGGCTTGCCGAAGTCGACACCGTCGTCTTCGACAAGACTGGCACCCTGACCCTTCCCGAGCCTCGCGTTGTGAATGCTGCTGTGCTCGATCAGGAACTCCTGCAAATGGCTGCACGGCTCGCGCTTTCAAGCCGGCACCCGCTCGCTGTCGCATTGTCGCGCGAAGCCCTAATGCGCAACCCATACGTCGCCGCAACGGAAGAGCCGGGGCATGGTGTGCGCGCCGTCATCGACGGAGTGGAGGCTCGTCTCGGCAGCGCCGGATTCTGTGACGTTGTTGCGGCGAATGAATCTAACGTTTCGACAATCTGCTTCCGGCGTGGCGAGCGCTTTGCTGTCATTGCAATCAGCCAGAAACTTCGCTCCGATGCAGTCGATGTGGTCAGGCTTCTGCGCGAGGCCGGGCTCGACTTACGAATACTTTCTGGGGATCGAGATGCCGCGGTCGCGCCCATTGCCCGTATGCTCGGGATTGATTTCTGGCAAGGTGGCCTCAAACCCGCCGAGAAGATAGCACGGCTTGAAGAATGGAAAGCGCATGGCCGTCGCGTGCTCATGGTTGGCGATGGCCTCAATGACGCGCCCTCGCTCGCGGCCGCTGACGTGTCGATGTCGCCGATTTCCGCAGCCGATGTGACGCAAGCGCAGGCCGATGCGGTGTTTCTGGGAGAGCGTCTCAAGCCGGTCCTGGATGCCGTGTTGGTTGCCCGCCGTGCGCGCGGCCTCATGACGCAAAACCTGTGGTTGGCGGCGATCTATAATGCCATCGCAGTTCCGATCGCCATTGCAGGAGCGGTGACGCCCCTGATCGCGGCGCTCGCAATGTCGGGCTCTTCGCTGCTCGTAACGCTCAATGCATTGCGCGCTCGGACGGGAGGGCCGTCGTGAACGTCCTGGTCTACCTGCTACCGATGGCGCTCGGCTTGGGGTTGGCAGGGCTGTTCGCTTTCTTGTGGGCCTTGCGCAGCGGCCAATACAGCGATGTGGATGGCGCGGCTCTACGCGTGCTCTCTGACGACGATATCGAGGACTAGGCGGCTGCCACCACCGCGCAAGTGGTGACGATATCGTTCACGCTCGCGCCACGAGATAAATCGCTGATCGGCTTGGCGAAGCCTTGCAGGAAGGGCCCGATCGCCTGCACGCCGCCCAACCATTGCGTCAGTTTGTAGGCGATATTGCCCGAGTCGAGATCGGGGAAAATAAGCACGTTCGCCTGGCCGGCGACCGCGCTTTTCTCCTTCACCTTCTTTTGTGCCACCTCCGGGACAAGTGCCGCGTCACCTTGAAATTCACCATCGATTGCCAAGTTCGGCTCGCGCCGACGGACTATTTCAAGTGCCTCGCGAACTTTGTCGACGCGTGCGTGTTGTGCGCTGCCCTTGGTCGAAAACGACAGCATGGCGACTCGCGGTGTTTCCCCCAAGATCGCACGCGCGCTTCGGGCTGAAGCGATAGCGATGTCGGCGAGTTCTGCTGCCGTCGGGTCGGCATTGACCGCGCAGTCGGCGAAAATGAACGGTCTGGGGCCTGCCCTGAGAAAATCCGGCGCGACTATGAGGAAATAACTCGAGGGAAGCGCAATGCCTTCTGCAAGCCCGACCGTCATCAAACCTGTTTCAATCACGCGCCGTGTCGGATTGGCGCAGCCCGCCACCATTGCGTGGGCGTCACCCTGACGCACCATCATTCCGCCGAAGTACAGCAGCTTTGATACGAGGCGTGTCGCCATGGCCGGTGTCATCGTTTCGCGCATGTGCGCGAGCGCCGCGCCATAGCTCTGCAGGCGCGTATCGCCACGTGGGTCGACGATTTCGATCCCCTCAAGCGACACTTTTTGATCGACGGCGATCTTGCGGAGTGCGTCGGCGACACCAAGCAGGACCGGTTGCGCGAGTCTCTCAGCTTTAAGGCGCACAGCGGCCAAGACGATGCGCGTGTCGTCGCCCTCGGGCAAAACGATTTTGCGATTACGCTGCCGTGCGATATCAAACAGTCGATCAAGCAAATCCATGCTTCTCACCGTGTGAGAAAGACGCGAGGGCATCAATGACCGAAACCGCCGAAGCGATCAAGATTCAACGCGGCCTGAAAGGCGTTTACTTCGACCGGTCCCCCTGCACCTTCATTGACGGTAAGGCCGGGGAATTGCGCTATCGCGGCTACTCGATCCACGATCTTGCCGAACATTCGAGTTTTGAAGAGACGGCCTGGCTTCTGCTTCACGGCGAATTGCCCAACAAACAGCAACTGGTGGCATTTGATGCGGATCTCAAAGCTGCCCGGAAATTGCCCGCGCCGTTGACGGACATCATCCGCGCGATTAAAAGCGCACATCCCATGGACGTCTTGCGCACCGGCGCGTCAGCGCTTTCCGCTTTCGACCCAGAAACGGCCGATAATTCGCGCGAAGCTACTTTGCGCAAAGCCGTGCGGTTGACGTCGCAAGTGCCGATGATCGTCGCCGCCCATTCGCGCATCCGTGCCGGTCAGGAACCTGTGCCCGCCGATGCAACGCTCGGCCATGCGGCCAATCTGCTCTGGATGCTCACCGGCAAGAAGCCGAGCCCCGAGGCCGCACAATTAATCGATCGCGACCTCATATTGCACGCCGAGCACGGCTCGAATGCGTCGTCATTCGCCGCACGCGTGGTAATCGGCACGGAGGCCAATCTGCATGCGGCGATCGTTGCAGCGATCGCAGCCTTGTCCGGTCCGGCGCACGGTGGTGCTGCCGAGGACGTGATGAAAATGGCGGAGGAAATCGGCGACCCGTCGCGCGCCGCTGATTACGTGAAAGACAAGCGCAAGGCGGGTATTGCCATCACCGGGTTCGGTCATCGTGTCTATCGCGCTGAAGACCCGCGCGCCCGCCACATGCGTGCCGGTGTCGAGCGTCTGTCGAAGGAGATGGGCGAGCCGAAGTGGTTCGAAATCCTGCAGGCGGTCGTGACAGCAATGGCACCTTATTCGCGACATGGCGTGAATGTGAACGTCGATTTCTATTCCGGTGTTGTCTATCACCTGCTTGGAATAAAACGCGATTTGTTCGTGCCGATATTTGCCATCGGCCGCGTACCGGGCTGGGTGGTGCAGGTGCTTGAGCAGCTTGAGAACAACATCCTGCTGCGCCCGCTCACCCTTTACAACGGACCTGACGCTCGCGCTTACGTGCCTCTCGCGCAACGCGCAGGCTGAACGCTGCCGATCCTGAGAGATGAAAAAATCCCGCCCCGTGCACAGGGGCGGGAATCGAATTCCCGAATTGCGGAACGAAACGGCTCGAATTCACCCTTGCGGGCGCAACGCCTTCTGTTAGCGTATTGAGAACAGCAGTCTCAAAAAATGAGACTTTGTCGAGTCGGCACCACCCGTTCTCGACAGTCAGCCGGCAGCCATAAGCCGGAGCAACGTCACCGCCGGGCGCGGCCGCGGGCGGGACGAACAAGCAAGCGGCCGATGGCAGGGAGGATTTGTCCATGCGTTCGACCCGTTTCTTCGCAATGCTTGTGGCTGTGGCGCTGAGCGCCGCGCCGTTCGGCGGCAAGGTATTTGCGGCCGGCTATCCCGAGCGCCCGATTGAACTGATCGTCCCGTGGGGCCCCGGAGGCGGTGCCGATCAGCTCGCCCGTCTCGTCAGCAAATTGATGGAGCCGATGCTCGGCCAGGGCATCCCCGTCGTGAACGTGCCCGGCGGCACTGGCGCTACCGGCATGGCGAAGCTGCTGTCTGCGCCTGCAGACGGCTATTCGATGGCGATCTACATCGCCGACAGCCATGCCCTGCTTGCCGGCAAAAGCTCGCGCTGGACCATGAGCGATATCACGCCCGTCGCGGTGATGATCAAAGGCCCATCCTTTCTTTTTGTGAAGGACGATAGCCCGATCAAGACCTGGGAAGATTTTGCTAAGGAAGCCAAATCGAACCCAGGCAAACTGAAAGTGGCGACGCTTGGCTTCGGCAGCGTCGACGACTTCTCACTCACCGTGCTCGATCGCGGCGGCATCAAAGTCGTGCAGGTGCCATTCGCCAAACCGAGTGAGCGCTACGTTTCTATTCTCGGCGGTCACGCGGATGCTTTGTACGAGCAGGCCGGCGACGTTGCGCAATTCCTGAATGGCAAGCAGATGCGGCCGATTTTGCTGTTCGGTGAAAAGCGCCTCGCAGCGTTTAAGGATATCCCCGCATCCTTCGAGCTTGGCTACAAAGTGGCGCTACCGCAATTCCGCGCAATCGTCGTGCGGGCCGGCACGCCGCCTGACATCGTCAAGAAATTGTCGGATGCGCTGGCCAAGGTCTATGCCTTGCCGGAGTACAAGAAATTCCTCGAGGAGCAATACGCCGACCCCAATAGCTTCGAGGATGCATCGAAAGCGCCTGCTTTCGTGAATGAACAACTCGAAGACATGAAAAAGACAATGGCGACGAACTGACGGAAGGCGTCAGCAATGGACAAGGCGCTGTTCCGCTCGATCGTGCCTTACGCAGTTGGGCTCGTTTTTGCCACTGCACTTTATGTCTATGCCGGCACGTTCGTTTATTCGGCCCGGCCTGGGCAGCTCGGACCTGACGTGTGGCCGCGCCTTGCGATCCTTCTCATGGGTGCGTCCTGCGTCTTCGAGATCTCGCGACGTCTAATTGCGGGCAATCGGGACGCGACGGGTTTTCTCGAAGCATTCGATCGTGAACCGGACGCCGAGGACAAGCAGCCGACTTACCCCCGCATGCTCATCGGCGGCATCGTGTTGATGGGCATCTATGCCGTGCTGGTGCCGGTGCTCGGTTTCATCCTCGGCACGTTCCTGTTTCTCGCTGTGTTTATGTATGTCGGCGGTTACCGCGCGCATGGCGTCATCTGGGGCGCCAGCGCCCTGGTGACGATCTTCTGCGGCATTTTATTCTTGCGCATCGCCTACGTTTCGCTGCCGCGCGGCATCGAGCCGTTCGACCGTGCGACCGATGTCTTCTTCGCGATTCCGAGCCTGTGGTGACGGCATGATCGATATTCTCACCCAGCTCGCCGCCGGTTTTGTCCACTGCATGACACCGCTCAACATGACCATGCTGTTGGTCGGCATCGTCATCGGCCTACTAATTGGTGTGCTGCCCGGCTTGACGCTGGTGATGGGGGTCGCGCTCGCGTTACCGTTCACATACAAGATGGACGTCACCGCCTCGATCGTGCTGCTGACCGCGATGTACGTCTCCGGAACTTATGGCGGCGCTTTCACAGCGATCCTGTTCCGGATTCCCGGCGAACCTATCGACGTCCCCATGCTGTGGGATGGCTACACCATGGGCCGCAAGGGCAGGCCGGCAAAGGCCTTGGGGTGGACGTTGGTCTCTGCGCTTGGCGGCGGCCTGTTGTCTGCTGTGGTGATGGTGGCGTTAACGCAGCCGCTCGCGAAATTCGCGCTGCGTTTCTCCTCGCCCGAATATTTCGTCATCGTGCTGTTCGGCCTGCTCAGCGTCGTCGCGATCGGTAAGGGCTCGCTCGCCAATGCTTTCATCAGCATGAGTGTGGGCATCCTGATTTCGTCGGTCGGCACCGACCCAATCTACGGCGCGTACCGTTTTACTTTTGGCTCATCGCTTCTTGCGGACGGCATTGAGTTTCTCGTGGTTATGGTCGGCGCCTACGGTGTTGGCGAAGTGCTCACACGACTGGAAACGGGCTTCGCCACCAAGCCTCTCGACAAGATTTCGAACGCGCGCACTGAGCTTCCAACGCTTAAGGAGCTCAACGACGTCAAAGGAATGTTCATCCGCGCATCGATCGTCGGCGATCTTATCGGCCTGCTGCCCGGCGCCGGTGCCACCATCGCGTCGTTCGTGAGTTATGGAATCGAGGCCCGCTTCGGCCGGCGCAAGAATCTTATGGGAACCGGAATTGCTGAAGGGATCATCGCGCCGCAGGCGGCTGCAACCGCGTCTGTTGGCGGCGCGATGGTGCATCTTCTGGCGCTCGGCATTCCTGGCAGCGGAGCAACCGCTGTCATTCTCGGCGCGTTTATGCTGCACGGCATTCAGCCCGGACCACAGGTTCTCGCGAACTCGGCGCCGCTGGTCTACACCGTCTTTGCCTCGCTGTTTCTCGGCCTGATCCTGATGTGCGCCATTGGCTATTTCGCTATACGGCCACTGGTGAAAATCCTCGACTTTCCTGAAGCCGTCGTTTCAGCCTATGTGCTGATCCTTTGCTTCATCGGCGCCTTGTCGATCCGCAACAACGTCACCGACTTGTGGCTGATCATCGGCTTCGGCGTTCTCGGTTACGGATTTGAGCGGCTGAAGTTTCCCGTCGCGCCGCTGGTGCTGGGCGTAATCCTCGGGCCGATCGCGGAGGAAGCGTTCATGAACACGATGATCAGCTTTTCGAACGACTGGACCGTGTTCTTCACGCGGCCAATCTCTGGAACGATCGTGGTGTTTACAATCATCGTTCTGCTGTTGCCGTTCGTTCAACGGCTGTTTCGAAGCCGTCTCGTGACGGCGTCAACCGAGGCCAGGTGAGCCATGCGTACCATTGTGGAAATTGATGCACGGACAGCCGACACAGGGGCCAACGGCCCGCGGCGAAACGTGGCCACGCTAAAATCTGTATCGCGCCCGCCGAAGTCCGCGAACGCGCGTGAACACAAGCTTGGTGCCACCGCGCGATCCTTCGCCATCCTCGAGCATGTCGCGAGTTCGCGCTCGCCGGTCGATGTGCTCGACATCATCGCGTCAGTGAAATTGCCGAAGGCGACTGCTTATCGCCTGGTCGACTGGTTTGTGACGCAAGGCTATCTCTCGCGCGAGCCGGGCCGCCGCCGCCTAATAGTCGGCCCGAAGCTCACCAACCTCGCTTTCGGCGCGCTGTCGTCTTCGATGCGCCACGACACACCGCATGTCGTGCTTCAGCGACTTGTGCACACGCTCAACGAAACCTGCAATATCGGCACGCTGCTCAACGGCGAAGTGGTCTATCTCGACCGTGTAGAAGCCGAGCATTGGCCGCTGCGACTGCACTATACAAGCGGTTCGCGCGTGCCGCTGCATTGCAGCGCGATCGGCAAACTGTTCCTGGCGCTGGCGCCTTCGCCGCGGCGCAAACGCCTGTTGCAAAGCCTGGAGCTGCGGCGATTTACCGACAGCACCATCACCGACAGCGCTCGGCTCGACGCCGAGCTGCGGCAAATCCGCAAGGAACAGGTTTCATTCGACCGCGAGGAATATCTCGTCGGCGTGGTTTGCATGGCGGTGCCGGTCATCGGCAAGAACGGCGAGATTGCTCGCCGCCCTTGCCATTCAGGCGCCGGAAGCGCGTATGAATGAGCAAACCGCGCGCCGGCATCTGCCTGCGCTCCGCCACGCCGCTGGTGAGCTTGCCGAGATATTTCAGGAAAAAACGTGAATTCATTGCCAGCGTTTCAGCATTCGCTGGCGTCAGATAAAGCGAGAATTGTGTAGAGGACGACGCTATGAAAATGACGACGGAAGAAGCCTTCGTGAAAGTTTTGCAGATGCATGGCATCGAGCATGCCTTCGGCATCATCGGCTCGGCATTCATGCCGATCTCCGATCTGTTTCCTCAGGCCGGCATCACGTTCTGGGACGTCGCGCATGAAACCAATGGCGGCCTGATCTGCGACGGCTACACGCGCTCGACCGGCAAAATGGCGATGGCGATCGCGCAGAACGGCCCCGGCATCACGAATTTCGTCACCGCGATCAAGACCGCTTACTGGAACCACACGCCGATGCTGCTGGTCACGCCGCAGGCGGCGAACAAGACGATCGGGCAGGGCGGCTTCCAGGAAGTGGAGCAGATGGCGCTGTTCCGCGACATGGTCTGCTACCAGGAGGAAGTGCGCGACCCGTCGCGCATCGCCGAGGTTCTCAATCGCGTCATCACCAAGGCCAAGCGCCTGTCGGCGCCGGCGCAGATCAACATCCCGCGCGATTACTGGACGCAGGTCATCGACATCAACCTGCCGGCGATCGTCGAGTTCGAGCGTCCGGCCGGCGGTGCGCAGGCCGTCGCGGAAGCGGCAAAGTTGCTGTCGAGCGCGAAGTTTCCCGTCATCTCTGTCGGGCGCCGGCGTCGTGCTCGGCAATGCCATCCCCGAATGCGTCGCGCTTGCCGAAAAGCTCGATGCGCCGGTTTGCAACAACTATCAGCACAATGACAGCTTCCCCGGCAGCCATCGGCTTGCCGTCGGGCCGCTCGGCTACAACGGCTCGAAGGCGGCGATGGAGCTTGTCGCCAAGGCCGACGTGGTGCTGGCGCTCGGCACGCGGCTCAATCCGTTTTCGACGTTGCCCGGCTACGGCATCGACTATTGGCCGAAGACCGCCAAGATCATCCAGGTCGACATCAACGCCGACCGCATCGGGCTGACCAAGCCGGTGACGGTCGGCATTTGCGGCGACGCCAAGCTGGTCGCGCAAGAGCATTCTGGCACAGCTTTCGCCTTCAGCCGGCAATGCCGGCCGCGAGGAGCGCAAGGCGCTGATCCACACGACCAAGTCGAAATGGCTGCAGACGCTCTCCA
The DNA here is from genome assembly GCA_963722125.1 of uncultured Alphaproteobacteria bacterium. Taxonomy (GTDB): domain Bacteria; phylum Pseudomonadota; class Alphaproteobacteria; order Rhizobiales; family Xanthobacteraceae; genus Pseudolabrys. The sequence goes on along the minus strand of CAVRJW010000005.1, from coordinate 1,182,122 downwards.
GCATGGATCACGAGGACGACGATCCCGGCACCACCTGGAACGAGGACGCCCGCAAGCGCGACGCCGACCGGATGTCGCCGCGTCAGGCCTGGCGCGCGATCCAGGCGGGCCTGCCGAAGGACGCCATCATCTCCAGCGACATCGGCAACAACTGCGCGATCGGCAACGCCTATCCGACGTTCGAGAAAGGCCGGAAATATCTGGCGCCCGGCCTGTTCGGGCCTTGCGGTTACGGTTTTCCTTCGATCATCGGCGCCAAAATCGGCAATCCGGATACGCCCTGCGTCGGCTTTGCCGGCGACGGCGCGTTCGGCATTTCCATGAGCGAGATGAGCTCGATCGGCCGCGAAGAATGGCCGGGCATCACCATGGTCATCTTCCGCAACTACCAATGGGGCGCCGAGAAGCGCAATTCGATCCTCTGGTACGACAACAATTTCGTCGGCACCGAGCTCGACCCGCATCTCAGCTACGCAAAGGTGGCCGAAGGCTGCGGCCTCAAAGGCGTCGTCGTCAAAACGCAAACCGAACTGACGGAAGCGCTGCGGCAAGCCTGCGAAGCGCAGAAGAAGCGGGTGACGACCTTCATCGAGGTTGTTCTCAATCAGGAGCTTGGCGAGCCGTTCCGCCGCGACGCGATGAAGAAGCCGGTCGTTGTGGCCGGCATCAAGCGCGAGGACATGCGCCCGCAGCACGTCGCCTAGTGGAGTGATGAGATGACAGTCGCAGTGAAACCGGCGGCCGATCCGAAGGCGATGGCCGTTGTTGACGAGCTGGTGCGGCGCGGCCGTGCAGCGCAGGCGAGCTTCGCCAACGCCGATCAGGCGCGTGTCGACGAGGCGGTCACCGCGCTAGCGTGGTCGCTGTACAATCCGGCCCATGCCAAGGAGCTGGCCGAACTGGCCGTGAAGGACACCCAGCTCGGCAATGTCCCCGACAAGATCACCAAGAAGCAGCGCAAGACCTTCGGCACCTTGCGCGATCTGCTGCGGGTGAAATCGGTCGGCATCATCGAAGAAGACAAGAAACGCGGGCTCACCAAATACGCCAAGCCGGTCGGTCTCGTCTGCGCCATTACGCCCTCGACCAATCCCGGCGCCACGCCGGTCAACAAGGCGATGATGGCGATCAAAGGCCGCAATGCCGTAATCATCGCGTCGTCGCCGGCCGGCATGAAAACGACGGGCAAGACCGTCGACTACATGCGCGCGGAGCTCAAGAAAATCGGCCTGCCCGAAGATCTGGTGCAGATTCTGCCGCCGCCGGCGTCAAAGGATATGACGCAGGCGCTTGATGCAGGCCGCCGATCTGGTGGTCGCCACCGGCTCGCAGGACAATGTGCGGCGCGCCTACAGCAGCGGCACGCCGGCCATCGGCGTTGGCACGGGCAACGTGCCGGTGATTATCGATGAGACCGCCGATCTTGACGATGCGGCCGCGAAAATCTGCGCGTCGAAGATTTTCGACAATTCGACGTCGTGTTCATCGGAAAATTCGGTGATCCTTGTCGATGCGATCTACGACAAGGCGATCGCTGCGCTCGAGCGGTCGGCGGTTATATGGCCTCCGCAGCCGAGAAGACGAAAATACAGGCTGCGCTGTGGCCGGACGGCAAACTCAGCCGCACGCTGATCGCGCGCGATGCCGACGTGCTCGCGCGCGGATGCGGCTTGCCGCCAGCGGCGGAAAGCAAAAAATTCTTCATGGTGGAGGAAACCGGCGTCGGCCGCGGATTTCCCTTTTCCGGCGAAAACTGGCGCTGGTGCTGACGGTCTATCGCGCGAAGGATTTCGATGCCGCCGCTCAACGCGCCCGGGAAATTCTCGACTACCAGGGCCGCGGCCATTCCGTCGGCCTGCATACAAAGGATATGGCCCGCGCGCGCAAGCTTGCGGAGGAAACCGACGTGGTGCGCGTGCTGATCAATCAGGCGCACACGTTTGCGAATGGCGGCGGTTTCGACAGCGGGCTTGAACTTCACGCTGAGCATGGGCTGCGGCACCTGGGGCGGCAACAGCATCACGGAAAACCTGAACTACAAGCACTTCCTCAACATCACCCATCTCGTCACCACCATTCCGGAAGACAAGCCGAGCGAGGAAGCCTTGTTCGGCGCGCACTGGAAAAAGTACGGGAAGTAGAGATTGTCCGTATGAACTTCGAGGAACACGCAGCGAAATCGCTGATCCTGGCTCCCGCCGGAATTCCGGTGGCGCGCGGCGTGCTGTGCATCAGCGCTGCAGAGGCGGCGATGGCGGCAGCGAAAATCGGCCCCTGCGTGGTCAAGGCGCAGGTGCCGACCGGTAAACGCGGCAAAGCCGGCGGCATCAAGCGAGCCAGGTCACCGGAAGAAGCCGAGGTCCGCCGCGACGCAGATCCTCGGCATGCGCATCGGCGACTATACGGTCGAGCGCCTGCTGGTCGAAGAACAGGCCGATATCGCTCGTGAATTTTATGCCGCCGTGCTGCACGACACCGCCGCGCGCAAGCCGCTGATCCTGTTCTCCACCGAAGGCGGCATGGATATCGAGGAGGTCGCGGCGGCAAAGCCTGCCGCGATCCGCCGCCTGCTGGTCGATATCGACAGCAAGCCATCAGCGAACGATATCGCCGGGATGCTCAAGGGCCTCGATCTCGGCGTCGCCGAAGAGCAAATCGCGCGCATCCTCGGCCAGCTTTACGTCGCGTATTGTGCGCACGACGCCGAGCTTCTGGAGATCAATCCGCTGGCACTGTTGGGCGATGGCCGCGTGGTCGCGCTCGACTGCAAATTCGTGCTCGACGACGCAGCGATCTACCGCCAGGCGGAACTTGCCAAAGGTGGTGCGGCCAACGCGATGACCGCGCTGGAAACGCGCGGCACCGAGGCCGGCCTCAAGTTGATCCAGCTCGACGGCAATGTCGGCGTGCTGGCGAATGGCGCCGGGCTGACCATGACCACCATGGACGTCATCCGCCATTTCGGCGGCAGGCCGGCGAACTTCCTCGAGATCGGCGGCGAGGCCTATACCAAATCCGAAATCGCGCTCGATCTCGTGCTGTCCAATCCCGGCGTGAAAAGCCTGGTGATCAATTTCTGCGGCGCTTTCGCGCGCACGGACGTGATGGCCGAAGGCGTGGTCAAGGCCTGGCACAAGCTCAGACCGAAGGTGCCGGTGTTTTTCTCGATCCACGGCACCGGCGAGGACGAAGCCGTCAAGCTCGTGCGCAACGACTCGGCATCGAGCCTTACGACTTCATGGAAGACGCCGTTCAGGCGGCGGTGAAGGCAGCACAATGATCGTCCGCAAGAAAGATCGCGTCATCGTGCTCGGCATCACCGGCAAGCAGGGCACGTTCTGGACCGAGAAGATGATCGGCTACGGCACCAATGTCGTGGCGGGCGTCAACCCGAAGCGCGCCGGCGAAACCCATGTCGGCGTGCCGATTTTCGCAACGACGGCAGATGCCGTCGCGAAAGTCGGCGGCGACGTGGCCGTCATGTTCATCCCGCCGCCGATGGCAAAGGAGGCGGCGGTGTCGGCGGCGCAAGCCGGCATTAAATTGTTGGTGGTTCTCACCGAGCACATTCCGGCGCAGGACGTGATGGCGATGCATGCCGCTGCCGCAAAGCATGGCACGCGCATCGTCGGGCCGAATACCGCCGGCCTCGTGACGCCCGGCGAGTGTTTTGTCGGCATCATGCCGGCCTTCGTACCGAGCGTGTTCAATCCCGGCCGCGTCGGCGTCATTTCGCGCAGCGGCAGCCTCGGCACGCTGGTCTGTCTCAATCTCACGCGCGCCGGCATCGGCCAATCGGCGTTCATCGGCATTGGCGGCGATCCGATGCTCGGCACCACCACGCGCGATGCGCTGGTCGCGCTCGACAAGGATGCCGGCACCGATGCCGTTGTGATTGTCGGCGAAATCGGCGGCGCGATGGAGGAAAGCGCGGCTGACTACGCGAAAACCATGCGCAAGCCGATGGTCGCTTTCATCGCCGGTGCTGCCGCACCGCCGGGCAAGAAAATGGGCCATGCCGGCGCCATCGTCACCGGCAATGCCGGCAGCTACGGCTCCAAACGGCGCGCGCTGGAAGCAGCCGGCGTCGTCGTTGTCGATACGCCTTCACAAATCGCCGCGGCCGTTGCTGCGGGTCTCAAGGCCGGCCAGACCGGCGCCAAAATCGCCGCAAGCCAATAGGGACGCACGCGTGACAGCAGAAAACATGCAAGCTTTGCGACCTTCCGTGGCGGCGGTGGCCACGCTGGCGCCGGGCGTCGCGCTCTCGGCGATCGTCGCGGCCATCGGATATGTGGCGGCGCCTTATGTGGCGCGTTTCGTCCCCATACCCAACATGGTGATCGCGCTGGTTGTCGGCATTGCGCTCAATCCGCTGGCAGCGCGGCCGGCGGTGCAGCCCGGCATGAATTTCTGCGTAAAGACGCTGCTGCGCTGGGCCGTCGCGTTGCTCGGGCTTCGTGTTGCGCTCGGCGATATCGCCGCGCTTGGTGGCGCGACCGCGATCCTGATCGTCATATCCATGGCGGCAACGGTGGCTTCTGGTTTTGCATTCGCACGCTGGAGCGGGCAGGCGGCGGGCTTTGGCGCGCTGGTCGGCGTCGGCACTGCAGTGTGCGGCGCCTCGGCGACCCTCGCGACCTCGACCGTTGTGCCCGACTACAAGGGCAAGCAGGCCGACATCGCCTTCGTCGTCGTGGCCGTCAATGCGCTTGCGACGCTGGCGATGCTGGTTTACCCGCCGCTATGCATCCTGCTCGGATTCGATGCGCAGACAACCGGGGTCATGCTGGGTGGCACGATCCACGACGTCGCACAGGTTGTCGGCGCCGGTTACGCGGTGTCGGGCCCCGTTGGCAACACGGCAGTGATCGTCAAGCTGTTCCGCGTGTTTCTGCTGTTGCCGGTGGTGCTCAGCGTCGGCTGGTATTTCACGAAGCAAGGCATGCGGCACGGCGAAGCGCGCGTGCCGGTGCCGGTGTTTGCCATCGTGTTCCTGCTGTTGTGCATTGTGAACAGCGCGGTGCCGTTGTTGCCAGCGCTGATGCCGATGTACGCGCCAGCGAAAAGTGTGCTGGTCGAGGTTTCGACCTGGGGCCTGTTGCTGGCGATCGGGGCTCTCGGTCTCGGCACCTCAGTGAAGACGATTATCGGGCTCGGCTGGCGGCATATTACAACAGTGCTCGGCGCGACCACGGTGATATTTGTCGTGGTGACGGGCGGCTTGCTGCTGATGCGGCTCGGGTAACAGTCATTTTTGTGCGCTGCCTCTCCCTTTCGTCCCCGCGAAGGCGGGGACCCATAACCCGCAGCCCAGCGAAAGGCTGCGGAGTATGGGTCCCGGGCCTCCTTCGCTTCGCTCAGTCGCCCGGGACGACGGCAGGGTTCTTGTGCCGGTTTACCCCAACGTCACTGTCTCGAAATCCGCCGGCAACACGATCTCCAGCAATTCGCAGTCGTCGGAATATCCCATCACCGTGTGCTTTATTTTCGGCGGTTGAATCCAGCACGAGCCGGCGTGGAAGGTGTGCACGCCCTGGCCTTCGAATTCGCTGCTGAACCAGCCTTTGAGCACAAAGACCATCTGGAATTCAACGTCGTGATAGTGCGGGATTGCAACTTCATCGGCGCTGAACGGCTTGGTCATGCGGATGACGTGCGCCTGCACCATGCCGCCGGTGGCTGGCGCGATGCCTAGGTCCCGGTATGCAGAATAGGTGCGCAGGCCTTGGTCGAAATCTTCGTCACGGTGATGGCTGACGGTAAATTTATGCGGCGCCCGCGCTTTGGTTGTTGTCTTGGCTTTCACTGCTTTCACTCGGCGCCGCTTGCTGGCCTTGCGGCGAACGGGCTTGCGGCTTGCAGACTTCGTTGCCTGGACTTTCTTACGTGCCTTGGCCATTGATGCCTCCATCGGCGCGTGATCCCGAAAGATCAGGCGCAAGTCATCAGGCTGGATTGGACCACGATGGAAGAGCCGAAACAACCAGCCGCGATTCGCATTTTCGTCGATGCCGATGCCTGTCCGGTGAAGAACGAAGTCTATCGGGTGGCCGAGCGCTACGGGCTGATGGTCTTTATTGTCGCCAATTCCTTCATGAACGTGCCGCGCAGCGACCTGATCGAGCGCGTCATCGTGTCCGAAGGTCCGGATGTTGCCGACGACTGGATCGTCGAGCGTGTTACAGAGGCTGACATCGTCATCACGGCCGATATTCCGCTGGCGGGGCGATGCGTGAAAAAGGGTGCGACCGTCATCGGCCCCACCGGCAAGCCTTTCACGGAAGATTCGATCGGCATGGCGCTGGCGACGCGGGATTTGTTGACAGATTTGCGTTCAGCCGGCGCGACCACGCGCGGCCCGCCACCCCTGAGCCGCCAGGATGTTTCGCGGTTCCTGTCGGCGCTCGATTTGGCGGTGATGAGGTTGAAGAGGAAGATGGCGGAGCAGGGGTAGCTCAAATTCCGCTCATTCCCGCGAAGGCGAGAACCCAGAGCCACGATTGCAAACACAGAAGTCTTTTGCCCTGGGTCCCCGCTTTCGCGGGGACGAGCGGACATCTCACTCCGCCGGCTGAAGTTTAGGATTACTCCGCCGCGGTCGCGACGCCGCCATGCGCCTTCGACCAGCCGGCCGGGTCGTTCATGAACTTCTCGACTTCGCCCAGCATCTTGCTGTCGAACTTGCCGCTCGCCTTGGCGACCGCCAGCACATCCCACCATGTGGTCAATGCGTGCAATGTCACGCCGAGGTCGGTCATGATTTTTTTGCCCTCGGGATAGATGTCGTAAAAGAAAATCACGAAGCAATGGTCACACTTGCCGCCGGCCTCGCGGATCGCCTTGACGAAATTCACCTTGCTGCGGCCATCAGTGGCGAGGTCTTCCACCAGCAGCACGCGCTGGCCGGGCAGCAACTGGCCTTCGATCTGCGCGCCGCGGCCGAATCCCTTGGCCTTCTTGCGTACATACTGCATCGGCAGGTTCAGGCGCTCCGCCACCCAGGCGGCAAAGGCGATCCCGGCGGTCTCGCCGCCGGCCACCGTATCGAATTTGTCGCGGCCGATGTCGCGGTCGATGGTGGTGACGGCGAAATCCATCATCGCGCTGCGCACTTGCGGAAACGAGATCAGCCAGCGCGAGTTGTTATAGACGGGGCTGGCCCAGCCCGACGTAAAGATGAAGGGCTTGTCCTCCATGAAACGGACGGCGCCGACGTCGAGGTACATCTTCGCCGTCTGTTCGGCGATGATCTTTTTGTCGGTGATTTTTGCTGCGGCCATTTGCGCGCGCTCTCACTCGTCATGCCCGGCTTTATGCCGGGCATCCACGACTTCGTTTCGATAAAGCAAGACGTGGATGGCCGGGTCAAGCCCGGCCATGACGGCGTGTGGATTACGGCGCCGGCGATCCGGCCTTCTTGTACCAATCCGCGATCTGCGCGCCGGTCCAGAACAGCACATCCTTCTTCTTGCGGATTTTCTGGAAAATCTGCCGAAAATATTTCGCCCGGTGCGGCGCGCCCATGATGTAAGGGTGCACCGAAATCGCCATCACGCGCGCCGAACCCTTGGCGTCCTTATAGATCTGCTCGAACTGGTCCATCGCCCGCTCGTAGAATTCCGACGCCTTGTGATGCTGGATCAGCATCATGGCGACGTCGTTGCATTCCTGCGTGTAGGGAATGTTGAGGATCGGCTTGCCACGGGTTTTCATCCACACCGGCTGGTCGTCGAGCACCCAGTCGGCGACATAGTCGTAGCCTTCCTCGGCGAGAATATCCGGCGTTTCCCAGGTTTCGGTGAGACCGGGCCCGAGCCAGCCGCGCGGGCGCGTGCCGGTCGCGTTCTCCAGCACCTCGACGCATTTGCGGATGTCGGCGCGTTCGTTTTCCACCTTCTGCATGTTGCGCTGGGTGTAACCGTGGCCGACGAATTCCCAGTTGCGATCGACGCAGGCCTTCACAATGTCGGGGAAAGCGTTCACCGCCACGCCGTTGATGTTCATCACGCCGGGGATCTTGAACTCATCGTAGACCTGCAACAGGCGCCAGAAGCCGACGCGGTTGCCGTATTCGTGCCAGCACCAGTTCGGAATGTCGGGCATCGGCGAGCCGCCCGCCGGCGGCGTGAGCACGGTGCGCGGCATCGTCTGTGTCGGGTCCCATTCCTCGACATTGGTGACGGTCCACACCACCATGCGCGCGCCTTTCGGCAGCTTGAGCGGCTTGCGTGTGGTGATGGCGGAATAGTCGAGACGGTCGTTCGGCAGCATGCCGACGGATGGCTTGGGGACATTCATACCGGCGTTCCTCGGGATTATTGTATTGGCTGGCAGTTTTGCAGCTAGGCCGGATATTGTACAGGCCATGAAACTTGTCCGTTACCGCTCCACAACCGGCGACAAGCCCGGCCTGATTCTCGACGGCGAGGTGTTCGACCTGTCGGGCAAATTTGCCGCGCTCGATACGCGCGCGCCCACGCTCGACGACATCGACGCCATCGCGGCGGTGCCGGCAAAGACGCTGACGAAGGTAGGAAAGGGCGCAGCGCTGGGGCCGCCATTGCGCGGCATCGGCAAGATCATCGGCGTCGGCTTGAACTACCGCGACCATGCCGAGGAAACAGGTTTGCCTTTGCCGAAGGAGCCGACGCTGTTTCTCAAAGCGACCAGCGCGCTGTGCGGTCCGGCGGACGATCTCGTGATGCCGCGCGATGCCAAGAGCGTGGATTGGGAAATCGAGCTCGGCGTGGTGATCGGCAAGCCCGGTGTTTACATCGCGGAGCGTGACGCGCTCGATTATGTGCTCGGTTATTGCATCGGCATTGATTTTTCCGAACGCGATTTCCAGTTCAATCGCGGCGGGCAAGGCTTCAAGGGCAAAAGCGCCGATACCTTCGCGCCGCTTGGGCCCTTGCTGGCGACGCGCGATGAGATCCTCGATCCGCAGGACCTGAGCCTGCGCCTGAGCGTCAACGGCAAGCTCAAGCAGAATGGCTCGACGCGCGAGATGATTTTTTCCGTTGCCGAGCTTGTGTCCTACATCAGCCGTTTCATGAGCCTGCAGCCGGGTGATGTGATCCTCACCGGTACGCCGGCGGGCGTGGGCCTCGGCCAGAAACCGCCGGTTTATCTGCAGCCCGGCGATGTCGTGACCGCCTCCATCGACGGCCTCGGCGAACAGACGCATAAGGTGATTGTGCGCGGGTAGCGGCGTGACGGTTTCGCAGAGGGCGAGCACCTGACCCGCTCATCCCCGCGCAAGCGGGGATCCAGAGACGCAATGTGAGCGCTGCGGCTTGCCGCCCTGGATTCCCGCTGGAGCCTGTTCCCGCGAAGGCGGGGACGGGAATGAGCGGCGTGTGTGGGGCGATAGCGCGCACGGCAAATTCTCCCGTCGTCCCGGGCGACCGAGCGGAGCGAGGGAGGCCCGGGACCCATATTCCGCGGATCTCGCGACAAGCTGCGGCGTATGGGTCCCCGCTTTCGCGGGGACGACGGCTGTATTGAATCTCCATCCCCCATTCGAACGAAATTCATTGTCGCGCGAGTCCAATAATTTTTTCAGCGCGCATCACGCGCGCAATGGAATCACAAATAACTCCGCGCAAATCCACAACGCGCGTGTGACTCATCATCCAATTGGACGATGCGCGATTGTCGTAACGCACCAGAAATTATTTTTAAAAAATTTTGCACTCACGCGAAATCTGCACGCGGCATTTAGGCACGGTTCATGTGCACGCGTTTAGGTTGCACGCAATCGATACGCGAGTGCGCTGTTTGCCGTGAGGCAACGAACGCAAAGACAACCGGCAAACGGCGCGCTCGCGAAGGGATGCCCTCGAAAGCCAAGAGAAACAAAGACAACAAACGTGATCAACCACAGAAACGAAAACAGGAATCAGAAAATGCGCAAAGCCCTCATCGTTTTTCTCAGCATCGCAAGCTTCGCCGCTCTCGCCAGCCTGCAGCCGGCCTCGGCCGCCAGCAACTGTCGAATGATGTGCGACCAGCAGGAAATGCACAACGGCAAGCTGCGATGCTTCTCGGAGCATCTGGTCTGCACCAAATCGCCGTCCACGCCCCCGATCCACAGCATTCAGGAGGGCAAGCTTAAGAACAAATTTTAAAAGCAGTTCGCGGCCTCTTCGATTTTTCGGAGAGGCCCCGCTTTCGGCAAACAGAAACGAACGTCACTCCAATTCCAGAAACAAAAACCAGGAATTAAAAATGCGCAAAGCTCTCATCGCCACCCTCGGCCTCGCGACGCTCGGTGCACTCGCCAGCGTGCAGCCTGCGTCGGCTGGCTACGTCGTCATTCGAGATGGAAATTGCTTTATCACCCGGACACCAGGCCCCGGCTCCCGGCCACCGACGTTAGAGGGCCATCCTCCTCACATCGTCCTCCACGTCAACTGGATTGAGACCAGGCAATGCCCCCGTCAGGTCACCCATGGCCCAGGACCTGTGCAGCCTATCCAGCAGAAGAAAAACACTCGGGCGTTCTGATCGCTGTGTTTGCGGCCTCTTCGAGCGTCGAAGAGGCCGCCGCTTTCGGCAAACAGAAACGAACGTCACGTCAATTCCAGAAACAAAACCAGGAATTCGAAAATGCGCAAAGCTCTCATCGCCACCCTCGGCCTCGCGACGCTCGGTGCACTCGCCAGCGTGCAGCCGGCGGCGGCCAAATATTTGAGCTGCGTGACCCACATTTTTGGCAACTCGAGATCAGGCCCCGGCTACTACAATTATGGCTGGACGATTTTGCCGGGCGAGCTGCAACAGTGCCAATGGGTCTACCAGGACCCGCCGTTAAAGCCGAACACGCCCTGGAAGGGCACCGTGACGGGCTTCGGCAAGCCCATCCAAGACCAGAAAACCGTCAGAGCCAGATAACCCGCAGCAGTTTGCGGCCTCTTTCTAGAAGGGGCCGCGCCAGTCGAAACAAACGTCACTTCACAGTCAGAAACGAAACCAGGAATTCAAAAATGCGAAAAGTTCTTATCGTCACCCTTGGCCTCGCGAGCACTGTTGCCACCGCCAACGCATCGCCGACCAGATACGTTGAAGTAAATCCTTGCGCGGCGCCTGTGGTTCAGTGCCGGAAAGACGCAGGCGGCCCGATCGGTTCTACAGCCCAGAATGCCTGCTCATATAGCTATAACGCATGCATGACTCGCTGGGCGCAAGATAAAGCGACAAGGGCGCAGACAGCCAAGCAACAGACTCAGGACTATCTGAACGGCACACGCGGCGGCTCAAGTAAGACCAGTGCATCCGGCTCTGGCACGCCTGTCCAGCCCAACAATATTCTGCACACCGGCGTGAAGCAGCGTCAGGAAAGATAGACCGACGCAGGCAAATACAAGCAGCACACATCCCGGCGCGATCCGTCGCGCCGGGCGCCGCGAACCGACAGCGCGTGATCATCACCACAAACGACATCAGGAATTAGAAATGCGCAAAGCCCTCATCATCACATTTGGCCTCGTGACACTCGGTGCTCTCGCCGGTGCGCAGGAGGCTTCGGCCGCGACGAAAAGGGTCTGCCAGACGACGTACGTGAACCGCGTCACCCAACAGGCGGAGATATGCGAATTCGATAGTCACAACCGGTACCACTGCACGACAAAAGTCACGAACGGAGTAGGCCTCAAGACCTGCTTCGACGTGGACGTTGGTCCGACGCCGACCGGCCCCTGGAAGGGCACGACGGGCTTTACCAAGACCTTCAACCCCTCGTCGAACACACACGCGAAGTAATCCTCGAACGGCAGGTCCGGCGCGTTCGCGCCTGAACGCGTCATCACCACAAACGACAGCAGGAATTCAAGAATGCGCAAAGCTCTCATCATCATCCTCAGCGTCGCGAGCCTCGGTGCGCTCGCCAGCGTGCAGCCGGCCTTCGCTGAGAAGAAAACAATTTGTCAGACGCGTTCGCCCTGGGATGGACTCTCGTCTGCCTGCAACACCGGGGCTGCCCGGGAGAAGAACAACTGCAAAATCACCTATCCCATTCCAGGGTACGCTTTTAAGAAGGAGTGCTTCACGGTTGATGTTGGCCCAACGCCGACGGCCTGGAAGGGCAATTCGGTGAGCGCCACCAAGACCTACAGCCTCTCCAACGCAACCCATCAGAGATAGAGCCAAATCCCCCCGGCGCGAGCGCCCACGCCGGGGGTCGAGCCGGCAATGCGTCATCCCGCTGCAAGTGGAAACAAGTGAGACGGTGAAACCAGGAGTTTGAAAATGCGCAAAGCTCTTATCGTCGCCCTCGGTCTCGTGAGCTTCGGGATTTGCACGGCGGAGCCTGCCTTCGCCGTGACGAAGCGCATATGTCAAACGACCTATGTGCGTGCGCATACCCCGATGATGCCGACCTGCGACACCCTCGAGGGCCGCACCAAATATCACTGCACGACAAAGCAGGTGAACGGGTTTGGCCTGCAGACCTGCTTCGACGTCGAAGTTTTGCTGCCGACCACACCCTGGAAGCCGGGCGTAGCGCCGAGCCCCGGCGCCAACACCGCACGCAGAATGAACTAGTTCACCGGCGTGCCGCTGAGGCGCCCGGCGATCGATAAGTGAGTCAACAACAACAGAAACGAAAACAGGACATCGACAATGCGTAAAGCTCTTATCATTGCTCTCGGACTCGCGAAGTTTCGCGTCTGTGATTTCGCAGGCGTTTGCAGAGGCGCCATCAAATTGCATCGCAAATGACAGGGTTTGCAAAGAGGAGGGCGTGTCCAACGGGGTCTGCTTGCTGAGACTACAATATTGCGAACGGTACAACAGGAACCTCGGATTGAGCGTCCTTGGGAAACCATTTCCGTCGGGGGTGAACTGGCAGGACGGCGGAGACCGGCGGATGGTGTTTGGCTATGACCCTGATACCCGCCAGCCGATCAATCCCCCCAAGGGTTCAGATGGGACAATAGAAGGACATGGCGGCAGTAGGCCCAAAACGGTCGATGGACAATCACAGCGCACTGCGGACGGTGGGATTTCATGGTCACACCTGACGGCAAGGAGTGGAGCTGGAACGGCAGGTACAACACGGTTGCCACTATGGAGACCAGAGACGGTTACATCGCAGGTTATGTTCTCATCATGCAGGGCGATCCGGTCGTCACCAGCACTCATATCGTGAACGGCAAGCGCCTGAACGACGCCGACCCGAATTACATGGCGGAAGCCGATGCCGGGTTGGCGAAAATGAAGGCCGAAAAGCAGGCCAAAAAGGACGAGGCGCAAAAGACTGCCAGCCAGCAGTCGAAAGATTACATCGACAGCGCAAAGGGCCGTGGCGGCATTCTTGAGCGCGGCGGCAACGCGATCCAAAAGGAAGACGTCGATGCGTCGCCATCGCGCAAGAAATCCGGCGCTAGCGCGACCACGGCCAATGTGGATGCAACCGGCAACCCGGCCGCTCCACGTCCCGTGAACCCGCCTGCAACTGCCGACGCAGGTGCCCTTAAGAAAAAGCCGACAACGGCTTCCACGCCGGCTCTGCCGCCGCCAGCCGCAGCCAGTGTTGGCCGGGCACAAAACGGCTCCGCCGGCCTTCAGGCGCGCTAAGCCGAAGCAAGCGTAAAGCGAGATGTGAAGGAGCAAACTCCCGGTGCGTCCAGCGCGCCGGGAGTTTTGTTTTGGATCATCCTGCGTGCTGAATGCCGTGACGGGCAACGCTGTGGTGCCGAACCTCAGCTGAAAGGCGGAGTTGGCGCCTCATCCGAACGGTGAAGGTCGACGTTAGCACCCGCGTCTCGTCATCCGAGCGAACGACGCGTGATAGGCATGACGCGTCAAAAAAATGATTTCTTGGATTCGCGCATGCAAAATTGCACGCATTTGTTTAGCGGCAATTTAATTCGCGTGCGTATAAGTTCCGCCATCGATGCGTGAATGCGCCGCTTGCAAATAAAGCCGGCAAACGGAGCATTCGCACATTGATGTGCTGAATTGACATCACGCGTAACCAGCGCCTCCGTCAGGACTTTGAAATGCGTAACGTGCTCATCGCCGCTGTTGGCCTTGCGAGCCTTAATGCTTTTGCCGGCGCGCCGCCGGTTTTTGCCGCCGCGCAGTGCGTGCCCGTTTGCCGGATGGAAACGGTGACGGTGCAAACTCCCAAGGGCCCGGTGTCAGGCTCGCGTCAGGTGTGCAGCCAGTCGTGCACGCAAACGCCGGCCAGCTCATGGGGAAGTGCGACGGCCTTCAACAAGCCGTTCACGCCGGCGCAGAAGTAAGTCGAGCGCATCTCCGGGATGAGCGGAGTGCGTGGCGCGCTCCGCCTCTTAGATGTCATGCCCGGCTTTATGCCGGGCATCCACGCCTTAAAGGCGCGGCGAGATCAAAGGACGTGGATGCGCGGGTCAAGCCCGCGCATGACGCCGAATATGGGACAAGCCCAGCCAATCACGGTGCTCGCCGGCGACGGCCGGTGATCAGCTGCCTTTCTCGTCATATATCTCCGGGAAGAAATAATCCTTCCACGACGAGGCCTTGGTTTTGAGCGTGCCGACCTCGCTCATGAAATCCGCATATTTCATGGTGTTTTCCGGCGTCATCGTCCAGCGCACTTGCGGGCCGGCGACGAGCTTGCTCACCATCTCGAGCGGCAATTTCGATTTCGAGTCTTCGATCCACAAAGCCGCGGCGGCCTTTTTGTCACCGTTGACGATGTCGGTTGCTTCTTTCAGCGCGGCCACCAGAGCTTTGTAAAGCACCGGATTGCCCTCACGGAATTTGGCCGCCGCCCACACCACGGTGAATGAGTGCGAACCGCCCATCACATCGAATGAATTGAGCACGGTGTGCACCGCCGGGTCTTCGAGCTGCTGATGCTGGAACGGCGGCACGCTGAACACGGCTGAAATCTGCGCGCCGCCCTTGAGCAACGCGACGGTGGCGTCCGGCGGGGTCATCGATACCGTGAGCGGGTCGAGCGTGTCGAAACCTTTGATGCCATATTCTTTGGCCGCGGCCATCTGCAGCGTAATCGCCTGCACCGAAGAGCGCACGGCCGGCACCGCGATGCGGTCGGTGTCCTTGAAGTCCTTGATGGTCTTGACGGCGGGGTCGCGGGTGTTGAGCAAAACCGGCTGCGAGGTCAGCGCAGAAATGCCGCGCACTTCCTGCGGCGTGCCCTTCGTGCGTCCCCACAATACGAGCAGCCCCGGCACGCCCCCTGAGCCGACATCGATATTGCCGGAGATCAATGCCTCGTTGACGGCGGTCGGCCCGTTGAAAGTGAACCACGACACTTTCAAGTCGCTGAGACCGAGCGCCTTGGCATGTTTTTCGATGAGCTGCTGATGCTCCATCACGTTGAGCTGGAGATAGCCCATGGAAAATTGCCGCGCGAGGCGGATTTCCACCGCGGTCGCCGGCACGCTTTGCAGCGCGCACGCAAGCGCGAGGCACACGAGGGCCTTGATACGCATGTGGTTCCTCCCTGCCGCAGGTCTTTTATTATTTTAGGCGGTAGTCCACGCTAAGCGGCAGCCCCGACCTTGGCAATGCTGCGATCCTCTCGACCGGCCATGACAGCGTGGTTTGGGACTTGGACTCCCATCCGCTCATTCCCGCGTAAGCGGGAATCCAGAGCGCTGCCTCCCTGGGTCCCCGCTTTCGCGGGGACGAGCGGAGAGATCGAGTGGAGCTCTTGCGCTAGGCGGCAGCCCCGATCTTGGCAATGCTGCGATACCAGTCGAGCATTTGCTCGCCGTTCCAGTGCAGCACGCCTTCGTGCTTGTTCACGTAGTCGTAGATCTGCTCGAGATATTTGATCCGGTGCGGCTGCCCGCTGATGTAGGGGTGGATCGCCAGCGCGCAGAATTTCGCGCGCTTCGCACTCTCGGCATAGAGCCGGTCGAACTGGTCGATCGTGCGTTTTAGCAAATAGTCGCTCTCGTGGTGCTGGACCAGCATCATCGGGATGTCGTTGCACTCAATGGTGTAGGGCAGGGTAACGAGCGGCCCTTTGGCGGTGCGGATCACCGTCGGCTCATCGTCATAGACCCAGTCGCCGATATATTTAACGCCGGCGGCGGCGAGCAATTCCGGCGTGTCGAGCGTTTGCGTGAGGCCGGGTCCCAGCCAGCCGACCGGCTTTTTGCCGGTGAATTTGGTCATGACGTCCATGGTCCGCTTGATCATGGCGGCCTGGTCGGGCTCTTTGTGGATCGGGCCCTGCTCATAGGCATGGCCCATGAACTCCCAGCCGTCATCGCGCGCCTGTTCGGCGACGCGTGGATAATCCTCACAGATGCGCGCATTGGCAGCGAGCGTTGGCTTGATGCCGAGGCGCTTGAACAATTCGAAAAACCGCCAGCATCCGACCCGCATGCCATATTCGTGGAAGGCCCAATGCACGACGTCCGGCATCAACGGAACGCCGGTCGGCGCGGGGAGCAGTTGCCGCGCCATCGGCTTGCCGATGTCCCAGACCTCATAATTGACGATGGTCCAGAACACGATCCGGGCATTGCCCGGCAGCTTGAGCGGCGGGCGGTCCACAATCGCCGAGTAGTCAGAACGTTCGCGCGGAATCATCGGGTCGGACATACGTTATTCCTGTCTGGTCTTCGCAAGGCGGGTAGAATGTCATGCCGTCGCGGCCACGCGCAACCCGACCAGCCGTTCGAGGGTGGCACTGTCGGCTTGCAACTGCGGCGAGGGTGCGCGATGCGCCACCGCGCCGCGCTCCAGCACGATAGCCTCGGCGGTCAGCTCCAACGCGATTTCGGTATGCTGCTCGACCAGGATTATGGCGATGCTCCGGTCGGCGAGCATCGTCTTGATGGCCGCGACAAGCTCATCGACGATCACGGGCGCCAGCCCTTCGAAGGGCTCATCCAGCAGCATCAGCGACGGGTTGGTCATCAGTGCGCGCGCCACCGCCAGCATCTGCTGTTCGCCGCCCGACAGCTGATTTCCCATATTGGGCCGGCGCTCGGACAGGCGCGGGAAAAGCTTGAACACGGTATCGAGGTTCCACGCGCCAGGCCGCGCCGCGACGGTGAGATTTTCCTCAACCGTCAACGATGGGAATATCTCGCGCTCCTGCGCCACCCAGCCAATGCCGTTCACGGCGCGGCGGTGCGGCGTCAGCCGCGAAACATCCTGACCGCGCAAGGTGACGCGGCCACTGCGCAATTGCGTGTAGCCCATGATCGTGAGCAGCAGTGTCGATTTACCGACGCCATTTCGTCCGAGCAAGGCGAGGCTGCCGTGCTGGGGTAATTCCAGCGAAATGCCGTGCAGCACCACGGCGTCGCCGTAGCCGGCGGTGACGTTTTCCAGTTTGAGCAGCGGCTCAGCCAAGGCAATCACCCATGATCATCATCCATGCTTGCGCTTGCCGAGATAAACTTCGCGCACGCCGGGATCGGCGGCGATTTCCGCCGGTGAGCCCTCGGTGAAAATCGCGCCGCTGACCAGCACAAAGATGTGCGTAGCGAAGCGGAACACCACGTGCATGTCGTGTTCGATGAAAAGCAGCGAGAGATCGTCGGACAATCCCGCCACCGCTTCGAAGACTTCGCCGCTTTCTTCCTGCGGCACGCCGGCTGCCGGCTCGTCGAGCAAGAGCACCTTCGGCCTGGTCGCCAACGCCAGCGCGATTTCCAGGAGGCGTTGTCGCCCGTAAGGCAATTCGCGCGTGACCTGATAACAGCGAGTCGCCCAGCTTCAACTTGCGCAGGATCTCGTAGGCCTCGTCGATCGCTTCGCCGTATGAACCGACGCTGCGCCAGAACTGGCCGGCAAGCCCACGCCGTTCGGCCACCGCCAGTGTCACCGCCTCGAGCGCGTTGAGCCCCGCGAACAGCGTGTTGATCTGGAAGGTGCGCGCGAGCCCGCGTCGCACGCGCTCCTGCGGCCCGAGCGACGTAATGTCATCGCCGGCGAGCAGAATCTGCCCGGCATTGGGCGCGAGCATTCCCGTCATCAGATTGATGAGCGTGGTTTTGCCGGCGCCATTCGGCCCGATCAGCGCGTATCGCGCGCCAACCGGCAGGTCGATCGCGATGTCGCGCGCGACGGGCAGCGAACCGAACGCCTTTGAGAGGCCGCGCGTGGCCAAAGCGATCGTGGTCATTTCGCTCTCCACCGCGCGTAAAGGTGCGACAGCCCGCCGAGAATGCCATTGGGCAGCACCATCACCACCGTGACCAGCAGCACGCCGATCCAGAAGTACCAGAATTGCGGCGCGATTCCGGAGAACTGGTCGCGCGCCACCATGAAAATCGCCGCGCCAACGAGACCGCCGTAAAGCCGTCCGGCGCCACCCAGCACCAGCATCACCAGTACGTCGGCGGAGCGCTGGAAACTGATCGATTCGAGCGAGACGTTTTCTGTTGTCTGGGCCAGCAGCGCACCGGCCAGGCCAGCGATGGCGGCAGCGATGGTGAAGGCCTTGCGGATATGCGCGCGGCTGTCGGCGCCGATGGCGGGCATGCGCACCCAGTTTTCGCGGATGCCGCGCAGCGCCAGGCCGAACGGTGAATTGATCAGCCGCCGTGTGCCGAGGAAAACGATGAAGAGCGTTGCTAACGAATAGGCATAAGCCGTGTACCCGTAAAGGTCGAATTTGAATATGCCGAGCACGGGCCAGATCGAAACGCCTTGCAGGCCGTCGCTGCCGCCAGTGAGCCAATGCGCGCGGTTCGCGGCCTCGAAGGCGAGCAGACCGAGGCCGAGCGTGATCATGATCAGCGTGAAATGGCGGAAGCGCGAGATGATGAAGCTCACGGCGTAGCCGACCACTCCCGATATCACCAATGCAAACAACAGGCCCGACAGCGGCTCGCCCCAGACGTAGATCGAGAACAGCCCGGCGCCATAGGCGCCGATGCCGAAGAAGGCCGCGTGGCCGAGTGATACGACGCCGGCATAACCGAGGATAATGTCGAGCGAGAGCGCGAAGAGCGCCGTGATGGCGATCTGGCTCGCCAGCGACAGGTAGTCGGGAAATGCGAAGAACGGCAGCAGCGTCGCCAGCCAGAACGCAATTTCAAGCGGATGCCAGCGGTTCAGCGCCTGCAGATAGGCCTGGGGGGTGAGGGTGGTGGTGGGGGTTGCCATCGTCAACGTCTGTCTCTGTTGGCGAGAACAATCGTCCGACGATTTGCGATGACCTCTCCTCCGTCATGCCCGGCTTTATGCCGGGCATCCACGTCTTGATTTCGCAAGGAAGCCGTGGATGGCCGGGACGAGCCCGGCCATGACCAAGCGCGATGAGCGGTTTTTGGCGCCGATGCTGCCCCCATCTCACCGCCTCCCGAACAGGCCGGCGGGGCGCAGCATCAGCACCACCACCATAACCAGATAAATGAGGAAAGCGCCGAGCTCCGGCGCGTAATACTTGCCGGCGACATCGCTGACGCCGATCAGGATCGCGGCGGCGAACGAACCGGCGATGGAGCCAAGGCCGCCAACCGACACGATGATCAGCACATAGACCAGATACGTGAAGGCAAAATTCGGATCGAGGCCGACGATCTCGATGGCCAGTGCTCCACCAAGCCCGGCGAGGCCGGAGCCGAGCGCGAATGTCGATGCGAAGGTGCGGTCGACGTCGATGCCAAGCCCGCGCGCCATGCGCTGGTTGTCGACCGCCGCTCGCACTTGTGCGCCGAAGCGTGTGTACTCAAGGCCTGCGACCAGCAGCATCGTCACCACCAGCGCGACGCCGATCAGGAAGAGCCGGTACTTGCCGAGACCGATGCCAAAGAAATCGATCGAGCCGCGAAGAATTTCCGGTGTCTCCACCGGTTGCTGCAGCGTGCCGAAGATGTAAGCCGCAACGGCGACCGAGATAAAAGCTAGGCCGATGGTGAGCAGCACCTGGTCGAGGTCGGTGGCGCGGTAAAGCCGCCGGTAGAGCGCCCGTTCGAGTGCGACGCTCACGAGGGCTGCTGCGGCGAAAGCCGCCGGCAACGTTGCCAGAAAAGGCCAGTTGAATTGATTCACAAGTGTCACGGCGACGTAGCCGCCGAGCATCGCAAAGGCGCAATGCGCAAGGTTGACGAAATTCATCAGTCCCAGAGTGACCGACAGGCCGACCGACAGCACGAACAGCAACATGCCGTAGGCGATGCCGTCGAACAGCACACCGAAGACCGGAGGAAGCATGGCGGGTCCGAGGCCGGTTGTGTTTGCGCTCCTCCCCACGAAAGCGGGGACCCAGATGGAGAACGCTCGATTCAACGACTCAAGGTACTGGATTCCCGCTTGCGCGGGAATGAGCGGAGTAAAGGGGAAGGCTATTTATGCAACGAATGGGACGACCTTGCGATCGCCCCATCCGATATTCCTGAGCCTCAGAGCGGCAATTACTTGTGTGTCGGGTCTTTCACGTTCGGCACGGTGTCGAACTCGACATTGACGAGGTTATTGCCGACCTTCTCGACCTTGCGGATATAGACGTTCTGCACGATATCCCGGGTCGCTGGATCGATGGAAATCGGTCCGCGCGGGCTTTCCCACTTCATGCCTTTGGCCGCGGCGATCAGGGCGTCTGCGTCGGTCTTGCCGCCGGTCTTCTTGAGCGTCTCATAGATGAGGTGCATGCCGTCATAGCCGCCGACCGCGAAGAAGTCCGGATTGCGCTTGAACTCGGCATTGAACGCCTTCACGAAGTCGGCGTTCATCTTTGACTTGTGATTGTAGTCGTAGTGCCAGGCGCTGAGGCGGCCGAGGGCGAGGTCGCCCAGGCTCTTCACGGCGGTTTCGTCAACGGCTTCGCCCGTGCTCATGATCTTGATCTTGTTCGGGTCCATGCCGCGTTCGGCAAAAGCTTTGCCGAGCGCTGCCGGCTGCGCGCCGCCAGGGACGAACACGAAGATCGATTCCGGATTGAGGTCTTTCGCGCGCTGCACGAAGGCCGAGAAATCCGGGTTGGCGATCGGCATGCGCACGGAGCCGATGATCTCTCCGCCTGCTGCCTTGAACGCTTTCTGGAAAGCTGTTTCGGCATCGATGCCGGGACCGAAGTCGGTCACCATCGTATAGGCTTTCTTGATCTTGCCTTTGGTCGCCGCCCAGGTGCCGAGCGTTTCACTGATTTGCGGCAGCGTCAGCGACACGCGAACGATATACGGCGACTTTTCGGTGATGATCGACGTCGCCGCGTTCATGTCGACCATCAGCTTTTTCGCTTCGGCCGAAATGCCGGCGGCGCCGAGCGCTTCCGGCGTCAGGGTGAAGCCCGCGAGGATGTCGGCCTTGTCGCGCACGATCAATTCCTGCGCCAGCCGTTTGGCGACATCCGGATTCGGACCGCCGGTGTCCTTGCGGATGATTTCGATCTTCTTGCCGGCGACCGTGTCGCCGTGCTGCTTCATGTACAGCTTGATGCCGTTGTCGATCTGCGCGGCTGTATCGGCAAATTGGCCGGAATAGGCGCTGATAACGCCGATTTTGATGGTTTCCTGGGCATTGACGCCGGCTGGCAGCGTAACCGCTGCAAGCAAGGCGGCGCCGGCAAAGAGCGAGCGTTTCATGTGGTCCTCCCCTGAATTCATTACTTCTTGTTGTCGTTAGAATGCCTGACCTTCCTGACAAAGAAAAGCGCCGCGAACCAAGGGTTCGCGGCGCATTTGGTTGGGCGTCTCACCATTCGCGTACAAACAGTTGTTCGGGTTTATCCGCTCGTCCCCGCGAAAGCGGGGACCCAGAGCAGCAAATTCAGAGCTCTTTGCCCTGGATTCCCACTTGCGCGAGAATGAGCGGAAGTATCTGGCTTATTCTTTAGACCAACGAAAAAGTTGCCCGCTCGTATTGAGCGCTGCCCATCTTCCCTTCCGGGAAGATGCCGTGGGCAGCGATCCACTCGAAGGATTCCTCATACACTTCCTTGGTGTAGGGCTCGAACACCAGCCTTTCGCCGGGGCCCCAGCGCCGTGTGTCCATCTTGGCGTGGAAGCGGTCGGGGAATTCCTTCTTGTAATAGTGAGTGTAGAGCTCCGGGCGCAGGTCGATATCGCGCTGGGCTTTGCGCAGCGCGCGGAAGAATTTGCGCAAGTCTTCAGGATCCGGGTCGCCGTGGATCATGGTGCCGATCATGAACGTGGAGTCGATCACCTTCCTGAAGCCAAGCTGCTCGGCGAAATAGTACGGCCCGCCGAACAGATGCACTGCGGGCGCCTTGCCTTCGAACAGCTTCTCCATGCGTGCGAACAGCATACCGTCGGAATAGACGAGGTTCATCTGCTCGGGCTTGAGATACTGCTCCAGCGCCTGCACGGTCGAATAATGGCTGCCGGATTGATAGCCGACCGAGACCGGCACGCCGGCAAGATCCGCCGGATCCTTGATCTTCGAATCTGCGGCGACGAAGACGCCGGCCGGCGCCACGGAATAGACGTCGGTGTACATCTTCCCGTGACCGTTGGAGGCGGCGACGTTCACGGTCCAGTGGCAGGCGCAGCTGACGTTCGATTTGCGCCCTTCCTCGAACGACTGATAGGCGCCGACTTTATCGCCTTTGTCGTGAATCTTGCCGTCGGTCGCGCGCATGAGCTCGCGGAATTCGTATTCGAGGCCTTCCTTCCGGAAGTAGTCCTTTTCCTCGGCCACCCATTCCTGCAGGCGGAAGTGCGGTTCGATGAGGAATTTTGCCATGGTTTCGTCCTCCCTCGTTTTGATCAGCAACAGGTGTGATCGTTGCCGTCGGTTTGTTCGCGCTCGGCAACGCGCCGCGCACGGATCATCTTGACGTGGTCGTCCATCAGCGCGCGTGCACCGGCGGCGTCGCGCAGCTCAATGAGATCGGTGAGCTTGGTGTGGATTTCCAGGATGTGCACCGCGAGTTTCGGCGTTGCGGTGACATTTCGGCGCGGCCAGGACACGTGCTCAAGCGAAATGAGTTGCACCACCAGCACGCGGTTATGCGAAGCTTCGGCGATCGCGAGATGGAAATCGCGCGACAGGCGCGTGAAGGCATCGAGGTCGCCCATGACGTCCTCGGCCTGACGCAACAGGCTGCGCAATTTGGCGATATCGGCGGCGGTGGCGTTCTCGGCGCCGAGTTCGGCGCCCAATGTTTCGATGGCGCGCTGCGCGTCCATGATCTCGGCCGCGGTGACGCCGGTGAGATCGAGTTGCACGGCGAGCGCTTCGGCGAACAGGCGCGGGTTGCCTTGCGCGATGCGGGCGCCGCCACCTTTACCCATGCGGATTTCGACGATGCCGAGCGCTTCGAGCGTGCGCAGGGCGTCACGGGCCACGATGCGGCTCGCATCGAAGCGGGCGGCAAGGTCCTTCTCTGTGCCGAGGAAGTCGCCGGGCTTGAGCTTCTTGGCGAAGAGCGCGTCGCGCACCCAGGCGACGATCTGTGCCGACATTGAGGACGAGCGGCCGGCGAACATGATGCGCGCGGTGAGCTCACCGCTCATCATCACCGGTTGCCGCATTGCTGTTCGTGGCATCGCCGCGCCTCTGTCTGAGGCCGGTAGTATATGTGTCCGGTTAAAGTAGTAAAGATAGTATCTTTAGAAGCCGGTGAAAAATAATACTTTTAAAGCAATCGGTTAGCGGTTCTCCGTATCCGGACCTCTGTGCGGCCACACCAAAGAATGGGTGAAAGAACGCGCGTGCAGGGCGTCATGGCCGGGCTTGTCCCGGCCATCCACGTCTTAGTCTGCTGATTTGCAGAGAGGTGTGGATGCCCGGCACAAGGCCGGGCATGACGCTGCGGTGTATGGGTCCCGGGCCTCGCTGACGCTCGCCCGGGACGACAGAAAAAAGTGTGCAGCAAAGCGAGTGGAGCGGCGGGGTGCAACATACTCCGCTCATTCCCGCGCAAGCGGGAATCCAGCGCTGGGTCCCCGCCTTCGCGGGGACGAGCGGAATACGGTGGACCACTCTCGCCCGGGACTACGCACCGCGATGGCGTCTTGACTTTAATCCTACACTGACTATAGTCCTATTCGTTCGGCTCGCAGCGAGGGGGTCATCTAGAGGCGTCTTGGTGGCGGAGCCGGATGCGGCGCCCGCGGGTGTGGTTTCGCAGCCACGCCTCCGGGAGGCCCCGGGTCGCCGTCCGCTCCAACTACGTGGGGCCGCCTTGAATGGCTGGACGCGGCGTGGATGAAGGGCGGCGAAAGCTGCCTGGATAAAGTTGGCCGTAAGGCCTTCCGTCTGCGCCCGGAAGCACGGTCCCGGGGACAGAAAAGCCGCGATGGAGCGCCGTGTGGCGAACGTGCCTGTCGCAAAGGCACGTCAACGCCGCGTAAGGCGTTGGACTGCTGGTTGCGCCATACGGCGCTCCATCCCCTCGCATGTGAGAGGGGTGATGGAAGACGGGCCTTCCCGGGGCCTCGACAAAGAATACGGGCGGCGGAGCGTTGGCTAAGGCTGTTTGACAATTGAATTGGAGAATTCGCGCGCGGGAGCAAACTCTTGCTGTCGTCCCCGCGAAGGCGGGGACCCATACGCTGTGCACGATCGATGGACTACGGCGTATGGGTCCCGGGCCTCGCTGACGCTCGCCCGGGACGACGGGAAAAACATTCGGGCAATGATTGTGGAGAAATCGAATGCGCACGCTCCGCTCATTCCCGTCCTCGCCTGCGCGGGGACAGGCTCCAGCGGAAATCCGTTACTGGGTCCCCGCCTTCGCGGGGACGAGTGGAGAATGGGCGACGTCGCGCCACACCGTCAGGCGTGATGGCCGGACTTGTTCCGGCCATCCACGTCTTTTAGTGACTGTCATAGAAAGACTACGCGACTTTCTTGCCCCATAGTCTTGCCGACGCAATATCGGCGCCCTTACGGATCGCGGCGAGCTTGAGCCACACCACCGGCTCGATCACCCATTCACGTTTGGTGAATGTACCAAAGCCGCAATCGGTCGACGCTATTACGCGTTCGCGATCACCCACGGTGCGTACCGCCTCCTCGATACGTCGCGCCACAACTTCGGGATGCTCGACGAAATTGCTGGTGGTTTCCACCACGCCCGGAATCAACAGCATATCTTTCGGCAGTGGGTGCTTCTTGAGCGCGTCGTATTCGTGTGCGTGGCGTGGATTGGAGAACTCGATCGAAAGCGCGCCGACCTTTGCTTGGTAAAGCGCGGGCAGAATTGTGGCCAACGGCACGTCGTGAATATGCGGGCCTTCCCAGTTGCCGTAACAAATGTGCAAGCGAACGCGATCGCGCGGAATGCCGGCGATGCCGTCATTAATTGCCTGCACGTGCCGCTCAACGCGTTTGACGAAGCCGGCGTCGTCGAGATCGCGGTACATCATGGTGCGGTCCATGGCGAGGTCGGGTGCGTCGATCTGCAACGTCAGGCCCGCTTTATGGATCGCCTGATATTCATTTTTCATCTCGCGCGCGATCGCGTCGAGATAGTCGTCGTGCGTTTTGTAATGAGCATTGAGCATGGTCGTCGAAATAATGCCGGGCGAGGGCGCGGTCATAAAACGTTCGGAAAATGCGCCGAGTTCGCTGGCAATCTTGTTGAAGCCCGCAATCTCCTCGGCGATCGGCTTGAGGTCCTTGTATTTGATGTCCGCCTGCGCCTCCGGCGCGCCCTGCTGGCTTTTCGGCGCGCTGGGAAAGCGCCGCATCAGGTAGGCGACCAGATCAGGAAATTCCTCGAATTCGCGTCCGCGGCGGCGCTTCGATACACCCCCAAAACCAGTCATGCGCTGCGGCACGTAGGTCTGAAATCCGATGCGGCGCTGCTCGCCGTCATTGCCGATGTCGATGCCGGCTTCCACCTGCTTTTCGACGACATGGCGCACGGCCTTGTCCATTTCGGAGGTGAGTGTGGCCGGGTCGTAGGCCGCGCCTTCTTCCTGGGCCACCAGAAGGTCGGACAGTTTCTCGTTGCGCGGCAGGCTGCCGACGTGGGTGGTCAGAATGCGGTCCCGGCTGAAGATCATGGACGGTGCTCCCTCGGAAATATGGTGCGCTTTGCAGCACATTCATTGGCGGGCATAATACGCACAGTCCTGGGAGGAAACACAAATGACAGTCGCGGAAGCGCACGCGGCGGAAACGATCGCGGCAGAGTCGGTGGGCGTAATCCCACGCGACTACAATTTTGCCGCCGATGTTCTCGAGCGCAATATCGCGGCGGGTCGTGCCAACAAGCCGGCTTATATCGACGCGTGCGGCACGCACACATATAGCCAGCTCGCCGACCGCGTTGCGCGTTTTGGCACTGCGTTGCGCGGCCTCGGGATAAAACGCGAAGAGCGCGTTTTGATCGCACTGCTCGATACCATCGACTGGCCGACTGCATTTCTGGGTTGCTTGAAGGCCGGGATCATCGCAGTGCCGGTGAACACGCTCCTGACGGAAGACGATTACCGTTTCATGCTGGCCGACAGCCGCGCGAAATGCCTGGTCGTTTCGGAGGCGCTCTTTTCACGATTTGAGAAAATCATCAAGCAAAGTCCGGATCTCGAGCACGTTATCGTCTCCGGTGATAGTCCACACGGGTATCGTTCGTTCGAGGATCTTATCGGCGCCGACGAACCGGAGCCTTACACCGCACCGACGACATGCGATGACATGGCGTTCTGGCTCTACACGTCGGGTTCAACCGGAAAGCCGAAGGGCGCAGTGCATGTTCATGCCAGCCTCAAGCTGACCGCCGACCTTTACGGCACGCCGGTTGCAGGATTGAAGGAAAGCGATGTCTGCTATTCGGTGGCGAAATTGTTTTTTGCCTATGGACTTGGCAATGCCATGACGTTTCCGCTCTCGGTCGGCGCAACAACAGTGCTCAACGCAGAGCGGCCGACACCCGACGGCGTCGCCGCGTTGTTGCGGAAATATCCCATCACCGTGTTTTTTGGCGTGCCGACCTTCTACGCGGCATTCCTCAACAGTCCGAACGCGCCGCAGAAATCCGAACTGAAGCTGCGTCGGTGCCAGTCCGCCGGCGAGGCACTTCCGGAGGAAGTGGCGAAGACCTTCTTCCAGCGCTACGGCGTTGAAATCTCCGATGGCCTCGGCACCACCGAAATGTTGCACATCTTTTTGACCAACCGGCCGGGCGCAAACAAATATGGCACCACAGGGAAAGGCGTGCCGGGCTATGAAATCAAGCTCGTCGGTGAAGATGGCCAGACAGCGAAACAAGGCGAGATGGGCGAGCTTTATGTGCGTGGACCCACCAACGCGCTGATGTACTGGAACAACCGCGAGAAATCGCGCGACACCTTCCGCGGCGAGTGGACTCGTTGCGGCGACAAATACATCGAGGATGCCGACGGTTATTACGTCTGTTGCGGCCGCGCCGACGACATGTTGAAAGTTTCCGGCATGTATGTTTCGCCGTTCGAAGTGGAGGCTGCGCTGTCCTCACATCCGGACGTACTTGAAGCCGCGGTGGTTGGCTGGAACGACAATCAGAAACTTGTCAAACCAAAAGCGTTCGTCGTTTTGAAGTCACCGGAGAAAGCAAGCGACGCGCTGATGCTGGCTTTGCAAGAGCACGTCAAGCAGAAGCTCGCGCCCTATAAATATCCGCGCTGGATCGAATTCCGCAAAGAGCTGCCGAAAACCGCGACGGGCAAGATCCAGCGCTTCAAGCTGAGGGCGGAAGGGCCCGGCGCGCGCTGATGACACTCGCCGAATCCGGCTTTCTCGACATTGGTGCGCAGCAGCTGGAGTACAGCTTTATCGGCCCAAAACCCGATAAAGCGCCGACTTTGGTGCTTTTGCACGAAGGCCTCGGCTGCGTGGGTTTGTGGGGGGATTTTCCGCAAAAGCTCTCAATAGCAACCGGCGCCGGAGTATTCGCTTATTCGCGCGCGGGCTATGGCAAATCGTCGCCCGTCAAATTGCCGCGGCCGTTGAGTTACATGCACGACGAGGCGCGTGAAACGCTGCCGCAATTGCTCGATGCGATCGGGTTCGAGCGCGGACTTCTGATCGGTCACAGCGACGGGGCCTCGATTGCCGCGATTTACGCCGGGAGCCATCAGGATCACCGTGTCGGGGGTCTTGTGTTGATTGCTCCTCATTTTTTCACGGAAGACGGCGGGATCGCCTCAATTGTCGAGGCAAAGAAAGCCTATGAAACCGGCGATTTGCGAGCGCGGCTTTCGCGCTGGCACGCCGACGTCGACAATGCCTTCAAAGGCTGGAATGGCGCCTGGCTCGATCCCGAATTTCGCAAATGGGATATCACCGAGTTTCTCGCCTATATCCGCGTGCCGGTGCTCATCGTGCAGGGCAAAGACGATCAATACGGAACGGTGAAGCAGATCGACGCTGCGCAGTCGGAATGCTATTGCCCGGTCGAAGTCGCGCTATTGCCGGGCGCGCGCCATTCACCGCAACGCGAAGCGCCCGATGCGACGCTCAAGGTGATTTCGGAGTTTATTGCGCGTGTGCTCACAAATGAAACGAACGCGGCCTAGCGATTACTCCGCCGCCTGTTTGGCTGCGCTGCCGTGCGCGGACACGAGATAGTCCATCGCCGCTTGCACGCCGCCTTTCTTGTGCGGAATATTGGCGAGCGCGAGCGCCATTTCGGTCGCCGCCAAACCGCCCAGCAACATCGCGTCGTTGATGTCGCCAAGATGGCCGATGCGGAACATCTTGCCAGTGAACCGGCCGAAGCTCGCGCCGTACGAAATATTGAACTGCTCCAGCGCGAGCGCGCGGAACGCGTCGGCATCGTGGCCTTCAGGCAGCAGGACCGCGGTGATCGTCGGCGAATAATATTTCGGATCGCGGCAGATGATCTCAAGGCCCCATGCCTTGATAGCGCGGCGCGTCGCTTCCGCGAGGCGATCGTGGCGCGCAAACACGTTGTCGAGGCCTTCCTCGTGCAGCATCTCGATTCCGACCGCGAGGCCTTGCAGCATTTGCGTTGCCGGCGTGTAGGGAAAGAAGCCGACCTTGTTCATCGTGATCATTTCGTCCCACGCCCAGAACGATTTCGTCAGCTTGGACGTTTTGTTCGCCGCCAGCGCCTTGTCGCTCACAGCGTTGAACGACATGCCCGGCGGCAACATGAGACCTTTCTGTGCGCCGCCAACGGACACATCGACGCCCCATTCGTCATGACGATAGTCAGCCGAAGCGAGCGACGAGATGGTGTCGACCATCAGCAGCGCGGGGTGGCCCGCCTTGTCGATTGCCTTCCGAATTTCCGCCACGGGCGAAAGGCAACCGGTCGAGGTTTCGTTGTGCAGGAAGCAGACCGCCTTGATCTCCTTGCCCTTGTCTTCGCGCAAACGCGCCTCGATTGCGGCAGCATCGGCGCCGATGCGCCAATCGGTGGTGATGAATTCGGTCACGAGGCCAAGCTTCTCGGCCATCTTCTTCCACAGCGTGGCGAACTGGCCTGTCTCCACCATCAGCACTTTGTCGCCGGGCGACAGCGTATTGACGAGCGCGGCTTCCCACGCGCCGGTTCCGGTGGCGGTGTAGATGATCACCGGGTTGGTGGTCTTGAAGATGGTCTTGATGCCGTCCAGGCACTTCTTGGCCAAACGGGAAAATTCCGGCCCACGGTGGTCGATGATGGGTGTGTCCATTGCCCGCAGGATGCGGTCCGGCAATGGCGAAGGTCCGGGGATATGCAAAAAGTGGCGCCCGACCGTACGCGAGGAATTCTTAGCCATGGACAGTCCGCTCCTGATCGGCAGCTTTTACGGGAAATTCGTGGTTCGGCCACGGGCGCGTCCCGGCCAGGGAGCGGCGCTTGTGGCGTTGAACTATGAATGTAACATTGCGGTCAAGCGGTTTTCCGCAATGCGAACTAGTCCTTATGCATAGGCTTAGCGCAGCCCAAAAAGGATAAGAAACGTGGCGGTAGTCATGCCGGGCCTGGAGCGTCGGCTGAAGGCCGAATTGACCGGCGAGGTGCAATTCGACCGATTCACGCGCGGCCGTTACGCCACTGACGCCTCTCACTACCAGGTCATGCCGGTCGGCGTGGTCGCCCCCCGCACCATTGAAGAAGCTGATCGGGCGATAGCCATTGCGCGCAGCGAAAACGTAACACTGCTGGCGCGCGGCGGCGGAACGTCGCAGGCGGGGCAGGCTATCGGCAAATCGCTCGTGATCGATTGCTCGAAATACCTCACGCGAATCCTCGAGCTCGACGTCAAGCGGGCGCGCTGCACCGTTGAGCCGGGCATCGTGCTCGACGATCTCAATCGCCAACTCAAGCCGCACGGCCTCTGGTTTCCGGTCGATATCTCGACGTCTTCACGCGCGACCATCGGCGGAATGGCCGGCAACAATTCCTGCGGCGGCCGTTCGATGCGATACGGCACGATGCGCGACAACGTCATCTCGATCGAAGCACTGCTTGCGGACGGGACGCTTGCGCATTTTGGCCGTATCGGCGGCAATCTCAAAGACGTGCCGCTTCCGCTGCGCCCGCTTGCGAAGGACCTGCTGGCAATTGGCGCGCGCGAAGCCGGTGAAATTGCCGAACGATTTCCCAAAGTTCAGCGTCGCGTTGGCGGTTACAATCTTGACGCGTTGGTGCCGGGGAAAAACGATATCAACCTCGCGCATGTGCTGGTCGGCGGCGAAGGAACGCTAGCATTTTCCACGCGTATCGAGCTGAAGCTTTCACCGTTGCTCGGTCGGCGCGCGGTGGGCGCCTGCCATTTCGGTAATTTCTACGAAGCAATGAACGCGGCGCAGTACATTGTGCGGCTCAAGCCGATCGCGGTCGAGCTGATCGACCGCACAATGATCGAGCTCGCGCGTCAGATTCCGATTTTCCGGCCGACGCTGGAAAAATTCGTGCGCGAAACACCGGAAGCGATTTTGCTGGTGGAATTCGGCGAGGATGATCACGAAGTCAATTTGCGCATGCTCCAGCAACTCAAGGATCTGATGGGCGACCTGGGCTTCGGTTGGGACAAGGGCGGCACGAAGTGGGGCGGAGTTGTCGAAATCCTGAACCCCGAACTCCAGGCCGCAATTACGGATGTGCGGACGAGCGGCCTCAACATCATGATGTCGATGAAGGAGGAGGGCAAACCCGTTTCCTTTGTCGAAGATTGTGCGGTGCCGCTTGAGCATCTGGCCGACTACACCACTCGTCTCACGACTATCTTCGAAAAGCACGGCACCCGCGGCACGTGGTACGCGCACGCCGGCTCCGGCTGCTTGCATGTGCGGCCGGTCCTAAATCTGCGGCAGGAGAAAGATGTGCATGCCATGCGCGAAATCGCCGAGGAGGCGTTCGCGATGGTGCGTGAATACAAGGGCTCGCATTCCGGCGAGCATGGTGACGGGCTGGTGCGCTCGGAGTTCAACGAACCGATGTTCGGTTCGCGGCTCGCCCGCGCCTTTGAAGAGGTAAAGGATCGCTTCGATCCGAAGGGCTTTTACAATCCGGGAAAGGTTGTGCGGCCGCCAAAATTCGACGACCGCAATTTATTTCGATATGCGCCCGGTTATCACGGCGAACCGGTCAAGATGCACTTGGACTGGTCGGCGTATCCGGGAGTCGGCGGCGGCTTTCAAGGCGCCGTCGAGATGTGCAACAATAACGGCGCCTGCCGCAAATTGACGGGCGGTGTGATGTGCCCGAGTTATCGCGTCACCCGTGATGAGCGCGACGTCACGCGCGGACGTGCCAATTCGTTGCGTCTGGCCATCAGCGGGCAGCTGGGTGGCGCGGCGCTCATTTCCGATAAAATGGCCGAGACGCTCAAGCTTTGCGTATCGTGCAAAGCCTGCCGTCGCGAGTGTCCGACCGGCGTGGATATGGCACGCATGAAAATCGAAGTGCAGGCGGCGCGAGCGGCAAAGTTTGAACTTTCATTGCACGACAAACTGGTCGGGTTCTTGCCTCATTATGCGCCTCACGCTGCGCGCTGGCACCGCTACTTCAATATGCGCGACCGCAGTGCGATTTTGCGCAAAGCGTCGGAATATGTAGCCGGCTTTTCGTCGTGCCGCAGCCTGCCCAAGTGGCGCGATGACACATATCGAGACCGTTCCGATTGGCGTTACACGACTGCGAAAGCGAACGGGGCCACGCGGGAAGTCGTGCTGTTTGCCGATACGTTCAACCGCTATTTCGAGCGCGAAAACCTGGACGACGCCTTGAGCGTACTGGTTGCGGGCGGTTATCGCGTCTACGCGCCGCTACCGGCCGATCCAAACGATCGGCCGTTGTGCTGCGGCCGTACATTCCTCTCGGTTGGTTTGGTCGATGAAGCGCGACGGGAAATGCAGCGCACATTGGACGCGCTTGCGCCTTATGTTGCGCGCGGAATGCCAATCGTCGGCCTTGAGCCAAGCTGCCTGTTCACCTTCCGCGACGAATTGCCGGCTCTTTTCAAGGGTGAGGCGGTTGGTGCGCTGTCGGCGAATTCCTTTCTGCTCGAAGAATTCATTGCCCGCGAACACAAGCAAGGCCGCCTGAATTTGCCGCTCGGGCCGTTGCCGAAAAAGGCGCTGCTGCACGGGCATTGTCATCAGAAGGCGTTCGATACCATGGGCGCCGTTGAAAGCACGCTCCGGCTGATCCCGCAGCTTTCGGTCGAGACCATCGAATCGAGCTGTTGTGGCATGGCCGGCAGCTTCGGCTACAACGCCGACACTATCGATGTGTCGCGCAAAATGGGCGAGCTATCGTTGCTACCTGCGGTGCGCAGGGCCAGCGCCGATGCATTGATTATCGCCGACGGCACTTCGTGCCGGCACCAGATTTACGACGGCAGCGAAAGGGAGGCGGCCCACGTCGCCCGCATACTGGCGATGAGCGTCGCTGCGGCGGGCTCGTCACCCGAGATAGCGGGACAATAGAACCATGCCCGCCAAACTCTTTCCGACGTCACTCGTAGGTTCCTATCCGCAGCCGGATTGGTTGATCGACCGCGCGCGCCTGTCGAAGATGGTGCCGCGGGTACGGATGGATGATCTTTGGCTGATCGATCCGAAAGAGCTCGAAGCCAAGCAGGACGAGGCGACGCTTCTTGCAATTCGCGACCAGGAGCGCGCCGGCCTCGACATCATTACCGACGGCGAGCAACGGCGTGAGAGCTATTCCAATCGTTTCGCCACCGCGCTCGAAGGTGTCGATACGAAGAATCCGGGCTCGACCATCAATCGCAGCGGCAAGGCGATTCCGGTGCCGCGTGTCACGGGCAAAATCCGTCGCAAATATCCGGTGGAGCTGCGTGACCTGCAATTCCTGCGCGCCAATACGAAAAAGCCGGTGAAGATTACGGTGCCGGGCCCCTTCACGATGTCGAAGCAGGCACAGAATGATTTTTACAAATCCGATGCTGCGATGGCGCTGGATTATGCCGCCGCGGTGAATGACGAGATCAAGGATCTGTTTGCTGCCGGTGCCGATATCGTGCAGATCGACGAGCCGTGGATGCAGCAGCATCCCGATAAGGCGCGAGAATATGGACTGCAGGCGCTCGATCGTGCGCTCGATGGCGTTAAAGGTGAAATCGCCGTGCATTTGTGCTTCGGCTATGCCGCCGTGGTGCACGATAAGCCGACGGGCTATTCATTCCTTCCTGAACTCGAAGGTTCAAGAGCTGCGCAAATCTCTATTGAGGCGGCACAGCCGAAACTCGATCTCAAGGTTTTGGAAAAGCTTCCGTCAAAGACGATCATCCTGGGCGTCATCGATCTGTCCGATATGAATATCGAAACGGCTGATATCGTCGCATCACGCATCCGCAAGGCGCTGCCGCACGTGCCTGCCGAACGCGTCGTGATTGCGCCGGATTGCGGCATGAAATACCTGCCGCGCGACGTTGCTTTCGGGAAAATGCAGGCAATGGTGCAGGGCGCCGACATTGTGCGCCGCGAGCAGCATGGCCATTAGACCTTGTGCGGCTTGAGCTTCGCGCCCAATACCCGCAAAATGGTGCCCAAATAACAAGGACAGCACGGGCCATCGCTGATGGAACCGGTGCCAGCCAATCATAGGGAGGATCAATATGAAAAGGTTCATTCTTGCCAGCACGGCCATTGCGGCCGTTGTGCTGGCAAACGCGCCAGCCATGGCTTGGGAGCCGACCAAGCCTGTCGAAATTGTCGTGGCCGCCGGCGCCGGGGGCGCTTCCGATCAGATGGCGCGCATGATTCAAGCCGCCATTCAGAAAAACAATCTGATGAAGCAGCCGATGGTCGTCTCGCTCAAGGGCGGCGCCTCGGGCGCGGAAGCGTTGATGTACATGAAATCAAGCGACGGCGATCCCAACCGATTGCTGCTCGCTTACTCGCTCATCTACATGCTGCCGCTGTCGGCGAAGATCCCGTTCAATTGGCGCGAACTCACTCCGATCGCAGTCACCGCGATGGACGAGTTCGTGCTGTGGGACAACACTGAGCTTCCGTACAAGAACGTGAAGGAATTTATCGACGCGGCCAAAGCCGCTCCGCAGCCATTCAAGATGGGCGGCACCGGCTCCAAGCGCGAAGATCACATCTTGACCGTGTTCATGGAGAAGAAGACCGGCGCGAAGTTTGCCTACTTGCCCTACAAGTCGGGCGGCGAGGCGGCGACGCAATTGGTCGGCAATCACACCGCGTCCAACGTTAACAATCCGTCGGAAAATCTCGAAGTGTGGCGCGCTGGCCAGGTGCGCGCGCTGTGCGTGTTCGACAAGGAGCGCATCGCGTACAAGACCAAAGTGACCGACACGCAGTCGTGGAACGACATCCCGACCTGCAAAGAGGAAGGTCTCGACGTGCAATATCTGATGCTGCGCGCCTTCTTCCTGCCGGGCAAAGTTACGCCTGAACAGTCGGCCTTCTACGTCGATCTGCTCAAGAAAGTCGCGCAGACCGCCGAGTACAAAGACTACATGGAAAAGCAGGCGCTCAAGCCGATCTTCCTGACCGGCAAGGACATGCTCAATTTCCTTGAAGAAGACGACAAGCTGAATTCGAGCTTGATGAACGAAGCCGGGTTCGTGGCGAAGTAATCAAAAGTTATTCCGGGCCGGCGCGCAGGTGCCGGACCCGGAATTCAGATCCCGGCAATGGCTCTGGATTCCGGGCTCGTATTGTGCGCGTGCCGGGATGACAAAGGCAGTCAAGCAATGTCCTCGATCGAACCTGAAATTGCCGTAGACGATCCAACCGCGCCGTCCGAGGATTCGCCGGCTGTCACGAGCACGCGGACCGTCGAAACGGTTGTCTACATTGTTCTGATTGCCTTGGCGTGTTTGCTGGCCTTCGACAACTGGCGGACAGGAATGGGCTGGGAAGCGGAAGGTCCGCAGGCCGGCTATTTTCCGTTTTATCTGTCCGTCGTCCTTGCGATTGCGAGCCTCTACGGTCTTCTGGGCATTTTTCTTGGCCGCGCGGCACCGAGCGAAACCTTTGTTACTCGCGACCAGCTTCGCCGCGTGATGCAGGTTTTCGTGCCGACACTATTATTCTGCCTGTTCACGCAATGGCTCGGGCTTTACGTCGCGAGTTTCATCTTGATCGCGGGATTCATGTGGATGGTCGGCCGCATCGCACTTTGGAAATCGCTGCTCACCAGCTTCGTGTTTTCGCTAGCGATGTTCGTCACATTCGAAATCGCTTTTGACGTCATCATGCCGAAGGGGCCGCTTGAAGCCCTTTTCGGCTTCTAGCGCGCAAACCGGGATCATCGCGATGGAAGCTTTCGGTCTTCTTATTCACGGTTTTGCGGTGCTGATGACATGGAAGACGCTCGCCCTGATGATGGTCGGGCTGGTGCTCGGCATATTCGTCGGCGTATTGCCGGGGTTGGGTGGACCGAACGGCGTTGCAATTCTACTGCCGCTGACGTTCACGATGGATCCGACGTCCGCCATCGTGATGCTTTCCTGCATCTATTGGGGCGCTTTGTTCGGCGGCGCGATCACGTCGATATTGTTCAATATTCCAGGCGAAGCCTGGTCGGTCGCCACGACCTTCGACGGCTATCCGATGGCCCAGCAAGGCAAGGCGGCGGAAGCGCTCACGGCAGCCTTTACGTCTTCTTTCATCGGTTCGTTGTTTGCCGTTCTGTTGATCACGTTTCTTGCGCCGGGAATTGCGTCGTTCGCGTTACGGTTCGGACCGCCGGAATTCTTTGCGGTCTACCTTTTGACGTTCTGCTCCTTCGTAGGTCTGGGCCGCGAAGCCAAGCACAAAACAATCATATCGATGGCGCTTGGCCTGCTGCTTGCGGGCGTCGGCATGGACACCGTCTCCGGCCAGCTGCGCATGACCTTCGGACTGAGCGAGCTGTTGCGCGGCATCAACTTTCTGGTTGCCGTCATCGGGTTATTTGGCATCAGCGAAATTCTTCTCACGATGGAAGAACGGCTGGCGCTGCGCGGGCACGCCGCGCGTATCAGCTTGCGGGTCCTGTTGAATGTCTGGAAGGAGCTTCCGCGTTACTGGGTCACGCTGCTGCGATCCTCGATCATCGGCGCATGGCTTGGAATTACACCCGGTGGCGCGATCGCTGCGTCTTTCATGGGCTACAACCTCGCCAAGCGTTTTTCCAAGGATCCCGAAAGCTTCGGCACGGGCCGTATCGAAGGCGTGTTCGCGCCGGAAACGGCGGCGCACGCTTCCGGTACGGCGGCGCTGCTGCCAATGCTGGCGCTGGGAATTCCCGGTTCCGGCACGGCGGCGATCCTGCTCGGCGGGCTGATGGTGTGGGGACTCAATCCTGGTCCATTGCTGTTCGTCGAGCACAAGGATTTCGTCTGGGGTCTGATCGCTTCCATGTATCTCGGCAATATCGTGGGCCTGGTGATTGTACTCACGACGGTGCCGATATTCGCTGCGATTCTGCGGGTACCATTCGCTGCGATTGCGCCGATGATTGTCGTGTCGTGCGCAATCGGTGCCTATGCGATCCAGAATGCGATGTTCGACATCTGGCTGATGTTGGTTTTCGGCGTGGTCGGTTACGTTTTCAAGAAAATCGGAATTCCGCTGGCGCCATTCACGCTTGCGCTGGTGCTCGGCAGCCGCGCAGAAGATGCGTTCCGGCTGTCGATGATCGGATCGGGCGGCGACCTGCGTGTATTCTGGTCAAACGCGCTCGTTGGTTCGATTACGACGATTGCTATCGTGCTGCTATTCTGGCCGGCGATCGCCAAAGCCGTTGGGCGTATCGGGGAACTGGTCCAGCCGGCCAAACGCACAAGCTGATCGCTGAGTTTTATTTATTCCGCTGGACCCGGTTCGGCTGCGGCTCCGCGACGTGCGGGCGCCGTTCGTCGTACCGTTGGCATTGCCAACCGCGACAATGTTGGAATGACCAGCAGGCTGCAAATCGGTGACAACAGCATGCCGCCGACGATGACGCACGCGAGCGGCTGCTGCACCTGTGACCCGATGCCCGTTGATATCGCTGCGGGTACGAGACCGATACACGCAGAAAATCCGGTCATGAAAATCTGCCGCATGCGCGCTTGCGCAGCACCGATGATGGCCTCGTCCTTGCCAAATCCTTCATCCAGGCGGCGGCGGATATAGGAAACGAGCAAGATACCGTCCATCGCCGAAACGCCGAACAGTGAAATGAACCCGACGGCAGCCGACACGCTCGCATTCAATCCAAACAAATAGAGACCCAGAATTCCACCGCAGGCTGCGAACGGAATGCCGGACAATGCGAGCAGGCTGTCGCGTATCGAATTGAACAGGCTGTAGAGCAGCATCATGATCAACAGCAGGCTGAGTGGAATGATAACCGCGAGGCGTTTCTTGGCCTCGACGAGCGCGCCGAATTCGCCGGACCATTCCAGCCGATAGCCCGTCTTTCAGTTCCACATTTTTGGCGATGCGCGCCTGTGCGTCGGCGACGGTTGATCCCAGATCGCGGCCGCGGACGCTGTATTTAATAGGAACGAAACGCTCGGTATTTTGCCGGTAGATATAGGCTGCGCCGGTTTCCAGCCGTACTTCGGCGACATCGCCGAGTGCAATGTAGGCTGTCGGCGATTTCGGGTCCGAATTCGGCAAGGCGACGGGGACCGAGCGGATGGCGTCGATATTGTCACGGTACTGACGCGCCAGTCGCACAGTCAGCGGGAAGTTCATTTCGCCTTCATAGATGCGCGTGACTTCCTGGCCGCCAATTGCAGCCTGAACGACAGTATTCATGTCACTGACAGTGATGCCGTAGCGTGCCGCTTTTGCGCGATCGACCTGAATCACCAAATTCGGCTGGCCGAGGAGGTTGAAGGCACCCGCGTCAGCGACGCCGGGAACTTGCGCAAGTTCGTTTTGTACGGCTTTCGACAAGCGTTCGAGTTCAGCCAGGTCGCGGCCAAAGATTTTAACAGAATTCTCGCCTTTTACGCCGGAGACGGCTTCTTCGATATTGTCCTGGATGTACTGCGAAAAGTTGAAATCGATGCCGATGAATTCGCTTTCGAGCCGCGCGGCCATCTGCTTCACCAGCTTTGGCTTTGTCAGCCCGCTAGGCCATTCCTCAAATGGCTTGAGCGGAACGAAAAACTCGGCGACGAACGACCCATCGGGGTCGGTCGCATCTTCGCCGCGGCCTTGCTCGGATACAACCGTGCGCACCGGCGCATAACTACTGATGACGTTACGGATTTTGTCGACGGTGTCCCGCCCGGCGTCGAGTGTAATCGTTGGCGGAAGTAAAGCGCGGATCCAGAGATTGCCCTCTTCCAGCTTGGGGAGAAATTCTGTGCCAAGGCGCATGCCGAGGCCGCCGCAAACAACGAGGAAGGCGAGCGCAATCATCGCCGCGATACGCGCGTTTTTGACCGCGAGAATGAGAACGGGCTCGTAGGCGCGGCGGATCGCGCGGACGACGATGGTTTCAACCTCTTCCACCCGGTCCGGGAGCAACAGCGAGGACATCACCGGGGTAACTGTGAACGTCGCAATCACCGCGCCGAGCAAGGCATAGGCGTAGGTCCGCGACATCGGCCCGAATATCTGTCCTTCGACGCCTTGCATCGTGAAAAGCGGGAGGAAGGCGGCGATTGTGATGATCACCGAAAAGAATATCGGCTTGTCGACTTCGACCGCGGCAGCAAGAATCCGGTGCAACCGGTCGCCGCGGCTCGCGTCATTCGGATGACGCGACGAGTGGTGGGCGAGGTGGCGGAAAATATTTTCCACCATGATGACGGTCCCGTCGACAATAATGCCGAGATCGATCG
Source organism: uncultured Alphaproteobacteria bacterium (assembly GCA_963722125.1). GTDB lineage: Bacteria > Pseudomonadota > Alphaproteobacteria > Rhizobiales > Xanthobacteraceae > Pseudolabrys. The sequence continues at coordinate 1,143,015 of CAVRJW010000005.1, read as the reverse complement.
CGCCAACCGACAGCAGGTTGGCAGAATCGCCGCGCAGCACAGTGATAATAACGGCGAGAAATAGCGCGACCGGGATCGTCGCGGAGACGATCAACGCGCAACGGAGGTTACCCAAAAATATCCATTGAATGAGAAAGATCAGCGCGATGCCGAACAGCATGTTGTGCATCACTGTGCGTACGGTGATAGCAACCAGATCCCCACGATCGTAATATGGCTCGATCCTGACGCCAGGCGGCAGGCTGCCGTCATTGTTGATGCGCTCAATAGCCGCCCGCACCCGCGTCACAACATCCATGGTGCGCTCGAGCTTTTGCATCAGCACGATGCCGAACAGGATGTCGTTCTGGTTGTCCCGACCGGCGATCCCCAGTCGCGGCGTATAGCCGACTTGATTGTGTGCGATATCGGACAGGACAACAGGCAGCCCGCCCTGTTGGCTCACGACGATGTTGTTGATGTCGCTGATGGACCCGAGCGCGCCGACGCCGCGCACATTGACCGATTGTTCGCCGACCGCGATTGTGCGGCCGCCGACATTGGCGTTGCTGGTCGAAATCGCATTGATGATCTGCGGCAAAGTAAGCCCGTACGCCCGCATGCGGTCGAGGTCGATTTCTGCCTGATATTCCTTGGTTTTGCCGCCGAGCGGCGAGATGTCGGCGATGCCCGGGACAATGCGCAGTTTTCGCTCGACCACCCAATCCTGAATTGTTTTGAGTTGGATCAGGTCCATGCCGGGCGGACCTTTGAGCTGGTAGCGCAGAATTTCGCTGATACCGCCGGCAGGGGAAATGACCGGCGTTACCGTGGGCGGCAGCGTCGCATCCTTCAGTCGGTTGGTAACCTGTTGGCGCACGAAATTGTAGTCGCGCCCATATTCGAATTGCAGCCGGACGAAACCGAGGGCGAACACTGTGTTCGAGCGGATGTATGTCAGACCGGGCGTGCTGGCGACCGCAATCTCTAGCGGGATCGTGACATAGCGTTCGACTTCTTCGGGCGATTGGCCGGGATATTGCGCGATGATTTCAATGATCGGGGGCGCCGGATCGGGATAGGCTTCAACATTGAGCGACGTGAAGGCGACATAGCCAACGCCGATAAATGCCGCGAAGGCGACCAGCGCTAGGGGCCGTCGCGACAGGCAAAAGGACATCAGGCTACGCAACATGGGTGCGTCAGCTTCCCGCCGCAGCGCGGTCGACGAACAGGCTGCCTTTGCTCACGACGTTTTCGCCTTCGCGCAGCCCGTCGACGACCTGGACCATATTTCCGTTGGATAGTCCGGTTTTGATGTCGCGCCTCTCGACCGACTTGTCGTCGCGCGCGATCCAGACGTGAGCGGTTTTGCCGTCGTAGATGATCGCTTCTTGCGGCACGGCCAGCGAGTTATCTCCCTCGCCTGTGAGGATTGTCACGCTTGCAAACATTTCCGGACGAAGCAGATGCCGCGAATTGTCTATCGTCGCCCGCACCATCAAGCGCCGGGTTCCGGAGTCGAACGAAGTCGCGACGAAAGAAATATTCGCAGCGAAGACCCGGTCCGGGTACGACAAAACGGTAAAGTGCACTGCCTGGCCGACGTGCACGCTGGGCGCGTCGGATTCACGCACGTACGCGATCAGCCACACTGTGGAGAGATCGCCGATGACGAAGGTTGGGTCGCTTGCGCTGGTATTCTGCGACGACGTGTTGATGTATTGCCCGGGTCCGACCTTGCGTTGAATAACGGTGCCGGCAATCGGCGAGTAAATGGTCATTTGGGGGCTAACCGCGCCCGTGTCGCTAAATTTTGTGATCTCATCGTCGGTCATGCCGAGGATACGCAAACGGTTGCGCATAACTTCGAGTGATGTCTGCGCCGAACGCACATCATTCTCCGCGGCCCGCGTGGTCGCTTGTGAAGTCTGCAGATCGCGCAGCGGGCCGGCACGGGAATCAAAAAGCGTTTTGTTCTGCTGCTCAACGATCTTCGCAAGATCCAAAGCGGAACGCGCTTTGTTTAGATTGGAAATCGCGGTGATAAAATCGTTCTGCGCCTGAACCATGTCCGGCGCCTCGACAGTGAAAAGAGCCTGTCCGGCTTTCACCATGTCGCCGGGCTTCGCGAGCAATTTGATCACCCGGCCCGAATATGGCGAGAACACCAGCGTCGCGCGGTCTTCATCAACGCTGATTTTGCCTTCGGTCAAATGCTCGGTGCGGAACACGACATCGCCAACCGGCACGGTTGTCAGGGCGGCCCATTGCTTCGGCGTCGGATAATACAGGGCGCCTTCGCGGTGACCTTGGGTCACTGTTTCGGTTTCGGCAAGCTTGTCCGCACCGGGCGCGCGCGTCGTCGCGGCCACCGCAAGCCATGTACCAATGATCGTGATCAGGGCGGCCGCGGCGATCACGCCATTTCGCGTGTTCACAAGCGGCCGCAGCGTAAGCTGAGCCATGATAGTCCCGACTGGCCGATCCGAGGAATTCCCTCGTTCGGAACCCCTTACTGGCGAGCTTTATATTGAATTAACTCGGCAAAGCCGCATTACCGCGAAATAAAACTTTTACCTAGGTAAATTGGGCTGACGCCGAGCATCCGCCGGTTTGGGCGCAGTTCGAAGCAGCCACCAGCGTGTAGTCGGTCTGAAGCGCTAAATGTCCGATTTTGGCGCTGGTTTCCTTATGAAATTGCAATGGTGCCGGTGGTGGCTATGCTTAGCCGGCCCTACAGGACTCTTGGCGGGTCACTCACCTGTCAGTTTTCCTGAGCATAAGCGTCCTCACCTGCAGCTTGTACCCGGGCCCAGGCGCAATCAGACGCGTTGGTGCAGTGCGAAAAGGCCGTGCGATCGGTATGAGCTTACTTCGTCAGCCCATTCTTTATGCAGTGCTTGCGCTGCTTGCAGCCGCTGGCGCCGCGCCCGCGTGGGCTCAAGACAAGCCGGGCGACTACGGTATCACCGTGCCTTCGATCGCTACGAGCCTGCCGCAATACGGCGACCCGTTCGGATACAGGAAGCGGTTGAACGATCACGGCGTCACTTACAATCTCATCGACACAAACGACGTGTTGAGCAATTTGTCTGGCGGCATCCGGCGCGGCACGATCATTCAGAACAAGCTGGAAGGGCAACTCTACATCGATCTTGAAAAATTGGCCGGCTGGAAGGATTGGATGTTTTACGCCAACGCCTTCGGAATTGGTAACGACGGCCGGATTCGGCGTGACTACGTTGGCGGCATGAACACGATCGCCGCGATTGAAGCCACGCCAACCGTACGCCTGTCGGAATTGTGGCTCGAGCGCTGGTTTGGTCCGGTCAGTCTCAGGTTCGGTCAACTCGCGGCGGATGCCGAATTCTTTTACAGCGACGTCAGCCAGATCTTCCTGCAAAGCGACTGGCCGACGATTGGCGCAGTTAACTTGCCGGGTGGTGGACCTGCTTATCCACTCTCAGCAGTTGGCGCGCGGATTAAATACGAGTTGCCGAAGGACGCCTCGCTGTTATTTGCGATTTTCAACGGCGATCCGGCGCCACCATGTCCGGGCGCGGATGCCGACACCTGCAATCGCTATGGCGTGAATTTTCGTCTGAGCGATCCGGCGTTCATGATGGGAGAATTTCAGTGGAGACGAAATCGTGGAAAAGATGACACGGGGCTTGCCACGACCCTGAAGTTCGGCGGCTGGGGTCATCTCGGTCAATTCGCTGACCAACGCTTCGCCGACAACGGAATGCTTCTGGCCAACCCTGCAAGTGGCGGCATGCCACTGATGCACCGAGGCGATTACGGAGTTTACGGCGTTATCGACCAGCAACTTTATCGTCCGCAAGGCGGTGATGCGAACAGCGGTATTTCCATTTTCAATCGCTCGGCGATCACGCTATCGGATCGTAATCTTGTCAACGTTGAGATCGATGGCGGAATTGTTTTTGCGGGGATGATTCCAAAGCGGCCGGACGACAGTTTCGGCGCCAGCGTGATCTATTCGCGTTTTTCGGACAGCGTTCGCGCCTTCGATCAAGACCAGATCAACTTCGGCAATCTGGCCACGCCGCCACGCGATTACGAGATCAATCTCGAGCTGACATATGCCGCCCAGATTGTGCCGGGATGGATCGTGCAGCCGGTTTACACATATATCTGGCATCCGAGCGGAACGGGCGTTCGCTATCCCGATGCGCAGGTCACGGGCGTACGTTCGATCGTCAGATTCTGAAAGAGTTGACCCGCCCGGACGGGGACGTGCCGGGCGGGTCATCTAGATCGACGCAAGGTTGGACGGGGCAGGCGCCGATCTGAGCGGGTGAAATCAGTAGTCGCAAACCCGAATGACGCGCACATTGCCCCAGCGGTCGTAGCGCTCGACAAGCCGGCAATCGCGATAGCCGGGCGTCACATAAACGGGGCCGGTAGACGCTGCGGCTGCGCCGATCAGCGCGCCTGCGGCAAAGCCGGCGCCGATGCCCCAACCTAAATGCGAATGGGCCTGCGCGCTGCCGCTGGTAGCGGCGAGAGTGCCGATCAGTGTGAGCGCGGTCAGGGTGGCTACTGTGATCTTGGATTTGGTCATGGCGGTCTCCATCCGGTTAATTTCGGGCGGCCTTCAGCCGCGATATGGATTGGTCGGGCCCACTCTGGAAAAGGTTCAAACATTACTCATAGGCTGTTGCCGGGGCAGTCTGGCCGGTGACAGAGTGCTGAAATGAAGCAATTCACCGCGATTTTATTGGGCTTTTGGGCAATGCTGGCGACAGCGCAGGCCCAGCCGCTGGACAAAGTCCGTTTCGGCACCAATTGGGTGGCGGAAGCGGAACATGGCGGCTTCTATCAAGCGCTCGCGGACGGCACGTACAAAAAGTACGGCCTCGATGTGACCATCGTGCCCGGCGGGCCGAATGTGAACAATCGCATTCTGCTGCCTGTCGGCAAGCTCGATTTTTTCATGAGCGCCAATTCGTTGCAATCCTTCGATGCGGTCGAACAAAATATTCCGACTGTCGCAGTGGCGGCGAGCTTCCAGAAAGATCCGCAGGTTTTCGTCGCCCATCCGGACGTCACAAAATTTGACGATCTGAAGACGCGAACACTCTTCGTGTCGAAGGAGGGCATGGCCAGCTATTTCCAGTGGCTCAAATCAGACTTCGGCTTCAATGAGTCGAAGGTGAAGCCATACACGTTCAATGCGCAGCCATTTCTCGCCGACAAGAATTCGGCGATGCAGGGCTACGTCACGTCGGAGCCGTTCGCGGTGGAACGCCAGGCCGGGTTCAAGCCGGTGGTGTTTTTGCTCGCGGATGTCGGCTTCGATGCATATTCAACGCTAATCGAAACTCGCCGCGATCTGGTGGAAAAGCGGCCCGACCTGGTGCAGCGTTTCGTCGATGCGTCTGCGATCGGTTGGTATCACTACATCTACGGCGATAGCCGGGCCGGTAATGATCTGATCAAGAAACAAAACCCGGAAATGACCGATGCGTTGCTGTCATATTCAATCGCGAAGATGAAGGAATACGGCATCGTCGATTCTGGTGAACTCGGTGAAGCTGGGTATTGGCGCCATGACCGACGCACACTGGAAGAGTTTCTTCGACAAGATGGTGCACGCCGGTGTCGTGAAAGCGAGTGTTGACTACAAGCGTGCCTATACGCTGCAGTTCGTCAACAAAAGCGTCGGCGTCGACCTGCGGCCGAAGAACTGACGGCTTGCTGTAGGGGATTATTATTCTGCCGGAACGGCTGACGAATGAAACGTTCTTGCGTCTGATCCCGCCGAACCAACAGCCAGCCAAATAACACCATTGCGATAACTGTGATCAACGATCCAGCAGCTGCGAATGGTCGGCCGACTCATGGCCCGTGTGAAGCAAGCCAACGCCGACCGTCAATATAACGGTGCCGCCGATCCAGGTGCCGACTTGGATGAGCGCGGTGCGAGTGCGGTCGATTGTCGGATGCAAGTGGTAAAACACCCCAAACAAGAATAGCGAAACCCAGCCAAGCAAATTGAGGTGTGCGTGAGCGGGCATGGCCGAGTGATCGTCAGATATCGCCATGATAATTCCCCACACCATGCCTGCGACTGCCAATAGAACGGCGGCCGGGAAACTCAACGACGACGCCTTCATTTTTCGTCTCCGGATCTGTCAAAGCCGGACCTTGCCCGCTTTGTATTGAATGCACAGTTGTGTGTAATTAATTTGTTGCCGCCTGTCAATATGGGAGTACAATATCGTGCAATGAGTCGAAAACGCCGCTATACGCTCAGCCGGCGGGCGGAAAATCAGGCCGATACCCGCCGCCGCATTGTCGAGGCGACGATTGATCTGCACGCCGAAGTGGGCCCGGCGCGCGCAAGCATCAGCGCGATTGCGGAGCGGGCCGGAGTCCAAAGGCACACCGTTTACGCGCATTTCCCGACCGAAAGAGGGTTATTTTTGGCCTGCTCTGGTCACGCGCTTGAGCGCGACCCGCTGCCGGATGAGCAGACTTGGCGCAAGATTGCCGATGAAAAACAACGGTTGCGGCTCGGTCTCACAGAATTATACGGCTGGTATGCTCGCAACGCTGAGCTTGCCGCCGGAGTCTTGCGCGATGCTGAGGTTGATCCGCTGATCCACGATATCGTGCGTCTGCGGATTGGTACGCGAATTGAAGCCTTTCAAGCCGCACTCATCAAAGGGATGAGGTTCAGCCGTGAGCTAAACGCCGCACTTGGGCTTTCACTCAGCTTTCACACTTGGCGCTCGCTCGTGAAAGAGGGAGGATTAAATCGGGAAGCGGCTGTAGAGTTCATGGTCCGTGCGGTACATTGTGCGACCGAAAAGCCGAAGCGGTCTATCGAAACATGAACGGCCTTTCAATAAGGCATTCGATTGTCGCAATGCGCGGCGTCGGCAAGACGTTCGACAGTGGCACGGTTGCGCTCGCCGGTTTTGATCTCGATGTGGGCGAGGGTGAATTCGTCTCGCTGCTTGGTCCGTCCGGTTGCGGCAAATCCACCGCGTTGCGCATCATCGCAGGCCTGAGCGATGCGTCGACCGGTACGGTCGAATGGCCGGATGGCGCCGGCCGCATCGGCTTTGTATTTCAGGAGCCGACATTGATGCCCTGGGCCGATGTCGCCGCCAATGTTCGCTTGCCGCTCAAACTTGCCCACGCAGACGAAACACAATCGCAGGCGGCCGTCATGCCAGCGCTTGCGCGTGTCGGTCTTGCAGAATTTGCGAATGCTTATCCGCGCGAATTGTCGGGTGGCATGAAAATGCGTGCCTCGATCGCACGCGCACTCGTAACCGAACCGCAATTGCTGCTGATGGACGAGCCATTCGCTGCACTCGACGAAATCACCCGGTTCAAACTCAACAACGATTTGTTGTCGGTATGGCGTGAGCTGCAGCGGACGGTGATCTTCGTCACCCATTCGGTATTCGAGTCGGTTTATTTGTCGCAACGCATCGTGGTGATGACATCGAGACCCGGTCGCGTATTTACCGAGATTGCTATCGACGCGCCGTATCCACGCGACGAGCGGTTTCGTACTTCGCCTGACTATGCAGCCTTTTGCCGCCAGGTCGCAGAAGCGCTTGGCAAGGCTATGGAAGCCGCGCCATGAGAGATCGCACCCTGCGCATTGTTTTGCCGCTGGCGGTCCTCGCAATCGGCGTGCTCATTTGGCATCTGGTAGTGCGCGCGTTCGCGATTCCACCCTATGTGCTTGCCGGGGCCCGGCTTGGTTCTGGCCACATTGATTTCCGATGGAAGCTTGTTGTGGAATTCGCTGCTGGTTACGCTGAAGACGACGTTCGAAGGTTTTTTGCTTGCAGCGATCGGCGGCATTGGCCTTGCGATCCTGTTCAGTCAGTCGCGGCGCATCGAATATTCATTTTATCCCTTATGCGGTCATTCTCCAGGTGACGCCGATCGTCGCGGTTGCGCCGCTGCTGCTGATTTATCTGCCGCAACATCTGGCCGTGCTGGCATGTGCGTGGATCGTCGCGTTCTTTCCGGTCCTCGCCAATACGACGCTTGGGCTGAATTCGGTCGATCACAATCTGCTCGCGCTGTTTGAGCTCTACAAAGCGTCGCGCTGGCAGGTATTGTGGAATCTGAAATTGCCTTCCGCGCTTCCGCAAATGCTCGCCGGGCTGCGCATCGCGGGTGGGCTTGTCGTTGATCGGCGCGGTGGTTGCGGAAATTGCCGCGGGCTCTGCGGGAGCCGGCTCGGGTTTGGCCTACCGTATTGCCGAGTCCGGTTATCGACTCAACGTCCCACGCATGTTCGCGGCCTTGCTGCTGTTGTCGCTCGCCGGTGTTGCAATCTTTTTTGCTTTGTCGGGGTTTGCGTATTTGGTGCTGCGCCGCTGGCACGAAAGCGCAATTGAGCGCGAACGCTAGCTCCCGAGCGCCAACTGCACGGCTACGCCGAGCGCAGCCATTGCGACCACGACCTCGATCAGGCTGCGGTGCAGTCCGAACGCCAGCACCGCTGCAATCGCCGCCAAAGCAGCTGCGCGGAGATCGAGCGCCAGCGGGTCAAAGTCATACCAGCGTAACGGCCCGGCGTGCATTTCTGTGACTTTTCCGAACAGCACATGCAATGCGAACCACACCGATAGATTCAGGATCACACCGACAACGGCCGCGGTAATCGCAGCGAGCGCTCCCGAAAGCTGCCGGTTGGCTCGTAGAGGATCGACGAACGGGGCGCCGGCAAAAATCCAAAGCATGGACGGCACGAAGGTCACCCATGTCGTCATTGCCGCGCCGAGCACGCCAGCCGTAATCGGCGAGAAAGGGGCTGCATCGCGAAAAGCGGCAAGAAAGCCGACGAATTGTGTGACGAGGATGAGTGGACCTGGCGTCGTTTCGGCAAGTCCCAATCCGTCAACCATCTCTGGCGCCGTCATCCAGCCGTAGGTTTCCACCGCCTGTTGCGCCATATAAGCAAGCAGCGCATAGGCGCCGCCAAAACTCACGACGGCAAGTTTGGAGAAAAAAGCGCCGATGCTCACGAGGACATGTGTGGGGCCAAGCGCAACGGCGGCAAGCGCGATCGGTATCCACCACACAATCAAGCCGACCACGGACGCGATGATGAACTGCCGCCAGCGATTTTCCGCCGGTGCCGCCACGTTTTCGGCTTTTCGGCTTAATCCCAGCTGATTGGGGGCTTTGCGGGCGACAAGATAGCCGATGAGGGCAGCTGCGGCGACGATCAGCGGAAACGGAAGGGATAAAAAGAAAATGCCGACAAATGCTGCGGCCGCCAGCGAAAGAAGAAGAGTGGTCTTAAGCGCGCGCTTGCCGATGCGGATCAGCGCTTCAACCACGATGACCAGCACGGCGGCCTTGATGCCGAACAATGCGCCATCAATGGCCGAGACGCCGCGCCCGAGCGCATAAAGCAGGCTCAGGCCCAACATGACGAAGGCGCCCGGAAGAACAAAGAGAATTCCGGCGCTCAACCCTCCGCGAACGCCGTGCAGCAGCCAGCCGAGATAGGTCGCGAGTTTTTGCGCTTCGGGGCCCGGCAGGAGCATGCAGAAATTGAGTGCGTGGAGGAAACGGGCCTCATCCACCCATTTCTTTTCGTCGACCACGACGCGATGCATGAGCGCGATCTGTCCGGCCGGTCCGCCGAAATTGATGCAGCCGATCTTGAGCCACACCATGAATGCTTCGGCGAAACTCGGTCGGTCAGTCTGCTTCGGCAGCTGTCATGCTCGTCACGCTGCCTTTGCCGGCCAATTATGACGCTCTTCGGCGGCAAATCGCAGCCATGCGAATAAAGCATCGTAAACCATGAAGCCGCGATCAAGCAGTCCGTGGTCGTCGTCGCCTGCAAGCGCAGAAAGACCAAGCGATATGGCGTGCAATCCCGCCGCTTCCGCCGCAATGTCGGGGCGCGCAGTGTCGGCGCCACGAACGATCAATGCGAGGGCGCGCCAAGGACGGTTCACCTTCCAGGCCGAATAGCTGGAGCATCGTGTCGAACGAGCAGCGTTCACCGACGTGACTGAGCTCAACATCCTTGATGTCGAATGGAACGCCGCCGCTTTCGCGCGCGGCACTGACAACCTGATCGGGATCGACGAACAGGATGCGCGCTTGCGGATCGAGAAAGCGGAGGATCAGCCACGGGCACGCGATGCGATCGATTTTGGGACGCCGGCGTGTGACCCAGATGCTCGGACGCTTCGGCGCGAGTCGTTCAAGTTCGGCTTTGGCAATAAAGGGCAGGCCAGCTTTCGCCCAACCCTCATACCCGCCTTCCAACACACGGGCGTCGATGCCGTCGGCGCGTAACTGTGCGACCGTGCTTTGGCTCATTTCGTGACCGGCTTTGCACGCGGCGACAATCGGGCGCGTGACATCAAATTCTGTCGCCCATGTTCGGGCTTTGGAGGCTTCGCGCCAGACGGCGCCCGGCAGCAAGTGCGGTGATGCTTCGTAGGTATCGCGCCGCCGTACGTCGACGAGTTGCGGCGCATTGCGCGTCGCGATCGCGTTCCAGAGATCTTTCGGTGATATCGAATAGCTCGGAGACAGCATGGGTCCCCTCCGTGAACGAAGGAGACGGCGCTTGGGCTTGCAAGCCTTGAAAGCGCGGGGCGACCGTCGCAGGCCCCGCTTGGAATTGGTATCGCAGCGTATGCCCGACGGCAAGCGGACTTGTCATTGGAACATCGAGAACGGCACGACCAGCGACACGCCTGACACAAACAACAGTATCAGGATCACTTTGCGGAAGGCCGCGTCGTCGAGTTTGCCGTAAAGTTTGAGACCGGCCCATGTCCCGGCCAGCATGCAAGGCAGGCCGAGCAGGTACAATTTGGCGGTTTCAGCAGTGACGGCGCCGGCGACACTCAACGATACCGTGCTGGTCAAAATAGTCGCGAGCAGTACCGGCTGGAAGATTGCGCGCTGGACGTCTTTCGGCCAGTTGCGCAATTGGCACCAAATCACGACGACAATTCCAACCAAGCCTGTTAATCCGGCGAGTAGGCCGTTGAGAAATCCGACGCCGACTTCGGTCGGAACGCCTTCGTGGGTCAATTTTATCGCCGGCTTCGCTAAACTGTAGATACTGTAAATAACCAGCAGCAAGCCGACTCCAAAGCGCATATGGGCCGGGTCGATATATGTGAGCAGCATCGTGCCTGCGGGCACGCCAAACAGTCCACCGGCGATGAATGGTGCCGCACTTCGCCAACGGACAGCATGTCGCAACGCCCAAACGCCGTAGCCTTGCGTCACGAAGCCGTATCCGACTATCAAAGCTGCGGTCTGGATCGGTGTCAGGATGTGCAAATAAACGCCAGACACCACCAGGCCCATGGCGAAACCGGCGAGCCCGGAGGTCACACCGCCCAAAAATGACGCCAAGAGAAAAATCGTCAGAACCGTGCCATCCATGGATTACTCCCGAGTGAAAGCAGTCAGCGCTTTGGATGGACGGCGTCGCATCTGACGGGGAGGCCTCGAGACCCCGAACGTAATATATTGACGATCGCGGCGGCCAATGCGCCGTAATCGAATTACAAAATTGTCTGCTGAGTTGCTAGCTTGCAGTAAGCATTAGTCCCCTCCACAAACGAAGGAGACGGTGCTTGGGCTCGCAAGCCTTGGAAGCGTGGGGCGACCGTCGTGGGCCCCGCGAATGAGTGTTTACAGCACATCGCCGCGCCCTACAAGGCCGGCCGCATTACACACCCCACTATCGTCACTCGCCATGGGACGCTGCGTTCGCTAGTTATTAAGTGGGAGGCGTCCATGGCCAACAAAATCGATCTTGCTTCGCGCAATGCAGTCGTCACCGGGGGTGCGCAAGGCATCGGCCGCGCGATTGTCGAGCGATTTCTAGATTCGGGCGCCGCAGTCGCGATTTGGGACCGCGATATTGATCTTGCGAAAAAGACTGCAGCGGAATTGCAAAAGCGCGGTCGCATTGTGCCCATTGCGGTCAATGTCATCGATTACTCTGACGTCGAGCGCGCGCGTGATGAAACGATCATGACGTTGGGCCGGGTTGATATCCTGGTCAACAACGCCGGTATCGCTGGGCCGAATGTCAAAACCTGGGAATATCCGCTCGATGCCTGGCGCAACGTCCTGTCGGTCAATCTCGATGGGCCGTTTCATTGTTGCCGAGCCTTGGCGCCGACAATGATCGCGCAGAAATACGGCCGCATCGTCAATATCGCTTCGATCGCGGGCAAAGAAGGCAATCCGAACGCACCTGCTTATTCTGCATCGAAGGCCGGGGTCATCGCATTGACAAAATCGCTCGGCAAGGAGCTCGCGTCCTACGACATATCGGTCAATTGCATAACGCCGGCTGCCGCTAAAACGGCGATCTTTGACCAAATGACTCAAGAGCATATCGACTTCATGTTGTCGAAAATTCCGCGTGGACGGTTCGTCACCGTGGAGGAGATCGCGAGTCTTGTCGCCTTTTGCGCGTCGAGCGATTGTTCTTTCACGACCGGTGCGGTCTTCGACATTTCAGGCGGCCGGGCGACATATTGAGCGATGCTTCCTACCAGCGCCGGCAGCGGCTCATCGGCATTGCCTTAATGTGCGGCGCGGTGGCGCTGTTCGCATGCCTCGACACGACTGCGAAGTACCTCAACACTCGGATGGATTCGCTCGAGATCGTGTGGGCGCGTTACACCAGTGCATTCGTGCTCACGCTGATCGTCTCCAACCCGCTGACGCACCGTGATCTGCTGCGAACACGCAACCCGAAGCTTCAACTCATTCGTTCTGTGTTGTTGGTTCTATCCACGGCGCTGAATTTCGTGGCGCTGCGATGGCTTCAACTCGACGAAGCGCTGTCAATCATCTTCACTTTCCCTTTCATCGTCGCAATCATTTCCGGCCCGATGCTTGGCGAATGGATTGGCTGGCGGAGATGGTCGGCGATTGGCTTCGGATTTGCCGGCGTAGTGCTCATTACGCGGCCGGGGCTTGGCGGGATGCATCCCGCCGCCGTCCTCTCGCTGGCGGCGACCGTCTGTTACGGTTTCTACGCAGTGATCACGCGCATCGTCTCGCGAGTTCGACTCCAACCAGACGTCTTTGTTCTACGCGAACTTCATCGGCGCACTTGTCATGCTGCCGGTTATTCCATTCGTCTGGCAGCCACCGGCAAATTGGGGCATCGCAGTCATGCTCATGATGACCGGCGTGCTCGGGAGCACCGGCCACTTTTTTCTCATCGCGGGCCACAAGTTGGCGCCGGCCTCAGTGTTGTCGCCGTTCATCTATACACAGCTGATCTGGGTAGTGATCCTGGGCTATCTGGTGTTCGACCACGTGCCCACCGGCTGGACCATAGCGGGTGCGGCCATGGTTATAGGTTCGGGGCTTTACCTGCTCTATCGCGAGCGGCAGATAGGCAAGTCCACAACGAGCGAGGCGGCGATCGAAGGCCCGCTGGAATAGGAGAGTTGCGGGGCCTTCAGTCTAGGGGCTAAGTTGCCGCCGCCTTACACGGATTTTGAGCTTTTGAGGATCATTTATGGCTACAGCAAAGGACCGCGCGCAGGCCAAGGCCGGCTCCGGACTGAATGACGACATTGGTGAGCAAAAGCGGCTGGAACTGTACCGGTCGCAGGTTGTGATCCGCGAGGCCGAGCAACGGGCCTACGATCTGTTCCTGGAAAACCTGGTCAAGGGCACCAGCCATCTGTCGCTCGGACAGGAAGCGATTGCTGCCGGCTTTGCCGAGGCCATGCAGAAGGGCGACTTGAGTTTTTGCACCTATCGCGGCCACGCCCACACGCTCGCGCGCGGCGTTCCCGTCGAGAAAGTGCTGGGCGAGTTAATGCAGCGCGACAACGGATTGATGCGCGGGAAGGGCGGGTCGATGCACCTTACCTCGGAAGCGCATGGCGTTATGGGTTCATATGCCATCATCGGCGCGCACCTTCCTATCGCGTGCGGCGCCGCTTGGCGCGCGCAGTACAAAGGTGACAAAGATGTTTCGGTCTGCTTCTTCGGCGATGGCACCACCAACATCGGCGCATTTCACGAAGCGTTGAATTTCGCCGCGGTATGGAAACTACCGGTCATATTCGTATGCGAAAATAATCTCTATATGGAGTACACGCCGATCGCGGATGTCACGGCTGTTCCGCATCCGGCCGCCGACCGCGCCTCGGCCTACGGTCTCGAGCGCATCGTAATCGACGGCAATGACGCTGATGAATGTTATCGCGCGGCGCAGAAGGCCTATGTTAAGGCGCGCGCCGGTGAGGGACCGTCGTTGATCGAGTGCATGACCTATCGCCATAGCGGCCATTCGCGTGCCGATCCCGCCAAATATCGTCCCGAGGGCGAACTGGAAAAATGGAAGCTGCGTGATCCGATCAAGATCTACCGCGAGCGATTGAAGCAGTTCGGCGTCAGCGATGCGACGATTGAGAAAATCGACGCCAGTGTTCGCAAGGAAGTCGACGATGCGACCGAGGTTTGCAAGGCCGCGCCGAACCCGCCGCTCGATATTCTGACCACCGACGTCTATGCCGATGGAGGTTGGGCATGGCGGAACTGAGCTATCGGGACGCGGTTATCCGCGGCATCGCACAAGAAATGAAGCGCGATCCGGACGTGGTATTTCTTGGCGAGGATGTGGCGAAAGCCGGCGGCGTGTTCAAGGCGACCGTCGGGCTGTATGAGCAATTCGGGCCGCTGCGCGTTCGCGATACGCCCATTTCCGAGCAGGCCATACTTGGCGCCGCCATGGGCGCGGCGATGACGGGCCTGAAGCCAATCGCGGAAATCATGTTCTCTGACTTCTTCGCGGTGTGCTTCGACTACATTGCCAATGAATTCCCCAAAAGCCGTTATATGTCGAACGGTCAAACCAAGTGCCCGCTGGTGGTGCGTACCGGCAACGGCGCAGGCTCGCGCTTCGGGGCGCAGCACAGCCAGAGCGTCGAGAACTGGTGCATGATGATTCCGGGACTCAAAGTGGTGGCGCCGTCGTCGCCGGTCGATGTCATCGGCCTGCTGGCCGCTTCCGTTCGCGATCCTGATCCGGTGATTTTCCTGGAGCACAAATCGCTTTATGCGACAAAGGGCGAAGTGCCGGATGGCGAGATCGTAGATAAGCTCGGCACGGCCAAGATCGTTCGCCCCGGCAAAGATGCAACGATCGTTGCGCTGGCGCTGATGGTCCCGCGCGCGTTGGAGGCTGCCAACAGGCTCAAGGCGGAACACGGCATCGACTGCGAAGTCGTCGATGTGCGCTCGCTGGTGCCGCTCGATACGCAAACCATTCTCGGTTCAATCGCGAAGACGCACCGCCTGTTCACCGTCGAAGAGAATCCGCGGCTGTGCGGTTGGGGCGCCGAGATCGTATCGATCGCGGCGGATGAGGCATTCTATGACCTCGACGGTCCGCCGGTCCGTATCACCACACCGCATATTCCGCTGCCGGCAGCAGACATTCTCGAAGACATCGTATTGCCGACGGCCGACCGTATCGCAGACACGGTGCGGCGGAGCCTGGGGAGCTGAATTGTGTTGTTACCGGGCTTGTCCTGGTGACCCCGTTTAGGAAGGCAGCGCGCCCCTAAGCGAGACGGCCCGGACGAGCCGGGCCATGACAAGTGGTAAAAAGGAAGAAGTCATGTACGAAAACCTTCTCGCCAATGTTCCGACCGACCTGTGGATCGGCGGCAAATGGCGCAAATCATCGGACAATCAGCGTTTCGATGTGATCGACCCGGCGACCGAGAAGAAAATCGCGTCGGTTGCGAGCGCTTCGGTCGAGGACGCCAAGGCCGCGATCGACGCCGCCGAAGCCGCGTTCGAAGGTTGGGCGGGACGTAAACCGCGCGAGCGTGCCGAGATTTTGCGCAAAGCCTTCGAGGTGATCATGCGCGACGCCGAGCGCTTCGCGAAACTGATCACGCTGGAGAATGGTAAGGCGCTGTCCGATTCACGCGGCGAGGTCGCCTATGCGGCCGAGTTCTTTCGTTGGTACGCCGAAGAAGCCGTACGCAATATCGGGCAAATCTCGACCGCACCGGCCTCCGGCGCGCGCATCGTCGCGCAGCACAAGCCGGCCGGAATTGCAGTCCTGGTGACGCCATGGAATTTCCCCGCCGCCATGGCGACGCGCAAGATAGGACCCGCGCTTGCCGCCGGCTGCCCGGTGGTGCTCAAGCCAGCGTCCGACACCCCTCTCACGATGCTCGCATTGATGCCGGCACTGGAAGAAGCGGGCGTGCCCGCCGGTGTCGTCAATGTCGTGCCGTCGCGCCGTTCCGGTCCCGTTGTGAGCGCGATGCTGCACGACCCCCGCGTGCGCGTGTTGTCGTTTACCGGCTCGACCGAAGTTGGTCGCAAGCTGTTGCATGAGGCCGCCGACCAGGTTCTCAAGCCGTCCATGGAGCTCGGCGGCAACGCGCCGTTCCTTGTGTTCGAGGACGCCGACATCGATGCGGCGATCGACGGCGCCATGATCGCAAAGATGCGTAATATGGGTGAGGCCTGCACGGCGGCCAACCGCTTCTATGTCCACGAGAAGGTGCACGATGAGTTCGCTAAGAAACTCACCGACAAGATGAAATCGCTGAAAATGGGCAACGGCCTTGACGATGGCATCAATCTTGGGCCGCTGGTCAACAAAGACGGTCGCGACAAGGTGATCGAACTGGTCGATGACGCCGTCAGCAAAGGCGCCAAGGTGCTGACCGGCGGTAAGACGCCCGAAGGGCCGGGTTATTTTTACCCCGCGACCGTCATCACGAACGTGTCCGATGACGCCAAGATGTTGAACGAGGAAATCTTTGGTCCGGTGGCTTCGATCCAGACCTTCAAAACTGAAGCCGAAGCCATCAAGCGAGCCAACGACACCGAATACGGACTGGTTGCTTATCTCTTCACCAAAGATCTGAGCCGCGGGATGCGCGTCTCCGAGAAGCTCGAATTCGGCATGATCGGCCTCAACCGTGGTCTGGTGTCCGATCCGGCGGCGCCATTCGGCGGCGTGAAGCAGTCTGGCTTGGGCCGCGAAGGTGCCCAAGAAGGCATGAAAGAATTTCAAGAGACGCAATACGTGTCGGTGACGTGGTAGGTCACGCCGGACACTTCGGGAGAATCAGTTGGACATTCTGATGCCGCAACTCGGCGAGACTGTTGCCGAGGGTAAAATCACGAAATGGTTCAAGGCTGCCGGCGATGCGGTGAAGCCGGGCGATAACCTGTTCGAAATCGAGACCGACAAGACGTCGATGGAGGTACCGTCGACGACCGCCGGCACGCTCACTGAGATACACTTTAATGTAGGCGAAACAGCGAAAGTCGGTGCGGTAGTCGCCGTGATTTCAGGCGCCGGCGCCGGGGCGAGCCCGGCTCCCACAGCATCCAAGACTCCCGCTCCGCCCAAACCTACGTCGCCGCCAGCTTCCGTGATGCCGGCCGTGACATTCGTGCCGCCGCCAGCACCCAGTCGCCCATCGATTCCCATGGACCCTTTCCGCGAAGTGCGCTCGCCTGAGCGCAACTATGGCCCCGCGAAACTTGCGAGTGGCACTGCGGTGACGCCGCTTGCGCGCCGGCTCGCGGGGGAGCGAGGCATCGATCTCTCACGGATTTCGGGCTCGGGCCCGCATGGCCGCATTGTCGCGCACGACGTGGAAATGGCCGTGCCTCATGCCGCCCCGGCGCTGACAGTTGGCCCGAGCGCCACCCAAGTCAAAGCGCTGTACGAAGGGGTCGACTTCGAGGAAATGCCGCTCGATTCCATGCGTCGCACGATCGCAACGCGGCTTGTCGAGGCCAAGCAGACAATCCCGCACTTCTATCTCACGGCGGATCTTGATGTCGGGCGACTGATTGCGATGCGTGAGGAAGCGAATGCTGCCGCGCCGAAAGGCAAAGACGGCCAGGCTGCATTTAAACTTTCGCTGAACGATTTCATCATCAAGGCTTGGGCGGCGGCGCTGCAGCGGATTTCGGCGGCGAACGCCGTGTGGGCAGGCGATCGCATTCTTCGTTTTCGACATTCGGACATTGGAGTGGCAGTCGCGCTCGAAGGCGGACTGATCACGCCTGTTGTGCGCAATGCCGAAACGAAATCGCTCACTGCAATCTCCGCGGAAATGCGGGATCTTGCCGATCGTGCGCGTCACAAAAAGCTTAAGCCCAGTGAATATCAGGGTGGCGCCAGCGCGATCTCCAATCTGGGGATGTATGGCGTGCGAGAGTTCTCTGCGATCATCAACCCGCCGCACGCGACGATCCTTGCAGTCGGCGCTACGCGCCGCGCGCCGATCGAGGCAGCGGATGGCAGCGTGAAGTTCGTGAGTCAGATGTCCGTCACATTATCGTGCGACCATCGTGTCGTGGACGGCGCGCTCGGCGCCGAACTGCTGGCGGAGTTCAAGAAATTTGTCGAGTCGCCGGTAACGGCGCTGGTTTAGCAAGGAGAATTTGAAATGGCTGGCGAAAAGCCGGACGTGCTGCTGGTCGGCGCCAAGAAGCCCGTGATGATGAAGGGTCTTGAGGGTAAGGTGACGCTCCATCACTGGCTTGACGCCAAGGATAAAGCCGCCCTTGTCAAAGACGTCGGCAACAAAATCAAAGCGATCGCGATTGCCTACACCGCCAATAAGGTCGACGGTAATTTTCTTCAGCAGTTTCCCAACCTCCAGCAGGTCTCGAGCTTTGGCGTCGGTTACGACCATATCGATGCCAAATGGGCAGGGGAGCACGGCATTGTCGTCACCAACACGCCCGAAGTGCTCAATGAAGAGGTCGCGGACACCGCGCTCGGCCTTCTGCTTTGCACCGTGCGTGAACTGCCGCAATCAGACCGCTATTTGCGTGCCGGGAAATGGACGGACGCTCACTATCCGCTCACCAAAGCCACTCTGCGCGATCGGAAGGTCGGCATGGTCGGGATGGGCCGCATCGGCAAGGCCATTGCGCGACGCCTCGAAGCCTTTGGCTTGCCGATTGTCTATCACAGCCGCAGCCCGCAACAGGGCGTAAGCTATAAGCATTATCCCAACCTCATCGACATGGCACGGGATGTCGACACCCTGATGGTCATTGTACCGGGCGGTGCCAGCACAAAGAACATGATCAATGCCGAGGTGCTCAAAGCGCTGGGCCCGCGGGGTGTGCTGATCAACATGGCGCGGGGTTCGGTGGTGGATGAGCCGGCCCTTATCGAAGCTTTGAAAAAGCGTACGATCTATTCCGCCGGCCTCGACGTGTTTGCCAACGAGCCCAGCGTGCCGAAAGAACTGATCGAGATGGATCACATAGTGCTATTTCCCCACCTTGGCTCGTCGACCGAAGCGACGCGGGCGGCGATGGACCAGCTTGTCGTCGACAATATTTTGGCATGGGCAGCCGGGAAGCCGCCGCTTACGCCGGTTCCGGAAACGCCCTGGCCGCCGAAACGTTAGTGACGTGGTTAGCAAGCGCTGGTGCTATAGGTTGCAAATGGCCCGTCTTTCGATCGGTCTTGCGGCAGTCAGTATTGCCGGGGTTGCGCTCGCGCAGCCGGCGACGCTCGGCGATTCTGCGCAACGAATGGTCGGCAGCTGGGAATTTTCTAATGCCGACCGCGACCGGACTTGCACAGCCACGTTCAAGAGTGATCCGGGTCCGGCAGGTTTCAAGATCGAATTCGACTCTAACTGCGTCAACCTGTTCCCGCTGGTACGCGATGTCGCGGGTTGGAAATTCCCCGACAACGATTTGCTCTATCTGCTTGATGCGCGTGGCAAGTCGGTCGTCGAATTCAGCGAAGTAGAGGACGGAATTTTCGAAGCGCCGACGCCCGGTGTTGGCGTGCTGTTCTTGCAAAATGCGGCTGCCGCCGGCGCGCCGCCAAAGCCGCCGGAACAGGTCGCAGGAAATTGGGCGATAGTTCGCAAATCTGGGCCACCGATCTGTGTGCTGACGCTCGGTATGACCAAGGCCGGCGAAAACCTCGCCGTGACAGTGAAGCCTGGCTGCGACGCGGCGATCGCACGGCTCAATTTCGCGCAATGGGCCATCGATCGCGACGAATTGATGCTGGTGCCGTCGCGCGGCAGTCCATGGCGTTTCGAGGAGGTCGACAACACGACCTGGCGCCGCGTGCCCGAAAGTGCCGACCAGATCACGCTGGTGCGGCAATAATCTAGATTAGGCGCAGTCCCTTGAAGCTGGCATGGCCTTCCTTGCCTACGACGATGTGGTCGTGCACGGCGATTCCGAGCGGGCGTGCGACATCGATGATTGTCTGCGTCATCTGAATGTCGGCGTGCGATGGCGTCGGATCGCCCGACGGATGGTTGTGCACGAGGATCAACGCAGTGGCGGAAAGTTCGAGCGCACGTTTGACGACCTCGCGCGGATAGACCGGCGTGTGATCGACGGTGCCGACCTGTTGCAACTCGTCGACAATTAGCTGGTTTCGTTTGTCGAGGAACAGCACTCGAAACTGTTCCTTATCGGCGAAGGCCATGGTGGTACGGCAATAATCAATCACGCTCGACCACGACGAGAGGACCGGCCGCTTTTGTACTTGGCCGCGTGCCAGCCGGCTCGCTGCGGCGTGCACGATCTTGAGTTCGGTAATGGCGGCGTCGCCGACGCCTTTAATTTCCGTAAGCCGGGCCGGCGGCGCCGAAATCACTTCGGGAAACGAGCCGAATTTAGCGATCAGCTCCTTCGCAAGCGGCTTCACATCGCGCTGCGGTATTGCGCGGAATAACACCAGCTCCAGCAATTCGTAGTCGCTGACGGCGTCAGCGCCGGCCTGCCGGAAGCGTCCGCGCAGCCGTTCACGGTGCCCGTGATAGTGCGGCGGCGGCGTCCCGACTGCCCGCGTGGCCTTGTCACGTTTGTCGATCATGAAAGTGCATTTGTGCGCATATACACGTAATAATTGTATATCAGAAAAACACAATCTTTGAGAAAAGCGGGCAGTAAATCGGGGAAGTGCGCTTTAGCGCTTGTATGGTGGCTTGTGCAGCCCGGCTGGCGAAAAGGTGAAAACCTCGACGCCGTCTTTAGTAACGCCGACGGTGTGCTCGAACTGAGCCGACAGCGAGCGGTCGCGCGTTACGGCCGTCCAGCCATCGGACAGCACCTTCACATGTGGGCGTCCGAGATTGATCATCGGCTCCACTGTGAAGAACATGCCCGGCCTCAACACGATGCCCTCACCGGGACGGCCGACGTGCACGATGTTCGGTTCATCGTGAAACAAACGCCCAAGACCGTGGCCGCAGAAGTCACGCACGACGCTCATGTGTTGCGCTTCAACGTAGGTCTGAATTGCGTGCCCGACATCGCCGCTCGTCGCACCTGGCCGAATGGCGGCGATGCCGCGCATCATCGCCTCATGTGTGACCTCGATCAGTCGTTCAGCGCGGCGCGGGATCTCGCCGATTGCAAACATACGGCTGGAATCGCCATGCCATCCATTGAGGATCAGCGTCACGTCGATATTGACAATATCGCCATCCTTCAACGGCTTGTCGCCAGGAATACCGTGACACACGACGTGGTTGAGAGATGTACAGGTCGATTTTTTGTAGCCGCGGTACATCAACGTAGCCGGCAAAGCGCCGTGATCCATCGCGTAATCGAAAACAAGCTTATCAACTTTTTCGGTCTGCACGCCGGGCTGGATATGCTCGGTCAGCATATCAAGGCAACGCGCCACAAGCTGGCCCGCCTCGCGCATCGCCTGGAAGGCGGCGGGTCCGTGAATCTTGATTTGGCCAGTTTTTCGTAAAGGGGCGACGGCTGCGTCGACGTAGGTCATAGCTAACAATGTAAGGTTTGCGGTGCGCTATGCAAGCGAACAGATAGAGCGTGTTAATTCGCTATTTTCCCGCTAAGCTCGTCCTCAATATGGGCGCGCACAATATCGTCAAAAGTTGCTTCGGCCTTAAATCCGAGTTCACGTGCGCGCTTCGCGTCTAACCGCTCGGCCCAACCAGAGACAATTCTCTGGACGAGTTCATCCGGCTCGCGGCGAATACGCGCGGCGATTTTACTGCCGGCGACGCGGCGTAACGCTTCGATTTGCTCGCCGACCGTGCATGAAACACCGGGCATCGCAAGATTGATGCGTGGCCCAAGTTGCTCAGGCGTCAAACCGGCCGCGTGAATCAGAAAGCCGACTGCAGCTCGTGGGCTCGCGTGCGTGTGCCGTACGCTTTCCGAGACCGGCAGGACCGCCTCCTGGCCGGCAAGCGGCTCTCGAATGATCCCTGAAAAAAAGCCCGAGGCGGCTTTGTTCGGCTTGCCCGGCCGCACACAGATGGTCGGCAATCGAATGCCGATGCCGTCGAGTAAACCTCGCCGCGTGTAATCGGCGAGCAGTAATTCGCTCATCGCCTTCTGCGTCCCATACGACGTGAGTGGTGTGAGGTGGAAGTCATCGGGGATGGAAGTCGGAAACGGCGCGCCGTATACCGCGATCGAAGAGGTAAAGACGACCTTCGGCTTGTAACCGGCGGCGCGGATTGCCTCCAGCAACGCGCGGGTCCCATCCAGATTGACCCGGTATCCCTTTTCGAAATCGATTTCTGCCTCGCCCGAAACGACGCCAGCAAGGTGAAATATCACATCCGGCCCGCCGCCAATGGCTTTGGCTGCAGCGCCTGGTGCGGAGAGGTCGCTGGTTGCAACGTCTATTGCGCCCGCATAGCCGGCCGGCTTTTCCGGAGTCACGACGTCAATCAGCGTGAGCCGGTCGATCGGTTTGCCGCCAGGGCCGCCGTCTTTGACCAGCCTTGCTGTGAGTTTGCGACCAATCATCCCCGCGGCGCCGGTAATCAGGATATGCATCACGTCCTCGCTTGCTTGCGGTCCACAGGTTCAAAGCGATCAATCCGACGGAGATCCGGAAATAACGTCATCCATATCGCCGCCACCAGCAGAGAACCTAGTCCGCCGATTACTACCGACGGCACGGCACCGAGCCAGGCCGCGATCGCTCCGGACTCGAATTCGCCCAGCGTATTCGAGGAACCAACGAACAGATAGTTGATCGCGCTAACCCGACCGCGTTTTTCATCCGGCGTTTCAATCTGTACCAGCGAAAAGCGAATGACGATGCTGACCGCGTCTGACGCACCAAGCATCGCGAGCGCGAGCAGCGATAGCGGAAACCACGTTGAAAGCCCGAATACAATGGTCGCAATGCCGAAAATGCCGACAACCGCGAACATCTTGCGGCCGATGTGGCGTTCGACCGGATAGCGCGCCAGCACGAGCGATGTGATCAACGCGCCGGCCGCCGGCGCGGAGCGTAACAGGCCGAGGCCAATCGGGCCGACGCTGAGGATATCTCTGGCATAGATGGGGAGGAGTGCCGTTGCACCTCCGAGGATCACCACAAACAAGTCGAGCGTAATGACACCCAACAGCCGGCGTCTTGTGCGGATGTATTCGAAGCCGGCAAATACCGAAGCGAAGGTCGGAGGCTCACGGGGTGGCGCCGGTCGTTCTGAGCGAACAAAACTCACCAAGGTGGTTGAGCAGGCGAAGAACGCCAGACAAACAACGCCAACCATCACGGGGCTTGCTACGTAAATCAGACCGCCTAATGCGGGACCACAAATTACGGCTGTCTGGTTGGCGGATGTCCAGGCTGCGACTGCGCGTGAGATCAGTGACGGGGGAACGAGGGTTGGCGCCATCGCGTGCGCCGTCGGCAGTTCGAAAGCGCGCGCGCAGCCGATCATGAATACTGCGGCAAAGAGAAGTTCGCGTCCAAGGATGCCGGCCACCAATGCCGCAGTCATCATCACGGCAGCCAGCGCATAGACGCCCTGGGCCGTGCGGACAATGAGGCGGCGGTCGTACCGATCTGCGGCATGCCCGATCAGCAATGTCAGTACCACCGCAGGCACGAATTGAATCAGGCCGACGAGCCCAAGGTCAAAAGCGCTGTTGGTAATTTCGTAGATCTGCCAGCCGATCGTCAGGGCCAGCATTTGATAGCCCATGGTCGAGGCGAGACGCGCCAACCAAAACAGGACGAATGGCCGTTGCCGGATCAAGCCGGACGGAAGGGCTGAGACGGAATTCATTTCGTTACAATTTAGGCCGCCGCGGCAGGTCGTCGTGGAAAAATTTGTTTAACTCCGCATTCGACGTGATACCGGCGAAACTGTCGAATTTGCCGTCTTGCGCGATCTGTCGCGCGGATTGAATGAAGGCATGCATCGCAACTCGGGCAAGGGTGCCGCCGACGCTGATCCGACGGACGCCCATGGCCGCAACGTCGTCCACCGTGAAACCCATCGGTGCCGGCATCAACAAGTTGACCGGCAACGGCGCAACGGCTTTGACCACTGTTTCGATTTGTTCACGTGTCTTGATGCCCGGCGCGTAAAGGCAATCGGCACCAGCGTCTGCAAATGCCTTCAGCCGGCGAACCGTCTCAGTTAAATCGGGCCGGCCTCGAATGAAGCCTTCGGTTCGCGCGGTGAACACCACGCCACCACCAGCTTTATCGATCGCGTCGCGTGCCGCACGAACGCGTTTTACTGCCAATTCAAATTCGTAGAGGGGGTCAGCATCGTTCTCAGTGAAGTCTTCGATCGACAATCCGGCCACACCCGTGTCGATGCAAAGCCGGACATTCGCAGCGACGCCTTCCGGGTCATCGGCATAGCCACCTTCGAAATCCGTATTGACCGGGATGTCGGCCGCTTGCGCAATTTCGCGGCAATGCGCGAGCACCATGTCGCGGGTCACGTCACCGTCCGAGTAGCCGATGGAATGGGCGTAACCCGCGCTCGTCGTCGCTAGCGCCTTGAAGCCAAGACCTTGCAGATAGCGCGCGCTTCCGACGTTCCATGGATTTGGAATGACGAAACATCCGCTCTCGTGTAGCGCGCGGAATGCGCGGCATTTGTCGGCAACGCTCATGGCCCGGTCCTGTAGATGCTCGAAACGCAACAATGCCTCTAACAGTGTCACGTTTGCAATGTCGGCCATGGCGAACGGACGGTTCCGATCACGCAGTTTGACGGCGTGAAACCCCCAAAGTGCCTCGTTATTCCGACACCGAGATGTGATCGCTTTGGAGCGCCATTGGCTTTGCGCCGCCACACCAATTCGCTAAGCGGAGGACATCACCTCGTGTCATGGAGAATTGCCATGTCATCGCTTCCGCTAAGAGTGCTGGCTGCCACGTTGATTGCGGCATTCGCGCTGAGTTCGCCGGCGGATGCCGCGAAGTCGCGCAAGCACAAAAAGGCAGTAACTGCGACTGAGACAACTCAGGGCAAATATTGGGGGACTAACCTGTTTCCCGCAGGGCCGCTTTATTACAGCGGTGTTTATCTCGGCGACGACCCTGACCCGAATATCCGCTTCCAGATCTGGCGCGATGTGAGCGGTCGTTTCGGTGGCGATCCCTGACTTGACCGCATACCGGGCGAAGGTTCTGGCAGTGTTTGATTTTTGCCTTCTGATCGGCTGAAGTGCACGCCTCAGAGGAGGCGCCGCCGCGCATATGTCGCGTAAGCAGCGCCCGCGTGGGAGGAGTGCAGTTATGCTTCGTACAATCGCGGCCTTCGATCGGATAGGCGAGGAAAACGCGTTTGCCGTGCTCGCCCGGGCCAATGCGCTGGTCGCACAAGGTCGCGACATTGTTAATCTCGGCATCGGCCAGCCTGATTTTCGCACGCCGGACTTCATCGTCGAAGCGGCCGTCAAGGCCCTGCGTGATGGTCATCATGGCTATACGCCGGCGAATGGTATTCCGGCCTTGCGCGAAGCGGTCGCCGCGGATCTCGCCAAGCGCTTCAAAGTTGAAGTTTCGCCCGACAGCGTGATGATTATGCCGGGCGGTAAGCCGACTATGTTCATGTCTATTTTGATGTTTGGCGAGCCGGGTGCTGAAATCCTTTATCCCGATCCCGGCTTTCCGATCTACCGATCGATGATCGAGTTCACCGGCGCCAAGCCGCTGCCGGTGCCGATCCGCGAAGAGAACGGTTTTGCATTTTCGGCGGAAGAAACACTCAAGCTGATCACGCCTCGCACACGATTGCTGATTTTGAATTCACCCGCCAATCCCACTGGCGGTGTTACGCCAAAAGGTGAAGTCGACAAACTTGTTGCCGGCCTCGAGAAATGGCCAGACGTTGCCGTCATGTCCGACGAGATCTACGACCATATGGTCTACGACGGGGAAACGCATGTTTGTCTGTTGTCGTATCCCTCGATTCGCGACCGGCTGATTCTGCTCAATGGCTGGTCAAAGACATACGCCATGACCGGCTGGCGGCTTGGTTATGCGGTGTGGCCGGGCAAGCTTTACGACTATGCGCGCAAGCTTGCGGTCAACCTGCATTCCTGCGTCAACGCTTCGGCGCAATACGCCGGTCTCGCCGCGCTGAAAGGACCGCAGGACGAAGTGCACAAGATGATCGCTGAATTCGACAAACGACGGAGAGTGGTGGTCGAGGGGCTCAACAAGTTGCCCGGAGTTTCATGCGCAATCCCAAAGGGCGCCTTTTATGCTTTTCCCAATGTCAAAAGTACCGGCTGGAAGGCCAAGGCGCTCGCATCATCGCTTCTGGAAGACGCCGGCGTCGCCATCATCGGTGGGCCCGATTTCGGCATACTTGGAGAAGGCTATGTGCGACTATCGTACGCCAACTCGACCGAAAATATCTTGAAGGCGCTCGCCCGCATGGGTGATTTTCTCGCGAGCCGCAAAGCGGCGTAACGGTCAATTTGGCATTGGCAAGTCTGCCCGGGCAAACTCAAAAAGGATCACGTCTATGTTGGAGCGTATGTCGAGAGACCGGGGTCTGTCCGAAGAATTGCGCATGATGCGGCAGAGCTGCCGCGATTTCGTCGACGACATCGTTCTTCCTTTCATCAAGCAAAACTGGAAGCTCGAATGGTCGATGGTTCCCGAAGAGCGATTGCCCCTTCGCATTCTGGAAGAAGCCGAAAAAATCGGGATTCGCACGCTTGGCGTTCCGGAAGAATACGGCGGGGTCGAACTTGAGAAAGGCACCGAGGTCAAGACTTTTGCCGTGGTGTCGGAAGAGATTGCGCGCGGCAACTCGGGCCTCGCCGACAAGATGGTGCAGAACTGGAAAGTGTCCGTGTTGCTGCGTCAGTTCGCGCCCAAACATCTGCAGGAGAAATGGTTTAAGCGCCTCGTCGCTGAGCCACAATTCCTGATGGCGCATTGTTTGACCGAGCCGCGCGGCGCTTCAGATCGCTGGCTGCCTTACAATGTGCCCGAGGCGGCCATGCAGACAAAAGCGGTCAAAACCAATGGCGGCTGGGTTATCAATGGCCGCAAACAATTCATTTCCAATGGCTATGACGCGAGCCTCTATGTCGTCTACGCCAACACCAATCCCAAAGTCGGCATGATGCAGGGCACCTCATCGTTCCTGGTGCCGCGAGAAACAAAAGGCTTCACGGTCGCGCGCTGTAATGAGACGCTCGGCTGCCGTTTTATGAACAACGGCGAGATGGTTTTCGAGGACATGTTTATCCCCGGCGACCATCTCCTGGTGCAGGACAGCGCCATGGGTTCGGCCGGCGTTTATTTCCGTCCGGGCAAAATCATTCAGGCTGCAAAGAATCTTGGGGTTGGCGTGCGCGCCTTCGAAGCAACGGCGGAGTATGTGCAGAACTACGTCCAGGGCGGTCGTATTCTGATCAAGCATCAAGCTGTGGCGTTACGGCTTGCTGAAATGGCAACAAAAATCGAAGCGGTGCGGGCGCTGCTGGACCGCGCTGCACAGGCGGTCGACGAAAACGCGCCTGAGGCAGAGACCTTGGTCAACATGGCCAAGATGTTCGCGTCGGAAGAGATCATGAAGGTCGCTCAGCATGCAGTCGAGCTGCACGGCGGCAACGGTATCATGCTGGATTTCGGCATCGAGAAGGTGCTGCGCGACGCCGTGATCTTCATGCATATGGACGCAACGGTCGATATCTCGAAATTCAAAATTATCAAAAACATGTTCCCCGAGACCGCCGGAAAATACGCCGGCCCGGAAGCATAGACGTGATTTAGCGACGCAGTGCGAATTGGAAGCCCACAAGAACGATTAACATGCCTGCGAACTGCGCCAGGCTCGGCACCACGCCAAGTGCCAGATAACCGATAATCACGCCGAACACCGGCACCAAAGCGGGAAATGTTGCCGCGCGCCCACCGCCCAGCGCAATGACTGCGTGGGCGAACAGATAAATTGGCAACGATCCGGCAAGCCCACCTTGCACGACCGCCTGTAAAAGATTCTCGAGCAAGCTTTGCTGCGTCAGTCCGCTAATGCCGTATATGGAAAAATAAATCGGCGCGAGCACGATCAGCGAGACGGCGCCCACGGCCATTACCGCTCGTGTGCCCGGCACGTTCCAAAGCCGTAGAAGCGTGCCAAATGTCGCCCAGAACAATCCTGCAGTGGCAAACAAGAGGTCGCCCCCGACACCGGAGTTCCCGATTGTCGCAAGCAATTCAGCGCCAAACATAAACAGGCCGGCAATGATGATCGCGCCGCCGACAAAGCGTTGAAGCGTCGCTTTTTCGTGGAGCACGAGCGAGGCAAGGATAAGTCCCGACAGCGCCGCGCACGCAGGTTGAATCGTGGTGCCATGGCCGAGCGGCACCAGAATAAAGCCGCTATAGGCGAGTACCGACTGTGGCGGCCCCGACAGGATGGTCATCACCGACCCACGTCCCCAGCCGATGCCGCTGAGGTCGCGCAGTCCGCCGCGAACGATCCACGGCAGCATCAATAAGCTGGACCAGAAAAAGCGGTGAAACGCGAGATCGGCGGGTGAAAAGCCGATCTGGATTCCGTGCTTTGCGACGACAAAGCCCGCGGCCCATGCCAGGGCTGCGAGCGTGCCGCACACGATGCCGACGATCATTGTCGGTCTATGCCCTTTCTCGGGTGCGGCCATGGTCTCCAGAAGGTTTAAAAGGCGAGCACGTGACTTCGGTACGGCTGATACTCTAGGATCGCCCAAGAAGTCCATTTGCCAATCAACAACACTCACTTCATCGGGATGGAAAGCTCATGGCGAAGTCGCGGAAAGTCATCATTACTTGTGCCGTTACGGGATCGATCCACACGCCGTCGATGTCGCCCCATTTGCCGGTGACATCGCAGGAGATCGCCGATGCCGCCATCGGGGCGGCGGAGGCGGGCGCGGCCATCGTTCACCTCCATGCACGCAACCCGCAGGACGGCCGTCCCGACCAGACGCCGGAAGCCTTTGCGCCGTTCCTTAAGGTGATCAAGCAACGCTCCAATGTCGTCGTGAACATCACCACCGGCGGGGCTCCGACAATGACGGCCGAAGAGCGGGTTCGCCCGGCCGCCACGTTCAAGCCCGAGGTCGCTTCACTCAACATGGGGACGATGAACTTCGGACTTTATCCGATGATCCCGCGCTACAAGGGCAAGTTCAAACACGATTGGGAGGAGCCCTATCTGGAACGGTCGCGCGCCGGAATGTTCAAGAACACGTTTGCCGACATCGAGTACATCCTGAGTACCTGTGCCGGAAATGGCACTCGCTTTGAGATCGAGTGCTACGATATCGGCCACCTCTATACGCTGCGGCATTTCCTCGACCGCGGCCTGGTAAAGCCGCCGCTATTTGTGCAGTCGGTCTTCGGTATTCTCGGCGGCATCGGCGCGCACCCGGAAGATATCATCATGATGAAGCGCACGGCCGATCGATTGCTGGGCGACAACTATCATTGGTCGGTATTAGGCGCAGGCGCCAACCAGATGCGCGTGGCGGCAATGGCGGCGTCGATGGGCGGCAATGTGCGGGTCGGTATGGAGGATTCGCTCTGGATTGGCGCCGGTAAACTGGCCGAGTCGAATGCTCAGCAAGTCACCAATGTCCGCAAAATTCTCGAGGGGCTCGGGCTAGAGATTGCGGGCGCCGATGAGGCGCGGGAAATCCTCTCACTCAAGGGCGGCGATAAGGTGGCTTTTTGACGGTCTGCTGAGACGCGGCAACGTTCCCGTTGCTCTTGCCCGCGCGAAACCTTCCTATAGCGGAAGGAGATTCGCGCGATGGCCTCGCTTGACAGTGTCAGTCTCGCCATTTTGCTCGGCAGCTTGTTGGTTCTCGCCGGCATTTTGTCCAGCCTGATCGCATTGCGCTTCGGAGCGCCGCTGCTGCTGGTGTTCCTCCTCGTCGGCATGATGGCCGGAGAGGGCGGCCCGGGCGGCATAAAGTTTGATGATGTCGGCACCGCCTATATGGTGGGTTCGATCGCGTTGGCGTTGATATTGTTCGATGGCGGCTTGCGCACGCGCTTCGCGAGTTTCCGCAATGTTCTGGCTCCCTCGGTCACGCTGGCCACCGTGGGTGTGTTGATCACGGCGCTGCTCACCGCGCCGGTCGCAAAATTTGTGCTCGGGCTTGGCTGGATGCAGGCGCTGTTGATCGGGGCGGTTGTCGCCTCGACCGATGCCGCGGCCGTGTTTTTCCTGATTAATGCGCGCGGCCTTCGCCTGCGCCCGCGCGTGCGTGGCGTATTGGAGGTGGAATCCGGAACGAACGATCCCTTCGCTATTTTCCTCGCGCTACTTCTGGTCGAAGTGCTGCTGCGCGGCGACCAGAGCTGGTCGCATGCCCTCGCGACCTTTTTGCGCGACGCGATTTTGGGCTGCGTGATCGGCTATGTTGGCGGCCAGATCATCACTTTCGTGCTGAATTGGCTTGTGCTGGCGCAGGGTCTGCATGCACCGTTTGTCGCGGTCAGCGCACTGGTCGTTTTTGCTTTTGCGAATGCGGTGCACTCCTCGGGATTTCTTGCCGTGTACCTCGCCGGTCTGGTGGTCGGCAATAAGCAAACGCGTGCGCATAATTCCGTTGTCGTCTTTCTTGATGCCGTCACCTGGCTGGCGCAAATCGTCATGTTTGTGCTTCTCGGTCTGTTGGCGTGGCCGCATCGGCTCGCCGATAGTCTGTATGGCTCGGTGTCGGTGGCACTCGTGTTGATGCTGCTTGCGCGGCCCGCGGCCGTATTCTTGTGTCTTGCGCCGTTCAAGTTTCAATGGCGAGAAATGCTGTTCATTTCGTGGGTCGGGTTGCGCGGCGCGGTCGGGATTTTCCTCGCCTCGATCCCCCTGCTCGTCGGGTTGCCGGGAGCGTATCTCTATTTCGACGTCGCCTTCGTGGTGGTGCTGTCGTCTCTGCTGATACAGGGATGGACCGTGGCATTGGCTGCCCGCAAACTCGATATTTCATTCGCGCGGGCCGATCCGCTCCCGCGCCGCGTCGAACTTGATCTGCCCGGACAATTAGCCCGCGAGATCGTTGGATATCCGGTTCCCGCCAATAGTCCATTCCTTCGGCGCGGTCTCATTCCGAATTGGGCACGCCCCACATTGGTCATTCGCAAAGAGGAAATTCTCACGCCATCGGAGGCGCATCCGGTGCGCGAAGGTGACTATGTCTATCTTCTGGCGCCACCCGAAAAAGCGCAGGCGCTCGACCGTTTCTTCGTCAAAATGCCGCCGCCGACGGCGCCGGACCCGGCATTGCTCGGCGACTTTTTTGTGCCGGCGACTGCAACGCTCGGCGCGCTTGCTGACATCTACGGGCTGCAGGTCGCCGCCGACCACACCGAAGTGAGCCTCGCAGACTATTTCAGCGAACAGCTTCGGCGTCGGGTCAAGCTCGGAGATGTTGTCGAGTTGGGACCGATCGCGCTGCTGGCACACAAGGTCGAAAGCGGTCGCGCGATCACGGTCGGCCTAAGACTGGCCGAGCCGGAGGCGTCGACCGATCTCATTGGTCACGCCGAAACGCTTTGGAAGCGTATCCGGAAATATTTTAGCTAGGCCGTGCGCCGCGAAAAAGCCGGGACGCGTTGCACCAGCCAAGCGCCGCCAAACAGCACCGCGGTCCAGAACAGGTCGCCGAGCACGGTCTTGTCCAGGAACGGAAGCGCAGCCGCATAGCATTGCGCCAGGCCCTGCCAAGTCAACGGATACAGACCGCTGAAGGCCCAGACCGCGAAATTCGTAGCGGCGAAGAATATCAACGAGCAGGAAACCATTGCCGCTATCACCGGGATTGCGCCCTGCCAACGCCGCGCCAGCATGCCTCCGAATGCGGGTAGCGTGATCGCAGCGCAAACCACCAGCGTAACGCGCCAGTCGTCGCCGGCGAGCGCCACGTTGCTCAGCAGCACCGCAACGAGTGGCACAACCACAGCCAGCGCCGGGATTCGCAGCATCCGCCCGGCAAACAGCGCACTCGCCGCAAACGGCCAAACGCCCGACGCATGCGGGAGCAGGCGAGCGGCGACGTCGAAACCGATCAGAAACGCCACCAGCAGCAGGTCCATCCAGAGGTCGGCGCGGGTCTTGTTTGGCTGCATTGCTGTCAGGTCCTGTGCATTGCGTTTCGCGGTTCATAGCACAACCCGGCCCGGATTTCCTACCGGTCCGAACTGCTCTGCATTCATGGG
This sequence comes from uncultured Alphaproteobacteria bacterium, assembly GCA_963722125.1. GTDB lineage: Bacteria > Pseudomonadota > Alphaproteobacteria > Rhizobiales > Xanthobacteraceae > Pseudolabrys. The sequence goes on along the minus strand of CAVRJW010000005.1, from coordinate 1,110,548 downwards.
CCTAGCTTGCGCGCTTTTCAACCCATTCCGAGATAATTCCCGCGAGCTGGTCGAGCCCATCGGTAAGGGCGGCGGGGCCGGGCTGAAGAATCAATGTGGATTTGATTTCACGCAACCAGCCGCTGGCAACTGCCGGCACCTTGGAGAAGCCGGGACGCGCAGCAACTTTGGCCGGCACAAATTTTTTGCCGCACCAGGATCCAACAATAATGTCCGGACTCGCCGCAATGACTTCACTCGTCGACACGATGCGGTCCTTTGCATTCTTGCGCACGGCAAGCTGTGGGAACACTTCAATACCGCCCGCCGCGGCGATCAATTCCGACACCCAGGCGATGCCGGAAATCATCGGTTCATCCCATTCCTCGAAATAGACGCGCGGCCGGCGCGGCAGCTGTAACGCGCCCACGTGCACCTTATCGATGTGTGCAGCCAGCGAATCCGCCAATGCTGCGGCTTTGTCCGCGACGCCCACCAGCGCACCGAGCGTCCGGATCATATCCAGGATCCCGGCGACGTCGCGCTGATTGAAGGCGTAAACGGCAATGTTATTCCGTATGAGGTCCGCGACGATGTCGGCCTGTAAATCGGAAAAAGTAAGAACCAGATCTGGCTTGAGCGCGAGAATTTTAGGCACGTCGGCGGAGATGAAGGCTGATACCCGTGGCTTCTCGCGCCGAACTTGCGGCGGCCGCACCGCATAACCAGAGACGCCGACAATTCGGCGATCCTCGCCGAGAAGATAAAGTGTCTCGACGGTTTCTTCAGTCAGGCAAACGATTCGCTCAGGGGGAAACATCCCTTAAGCAAGCATATCCGCCTGTGCTGCGTCGAGCAGCGCGGGTCCGCCCGTCTTCACGACCTTTCCGGCACTGAGCCACACCACACGGCTAGCAATGCGCTTCACTTCGGAAGCGTCATGACTGACGTAGATGATAGGCACATGTGCCTCGTCACGCAGGCGCTCCAGATAGGGCAAAATGTCCCGTTTGCGCGCGGCATCAAGTGACGCGAGTGGCTCGTCCAGCAGCAGGAGGCGCGGGCGCATCAGCAGGGCGCGCCCGACAGCGACGCGTTGGCGTTCGCCGCCCGAGAGCTTGCCTGGCCGGCGATCAAGCAAGCGGCCGATGTCGAGCAGCTCGACCACGTGCGCGAAGGCCTTGGCATCCGACGTCCGTCCACTCATCCAGCGGCCAAAATCGAGATTACGTTTCACCGATAGGTGCGGGAAGAGGCGGCCCTCCTGAAAGACATAGCCGATGTGCCGCCGCCAAGCCGGATGATTGATGTGTGCTTTCCGATCGAACAAAATTTCATCGTCGAGCGCGATTCGTCCCCGGTCAGGAGCAAGAAGACCGGCGATCATGTTGATGATACTGGTTTTGCCGGCGCCGGATGCGCCAAAAAGGGCTGTTGCGCCGCCTTCCGCGTCGAACGCCGCATTGAGCGTAAAATCGCCGAGCTGCTTTTCAATATCAACCGACAACATATCAGTCTCTTTTACGTTGGCGCATGGTTGCTGTCATGCGCCGTGCAGACGCGCCGTCGCACGCCGTGCCAGCCATTCCGATATCATAAGTGCACCGAGCGAGATGACGACGGCGACGATCACGAGCCTCATGGCGTCCGCATCGCCGTTCGGCACCTGTGTCAACGTGTAGATCGCCGCCGAAATCGTCTGCGTCTCGCCGGGAATATTAGAAACGAACGTGATCGTCGCGCCGAACTCACCGAGCGCGCGGGCAAACGCCAGAATCGCGCCGGCGATGATGCCGGGCAGCGCAAGTGGTAGCGTAACGGTTGCAAACGTCCAGATCGGGTTGGCACCGAGCGTGGCTGCAGCATCTTCCAGCCGTGTGTCGATCGCTTCGATTGAGAGGCGGATAGCGCGTACCATCAGAGGGAAAGCCATCACACCGCAGGCGAGCGCTGCACCCGTCCACCGAAACGAGAATACGATGCCGAAATGGTCGGCGAGAAAGGCTCCGACCGGCGCCCGTCGGCCAAAGGTGATGAGCAGCAGATAGCCTGTCACCACTGGCGGCAGGACCAGTGGCAAGAGCACAAGGCCGTCCAGGAGTGCCTTGCCCCAGAAATCCCTGCGGGCCAGCAACGTCGCGATTGCGATGCCGAATGGCAACGCGACCAGCGTCGACACCGCCGCGACCCGAAGCGACAGCTGGACCGCGGTCCAATCCTGGGCAGACAACTCGAACACGACTCTTAATACCGCCTATGAAACCGGCTTAAGCAGGAAGCTGAAGCCGTATTTTTCAAAGATCGCCTTGGCCGCACTCGAGCGCAAGAAACCGAGGTATTGCGCAACGTTTGCTTTCTTGGTGTCGGTGGTTGCCGCAACCGGATATGTGACAGGCGGATAAGAGCCGTCAGGGAATGTGCCGATAATTTTCACCTTCGGCTCAACCTTGGCGTCGGTCTCGTAGACGATACCAATTGGCGTCTCGCCGCGAGCGACGAACGCGAGCGTTGCACGAACGTTTTCAGCCTGGGCGAGCTTTGGCTCGGCTGCAGCCCACGCACCGAGCTTTTCAAGCGCCGCCTTAGCGTAAAGTCCGGCGGGTACGGCCTTCACGTCGGCAACTGCGATGCGGGCGTCGCCCGCAAGTTTGGCAAGGTCGAAACCCTGGTCGATCGCAATGTGGTCGATTTTCGAATCTGCAGGGGCGATCAGCACCAGTTTATTGCCAAGGAGGTTGATGCGGGTGTCGGGCTTGATCATCTTGTGCTCGGCCGCGTAATCCATCCAACGCAGGTCGGCCGAAATGAAAACATCGGCCGGTGCGCCTTGCTCGATTTGTTTGGCCAGTGCGGAACTTGCCTCATAACTCGCGACAACCTTCGTACCAGTCGTCTTGGTGAAGGCCGCGTTGGTTTCATCGAGCGCGTTTTTCAAAGATGCGGCTGCGAATATCGTAATCTGCTCTTGTGCGATCAGCGGTTGCGACGTGCCGGCGAGTGCGGTGATAAAGCCAACTAAGACGAAAAGCCGTGCGGTCATGGCGGTTCTCCTGCGGCGCCAAATGGCGCCACTTTGGGCAAAAGCCTGAATGTTCGGTCGGAACCGCCGTTCCGGTGCATGCCGCGCGCGCACAGCGCGCTGCAAGTTGATGAGCCTAGCAAGTCCTGCGGACCGGGGTAAAGTCTGCCTCCAGAATGGCAGGGAAACGCAATGGCAGTCGCAACACCCATCGAAGGTGAGTTCGATTACATCATCGTGGGCGCTGGCTCGGCGGGGTGTGTATTGGCCAACCGGTTGTCGGCGGATTCCTCAAAACGCGTGCTGCTGCTGGAGGCGGGTGGGAAGGACAACTGGATCTGGTTTCACGTTCCGGTCGGTTATTTGTTTGCAATCGGAAATCCACGCGCCGATTGGCTCCTCAAAACCGAGCCGGAGCCGGGTCTCAATGGCCGCAGCCTGAATTACCCGCGCGGTAAAGTAATTGGCGGCTCCTCGGCCATCAACGGCATGATTTACATGCTCGGCCAGGCCGGCGACTACGATCACTGGCGCCAGCTCGGCCTGCCCGGCTGGTCGTGGGACGACGTGCGGCCGTATTTTCGCAAGCACGTCGACCATTTTCTAAAAACCGAACACCATGCAGCCGGCGGCGAATGGCGGGTCGAGTATCCGCGCCTGACTTGGGAAATTCTTGACGCGTTCCGTGCTGCAGCGAACCAGTATGGCATTCCGACGGTCGAGGATTTCAATACTGGCGACAACGAGGGGATTTGCTATTTTCACGTCAATCAGAAACGCGGCCGCCGCTGGTCGGCCGCGCGCGGATTTCTCAAGCCGGTGCTGTTTCGGAAAAACCTTCAGCTCGAAACCGGGTGCCTCGTCGAGGCACTGGACTTCAGCGGCAAGCGCGCGACCGGCGTGCGCTGGCGCCAAAACGGCACGCTGCGCAGTGCGCGATGCCGTGGCGAGGTGATCCTCTCTGCCGGCGCCGTCGGCTCGCCGCATATCATGATGCTTTCGGGGATCGGGCCGGCGGCGCAGTTGTCGCAATTCGGCGTTCCGGTCATGCTCGACAAACCCGGTGTCGGCGCCAATCTGCACGACCATTTGCAGCTGCGCACGATCTTCAAGGTCTCGGGCGTGAAAACCCTGAATGAGACATATGCTTCGTTGTTCAACCGCCTCGGGATGGGCCTCAACTACGCCCTGCGCCGGCGCGGGCCGATGACGATGGCGCCATCGCAGCTTGGCGCTTTTACCAAGTCCGACCCCTCGCAGAGCAGCGCCAACATCCAATATCATGTCCAGCCGCTCTCGCTCGACAAGTTCGGTGAGCCGTTGCATCCGTTTCCCGCATTTACGGCCAGCGTCACCAACGTGCGCCCAACCAGCCGCGGCGCGCTGACGCTTAAATCAAAAGATCCTTCGCAGCCGCCGGCGATCAGCCCGAACTATCTTGCCACGCCGGAAGACCGGCGCGTCGCTGCCGATTCAATCCGTGTCACGCGCAAGATCGTGGCCCAGCCGGCACTGCAAAAATACTCTCCGGTCGAGTATCTGCCTGGAACGCAGGTGCGCAACGATGACGAAGCCCGGCTCGTGAGATCGGCTGGCGATATCGGCACAACGATTTTCCATCCTGTTGGCACTGCGCGCATGGGCCGCGATGATGATGCGCGGGCGGTGGTCGATGCACGCCTGCGCGTGATTGGAATCGATGGCCTGCGTATCATCGACGCGTCCGTTATGCCGTCGATTACGTCCGGCAACACCAATTCGCCGACCATGATGATTGCGGAAAAAGGAGCGGCGATGATATTGGACGATCAAAAGCGTTTATAATTGAACCGCGGATCAAATGGGGGGTGTGTCATGAATCTCGTGGAACGAATTAAAGGAATCTTGCTGCAGCCAAAATCGGAATGGGCGGCGATCGAACGTGAATTGGGCGAGCCCGGCTTTCTGTTTCCCAACTATGTCATGATTGTCGCCGCCGTTCCGGCCATATGTACGTTCATCGGGACCTCGATCATCGGGTTCGGTCCTTACCGCATCGGTATCTTCGGCGGGCTTCTGCGCGCGATCGTCGTTTATATTCTTTCCCTGGTCAGCGTTTTTGTCGCTGCGTATATCATCGACTTCCTCGCCGGCACGTTCGGCGCGAGGAAAGATCTGGGCAACGCGATGAAGGTGTCGGCCTACGCGCCGACGGCTGCGTGGCTCGCTGGAGTGTTCAACATCATTCCCGCGCTCGCGATCCTGGGAATTCTCGGGCTGTATAGCCTCTATTTGCTGCACACAGGCATCGCCGCACTGATGAAGCCGCCAGCGGACAAGGCGCTGATTTACACGATCGCCGTTATCGTCTGCGCCATCATCCTTTGGGTCATTATCTTCACCGTTCCCGCGATGTTTTTAGGGATGGGCATGACATAACCGCAGCTCAGGGCAGCGCCTTGAGATGACGGATCGGGCGGCCCGGTGCAATTGCCTGCGCTGCCGCCACGATGGCATTGGCGTCGATCCCATAGTGCCGATAGAGTTCGGCGAGCGAGCCGGTCTGGCCGAAATGCTCGACGCCGAGGGCGCGTGTGCGATGGCCGGCGACCGCGCCGAGCCAGGCGAGCGTCGCGGGATGCCCGTCAAGAACACTCACGATGCCGCAATGCGGCGGGACGTCGGCGAACAACCGCTCGATATGAGAGCGCGCGTGCACCAGTCCGCGTTCGCGCGCGCGTTGGGCGGCAGTCCATCCGGCATTGAGGCGATCGGCAGAAGTGATCGCCAGCAGGCCGACGTCGCGGCGGTCTTCCGCCATCAATCCAACAGCTTCGATCGCTTCAGGCGCTACCGCGCCGGTATAGGCGACCACCACCTGACAATTGGGTCCCGGTTTTCGCTGCCAATATGCGCCATCGACGATCTGGTGTCGTAGCTCTGTTGTCATTTCCCGCTGGATTTGTTCGATCGGACGGGTCGACAGGCGGAGATAAATCGAGCCGCCCGTCTCGTCGCGAAGCCAATTGCGTTCTGACGGCGCCGCATCACCGTCTTTTTGCATGTGGGTAAATGCCCAGGCCATGATGGCCGCGAGTTCGTCGACGTAGGCGGGCTCGAAGCTGGCCAACCCGTCTTGCGCAAGCCCGATCAAAGGTTCCGCGATCGACTGATGCGCACCGCCTTCGCCGGCAAGCGTGATACCGGATGGCGTTGCGACAAGAATGAACCGCGCATCCTGGTAACAAGCGTAATTCAGTGCATCGAGGCCGCGCGCGATGAACGGGTCATAGAGCGTACCGATTGGCAGGAGCCTTTCCCCATTGATGCTGTGCGACAGGCCGAGTGCCGAGAGCAGAATGAACAAGTTCATCTCGGCGATGCCAAGTTCGATGTGCTGGCCCTTGGGCGAGAATTCCCAGTTGAATGTCGATGGGATGTGTTCACTTTTGAAAGTGTCGGCCATGGCTTGGCGCGCAAACAGGCCGCGCCGGTTCACCCAGGGGCCGAGATTTGTAGACACGGTGACGTCAGGCGATGTCGTCACAATGTGACGCGTGAAATCACTGTCACCACGGCCGATTTCGTTCAGGATCGCGCCGAACCCGGTTTGCGTCGCCATCACCGGAGCAATCGTGACGGGAAGCGTATCCGGTACGTCCAGTGTTGGTGCGCTCAAGCGCCGCGTTCCGATGGACGCAAACGGAACAGCATCGAGAAATGTCTGTAGCGTCTCCTGCGACACGCTCAGGCCCTCGAATTTTTCCCATTCGTGGCCGGGCCGGACGTGCATGGCCTCGCGAAACGTCTCCATCTGCGGCGGCGTCATCAGCCCAGCATGGTTGTCCTTGTGGCCGGCGAACGGCAATCCGAAGCCCTTCACCGTGTAGCAGATGAAGCAGGTCGGCTTTTCAGGATCCGCATTGTGAAATGCCTCGAGGACGGACGGCATGTCATGTCCGCCGAGATTGTTCATCAAGGCCGCCAGCTCATCGTCGCTGCGCTTGTCGATCAGTTTGCTGACATCGCCCTGGTCGCCGATCTCGTCGTTGAGCCGCTTGCGCCAGGCAGCGCCGCCCGCGAAAACGAGCGCAGAATAAAGCTGGTTCGGGCAACTATCGATCCATCCGCGCAACGTGTCACCCCCGGGCTCCTTGAACGCGGCCTGCTGCAACGAGCCGTACTTCAGGATAACGACGTTCCAACCGAAATTTTTGAAGAGTTGCTCATAGCGTGCCCACAGGCCTTCGCGCACGACAGCATCAAGACTCTGGCGGTTGTAGTCGATGATCCACCAGCAATTGCGCAGGCCTTGTTTCCACCCCTCCAGCAGGGCTTCGAAGATATTTCCCTCATCGAGTTCCGCGTCGCCGACCAGCGCGATCATGCGTCCTTCCGGGCGATCAAGGCCCCAGCCATGCGCACGAACATAATCTTGCGTGAGCGATGAGAATAATGTCTGCGCGACCCCGAGGCCGACCGAACCGGTGGAGAAGTCCACATCGTCGGTGTCCTTTGTGCGCGATGGGTAACTCTGCGCGCCTTTGTAGCCGCGGAAAGCCTCGAGCCGTTCGCGTGTCTGCTTGCCGAACAAATACTGGATTGCGTGGAAGATCGGACTCGCATGCGGCTTCACAGCGACGCGATCCTGTGGCCGCAGCACGTCGAAATAGAGTGCGGTCATGATAGTGGCGAGCGAGGCACTTGATGCCTGGTGGCCGCCAACCTTCAATCCATCGGCACTTTCCCGCAGATGATTGGCGCTGTGAATCATCCAGCTCGCAAGCCAAAGCACCTTGCGTTCGAGTGCGGCAAGCACCTGCAGCTTTTTGGCATCGTTCGCGCTTGCAGTGGCCGTGGATGGGGGCATCGGCGTTTGGAGGGCTAACCGGTTTGCGTTACGCGGAAAGGGATCAGCGTTTGTCGTGGGCCATGCTGGTCGTGTTGTCGGGCGCTTCCAGTACAGTTTTACATGCGGCCGGCAAATCGGCGAGCATGACCGGTTTTGCCGGCTGGGACGGTTTGGATTTCACGACATTCAACACCTTGTCGGAGAACCAATAGTCGAGCTCTTTTGCGCTACAGCCATCGCCGCCCGGGACTGGCGGCTGCACGCGGCAGGTTGGCGAGTTTGCCGGGCACCGCAACCGAACATGAATGTGGTCGTGATGGCCGTACCAGGGGCGAATTTTGGCCATCCAGCTATCGTGTGCCTTGTCTTCGACGCGGCACAATTCCTTTTTGATGGCCGCATTCACCAGAACACGCTCGACCTCGGGTTGCTGGGCGGCGGTTTTGATGAAGGCAATATGTTGCGGCGTCCAGGTCTGCGGGTTGAGATGTTTCCAGTCCGCGGACACGAGATTGATGGCTGGAAGGGTGTCGCGCTCTTCCTTGCTCAACGAGCGATCCGGCATCGGCAAAAACCAGATATCGACATCAAGGCCGGTCTGATGGCTTGCATGGTCAGACGGCGCCGGACCACCGCGCGGCTGGGCGAGATCTCCGACCAAAATGCCATTCCAGCCGGTCGCTTTGCTGGCGAGTGGGGCAAATTTTTCCAGGAACTGGATCAGACTGGGATGGCCCCAATTGCGGTTACGCGATAGCCGCATCACTTGCCAGTTTGGCCCATTTACCGGGAGTTCGACGCCACCGGCAAGGCAGCCACGCGGGTAATAGCCGATCGCCATCGACTTGCCAGCCGACGGCAACTGCTTGCCGCTGAACAGCTCCTTGGCAGAGAGCGTTTTCTCTCGCATCTGTTCCGTCATGGCCGGTTTTGGCGCCGGAAGCGGTGAGGGCGCAGCGCTTGCGGGCGTTTGGGCAACGGCCATGCCGTCGAACGCAGCGATCGCGCCCGACATCAAGCCAAAAAAGGCAAATAAGGTCATTGTACGAGCGAACATCACGTCTCCGGTCCAGCGGTTCCGTTCCGACTTCGCCTGTCAGCATATATATATTAACACATCCCAGCCGGAAATACGGTTGCGGCGCTGGACCCCTAGACGTCGACCTTCAGCGCAGCGATGAACGCTTCCTGCGGAATATCCACTTTTCCGAATTGCCGCATGCGTTTCTTGCCTTCCTTCTGCTTCTCCAGAAGCTTGCGCTTGCGCGTCGCGTCGCCGCCGTAACATTTTGCGGTGACGTCCTTGCGGAAGGCGCGGACCGTTTCGCGGGCAATGATCTTGCCACCGATTGCCGCCTGGATCGGCACCTGGAACATGTGCGGCGGGATCAGTTCCTTGAGCTTTTCCGCCATGGCACGTCCACGGCTCTCGGCGCGCGTGCGGTGGACAAGCATAGCCAGCGCATCGACCGGTTCGCCATTCACCAGCATCTGCAGTTTCACCAGGTCGGCCGGCTTGTAGTCGGTGAGGTGATAGTCGAAAGACGCATAGCCGCGCGACACAGATTTCAGCCGGTCGTAAAAATCGAATACCACCTCGTTCAGCGGCAGGTCGTATTTCACCATCGCGCGATTGCCGACATAGGTCAGCTCTTTCTGCTCGCCGCGGCGGTCCTGGCATAGCTTGAGCACCGAGCCGAGATATTCGTCCGGCGTCAGGATCGTCGCTTCGATCCAGGGCTCCTGCATCTCTTCGATGTGGTTTGGCTCCGGCATGTCGACCGGATTGTGAATTTCGAGCTCGCTCCCAGTCGTCAGCTTGATCTTGTAGATGACCGATGGTGCAGTCGCGATGAGGTCGAGATTAAATTCGCGCGATAGGCGTTCCTGGATAATTTCCAGATGCAGCAGCCCGAGGAAGCCGCAGCGGAAGCCAAAGCCGAGCGCGGCCGAGGTTTCCATCTCGTAGGTGAAGCTCGCATCGTTGAGACGCAGCCGGCCCATGGCCGCTCGCAATTCTTCGAACTGTGCGGCGTCAACCGGGAACAGGCCGCAAAAGACAACGGGGATCGCCGGGCGAAAGCCGGGCAGGGGCTTATCCACCGGATTGCGGTCGTCGGTGATGGTGTCGCCCACGCGCGTGTCGGCCACTTCCTTGATCGAGCCGGTGAGCATGCCGATCTCGCCGGGGCCGAGCTCGTCCACTGGCGTGAGCTTTGGTGTGAACACACCGGTGCGATCCACGTCATGGGCAGAATTGGTGCCCATCATGCGGATGCGCTGCCCCTTCTTCAGGACGCCGTCGACGATGCGTACCAGCACGACGACGCCGAGATAGACGTCGTACCAACTGTCGACCAGTAATGCTTTCAGGGGAGCATCTCGGTCGCCTGTTGGCGGTGGCAGGCGGGTGACGATCGCCTCCAGCACTTCCGGAACATTCAGCCCGGTCTTGGCGGAAATCTCGATAGCGTTGCTGGCGTCGAGCCCGATCACGTCCTCGATCTGCTGTTTGACCTTTGCCGGCTCGGCGGCGGGCAGGTCGACTTTATTGAGCACCGGAACAATTTCGTGGCCGTTATCGATCGCCTGATAGACGTTCGCCAGCGTTTGCGCCTCGACGCCTTGGCTCGCATCGACGACGAGGAGGGAGCCTTCGCAAGCGGCGAGCGAGCGATTGACCTCGTAAGCGAAGTCGACATGACCAGGCGTGTCGATGAGGTTGAGCACGTAGTTTTTGCCGTCGCGGGCTTTGTAATTGAGCCGTACGGTCTGTGCTTTGATCGTGATTCCGCGTTCACGCTCGATGTCCATGGAATCGAGCACTTGCTCTTTCATCTCGCGCTCTTCCAGGCCGCCCGTAAGCTGGATCAGCCGGTCGGCGAGCGTGGATTTGCCGTGGTCGATATGCGCGACGATGGAGAAGTTACGGATATTTTGGATAGGAGACGCCGTCATGGCGGCGAGATAACACCCGCAGTTGCAAGCTTCAAGCCGAACGGGCGTTTATTCCGCGTATCATAGACGAATATCACTATGCATGCGATAGGAGCCGCGCATGCAACTTTCTGCGCCCTTTTACGCTGCCAGCCGGCGGGTCAGCCGCTGGCACGATGCGATCGTCGACCCGGCGCGCCGCGAGCGCACGGTTCTCGCATCGCTCGTCGTCTACGTATTGCTGTGGACCATCTATGCCATCGTCGCCAAGAGCAGTCAGGGCCTGCATCCTGACATGACCGAGATTGTCGCATGGTCGCGCGATCTTAGCCTCGGTTATCTCAAGCATCCGCCCTTTGCCGCGTGGCTGGTGTGGCTTTGGTTCTCGGTCTTTCCGCTTACCGAGTGGTCTTACTATTTATTAGCGATGCTTATGCCGGGAATCGCATTGTGGATCATCTGGCGAATATCGGCGGATTATCTCGACATTGAAAAACGCATCGTTGGGTTGGCGATTCTGACCTTTGTGCCGTTTTTCAATTTTCATGCGCTGAAGTTCAATGTGAATACGGTGCTGTTGCCGTTATGGGCGGCAACGACGTTTTTTTTCTTGCGTTCGATCCGCTCCCGCGACCCAATTTATGCCGCGCTCGCCGGCATCGCCGCAGCCGCTTCCATGCTGGGAAAATATTGGTCGATCTTTTTGGTTGCGGGGTTGGCCTTGGCCCCGCTGGTCGACAGGCACCGATTTCGTTATTTCCGCTCGACAGCGCCGTGGATTACCATCGCGGCGGGATTGTTTGCACTATGGGCGCACATCATCTGGCTGTTTGATACCGAATTTGAGCCGTTCTCCTACGCGCTGATTGTGCATGGCGATAAACCGATCGGTGAGGCGTTCTCCAGCGCGGTGGGTTATCTCGGGGGTGCATTCGGTTATGTGGCCGTGCCGATCATGATCGCGTTTGCGATTACCTGGCCGAACAGAAAGACACTCGCTGATATTTTATGGCCGCGCGAAAACGAACGGCGCGTTGTAGCGACCGCATTCTGGGCCCCGCTATTGCTGCCGGTCGTCGGAGCAGTGGTGGGACGAGCCGACATTAATTCGCTATGGTCGATGCCGGTCTTCTCGCTATTCTCGGTCGTGCTGTTGTCATCGACAGAGATGACGGTGCGCGCCATCGACGCACGTCGTGTTCTGTTTGGGGCTGCGCTTTTGCCGATCGTGATGCTGATCGCATCGCCAGCAATCGCGATTATGGCGCAAGTCGCCGGCCCTGCGCCAGCTGCCGCGCAGACACGACTGTTAGCGAACGAGGTCGAGCGGCTTTGGCATCTGACGACGCCGCGGCCGCTACGTTTTGTTGGCGGCGATGCTGATCTCGCTTACGGCGTGACCACATACGCAGCCGATCGGCCGCGCGCCTTAACGGCACTGCCGCAGCCGAGCCGCGCCGATATTACGAAGCATGGATTTGTATTATTGTGTTTGGCCGAGGATAAGATCTGCCAGGGACATTTGTCGTCGTCCGATCCGGATGCCAAGCAGGTCGAGACTGAGATTGTTCGCAATTTTTTTCGTATCGCGGGAATTCCGCAACGCTACAAGATATTGATCGTCCCGCCCCATCGGTGATGTCGAAATTGATGGCGCAAAAACGCACATGCCCGGCACGATGCCGGGCATGACGACGAAAACGGACTGAAGCTCAATATCGATAGTGGTCGCTTTTGAACGGTCCGGCCTGTGACACGCCGATATAATTCGCTTGATCGGGACGCAGTTCGGTCAGCTTGACGCCTATTTTCGCCAGATGTAGCCGCGCAACCTTTTCGTCAAGCGACTTCGGCAGAACGTAAACTTCCTTCTTGTACTTGCCGTTCTTGTTGTTGGCGAACAGTTCGATCTGCGCCAGCGTCTGGTTGGTGAACGACGCCGACATCACGAAGCTTGGATGGCCCATGGCATTGCCGAGGTTCACCAGCCGGCCTTCCGACAACAGGATGATCCGGTGCTTGTCGGGAAATTCGATTTCGTCGACCTGTGGCTTGATGTTGGTCCACTTCAGGTTCTTGAGATGCGCGATCTGAATTTCGTTGTCGAAGTGACCGATGTTACAAACGATGGCGCGATCCTTCATCGCACGCATGTGTTCGATGGTGATGATGTCCTTGTTGCCGGTAGCGGTCACGAAGATGTCGGCGCGGGGTGCGGCGTCTTCCATTGTGACAACTTCATAGCCTTCCATCGCCGCTTGCAGCGCGCAGATCGGATCGATTTCAGATACCATCACCCGGCAGCCGGCCTGGCGCAGTGAGGCAGCCGAGCCTTTGCCGACATCACCGAAGCCCGCGACCATCGCCACCTTGCCCGACATCATGACGTCGGTGCCGCGGCGGATGCCGTCGACCAGAGATTCACGGCAGCCGTAGAGGTTGTCGAATTTCGACTTCGTGACGCTGTCGTTGACGTTGATCGCAGGGAACAACAACGTTCCCGCCTTCTGCATGTCATAGAGCCGGTGCACGCCGGTGGTGGTCTCTTCCGAGACGCCTTTGATGTTCTTGGCGAGTTCGGCGAAGTAACCCTTCGGTTTTTCCTTCTGCGTCTTCTTGATCAGCGCGAAGAAGATTTCCTCTTCTTCCGAGTTGTGCTGATCGAGGAACATGGGGTCGTGGTGTTCGGCGCGGTAGCCCTGGTGCACGAACATGGTGGCGTCGCCGCCGTCATCGAGGATCATGTTCGGGGTGCCGCCGCCGTGCCATTCGAACAGCTTGGCGGTGTAGTCCCAATAGTCCTTCAGGCTCTCTCCTTTGATCGCAAACACAGGAATGCCGGCGGCGGCGACCGCCGCTGCGGCATGGTCCTGCGTCGAATAGATGTTGCACGACACCCAGCGCACGTCGGCACCGAGCGCGACCAGCGTCTCGATGAGGACCGCGGTCTGGATCGTCATGTGCAGCGAGCCGGCGATACGCGCGCCCTTCAGGGGCTGTTTGGGGCCGTATTCCTCGCGCGTCGCCATCAGGCCGGGCATCTCGGTTTCGGCGAGCGAGATTTCCTTGCGGCCGAATTCGGCGAGCGAGATGTCTTTGACGATGTAGTCGCCGGTTTTGGCCTTCAGCATGGCAGCGGTCATGGCAATCCTTTTACAGACACGAACAGGGGTGAACGGGTTGGTCGTGCCTATAACAGGCCGGAGGGGAAGCCGCAACGCATATATAAAGATTTCTTTATGTAGGGTGAAGGACGCTGGGGACGGTCAGTCCTCTTCCCCGAAACCACCCGCCACCAGCTGGTAAAGCGTTTCCACCGCTACGGCGGCATCTTTGCCAGTCGCTTTAATGATGATGGTGGCGCCGGGACCGGCGGCAAGCATCATCAGGCCCATGATTGACGTACCGCCTACAGTTTCGTGGCCGCGCGTGACGGTGACGGCAGCGTCAAATTGTTCTGCTGTCTGCACGAATTTGGCGGAGGCGCGGGCGTGCAGGCCCTTCTTGTTGACGATGTCCACTTCGCGCACGACGGGCGTGTCGTCCGCTGACGCTCGCGGGCTCATTTACCGTTGAGCACCCGGCTGGCGATGGTGCAGTACTTACGTCCGGCCTCTTGCGCCGCCGCAACCGCATCCTGCAGGGGGCTGATTTCCCGTATTTTTGCGAGCTTTATCAGCATCGGTAGATTGATACCGGCCAGGACTTCTACCTTGGGCTGGCTCATCACCGAAATAGCCAAGTTGGACGGCGTGCCGCCAAACATATCGGTGAGGATTGCAACGCCTTCGCCACTATCCACCCGTTTTACGGCGTCGAGAATATTCTTGCGACACTGCTCGACGTCATCGTCAGGGCCAATCGTAATGGCTTCGATCTGGCGCTGGGGTCCTACCACATGCTCCAACGCTGAGCGGAACTCGATAGCGAGCCGCCCGTGAGTGACGAGTACGAGGCCGATCATCCCTAACTCCTCGCGGGCGCTACGCTGCGCCGCACGATAGGGCGCGCATTCACGCCCAACCGGAGCCCCAATGCAAGGGCTTCCACCGCTATATAGGCGCTCTGTTGCACTGCGGAAAGATGGGGCCAAAGGGGGCTCGGAGGGTGCGTTTTCGGCGACGCAATCCTAGGCCCGTTGTGGTTAATTTTCCTCGATCATGTCGAGGGCGCAGGGGGTAGCCAACTAACGGGCGCGGGTCAATTCCCCACCCGGGGGATAAGCAAACCGGCCAACATCAGCGGTAATGGATCCATCCCGCCTGCGACGGCAAGTCGCGGGACTATAACCCCGGCAATTTTGGTGCTTTTGGCTTCCCGCTCCGGATGCCGGCTCGCGTCGCCAGCTGCCAGATCCACAATCAAACCGACCACGGCCACGGGTTCGTACGCAATCCGCCGAACGCCGACCCCATGGATCTCAATCAGGCCGGAGAGCGACGCCGCTGGGCGAACCAATAAGTGCCCAGAACAACATTCCACGTGGGCCCTGTCGTCTGCGACCAGTCGCGCGAAGGGAAGCGCGCCTTGCGCAGCAGCGGTCAGAATATTCCAAACCAACCGCGATTTGCCCGCGCCGGATGGACCGCGGATGAGTGCAGCCTTGGCGCCAACGAGCACGGCAGAGGCATGGATTGTGGAATTGTTCGCCGCCATTACGTCGCCGGCAAGCGCACCACGAAGCGAGCGCCAAGCACGCGCAGCTCGTCACCGGGACCGGCGACAACGGTGCGGTTCTCGACGCGAATTGTCCCGCCGTGAGCTTCGACAATTTGCCTGGAAATCGAAAGGCCGAGACCCGAATTCTGACCGAAGCCTTGCGCCGGACGGTCGGTGTAGAAACGTTCGAAAATTTTGTCGAGCGCTTCCGGCTGGATGCCAGGGCCATCATCGTCGACCACGATCTCGACATCATTTCTAAGCCGGCGACATGTGATGCGCACGGTACCGCCCGGCGGTGAAAATGATCGGGCATTGTCGACCAGATTGCTGACGACCTGGCCGAGCCGCGAGTCGTGGCCGGGCACCTTGAAGTTCGATTGCGGCGCGCCTTCGAACGCCAGCGTCACGCTGACGTCGTCGCTACGAATTTCGTTGGCGGCCTTCACGATCGCGTCGAGCAATTTAGAGAGATCGACAGGCGCCGCTTCCTGCCGCTGCAGTTCGGCGTCGAGCCGGCTGGCGTCGGAAATGTCGGAGATGAGTCGGTCAAGTCGCTTCACGTCGTGCTCGATAACCGCAAGCAGGCGCTGGCGGCTTTGCTCAGTCTTGGCCACGGGAAGTGTTTCCACCGCAGAGCGTAAAGACGTGAGAGGATTGCGAAGTTCGTGTGCAACGTCGGCCGCGAAGCTCTCGATCGCTTCGATACGCGTGTAGAGCGCGTTGGTCATATCGCGCAACGCGCCCGACAAATCGCCAATTTCATCGCGCCGCCGGGTAAAATCGGGGATCTCGACGCGCGTACGAATCCGGCGGCGGACTTGCTCCGCGCCGTCGGCGAGTTGCCGCACCGGACCGGCGATGGTGCCGGCGAGTAGCATCGAGAGAACCACCATAACACCGGCGGCCACCAAAAATACCTTCACGATGGCGAGCCGTTCAGCTTCCACCATGTCGTCAATGTCTGCACCTTGTGTTGACAGCATCAGCGCGCCGCGCACGGCACGGAAACGCTGGACCGGCACGGCGACCGAAACGATTACCTCGCCGCGATCATTAACCCGAACCATGCTGGCGTGCAGGCCGTTCAGCGCTTGGGTCACTTCGGAATAGCCTTTGCCGTTTTCAGGGCCGAGTTCGTTGTAAAGCGGCAAGTCGCCGCGCCCGAACCATCGGCGCATCGCGATAAATGCACGCTCCATAAGGCCGGGCTTTTCCGCATTCGGCGGCGGCAAGTCGAAGCGCAGTACGTCGCCGCGGCCGTAGAGGTTGCGGCTGTCGAGAATAAGCACACCGTCACGATCGTAAATGCGCGCACGTGTTTTCGTTGGCGAGACGAGGCGCCGCAAAACTGGCGCCACGCGCTCGGGATTGATTGGGAATTCGATGCCGGAGAGCGTGTCATCGGACGGGCCATAACTTTCGCCCGCTTGCAGCTCGAGCAGACGTTCGGGGTCGATTGTAAGGGAATCGGTTTCCACGGTGGCGGACGCTGCGATCGCGCCGGCGATGATCTCACTTTGCGTCAGCAGGCTCTGCACGCGGGCATCGATCAAGCCTGCACGAAATTGCGAAAGATAAAGTACGCCGGTGAGCAATGCGACCAGGCCGGCAAGATTAAGGAAGACGATGCGTCTGGTGAGGCTTGAGAAGCTTTGCGCAACGAAGAGTTGCCAGACGGAGCGCGCCATGCGCCAGATGGCGCCAGCCTGTTTGGGCTCGGGACGCGAAGTCTCCTCGCCGGGCCGGTCGGCTTCGGCTTTCTGCGCCATGATTTCCGCAGTTCGATCGAGCACGTCGTTCAATCCAGCCGGGTGGAGACGAAGGTCTTAAGTCGACCTCGACATTTTACCGCAAGCCGCGACGCTCCGTCAGGCCGGCCAATGGCCTGCAACATCAAGAATTCATTATTCCTTAAAGCGATAGCCGACGCCATAGAGCGTCTCGATCATCTCAAAATCGTCGTCAACGACCTTGAATTTCTTGCGTAGTCGCTTGATGTGGCTGTCGATGGTGCGATCGTCAACGTAAACCTGGTCGTCGTAGGCCGCGTCCATCAGTGCATTGCGACTTTTCACAACACCGGGACGGGTGGCGAGTGCTTGCAGGATGAGGAATTCGGTAACTGTGAGGGTGACCGGCTCATTTTTCCAGGTGCAGGTATGTCGTTCGGGGTCCATGCGCAGGAGGCCGCGCTCGAGCACTTTGGTGGAATCGGGCTCTTTGGGCGCGAGTCCGTCTTTGGGGCTGGCGCGGCGCAGCACCGCTTTCACGCGCTCGACCAGGAGGCGCTGTGAGAACGGTTTGCGAATGAAATCGTCGGCCCCCATCTTGAGGCCGAACATCTCGTCGATCTCCTCGTCTTTCGAGGTGAGGAAGATCACCGGAATATCGGATTTTTGGCGCAACCGCCTGAGCGTCTCCATTCCGTCCATGCGCGGCATCTTGATGTCGAGGATGGCGAGATCAGGCGGCGACGTCTTGAAACCGTCGAGCGCCGAGGCGCCGTCGGTATATGTCATGATGCGATAGCCCTCGGCTTCAAGAGCCATCGACACGGAGGTCAGGATATTGCGGTCGTCGTCGACGAGAGCGATTGTCGGCATGGAGCCCCTCTTGCGTGACGTCCCGCACGTTTTGAACCCCACAAACGGGGTCTGAAATGTGGCCTCTTTGCAACAACTATGTGATTCGGTAGCGAATTCAACCCCAAGGCGTGAAATCTCGTGGCTTTGGGACCGGCATCCTTAACGTACGAGCCACTGCAATGGCATCCAACGACGCCTTCAATCCGCGCCAGGGGGGCAAGAAGCTGCTGCGCGAAGGGCGTTCCGGCGCTTTGGCGACACTAGCCGCGGGCTCGGGCGACCCTTACTGCTCACTGGTCAACGTTGCCACCGCGGTCGATGGCGCCCCGCTGTTTTTGCTGTCGACTTTGGCTCTTCACACCAAAAACATCATGGCGGATGCGCGGGTGTCGCTGATGCTGGATGAGCGAAAGGAGGGCGATCCGCTGCAGGGTGCTCGCATAATGCTGATGGGAACGTGCACCCAACACTCGGAGAAATCCGGTTCCTCGGCCGCGGTCGCCTATCTACGCCGTCATCCGGATGCCGAGATGTTTGTGAACTTCGCCGATTTTGCGTTCTACCGAATGGAGATCGCGCGCGCACACCTCGTCGCCGGCTTCGGCCGCATCGTCGATCTCAAGCCGCAAGACATCCTCACCGACATCTCCAATGCACAGCCGCTGATCGAGGCGGAAGCCGATGCGATTGCGCACATGAATGTCGACCACGCCGACGCCTGTCGGCTCTACGCGACCAGGCTGCTGGGTGCGCCCGATGGTGAGTGGCGTTGCGTCGGCATTGATCCCGACGGCATCGAATTGCAGAGCGGTCGCACGGCTTGGCGGCTCCCGTTTCCGCAACGCGTCAACGCGCCTGGGCCGTTGCGTGCGGTCCTCAAACAACTCGCCGAGCAAGCACGGGCGCGTTGAAGGGGCCGGGGCCCACGTTCGGTGCACCCCGCGTGCAGGTGGGCACCGCGATTGTCGCCAATCTCTCTTTTGATCGCCAAGCTCGTCTGGATGAGTCAGACTAAGCTCAACGATAAAAGTCCGGGAGCGAAACAATGCGTAAAATCCTGTTTTCCATCGTGGCGAGCGCCGCTACGGTTTGCGCCATGAATGCAGCATCCGCCGGCGAGCCGATCGCGTTGCGCGACATGGGCTCATTCCATATCGGCGGCCGCGTCGTCGAAATTTCCGGCAAGCCGATCAAGGAACTCGTGCTTGGCGCCGGCGGCGTTCCGGCCAAGATCGATCCAAACGGCCTCTATCAGGTCGAGCAGATGTACGTGCAGTACTTCCTGCCGCAGAATCGCAAGGGGAAATATCCGCTGCTGATGTGGCATGGCGGCGGCCTCACTGGCGTCACTTATGAGAGCACCCCCGACGGCCGTGAAGGCTGGCTCAATATGTTCATCCGAAAAGGTTGGGACGTTTACAATTCGGATGCCGTCGAGCGTGGCCGTTCCGGCTTCGCACCACCGGACGTATGGAAAAGCGAGCCGAATTTTCTGACCACGGCGAATCCGTTCGAGCGCTTCCGCATCGGGCAGGGCTTGGGGTCATGGAATGCAGACCCTGCCAAGATGAAAGTGAACGTCGGCAGCCAGTTCCCGGTCGAGGCCTACGACAATTTCACGAAACAGATCGTGCCGCGGTGGACGAATACCGACGAAGCGATCGTTGCCGCCTATATCGCGCTGGTCGATAAAATCTGTCCCTGCGTTCTTTTGTTTCACAGCCAGGCCGGCGGCTTCGGATTCACCGTGGCGCAGGCACGGCCCGACAAGATCAAGGCGATTGTGGCGGTCGAGCCGGCGGTCGCTGGCGACAAGGCGCAGGCCGGCAAGCTGAAAGACATCCCGACTTTGGTCGTCTACGGCGATTACATCCCGCTCGACAGTCGCTGGCCGAAAATGCGGCAGATCGGCCTCGACTATGCGGAAGCCATTCGCGCTGCGGGGGGAAAAGCGGATGTGGTTAATCTGCCCGAGGTCGGCATCAAGGGTAATTCCCATATGATGATGATGGACAAAAACAACGGTCAGATTGCCGACCTGATTCAAAAATGGCTGACAGACAAGGGTTTGGTCGAGTAATTACCGGCGGTTAAATTCGTAAACAGGCCGGTTCCCCCCTCGAAATTTTATCCCGGAGACATTGATGCAGCGCAATGTCGATCGGCAACCTTGCATGGCATTTATCCTTGGCATTTCCGGGCCGTTGGTGCATATGCTCGCCCGCTTTCAGGCTAGGGGCTATACTTGCGTCTGAGGAGCCGCGGCCCGGACCCAAAACGCCCATTGAGGGGTCTGGCAACAAAGCGGCCTGAGTAGTTGGGAGGAATCGCGTGCAAGAGCAGGGTGTTCGGAACGGTGCCTATGGCGCCGACAAATTCGGCTTCAAAAATCTGGCCGAGGTGCGCTGGAACCTGACCGCGCCGAAACTCTATGAATACGCCATCTCCCAGGGCGAGGCGTCGATGGTCGAGGGGGGCGCGCTCTGCGCCGAAACCGGGCACCACACCGGCCGCAGCCCGAAGGATAAACATACCGTCGTCGACGATCTCACTTGCAATTCAGTGTGGTGGGACGGCAACCGCAAAATGTCGAAGGAGAACTTCGACAACATGCTCGCCGACTTCGTCAAGCATGCCGAAGGTAAAAAGCTCTTCGCGCAGGATCTCTATGGCGGCGCCGATCACACCTACCGCATCAAGGTCCGGGTCTTTACCGAACTCGCCTGGCACTCGCTCTTCATCCGGCAGCTGCTGATTCGTCCCGAGCTCAAGGAGCTCGCAGGCTTCGTTCCAGAACTTACCATTGTCGATTTGCCTTCGTTCAAACCCGACGCCAAGCGTCACGGTGGCCGCGACGGTTCGGACACGATGGTCGCCATCGATTTCACGCGCAAGATCGTGCTGATCTGCGGCTCGTCCTATGCCGGCGAGATGAAGAAATCGGTGTTCACCACACTCAATTTCTATCTGCCTGCACGCAACGTCGTGCCGATGCACTGCTCGGCCAATGTCAGCCACGAAGGCGAGAGCGCGCTATTCTTCGGCCTCTCCGGCACCGGCAAGACCACGCTCTCGGCTGACCCGAGCCGCATTCTCATCGGCGACGATGAACATGGTTGGGGCCCGGACGGGATCTTCAATTTCGAAGGCGGTTGCTACGCCAAGACCATCAAGCTCTCGCAGGAAGCGGAGCCAATGATCTGGGACGCCACCAACCGCTTCGGCGCCGTCCTGGAGAACGTCGCGTTCGATCCGGTCACGCGCGTGCCCGATTATGATGACGGTTCGAAGACCGAGAACACGCGCTCAGCCTATCCGCTCGACTTCATCCCGAATGCATCGCGCAGCGGCCGCGCCGGCCATCCGAAGAACATCATTTTCCTCACGGCCGACGCCTTCGGCGTCATGCCGCCGATCGCGAAGCTCACGGCGACGCAGGCGATGTATCACTTCCTTTCAGGGTACACGGCGAAGGTCGCCGGCACCGAGAAGGGCCTGGTGGGCGTGCAGCCGGAATTCTCGACCTGCTTTGGCGCGCCGTTCCTGCCACGGCATCCGTCGGTGTATGCCGATCTGCTGCGTGACTATATCAACAAGCACAACGTCGATGTCTGGCTGGTCAATTCCGGCTGGACCGGTGGGAAATACGGTGTGGGCCGGCGCATGCCGATCAAGGCGACGCGGACTTTGCTTACGGCCGCGCTCGACGGCTCCCTGAAGGATGCGGATTTCCGCACCGACCCGTATTTCGGGTTCTCCGTGCCGACCTCAGTGCCGGGCGTCGAGCCGCACCTGCTGAACCCCTTCAAGACCTGGAAGGACAAAGCTGAGTTCGACAAGACCGCGCGCGATCTGGTCGGCATGTTCCAAAAGAACTTTGCCAAGTTCGATCAGCATGTCACGCCCGACATCAAGGCGGCAGCACCGGAAGTGCGGATCGCTGCGGAGTAATTCAGTCTAACGATAGAAAAAGGGCGGCCATTGCGGCCGCCCTTTTCATTTTATGATAACCGGGATCAGTTTTTGCTCGACTGTCCCACTGTCTCCGACAGCTGCTGTCCGATACGATTGAAGCGTGCCTTCTGCTCACCGGTAAGCGAGGCGTAGAAGCTGTCGAGTGCCGGCTTCACGGTCTTGGCCGCATCGATCATCGCTTGCAGGCGCGTCTGCATTGCATCCAGACGTCCCGGCGGCGTAATCGGCGTTTCGTCGGGGCAGGCCGCTTGCATGATTGAAACCGCTTTGTTGGTCGCTTCCTGCAAGTTGTTCAGCCCGGTTGCCTGCGCGTCGGTTGGATTGAGGGCATCCTCGATCTTCTCGATCGGCAGGTTGGAGAGACCTTGCTTAGGCTGCTTGCAAGCATCTGCGGTCTGTGCGGCAGAGTTGGCCTCGGGGTTGGTTGCCGTGTTTTTCGGCCCCAGTTCGTTGAAGCGCTCCTTCTGCTCGTCGTTGAGCGAGTCGTAGAACTTCTCCAGCGCCGGCCGCACCGTTTCCACGGCCTGCAAGGTCGCATCAAGCCGTGCTGTCATCGCGCCCAGACGGCCCGGAGGCGTCAGAGGGAAGGCATTGTCCGCCGGGCAAGACGCTTTGAAGACGGCGGCCGCATCCAAGCTCGCCTTGCGCACATCGCCGAGCAATTGCTTCTGGTCGCCATTGAGCCCGACCTTGCGTTCGATATCGGCGAAGGGCCACGCAGTGATGCCACTACCGGGTTGTTTGCACAGCTCCTGCACGGAGGCATAGCTCGCCTGCGCCGAAGCAGGTGCACCCGCGATTGAGGCGCCGGCCGGAGAGCCTCCGGCTTGTGGGCTGCCACCATAGGAGTCGTCCAGAGCGTAGCCTTGCGGTGGGCCGGACTGCCCCCAGAATACGCCGTCGAAGAAGTCGTCATAGGCATAGGCCCAGAAACCATCGTCATAACCGGTGGGCCAGAATGCATAATCGAAGATGTCAGAGTACGCGTATGGCCAGAACACCGGGCCGTACCACGGCACGAAGGCCGCGCGCAGGCCGCGCTGCCAGGCGCGTTGCGCGGCGACGTGAGCAAAGCGATCGCGCCCGTTAACGCCATTCACGCCGCCGGCTTGTTGAGAAAAGCGCGAGGCGAAACGGCCCTGACGTGCAGCGTCAGCCGTCACGCGTGGACTGCCGTCGCGGCGGTTGGCACGCAAGGTCGCTGCGTTCGACCGCGATTGCAGAGCGTTTGGTTGCGCCAGCTGTTGCCGCGACAGTGCGCGTTGCTGGCGTGACTGCTGGATCTGCTCAAGTCGTTGCGCCCGCTGTGACGCGGGTAGGCGGCGCAATTCGCGAGCTTCGCCTCGGCGCAGATTGCGTTCAGTGCGCAGCGCTTGACGCGTATTCGCCTGAGGCTGCGCCTGGATATTTGTCCGTGCTTGCGCGGTCGGCTGCGCGCCATGCTGACGCAGGGCCCGCTGCTGGCGGACCTCGTTCTGCTGCACATTGCGTTCGTTCCGCTGCACGCTGCAATTCACCGCAGCCGATCGATTTTGTGGGACCGTCGCGTGTTGCGGTGCGATATGCGGCGTTGCGGCTCGTGCAACAGGTGCAGTATGCGGCGCCGCCATGCGTGATGGTGCTGCCATCCGCGGTGGTGGGGCTGCACGCTGTGGTGCAGCCATGCGCTGTGGCGCAGCCGTACGCTGTGGCGCCGCCATGCGCTGTGGCGCCGCCATGTGCGGCGCGGGCGCCGCGGCACGCGGAGCAGCTGCCCTTGCCGGGGCAGCTTTTGCCGGCGCGCCTTGCTGTATTTGCGCGTTAGCGCTCATCGGCAGGGCAACGGCCAGCGTCGTTGCCAGCAACAAAATCTTCGTGCGATTGATCATAGTTTATCCTCCACCACGTGCAGGACGTGGTTCCGTCCTACAACTGATTAAACGGCCGGTGGTTCACCAACCCGGCGGTCAATCTTTCGGATGTGATCGAAGATGAAGGTCTTGTAATTATCGCGCTCGACCAGCGAGAAATCTCGAGGCGTACGCTCAAAAATTAGCCACTCGCGGCGAACGAATTAACGTTTTGAAGTGCTATTCCCGCCTGCGCGCAGACGTTCGATGAGTTCGGCGGTCGGATAGGAATCCGCCGGCAGTCCCAGCTTCATCTGTGCCTTCCTGGTTGCGCTGCGGGTGCCGTTGCCGACTTTGCCATCAGCTTCGCCGACGCCTTCATAGCCTTGCTTGGTCAGCAAGGTCTGCAATTCCATGACCTGCTGCGTGGTCAGCGGTGCAATCGTCGCTGCGCCCGCGTGGTCGACATTTGGCGCGCCGGCCAGGCGGGTGGCGAAATAGGCAACGGTCGTTGAATAGACCATCGCGGAATTCCAGCCGAGGAACGCCTTGAAATTCGGATAGGCCAGGAAAGCGGGACCGCGGCGTCCCATCGGGAGGATGAGCGACGCCGGCAGGTCATCCGAAGGCAAGGAGCCGTTCGCAACCGTCACGCCCCAAGCCACCCATTTCGAGCGCGGGTGCTGGATGCTCACGTCAGCCTCCTGCCACGGCAAGTTGGCTGGCACGTGCACCTCCTGCAGCCACGGTTGGCCCCGTTGCCAACCGAGCGTGACAAGGAAGTTTGCGGCGGACGCGAGTGTATCCGGGATGCTGTGAATGAGGTCGCGGCGGCCGTCGCCGTCGAAATCGACGGCATTCTTGAGATAGTCGGAGGCGGTGAATTGCATGCCGCCGAATTCGCCGGCCCAGTCGCCGATCATATCTTCGACATGCTGATCACCGCGCTCGATGATGCGCAGTGCGTCGAGTAATTGTTGGCGGAAGAAATCGGGCCGGCGGCAATCATAAGCGAGCGTCGCCAGCGCACCCAAAATATTGTAGTTGCCGAAATTGGCGCCGAAGTCGCTTTCGAGTCCCCAAAACGCGGTGAGCACCGGCGCGGGAACGCCGTATTTTTCCTCGACACGCTTGAACAGGTCCGCGTGCTGCTTGATCTTGGCAAGTCCATTGGGGATGCGCGCGCCGCCGACCATGCGATCGGAAAATTGCAGAAAAGTCTGGTTGAACACCGCCTGGCCGTGGTCGCGACGGATGATCGCTTGATCAAATGTCATGCTCGGCGTTGCTGCGGCAATGACGCGCGGGGAAATGCCTTGGGCGGCAGCGTCCTTCTTGAAGTCCTCAAGCCAACGCTCATAGCTGCCGGTGCTGCTGCAGGTGGCGGCCCAGGCTTGCCCTGAAGCGACACCGCCAAGCACGAGGACCGCAAGCGCCAACGCCGTTTTTCGCATCGTTCATTCCGTGTGCTGGGAAGTTCAATATGTCAATCGCGGCAAGGCATGTAATGCAATTGCCGGGGAGGGTTATGGCAGAAAAGCGGCTATTTTTCGAGTTGGGCGTTGCGGTCGTCGGGCTCGTGTCCGCCGCTGGGTGTCGTCGCCCACGCCATCGGCGCGGTCCGCGAAATTCTCAGCTCAGACAACTTGTTGCGGTCGCCCTTGGGCAGGCCCGCGTAGCTTCCGACCGGCGTAAAGGCGGCAGCATTGCCTTTACCGCCGGTGTAAGCGGCGAGCCCGGTCCCGGTCACAACAACGTCACCCGGGCGCAGCGTCGGATCGCTGCTCGGGTCGATATGGGCAAGCCCGAAAGCGTCATGGCCGTTGCACGTACAGCCGCTGACGACCTCCTTGCGATAGACATATGCGGTCGGAAGGTCGGCATAGCGGCTGCCATTGGTCGCGACAGCACTGTCGATGGTGCTGCCGGAATAGAGCCGTGTCTGGCTTGCCGGGCAGAATGAGTGACACGCGTCAGCTGCGCTCAATCCTGGCTGTGCCCTCACCGGGAAGTAGCGCCCGTCGCAACTTCGCACGCAATAGGCGGAAGCAGGACCGCTGCCGCGTTCGGAGGGCGCGTTTGCCATTCCGCCGTCGGTTGCTGGATCCGCATAGGATTGCACACTGGGCGGATGTGGCGCTTCAAATGTGTGGCGCAAGCCGCCAAAAAGGCGATCGAAGAATCCTGCCGAGGCCGGCGTAGACCATGTCAATGTCGCAACGAGAGCCCCGCCGACAAGAGCGAGACCGGCCCGCAAAATAAACTGGTTTCCACGAACCGACATGGCCTGCTTCTGTGTCCCTGCATGTGCGGTAATGTAACGTCTGGCGGCATGGAAGGTTGCGCCGCGGGCGCGGCCTGCGGTTAGTGCGGCGCCTTGTTATTTCACAGGGCCTCGTGCAGCATTCTGCGCAACGGTTTCGGCTGGCATCGTCTTGGGGAACTGACGTGGACGCGACACCCGCGATCGAGATCGCAAAACAAACATTGCTTTCTGGTGCGCTTGTCCTCGCCATCGGTACCGTCACCGGATTTATCGCTCAAAAATGCAAGATACCCGATGTGGCCCTATTTTTGGTTGTCGGGATCGCGATCGGTCCAGCCGCTTTGGGACTCATTAATATCAAGGCGGACTCGGCGCTCTATCAGATCATTCTTCTTTTCGGCGCGAGTTACATCCTCTTCGATGGTGGGGCATCGCTCCGCTTCGAAGTTTTGAAACGGGTGTGGATCACGATCGTTGTCATATCGACTATCGGCGTTCTCATTACCGGGATCGTGACCGGAATTGCGGCGTATGCTGTTTTGGGAGTGCCCTGGATTGTCGCACTTTTACTAGGCGCGGCGCTTGCCTCTACCGATCCGGCAACGCTGGTGCCAATTTTCCGGCAAATCAAAATCCGGGACCGCGTGGCCCAAACGGTCATGAGCGAGTTGGCTTTTAACGATGCCATGGGCGCAATTGTGACGTTCGGAGTCCTGGCCGTCGCCCTGGGCTCTGCTGACGTGTCAATAATGTCATCTCTGTTCGATCTTCTGAAGCAATCGACGGTCGGCATCATCGCTGGCGCGCTACTCGGATATCTTGCGGCGTTGTTGATCGCGCATGAACGCTGGGCCTTTCTCGCCGAATATGCGCCCGTTGTTACTCTGGTAGCTGTGATCGGCGCCTATTTTGCTGCCGACGGACTCCAAGCCAGCGGTTTCATGGCGGTGTTCGTGTTCGGCATCATGATCGGGAACAAGGATTCGTTTGGTTTCAAAATGCGGCCAGGTGAGCAGCAGAGGCTCGACGAATACGTCTTGACGACGGCATTCATCATGCGGCTGTTCATTTTCATTCTCCTCGGCGCCCAGGTCGATTTCCATCTCATGGCGCAATACTGGTGGGGAGGCGTAATAGTCGTCATCGTCCTTATGTTGATCGCTCGGCCGCTGACGGTTTTTCTTTGCGCGCTGCCTGATCGGCGTGCGAAATGGAGCTTCAACGAGATGCTGTTCATGTGCTGGACGCGCGAGACGGGGGTCATTCCGGCGGCGCTCGCCGGTCTGCTGCTTGGCATGAAAGCGCCCGGTGCCCAGATCATCGCATCGGTCACATTCATCGCCATTTTGCTGACGATCTTGATACAGGCGCCCACGACAAAATGGCTCGGAGGAGCCTTAGGCCTCCTGGAAGAAACCAGGCGGCCACAAACAAAACGGAAGCAAAGCTGAGTTCACGACAATTGCAGGGAGGTGTTCCATGGCTGCGAATGTGCGCTTTTCCAATCCAAATACGCTCGCGAAGCCACCGGGCTATAGCTATGTGGTCGAGGCGACAGGCCCGAACCGGTTGATCTATATCGCCGGCCAGCTCGGGCTCGATATGGACAACAAACTGGTTGGCATGGCGGGCGATTTTCGCGCGCAAGCGAACCAGGCAATCGAGAATCTGAAGCTGGCCCTCGCCGACGCCGGCGCCACCATCAAGGACGTGGTGAAGATCAACAATTATCTCGTCGACATGACGCACATCTCGATCTTCCGCGAGGTGCGCGATGCGCACTTTAATATGTCGGCGCCGCCGGCAAGCACGACGGTAGCGATATCGCAGCTGGCGCGTCCCGGCGCGCTATTTGAGATCGAGGCCATTGCGATATTGCCTGCGAAAGCCCCGGCGAAGGCAGCGAGCGCCAAGCGTGGTGCGAAGAAAAAAAGCAAGGCGTCGAGAAAGAAGCGCCGGTAGACGATTCGCACGCTGACTGCGAAAACATTATCCCGGTGAGGCGACGAGGCTCAATGAGCCTCGTCCCAGTTGGCGGCTGCACGCGCATCGACCTGGAGCGGCACATGGAGCGCGACAGCCGGGTGGGGCGCGTCCTGCATTACGCTTTTGACGATAGTGATCGTGTCTTTCACTTCTGCTTCGGGCACCTCGAAGATCAGCTCGTCATGCACCTGAAGCAGCATCTGGGCCTTGAGCTTGGCCTGTTCGAGTTCGGGTTCGATGCGGATCATGGCGCGCCGGATGATATCGGCGGCGGTGCCTTGCAGCCGCGCGTTGATCGCCGCGCGTTCGTTGAATGAGCGGATCGACGGGTTACTGTTTTTGATGTCCGGGTAGTGGCACTTGCGGCCGAACAACGTCAGGACGTAGCCGTGGTCGCGGCAGAACTCGCGCGTCTCGTCCATGTAGTCGCGGATGCCGGGGAAACGCTCGAAATATTTTTTGATGTAGGTGGCGGCCTCGTTCTTGTCGATGCTGAGCTGGGCGGCGAGGCCGTAGGCCGAAATACCGTAAATGATGCCGAAATTGATGGCTTTGGCACGACGGCGCACGTCGGGCGGCATATCTTTCACCGGCACGCCGAACATTTCTGAAGCAGTCATCGCGTGAATGTCGACGCCATCCTGAAAAGCCTTGCGCAGCGCAGGCACCTCGGCGACTTCCGACAACAGCCGCAACTCAATTTGCGAATAGTCGGCAGAGACGAGCTTCATGCCGGGTGAGGCAACGAAGGCGCGGCGAATCTTGCGTCCGTCTTCCGTACGGATCGGGATGTTCTGCAAATTCGGATCGGACGACGACAACCGACCGGTGCTGGTCGATGCCAGCGCGTAGCTGGTGTGCACTCGTTTAGTGTCCGGATTGACGTAATTGGGCAGCGCCTCGGTATATGTGGACCGGAGTTTTGATACTTGCCGCCAATCAAGAATTTTCCGCGGCAGTGCGTGGCCTAGTTCGGCGAGATCTTCCAGTTCGCGCGCGCCAGTCGACCATTGTCCGGTCTTGGTCTTTGTCCCCCCCGGCAACCTCATTTTGCCGAACAGAATATCGCCAAGCTGTTTGGGTGAACCCGGATTGAGCGGCTCGCCGGCAAGCGTCTTGATCTCATCTTCGAGCCGCGCCTGTTCCTGCGCGAATTCACCCGAAAGGCGCGAAAGGACCTGACGGTCGATGGAGATGCCGCGCCGCTCCATGCGCGCCAGGACCGACGGCATTGCGCGCTCCAGCGTTTCATACACGGACGTGACGCGATCGGCGGCAAGGCGCGGCTTCAGCGCGTACCAGAGCCGCAGCGTCACATCGGCGTCTTCGGCGGCGTATTCGGATGCCTTCTCGATCGAGACGCAATCGAAGGTCACCTGCGTCTTTCCGGAGCCGGCAACGTGGTGGAAATGGATCGTGTCGTGGTTGAGCCAGCGCTTGGCGAGATCGTCCATGCCGTGGCCGCCTTTGCCGGCGTCCAGCACGTAAGAGATCAGCATGGTGTCGTCGTAGCCGGCGATCTGGATACCGCGCTGCGCAAACACCAGCCAGTCATATTTCATGTTCTGAGCGACTTTGAGGACTGCTTTATCTTCGAGCAGCGGCTTGAGCACGGCCAGCGCGTCGCGCTCCGGGATTTGCCCTTCGCACAATTTGGCTTCCGGCGAGAACAAATCGCCTTTGCCTTCGCCACCGCCCTCGCGATGCCCGAGGGGCACATAGCAGGCTTCATTGGGGGCCAGCGCGAGGGAGAAGCCGCAGAGATGCGCGCGCATGGCGTCGAGGCTTGTCGTTTCGGTGTCGACCGCGACTACACCCATTTGGTGTGCACGTGCGACCCATTCTTTGAGGCGCGCAAGCGTGCGGACCGTCTCATATTTTCTGCGATCGATCTTGGCTGAACGTGCAACTTCGCTGCGCGCGGTTACCAGCGCGATCGGGGTGAGCTCGCCGTCGGATTCGGTTGCCGCCGCCTGAAAGTGGCAGCGGGGGCGCCGTCTTCGCGGCGGATCTATCCGGCGTTTCCGGTAATGCCGTCGTATCGGCGGACGGCGGCGAACCTGCCGACGATTTTGCATCTGCGCTTACCTGGCTCGCGTCGATGCCGCTTTTGTCGGCGACGCGTTGCGTCAGGGTCTTGAATCCCATGGATTTAAGAAAGGCGATGAGGTTCTTGTAGTCCGGTTCGCGCACGCCGAGCTGTTCAACCGGCACCTCGAGCGGCACCTTATCGTCAAGCGTGACAAGTTTTTTCGAGATCCGGGCCGATTCAGCATTGTCGATGAGCGCCTGGCGGCGCTTGTCCTGCTTGATCTCACCGCTACGCTTGAGCAGCGTTTCGAGATCGCCATACTCGCCGATGAGCTGCGCCGCGGTCTTCACGCCGATGCCCGGCACGCCCGGCACATTGTCGGACGTATCGCCGATCAGCGCTTGCACCTCGATGACCTTCTCCGGCGGCACGCCGAATTTCTCGACCACTTCCGGAATGCCGATGCGGACATCCTTCATGGTGTCGTACATGACCACGCATTTGTTCACGAGCTGCATGAGATCCTTGTCGGATGACACGAGGGTGGCGGTCGCACCGGCTTCGCAGGCGATGCGTGCGTAAGTCGCGATCAAGTCATCGGCTTCATAGCCGGCTTGCTCGAGGCACGGGATATCGAAGGCGCGCACTGCATCTCGGATAAGCGGAAACTGCGGAATGAGGTCGTCGGGCGGAGGCGGCCGATGCGCCTTGTATTCCTTGTACATCTCGGTGCGGAAGGTCTTTTCCGACTTGTCGAAAATCACGGCGAGATGGGTCGGCCGCTCATCCGGCTTCATTTCCTTGAGGAGCTTCCAAAGCATGCTGCAGAAGCCGTAGACGGCATTCACATGCGTCCCGTCCGGCGCGCGCGGCTCGAACCGGATCGCGTGGTAAGCGCGGAAGATGTAACCGGAACCGTCCACCAGGAACACGTGATCGCCCTTCTTGAGCGGGCGAGGGTTCGCTGGAACGGACGTTGGCGCGACGGTTTTCGTCTTTGATTTGGCGGTATTGGATTTGGCGGGGGCTGGCATGGCTTCGAATGTGGCCCCGGACGCTGCGTTAATCAATCCGCCAGAATTTGTGGCCACAGAAAATGCTTATTGTCCTGCACCTCTCGCCACTGTGGATTACGTCTGCTATGCAGTCGCATTCGGCTTTGACCGGAAACGGTTTGTCACCTTCATGATGGATATTCCATGCGCGTTGCCATGATCGGCACCGGCTATGTCGGACTTGTTTCCGGCGCCTGCTTCGCCGACTTCGGCCATGAGGTGACCTGCGTCGACAAGGACAAGTCGAAGATTGCGGCCCTGGTTCGTGGCGAAATGCCGATTTACGAGCCCGGGCTTAACGACATGGTCGCGGCCAATACGCGCGCCGGCCGCCTCAAATTCGCGACAGAACTTCAGGGCGCGGTTGCCGCTGCCGATGCGGTTTTCATCGCGGTGGGCACGCCCTCGCGCCGCGGCGATGGCTTCGCCGACCTCAGCTTCGTCCATGAAGCGGCACGCGAGATTGCGCGCGCGCTGAACGGCTTTACAGTGGTGATCACCAAGTCGACCGTACCGGTCGGCACCGGCGACGAGGTCGAGCGCATCATTCGCGAGACGCGGCCCGACGCCGAATGTGCGGTGGTTTCCAATCCTGAATTCCTGCGTGAAGGCGCCGCGATCCAGGATTTCAAACATCCCGACCGAATCGTGATCGGAAGCGCGGATACGCGCGCGCGCGAGGTCATGAGTGAATTGTACCGGCCGCTCTATCTCAATCGCTCGCCGATTTTGTTCACCGACCGGCGCACGGCCGAGCTGATCAAGTACGCCGCCAACGCGTTCCTCGCCACCAAGATCACATTCATCAATGAGATTGCCGATCTCGCCGAAAAAGTCGGCGCGGACGTGCAGGAAATCGCGCGCGGCATCGGCCTCGACAATCGCATTGGCTCAAAATTTTTGCACGCCGGCCCCGGTTACGGCGGTTCGTGCTTTCCCAAGGATACCGTGGCGCTGATCAAGACGGCGCAGGACCATGCCGCGCCGCTGCGCATCGTCGAGGCGGTGGCGGCGGTCAACGACGCCCGCAAACGCGCGATGGCGCGCAAGGTGTCTTCGGCGCTTGGCGGCGAACTGCGCGGGAAAACGGTCGCAGTGCTGGGGCTCACCTTCAAGCCGAACACCGACGATATGCGCGAAGCGCCGTCGATCCCGCTCATCACTGCGTTGCAGGATATGGGTGCGAAGGTGCGCGCCTATGATCCGATCGGTATGGAGCAGGCCAAGAGCAGCCTCACCAACGTTACATTTTGTAACGACGCCTATTCCTGTGCCGAAGGCGCCTCGGCGCTGGTGATTGTCACCGAGTGGGAGCAATTCCGGGCGCTGGATTTCAAACGCCTGAAGATGATCATGGCGCAGCCGGTGCTGGTTGATTTGCGCAATGTTTATCGACCGGATGAAATCGCCCGACACGGCTTCATTTACGAGAGCATTGGCCGGGCGCGCACCTGATGACAGCCGCAATCCTCATTGCCAAAAAGTTGTCGTCCCCCGCTCGCGCGGGGGACCCGGTAATCACCGACTTCGCGTCACTCTGATATCCCGCGGTTACTGGATCATCCGTTGGCGCGGATGATAGCTCTGAAAGTCAATGCGAACCTTCGACACATCTCTGCCAATCGACGCGGCGCTGCCGGATTTGACGGCCGCGCTTGCCGGCAATCATGCCGCCGTGCTGGTCGCTCCGCCCGGTGCGGGCAAAACCACGCGCGTGCCGCTGGTGCTGCTCGAAGAAGCATGGGCGAAAGACAAGAAAATTCTCGTGCTGGAGCCGCGCCGGCTCGCGGCCCGCGCCGCCGCGGCACGCATGGCCTCGACGCTGGGCGAGCAAGTTGGCGATACCGTCGGCTTGCGCGTGCGCTTCGGGTCGAAGGTGACCAAGCGCACGCGTATTGAGGTTGTGACCGAAGGCGTCTTCACGCGGCTCGTACTTGACGATCCATCCCTCGAGGGAATTGCTGCGGTGCTGTTCGACGAATTCCACGAGCGGTCGCTGGATGCCGATCTCGGGCTGGCTCTTGCGTACGATGTGCAGCAGGGCCTGCGCCACGATCTCAAGCTGGTGGTGATGTCGGCAACGCTCGATGGCGCCCGTGTCGCGACGTTGCTCGGCAATGCTCCGGTGGTCGAAAGCGAAGGCCGGGCGTATCCGGTGGACACGCGCTATCTCGGCCGTGACGCCCGTGCGCCAATCGAGCGGCAGGTGGCGGAGGCAGCCGTGCGCGCGCTGCGCGCCGAGAGCGGCTCGCTCCTCGTGTTTCTGCCGGGTGCGGGCGAAATCCGCCGCACCGAAGCACTGCTGAAGGAACGCGTGACCGACTGCGAATACCGACATCGTCGCGCTTTTTGGCGCGCTTGATGCTCGCGAGCAGGACCGTGCTATTTCGCCGTCACCGGCAGGCCGGCGCAAGGTGGTGCTGGCGACCTCGATCGCCGAAACTTCTCTCACCATCGAGGGCGTGCGCGTTGTGATCGACAGTGGCCTGTCGCGCGTGCCGCGCTATGAACCGGATGTTGGCGTAACCCGCCTCGAAACGGTGCGCGTTTCGCGCGCCGCCGCCGACCAACGCCGCGGCCGCGCCGGACGCACTGAACCGGGCGTTTGTTATCGTTTGTGGGACGAACCGCAGACAAGCTCGCTAGAGCCCTATACGCGCCCGGAAATCTTGTCTGCCGACCTGTCGTCTTTTCTGCTCGATCTGGCGCAGTGGGGCGCGAGTCGACCCGTCAAAACTGGCGTTTCTCGATCCGCCACCGCAGGCGGCGCTCAGCGAAGCGCGGGCCCTCCTTGTTGAGCTTGGTGCGACCGACGCCGACGGCCGCATTACCGAGGAGGGCCGTAAACTGCGCGCGCTCCCGCTGCCGCCGCGGCTTGCGCGCATGGTGGTCGACGCCGCCGTCGAAGGTGCCGGCGGGCTCGCTGCAAATATCGCCGCCATTCTCACCGAACGCGGCTTGGGCGGCGATGACGTCGATCTGCGGCATCGCCTCGATCAATTTCGGCGCGATCGCTCGCGCCGTGCAGAAGATGCGCGTGCAATGGTGAAGCGGTGGGCTGAAACGGCCGGTGCCAAAAAAGAGGTCGGCGACGATTCTGCCGGCTCGCTTCTCGCGCTCGCCTACCCGGACCGCATCGCTCGCAATCGCGGCGGTGGTGGCGGGACGTTTCTCTTGGCAAATGGCCGTGGCGGCGTGGTCGATCCCGCGTCGGTGCTCGCGCGTGAGCCGTTTCTGGTGATAGCCGAACTGACCGGCGCTGCGGCGCGCGAGCCGCATCGTGCTGGCCGCGCCGATAACGCTCGCCGAAATCGAGGCGCGTTTCTCAAGCCAGATCGAGGATCGCGAAGCAGTGACCTTCGACGGCGCTTCCGCCGCATTGCGTGCGCGGCGGAGCCGGCGTCTCGGCGCCGTGGTGCTGGCCGAGCAGACGAAACAGGTCGCGCCGGATGCCGACAGCGCGAGGCTATTGGCGGAGGGCGTCGCTGCGCTCGGCATCGGCAAGTTGCCGTGGAGCAAAGCCCAGCTTCAGCTTCGCAATCGCGTCATATTCCTGCGCCGCGCCGAGGGCGATGCATGGCCTGACCTGTCCGATGACGCGTTGACGTCCGCTTCCACCGAATGGCTGGCACCTTATCTTGCCGGTAAGACCGCGCTCTCGCAGATCGGCGCGGACGATCTCGCGGCGGCGCTCGACGCCTTGCTGCCGTGGAACCTGCGTAAACGTCTCGACGCCGAGGCGCCGACACATTTTACGGCGCCGTCCGGCTCGCAAGTCCCCATCGACTATGAAGCCGAAGAAGGCCCGAAACTTTCGATCCGCGTGCAGGAAATGTTCGGGCTGGCCGTTCACCCAACGATCGCCGGCGGCCGTGTGCCGCTTCTGGTCGAGCTTTTGTCGCCGGCGCAGCGGCCGGTTCAGGTGACGCGCGATCTGCCGGGGTTTTGGCGGGGCAGCTACAAAGACGTGCGGACCGACCTGCGCGGCCGTTATCCGAGGCATCCCTGGCCGGACGATCCATTGACGGCGCCGGCCACCCGCCGCGCCAAGCCGCGCGGCCAATAGCCTCGGCGCCAATCGTTTCGGTGGGTCCTGCGGCGAATAGCTTCAATTGTCGGGAATCCGCTTACCGCCGACTCACTATGCCTGAAAGCGCGCGAAGTCCTTTTGGCGCGTTAAGCCACCCTTGATCCCCGCGTGCCAGAACTCTGCCTGCATCATCGGGCTTTACCATGCGTCCGCTCCTGTTTTTCGCTGCTGCGTTGCTTGTGATCGGTGGGTATGTCGCGCGTTTCGCCGACAACACCATCGAACATCCCGCTGATGTCCAAGCGGCGGTCGTGCAGCCGTCTTACGAACCACGTGAACCGAGCAGCTCAGGCCGTAGTCTGATGCTCGAAGCGGACCGCCAGGGTCATTTTGAGGTTGAGGCGAGGGTCGAGGGACGGTTCGTCGATTTCGTCGTCGACACCGGTGCGTCGCTCGTCGTGCTGCGCGAATCCTCGGCGGCGCAGGCCGGCATACGCCTGCAGCCTCGCGACTACACCGCCACCGCCGTCACGGCCAATGGAAAGATCAAAGCCGCGCCAGCCAAGATCGAGCGTATCGAGGTCGGTGGCATCACGGTGTATGACGTGCCGGCCATCGTATTGCCCGATGAGGCGCTGGCAAAAAACTTGCTCGGTGTCTCGTTTCTGTCACGGCTCAAGCGCTACGAATACGCTAACGGCCGCCTCGTCCTCGAACAGTAGGCTGCCACTTCAGCTATCAACAGCGAAATGACTTGGATGAAGCGCTTTGCGCCTCTCCGGCGTTAGGGTATTGGATTCCTGCCGCTCTTAGTTCGAGGACCTGATGTTTCCAACACCGAAATCCGCGCTGCAACCCAATACCTACGCCTATGAATCATCGCCGTTGGTAAAGCCGACAGGCTTCCGCGAATACGATGCGCGTTGGCTTCTCGAAAAAGAAATTAACCTGATGGGCATTCAGGCCCTGGGGCTCGGTCTCGGCACCCTTATTCGCGAATTGAACGTGAAACCGGAGATCGTTACTGGTCACGATTTCCGCAGCTACTCCGCGTCGGTGAAAATGGCGCTGATTTCCGGCCTGATGGCGTCGGGCTGCAAGGTGCATGACATCGGTCTCGTGATCACACCGATGGCCTATTTTGCCCAGTTCGAGCTCAACGTGCCGTGCGTCGCGATGGTTACGGCTTCTCACAATGACAATGGCTGGACCGGGGTGAAGATGGGGGCCAACCGCCCGCTCACATTCGGGCCTGTGGAAATGAAGCGGCTCAAGGAAATTGTTTTAGGGGCAAAATTCGATTTCAAAGAGGGTGGCAGTTACGTCTTTGTGGAGAATTTCCCCGACCGCTACATTGCCGACCTCACCAAGCGGCCGAAGCTCAAACGCAAGCTCAAGGTAGTCGCCGCCTGTGGTAACGGTACCGCGGGTGCGTTTGCGCCGAAAATATTACAGGCGGTCGGTTGCGAGGTGGTGCCGCTGGACTGCAATCTCGACCATACGTTCCCGCGATACAATCCCAACACGGAAGACATGAAGATGCTGCATGCCATGCGCGATGCAGTGCTTATGAACAAGGCCGACGTCGCGCTCGGCTTCGACGGCGACGGAGACCGTTGCGGCGTTGTAGACAACGAGGGAGAAGAAATCTTCGCCGACAAAGTGGGTGTGATGCTCGCGCGCGACATGTCGACACTCCACCGGAACGCGACCTTTGTGGTGGACGTGAAGTCGACCGGGCTGTTCCTGACCGATCCAGTGTTGAAAGCGAATGGCGTCAAAGTCGACTATTGGAAGACCGGCCACTCCTACATCAAGCGGCGCGTCAATGAGCTCGGCGCAATCGCCGGCTTCGAAAAGTCGGGGCATTTCTTTTTCAACAAGCCGTTCGGCCGTGGTTACGACGACGGCATGATTTTCGGGCTCGCGGTTTGCGATATGCTCGATCGTAATCCGGGGAAGAGCATGGCGGATTTGCGCAAGGCGCTGCCAAAGACCTGGGGATCGCCGACGATGTCACCGCATTGCGATGATGAGAAGAAATACGGCATCGTGGACGCGGTGGTGAAAGAGTTCGAGTCGGCAAAAGCGAATGGCACGAAAGTCGCGGGCCAATCGATTCGCGAATTGGTCACGGTGAATGGTGTGCGCGTCACCGTTGAAGACGGGACCTGGGGCCTGGTGCGCGCTTCGTCCAACAAGCCGGAGCTCGTTGTGGTGGTCGAAAGCCCGGTATCCGAGCAGCGCATGCGGGATATGTTTAAAGCCGTCGATGGTGTGCTGCGTACCCATCCGGAAGTGGGCGCCTATAACCAGACGATTTGATTTTCTGTCTCTATCGGCCTCAGGATGAGGTGGATTGAGCTCGGATTGGAATTTAATGCGTATCGTCATCCTCGGCGCCGGCCCCGCGGGACTTTATCTCGCCTATTTAATCAAGCGCCGCCGACGCGACGCGGATGTAACCGTCATCGAGCGGAATCCGGCTGACGCCACGTTCGGGTTCGGCGTGGTGTTTTCCGACAGGGCGCTGGAATTCTTGCGCGAGGACGACGAGCCAACTTTTTCGGCGATTGCGCCGCATATGGAATCATGGAGTGACATCGCGATCGTTCATCGTGGCGAGCGCGTGACAATCGACGGCGTGGGCTTCGCCGCAATTGGCCGCCTCAAGCTGCTGAATTTGTTGCAGGAGCGCGCGCATTCAGTTGGAGTGCAGCCAAACTACCGGCGCGCCGTGAAAAGTCTCGATGAATTGGCCGGCGCCGATCTCATCGTCGGCGCCGACGGGGTCAATTCACTGGTGCGACGGAGCCACGAAAAAGAATTTGGTGCAAGCATGAGCCTGCTCACGAATCGCTTCGCCTGGTTCGGTGCCACCAAACGTTTTGAGACACTGACGCAGACCTTCATTGAAACCGAGCTCGGCGCGTTTAATGCACACCATTATCGCTACGCACCAGATCTAAGCACTTTTATCGTCGAGATCGATCAAGCCACGTTTTCGCGAGCAGGCTTCGAGCAGATGGACGAGGCTCGTTCTTGCAGCGTTTGCGAATCGGTTTTTGCGCCGGTACTCGATGGCCATCAACTGATTTCGAACAATTCGATCTGGCGTCAATTTCCGATCGTGCACAACCAACGATGGTCTGTCGGCCGCCATGTCCTCATCGGCGATGCCTTGCACACCGCGCATTTTTCAATCGGTTCCGGCACGCGATTGGCGATGGAAGACGCAATTGCGCTCGACAAAGCGCTGGCCGCGTATCCTGATGATATTGATACAGCGCTCTCAACCTACGAAGCGACACGGCGCCCGATTCTGGAGAAACTTGTTACGGGCGCCAATGGCAGCGCAAACTGGTACGAGCACTTCGCCCACCAAATGCAGTTGCAGCCCGTCGATTTCGCCATGAGTTACATAACACGCTCCGGCCGGGTCGATATGGACCGCCTCCGAAAGCTTTCCCCGCGTTTCGTCGCACGTTTCGAGCAGGCCCAGCACCGGTCAGCGTGACGAGCGGTTCCGGTTAACAATTATTAAAAGCTTACAGCTCTATAAAAACCGGCGATCGGACGGGTGGGGCTGTCTTGACCAACATCTTGGACCCGAACTGGCAGATCTACGCCATCGCCATCTTTGGCGGATTGGCATTGGCCGCGCTTGCGCTCCGTAAGCGACATCGCGCCGCGGCCGTCAGCAGCGGTGACGGCGGGCTGCTGTCGATGGTCATCAACAATATGACCCAAGGAGTTGTGCTGTTCGACGCGCACGAAAAGGTGCTCGTCTGCAATGATCGCTATGTTGAGATGTACGGCCTGTCGTCCAGCGTCGTGAAGGCCGGCTGCTCGCTGATGGACCTCATTCAAAACCGAATAACGACCGGCAGCCTCAACATCGATCCGCAGAAATACCGCGCCGAGATTTTAGCGGCCGTGCGCACGGGCGAGTCCATGAACCGGATCGTCGAAACACCAGACGGCCGTTCTGTGCTCGTCGTCAATCGGCCGATTAAAGGTGGCCAATATTGGATCGGCACGCATGATGACATCACCGAGCGCATCCATGCCGAGCGGAAAAGCGCGGCGCTGACCGAACAGGAGCGCCGCCGCGTGGAGATCGAAACAGAAATCCGGTCGTTCCGCGAAAGTGTCGCGGCTGTTTTGCGCACTGTCACAGAAAGCACCGCAGCGCTGAAGTCGATTGCGGTAACATTGTCAGATTCGTCCGGCCGAACGTCTGAGCGCGCGGCCGGCGCCGCCCAGACCTCGAACGAAGCCGCCTCTAATATGACCGCTGCGGCAAGCGCAGCTGAAGAGCTGATCGCCTCAATCGGGGAGATTGGCCGCCAGATTAGCCAAGCCGCAGAAGTCGCATCGCATTCGGCTGTGGAAGCGCACACCACCAATGAACAGATGACACGCCTCACCGACACAGTTCAGGAGATCGGCGACGTCGTCAATCTGATCCGCAATATTGCCGGACAAACCAATTTGCTTGCGCTCAATGCCACGATCGAAGCCGCGCGCGCCGGTGAGGCAGGCCGCGGATTTGCCGTCGTCGCGTCGGAAGTCAAATCGCTGGCCGTGCAAACTGCGAAAGCGACCGAGCAGATCGCAGGCCAGATCGAGGCGGTGCAAAGCTCGACTCGCGTTGCGGTCGACGCGATTCGCCGCAATACCGAACGCATGCGTGAAATCGATGGCTACACCTCGGCCGTCGCGCTTTCACTGCAGCAGCAAGACAGCGCGACCGACGAGATTTCGCACAACGTGGCGAGCGCAGCGCAAGGCGCGAAGGGTATGGTCGGTGTCCTGGATGAGGTCACGCGGGCTGTCGGCGATACGCGCAACGCGGCTAGCAAGGTGCTCGAAGCGTCGGATACCGTTGAGGCCGCTGCCACGAGCCTTCAACGCGGTATCGAGGGCTTCCTCGGCCGCGTCGCGGTGTGACAGCCCGCGGCCTCAATCTTTTTCTTCCTTGAAGGTGTCGCGGAACGGGTGTGCGGGGTAAACCCCGAGCACCGTTAATTCCTTCGAGAAGAACGCAAGCTCTTCCAGTGCGAACACCAGAGCGCGGTCGTCGGGGTGACCCTCAACGTCGGCATAAAACTGGGTCGCGAAGAAATTGCCACCGACCATGTAACTTTCGAGTTTGGTCATGTTCACGCTGTTAGTCGCGAACCCGCCAAGCGCCTTGTAAAGTGCCGCCGGAACGTTTCGGACCCTGAACACGAATGTTGTGATGATTTTGCCCTTGCCGGGCTGCGCCCATTTTTTCTCGCGCGATAGAACGACGAAGCGCGTGGTCGAATGCGTCTCGTCCTCGACGTTTTCCCTCAAGATATCGAGGCCATAAATTTCCGCAGCCAGCCGCGAGGCGATTGCAGCGCGCGTAGGGTCCTTGGCTTCCGAGACTTCCCGTGCCGAACCGGCAGTGTCGGCGGCCACCACCGGCTTGAGTTTCAATTCACGAATGATGTTGCGGCATTGTCCGAGCGCCATCACGTGGCTTTGCACGGTCTTAACCGTTTTTAGGGTCGCGCCTTTCGGTGCCATCAACTGATTGCGGATTGGCAGAAACCATTCGGCGATGATGTGCAGGCCTGCGGTCGGCATCAGATGGTGGATATCAGCGACGCGCCCAGCGACCGAATTCTCGATCGGGATCATGCCAAGATCGACGTCGCCGGCGACAAGTGCGGTAAAGCAATCCTCAAAGGTGGGGCACGGTATCGGCTCGTGGTCCGGATAGGCTTCGCGACAGGCAAGATGCGAATTCGCCCCCGGCTCTCCTTGATAGATGATCTTCTTTTTTGCCATCGGCCGTTCCTTTGGACGCGATCCGTACGCAGACCTTCAGGTTTGAGTCAACCGGCAAGCATGGCGCGCGCTTTAGCGAGGTCCTCGGGCGTGTCGACGCCGAGCGGAACGCTCTTCACGACCATGGCATCAATACGCATGCCGGCGTCGAGCGCGCGCAATTGCTCGAGGTTTTCGCGCTGTTCGTTAACAGAAGGTGGCAATTTGACGAACCGTTCCAGCGCTGGGCGCCGATAAGCGTAAAGGCCGATGTGGTGATAGTGTGGGCCGGCGCCGGCCGCATTTTTGCGCGTGAAAGTTTTGGCGTGAAGACGGTTGGGCGCGACCTTCGGCCCCGAAACCTTCACGACATTTGGATTTGTTCGTTCGAGCGGGTCAACAATGACGGCGGCGAGGGTGGCGACGTCGACTTGCTCGTCGTCAAGGGGGTTGAGTGCGGCCCGGATATCGGCGGGCTCGATTGTCGGCAGATCACCTTGAACGTTGACGACGATGCTGATGCGCTGCTCCGGGTCGAGAGCTTCCAAAGCTTCGTAGATTCGGTCCGAGCCGGATACGTGGTCGCTGCGCGTCATAACGGCGCGGCCCCCGGCTTTTTCCACCGCCGCAGCCACAGCTTCCGAGTCGGTCGCGACCACGGCCGCGCCGATTCGAGCGGCCTCGGCGCGTCGCAAGACGTGAACGATCATCGGCAAACCATGCAGGTCTGCGAGCGGTTTGCCTGGCAAACGCGTGGACGCGAGGCGTGCCGGGATAAGGATGATTGCGTCGGCCATCGGGGTTGCCGGGTCGCCCGGCCGCAAATAACGGATGTCGAAAATGCCGCAGGCGCTTATACGGGTTGCCAGAGCCCGGGCAAACCGGTATCTCATCGCCGCCGCTGGGGCCCTGGCGGTGAACGCCCCGCACCATCACGTCCCGCTCCGGGAGCCGTAATTCGATGAATTCCTTCGAACTTAACAAGATCCTCGGCGCCATCCTCGCCACCTGCCTCATCACGCTCGCCCTCAACATTGGCGCCGGCGCGATTTTCGCGCCGAGAAGCCGGCCAAGCCCGGCTTCAACATTGCGGTCAAGGAGCAGGGCGAAGGCGAAAAAGCGGGCGCAGCCAAAGAGGCGGATCCGCCGGTCGATACCCTGCTCGCCAAGGCCTCGATCGAAAAGGGCCAGGGCGTCGCCAAGCAGTGCCAGGCTTGCCATACATTTGAGAAGGGCGGCCCCAATCGGGTTGGCCCCAATCTGTGGAATATCGTGAACCGTCCGCGTGCATCCGAAGCTGGCTTCAATTACTCGGCCGGGATGAAGAGCAAGGGCGGCAACTGGACCTTCGACGAACTCTATAAGTTTCTCGCCAACCCGCGTGGCTATATTCCAGGGACGGCCATGACATTCGCCGGCCTGTCGCGCCCAGAGCAGCGTGCCGACGTGATCGATTTCCTGCATACGCTTGCGGACAATCCCGTTCCTCTGCCGAAGGCCGCGGAGAACGCTCCGGCGGGCGGCGAGCCAGCCAAGAAGTAGCCAGGATTACAGCGTCGTAACCAAACGGCCGGGCCCATTGCCCGGCCGTTCGTTTGAGCGTCTAGTGCGGCGCTAAACCACGACAATTTGACGGTAGAGCTATCTGTCGCACCGGGCCTAGGCTGGCAGGGTACCGAAAAACCGACATAATCCCCGGCGATTGCATCACGAAGAGTATTTGGTGCGCGGAGCTCCCGTATGAAATTCAGCCGTCGGTCTGTCCTGCGTGCCACCGCAGGGACGTTCGTTGCGCCCGCCTTCGGTGCTATCGGCGCCTCATCGTTCATCAGGCGCGCCGCAGCGCAATCACAGGATTGGAAGCATGCGCTGTCGCTGTTCGGCGACGTTAAATATCCGGAAGGCTTCAAGCATTTTGACTACGTCAATCCGAATGCACCGCAAGGTGGCACCGTGCGTCAGATCGCGTTCGGTACCTTCGACAATTTCAATTCGGTCGTCTCGGGTGTGAAGGGCAGCATCGCGCTTGGAACCGAGCAGTTCATGGAAACACTCATGACGCCGGCACTCGATGAGGTTTCGACCGAATACGGGCTCCTCGCCGAAGTTGCCAGTCATCCGGACGATCATTCGTCGGTTACATATCGCTTGAATGCCAAAGCGCGCTGGCATGACGGCAAGCCGGTGACGGCGGACGACGTCGTTTTTTCGTTCGACGTGTTCAGGACGAACAGTCCGTTTTACGGAGCCTATTATCGTCATGTCACTAAAGTGGAAAAGATCGGAGAACGCGAGATCACGTTCACCTTTGATGGGCCCGGCAATCGCGAGCTGCCGCAGATCGTCGGGCAACTGCCGGTATTGCCGAAGCATTATTGGGAAGGTTCTGACAAGTCGGGTCGTAAGAGAGACGTGACGCAGACGACGCTTGAGCCGCCGCTCGGGTCTGGGCCATACCGTTTGAAAGAGTTTTCGCCAGGCCACTCGTTGGTCTACGAGAAGGTCGATAATTATTGGGGCAAGGATCTTCCGGTGATTATCGGTACCCGAAATTTCCAGACGATTCGCTTCGAATATTTCCGCGACTCCACCGTTTCCCTTGAGGCATTTAAGGGCGATCAGGTCGATTGGCGCACCGAAAACAGTGCCAAGAATTGGGCGACCTCCTACGATTTTCCAGCCGTTCGTGACAAGCGCGTGGTGCTGGAGGAATTCCCCGTCCGCAATTCCGGTAGCATGCAGGCCTTCGCCTTCAATACCCGGCGCGACAAGTTCAAGGACCTGCGAGTGCGTCGCGCCTTCAACTTTGCCTTCGATTTCGAAGAAATGAACAAGCAGGTTTTCTTCGGACAGTACAAACGCATATCGAGTTATTTCGAAGGGACC
This sequence comes from uncultured Alphaproteobacteria bacterium, assembly GCA_963722125.1. Classification (GTDB taxonomy): domain Bacteria; phylum Pseudomonadota; class Alphaproteobacteria; order Rhizobiales; family Xanthobacteraceae; genus Pseudolabrys. The sequence goes on along the minus strand of CAVRJW010000005.1, from coordinate 1,066,674 downwards.
GAACTCGCATCATCGGGGGTTCCCGAGGGCAAGGAACTGGCGATCCTGGATACCGTCCGCGACAAAATTCCAGCGGATCTGCTGAGCAAGCCCTATACCAATCCGGTCGGCGGCGACCAGCAGGCCATTCGCAATAATTTGCGGGAAGCGCTGGCATTGCTCCGTGACGCTGGCTATGAAATCCGGGATACCAAGTTAGTCAACACCAAGAGTGGTGAACCTTTTCGTTTCGAATTTTTGGTGGACGATCCGGCCACCGAACGTTTCGTGTTGTTTTACAAGCCTTCGCTCGAACGCCTCGGCATGCGGGTGGACGTACGCGTGGTCGATTCCGCGCAATACGAAAACAGGCTGCGGCAGTGGGATTTCGACATCATCATCGCGTCTTGGGGGCAATCATTGTCGCCGGGCAACGAACAACGCGACTTCTGGAATTCGCAGGCCGCCGATCGGCCCGGCTCGCGCAACCTTATCGGGATCAAAAATCCAGCGGTTGATACCCTGATCGAGCGCGTGATTTTCAGCAAAGATCGCGACGATCTCGTCGCCGCAACGAAGGCGCTCGATCGCGTTCTGCTGTGGAATTTCTACGTCGTGCCGCAGTGGACCTACGGCAAGCAGCGCACTGCGCGGTGGGACCGCTTTGGTCACCCCGAGACAATGCCCAAATACGGAGCGGCGGCGTTTCCGACCGTATGGTGGTGGGATGCGGAAAAGGCGGCGAAGGTGCCGCAGCGGTCATGACGTCATGAAACTTAGCCGCCGCCGTGCGTTGACGGTTCTCGCCGGTGCGACAGCTGCGAGCGTCGGGGGACGTTTTGGTGCTCCCGCAGCGGCGCAGAATGCCGACCGCCACGGCATGTCGGCGTTCGGCGATCTGAAATACCCCGCAGATTTTCCCCATTTCAGCTACGTCAATCCGGACGCGCCGAAAGGTGGTGTATTTTCCCAGATTGGTCCGAATCGGCAATTCAATCAGTCTTTCCAGACGTTCAATTCGCTCAACAGTTACATTCTAAAAGGCGACGCCGCGCAGGGCATGGAACTCACCTTCGCGAGCCTGATGGTGCGATCAGGCGACGAGCCCGACGCGATGTACGGATTTGCTGCGCGCAGTGTGCGCATTTCGGATGACGGTCTGACTTATCGCTTCACGCTGCGGGCGGAAGCAAAATTTCATGATGGCTCGCCTCTTACCGCGCATGACGTCGTTTGGTCGCTAACGACGTTGAAGGAAAAGGGCCATCCAATCATCACGCAGCAATTGCGCGATTTCAACGGAGCAGAAGTGATCGATGATCGTACGCTCGTTGTGCGCTTCGCCGACAAGCGCGCGCGCGACGTGCCCTTGTTCGTCGCTTCTTTACCGATTTTTTCGCGCGCCTATTATTCGAAGAAGCCATTTGACGAATCCACGCTCGATATCCCACTCGGAAGCGGCATCTACAAAGTCGGGCGCTTTCAGGTTGGCCATTTCATCGAGTATGAGCGCGTGAAAGACTGGTGGGGCGCCGATCTTCCGGTTTCGCGCGGACAAAATAATTTCGACATCGTACGCTTCGAATACTACCGCGACCGGGAGGTTGGCTTCGAAGGTTTCACTGCCAAAAATTATTTGTTCCGAGAAGAATTCACGTCGCGGACATGGGCGACACGTTACGATTTTCCCGCGTTCACGGATGGCAAGGTAAAGCGCACAGTCCTGCCAGATGACACGCCGTCGGGCGCGCAGGGTTGGTTCATCAATACGAGGCGCAATAAATTCAAGGATCGGCGCGTGCGCGAGGCGCTGATCGATGCCTTCGATTTCGAATGGACCAACAAGAACATCATGTATGGGTCGTACGATCGCACTCACTCGGTGTTTCAGAACTCACCGATGATGGCGATAGGCAAACCCGATGCCGCCGAGCTTGTATTGCTCGAACCGTTTCGCGGAAAACTACCGGATGAAGTTTTTGCCGAAGCCTATTTGCCTCCGATCACCGATGCATCGGGACAAGACCGGCAATGGTTAAGGCGCGGCGCGCAATTGCTTGCCGACGCGGGCTGTACGATCAAGAATGGGAAGCGATTTCTGCCGAGCGGGCAGCAATTCACGATCGAGTTCCTGAGTGACGAGCCGACTTTCCAGCCGCATCATCTGCCCTTCATCAAGAATCTCGGCACGCTCGGGATCGAGGCGACCTTGCGTCTTGTTGACCCGGTCCAGTACCGCGCCCGCGTCGACGATTTCGACTTCGACCTGACCGTGGAGCGTTTCAGCTTTTCGGCTACTCCCGGCGACTCATTGCGCACCTTTTTCGCGTCGCAAGCAGCGGCGACTAAAGGCACACAAAACCTTGCGGGTATCGCGGACCCGGCGGTGGATATGCTCGTCGACATCATTATCGCTGCAAAGACCCGCGACGAGCTCACCACCGCTTGCAAGGCGCTCGATCGCGTCATCCGCTCTGGCCGATATTGGATACCGCATTGGTATAAGGCGTCGCACTGGATCGCCTATTGGGATGTCTTCGGGTATCCCGCTGGCAAACCCCGCTATTTCCGGGGAATTCCCGAGACCTGGTGGTCCGACCGCGACAAGGCAGCGAAGTTGGGACAAAAAGGTTAGGCTGAGTATCTTGTTTCAGGCCGCGCCCTTGTTTTCAGGTCGCGGCTTTCGTGCCGGGCTGGAATGACATACTGAGGGCTTATGAGCGCCTATATCATCCGACGCCTGCTGTTCATCATCCCGACGATGTTCGGGATCATGCTGGTGGCATTCGTCGTGGTGCAATTCGCGCCAGGCGGCCCGGTAGAACAAGTCATTGCCAAATTGACCGGCGCCGACACCGGCGCGACCTCGCGCATTTCGGGCTCCCCCGGCGGCGATTTTGGTAGCCGCGGCCTGGCCCAGGGCGCGTCTCAGATCGATGCCTCCAGCTCGAAGTACCGCGGTGCGCAAGGGCTCGATCCGGAATTCATAAAGAAACTTGAGAAGCAATTCGGCTTTGACAAGCCCGCTTACGAGCGGTTTGGGCTGATGTTATGGAATTACGCGCGCTTTGATTTCGGCAAGAGCTACTTCCGCGATGTCAGCGTGTTGCAGCTGATCAAGGAAAAATTACCGGTCTCGATGTCACTCGGCATCTGGATGACCTTGCTCACATACCTGATTTCCATCCCGCTCGGCATCCGCAAGGCCATGCACGATGGTTCACGCTTCGATATGTGGACCTCGACAATAATCGTGATTGGCTATGCGATTCCGGGCTTTTTGTTTGCGATTTTGTTGATCATCCTGTTTGCCGGCGGCTCATTCTTCGACTGGTTTCCGCTGCGTGGCCTTGTTTCCGAGAACTGGTGGCAATTACCCTGGTGGCAAAAGATCCTGGATTATTTCTGGCATCTGACGTTGCCGATCATATCGATGGCGCTATCTGCCTTTGCGACGATGACATTGCTGACCAAGAACTCGTTTCTCGAGGAAATCCGCAAGCAATACGTGCTGACCGCACGCGCCAAAGGCTGCACCAACAATCAGGTGCTGTATGGCCACGTGTTTCGAAATGCGATGCTCATTGTTATCGCGGGTTTTCCATCCGCATTCGTACATGCGTTCTTTACAGGGTCGTTATTGATCGAGACGATCTTTTCGCTCGACGGGCTTGGCTTGCTGGGCTTCGAAAGCGTCCTCAATCGCGATTATCCGGTTGTGTTCGCCACACTCTATATTTTGTCGCTTATCGGCGTGATCGTGAACCTGATATCAGATCTCACATACACGTGGATCGATCCGCGCATCGACTTCGAGACGCGGGAGGTCTGAGGTGGACGTGCGCGCTGGCATCAAGCCGCCTGAAACGGCCGTATCTCCGATGGGACTGGCCGCGCCGCCGACGCGTCGTGCGATCGCGATTTCACCACTCAACAAGCGGCGCTGGGAGAATTTCAAGGCCAACCGACGCGGCTATTGTGCGCTATGGCTTTTTATGACGATGTTCATCGTGTCGCTCTTTGCCGAATTCATCTGCAACGACAAGCCGATTTTCATCCACGTGAACGGGAAATTCTTTTTCCCGGCCGTCATTACATATCCGGACACTGCCTTCGCAAAAATCCAGGACCCAAACCTGTTTGGCACAGCAGCTGATTTTCGCGATGAATATCTGATGGGATTAATCGAGAAGGAAGGTGGAACCATCGTCTGGCCGCCAATTCGATTCTCCTACAATACACAGGTCAGCAAGCCACCGTCGCCGTTCCCTTCCAAGCCGACATGGTTGCTGACGCAAAAGGATTGCGAATATGCCGCCACCCACGGTTTCGCCAAATGCGGTGAGGGCGAGACGAACTGGCTCGGTACCGATGACGGCGGACGCGATGTGGTTGCGCGGCTGATCTACGGATTTCGTATTTCTGTGTTGTTTGGACTGGCGCTCACGATTGTATCGTCGGTCATCGGTATCGCCGCCGGAGCGGTGCAGGGCTATTTTGGCGGCTGGACCGATCTTTTATTCCAGCGTTTCATCGAGATTTGGACTTCGATTCCGTCACTGTATCTGTTGCTGATTATTTCTTCGGTGCTGGTGCCGGGTTTCTTCGTGTTGCTCGGTATCTTGCTTTTGTTTTCCTGGGTGTCGCTGGTAGGCTTGGTGCGTGCGGAATTTCTGCGCGGACGTAATTTCGAATATATCCAGGCGGCGCGCGCGCTTGGTGTTTCGAACGCCGTCATCATTTTCCGCCATCTGCTACCCAACGCCATGGTAGCGACCATGACGTTCCTGCCTTTCATTTTGTCCTCGTCGGTCATGACATTGACCGCCCTCGATTTCCTCGGCTTTGGCTTGCCACCCGGATCACCGTCCCTTGGCGAATTGCTTTCGCAGGGCAAAGCCAACGTGCAGGCGCCGTGGCTCGGCTTCACAGGATTTTTCAGTATCGCACTAATGCTCTCGCTATTGATCTTTATCGGCGAGGCGGTGCGCGATGCCTTCGATCCCAGAAAGACGTTCCGATGAGCACATCCGAGACACTTCTGTCAGTCCGCGATCTTTCGATCGCCTTCGGCACCGGCGCGCGCGAAGTGCTCGCGGTGGACCGTGTGTCGTTCGACATCCGCAAGGGTGAGGCGATGGCGCTCGTCGGCGAATCGGGCTCGGGAAAATCGGTGACAGCTCTGTCGGTGATGAAGTTGCTGCCCTATCCGTCGGCGCATCATCCATCCGGTTCGATCAATTTCAATGGTCGAGAACTATTGACGATGTCGGAGCGCGACATTCGGCATGTGCGCGGGAACGACATTGGCATCGTGTTTCAGGAGCCGATGACCTCGCTCAATCCGCTGCATACGATCGAAAAACAAGTCGGAGAAATTTTGCTGCTGCATCAAGGGCTTACTGGGCCCGTGGCGCGGGCCCGTGTGCTTGAATTGTTGGGACAGGTCGGCATTCCCGACCCGCAAGGCCGGCTGGGCAGCTACCCGCACCAGCTCTCCGGCGGGCAGCGCCAACGCGTGATGATCGCCATGGCCCTCGCTAACGAGCCGGACCTGCTGATTGCCGACGAGCCGACCACCGCACTCGACGTCACCGTCCAGGCGCAGATCCTGAAATTGTTGAAAGACACGCAACAGCGGCTCGGCATGTCGATGTTATTCATCACCCACGATCTCGGCATCGTTCGCAAAGTTGCAGACAGGGTGTGCGTCATGCAGCGTGGGAAGATCGTTGAGCAGGGCGAGGTTGAGCGGGTCTTCACAGCGCCTGAGCACCTCTACACGCGCGCGTTGCTCGCAGCCGAGCCAAAGCCCGATCCGGCGCCGCCGTGTCCCGATGCTCCGATTGTCGTCCAAACGAAAGATCTGAAAGTGTGGTTCCCCATTAAGCGCGGCATTATGCGCAAGGTGGTCGGACACATTAAGGCGGTAGACGGCATCAGCATCGAATTACGCAAAGGCGAGACACTCGGCGTTGTCGGCGAATCCGGGTCCGGCAAGACGACATTTGGACTTGCTATCCTGAGGCTGATTTCGTCCGATGGCCCTATCGTATTCATGGGCAATGGTATCCAGGGTCTCAAATTCAAGGAGATGCGGCCCTTCCGGCGAAATATGCAGATCGTGTTTCAGGATCCTTACGGCTCATTGTCACCCCGCATGTCCGTATCGGACATCATCGAAGAAGGCCTTAAGGTGCATCATCCGCACCTGTCCGCTGCAGAACGCGAGCAGCGCGTTGTCACGGCGTTGACCGAGGTCGGACTCGATGTCCAGACGCGGCACCGCTATCCGCACGAATTTTCAGGAGGTCAGCGTCAGCGTATTGCGGTTGCGCGTGCGCTGGTACTGGAGCCAACTTTTATCGTGCTCGACGAACCCACCAGCGCGCTGGACATGCTCATTCAATCGCAAATGGTCGACTTGCTACGTGACCTGCAGAAGCGTCGCGACTTGACGTACATGTTTATATCGCACGACCTGCGCGTGGTGGCTGCGCTGGCGAGCCGGCTCTTGGTATTGCGCAACGGAAAAGCGGTGGAAGAGGGCGCGGCGGCAGAATTGTTCAAGGCGCCAAAGACCGACTATACGCGTGCATTGTTTGCCGCCGCCTTCAATCTGGAAACCGCCCCTGAAGGCGTCGTGTCGCAGTAATAATCCATGTCCAAGCGTCGAGACCTTGCCGATCTCCCAGCGGACATTGTTGTGTCACCGCCGCAGCTGCTCGCAAAGGCCTATCGCGATTATCACCGCTACCGTATGACGCTGAAGAGCGAAGACCCGCCGGTCGTACAGGAACGCGACGTGCTCGCCGGCGGCAAGGTCGTGGTGGTCATCCCGATCGACGTTGTACGCAAGGAGCTCGTACTGATCCGGCAGGTCCGCCTGCCGGCGCACCTAGCCAACGGTCGTGGCGACATGGTCGAGTTCGTGGCGGGACGCGTGGAGGCTGGCGAATCTCTCATCGAGTCGGCACGGCGCGAATGCACGGAAGAGACCGGCATCGCACCCCAAAAGCTTTTCGAATTGCTCACGTTTCTCAGTACACCCGGCGTCACGGACGAGGAGGTCACGGTCTTTCTTGCCGCTGTCGACGCTACGAAAGTCCAAGAAGGCCCGCTGACGACACCCGATGGAGAAAAGTTATTTGTCCATCGCGTGTCGATCGATTCGGCGGTTGAAGCCCTCGATCAAAATAAGATGCGTAGCAGTCCGATGATTATTGGGTTGCAATGGATCAAGCTTAATCGCGCGCGGATCCCCGAACTTTTGGACTAGGCTACGCGCTTCACTGCAGTGATTTCACTTCCGGCTGCCGCGATGCGCGCGATCGCTTGTATGGCCGGTTCGCTAGCGACCATCATGTGATGCGCGTTAGCATGGATCAGATTTTCGGAATCACGGGCAATCGCGACATGGCCTTTCCAGAAAACCAAATCCCCGCGGCGGAGGCTTGCGAGCGAGGACAATTTGCCAAGTGCCAGTTCCTGCATATCGCTGTCGCGGGGACACACGATGCCGGCAGCCTGTAGCGCGACCTGGACGAGACCCGAACAATCCAGCCCGAGCGAAGTTTTGCCGCCCCATAGATACGGTGCACCGAGAAATTGTTCGGCGATCGCGACATAATCCGATTGGCGCATTTTGATCGACGCCAAAAACGCGATCGGAACATGCCAGCGGGTCGCAGTGACAGCGAAGCGTTCATCTTGCCGCGCGACGGCGAGCGTTGCCCCCATGGGCAGCGCTGCAATTGGGGGCAGCTTGATGTCCGGCGCGGGGAACGCAAATGCCCGGAGCGCGAAAATCTTGTGGGTTGGAGCAGGACCCGTTGGCCCGAGGGCATTTGCTGATAGCCAGCCGACATACCCATCGGTTTCCAGCTGGCCCCAGGCCCAGCCTTCCTCGGTGGTCTCATAAATCATCACGCACTCGCCGAGCACGACTTGGGTCGTCAGCCTTGCGTCATGATCTGGCGCGCGGCGTAGATCGGTAAGCGGCTCCATCACCTGGTAGCGGGTGCCTTCGACGAAGCGTTTGGCCTCGACCTTGCCTTGTAAATGTTTCGCCGCGACCTCGGGGCGGAATGGATTAATGCGGGGGTCGAGCGCGACCATGTCAGGAATAGCGCGCGCTGAGCATTGCATAAAGGGCGCGCGCCGTTTGGCACTCAGCTCCTTCCGGCCGTCCAGGCTTGGCCGATGGTGTCCATGCAAAAATATCAAGGTGCAACCAGGATGGTGCTGCCACAAAGCGGCGCAGAAACAGCGCCGCAATGATTGCGCCGCCATGGCCGCCCGTTCCGACATTGTTGAGATCGGCGACTTTCGAATCGAGCATTGCCTCGTAAGGCCGCCACAGCGGCATGCGCCAAATCGGATCGTTTTCGGCGGCGCCCGCACGCATGAACTCGTCCGCAAGCGCATCGTCGTCCGTGAAGAACGGAGGCACATCAGGGCCGAGCGCGACGCGAGCAGAACCGGTGAGGGTCGCGAAATCGACGATCAGCGATGGCTTGTCCTCGTCCGCCAGCGCAAGGGCATCGGCCAGGATCAGGCGGCCTTCTGCGTCCGTATTGCCAATTTCGACAGAAATCCCCTTGCGCGAAACGTAAACGTCGCGCGGACGAAAGCTCGTAGCGGAAATCGAGTTTTCGACAGCGGGAATAAGCACACGAAGGCGGAGCTTGAGGCCCCGCGCCATAATCATATGTGCTAGTGCCAGTGCGGTCGCCGCGCCGCCCATGTCCTTCTTCATATTCAACATGCCGGTGTCGGGCTTGATATCGAGACCACCCGTATCGAAACAAACGCCCTTGCCGATCAGGGTAATCTTCGGATCGCTGACCTTGCCCCAAGTGACATCGATTAGGCGTGGCGCGCGCGCCGAGCCAGCGCCGACGGCATGGACGAGCGGAAAATTCTTGACGAGCGCGTCCCCGCTCGTGACCTGTACCTTGGCGGAATGTTGCTTGGCGAGTGCGCGGGCGGCCGCTTCCAATTCGGCCGGACCCATGTCGTTGGACGGCGTGTTGATGAGATCGCGGCAAAGCGTCACCGCCTCGACGATACGGGTGAGGTCTTCGCCGTCGACACCGTCCGGCAAAACCAGCCGTACATCCCGCGCTTCCGCCTTTCGGTAGCGAGTGAATTGATAGGCCCCGAGTGCAAAGGCCAGAGCCGCCAGCCGCGCATTATGCGGCGCATTGGCGAAACGATAGGTGCCTGGCGGCAAAAGCCCAACAAGCTGACCCGGCCTGAACAGATCCTTCACCGGTTCGCCTTCGGACTCGAGCCCGAACAAGACGGCCGCAAGCTTTCCGTCCGGCCCAGGTATGATGAGATGACGGCCGGGTTTGGGCTCGTAGCCCGCAGCGCGAATGAACACGTGTGCGCGGTCGTCGAGGACCCCGATCGTTTCCGCAAAGTTCGCGGTGCTAACGAACCAGATCGGCACAGCCTGCGTTTTGCCGGAGCTTGCGAAGACAGGATGCATGGCTACTCCGCGGCGTCCCGCATTGCTGGCTTCGGCGCATAACCGTCGCGCGTTTGTGGCAGCTTCCAGCCGAGCATTTTCGATGCGACCAGCGTGCGCAGGACCTGCGCGGTACCGCCGCCGATGGTGAACATGCGCACGTCACGTGCCATGCGTTCCAAAGGCAATTCGCGCGAATACCCGCGCGCGCCGAAAAATTGCAGCGCATCGTTGACGATCTTGATGGCTGTTTCAGAAGCGAAAATCTTCGCCTGCGCTGCCAGCATGGGATCGGGAAATACGCTGTTGCCGGGGCCGCGCGAGCGCGCGGCCTGATAAAGCAACAAGCGCGCGGCGGTCAGCTGGGTCTGCATGTCGGCGAGCATCCATTGAAGGCCCTGGAATTCACCGATCGGACGGCCGAATTGTTCGCGTGTCTTCACCCACGCCAATGCAAGATCCAGCGCGCCTGCAGCAATGCCCATTGCGACTGTGCCGGCGCCGACGCGTTGACTGTTGTAGGCATTCATTAAGTCGGCGAACCCGCGGCGAAAGCCCGTCGGCGGCAAGATGGCCATCGCTGCCGGGACTTCCAGATTTTCGAAGATGATTTCGCCTTCGGGCATGCCGCGCAGGCCCATAGTCTGCTCGCGTTTGCCGATGCGCAGGCCCTGGGATTCCCCGCGCACGGCGAGGAAGCCGCCGATTCCCAGCTCTTCACCGTGCTCGTCGAACACGCGGGCAAATATCAGGTGCAAGCGCGAGACCCCGGCACCGGTGATCCAGTGCTTCTTCCCATTGAGGACGTAAGTGTCGCCGCGTTTGTCTGCCCGGGTGGTCATTGCCGTGGTGTCGGAGCCGGCATCCGGCTCGGTGATGCAGATCGCGGGCTTGTCGCCGTCCAGGACCAGCCGAGCTGCCAGCTCCTTCTGCGCCTTGTTGCCATAGGACATCACGGTCGATATCGCGCCCATATTGGTCTCGACCACAATGCGCGCAGTGACGGTGCAGGCCTTGGCCATTTCCTCAATCACCAGGACAGCATCGAGGAAGGAGCGGCCCTGACCGCCCATGGCCACTGGGAGAGTCATGCCGAGGAAGCCGGCCTCTTTCAGGGCCTCTACGACGTCCCAGGGGTATTGCTCGTCACGGTCGATGGCCGCGGCGCGCGCGGACGCGAGCTGCGCGGCGAACGTGCGCGCCCGCGCCTGCACTCCCATTTCATGCGGGGAAAGGCCGAGGTCCATTGGTGCAATCATAAACCCTATAGGGGGAGAGTCTTACAAGTTAACCAACCGTTAGGGTTAACGTTTTATTGCTCGAATATGCTGCTGAAAACCCACGCCCATCGTCTCTTTGCATCGGCCGCGGTAGCGGCCGTTTTGGCGACCTCGGCTGGCGGCTGCTCCAATATGGGAGCGGCGGACACCACCGGTTCAATTGGGACAGCGTCGCTCAATCAAGCTGACGCACGCCGTTCACTGGACGCCCTGGGCGCTCGTTACCGTCAAAACCCCGCAGAGCCCGATGCGGCGATCGCCTACGCGCGGGCATTACGGGCAACCGACCAACGCGCCCAAGCAGTCGCCGTTTTGGAGCAGGCGTCGATCCGAAATCCGAGCAGCATGGCATTGGTCGGAGCCTATGGTCGCGCATTGGCGGATGCGGGCCAATACCAACAGGCGCTCGAAGCGCTCGATCGCGCACACACGCCCGACAATCCGGATTGGCGCATTCTCAACGTGCAAGGAGCCGTCCTCGATCAGATGGGCCGAAACGCTGAGGCACAACGTCACTATGCCAACGCTCTGAAAATGGTGCCCGACGAACCCGCGGTCCTTTCGAATCTTGGCCTGTCGTATATGCTAACCAAGGATTTGAAAAACGCGGAGCTGACACTCCGCCGTGCCGTCGCGCAGCCGAACGCGGGCCCGAAAGTGCGCCAAAACCTTGCATTGGTTGTTGGCCTGCGAGGAAGATTTCCCGAAGCGGAAAAAATCGCCAGCGCCGATTTGCCCGAGAATGAAGCTGCAGCCAACGTCGCCTATTTAAAACAGATGCTCGCGCAGCAAGGCGATTGGAAGAAAATGGGCCGCGCTTACGGGCCGGGACCAGACACCGGCTCCTGATCGTTTTTTGCCAGACATTCGAAGTTGTATGCGCGCGCGGCCCGGCCGCTATTGCAATGCCATCACTTTGATCGCCGCCGGTCCAAGAATGACCACGAACAATACCGGCAGGAAGAATAGAATCATTGGCACGGTGAGCTTCGGCGGCAGCCCGGCGGCCTTTTTCTCGGCTTCCGACATGCGCATGTCGCGATTTTCCTGCGCCATGACTCTCAGCATGGTGGCCAACGGCGTGCCGTAGCGTTCGGCTTGTTGCAAGGCCATACACACCGACTTCACGCCATCGAGATCCGTTCGCTTGGCGAGGTTCTCATAGGCCTGGCGACGGTCCGGCAAATAAGACAGTTCTGCAGTTGTCAACGTGAGTTCTTCCGCCAGCGCCACAGATTGTGTACCGACCTCGTCGCTGACCTTTCTGAACGCGGCCTCGATCGACATGCCCGATTCAACGCAGATCAGGAGCAGGTCGAGCGTGTCGGGAAACGCGCGTTTGATGGATAGTTGGCGACGCTTGATTTTGTTCTTGAGCAGCAGCAGCGGCAAGTGCATGCCGATATAGGCGGCGCCAATACAAATGCCGATCTTGACCATGTTCGGATAGTCAAGTTTGAGCAAGACAAAAAGATAGATGACCGCGAACAGAAAGGCCGCGATCGGCGTGATCATGCGAACAAACAAAAACGTAACGTATGGCGCCTGACCACGGTAGCCTGCTTGCACCAACTTAAGGCGCGCTTCCTCCTGGCCAACCCACTTGGTGAGGTTGAAGCGATCGACGATGGTCTGGACGTATTGTTTCGGCGACTGCCGTAGCTTGACCTTCTGATTTTCCTGCGCCATGCGCTCGCGTTCACGCTGGCAAATCTTGTCGCGCTCGAGAGCCACCGCGCGCATGCGTTTGTCGAGCGGATCGGCAAATACGAACGGCATTGCGAGCGTCAATACGGTGGCAGTGGCCGCGACGGCCGCAAGCACCATCGTGACTGTCTGGACATTCAGCGCGTTGATCAGGATATCGAGCATTTTGCCTGCGGCCTAAAAATCGAAATTGATCATTTTCTTCATGACCAGCACGCCCATCGTCATCCAGATTGCGGAACCAGCGAGCATGAGGTGACCCATGGAGTTGGTAAACAGCAACGAGATGTATTGTGGGCTGGTGAGATAGACCAATGTCATCACCGCGATCGGAAGTGCACCGATGATACCGGCGGAAGCTTTCGCTTCCTGCGACATGGCTTGAATCTTGGCCTTCATCTTTTTGCGGTCGCGCAGCACCTTTGAAAGGTTTCCGAGAGCCTCCGACAGGTTGCCGCCGGCCTTCTGTTGGATCGCGACGACAATTCCAAAGAAGTTTGCCTCCGGCAGTGGCGTGCGCTCATACAATTTAGCGCAGGCATCACCCAGCGGGATGCCGATGCTTTGCGTTTCCATGATAATGCGAAATTCTGTCCTCAGCGGCTCCGGCGCCTCGGCTACGATCATTCTTACGCAATCATGCAAGGGCAATCCTGCTTTGACGCCGCGCACGATGACATCGACCGCATCCGGAAACGCCGCCAGAAATTTCAACTCACGGCGTTTTTTCAAATAGGCCAGCAGCCAACGCGGGACGCCGAAGGCACCGGCAAATCCCAGGGCTGTTGCGCCTATCAATCCCGCGCCGGAAAGCGAGCCCGCAACGAAGAAGGCCAAGCCAATTGCAGCTGAGATTATTGCAAACTGCCGTTTGGACCACGTCAGGCCGGCCCGCGTAATTCGGACCGCTAGCGGAATTCTTTTGCTTTTCTTGTGACGCTCATCGAAATCCTTAAGCGTGGTTTCAATGGTGTCGCGGCGGGATTTTTGTGGCCCGCGCGCTGCGCGCGCTGTTGGCTCAGTCTTGGCAACGCTCAGCATGCGCTGTTCGGCTTTGCGTTCGCCGGAGAGGGACGGATAGACGAACACGTATGCCACGCCGCCTATAGCGACCGCGACCAGGAAAAAGACGGCGATAATCTGCAAAGCGCGCTCCCGCTTTAGGCTCTGACGGATTCGTTCGCGACTTCTGCTGCGTCCAGAGCGGCGGCCAGTCGTTTTTCCTCGCCGTAGTAACGGGCGCGGTCCCAGAATTGGGGGTGGCCGATCCCGGTCGAACGATGACGGCCGACAATGTTGCCTTTCGCGTCCTCGCCGGTCATGTCGTAGATGAACAGGTCTTGAGTAACGATGACGTCACCTTCCATCCCCATGACTTCGGTGATGTGGGTGATTTTGCGCGAGCCATCACGCAATCGTGCGGCCTGGACGACGACGTCGACAGAGGCGCAGATCATTTCGCGAATGGTGCGTGATGGCAGCGAAAAGCCGCCCATGGTGATCATCGATTCCAGTCGAGAGAGGGCTTCACGTGGATTGTTGGCGTGCAATGTGCCCATCGAGCCGTCGTGACCGGTATTCATGGCCTGCAGCAGGTCAAACGCTTCTGGTCCGCGCACTTCGCCGACGATGATGCGTTCAGGCCGCATGCGCAAACAATTTCGCACCAGGTCGCGCATTGTGACCTGTCCTTCGCCTTCGAGGTTCGGCGGACGTGTTTCCAGCCGTACAACATGCGGCTGTTGCAACTGCAATTCGGCGGCGTCTTCGCAGGTGATAATGCGCTCGTCGTCGTCGATGAACTGCGTGAGGCAGTTAAGCAGTGTGGTCTTACCGGAGCCGGTACCGCCTGAAATAAGCGAGTTGACGCGGGAGCGGCCAATGATGCGAAGAATTTCGGCGCCCTGCTGCGTGATTGTGCCGAATTTGACGAGCTGATCGAGGGTCAGCTTGTCTTTTTTGAACTTACGGATTGTGAGTGCGGGGCCATCGATCGCAAGCGGTGGCACGATTGCGTTGACGCGCGAACCGTCTGGCAAGCGTGCGTCGCAAATCGGTGAGGATTCGTCGACCCGGCGGCCGATCTGACTGACGATGCGCTGGCAGATGTTCAGAAGTTGCTGGTTGTCGCGAAACCGGATCGCTGTCTTCTGAATCTTGCCCTTGACCTCGATGTAAACGGTACCGGAGCCGTTCACCATGATGTCGGCAATGTCATCGCGTGAAAGCAGCGGCTCGAGAGGGCCGAATCCGAGGACGTCGTTGCAGATATCATCGAGCAGGTCTTCCTGCTCGGAGATCGACATCACGATGCTTTTTATCGCGATGATCTCGTTGACGATATCGCGGATTTCTTCGCGCGCTGAATCGACGTCGAGGCGCGCTAACTGCGCAAGATCGATCGCCTCGATCAACGCGCCGAATATGGTGCTTTTGGTCTCGTAATAGGATTCTGAGCGCCGGGTATCGACCGAAGAAGGCAGATTATTTGCCGGCACGGCGCGGGCCGCGGCCGGTGTTGAGACCAGCGGGGCGCCAAGCCCATCAGATGGAAATGGCGTGCGTCCGGTTTCCATCGGCGCGCTGGCGCCGGAGGTTGAAGGCTCGGCCGCTGGTGGCGGCGCGGCAGCCGCTTCTTGCGGAAGCGGTGCGGGCGCTGGAACGCGAGCCTCCGATGTTGCGCTACGCTTACCGAACAAGGCGATGCACTCCCAGTTTTCAGCCGGCTCGCTTCGTGAACTTCGATAGCAGTGGTGAAAGCAAACCGCCGCGGGAGCGTTTCGTCTCTGCGCGCCCGGTCAGGGTCTGGGCCATTTCACGGAACATTTCCGCTGTCTTGTGTTTCCCCGATACTTCGGAAATCATTTGCCCGTTGTTCGCGGCCGGTCCGAACAATTGCGGTTCGAACGGAATTACCGCGATTGGATTGCTTTCGAGAGCTTTTGCGAAATCTGCCGGCGAAATCTCTGGCCGCTTCGGCACACCCACTTGATTCAGGCAGTAGTGCGGGCGGTGGTCATTCGGACGCGAGGTGCGCAGCAGGTCGATCAGATTCTTTGCATTGCGGAGGTTGGCGAGGTCGGGGCCCGCCACCACAAGAATATCGTCAGCGCCGATCAGAAGTCGCTTTGTCCAACCCGACCATAGATGCGGGACGTCAAGAACGACACAGGGGATGGTACTGCGCAGAGAGTCGAGCGTTGTGTCAAAGGCGTCGACACCGAAGTCGTAGACACGATCAAGCGTCGCTGGCGCAGCCAGCAAGCTCAAATGATCGGTACACTTCGACAGCAAACGATCGACGAAGGCCGTATCAACACGGTCTGGTGAGAAGACGGCATCGGCGACGCCTTGCGGCGGGTCCTGGTTGTAATCAAGGCCGGCGGTGCCGAAAGGCAGATCGAGATCGGCGACGACCGTATCAAGCGAAAGATCACGACCAATTGCCCATGCGATATTGTGGGCGACGGTCGAAGCGCCGACGCCGCCCTTGGCGCCGACGACAGCAATAATGCGGCCGACCGCCTTGGCATCCGGTGCCGAAAATAGACCGCAGATAGCGCGGACGATATCGATGGTGCCAATCGGCATCATCAGATACTCGCTTACGCCACGGCGCGTCAGTTCACGATAGAGCTTAACATCATTGACCCGGCCTACCACGATAACCCGCGTCCCCGCGTCGCAGACCTCTGCCAGCTTATCGAGTCCGCTGAGGATGTTGTCGGTGTGGCTATCAGTCTCGATCAGGATCACGTTCGGTGTGGGCGAATTGTTATAGGCTTCCATGGCGGCGGCGATGCCGCCCATCTGGATTTTCACGTGCGCCTTCGCGAGGCGTCGGTCTTCTCCGGCCGCCTGAACGGAAGCGGCGGTTTCAACCGTCTCGCAAAAAGCCTGGACCGAAACGCGGGGTGCGGGCGCGATATGCGCCTCGGCGACATTTTCGCCTGGCATCCGTGTTCCTTCAGCGACCGCGACTTGCTGAGCGTTCTTAATCATTTTCCTACATCGCTGATTTTGCCGACGTCATAGCCAACATAAGTGCCGGAGGGATTCTCACCCTTTCGGTAACGATCGAGCACAACTGAGCGACGTGGCGCATAGGGGGGCGATTCACCGCGGGGCTGCACGAGATCCGCGGGATTGTCGACCATCGCCGCAAGATTGCGCTGACTTGCGCAACCGAGATTCCAATACGGTTGATTGTCCATGTAGCCGGAGTTGGCGTTATAGGAGGGGCCGAGATCGAGCGGCCATTGCCCGCACGGGCCCGCCTCCGCGACCAGCCTGGAGTAGTTGAGCTTGATGCTCGCCAACGACGTTGAACCCAGCCGGGAATGACGCACGTAGATTGCGTTGGACGGGATGCCGATGGCCGCAAAAATAGAGCGTATTTCGCGCATCGAATCGGCGGCAGCGTGGTCGATCGACTTGCCTTGTGGCACGTCGATGATGATGCCGCTGCCTGCTTCATGACGCCACGCCTGTGCAAACGCCAGCACATCGGCGCTCTGGCTCGGCGTAAGCCCGCCGCGGTTGGGGCCGATCATGACTTCGACCGATTGCGCGCCCTCCCGCACAGTAATCGGGTGACGCAGGCGATAGTCATTCGGGTATTCGACTTGTCCGACTGGGGCTTCATAACAGCCGGCCAATGAAGCTGCGATGCCGCCGGCCGCCAACAGGCGGAGCGCCGATCGATTGCGGCGCTTGGCTACCGCATTTTTGATTGCCGTCATTATGTCTGTCCCACTCAATCGAGGATGAATCCGTACTTCCCGTGATAGTCGCCGGTAGGCCGAGTTTCGTTCTTGCCGGCGACGCCATAGATGCGATTCAGCTGGCCGAGGAGGACAGTCTGCGGATCGCTTGGATCGGCGAAACCGTCATCCGGCTTGGAAAGTTGTTTTTGCGCGACTGCGCGCACCACATAGGGAGTGACCAGCACCATCAACTCAGATTGATGGTTGATGTAGTCGCGGCTCTTGAAGAGAGCGCCGAGAACCGGAACTTGCATCAGAGCGGGGATGCCGTTGATTGACTGTTTCGTCTGCTCCTGAATCATGCCGGCCAAAGCGAGCGAGCCGCCGGACGGAATTTCGACCGTCGTATCGGCACGGCGCGTTTGGATGGAAGGAACGGTCAGCGATGTCGTTGAGCCGGTGACCTGCAAGGTCATGGCGTTTTCAGTCGAAAGGTCGGAAACTTCGGTCATCACTTTCAAGCTGATGCGGCCTTCCGAGAGAACGACCGGCGTAAACACCAGGCTGACGCCAAATTTCTTGAACGTGATCTGCGGTTGGCAAAGCGGCGGCGACCTGGTGGTGTCGCACGACAGGCCGTTCGGGATCGGAAATTCGCCGCCTGCGATGAAGGTTGCGGTCTCGCCCGAGATTGCCGTCAAGTTCGGCTCGGCTAATGTGCGGATCACGCCGGCGCGTTCCATCGCCTGCAACGTTGCGGTGACGGTGTTGAAAGTGCCGGTGAGCGCAGTGTTGCTCAACGCCTGGCCGGTCGCTGAGAACGGGTTGCTGGTATTGAAGTTCACGACGGCAGTGCCGTAGTTGAAGCTTCCGGAAAGGTTGATGCCGAGCTGCTTGATTATGTCGCGTCGAACCTCAGCAACTGTGACCTTGAGCATGACTTGATCGCGCCCGCGCACAGTTATGCCGTTCACAACCTTGCCGCCATCGCCGACCAGCCGGGAGGCAAGGTCGAATGCGTGTTGTGATTCAGCAGCGCTTGCGGCGCTGCCCGAGATCATGATGCCGTCTGTGCCCACGCCTTCGATGTGAATATCGGCATCCGGCATTGTCAGTTTAAGAGCCGCGCGCACACCATTGAGATCGCGTGTGACCGCGATATCAAAACCTGCGATTTGCTTGCCGTCGGCGTCGAAAAAGAAAATATTGGTCTGACCGACAGCGACGCCGATCATGTAAACGCGGCGCGAAGAGCGGACCACAGCATTTGCGATCTTGGGATCGGCAACGAGCACATCCTTGATGTCGGCCGGCAAGTCGATCGCCACGGATTTGCCAATTCCGAGCGGAATTGAACGAGACGTTGCTTCGCTTGCCGCCACCTGGATGATGGGAGTGCGCGCAGTCGCTTCGGCCGACATTGCTGGAGTGACTGGTGTCGCTCCGGATATAGCAATCAGTGCAGCTAGTGCGGCGGTACGGGTCGATGTTCTGGTCGCCATATCCCCTTCATCCCCCAAGTCGGTTATCGCGGCGTGGTCGCAGTGCTGACGCCAAACCGGACAACATTGATGTTACGGCGTGAATCCGCCGCGTCTGAATTCGAGTCATCGGATGAACCATCGGCGATGCTGCGCAGCGCCAGCGACAACGTGCCGAGTTGCTGCGATAGCGCCAAGGTTTCCGCCTGGCTCGACGAGAGTTCGAGCGTTGCGGTCTTGCCGACGACGACCTTTTGGCCGTTCTTTTCTTCGACAGTCTGATCGATGGCCAGGATGCGGATATTGCGAAGAATGGTTTCGCTGCTGTGTTCGCCGCCTTTGTCTGCATCGCGGCTGCCACGCGGCGTCATGATGACGTCGACGCGGTCATTCGGCAGGATGAAGCCGCCGGCGCCTGTCTCAGGCGAAATTTGCGTAGAAACCGCCCGCATGCCGGACGGGAGGATCGCGGCCATGAAGCCCGAGCCCTTGGCGTTGACTAATTTCGCTTCACGTATCGGCTCGCCGGCGACAAATGGAGCGCGAACAATCATGCCGGTGAGATTTTCGAGTGCTTTGGGGCGATCTTTCTTGCGAATGAAATTGCTGCCGGCGCTGCTTGACGGCCAGGCTTCCCAAGAAAAGTCTGCGGGTGAAAGGGTCTGACCTCGCGGGATATCGGCCTTCGCCACCAGGACGTCGACGGTGTCGAACTTCGGCGCCTCCACGACAGGCGCGGGCGTTTTGTCGGACCGGCCAGCCAGCAGGGCGGCAACGCCACCTGCTGCTATGGCGACTGTCAGCACTACGACACGTGCAGCTTTCATACGCTCACTCTCACCGTGACAAGACGGCCGGCTTGGCCGCGTAAAAACACATGGCCGCCGATGCGGCTGCTTGCACCGGATTTCACCAGCTAAAGGTCAAGGTATGGTTAAGGAGCGGTATCTAAATCGAGTTAATATTGTATTGCCGCAGTAACGCCGTTGAATTCAGAGTCCGTATCCAGGCATCCATCCAGTTTTGGGATAGACGGCGAGCGCTGCCGCGGCGAGCGCAATTCCGTACGGAACACCTCCGTCCGTTTCATGCAGGCGCACGATCCAGCCTTGTCGCGCAAGGGGTGCCGGCAGCGGAAGCTTGCGGAATTGGAGAATAATCAGAGTAAGCGCGCCACCAAAGAGCGACGCGTAAATCAAGTAATCGAGAAGAAAATCGAAGCCGAACCACAGGGCGGTCGCGGCTGCGAGCTTCGCGTCGCCGCCGCCAATCCAGCCTTGCGAGAAGAAAATGAAAGCGACGACCAGCACCACAGCGGCAGCTGCGAGGTGCATTCCGAACGCGTAAAGGCTCATGCCAGTAATCAAGGTGAGCAGGAAAAAGCCGCCGGCAAGCGCAAGCGAAAGCCGGTTAGAGATGGTCATCGTGAATAGGTCGCTCGATGCGGCAAACGCCATCAGAGCGGGGAAGAGCAGGAGCCTAATTACGTCCGTCACCATCATCGCGCGTTCCTAGCCACCGATTGTCACATGGTGGCACCAACGTTACGCCGCTCAAGCTTGCGGTTCGGTTAGCACCCGTGATCTTTAGCTGGCGTAAAAAACGGTGCGGGAATTGCACGCAAAAACGCGCAATGACAACAGAAGCCGCGCCATCGATGCTGATAAGTTAGATTATTTCAGCTGGGTCGAGACCGAATTGAATTTGGCGTTCAGGTTCGTGCCGAGGCCGTTAACGACCGCGATAATCGCCACGGAAATACCGGCGGCGATGAGGCCATATTCGATTGCCGTAGCAGCCGATTTGTCTTTCATGAAGCGCAACACATACTTCTTCATCAGGAACTCCAAAGATCCACACGCAGCACTGTGTTCGCTGAGTTGATTCCAGCGGGCGGACCGACACTTCGAACTCGGCTGACGCTGAGCAAAACGTAAATCGGCAGGTCTTGCGCGCGAGTTAATTTGATCGAAAAAACATAGGGGTTTGTTGTCTATAATCGTCGTATAATCTCTGTGGTTAACAAATTACAACTCGAGATAACCTAGAGTTAACAAAACGTTAATTGACACTATACTGTTGAATTTCAAATAAAGTCTACTAATACGTAATTTATACTTTGATTTTATTATCCTCCATAACAGCCTAAGTGCGAATTTTCGGCGCTTCCCCTACGTTATTACTTAAGGTTTGGTCGCCGGGCCGTCCTTTCACGCCATTTTAACCGGGCAATTGGATACCAAAGAGACCGCAGACACGCGTACCAAGGTTTTCCGGCCCATGCTCGCCGAGATGCTCTCAGTCGTTAAAGTCGCCGGCGAAACGATGCTCAAGCTGATTCCGATTTCGATCGCTTTCGGCATTGTCTTCGCGGTGCTCACCCACTGGTCGGCCTGCAACCCCGGTCGCCCGTGGTGGCGCAAGCGGGAGATCGTCACAGATGTTTGCTATTGGTTTTTGATCCCTCTGGCGGCCCGCTTCGTGCGCATCGGCTTGATGGTGATGGGGGCCGCTTATATTTATGATATTCGCGGGACCGACGCTCTCCTTAAATTCTACGACAATGGCTTTGGCCCGCTGGCGGAGATGCCGCTTTGGGCCCAGGCCATAACGTTTCTCGTTGTGTCGGATTTTCTGACGTATTGGATCCATCGCGGATTTCACGGCGTCAGCCTTTGGAAATATCACGCCGTCCATCATTCCTCGGAAGAACTCGACTGGATTTCTGCGGCGCGATTCCATCCGGTCAATATTTTCCTTGGTACCGTTCTCGTTGACGTCGGATTGTTGCTGGCCGGTATCTCCCCGAATGTGATGTTGTGGGTTGGTCCTTTCACTACCGCCACGTCGGCGTTTGTTCATGCCAATTTGAACTGGACACTAGGACCGTTCAAATACGTCATTGCCGGGCCCGTTTTCCACCGTTGGCATCACACCGCGGCAGATCGTGGCGGATCCATGAATTTCGCCGGCACGTTTCCAATATGGGATATCTTGTTTGGGACCTTCTACATGCCGGAAAAGGTCCTGCCCGACGCCTACGGCATCGATGACACAAGCTTTCCGGAGAGCTTTGGCGCTCAGATGCTATATCCGTTCCAACGCTAGCTTCCGCAAACTCTTTGCACTTCATTCACCATTTGCAGTCACCTTGATGAGTGGTAATCCGCCGGGTTCTCGCGGCGGTCCTGTTGTTGTGCGTCGGGTGCTGGAGAGCGCAATGTCGGCGTTGTTGGGGCGGTACAGGCAAGTATTGGGATGTTGGACCTTGGCTTTGACAGCCGCGGGCCCGCTCTGGGCGATGCCAGCGCAAGCCGACACGGTCACAATCAACGTCGACCAGGCGCAGATCATGCAACTGCCCGACAAGGTCGCAACGATCGTTATTGGAAACCCTTTGATAGCGGACGCCACGCTGCAGAGCGGGGGTGTTCTTATCGTTACCGGCAAGGGTTTTGGCGCCACCAATTTGCTGGCGCTTGATCGGGCGGGTCACACCCTGATGAACAAGACCATACAAGTCCTTGGTGCCAACGGTGACGACATTGTCGTTGTTTATAAAGGCGTCGAGCGAGAAACTCTCAGCTGCGCCCCCGATTGCGAGCACCGGATTACGCTTGGCGACGCGCCGAACTATTTCAATACTGCTTTGACCCAGAGCGGTGCTCGCAATGGCCAGGCTCAAGCCGCGCCACCGCGTTAGGTGGGCCTCAAGACGGTTAGCGATCGCTTAACGCGATAGCCGCGGTTCCTTAGGGATTTGGCAAGAATTAAAAAAGGCGCTCTTGCTATGAATTGCGGTGTTTCGGCACCTTTCAGCAATCGAGATGCCCGTCATGCTCGACCCCACACGAAGCAAGATAGCAACCCGTCTTAAGCGGCTGTTGCCCTTACGCTCAGCGCGGAGCTTTGTGCGCCATCAAAGTGGTGTGGCGGCTGTCGAATTCGGGTTGGTCGCACTTCCATTTCTTGCGCTGACGTTCGCCATTCTCGAGACCGCCCTGGTTTTCTTTGCCGGGCAGACGCTCGAAACCGCGGTGCAAGATTTGGCGCGGCTGGTCATGACTGGTCAGGCGCAAACCAGTGGTTGGAGCAAGGACGACTTTAAAAATCAGGTGTGTGCGCGCGTTGCCGGATTGTTTGACTGCGTCAACGGCGTTTACGTCGATGTCAGGACCTATAGCAGCTTCGCCGCCGTCAACAGCGCGCCGCCGCCGATCAACAATGGCCAATTCGATACAGCAAACCTGAACTTCAGCCCCGGCAGTGACGGCGATATTGAGGTCGTCACGCTCTACTATGAATGGCCAATCTACGTTTCTCTGCTTGGCAACAATCTGTCCAACCTGAATGGAAACAAGCGTCTGCTGGTCGCGACAGCAGTTTTCTGTAACGAACCCTTCACAGGCGTAACAAGCCCCACGGCGGCTTGCCACTAGGTGGTGTGACATGAAAGCGATGACGTTCTCTGTGCCACGCGCTTTGCGAAGTCTTGGCCGCGACCGACGCGGCACTTCTGCCATTGAATTCGCCATTCTGGCACCGCTGATGATCGGGCTCTACATCGGCTGCGTCGAGATTTCGGATGGCGTGGCCGCAGACCGCAAAGTCACTTTGACCGCGGGAACGCTTGCCAACCTCACGGCGCAGACTCAGACGATCAGCACGACCGTCATGAACAACATTTTGACTGCATCCACGTCGGTCATGTCGCCCTACACGGGATTTCTGACGGCCAAGGTGTCGTGCATCAAAATTGATGCGGGCGGAGCCGCGAAGGTAGCTTGGGGTGCAGCGACCGCGAATTCGACGCCTCGCGCACCCGGGAGTTCCGTGACAATTCCCGCGGACCTGTCCGTGCCGAACTCATCGCTGGTGTTCAGTGAGGTGAGTTACAAATATGAACCGGTCACCGGCTACACCGGGTTCAATCACATCACGGGCCCAATCACGTTGTCGGACGTGATGTACATGAGCCCGCGGATCACCCCGCCGGTTCTTAACGGCACGGCCTGCAGCTGAGAGCGCGCCGTTCGCCTAACGAGCGTCGGCGATCGGCAATGCGGTCGTTGATTTGATCCGCTCCATCGCAAATCGCGACGTGACGTTCTTTAGCGGCACTGTTGCAATCAGCTTTTTATAGAACGCATCGTATCCGGCGATGTCGGGCACGACGACGCGCAACATGTAATCGACGTCGCCGGCCATCCGATAAAACTCCATCACTTCCGGCATCGCGCCGACCACGTCGGCAAAGCGTTTGAGCCAGTCCTGCGAGTGGTCGCCGGTCTCGATCGATACAAATACCGTGATGCCGAGGCCGACCTTTTCGGGATCGATGATAGCGACCCGGCGCGTGATGACCCCGTCGGCCTCCAGGCGTTGGAGCCGCTTCCAGCACGGTGTGGAGGACAATCCGACGCGCTGGCCTATTTCGGCGACCGAGAGCGACGCGTCCTCTTGAACGACGGCAAGAATCTTCCGGTCGATGGCGTCCATTCTTTAAGGCCCCTAAATTTGGAATAAGCGCACTAGAGCGACTACCAGTATTGGAATAATATTCTTATTTAATCGACACATCTGTCTTTATAGAGAAAAAAATTCTATTTCAAGGGCAATCTATCCACCAACGCCAAAGTCCTCGCCATGAAAACATCATCTGATTTCAATCCCGTCCGCCTCCTGCGCCAGCTCGGCGCTGCGATGCTCTTTAGCTGCGCACTAGCCGCGTCTGTGGCGTCCGCGCACGCAGAGCCGCTGGTGACGCCGCAATGGCTCAGTGGCCACCGCACAGGACCGGATTTGGTCGTGCTGGACGTCCGCTCGGCGATCGACGGCGGTGGCGCTCAAGCCTACGCCGCTGCGCACATTCCCGGCAGCATACATAGCGACTACGACAAGGCCGGCTGGCGCGTGACCCGCAACGATGTGCCGTTCATGGTGCCGACGGTGCCGGAACTTGAAAAGCTGATCGGCGATCTCGGAATCGATGAAAACACCCACGTCGTGGTGGTGCCGGCCGGGGTCAATGTCCTCGATTTCGGTTCGGCCGCACGCACCTACTGGACGCTGAAATATGCCGGCGTGAAGGACGTCTCGATCCTTGATGGCGGTATCGCCGCATGGCGGCAGGCTCAACTGCCCACCGAAACAGGAACGAACGCGCCATCTCCGAAGATTTTCACCGCCACTGTCGACAAAAGCATCTTGGCGCTTGCCGCCGATGTTGAGACCATTGAAAAGAAGGGCGGCGCAACGCTCGTCGATTCGCGGCCGGCGTCTTTTTTCCACGGTAAGGAGAAGGCTCCGGCTTCACAGGCTTATGGCCACATTCCCGGCGCTCTGAACATCGACAGCGCGGAGTTCTACGACTCGAAGACCAATCGGTTAAAGCCGAAGGCCGAGCTTGCAACCATTGCCAACGCGGTGCCCGCCGGCGGCGTGGTCAGCTACTGCAACACCGGACATTGGGCGGCGACTGATTGGTTCGTCCTGCACGAACTCTTAGGCCGCACGGAAGCGAGGCTTTACGCCGGGTCCATGGTGGAGTGGACCAGCAATGCAAGCCGCCCGATTGAATCGTCGCGCACGAAATGGGACGATCTGAAAAAGGCCCTTGGCCTCGGATCCTGACCTGCGCTCTGGAGTTTCTATGTCCACAGCAAGCTTGGCCGCGTCCAGCTCGGGCGCGGCTGTTCGCATCGATCGACTTTTCCTCGGGCTCGCGCTCGGCGCTACTGCGATTTTGCTCGCACTCGTCCTGCTCGATCATCAACCGGCTTCTGCGGCGCTCATCCTCGGCGGCTTCGGCCTCGGCATTGCGTTCCTCAAGGCTGAATTCAGCTATACCGCGTCGTGGCGGCGGTTTCTGACGCGCGGTGAGGCTGGCGGCCTGCTTGGTGGGCTCATCGTGATCGCGATCTGCGCGCTCGCGGTCGTGCCGGTCGCTGCACTGTCGCAGAATTATGGCGGCGCCATTGCCCCGCTCGGCCCGTCACTCATCATCGGCGCTTTTGTATTCGGTATCGGAATGCAGCTTGCCAATGGCTGCGGCTCCGGCACGCTTTATACGGTTGGCGGCGGATCGGGGCGTATGCTAATTGCGCTTTTATTTTTCGTCATCGGCAGCGTGTTCGGCAGTCTGTCGCTGCCGGCATTTCTTGCGCTCGGCGGGGTGGATCCGGTTTTGGCTTCCGACTATCTCGGTCCCTGGGGCGGGCTTGCTGCTACTCTTGTCACCATTGCGATTGCCGCAGCGCTTATCATCGCATTCGCACGCAGCCGCGGCGCCAATTTCATTCCGTCACGCAATTACGTGATGGGCGGGATCGTCATAGGGCTCCTGTGTGTCGCGGTGTTTGCGGCTGGCGGCCACCCCTGGAGCGTGACGTTCGGCTACACCGTCTGGGGTGCGAAGGCTGTGACCGCGCTTGGCTTTGACTTGTCGCATGCGGCATTTTGGCAATGGCCCGGTCCCAAGCGTGCGCTGTCAGACTCCGTCTTGTCCGACACGTCGAGCCTCACCGATTTTGGAATGCTGTTCGGCGCGATGGCGGCGGCCGCCGCCAGCAGACCATTCGCCGCTGGCGCATGGCCACCCGCAAAATCGCTGTTGGCTGCCGGCATTGGCGGTCTGTTGATGGGGTGGGGCGCCCGGCTCGGTTTTGGTTGCAATATCGGTGCTTTTGTTGGGGGCGTTGCCTCCGGTTCGTTGCACGGCTGGGTCTGGTTTCTTGCCGCACTTCCCGGCTGCCTGATCGGAATCCGCCTTCGGCCGCTGTTCGGTCTGTCGCGAGAGTAGCCAATGCGAGCTGTTTACATCGTCGTTGTGCTGATCGGTATTGCCGCGATTTTGGTCGATCACCTCTCGAGTCCGTCGAGTGGCCGTGCGGTGTCGCCAGAGGATTTTGCCGGCGCCTGCGCACCTTGCGGCGCGCCTTGTCCGTCGAAGAAATAATGCTCTCAGCTATTTTGCTTCAGGAAGGCATCAACTTCGGCACGTGTCGGCGCGCCTGAGGCGCCCCCGAATTTCGTGCATTTGAGCGCAGCTGTGGCGCTGGCAAAGCGCAGAACGTCGGGAAGCTGGCGGCCTTCTGCAAGCGCCAGTGTGAAGCCTCCATGGAAAGCGTCACCGGCGCCGAGCGAGTTGATCACTTTCACTTTGAAGGCTGGCAGATGCTTGAGTTCGCCGCGTTCGAGCCAGAAGACACCATTCGGTCCATCGGTAATCGCGAGGAAGCCGGAAATGTGTTCAGCGAGCTTCTTGAGTGCTTTGCCGTAGTTCTCGAGGCCGGTCGTTCCAAACAAAGCTTCCGCCGATGACACGACGTAGGTGCCGAGGGCGAGCAGCGGGTCGTCAACGGTGGTCGTCTGATCAAGATCGATCACAATCGGGATTTTGCGCTTCTGTGCGGCTCGGCACACTGCAGTGACGAATTCGGGAAAGCGATTGTCCACCAGAACGGCGTCGACATCCGCCACTAATCCTGCAGCGTCCTTCGGCAATACGCCGCCAAGATTGGCTCCCCGGCGGGTCGCGATGATTTTTTCGCCGGCCGCATCGAGCAGAATCAACGACACTGACGCGGTGCCGCTGTCGACCCGTTCGACGCCGCTACAATCGACGCCTTCCTTGCCGAGATCCGCCAGAACGCGGTTACTGATCGCATCATCGGTATCACCCAGCGGCCCGGAAAACGCGACGCGCCCATTGAGCCGAGCGATTGTCACGGACGCGTTCGCGGCACAGCCGCCGCCGGTGATGATAAATTCACTTCCGGCGACCTTGGTGCCCGGAACAGGAAAACTTTCGACGCGCATGACGATGTCCTGCACGGCGATTCCAGAGCACAAAATTTTCGGGCTTCTAGTTGCGCGTTCAGTCAAAGTTGATCTCGTCCTCCACCCAGGCGCGGATGATGTGATGTGCGATTGCGACCGGCGGCGGGGTTGTGAGTCCTTGCGGATGTTTGCGCATCAACATGGCCTCGACCTCGCCCTTGCTAAACCATCGGGCGTCTTCGAGTTCCTCGCGATCGACCACGATATCGTGCGTGAGTGCCTTGGCGTGGCATCCGATCATCAGTGATGTGGGAAAGGGCCAGGGCTGCGAGGCAAAATAGACCACGCGGCCGCAGGAAATACCCGCCTCTTCGAGCGTTTCCCGATGAACTGCATCCTCGATCGATTCCCCGGGCTCAACAAAGCCGGCAAGGCACGACCACATCGTCGGCACAAATCTCGGTGAGCGCCCGAGAAGGCAACGCTCACCGTCTGATGCCAACATAATGACAACCGGGTCCGTGCGTGGGAAATGCTCGGCCTTGCATTGTGGGCAATCGCGCCGCCAGCCGCCCTGCACCGGTCGCGTGGCCGCTCCACAGTTCGGGCAAAAGCGATGGCGCGCGTGCCAGTGCAGCACCGCCTTGGCTTCCGCAATTGGCGGGAGATGATCCGACGCGACCAGGCCTTGAACGGCGATTGAGCGGAGGTCGGTGATGTGCAGGTCGTCGCGCGCTTTTAGGGCATCTGCGGCATTGGGGCTGATGCCGTGACCAAACCGCGGCGCACCGTCGAGCAACCCGAGGAAGATCGTTTCGGTCGCGGGGCTGAGTGCTTCAGCCTCCGGCAACGTGAACAGGGGCTCATGAACGCTTGAGCCCTTCTTCATCACGATCCAGTCGCCGCCAATCACGTAGGTTTGCGCATCTGCGCTTCGCGAAAGGCCGGCGATGGCAGCGGCATCCGGGCGCAGCTCCGCCGCGCGTTCGATGCGGCTGTCGGAATATCCGAGACGGGGTTTGGGGCCGAGATCTGGACGAAAAGGCATGTGCCGTACAAATTCGCACGACGACTTCGTCGGCGCAATCCTTACTCAGCGGCCTCGCCGCGCGGGTACATGACTTCGCGCAATTCTGGGCGCTGCCATTGCGGCCCTAGCACGCCCTGCTTGGCGCCGTAATTGAGCGCAGAGGTCACGGTGTCGTTTGTGGTGCGCATTTCGCGAGCGCGGTCGAGGCTCACATCGACGACAAACATGCCAGCGGCAGTACTCTCAAAAAGAATTTCCTCTGGTGTGGCCACCATTGCGAGGCCTTTTTCAGCTTGGCTGAACAAATTTTGCGTTGTGACGACGATCGCGAGGTTCTCGATGGCGCGTGACCAGATCAGGTTGCGCCAGGTCGCCCATAACCGCCGCTTGTCGGTGCCGGCCGGCATAAAGATCAATTCGGCACCGCGCAGTGCCAGCGCCCGCGTCACTTCCGGCATGTAAGCTTCGCTGCACATGGCGAGGCCGACTTTGCCTTGTTGGGTTTCAAACACTGGAAACTCGTTGCCGGGAACGTATTGAAATTCCCACCATTGGCCGCCTGTGTAGATCCACGGGCCATTCGGGTGCGTTCGGCGATAGCTCACCGGCGCCCGGCCGTCGCCGTAGGCCATGCAGATGAGATTATGCGCTGTCCCCTCATTGTGGCTGAGCGGCTCGATGGTTCCGTAAACGACATTGATGCCAAGCTTGGCGGCCGCTTCGGCAATGCGCGGCGTGGGATCGAACGTTGCCGGCATGCGCCAGGGCCCAGGGTAAGTTTCAGGGAAGCAGACAAAGTCGGCGCCTTCGGATTTGGCGCGCGCGATGAAGCTCACCGCGTCGGCAATATTCTTTTCGGCTTCATCGATCGGATTGGCGATCGGCTGCACAAGAGCGATACGAAACGTCATACGGCACTCCAGACTGAACGCAGGCGTTGAGAGAGCTTGAAATGGCGAGGCGGTGCGGTCAAGCGATGGCCTGATCGATCGCGGTCATAACTTGCTCGGGCTTGAGTTCATCAAGGCACACACTTCGGCTGCCAATGTGGCGTTCGCATCCTTCAAAGGTGCAGGGCAGGCAAGGCAACGGGTTCTGTACGATCCATACGTTGCGACGGTTCTGGATCGTGCCGCTCGCCTCCCAGGGCGTCGCAAGCCCACCGACAGGCCAAGGGCCCCAAACGCGTGGGTCCATCGGGCCGAAGAGGGCAATGGTCGGACGTCCGGCCGCCGCAGCAAGATGCGTGACTGATGTGTCGGGCCCAATGTAGAGTCGCGCCTTGGCCAGCAGAGTCATCGTTTCGGCCCAGCCGACTTGATGGACCTCCGCGACGCCGCGCCAGACCGTCTCCAGATAGCTTCGTTCGGCGTCGCCGGGGCCTCCGATGGCCACGACCTGAAGCCCCCGCTTGGCGAGGCCTTCAGCGACCGCGCGCCAGCCATCCGGCGTCCATTCCTTGTAAGCGAACATGGGCGCTGCATGAATCACAGCGTAGCTGCTGTCGGGCGCCGCGTGTGATTGTGGCGCGGCGACCGGGCACACCAATTCAGGAACACGCGAAATATCGAGCGCGTCGGCAAGCCGCAGCATCTGCTCGACGCGATGGAGTTTCTCCGCAGCGGGAACGCTGCGATGCAGAGCGATGCGTTTGAGTTTGCGCGCGAGCCACGAGTCACTGTCGGTCGTCACGCCCGCGCGCAGCCGGCCCGCCGCAAACGCAAAGACTGTCGGTCGATCTCCGCTCTGGGTCGAGATCGCAATGTCATAGCGCCGCCAAAGGCGCGCAAGCAGGCGCGCACTCTCAATCGTCGCCGGCCGCGACGATAAAGTGAAGACCTGATTGATATCCGGGTTGCCGGCGATAATGCCGGTGGTGTTGCGAAAAACGAGGACGTCGATTTCGGAATCGGGCCACGCACGGCGCAGGCTGCGGATCAGCGGAGTCGTCAAAAGCACATCGCCGATGCGGCGCAGGGAAATAACGAGAATTCGGCGAGGCGCAGCAACCATGATGGTTTTTCTAGAACCGAAGCGAGCAGGCCCTGATTGTCGCTTTACCGAAAGGCCGCCGCGCGTATTACCAGCAATCCTTGCAAGAATTTGGCTATTTTGTTTAGTCTTCTGCTATCAGTATTGCCGTGCGCAGTCCATATTTGCGCGCGCAAATGCAGGATAGCAAGGATGTCATCGCCCGAGTCGGAACAGCAAAACGTACCCATGGTCGCTTTGTCGTGGGGCGAAGTGATAGACAAGCTCACCATCCTTGAGATCAAGCAGCAGCGTCTGTCTTCTGTCGATGCGATTGCTAACGTCGGGCGCGAGCTTGCCGCGCTGAACAAAATTGTTACGGATGCTTCCGTGCCGTCCGAGTTGGCGGAATTGAAAATGTCTTTGAAAGCCATCAACGAAAAACTTTGGGATATCGAGAATCAGATCCGCGCGAAGGAAGCGCAAAGCACCTTTGATGGCGCTTTCATTGAGCTCGCACGGTCTGTCTATATTAACAACGATGAGCGTGCGAAGCTCAAGCGAGCGATCAACGAGCTTCTAAATTCAGAACTGATCGAAGAAAAGCAATACACCGCCTACGTGGTGCGGAAATCTCTTTCAGCCGTTTGATCAGTACAGCCGCGCGCGCAATGCGGCGAGAAGCGTTTCTTTCCGGCTTGCCTCGTAAGCGAGTGCGGGTTTTATTCCCCATACCGGTTTCGGCCACGCCGCATCGTCACGCCGGCGGGCGATCACGTGCACGTGCAATTGCGGCACCTCGTTTCCAAGTGCGGCGATATTGAGCTTGTCGCAGGCGGTGACGGTTTTAAGCGCACGCGCCACCCTGGCGATTTCGCCGAGGAGCTGGATCTGCGCATTCTCCTCAAGGTCGATGAGTTCGACAATTCTGGGAAGGCGCGGGACCAGAATCAGCCAAGGGTAGTTGGCATCGTTTGCCAGCAGCACACGGGCAAGCGACAGGTCGCAGATCGTGACAGTGTCCTGCTCCAACTCTGGATGGAGCGACCAAGCCGATTCCATATTGTCCACACCGCGGGATTGACCCGGGCCTCTCCGACATTTCCACAAGCAGAATCGCCAGATGGACTGACGGGTCAAGACCATGCGTGACTGGCCGCGCCTGGGCTGCTTGCTTTCGGCGGCCTTAGGACCGATATAGGACGCGGGAGGTTGGCGGTGGACGAGCCACTCGCCAACCGGGTCAGGTCCGGAAGGAAGCAGCCCTAACGAGCGCGGTTCGGGTCGCTCGTCAGCCTCCCACCAATTCCACGATTTGTTCGCGATGAGGCCGTGCGCGGCGCGGTGACGAAGCGGATGGCACGATGAGCGAGCCCAGAAAATCCGCTGCAAGCGGTTCCACCCCGGCCGATGAACCCGCCGAGGGCTATCGCGTGCTCGCGCGCAAATACCGGCCAGCCAGCTTCGACGACCTGATCGGGCAGGACGCCATGGTGCGCACGGTCTCGAACGCATTCGAGAGCGGTCGCATCCCGCAAGCCTGGATTCTCACCGGCGTGCGCGGCGTGGGCAAGACCACGACTGCGCGCATTCTCGCGCGCGCGCTGAATTACGAATTGCCCGATGGTTCTGTAAAGGAACCCACAATCAAGATGCCGGTGATGGGCGTGCATTGTCAGGCCATCATCGAAAGCCGGCACCCCGACGTGCTGGAAATGGATGCCGCCTCTCACAACAGCGTCGAGGACGTGCGGCAAATCAACGACGCCATTCGTTATGCGCCCATGAGCGCGCGGTACAAGGTCTACATCCTCGACGAAGTGCACATGCTTTCCGGCGCTGCCTTCAACGCGTTGCTCAAAACGCTGGAAGAGCCGCCGCCACACGCCAAATTCATTTTCGCGACGACGGAAATCCGCAAAGTGCCGGTGACGGTTCTGTCCCGCTGCCAGCGGTTCGATTTGCGCCGTGTCGATGCCACCGTCTTGGTCAAACATCTCGAAAATATCGCCACCAAGGAAAAGGTCGAAATCGAGCCCGCCGCTTTAGCGTTAATCGCGCGCGCTGCGGACGGTTCTGTGCGCGATTCTCTTTCGCTCCTCGACCAGGCAATCGCCCATGCCGCCGGCCCGGTGCGTGCAGAAGACGTGCGGCAGATGTTGGGATTGGCCGACCGCGTGCGCGTCGTCGATTTGTTCGAGGCCTTGATGAAAGGTGATGTCGCCGCCGCCCTCAAAGAATTACGGGAGCAGTACGAGGTTGGCGCCGATCCCGCTGTCGTGCTGGGCGATCTCGCCGAATTCACGCATTTCGTCACGCGCGTCAAAGTCGTCCCCGCCGTTGCGGACGATGTCTCTCTGTCGGAGGCCGAGCGTGCCCGCGGCCGTGCTTTCGCGGCACAATTGTCGATGCGGGTATTGTCGCGCGCCTGGCAAATGCTGTTGAAAGGTGTTGCCGAGGTGCAGGCGTCCGGCCGTCCGGTTGCTGCCGCCGAGATGGTGTTGGTGCGCATCGCATATGCTGCCGATCTTCCGACGCCGGACGAGGTGGTCCGCGCGCTCAGTGACAGCACTTCAGTGCCCGCGCGACCGCAAGGCAGTCCGGCGCAGGCGCAAAGCTATGCCCCGCGCTACGAAGCGCCGCGCGGCTCGCCGCGTTCGTCAGTTGCGGTATCGCCGCGCCCGGCGGACGATCCAGTGGCACAACTCGACCAGCCGGAAGTTGCGGCACCCACTCTCACCATCGGGTCGTTCGATGAGCTGATCGCGCTGGCTGTCGAAAAGCGCGACATCGCTGCCAAGATGGCCTTGGAACGCGATGTGCGACTCGTCCGTTGTGAAGACGGCCAGCTGGAGATCGCACTTGAGGCAACCGCGTCGAAGACGCTGGTGCACGATCTTCAGCGCAAGTTGACCGGCTGGACCGGCAAGCGCTGGATTGTGGTGGTTTCGAAAGAAGAGGGTGCGCCCACGATGCGTGCGCAGGCGGACGCCCAGCAGGCCGAGATCGAACGCGGCGTGCAGAGCGATCCGCTGGTGCAAGCAGTGCTCAACCGTTTCCCGGGTGCGAAGATCGTTGGCGTAACGCAGAATTCCGACGTCGGCGAACCGGTGCCGGACGTTTTGCCCGATAGTGAGGACGAGTAATGGCGGACTTCTTAGGCCTGATGAAGCAGGCAGCACAACTGCAGTCCAAGATGCAGGCCATGCAAGCCGAACTCGACACAATAGAGGTCGAAGGTACGGCTGGAGGCGGGATGGTGTCGGTAACGTTGTCCGCCAAAGGCGACCTCAAGAGCGTCAAGGTCGACGATTTGCTTATGAAGCCGTCGGAAAAGGAAATTCTCGAAGACCTCATTGTCGCGGCGCACGCTGATGCGCGGCGCAAGGCGGAAGCGGTGATGCAGGAAAAGATGAAGGCTGTCACCGGCGGCCTTCCGCTGCCGCCGGGATTGGGATTGGGCTAATTATGCTTCGTGGAAGTCTCTCGGTCGTCATGCCCGGCCTTGTCCCGGCCATGACAGGTTGATCATGCCTACCGCCGTTGCCGGACCCGAAATCGAGCGTCTGATTCAGCTGCTGGCCCGCTTGCCGGGTCTCGGCCCGCGCTCGGCGCGGCGTGCAGCCCTCCATCTCATCAAAAAGCGCGAATTGCTCATGGCTCCGCTTGCCGCTGCGCTGGAAACGGCAATGGAGAAAATCGAAATCTGCAAGGTGTGCGGCAACATCGATACGCAGAACCCCTGCACAGTCTGCACCGATCCCCGGCGCGACGATTCCATTATTGTTGCGGTTGCCGACGTTGCCGACCTTTGGGCTTTGGAACGTGCGCACGCGATCAACGGCCGCTATCACGTGCTCGGCGGTACCCTGTCGCCGCTCGACGGGGTTGGCCCGCGCGATCTTGCTATCGATACGCTGATCTCGCGCGCGCATGAGGCGCCGGTAAAAGAGGTGATCCTGGCGCTCAACGCCACCGTCGATGGCCAAACGACCGCGCACTACATCACCGAACTTTTGCAGGACGCCAACGTTAAAGTGACGCGCCTTGCCCATGGCGTGCCGGTTGGTGGCGAGTTGGATTATCTCGACGAGGGCACGCTGACCGCAGCGATCAAGCAGCGCACGCTGTTCTAAGCCGCGTCGAAACAGCATCTGTCCGAGCCACATTCGAGGCATTAAGATTCTATGAATCCATCGAAACGTATCGACCAGCTGATCGAAAAACTCACAGACTGGCGCGGCAAAACGTTCGCCAGCATCCGCAAGAGCATCCTTGAGGCTGACCGGGAGATAATCGAGGAATGGAAATGGATGGGAAGCCCGGTATGGTCTCGCGATGGAATAATCGCGGTCGCCAACGCCCACAAAGAAAAAGTGAAGGTGACCTTTGCCCAGGGGGCGAAGCTCTCCGATCCTGACAAACTCTTCAATGCAGGCCTCGAAGGCAACAGGTGGCGAGCAATCGATTTATTCGAAGGTGATAAAATCAACGCGCGTGCTCTGAAAAATCTCGTTCGAGCCGCTGCTGATTTCAATCAGAGCAAATTGAAGAAGAAAGCGCCTGCCCGGACTGGTTCGAAGGTACGCAAAAAGACGTGAAGCTGGAGACTCGATTCGCCGCTTCCCGCGCGTAACGCGGAAGAGGAGGGGAATGCCGCTTAGTGCTTCCTCGGTTCCAGCCGCGTGAAATGCCCGTGGCGTTGCAGCCAGGCAAGCAGCACCATGCTCGGAATGCCGGCCAAGGCACAAATTACGAAAAACCACGGCCAGCCGGTCGCCTCGGCAATAAACCCAGCACCCGATGACAAATAAGTCCGTCCCACCGCGGCGAGCGCTGTGAGCAGCGCGTACTGCGTCGCGGTGTGCAGTGGGTTTTGGCAGAGCGCGGACAGGTAAGCGACGAACATCACCGTGCCAATGGCGCTGGTGAAATTCTCGACCGTGATTGCAAACGCGAGCATCGTCGTATTTGCGCCAGACACGGCCAAGGCGGTGAATGCAAGGTTGGCGACAGACTGCAAAATGGCGCCGATCCACAGGCTCGGCGCGAGGGGAAGGGCACGCGCAATAAATCCGCCCGCAAAACCGCCGAGCAATAGCGCAGCGAGTCCGACGCCCTTTACGATCGCGGCATATTCGTTACGGGTAAACCCAAGGTCGATCACGAACGGCGCGGTCATGGCGCCCGAAAGCGCGTCGGTGAATTTGAACAGCACCACAAAGGCCAGCATCACCAAGGCGAGCCTGTAGCTGAGAAAATCCTTGAAGGCGCCGACGGCGGCTTCGACGACGCGTGCGAAGGGTTTCTGCCCGACGTGTGCGGCTGCGGCCTGTGCTGAGCGTTCCGGCTCGGTAGCGACAAGCGCGGTCACGGTGCCGATCAGCACAAGTGCGGCCATCGCTACATAGCCCCAATGCCAGGCCGCCTGTTTGTCGAAGCCGCGGGCTTCAATTGCGCTCACCAGGAAAAGCGCCCCCGCGGTGGAAACCAGCATGCCGATGCGATAGGCAGCGACGTAACCCGCCATACCGGCGGCCTGCTCATTTTCAGGCAGGCTCTCGACACGAAAGGCATCGACCACGATGTCCTGTGTGGCCGACGTTGCGGCAACCAATAGGGCACCGAAAGCAACGATGCCCGGCGCCGTTGCCGGATTGCAGGAGCCAAGGAAAATGATAGCCGCGATCAGGAGGAATTGCGCGAAGACGAGCCATCCGCGGCGGCGGCCGAGCCAGCGCGTCAACAGCGGGACGTCGAGGGCATCCGTCAGCGGCGCCCAGAGGAATTTCACGGTGTAAGGCGTCCCAACCAGCGCAAACAAGCCGATTGTCCCGAGGTCGACACCCAACTCACGCATCCACACCAGCAACGTCGCGCCCGACAGCGCGAGCGGCAGGCCGGACGAAAAGCCGAGGAACATCACGATCAACACGCGCCGCTTGCAGTAGACGGCCATCGCGTCGAACCACGACGGCCGTGCCTGCGCGTCGGGGGAAACGGCCATTGGCTAGTCGTTGGTGCCGAGCTTGAGAGTCATCGGTGCGGGAATGATCTGGGCACTCGGCGGTTCGTCGCTGAATTCGACGCCCTGGATTTTCTCGCCACGGCTGAGAATTTTTTCGGCCGACGTGACGATTTGCTCTATGTCCTTGTTGACGTTGCCGAAGTGTTTGTCGAGATTCTCGACGCGCTCTTTGAGACGCTGCACGTCGTCGATCATCAGCGCGACTTCTTTCAGAATCTTGTCCGCCGCCTCACGCATGCGGGCGTCTTTCTGGATCTGCTGGACAACCTGGATCGCCAGCATGAGCAGAGACGGCGACACGATGATGACGCCGGCGCGGTAGCCCTTCTGCAAGACATCATCGAATGCGTCATAGAGTTCGGCGAACATCGACTCCGATGGAATAAACATAAAGGCGACGTCCTGAGTCTCGCCCTTGATCAGATATTTTCCGGAAATGTCATCGATATGCTTGCCAAGGTTCTGTCGCAGCTGGCGCGTGGCCTGAAGGCGCTCGTCATCGGTCTTGGCGTTTTCCAGCGCGGTGGTCGCTTCCAGCGGAAATTTAGCATCGATGATGAGATGACGGTTGTCCGGCATGTGAATGCAACAATCCGGACGCGAATTGTTGGACAGCGTGAACTGGAACTCATACGCGCCCTGCGGCAGGCCGTCGGCAACGATGGCTTCCATGCGGCCCTGGCCGAAGGCCCCGCGGCGTTGTTTGTTGTCGAACACCTTTTGCAGTGACGTCACGGTCGTGGCCAGATCGGTGATGTTCTTTTGCGCCGAGTTCGATCACCGCCAGCCGCGCATGCAATTGCTGCAGATGTTCGGCGGTATTCTTGGTGGTAGTTTTCATCGACTCGCCGAGGTTCTGCGACACCGCGTCGAGCCTCGAATTCACGGTCTGCTGCAATTGAGCGTGCGAATTTTGCAGCCAGCTTCCCATGGCGTCGAGCCGCGCGTTGAGTTCGGTCAAGCGCTGCTCGGCAGCCGGATCAGCGACCGGCGCGCGCGGGCGCAGCAACAGCGCGATGATGGCGACCAAGCCAATCGCGATGATCGCGCCAAGAATGCCAAGACCAATGAGTGCAGTTTCCGACATGAGAGTGCTTCTAGCGTGATTCGTCGCGGCATGCGAACGAACGGCGAACGGTAAGTCGATTGTGCCGGTGGCTCAAGGGCAAAGGCACATTGACCGCCCGGGCACTTGCCCTTACATCGCGCTCATGGCGGTTCGTGACATCATCATTATTCCCGACAAGCGGTTGCGGCTTAAATCGGAGGCGGTAAAGGCCATCGACAAGCCGCTGCGCGCGCTCGTCGACGATATGTTCGAAACGATGTACGCCGCGCCCGGCATTGGCCTTGCCGCGATTCAGATCGGCGTGCCGCAACGCGTGGTCACGATGGATCTCGCCAAGAAAGACGAGCCAAAGCAGCCGCTGGTCTTCATCAATCCGGAGGTGATCTGGACCTCGGACGAAAAGGCGACTTACGAAGAAGGGTGCTTGTCGATTCCCGAATATTACGAGGAGGTCGAGCGGCCGAAGGCCGTAAAAGTGAAATACCTCGACCTCGACCTCAAGCCGCAGGAGATTGATGCGGAAGGGCTGCTCGCGACGTGCCTGCAGCATGAGATAGACCACATCAATGGCGTTCTGTTCATCGACCACATCTCGAAGCTCAAGCGCAGTATGGTGATGAAGAAATTCAAGAAGGCGGCGAAGAAGACGGAAGGCGGGAAGCCGCTATCCGAGGACCAGGAACCTTCGCATCATATCGGCTAATATACTCTCCACTGTCTTGGCCGGGGCGAGCCCGGCCATCGCAAGCCACTAATATTTTTTTGGATTATTCATGTCGCTTCGCCTGATCTTCATGGGCACGCCTGACTTCGCGGTGCCGACGCTGATCGAGCTCGCAGCGCACGGCCATGAGATTGTTGCGGTATATACCCGTGCGCCCAAGCCGGCCGGCCGCGGCATGGACATCCAGCACACCCCGGTCGAGCGCGAAGCACAAAGGCTGGCGCTTCCCGTCTTTACGCCGAAATCGCTCAAGGACAGCGACGCAGAGCCAGCATTTCGTGCACACAACGCTGACGTCGCAATCGTCGTTGCCTATGGTCTCATTCTACCGAAAGCCGTTCTCGAAGCGCCGCGACTTGGCTGTTACAATGTGCATGCTTCGCTCTTGCCGCGCTGGCGTGGCGCCGCGCCCATCAACCGCGCCGTCATGGCGGGTGATCGTGAGAGTGGCGTCACCATCATGAAGATGGACGAAGGGCTCGACACGGGCGCCATGGCAATGGCCGAGCGCATGCCGATCACCGCCGACATGACTGCGGGAGAATTGCACGACACTCTGTCGCGGCTGGGCGCCGACCTTATGTTGCGCACGCTGGCCGCTGCCGAGCGTGGATCTTTATCCCTCACGCCACAGCCTTCAGCCGGCGTGACCTACGCGGAAAAACTTTCAAAGAATGAAACGCGCATCGATTGGACAAAGCCATGGAAACAGATTCACGACCACATTCGCGGTCTGTCACCGTTTCCGGGTGCATGGTTTGAACTCGACGGCATTCGCATAAAAGTATTGCGTTCGATGAAGGCCGATGGTTCGGCGGCGCCGGGTACCGTCCTTGGCGACAAGCTGACGATTGCTTGCGGAGAAGGGGCGGTGCAGCTGATGCAAGTGCAGCGCGCCGGAAAACAGCCGATGAGTGCAGAAGAATTTCTGCGCGGCACACCGGTTAAGGCCGGGACGCGGGTCGGCTAACGTGTTAACCATCGAGGGGAATCAGAACCACTAAAAAGCCCCTATTATCCGGCAATCGTATTTCTCCTCCCCGTCACGGCCCTATCGCGTGCTCGATGCGTCGATCCCGGCGCGGCTGCGACTAACCTGGAAGAACAACTTGAGCATCGGACATAACACCGACATTTCTGCCGCTGACGCGCGCCTGTGGACCCAAATCCTCAACGGCTATCGCGAATCCAATCGCGCCCGCAGCGTGGTGGAATTGGCGATCACCGCGCTGCCGTTGGTCGCGCTCTGGGTCGCGGCGTGGTTCATCTATTCGTTGGGCTATTGGTGGGTGACTTTGTTGATCGCGATCCCGGCGTCGGGCTTTTTGGTCCGCCTGTTCATGATCCAGCACGATTGTGGGCATGGTGCATTCTTCAAGAATCGGCTGGCCAATGATTGGGTCGGCCGCGTCATTGGCGTTCTCACCATGACGCCCTATGACTTCTGGCGCCGCACCCACGCCATTCACCATGCCACGTCCGGCAATCTCGATCGCCGGGGCATCGGCGATGTCGATACACTGACTGTGCGCGAATATTTTGCGCGCTCGCGCTGGGGCCGGCTGAAGTATCGCCTCTATCGCAATCCGCTGGTGATGTTCGGCATTGGGCCCGCTTATCTTTTCTTGCTGCAACACCGACTGCCAATCGGGTTGATGCGGAGCGGTTGGACGCCGTGGATCAGCACACAGGGCACCAATGCGGCAATTGCATTGATTGCGGTGGTCTTGATTTGGCTGATCGGGGTCAAAGCGTTTTTTCTCGTCCACTTTCCGATCATGCTGCTGGCTGCCGTCTTTGGCGTTTGGCTGTTTTATGTCCAGCACCAGTTCGAAGAAACATTGTGGGACGAAAACCGCGGCTGGAACCTGCACGACGCTGCTTTGCATGGTTCGTCACACTACGATCTGCCACTGCTGTTGCGTTGGTTCACGGCCAATATCGGCATCCACCATGTGCATCATTTGCACAGCCGCATTCCCTATTACCGGCTGCCGCGCGTGCTGAGTGACCATCCGGAGCTGCGCAGTGTCGGCCGATTGACGCTGCTGCAAAGCTTCCGATGTGTCCGCCTCGTGCTGTGGGACGAAGCACAGCGCCGGCTGGTGTCTTTCCGCGAAGCCCGGATTTCCAGCCGCGGCGCGTGACTTCTGCTGAATTCGCGTTTACTGGATCGCCGGGCCATGCCCGGTGGTCGCAGGTCAGCCTATGCCCCGTTTCAAGCTCACGATTGAATATGACGGCACGCCGTTCTGCGGCTGGCAGATTCAGGCCGACCAGATCTCGGTGCAGGGCGTGCTGACTGCTGCTGTCGAGGCGCTCTCGGGCCAGAAGGTGCTGGTGCAGGGAGCGGGTCGCACCGACGCTGGCGTTCACGCGCGTGCGCAGGTCGCGCACGTCGATCTCACGAAGGATTGGGACACCGATACCGTGCGCGATGCGCTCAATGCGCATCTGCGCCCATACCCCGTCGCGATTCTCGCAGCCGAACGGGTGGCCGATGACTTCAATGCGCGTGGATCGGCGGTCAAACGTCATTACCTCTACAAGATCATCAATCGCCGTGCCGATCTCACGCTCGAGGTCGGCCGCGCCTGGCGCGTGCCGCGCCCGCTTGATGCGAATGCCATGCACCATGCGGCACAACGTCTGATCGGCAAGCACGATTTCACGACGTTCCGTTCCACCGAATGTCAGGCCAAATCGCCCGTGAAAACGCTCGACGTGCTTGCGGTCGAACGCAATGGCGATGAGATAAGTGTGTCCGCCAAGGCCCGCTCCTTTTTGCACAATCAGGTGCGGTCCATGGTCGGATCGCTGGTGGCGGTCGGCGAGGGCAAATGGACCGCGGACGACCTCGGCAAGGCGCTCAACGCGCGTGACCGCGCCGCTTGCGGTCAGGTGGCTCCGCCGGACGGGCTCTATCTGATGAAGGTCGATTATTGAGTTAGGTCAGCCGCCCGCAAAATACCGGTCGATGATCTTGCGATAGATTATCGTGAGTGCCTGCAAATCGGCGATCGGCACGCGCTCGTCGACTGCATGCATGGTCTGCCCCACAAGGCCGAATTCGACAACCGGGCAATAGTGCGTGATGAACCGTGCATCCGAGGTGCCGCCGGTCGTCGATAGCTCCGGCTTGCGGCCAGCGACTTCTGCGACGGCATTTGCGACCAATTCGGTAAATGGCCCCGGCTTTGTCACAAACACACCGGCGTTCGATGGCTCCCACTGAAACGAAAATTTGATTTTGCCGCCGGACGCTTTCGCAGCCCGCTGCTCGATCAATTTCTTCAGCGAGTTCGAGCGTGTGGTTGTCATTGAAGCGAATGTTAAATCGCGCACGCGCTTCGCCCGGAATCAGATTGACGGTCTTGTTGCCCACATCGACCGAGGTGAATTCGAGATGCGACGGGCTAAATTGTGCGCTGCCCTGATCGAGAGGCTCGCTTTGCAACGCTGCAATAAGCGCCGTCAATCCGCGAATTGGATTCTCTGCGCGCTGCGGATAGGCGACGTGACCTTGCTTGCCCGTGACGAGGAGGTGGCCGTTAAGTGAACCGCGACGGCCAATTTTGATGGTGTCGCCGAGTTCATTTTGATTGCTCGGCTCGCCTAGAATGCAATGGTCGAATTTTTCGCCGTGCTCGGCCGTCCATTTCAGAAGTTTTGGTGTGCCATTGACCGCGATGCCTTCCTCGTCACCGGTAATCAGAAACGAGATCGAGCCTTTTGGCTTGCCGCCATGATGGTTGAGATGGTCGAGGACGGCCGCAACCGCGCAGGCGATGCCGCCCTTCATGTCGACCGCTCCGCGGCCGTACAGCTCGCCGTTCGTCACCTCGCCGGAAAATGGCGGATGCTTCCACGTTTTCTCGTCGCCTGGCGGGACCACGTCGGTGTGGCCCGCAAACACAAGATTCGGCTTCGCGGTACCAATGCGGGCGTACAGGTTCTCGACGTCCTCTGTGCCGGGCTCGCGAAACGTCATGCGATGCACCGTGAAACCCGCGGCTTTCAACATGCCCGCGAGAAACGTGAGTGCGCCACCTTCCGCCGGCGTGACCGAGGGGCAGCGCAGCAGATCGCGGGCAATTACAACGGGATCGGCGGTCATATGCTAACCGCTCGTCCCCGCGAAGGCGGGGACCCAGAGCCTATGGGCTCAGCGTTCATTTCCCTGGATTCCCGCTTGCGCGGGAATGAGCGGAGTGGGGATCGACCGGCGCGGGACATTGTTTAGTCCCTCAACAATTCGTTGATGCTGGTCTTGGATCGCGTGCGTTCGTCAACGCGTTTGACGATGACGGCACAATATAACCCCGGTCCGCCGCTTTTGCCCGGCAGCGTGCCCGGCACGACAACGGAATAAGGGGGCACTTCGCCTTGCGTGATCGAGCCGGTTTCGCGGTCGACGATACGGGTGGAGGCGCCGAGATAGACCCCCATCGACAGCACCGCGCCCGTGCGTACGACGACGCCTTCCGCAACTTCAGAGCGCGCGCCAACGAAGCAATTGTCCTCGATGATAACCGGGCCCGCTTGCAAGGGCTCGAGCACGCCGCCGATGCCGGCGCCACCGGAGATGTGACAATTTTTTCCGATTTGCGCGCAGGAGCCGACCGTCGCCCAGGTGTCGATCATGGTGCCTGAATCGACATAGGCGCCGAGATTGACGAAAGACGGCATGAGCACCACGCCTGGCGCGATGAAGGCCGAGTGGCGGACGACGCTGCCAGGGACCGCGCGGAAGCCGGCCTTTTTGAAGCGCGCGGCGTTCCAGCCCTTGAATTTGGAGTTCGACCTTATCCCACCACACGGCTTTTCCCGGCCCC
The DNA here is from genome assembly GCA_963722125.1 of uncultured Alphaproteobacteria bacterium. Classification (GTDB taxonomy): domain Bacteria; phylum Pseudomonadota; class Alphaproteobacteria; order Rhizobiales; family Xanthobacteraceae; genus Pseudolabrys. The sequence goes on along the minus strand of CAVRJW010000005.1, from coordinate 1,023,608 downwards.
CCAGGGATCACGCTCATATCGTTGAGACGGAACGAGAGCAGGACCGCCTTCTTGAGCCACTGATTGACGTGCCATTGGCCGTTGGCGTTTCGCTCGGCGACGCGCGCTTTGCCGGTATCGAGCAGGTCGAGCGCCGATTTCACCGCCTTGCGCACCGCACCCTTGGTCTTCGGGCCGATCTTGTCGCGGCCTTCGAAGGCCTCGTCGATGATGTTGGCAAGCTTGTCGTTTGACATGGTCGCTCCGGCTCGTTCGGCTGCGGTTTGTCGGGGGCGGGGCAGGGGATGTCAAGACGCGCTTGCCGGGCTAAACTTATGACCGGAGAAACGCGCATGAATCGGCAAGTGAATCGGCAATTCGCACGTTTGGCTTTAGGCTTGGCTGCGCTGGCGCTGAGCAATGCACCCGCGTTGGCCCATCACCTTATGGGTGGCCACACACCGGCTACTTTTCGCGAAGGCATTTTGTCCGGGCTCGGGCATCCGATCATCGGGCTCGATCATCTCGCCGCAGTGGTGGCGGTTGGGTGCCTCGCCGCCGCGCACCGGTCGGCGGTAGCGCTCGCCGTTACCTTCGTCGTGGCGATGATGGCGGGCGTTGCGCTGCATCTCCACGGTGCGACCGTCCCAAGCGCGGAAATTCTGGTCGCGCTGACCGTCATCGCGCTCGGCGGTTTGATGCTCAGCCGGCGGCAGATGTCGACAGGCGCTGCGCTCGTCCTGTTTGCTCTCGTCGGTCTCGTGCATGGCTACGCACTCGGCGAATCGATCTACGGCGCCGAGCGGACACCGCTGTTCGCTTATTTGCTCGGACTGGCGGTTATTCAGAGCGTGGTTGCACTTGGGGCCATGGTAGTCGCGCGCAGTGTCGCCGAACGCTCCGCGGATCTTTCGCCGCTGCGGCTTGCTGGCGCCGGAATTGCCGGCATCGGACTTGCTGTCTTGATGCAGCAGGTGATTCCGGGCGCGTAATCAGCGCAGCACGATCTGTTCGAGAAATCCTGTGAGGTTGTCGGTCATGTGATCGACGTATGGCGCATCGCGCCCTTCAAGCTCCCACGCCTCGCGAAACACTTCGCGCTGGCCTTCCGGCACAACCAGCACTGTGGTCATGCCTAACGCGTGCGGCGTTTCCAGATTGCGTGCCAGATCCTCGAACATCGCTGCTTTTGCGGCATTGACGCCATGCCGGGTGAGAAAGCGCTGATACACCTGTGGCAGCGGCTTGGGATCCAGATTGGCAGCAGCTATGTCGAACACATCTTCGAAATGGTGATGGATTTCCAGCTTCTGCATCACCGCGTCGGCGTGTTTGCGCGTGCCGTTCGTGAGGATGAGCTTGCGACCGGCAAGTTTTTCAAGGGCGGCACCGAGCGTCGGATTCGGCACCAGCGGTGAATGATCGATTTGGTGGACGAATTCGAGATAATCATCCGGCTTCATGCCATGCTCGGCCATCATCCCGCGCATCGTGGTGCCATAGCGTCTGTAATAGTCCTTCTGCACACGGAAGGCCTCGTCTTTTGAAACTTTCAGGAAATCAGAGACGTAAGCGCGGATGCGGTCGTCGACCTGCTGCCAGAGATTGAGGTGATGCGGGTAAAGCGTGTTGTCGAGGTCGAACACCCACGTTTCGACGTGGCCGAAACCGCGCGGCGCCGGGCGAGACATTTTCGGCACGAATTATTGTTCCTTGAACCGGATGGTCGTTGTGGGTTGGGCGCCGATATCGATGACGGTAAAGCCGGCCGAGTTCAGGCCGCGCGTCGCGCAGTCTTTGTGGTCGGCAAGCTCAAAACGCCCATCGCGTGTGCAGAGAGCAACTGTTCCACCCCAGGCGAGGGGCACATCGCCACGTTTGATGGTGCGGCCGTTTCCATCGACTGCTTCCGCATAGCTGTACAGCCGGTGCGGATCGCCGCGCAGATCTGGCCGCACGCATTGCCCGGCGTCCACGCGATACCAGCCACGCGTGACGATTGCGCCCATCTCGACGATACCAAGCGAGGCCATCACCGTGTACTTGGTGTCATTACACCAGGAAAACCCGAGGCCTTCCGGCTTCAGCGCCGCGGCGACGAGCGTGTCAAAGAAATTTGGCGCGGACGCAGCGTCGGCCGCGAGCTTTCGGTCATTCAGAAATTTCGTGATCGCGGCCTGTGTCTTGGCACCAGGTACGCCATCGATCGGATAAGCGTCGTAGCCGGCGATGACCAGCAAGCGCTGAATCCCCGCAAGCCGCGCCTGCACATCGTCGTAATCGGATTCTTCGGCGAGATTCACCACCGGCCCTTTCGGCGAATCCGATGGTTTGGCCGCACTGAAGCGCACCTGTTGGCTCGTAGGACAGCCGCGGGCATTGGCAACGTCGAAATCACCGTCGCGAACGCAGAGTTCGGCTTGCCCGTTTTGTGGCAGCGGCGCGGTGCCGTAAACGGGCGGCGTGCGCGCGTACACGTAAACCATGTCGGCGTCGAGTGGCCCGTCCAGTGCTTGCCGGCATTGCCCGGGGTCGAGCCGAAACCAGCCGCGCGTCGCGACATTGACCCGTTTTTCGATGCCGATCGCAGCATCCATTCGGTAACTGGTGTGGTTGCAAAGCGTTAGCTCGGCTTGCGCCGGTGTTGCCGCCGCGAGCCAAACGATTGACGCGGCACTTGCGAGGATGAAACCGCGAATCATGCGGCCATGCTAGTCGGCATCCGACGGGCAGGGAATTCCGCTCATCCCGCTCGCGCGGGAATAAACGTGTTGGGCTGTTCTACCGGTGCATCAGGGTGCCGACGCCATGATCTGTCAGCAGCTCGAGTAGCACTGCGTGCGGTACCTTGCCGTCCATGATGACGACGCCTTCGACACCCTGATCGAGGGCATAGATGCAAGTTTCGACCTTGGGGATCATTCCGCCGGAAATTGTTCCGTCGGCGATCAGCTTGCGTGCTTCGGCGACCGACAAATCGGGAATCAGGTTTTTTGATTTATCCAAGACGCCCGGAACGTCTGTAAGCAACAGCAGGCGTTTGGCTTTGAGCGCGCCGGCGATGGCTCCCGCAAATGTATCAGCATTGACGTTGAATGTGCCGCCATCAGCCGAGGTTGCAACCGGCGCCAGCACGGGGATCATTTCCTTGCCGAGCACATGATTGAGCACGGTGAGGTCGACTTTCTCCGGCTCACCGACGAAACCAAGATCAACAATCTTTTCGATATTGGAATCAGGATCGACCACCGTGCGCGTCACCTTTCGGGCCTGCACCATATTGCCGTCCTTGCCGCACAGACCGACGGCCTTCCCGCCGGCTGCGTTGATATAGCCGACGATTTGCTTGTTGATGGATCCGGCGAGCACCATCTCCACAATCTGGATGGTGGGGGCGTCAGTTATGCGCAGTCCGGCGGCGAATTCCGATTTGATGCCGAGCTTGTTGAGCATGGCCGCGATCTGCGGGCCGCCGCCATGCACCACCACGGGATTGATCGCGGCTTGTTCGAGCAGCACGATATCGCGGGCGAAATCGCGCGCGGTGTTTTCCTCGCCCATGGCATGACCGCCATATTTCACGACGACAATCTCCTCATCGTAGCGCTGCATATGGGGCAGCGCTTCGGAAAGGATTCGGGCTTGGTCCTGCGGGCTGATCCTGGGAGCTTTGCTCATCGCTTCGGCCTTCTGCGGTCGCTCGGGGTTCTAGCCGATGCGACCGGCCTCCGACAATGCGTCAGCGCCGTCTTTCGTCCAGAAGCCTTGCGATCGCCGCGCGCAATTCGGGAATTCCGGCCCCATCATGGGAGGAGGTCGCCAGAACGGTCGGAAAGGCAGCCTGTCGTTTAGCCAACGCCGATTCGACCTCCGCTATACGGTTGTCGAGTTCGCTTGGTTTTAACGCATCACATTTGGTTAAGACGATCTGGTGGCTGACCGCCGATTGGCTGAGCGCGTCGAGCGCAGGATCGTCAGTCGGTTTAAGGCCGTGACGTGCATCCACCAGCACATAGATACGGGCGAGGTTGCTGCGGCCACGTAAAAAGGCGTCGATCAGCGCGGTCCATGCCGCGATCTTTGTTTTTGCCGCTGCGGCGTAGCCATACCCGGGCATGTCGACGACGTTGAGGCGTCCGCCTGCGTTGAAAAAGATGAGTTCCTGCGTGCGTCCGGGCGTGCGCGATATGCGCGCGAGGTTTTTGCGGCCTGTCAGCGCGTTGACGAGACTCGATTTTCCCACATTGGATCTGCCGGCGAACGCGATCTCGACGCCGCGCATCGGCGGCAGCGACGCGGGTGTCCCAGCGGCGGCAACAAAGTGCCATTCGCCGGCGAACAGCTGCCGTCCAGCCTCGACTTCCGCGCGGGTAAATGGGGCAGAGTTCATTGGCGCCGGTTATCCTTCCACGTCATGGCCCGGAACAAGCCCGGCCGTGACGTGGAACGCGTTTGTCGACGTTACGACGACGCCTTTTTCTTTACGAACAACGACTTGATGTTGTCGAACAATTCGATCTTGGCGCCGTGCTTGCGCATGATGACGCTCTGCTGCAGCACCGATAGCGAGTTATTCCACGCCCAATAGATCACGAGTCCGGCGGGGAAGTTTGCCAGCATGAACGTGAAAATCAGCGGCATCCAGTTGAAGATCATCGCCTGCGTCGGATCCGGCGGCGCGGGGTTGAGCTTCATCTGTGCCCACATTGTCACGCCCATAATCAGCGGCCACGCACCGAGATGCAGGAAATGACCGATGACCGGCAGCATGGTCGGGTCGACAGGGATAAGGCCGAACAAGTTGAAGACATTGGTCGGGTCTTGCGCCGAGAGATCATGGATCCAGCCAAAGAATGGCGCGTGGCGCATTTCAATGGTGACGAATAGAACTTTATAGAGCGAGAAGAAGACAGGGATCTGAATTGCGATCGGCAAACATCCTGCCAGCGGGTTGATCTTTTCCCGCTTGTACAGCTCCATCAGTTCCTGTTGCTGCCGGGCCTTGTCGTTGGCGAAACGCTCGCGCAACGCGGTCATCTGGGGCTGCACCGCCTTCATTTTCGCCATCGAGGCGTAGGATTTGTTCGCCAGCGGGAAGAATGCGGCCTTGATCAGCACGGTCACGATCAGGATCGCCAGACCGAAATTCCCGACCAGGCGGTAGAGATAGTCGATTGCGATGAAGAGCGGCTTGGTGATGAAATAAAACCAGCCCCAATCGATCAGAAGATCGAAACGGTTGAGCTTGAGTTGCTTGTCGTAGTCGTTGACGACGGCGACTTCCTTGGCGCCGGCGAACAATCGCGCGTTAACCGACGCAGTTGCGCCGGGCGCAATCGTCTGGGCATCAAGCAGATAGTCCGTCTGATAGGTCTGAATGCTGCCGAGCGTACCGGTCGAGAAGCGCGCCTTCAGGCGCTCAGTCGTATCCGGCAACAGGGTGGCCGCCCAGTATTTGTCAGTGATACCGAGCCAACCATTCGTTACGTCGAAATTGACGACCTTTTTCTCGGCGATGTTTTTGTAGGTGTATTCCTGCAAGCCCGAATCGCCGAGTACGCCAATGAGGCCTTCATGCAAGATGTAGTAGCCGGCGGTCTGCGGCGTGCCGTGGCGCGAAATCAGGGCATAGGGAAATAGTGAAACAGGGCTCGCGCCTTTATTGCTCACGTCATCCTTGATGGTGAAAAGGTATTTGTCGTCGACAGCGATAGTGCGGTGAAACTCGAGCCCTTCACCGTTGTCGTAAGTCAGTGTCACCGGATGCCCGACGCTGAGCGGGCCGGACCCTGTCTGCTTCCAAACCGTTTCCGATGTCGGCAATTTGACATTGGTCCCGGTCGTGCCCGTCCAGCCAAATTCGGCGTAGAACGGATCGGCGGTGCCGGACGGCGAGAGCAAAACGATCGGCGGTGACTTCGGATCGACTGTTTCCCGGAACTTGAGCAGCGCCAGATCGTCAATACGTCCGCCCTTGAGGGCGATCGACCCTTGCAACGTGTCGGTGGCAATCGCCAAACGCGGCGAGGCTGCGAGCGCGGCGGGCCGATCGATGGCGGCCGCCGCTGCGGGCGCGGTTGCCTGGCCGGGAATCTGGGGCGTTGCGGTTTGCGCGGGCGGCTGCCCGGGCTGCGCAGGCGTCGGGACGCTTTGTTTCTGCTGCTGAGTCTGCAATTGTTCTTGCCGCGCTTTTTCCTGCGGCGCAGCAAAGAAATATTGCCAACCGAGCAGCACCAGCGCCGAAAGCGCAATGGCAAGGATGGTATTCTTATTGTCGGTCATCGGGATTCCGTATTGCCACTGCGACCCGCATGTACTCTCCGCAACGCGCCTTCGAAGTCTTCTGTCATCCGGGCAAACGGCAGATTGAGCGCCGCGCGCCGTCCGATCAGCACATAATCATGTCCGGCGCACAGCCGGGTTGCGGCCGAGAGCCGCACAATTTCTCGCAAACGGCGTCGGACCCGGTTGCGCTCGACGGCGTTGCCAACCTTTTTCGACACCGTAAATCCGAACCGGGCCGGTCCGTCGTCGCGACGGTCGCGAGCCTGAAGCACGAACGCCGGCGCCGGTGCCTTGGTCCCGGATGCCGCCGCTAAAAAATACGCCCGTTGCCTCAGCCGTTCCATGGAAGCAATGCGCGGCTTCTTCGCCGCCGTCAGGCGGACAGCCGCTTGCGTCCGCGCCCCCGGCGCGCCGACAAGACCCTGCGGCCGCCCTTGGTCGCCATACGCGAGCGGAAACCGTGACGGCGCTTGCGTACGAGCTTGCTCGGTTGATAGGTCCGCTTCACGTTTCAGTTTCTCCGCTGGTGGCGCCGTGGAAAGGAGGACGCCGTCCTCAAAACGCCAAGAAACCCGAACTGTTTCGGGCCGGCATACGATTTGCGCGGCTTATAAGGGAGGGGCTTTAGCCCGTCAATGCGACCGCCTGCCGGCCGCCAAATCGAGGCCCAAAAGCCTCACAAGGCAGTGATGTTAGCCCGTTCCGGACTGCGCCTCGTGTATAAATCGTGAATGTCCGCCAACTTGCCCTCGGTTTTCCGACCGCGCGGTCTCACTCGCCGGCTGCTGCCGCTGGCCCTGGTTATCGTGCTTGCCGGCGTCGCTTACCTCGCTGTCGGTCAAGGCGGCATTTCGCTCGAGGCATTGGTTCGGCACCGCGCCACAATCGACACGTTTGTTGCCGAACACCGCTTGCTGGCCGTGCTCGCCTATATCGGTCTTTATATCGGCGCCGTCGCATTATCGCTGCCTGGAGCGACGTTCCTTACCGTTGCCGGCGGCTTTTTATTCGGCGTTGTAATCGGTGCTTCCGCGGCGGTGATTGGCGCCACCCTCGGTGCAACGCTCATTTTCCTCGTAGCGCGTACGGCTTTGGGCGAGCCATTGCTTCGATGGGCAGGCCCCCGCGCCAACCAGCTTGCCAAGGAATTCCGGAATGATGCGTTTAGCTATCTTCTCTTTCTGCGGCTGGTACCCGCGTTTCCCTTCTTTGTGGTCAATCTGGTGCCGGCTTTTGCCGGTGTGGGGCTCGCCCCCTTCGTTGCCGCGACCGCGCTCGGGATCATCCCGGGCGCTATTGTATTCGCTATGGCCGGTACGGGGCTCGATAGTGTCATCACCGCACAGCAGAACTCGTACAATCAATGCATCGCATCCGGTGAATCCGGTTGCCGCATCGCCTTTGATACAATGGATGTCCTTACGCCCGAGCTGATCTCAGCGCTTGCCGCGCTGGGTCTGCTCTGTTTGTTGCCGGTCGCACTGAAGCATTGGCGGGCGCGCTCGCGCGCAGCCATGTAATACTGACATTGGAGTTGGCGACGAGAGTTGCAGTGGCATGGCGGAAACGCTCACACCCGATCTCTGTGTCATTGGTGGAGGCCCGGGCGGCCTGTCAGTCGCCGCGGCTGCAGCTGCATTCGGCGTGCCGACAGTACTGATCGAACGCCACAAGATGGGCGGCGATTGTCTCAACACAGGCTGTATCCCGTCGAAAGCAATGCTGGCAGCGGCAAGACGCGCTGAGGCGATCCGCAGCGACAATGAGTTTGGTGTGGTTGCGCAAGGCGTCATCGACTTCACAAAGGTGCATGACTACGTGCAATCCGTCGTCGCGGCGGTTGCACCGACGGATTCGGCCGAGCGTTTTGCAGGGCTTGGGGTTCGAGTCATCCGCGAGCACGCGAAGTTCAAGGATCGCAGCACGGTTCAGGCTGGCGATATTGAAATCCGCGCGCGCCGTTTCGTTATCGCAACGGGGTCGAGGCCGGCCGTGCCGCCAATTCCCGGAATCGATAGCGGTCCTTACCTCACCAACGAGTTTATTTTCGATCTCAAGGAAAGACCCGAGCATCTCATCATCATCGGCGCCGGGCCTGTCGGAATGGAGTTGGCGCAAGCGTTTCGTCGTGTGGGTAGTTCAGTAACTGTGCTTGAAGAAACACAGCCGCTTGCCAAAGACGATCCGGAATGTGCAGCGATCGTGCTCGACCGGCTGGAGCGCGAGGGCGTCGTTATCCGCAGCGGGTTGAATGTCATCGGCATCACGCACGCAGGCGCAACTGTGACGGCGACAATTGAAATTGCCGGAGCGGAACAGACGATTACCGGCAGTCATCTGCTTGTCGCCACTGGACGCAAGCCGCAGATAGATGGACTCGATCTCGACGCAGCAGGAATTCGCCACGATCGAACCGGTATTCTGGTGAACAAGAAACTCAAGACCCGTAACCGGCGCGTCTATGCGATCGGTGACTGTGCGGCTGGGCAGTTACAGTTCACGCACGCGGCGAACTATCACGCCAGTCTGGTGATCCGAAACGCGCTGTTTCGTCTTCCGGTGCGGGTGGACAATAACGCCATCCCATGGGTGACCTACACCGAGCCGGAGCTCGCGCATATCGGCCTTACAGAAAAACAGGCGCGGACGGGCCGATTGAAGATTCGTGTGGCGCGCTGGCCCTATTATGACAACGACCGCGCGCAAACCGAACGTGACACGCACGGTCACATAAAAGTCATCACCACGCGCAAGGGTAAAATAGTAGGCGCGACGATTGTCGGTGCGCAGGCGGGTGAGTTGATTGGAATGTGGACTCTCGCAATCGCTCACGGTCTCAACATCCGGTCTTTCACAGAAATTGTGCTGCCATATCCAACGCTGTCGGAACTCGGAAAACGTGCAGCACTCGACTTTTTCGCGCCAGGTTTGACGAGTTCTTGGGTGCGGCGCATCATTGGCTGGTTGCGAATCTTTGGCTGAGGCGATTTTGGAAACGGCAACCGAACCAAATGTCGATGTGGTTGACGCGAATCCGCGGCCGGCGCGGAAGGCGCGCGTCGGCCTTTCGGGAAAGCTGCTGGTCCTCACCATTCTCTTTGTAATGGTCGCCGAAGTTTTAATTTACGTGCCGTCCGTCGCCAATTTCCGGCTGAACTGGCTCAACGACCGTTTGGCCGCGGCGCACACAGCGGCGCTTGTGCTCGACGCGGCGCCGAGCGGCATGGTGCCTGAAAGTCTCGCGAAACAGATTCTCAAAAGCATCGGCGCGCGAGCGGTGGCGATGAAGATGGGCAATCAGCGCCGCTTGCTCGCGGCGTCAGATATGCCATCCGCGATCGCGCAGGATATCGACATGCGTGAAGTGTCGTGGTGGCGCTCTATTGTCGACGCGTTTGACACGCTGCTCACCGGCAAGCCGGGCGACGTCATACGTGTTGTCGGACCGGCGCCCATGGGCGGCGATTTCCTCGAAATCATTCTCGACGAGGCGCCGCTGTTTAAAGCGATGTGGACCTTTTCGGTCAACATCCTGCTGCTGTCGCTTGCGATCTCTTGCATCACGGCGATGCTTGTATTCTTTGCCCTGCATTACCTGCTGGTGCGCCCAATGTGGCGTATCACGCGCAACATGATCGCGTTTCGTGCCGATCCCGAAAATCCATCGCGCATCATCGCCGAAAGCGGGCGCCTCGATGAAATAGGCACCGCGGAAGGAGAGCTCGCTGCCATGCAGCGCGAGCTTGCCTCAATGCTGCATCAGCAGAGCCGTTTGGCGGCGCTCGGCCTGGCGGTGTCCAAGATCAATCACGACCTGCGCAATCTGTTGGCATCGGCACAGCTTTTTTCGGACCAGCTATCGACCTTGCCCGACCCGAAGGTGCAGCGCTTCGCGCCCAAGTTGATGCATGCGCTCGAACGCGCGATCGCTTTCTGTCAAACGACGATTTCTTATGGTGGTGCGCAAGAACCACCGCCCGACCGCAAGACCGTTGAGGTCGAACCGCTGATCGAGGAAGTACACGAGGCCTTGGGACTGGGCCTTGGTGTGCCGATCCGCTGGATTGTCGCGGTGGAACGTGGCCTGACGGTAGAAGCCGATCACGATCAATTGTTTCGTGTCCTCGTCAATATCGCGCGGAATGCGGTACAGGCGCTGGAAGCTCGCGGTACGCGCGACCCGGCGCGTGATCAGATTCGCATCACGGGGCGCCGCGAGGGCAGTGTGGTCATTATCGAAGTGTCGGACACGGGGCCGGGAATACCCGAAAAGGCACGAGTACATATGTTTCAGGCCTTCCAGGGCTCCGCCCGCGCCGGTGGAACTGGGTTGGGCTTGGCGATCGCTGCAGAGCTTGTGCGGGCGCATGGCGGCGAGATTCGCCTCGTGCCGGGGACCATCGGCGCCACCTTCAGCATCACGATTCCGGACCGTGCGGTCGATCTCAGTACACGACGTGGTGAACGGGTCCGCGCCTAAAGGCGGGAAGAGACTGCAACCTGCGGTGTTCATCGAGTAGGGGCATTGTTCCCATTACGCGAAGGATATCGCATGGTACCGCCGGTGAATGTGCTTGCGGTCGCGACCGCGGTCCCGCCGCACAAACTTGAGCAGCGGGCGGTCGCCGACGCTGCGTGCCAGGTCTACGCGCGGATGTTTGCGCGCTATCCGAAGCTGGCGGACGTGTTCATCAATGCCGGTATTGAGCGGCGCTATTCGGCGAAGTCCCTCGAATGGCTGAGTGCGCCGCATGACTGGGCGGAGCGCACGGATGCTTATCTTGAAAGCGCGAGCGAATTGTTCATGCAAACCGCCAGCGCGGCTCTCAAGCGCGCTGGAGTTTCTGCGCGCGACGTCGATGTCATTGTGACGGTCTCCTCTACGGGTATCGCGACGCCTAGCATTGAAGCTCGTGTCGCCCCCCAAATGGGATTTCGGCCTTCGGTGATGCGCGTCCCCATTTTCGGGCGCGGCTGCGCCGGTGGCGTCTCGGGCATGGCGCTGGGCGCCCGTCTCGCGCGCGCCGAGCCTGGTGAGGTCGTGCTTGTGGTCGTAGTCGAACTCTGCACTCTCACGTTACGTCAAGATCGCGGGACCAAAGCCGACGTGATCTCGTCTGCGTTGTTCGGAGATGGCGCTGCTGCCGCCGTGTTGCGTGCCGGTCCTGACAAAGCCAAATTGCGTGTTGGCGCGGCAGCCGAGTTCACCTGGCCTCGCACGCTCGACATCATGGGTTGGACGATCGATCCGATCGGCTTTCGGGTGATGCTGTCACGTTCGCTGCCACGCTTCGTGGAGCAGCGTATGGCCGCGCCGGTTCGGCGCTTTATAAAATCGGCACGCCTGCAAGCGCCACAGCTCGTTTGCCATCCAGGCGGTGCCAAGGTGCTCGACGCGATCGAGATTGCCCTCGAATTGCAAAAGGGCACTTTGCGCGACGAGCGTGAAATCCTACGTGAATACGGCAACATGTCGGCACCCACGGTTCTGTTTGTCCTTGAACGCGCGCTGAAGCGCGGGTTGCGCGGGCCGGCCGTGCTCTCGGCACTTGGCCCGGGCTTCACGGCGAACTTTCTGGCGCTCGAGGTCGCGCATGCGTGACGGAGCGTGGCTCGTCGCGTTCCTCTTCGTGCAAAGGTCGGTTGAACTTTGTTTTGCGCAATTCAACACCGGCCGGCTTCGCACAATAGGCGGCATTGAATTCGGTGCGGCTCACTATCCGACCATGATTGCGCTGCACGCGTCGTGGCTGCTCGGCCTGTTGGTACTCGGCTATGACCGTCCGATCATTCCATTGTGGCTGGCATTTTTCGTCGTCCTGCAGGTTGGACGGTTGTGGGTCATCGCAAGTCTCGGTCGACGATGGACCACGCGTGTCATCGTGGTGCCTGGCGCCACGCCCGTTGCGCGCGGGCCGTACCGTTGGTTTAGGCACCCAAATTATATGATCGTCGCGCTGGAGATTGCCGTCGTTCCGCTGGCACTCGGGTTGCCGGTGTTTGCGTTGATCTATTCACTCGCCAATGCAGCGCTGCTTGCATATCGAATCCGCATCGAAAATGAGGCGCTCGCCTGGGCCCGCCAACCAACGCAACGGGCATAAGCGTTAATAGCCGCAACCCTTGCCAATGCAGGATCAAGACGATAGCTATGCCCGGTCCCGTGCGCCGGTTTCCGGCAGCGGAATCAAGCGCCCGTAGCTCAGCTGGATAGAGCACCAGACTACGAATCTGGGGGTCAGGAGTTCGAATCTCTTCGGGCGCGCCACCCTTCACCTGCAAGGCGCCGGTAGCTCAGCTGGATAGAGCACCAGACTTCGAATCTGGGGGTCAGGGGTTCGAATCCCTTCCGGCGCGCCACTCTCGATGAAGAAGTCACAAATGAAATTTCTGCCGATGATCTTGGTATTTCCCGCGGTGCTGGTCGCCGATGCCACGGCGCAGGCGCAGGACCCGGCCAGTCACGGCCAAGAGCTCGTTGCCGAATTCTGTGGACGTTGCCATGCGGTCGGCACGAAGGGAAAAAGCCGGCATCCTGACGCACCCCCGTTTCGTGCGCTCGGCCGCACCGTCGATCTCGATGAGTTTCCTCGTGTGCTCGAGCGCGGAATTGCGTCTAGCCATCCCGATATGCCGGAATTCAAGTTCAGCCACGACGACGCACTCGCTGTGCGCGCGTATTTGCGCGCGATCCAGCAATAAACTCAACGGTCGATGGTGATTTCGTCGGTCCGTGCGCGTGAGACACAAATCATGATTGTGCCCTTGCGCTCGTGCTCGGCCAGTACCAGGTCGCGATGATCGGCTTGGCCCGCCAGCATTTTCGTGCGGCACGTGCCGCATGTGCCTGTTTCACACGAGCTTGGGACGTCGAGCCCATGCTCCCGCAATACTTCAAGGATGGTCTTGTCCGTCGGCACCTCGATCACCGCGCCTGAGCGCGCGAGTTTGACCTTGAATGGTTTGTCGTCGGCTTTGTGGGTCTCTGCCTCACTGAATGCTTCGAAATGCACCGCCGTGGGCGACCAGTGATCGGTCATCGCACGCACCGCTTCCATCAATGGGCGCGGCCCGCAGCAATAGAGATGCTCGCGATTTTTTCGTTCCGCTAAAATTGGACGCAAGTCGAGCGACCGCGACACGTCGCCCTGGTCGTAGTGGATGATGACGCTGTCTTTAAATTCTGGCGCAGCCAGCTCGTCGCGGAATGCGGTCGTTTCCGGTGAGCGTGAGCAATAGAACAGACGGAAACGTTTTCCCTGCGCCATGATTTCGCGGATCATCGCCATGAACGGCGTCACGCCGATGCCGCCGGCAATAAATAAAAAATCTTGCGCGCGTGGCGGCAGCCCAAAATCATTCACCGGCGCGATCACGTCCAACTCGTCGCCGGCCTTCGTATCGTCGATGAGACTGCACGACCCGCCGCGGCCGTTGCTCTCGCGCTTGACCGCGACCTGGTATCGGTCACGCTCGGCTGGATCGTTGCACAGCGAATATTTGCGCAGCATCCCATTTGGTACGTGCACGCCAATGTGTGCGCCGGCGGAAAATTCTGGCAAGGGTCGCCCTTCCGGGTCGCGAAATTCCAGAAGATGGATGCCGTCGGCGATCTTTTCATTGCGCGTTACGCGCAACGGCATTTTCGGCGGCAGATCAGTGGTGGTCATTGTATCTCCGAAGCGCGGGCAAGGCTCAAGAAGTGGCGATTTTGTAGCCGGAGAGCAAGAGGATCATGCGGATGAGTCAGCGAGCGCCGGTGCTCACGCGTTCGATTGGCCGGGCACCGTCGACCGCAAGTGGCGCCGACTCTGCGGTGAGCGCGCCATAAGCGTCAGTGAGGCCGGCTCCGAACATCATATCGGGGCCTTTCGGGCCGAGGTCCTTGGCAGTCGTCCGTAGGATAGTGCGCACTTGCTCGGGCGTCAGGCCGGCTTTGCGTTGAAGCATCAAGGCGACAATGCCGCTCACTTCGGCTGCGGAATACGATGTACCGGACGACACCTCATAGCCGCTCTCGGGAATAGTGACCATAATTTGCACACCGGGCGCGGCTATCGCGATGTGCCGGCCACGGTTGGATTGCTCGAATAATTTGTCGCTGGCGTCGGTCGCCGTTACGGCGATCACGTTCGGATCGGCCGCCGGGTAAAGCGGTGGCGATGCGGCTCCGGCGTTTCCGGCAGCGGCGACCAAGACAATGCCTTTTTTATGCGCGGACTCCAGCGCGCGATGAATGGCAGGGTCGGATGGTCCGGCGAAGCTCATGTTGATGACGCGAGCGCCGTGTGCTGCCGCCCAATCGAGCCCTTTGAGGATATTGAACGTGGTGCCCAGTGCGGCCGCGCCCGCCGGATCGAACGTACGTATTGCGAGAATTCGCGCGTTTGGCGCCGCGCCCATCAGCTTGCCATGCGCGGCAATCAATCCAGCGACGGCCGTGCCGTGCTGGTGTGGCGCCTTCGCTGCCTCGAGCGTGTCGAAGCTGTCGGCGATGGAGCCCGCAAGTTCGGGATGATTGGTGTCGATGCCAGAGTCGATCACCGCAATGAGGATATTGTCGCCCTTGGCGAGGGTATGCGCCTGCGGCAGATGCAGCTTGGCGAGTTCATATTGCGCGGCATCGCCTTCGTTATTGACGACCTCATTCTTGATGTCGCCGTCTTGCAGCGCGAACAAATAGTTCGGTTGCGCGGATGCTACGGCCCGATCGCCTTCCAGGGCGCGCACCACTGTCGCGACCGAGCGGCGATCTGGAATGTGCCAGCGATAAAGCGTTGTGCCTGAGAGCCCGAAGGCCTGGCTTTCGATGCGTGTCAGCCGGTACCGGCGTTGCAAAGCGTCGACTTGTTGTGCGTTGACCGAATTCGAAAGCTCGATCACGACCTCGTCCGGCACCAGCCTGCGTTCGTTCGCCGGCGGCCCTCCGCTCGAACCACGCCGGTTCGCTTGTTGCGACCGTGAAGGCCCGTGCCCGCCATCATCGATATAAGGTCCGTTGGGCGGGTAGCCTTGGGGCACAGCCACGATGACGCCCGGCACGACACCACCCCAACCAGGGCCACGATAGCCACCGCCGCGAAAATCTCCGCCGCCCGACGGGCCGGTCGGCTTGCCGACACCGATATTGGAGGAGGGCCCCCGACTCATCATTTTCTGCGCAAGAGCGCCCTCGGCGGATGCCAAGACGATCGCCGCGATCAGGCAGAGCAAAGCTGTTCGTTGCATGTTCATGGCGCGGCCTTCGACGACGGAATGTGTCGTTTAGTCTCACTCGGTCGTGGCGATGAAGCCGACGACCTTATCTTCCTGCAGCTTCTTCACGATGCGGGCGAGCTCGCCCTTTGGAATTCCCGTGACCGCGACGCGAACCTTATAGAGCCCGCCGGCCATCGGCCCGGCTGCAATCGAGAGCTTGTTGGCCTCGAGGAATTTGGTGACGTCGTCGGATGATGCCTGCGGTGCAAAACGGATCAGCGTGAACGCGCCGACGCCGGGGTCTGTGGTCGGTGCCGAGGCGGTTTCGTAGCCTGCCGTCTTTGTTTCCTTCAGCATGACACCGGCGAGCAGGCCAGCCTGCAAGAGAATCGCAAACACGGCAGCGCTCGCCGACCAGGCCAATGTGCGCGGCGACAGGCTCGCAAAAAATTCGAAGATGCGGTTGCCAAGACCAAGCGAGGCCGATGGGCGGCGCGCCGGCTCGGCATCGATCTTGACGAATAGTTTCTCAAGCGCGCGTGCAGACGGCGCGCCCAGAGTCTCATTCAGGTGAATGGTTTCCGCAAACTCGTCGCGAACCAGCGCGTAACGGCGGGCCAACTCAGGATCGCGCGCCAGCGCCTCTTCGACGCGTTGTGCATCGCGGCGACCGAGCGTTCCCGCAACATGCCACGGCAGGAGAGTTTCAATCTCCTCACGTTCGGGCGCTTCTTGTTTCGACACGTTCATGGCCAACCTCGATCAATTCCTTGCTCCTTCAGGAGCTCGGAGAGTTTCTTGCGCGCGTAGAACATACGCGTCTTCACAGTCGCCTCCGGGATGCCGACGATCTCGGCCACTTCTTCAACCGACTTCTCGTGGTAGTACACGAGGTCGACAATTTCCCGGTGGTCTGCCGAAAGTTTGGCCAGGCATTGCCGCAAGGCCGACCCTTTGTCTTTCTTCGCCAAAGCCGTCTCGGGATCGTCAGCGTGATCCTCGATCTGCTCCGCCGTTTCGTCGTCCAGTTCGTCCTCCGGGCGGCGCCTGAGCGCCGACAGAGCTTTGAAGCGCGCGATGCTCAACATCCATGTCGTGGCGGCGGAACGGCCCTCGAACTTTCCGGCTTGCCGCCAGACGTCGAGGAACACGTCGCTGATCAAGTCTTCCGCCGTCGCTTCGTTGCGCACCAGCCGCAGTACGAACCGGTACACCCGAACATGGTGCCGCGCGTACAGCACCTGCATGGCGAGCCGGTCGCCACCTGCGATACGCGAGATCAGAACTTCATCCGAAGTCGTTTGCATCGCAGATCAATCGGCTCGTGAATGGGTCGCGTGGGCGGGCGCCCAGGTTCAAGCCAAATCGAAGAAATTTGAGTGCAC
The DNA here is from genome assembly GCA_963722125.1 of uncultured Alphaproteobacteria bacterium. Lineage (GTDB taxonomy): Bacteria > Pseudomonadota > Alphaproteobacteria > Rhizobiales > Xanthobacteraceae > Pseudolabrys. Next base: position 1,006,761 of record CAVRJW010000005.1, on the reverse strand, counting down.
CGGCCGCCCCGGGGTGTTCGGCCTAGTTTCCCCTTTTCCGACGCGTTCGGGCAAGCGAAAGGCGTCAAATACCGGTATTTACCCGCTATTGGCGTGAAAAAAGCGTGACCCAGTGGCCGGGTCGGCTCTGGGGCTAAGACTGTTTGAACCTTCCTTCGGGTGCCTGCGACCCATGTTCAGGATGTGACAACCGCATCCCTCAAACAGGAGAAGCCGCCATGTTCCGCAAATTTGCTCTCGCGCTCGGTGCGACCATCGCGATCGGTGCCACCGCTCTTATTCCGACCTCCGCTTCCGCGCATATGCACGGTCACGGCCACTGGGGCCACGGCTGGGGCTACGGTTACGGCATCGGCATCTACGCACCGACGACTTATGTCGCCTCGGAGTGCTATGTCACCAAGCAAGTCGTGAATACGCCGGTTGGGCCGCGCGTGCGTCGCGTTACGGTTTGCGACTAAGCGAGCCGATCATTGGCGGGAAATAGCCCCGGCTTCGCCAAGCGAAGTCGGGGTTTTTCTTTTCCTCTCGTGCTCCTGCCGCCTGTTGGAATTGTTAAGTGAGGGAGGGAACCCCGTGGTAGGGCGAACATATTCGCAGTATTTTGGGATTTGAAACTCCCTGTCATGGCCGGGCTTGTCCCGGCCATCCACGTCTTGAATAACAAAAGAAAGACGCGGATGCCCGGCACGAGGGCGGGCATGACAAAAAGCAAGGGCCGGCCATGTTCGAAAACTTTACTCGCAGCGAGATCAAGACGAGCGGTGCGCGCATCGTGACCGTTACCGGTGGCAAAGGGCCGCCGCTGTTGCTGATGCACGGCAATCCATTCACGCATCTCAACTGGCACAAGATCGCGCCGACGCTCGCCCGTGAATTTACGGTTGTGTGCACCGATCTGCGCGGCTACGGCGACTCCGAAAAGCCGTCAGGCGGCGAGGACCATTCCGGCTATTCCTTCCGGGCCATGGCGCAGGACCAGGTCGAGGTGATGGCCTCGCTCGGCTTCGACAAGTTTTATGCCGCCGGCCACGATCGCGGCGCCCGCGTATTGCATCGCATGTGCCTTGATACGCCCGGAAAAGTCTCTCGCGCGGCGATCCTCGACATCATCCCGCAGCATCACCTGTTCAACAACATCAATAGACAATGGGCGACATTCTCCTGGCACTGGTTCTTCAACATCCAGCCTTTTGATCTGCCAGAGCGGATGATGGGCGCCGATCCTGACTGGTTCATCGAAAAAAAGCTGGCAAAAACAAAACAGGGTCTAAGCTTCTTCGATCCCGCAGCGCTTGCCGAATACAAACGGTGCTTTCGGAACCCTGCGACCATTCATGCTATCTGCGAAGACTATCGCGCGGCAGCCGGCGTCGATCTGGAAATGGACGAAAAAGATTTTGCAGCCGGCCGGAAGGTCGAATGCCCGGTGCTATTGCTCTGGGGCGCAAGCGGTGGCGTTGGCCGCAACAGCAAGCCCGGGCCTGCAGAAATCTGGCAGCGCTATGCGTCCAATATCGTGAGCGCCAAGGCAATGCCCTCCGGACATTATCTGTCCGACGAGGCGCCTGCCGAAACTACGGCCGCGCTGCGGGAGTTTTTCACCGCAAAGCTTTAAGGCGACCTCAAATCGCCGTCGGTGCCGGCATGTCGAGGAAGGCTTGCACTGCGTGCCAGAATAAATGGCGATTGATGGCGACCGCCACCGAATGCGCGGTGTTCGGCAGGATGACGAGTTGCTTGTCGCCGTGCGGGAGCTGTCGATAAAAATCGAACAGGTCTTCCACCGTCGCGATACCGTCGTATTCACCGCGCACCAATAATACCGGCGCCTGCACTTTTGTCGGATCGACCACCGGTAGGTTGGCCGTCATGTCGAGATAGGTGCCAGTCGGCACCTGTTCGCCAAATTGCAATTCGACGTCGGCCAGAACCTTGCCGACGGCAGGGTCCGTCGTCCCAGGTTTGTCGCGCGTGAAAATGCTTTCGATCATGGCGCGGTCCCGCTTGCGCATATTGTGTGTTCGGAAAAGCTCGAGCTGCTCGGCGCGTTTCTTTAGCGTCGGCGATTCCGTGCCTTTGTAGGTAAACGCCGCCAACACCAGGCGATCGACCCGATCCGGCTCGATTTGCGCATAAAGTCCCGCGCGCAACGCGCCGGACGATTCACCCATGAAATGGGCCTTCTGCCGGCCGGTCTCTTTCACAACGACCTGCATTGCCGCTTTAAGATCCTGGGCACCGCTCGCAATGTCCGAATTTCCGGTGGTGCGTCCCGATTTCCCATAGTTCTCGTGGTCCATAGTCCAAACGTCGTAACCCCAGCGGGCGAATACGTTCATCATCGAATATTCGCCATGTCCGGCCGCATCGAGATCGAAAATACGCCAAGTCACCGACGAGCCGTGGACGAGAAACAGGATGGGCCGCGACGGTTCGCCGGTTTTTGGCGCACCGAGCCGCTTGCGGACCATGTATAGCGGGACGTCGCCCTTTTTTGCCCAATAATCCTGGCTCCAGATCTCGGCTTCTGCTGCCTGTGCCGGTCCTGCCAGACCGGTGAGAAGTCCGGCACCGGCTGCTAATCCAGCGCTTTTGAGAATGGTGCGGCGGGGCATGACAGGTTCAGATTTAACCATGGTGACCTCCCAGTGGCCGGCGCCATGATCGTTCAGTCGACGGCCTTATTTCAACCACGCTATCAGATTGTGAGAAGCCGGGGCAGGGGCGGTACACTCGCCCCGCGATTGGAGTTCTGCTAGGGGACGAACAAGATGCGCCAAATCGGCGCGCGCGGTGTCGCCATGTGGCCGGCGCTAAACCGGAGGAATAATGCTCAAGTCGCTGCGCGCTGTGGCGCGATTTTTCCAGAATACGATCGGGTGGAACAAGATCGGCGTGCTGTTGAGCATCGCCATCATCACGATTGCGGTCGTGGTGCTTTTCCACATGTTGCGCGATACGAACGTAGATGAGGTTGTCGCAGCGCTGAAAGCTACCGAATCGAAAAATATTGCTGCTGCCGCATTTTTTGTTGCTTGCGGTTATTTCACGCTCACTTTTTACGACTGGTTCGCGTTGCGTACCATTGGCCGCAAGGAAATCCCTTATCGCGTCGCCGCACTCACCGGGTTTACCAGCTATTCGATCGGCCACAATATCGGTGCGACGGTGTTTACCGGCGGTGCAGTGCGATATCGCATCTATTCGACTTACGGGCTCGACGCGGTCGAGGTGGCAAAAATCTGTTTCGTTGCGGGTCTGACGTTCTGGCTCGGCAATGCCACCGTGCTCGGTCTCGGCGTCGCCTATCATCCGCAAGCCGCGGGACCGATCGATCAGCTGCCGCCGTGGATCAACCGCGGCATCGGGATCGGTATGCTTGTAGTTCTTGTGTCTTATGTCAGCTGGGTGTGGAGCGCTCCGCGCGAAATCGGTCAGGGCGGTTGGAAAGTTAAATTACCCAGCGGACCATCAACTCTACTTCAGATTTGTATCGGCATCCTTGATCTCGGTTTCTGTGCTCTCGCGATGTACATGTTGCTGCCGGACGAACCCGGCGTCGGGTTCATCACGATGGCGGTGGTGTTTGTATCGGCGACGCTGCTCGGCTTCGCCAGCCACGCACCCGGCGGGCTCGGCGTATTTGACGCCGCCATGCTCGTGGCCCTGTGGCAATACGATAAGGAATCCGTGCTGGCCGGCTTGCTATTGTTTAGGTTGCTTTATTACATCGTGCCGTTCGTGATCGCGTTGGTCATTCTGGGGTCGCGCGAACTATGGCTCAATTTACACGGCACGCGGCGCGCGCTGGAGCCGCATGCGATAAAATCAGTGACCGAACCGATCCGTACCGAGATCGAGGCCGAAAAAGCCGACGCCGACTGATCATGGCGATAGACGATGACCGCCGCGATTTTCCTTCCGCCGCTGGATTGGGGGCGCGATTGCGCGGCGCATGGCGGGCTTTGCTCGGCCGGACCGTTGTCGCGACCGGTGCTGGGGTCGCGTCAACCGTAGGCCGCACGCTCGCGCCGCCGCAGACTCTGTTGATCGATCAGCTCATCGGCGGATTGCCTGGCGCTGCGATCGTACTTGATCGCGAAGGCAAGGTTATTGCGTACAATGATGCGGCCACTAGCATCGCACCTGCGTTGCGGCGCGGGGAGCCCGCGCTGATTACGCTGCGAATGCCCGAACTCGTCGACGCAATCCGGCGCGCCAGCAAGCGCCGCGAACCGCAACACGTGGAATTTTTTGAACGGGTGCCGCGTGACCGCTGGTTCGAAGCGTTCGTCACTCCCGTCAGGCTTGCCAACGGCAGCGACGGTGCAGTGGACATTTTGCTGATGACGTTCAACGACCTCACTCCATTGCGTCGGGTCGAGGAGATGCGCGCCGATTTCATCGCCAATGCCAGTCATGAGCTGCGCACCCCTTTGGCAGCACTGCTCGGCTTCATCGAAACACTGCAAGGCACGGCCAAGGACGACACAGCGGCGCGTGCGAAATTCCTCGCGATCATGCAAGGGCAGGCGACGCGCATGGCACGCCTGATCGACGACTTGCTGTCGTTGTCGCGCATCGAACTCAATGTCCATTTGCAACCGAATACGCATGTCGACCTTGTGCCGATCGTGCGCCAGGTCGTCGACGGCTTGCACACGCTGGCGCGTGATCGCGACGTTGACATCAAAGTTTCCGCGCCGGCCGACTCACTCGTCGTGCTGGGGGATCGTGATGAACTCATCCGCGCGCTCGAGAACCTGGTCGAGAACGCACTTAAATATGGTGCTGCCGGAAAACGCGTCGACATTACGCTGGCGCGCGGGCAGAACCGCAGTGCCACGTCAGAGGCGCGTGTGATGGTGCGCGACTACGGCCCCGGGATTGCTCCTGAGCATCTTCCGCGGCTCACCGAGCGTTTCTATCGGGTCGATGTGGCCGACAGCCGGGCGCAGGGCGGGACAGGTTTGGGCCTGGCCTTGGTCAAGCACGTCCTCAACCGGCATGGCGGCCGCCTCACCATTGAAAGCATTCCCGGTGCTGGCGCGGCCTTCACGATGCATCTGCCGTTGCACACCGGCGATTCCGCGCCATCGGGCGATACCTGAACGAATTCAATCCGTTGCATTGTCATGTGACTGTCACCGAAGCTTTATAGAACGGTGACATGCGACGCCTATGGCTGACCGCGACTTCGGATTTTGCCTCTTCCAAGCAAAACAAAAAACGTCCGGAGCCGTCGTGGAGAGCGTCTTTTAAAGCAACAGCGGCCGCCCAAGCGATTGGGCGCGAAGGCAGCGGAACCGTGGGTCGCTTGCGGCCTGCGCCTGACTTCGACCGCAAACATGGAGAGAACCCTTGAAACACTGGACCGCATTGGCAGCCGCCGGTTTCATCGCCGCCGCCGCGTTCGTTCCGGCCAAAGCCGCCGACATTTCTGGTGCCGGAGCGACATTTCCCTATCCGATCTACGCCAAATGGGCTGACGCCTACAAAAAGGTCACCGGAAACGGACTGAACTATCAGTCGATCGGTTCCGGCGGCGGCATCAAGCAGATTAGCGCACGTACCGTGACATTCGGCGCATCCGATATGCCGCTTCAGCCTGCCGAGCTCGACAAGATCGGCTGCATTCAATTTCCGACCGTGATGGGCGGCATCGTGCCTGTTGTGAATCTCGATGGCATCAAGAGCGGCGAGCTCACGATCGATGGCGCAACCCTCGCCAAGATCTATCTCGGCGAAATCACAAAATGGGACGATCCGGCGATCAAGAAGTTGAACCCCAATGTGAAGCTGCCATCGCAAGCGATTGCGCTCGTGCATCGGTCCGATGGTTCCGGCACCACCTTCGTCTTCACCAACTATCTCTCGAAGGTGAGCGCAGACTGGAAATCGAAGGTGGGCAGCAACACCTCGGTCGAGTGGCCGGGCGGCATTGGCGCTAAAGGCAACGAGGGTGTCGCCAACAACGTGGCGCAGACCAAAGGCTCGATCGGTTATGTGGAAACCGCTTACGCCAAGCAAAATCAACTGACCACGACTAAAATGGTCAACAAGGATGGCAAGACGGTCGAGGCTTCGCCCGAGGCCATCATGTCGGCAGCAGCCGGCGCCGATTGGCAGAATGCTCCGGGCTTCTACATGATCCTGACGAACTCGGCTGGCGCAAAGTCCTGGCCGATCGCGGGCGCGACCTTCATCTTGCTGCCCAAACAGCCCAAGGACCCGGCAGCAACCAAGGAAGCGCTCAAGTTCTTCGAGTGGGCCTACAAGAACGGCAGCCAGATGGCGTCGAGCCTGGACTACATCCCCATGCCCGATGCGGTCGTCAGCCTGATCGCAGAAAAATGGAAGAGCGACATTAAGGACGATGGCGGCAAACCGATTTACTAGGTCCGACGCAAAACGGGAAAAGGCGCCCCTGGCGCCTTTTCTTTGTCCACTGCCCGCGAAATCGCGGCTTGTGTTGCGGCCTTCGGGCCGCTTGAGTGGCTCTCCCGACGTGCGTTTAGTCAAAGGGAGAGCCGGATGCAGCCTTCGGGGAGGCGATCCGTGGTTGATGTAGCGTTGCAGGGCGGAGCCGCAATGACGACCCCGCAGGTCGATCGCGCCAAAATGCTTCAGCGTTTGCGTTTCGGCGACGCAGCTTACCATCAGCTCACGCGCGCTGCGGCAATTGCCGTTCTTATCATCCTCGGCGGGATTATCATTTCCCTGATGCAGGGTTCCTGGCTGGCGCTGCGGACGTTCGGCCTGAATTTTCTGCTCGTCGATACCTGGAATCCGGTCACCGAAAAATTTGGTGCTATCGCACCGATTTACGGGACGGTGGTCACGTCGTTTGTCGCGATGCTGATTGCTGTGCCGGTTGGCTTGTTCATCGCATTGTTTCTTACCGAACTGTGCCCGATGTGGCTGCGACGCCCCATCGGCATCGCTATCGAACTGCTCGCCGGCATCCCCAGCATTATCTACGGCATCTGGGGCCTGTTCGTATTCGCACCGTTCCTGCAGCAGTATGTGCAGCCGTTCCTGATCGATCTCTTCGGCAATATTCCGGTTTTTTCGACACTGTTCGCGGGTCCGCCTTACGGCATCGGCATACTGACGGCAGGTTTGATCCTTGCGATCATGGTGTTGCCGTTCATCACGTCGATCTCGCGCGACGTCTTCGGTGCCGTCCCGCCGGTGCTCAAGGAGGCCGCCTATGGTCTCGGCTGTACGACGTGGGAAGTGGTGCGTTTCGTTGTGCTGCCCTATGCGCGCGTCGGCGTCATTGGTGGCGTCATGCTGGGGCTGGGGCGTGCGCTGGGCGAGACGATGGCGGTTACTTTCGTCATCGGCAACGCGCACCGCATATCGGGTTCACTGCTCGCGCCCGGCACCACAATCTCGGCGACAATCGCCAATGAGTTCACGGAAGCGGTTGGTGATCTCTACACCTCGGCGCTGATCGCGCTCGGCCTGATCTTGTTTGTCATCACTTTCATCGTGCTTGCGTTCGCGCGCTTCATGTTGATGCGTCTCAACGCGCGGATCGGAGTATGACAATGGTAATGCCGGCACCTTCGCTCTACGCAAAGCGCCGCCGCCGCAACGTCATCACCATGGGGCTTGCCTTTGCCGCGACGGCATTCGGCCTCGTTTGGCTGGTCGTAATCCTGGGTGTCCTGCTGTGGAAGGGCTTCAGCGGCCTTTCGCTTGATGTTTTCACCCAGATGACGCCGCCGCCGGGTTCGGCAGGCGGATTGCTCAACCCGATCATCGGCAGCCTGGTTCTCACTTTCATTGCGGTCGCGATCGGCACGCCGCTTGGCATTTTGGCCGGTACCTATATGGCGGAATATGGCCGCTACGACAGGCTGACTACGGTTGTGCGTTTCATCAACGACATTCTTTTGAGCGCACCGTCGATCGTCGTCGGTCTGTTTGTGTACGAAATTATGGTCGCCCGGATGGGCCATTTCTCCGGATGGGCTGGTGCGGTGTCGCTGGCCGTCATCGTGGTGCCGGTCGTGGTGCGCACGACCGAGGACATGCTCACGCTCGTTCCGGATACGTTACGTGAAGCCGCCGCCTCTATTGGCCTGCCGCGGTCGCTGATGATCCGGAAGATTGCCTATCGCGCTGCCCAGGCCGGGATGGTGACCGGTGTGCTGTTGGCGATTGCGCGAATTTCCGGAGAAACCGCGCCCCTGCTCTTCACCGCTCTCAATAATCAATTTTGGAGCCTTGATCTGAACGCTCCGGTCGCCAGCTTGCCGGTCGTCATCTTCCAGTTTGCGCTGAGCCCGTACAAGGATTGGCAAGATCTGGCGTGGACCGGGGCCCTTATCATCACTTTGGCGGTACTCGCGTTGAGCATCATCGCCAGGACCCTCGCGTCCCAGAGGAAATCGTCATGAGCGTAGCAACTGCATTCACGGTCCCAAACGTTAGCCACACGCCGGGCAATGCCGAAGATCTTCATGAGAAGATCACGATACGCGACCTCGATTTTTATTACGGCGATAACCGCGCGCTCAAAAATATTTCCGTGTCGCTCTATCAGGGCAAGGTAACAGCGTTCATTGGTCCGTCTGGATGCGGCAAGTCGACATTGTTGCGTATCCTCAACCGGATGTATGACCTCTATCCCAATCAGCGTGCCACTGGTCACGTTCGGCTCGACAATGACAATATCCTCTCACCTTCGCAGGACCTCAATCTTCTCCGAGCGAAAGTCGGGATGGTGTTCCAGAAGCCCACGCCGTTCCCGATGACAATATTCGAAAACATCGCGTTTGGTATTCGTCTGTACGAGCGGTTGCCGAAATCGGAATTGGAAGATCGGGTGCGGCAAGCGCTCGAGCGGGCAGCGCTCTGGGAGGAAGTAAAAGACAAACTCGGCGCCAACGGACTCTCGCTGTCCGGCGGTCAGCAGCAGCGTCTGTGCATTGCCCGCACTGTCGCCGTGCGTCCGGAAGTGATCCTGTTCGATGAGCCGTGCTCGGCGCTCGACCCGATCTCCACGGCAAAGATCGAGGAGCTCATGGACGAGCTCAAGGACGACTACACCATCGCAATCGTCACCCACAACATGCAGCAAGCCGCACGCGTCTCTGACTTCACGGCCTTCATGTATCTCGGCGAACTGGTCGAGTTCGGCGAAACGACCCGTATCTTCACCTCGCCAACCGACCGGCGTACGCAGGATTACATCACGGGCCGCTTCGGGTAGCGCGAACGCAGAGATCGAAAGATGATGACAATGACCGACCACACGATGAAGGCCTTCGATACGGATCTGCAGGATCTCGCACGCATGGTCGCGGAGATGGGTGGTCTTGCGGAGAAACAGGTCGCGGATTCGGTGGATGCGCTTGCCAAGCGCGACACCACACTCGCCCAGCGGGTCACCGCCGCCGATGCTAATATCGACGCCCTGCAGCGAGAAATTGAAGAAAGGGCAGTCCTCACCATCGCCCGGCGCCAGCCCATGGCGGTCGATTTGCGCGAAGTTGTCGGGGCTTTACGTCTCGCCAATGATCTCGAGCGCATCGGCGATCTTGCCAAGAATATCGCCAAGCGCGTGATGGCGCTTAACGGCGAGTTTCCGCCGCCCAAGCTCATCCGCGGCGTCGAGCATATGACAGATCTGGTGCTCCAACAGATGAAGCTGGTGCTCGACTTCTACGGCCGCCGCGATGTGACGAAAGCCATGGCGGTGTGGCGGGGCGACGAGGAAATCGATGCGGTCTGCACGTCGGTATTCCGCGAGCTGCTCACTTACATGATGGAAGATCCGCGCAATATCACCTTCTGCATCCATCTGATGTTCTGCGCCAAGAACATTGAGCGCATGGGCGACCACGCCACTAATATCGCCGAAACGGTCCATTACATTATCGAAGGGCGGCCGATCGCCGACCAACGGCCGAAGGGTGATACCACGACCATCGCCGCGCTGCGTGCGGGTGAGAGATAGAAGGCCTTCGCATGAATGCACGCATCCTGATCGTAGAGGACGAGGAGCCGCTGACTATGCTGCTCCGTTACAACCTCGAGGCGGAAGGTTACGAGGTCGAGACATCGGCCCGCGGCGACGAAGCGGACACGCGCTTGAAGGAGAGCACGCCCGATCTTGTAGTGCTCGACTGGATGTTGCCCGGGTTGTCAGGCATCGAATTGTGCCGGCGCCTGCGCGCGCGTCCCGAGACGCGCCAGTTGCCGATCATCATGCTGACCGCGCGCGGCGAGGAAAGTGAAAAGGTGCGGGGGCTCGCCACCGGCGCCGACGACTACATCGTCAAGCCGTTTTCGGTGCCGGAGTTGCTGGCGCGAGTGCGGGCGCTTTTGCGCCGCGCCAATCCGGATCGGGTTGCCACTGTGCTCAGCATTGGCGACATCGAACTGGACCGCGAGAAAAAAAGAGTGTCGCGCAGCGGCCGGGCGGTCGATTTGGGTCCGACCGAATACCGCCTGCTGGAATTTTTGATGGAACGTCCGGGCCGCGTATTTTCGCGCGAGCAATTGCTCGATGGAGTCTGGGGTTCGGACATCTACATTGACGAACGCACCGTCGATGTGCACGTTGGCCGGCTGCGCAAGGCGATCAATCGCGGCCAGGTGGCCGACCCGATCCGGACAGTCCGCGGCGCAGGCTACGCGCTCGATGACCGCTTCGGCCGCATGAATTGATGGCAAGACATCGTCTTGACTTTAATCCTACCGTGATTATAATCCTATTCGTTCGGCTCGCAGCGAGGGCGTCATCTAGAGGCGTCTTGGTGGCGGAGCCGGATGCGGCGCCCGCGGGCGTGGTTTCGCAGCCACGCCTCCGGGAGGCCCCGGGTCGCCGTCCGCTCCAACTACGTGGGGCCGCCTTGAATGGCTGGACGCGGCGTGGATGAAGGGCGGCGAAAGCTGCCTGGATAAAGTTGGCCGTAAGGCCTTCCGTCTGTGCCCGGAAGCACGGTCCCGGGGACAGAAAAGCCGCGATGGAGCGCCGTGTGGCGAACGTGCCTGTCGCAAAGGCACGTCAACGCCGCGTAAGGCGTTGGACTGCTGGTTGCGCCATACGGCGCTCCATCCCCTCGCATGTGAGAGGGGTGACGGAAGACGGGCCTTCCCGGGGCCTCGACAAAGAATACGGGCGGCGGAGCCGTTGGCTAAGGCTGTTTGACAATTGAATTGGGGAAAGATGCTGTGCACGAGAGAAAACTTTTGCTGTCGTCCCCGCGAACGCGGGGACCCACACGCCGTGCACTAACGATGGACTACGGCGTATGGGCCCCGGGCCTCGCTTACGCTCGCCCGGGACGACGGGAAAAACATTCGGGACTGGTGCACTCAAGCGGGACACCAAAACAAATGGCCGGGCTCGCGCCCGGCCATGAAAAACGAAGCCGGTATTTTGCGATCAGTTCCGGAACGGCCGCTTATCACGCCTGCGGTCGCTGGCCGGCTGATAGGCAACGCGGCAGTGATACGAGCAATAGGGCAGGTCGTTCGCTGTGTCGCCGCCGCAAAAGAAGAAATCCGAACTGCCAGGGTCGCCCACTGGCCAGTGGCAGGTTTTCTCGTTCAGCTGCAACAAAGTCTTGCGCTGCTCGAGCGGAATTTCAATCAGCTCCGGTTCCGGCTCGATGTCGTAGTCATAAGCGAGCGCGGTATTCCCACGCATGGAGGCGCGCGGCACGCGCATCATGTGGCCCGAGGAGCGCGCCTTGCGCGGCCGTGGGGCCGTCGAGGACGGGCTTTTGGCGCGGCCTGAGAGGCCGAGGCGGTGAACTTTGCCAATGACCGCATTGCGGGTGATGCCGCCAAGCTCTGCCGCAATCTGGCTGGCGGACAGACCATCCGCCCATAACTTTTTCAGGAGCTCGACCCTCTCGTCCGTCCAGCTCATCGGATTTTCTCCTCAGGCTTCAAGGCCTTGGATGGAATCCAGCCCTGTCGTCGGACGCCCTATCAGGCGCCAGACGCTGTACGCGTCAGGGATGGACCAGAAATCAGTCGGTGGCACGAGATGTCGTACTACCTGACGAGAAAGCTACAATAGGCAGTGACTCTCCTGCAAGGTCTGGCAAGCCTCCGAGACCAGCTACCAACAGGTTTTCCTTTAAAATCCGCGCTTGCGGCGCAATTGAGTCAGATTCCCACCCTGGAGCTGTGGTTGACAGCACGAGGCCCGGCAATAAAATGAAAAAAGTGCCGCCCGGCGAGGCGGCACATTTCTTTTCGGCGCGCGCATGATCCGAAAAGTATTCACCGACGTCCGGAAAAGGTCGTGCGCACAAGAACGCGCATGATCCCGAAAAGTGGGAACCAGTTTTCGGACCGGATCATGTGCCAACGACTATGTTCGATGGAAGAAGCTGGCTGTGAGCTCGCATGTATTGCCAACCTATGCGCGGGTCGATCTCGCTTTCGAGCGGGGCGAGGGCGCTTGGCTCGTCACGGCCGAGGGTGATCGTTATCTCGATTTTACTTCAGGCGTTGCCGTCAATGCATTGGGCCACGCGCACCCTATTTTAATTGAGGCGCTGACCGAACAGGCGCACAAGCTCTGGCACGTCTCCAATCTTTATCGCATCCCGGAAGGCGAAAGGCTGGCCGATCGGCTCTGCTCGCTGAGTTTTGCTGACACGGTTTTTTTCCAGAATTCCGGCGCTGAGGCGATCGAATGCGCGATCAAGATGGCGCGCAAATATCAATCTGCGTCCGGCAAGCCGGAACGCTATCGCATCATCACCTTTGAAGGCGCGTTTCACGGCCGCACGCTGGCGGCCATCGCGGCGACGGGCAATAAGAAATATCTCGAAGGCTTCGGCCCACCGGTCGATGGCTTCGACCAGGTGCCGTTCGCCGACCTTGAAGCGACCAAGAAGGCCATCGGACCGCAGACCGCAGCGATCATGATCGAACCGATCATGGGGGAAGGCGGCGTGCGGGTCGTGCCGCACACATTTTTGCGCGCGTTGCGCAAGCTCTGCGACGACAATGGACTGTTGTTGATCTTCGACGAGATCCAGACCGGCATTGGCCGCACCGGCGATATGTTCGCCTATCAGCACACCGGTGTTACGCCCGATATTATGACGATTGCCAAGGCGCTCGGAGGTGGCTTTCCGGTTGGTGCGTGCCTGGCGACGACGGAAGCTTCGAAAGGCATGACTGCCGGCACTCACGGTTCGACCTTCGGCGGCAATCCGCTGGCGATGGCCGTAGGCAATGCGGTGCTTGATGTGATTGCGGCTGATGGATTCCTCGATCGCATGAAGAACAATGCGCTGTTGCTCAAGCAGCGGTTGGCCGAATTGAAGGATCGCCACGCGGCGGTGATTGCCGAAGTGCGCGGCGAAGGCCTGCTGATGGGGCTGCGTATGGTCCCGCCGGTGACCGAAATGGTCGATGAATTGCGGTCCGAAAAGATGCTCACTGTCGCCGCCGGCGACAATGTGGTGCGGCTGTTGCCGCCCCTGATCATCGGCGAAAAAGAAATTGCCGAAGCGATCGGATGCATCGATCGCGCATGTGCGCGCCTGGCGCAAGCGCACCCGAGGCAGGCTGAGAAGGCTGCCAGGCAGGTGGCGTCATGAGTTCAAACGGGATCCGGCATTTCCTTGATCTCATCGATATCCCGAAGCCGGTGCTGGCCGGGCTGATCGATAAAAGCCGAGCCATGAAAGCGGAGCGGGCGCGCGGCCTCATCGTATCGCCGCTCGCCGGCAAGACGCTGGCGATGGTGTTCGACAAGCCCTCGACCCGCACGCGCGTGTCATTCGACGTCGCCATGCGCCAGCTCGGTGGTGAAGCGATTCTCCTTACGGCGCAGGAAATGCAGCTCGGACGCGGCGAAACGCTGGCCGATACCGCGCGCGTGCTCTCGCGTTATGTCGACGCGATCATGATCCGTATTCTCGACCACGAGGCAGTGGCCGAGCTCGCGCGCCATGCAACGATTCCGGTGATCAACGGTCTCACGCGGCGTTCGCATCCGTGCCAGGTCCTGGCCGATGTCATGACCTACGAGGAAAAGCGCGGGCCGATCCGCGGACGTACCGTGGCCTGGAGTGGCGATTCCAACAACGTCCTCGCCAGTTGGATGCATGCGGCAGAACGCTTTGATTTCCAGCTGCGGGTGGCGACACCGGCCGAATTGCGACCAAAGAAATGGCTGATGGACTGGGTGAAATCATCCGGTGCCGCGATCATGATCGGGGATGACCCGGAAGCCGCGGTCAAAGACGCCGACTGCGTGGTGACCGATACGTGGGTCTCGATGGGCGATCGCGACGGCAAGCACCGTCACAATGTGCTCAAGCGCTATCAGGTCAACGGCCGCCTGATGTCGAAAGCAAAGTCGGACGCTCTGTTCATGCACTGCCTGCCGGCCCATCGCGGCGAAGAGGTCACGGACGAGGTGATCGACGGCCGGCAGTCCGTCGTATTCGACGAGGCCGAAAACCGCCTGCACGCGCAAAAGGGGCTGCTCGCCTGGTGTCTGCACGCCGACGCCTGATAATGCTGTGATCTTTCAGCGTCGTGCCCGGTGACGACGAACGAGGGGCCGCCCTCGAAATTTCGCCTTTGCACTCTACATAGGGCTCATGACCGACCCTCAAATCGCTATTCCGTCTCGCGCACCGTCGGCCACGACTGCTGACGACACCGTCATGCCGTTCGAGGTCGCCAAGCTCGATCTGCGCGGACGCGTCGTGCGCCTTGGCCCTGCCGTGAACGAGATCCTCACGCGGCACGCCTATCCGCAGCCTGTGGCCAAGCTTCTTGGGGAAGCGCTGGTGCTGACCGTGATGCTCGGCTCGGCCCTGAAGATCGATGGCCGTTTCATCCTGCAAACGCAGAGCGATGGACCGGTGCGCATGTTGGTCGTGGACTTCATCGCGCCGGATAAAGTGCGGGCGTGTGCGCGTTTCGACAAAGATCGCGTTGCTGCGGCAATTGAGTCAGGCGAGACGAATGGCGGCGCACTGCTTGGCAAGGGCCACCTCGCCATGACGATCGACCAGGGCGCCGACATGAACCGCTACCAGGGGCTGGTCGCTCTCGATGGCGGTTCGTTGGAAGATGCAGCGCACGAATACTTTCTGCGGTCCGAGCAGATTCCGACGCGGGTGCGACTCGCCGTCGCCGAGGAATTGCGCGCCGGGCCGGGAGGCGCGAGCCATAGCTGGCGCGCCGGCGGCATCATTCTGCAATTTCTGCCAAAGGCTCCAGAGCGTGCGCGTGTTGCGGACCTTCATCCTGGTGACGCTCCAGAGGGCGTCGAGCCGCATGTCGTTGCGGAAGACGATGCCTGGTTGGAAGGCCGGGCACTTGTTTCGACCGTCGAGGATGTCGAGCTGATCGACCCCGCGCTCTCCAGCGAGCAGCTTGTTTACAGGCTATTTCACGAGCCCGGTGTACGCGTATTCCGCACCAGCCCGTTGCGCGCGGAGTGCACATGCTCTCGCGAGAATGTCGAATCCATGCTCAAGAGTTTCTCGCAGGATGACCGCGACCATATGGTCGAGAACGGCAAGATCTCTGTCACCTGTGAGTTTTGCAGTGCGACCTATAATTTCGCGCCCGGCGAGGTGGACGCCAATGCTAATTGATTGTGCGCTCAGCGTAGGACGAGTTGAGTGAAAAGGCCGGGATCTCGATGTCGAAGTGTTCGCCTGCTTCGGTCACCATACCGTAGCTGCCAACCATGAAGCCGGATGGCGTCGGCAATGGCACACCGCTGGTGTATTCGAAGGATTCAGTAGGCTTGAGTGTCGGCTCTTCGCCCACGACCCCGGGTCCCTTGACCTCTTGCAGGCGGCCGAGCGCGTCGGTGATGCGCCAATGCCGCGTTTTGAGTTGCACTATCTCTTTGCCCAGGTTCGTGATGTTGATGGTGTAAGCCCAGAAAAAATAGCCATTGCTTGGCGACGACCGCTCCGAGACGAAGCGGGGCGTGACGGTGACTTCAATCTTGCGGGTTACGGCGCGATACATCTATATGCCGCACAATTGACTTCCCCAGGGCTTGCCATTCGCTCGCTGCCCCGGATTATGGCCGAAAGTCTGCAGGAAAGAAAAGCCGCACATGGCCCCGGTTTCGACCGAACGCGATCTCCGGCTTGATTTGTTCCGTGGCATCGCGCTCTGGCTGATTTTCCTCGACCATATTCCATCGAATGCGGTTAGCTGGATCACGATCCGCAATTACGGCTTTAGCGACGCAACCGAGATATTCGTCTTCATCTCCGGCTACACGGCAGCTTTCGTCTATGGACGCGCAATGCGGCAGCATGGTTTCATTGTTGCTTCCGCTCGCGTGCTCAAGCGCGCTTGGCAAATTTATGTCGCCCATGTGTTCCTGCTCGCGATCTATCTCGCCGAGATTGCCTATGTCTCGAACAGTTTCGACAACCCACTCTATACCGAAGAAATGGGCGTGCTGGATTTTCTCAAAAATCCCGATGTCACTATCCTTCAGGCGCTGTTGCTGAAGTTCAAGCCGGTGAACATGGACATATTGCCACTATATATTTTGCTGCTGGCGTGGTTTCCGCCAATGCTGTGGCTGCTGTTGCGGACGCCGTCGATCGCGCTGCTGTCTTCAGCTTCGCTCTATGCGCTGATGTGGCTGTTTGAATGGAACCTCCCCGCCTATCCAAGTGGAACCTGGGCATTCAATCCGTTCGCCTGGCAATTGCTGTTTGTCTTTGGCGCATGGTGCGCACTCGGTGGCGCGCAAAATCTGTCGCGTTGGATCCATTCGAAAGCGATCGTGGGTCTGGCTTTTGCCTATCTCCTGTTTGCATTCGCAATCACAATGACCTGGTATTTTCCGCGGCTTGCCGCGTTCGTGCCGAAATTCGTCGGCGATGCAATTTACCCGATCGACAAGACAAATCTTGATGTGCTCCGGATCATGCATTTCCTCGCGCTTGCCGTGATCACCGTTGCTTTCGTGCCTCGAGATTGGCCGGCACTCGAAGATGCGGATTTTCTGGCCGGCGATCGTGTGCGGTCAGCATTCGCTCGAAACATTCTGCATCGGCGTCTTTCTGTCCTTTGCCGCCCATTTTGTATTTACCGAAGTCTCAAACCGCGTCCTGACGCAGGTGGTCGTCAGTATTTTAGGCATTGCGATCATGGTTGCCGTTGCGGCGTTAATTTCGTGGTATAGAAAAGCAGAACGACGGGGCGGGGGACCGCGCCCGCCTGCCGCTAGGCCTGGGTATGCGGGGGGCGACGTATGATGAAGCGCTTGCTGTTGCTGGCGTCGCTGACGCTGGGTGCGGGTCCGGTTTGGGCCGAGCCTCCGGCCGAATGCCGTGTTGCAGAAAATCTGGCCGAATCAAGTTTCCGATTGCCGCACGTTACGCGGGCATTGGCGGCGAAGCGGCTGACCGTATTGGTCGTTGGCGCTGGCTCTTCACAACTGCCGGGTTCGAGCGGTGCAACGAATGCCTATCCCGCGCGTCTGCTTCACGCACTTACCCAGCAACTGCCCGGTGTCGACGTCAAACTTACAACCGACGTTAAAGCAAAACGAACCGCTGCCGAAATGGTTAAGGCATTGCCGGCGCTATTAAGCGCGTCCAAACCGGTGCTTCTGTTTGGCAGACAGGCACTGTCGACGCGATGCTTTCGGTTGATCCAGATCAATTCAGCCAGGCACTCGACAGTGGTATTAACATTGCCCATTCCGCGGGCGCTGATGTTGTTTTAATCAACGCTCAATACAGCCCGCGCACGGAATCGATGATTGCCCTTGGTACATATGCGGAAGATATGCGTTGGGTTGCATTGCAACATGAAGTGCCGCTTTTCGATCGCTTCAGCATTATGAGATTATGGAGCGACCTCGGAACGTTCGATTTATACTCTGCGACGAAAAAACTTGACACAGCCGAGCGAGTTCATGATTGCATAGGGAGATTGCTCGCTGACCTAGTGATCACAGCGGCAAAACCAGAAGAACCGCCGGTCAACGGCAGCCGCTAATCTGATTTGAGGATTCGCCTTTGTGCAGCAATGAACCCACGAGTTGGGTGAAGACCACGGTTGCCGCCGCAGCGCTGCTCGCGGGAGTTTCGCTCGCGTTGCCGGTGCGCGCCGAAACGTCGGCGCCGACGTGTGATGCTCCGCTCGACCTGATCCGGCTCGCCAATCCTCTGCCGCACTTCGCTCAGAAACTTGTAACGGGCGAACCGATCACGATCGTAGCGCTCGGCTCGTCGTCAACTGCGGGCGCGGGCGCCAGTTCGGCGACAACGACCTACCCAAGCCAGCTTGCAGTCGAGCTCCAACAGACATTTTCCGAAGTCGTCGATCACGATGACTCAACCGTGGTGTCAGCGGCGAAGAAATTCCCGACATGCTCGCCCGGCTCGATTCCTCTGTGCTCGCTGCCAAGCCCGACCTTGTGCTCTGGCAGCTCGGCACGAATTCAGTCATTCGCGGTCACCAGGTCACGTCGCATGGCGCGATGATCCGTGGTGGTCTTGAAAAGATTCGCTCTGTCGGCGCTGACGTCGTGCTGATCGACCCGCAATTTGCGCCGAAGGTAATTGCGAAACCGGACGCCGAGTTGATGGTCGCCCTGATTTCCGCCACTGCGAAAAAGGAAGATGTCGACCTTTTCCGCCGCTTCGAAGTGATGCGGCATTGGCGCAATGTCGATCACCTTGGGTTCGAAACCTTTGTGTCGCCCGACGGGCTGCACATGAACGACTGGAGTTATGCCTGCATGGCGAAGGGCCTCGGCAATGCGATCGCCGAGGCTGCACAGCGGCCGACGATGTCGGCGACCGCCGCGTCGCATCTGGTGCCCTAAGCGCCGTTCTTCAGACTTTGTCCAGCGCGGTCAGCAAGTCCTCGATCAAGTCGTCGGCGTGCTCGAGTCCGGCTGAAAATCTGATCAGACCGTCACCAATACCGAGTTCGGCCCGCTGATCCGGCGTCAGCCGTTGATGTGTGGTCGTGGTGGGATGCGTGACCAGGCTCTTTGCATCGCCGAGATTGTTGGTGATGCCGATCAGCTTCAGTCCATTGAGGAAACGGAACGCGCCTTCCTTGCCGCCCTTGACCTCGAATGAGCAGAGCGTCGAGCCGGCGCGCATCTGCTTCCGGATAATTTCGGCCTGCGGATGATCCGAACGTCCGGGATAGATTAACCGGGTGATCTTCTTGTGGCCGGCGAGCGCTGTGGAGATTGCTCCAGCATTGTCAGTCTGACGCTGTACGCGCACCGGCAGCGTCTCAAGAGCCTTCAGCATGATCCAGGCATTGAACGGTGACAGTGACGGCCCGGTTTGACGCAGGACCTGGTGGTAGTGATCGAGTATCAGCTTCTCGGAGCCGAGAATGATTCCGCCAAGAACGCGACCCTGGCCGTCGATATGTTTGGTCGCTGAATACACGACGCAGTCGGCGCCGAGCGTAAGCGGGCTTTGATAGAGCGGGGTTGCAAACACATTGTCGACGACCAGTTTGGCGCCGGCATTGTGGGCAATCTCCGCGACCGCGGCGATGTCGTACACTTCCAATGTTGGATTGGTCGGCGTTTCCATGAACACAACCTTTGGTGTTTTTCTGTGACCGCCTTCTTCCAGGCATTGAGATCGGTGCCGTTGACCAGCGTCGAGGTGACGCCAAAGCGCGGCAGCCATTCCTCAATGACCCAACGGCAAGACCCGAAAAGCGCCTTGGCGGCGACCACGTGATCGCCGGCTTTGACCAGACCCATCAGGGCGGTGGTCACAGCAGCCATGCCGGTCGCGGTCGATCGCGCAGCCTCTGCTCCCTCGAACGCGGCCATGCGCTGCTCGAACATGCTCATGGTCGGATTGGAGTAGCGCGAGTAGACGTAACCGGGGATCTTTCCGGAAAAACGCGCCTCGCATTCTTCGGCGGTGGGATAGACGTAGCCTTGGGTGAGGAACAACGCCTCCGAGGTCTCGCCAAACTGCGAGCGCAGTGTGCCGGCATGAACCAGCCGGGTTTCGGGGCGGTAGCTTTTCAGTCGACGCGGGCATTACGGCCTCCTTTAGGCCCTGCGCAGGATCTTTCCCGAAAACCGGTAGCCACTTTTCGGGACCATGCGCGTGGCCAATAAAAAACCGGCCGGAGAAATATCTCGGCCGGGCTCACGCGTCCCCGGCCTTTTAGCGACTTATTTAACGTGGCTGCAAGCCGGCCGGCTCAAATGACCACGGGATAAGATGTTTGTAGCGGGACGCCGCCGCTTCCCGTCAAGGCACTCCTCGGGTTAGATCGGCGCCACCGTAAAATAGGGACGCCGTGACGCTTTCATTTGCCATCGATGAAAAGGGTATTTTGCCCGACCGCATGATTGCGGCGCTCGCCGCCAGCGGCGGCATTTTATCCGAACGGCCGTTGACGCCCGATCAAATCCAGCCGGGCAGCCTCGACCTGCGCTTGGGCGAGGTTGCTTTTCGTGTGCGCGCGAGCTTCTTGCCTGGCCGCACCACAGTCGCGCAGCGCATCGACGAACTTAAACTGCACGAAATCTCCCTCATCGACGGCGCGGTTCTGGAAACTGGCTGCGTCTACATTGTGCCGCTGCTGGAAAGTCTGGCGCTGCCAGACCATATTTCTGCCGCCGCCAACCCGAAAAGTTCGACCGGCCGCCTCGACGTCTTTACCCGCGTGATTGCTGACGAAATGCGCGGGTTTGATCGTATCGAAGGCGGTTATCATGGGCCGCTCTATGCAGAGATCAGCCCTCGCACGTTCCCGGTGCTGGTGCGCGAAGGATCGCGGCTGTCGCAAATTCGCTTTCGGCATGGTCATGCGCTGCTCGAGGGTCAGTCGTTGCGCGAGTTGCACGCGCGAGAACGGTTGGTGGACGCCGACGATGCCGACGTAAGTGAGGGCGTTGCAGTCAGTGTTGATCTTTCCGGCCTCGGGCCCGGCGGATTGGTCGGATATCGCGCCAAACGCCACACGGGGCTCATCGATGTCGAACGCCGTGGCGGTTATGCCGTGCTGGATTTCTGGGAACCGATGCAAGCGCGTCCCGACAAAAGTTTGATCCTCGACCCCAATGAATTCTACATTCTTGCTTCCAAGGAAGCGGTGCAGGTTCCGCCCGATTACGCCGCCGAGATGGTGCCATTCGACCCGTTGGTCGGAGAATTCCGCGTGCACTATGCCGGTTTCTTCGATCCGGGGTTTGGCTATGCCGGCGCGGGCGGCAAGGGCTCGCGCGCTGTGCTGGAGGTGCGTTCGCGCGAAGTACCCTTCATCCTTGAACATGGCCAGATCGTCGGCCGTTTAGTCTTCGAGAAGATGCTTGCGCGGCCAGAAAAACTGTATGGCCAAGGCATTGGTTCGAATTACCAGGCACAAAGCCTGAAACTCTCCAAACACTTCAAGGTCTAGAAACGGTATGCGCGCTTGCCGCGCGTGCACGCCATTCGCTATTCTGAAATTCCGCGGGCGTAGTTCAATGGTAGAACGGCAGCTTCCCAAGCTGCATACGAGGGTTCGATTCCCTTCGCCCGCTCCAAAGCTTTATGAATTTTGCGGCATATGGTGCTCGCACCAAAACTCGAGCAGTTTTTTGGCAGTCGAGGGCGAAAGCCTGGCGTAGTCACTTTTCAATTTTTTGAGTTCATCTTCCGTGGCGACTTTCCCGAGTAAGTCGTCTTGTAAAAGAGCACGTAACGTAGGCCATGAGATTCCTGCGGCCTTACATGGCACCAGCAGCGGTTCATTGCGCCCATCGGTGAGCATCTGCTTGATCATATCAATTGGTGCAGAGCATAACGTGGCGAGTGCGGTGACTGTTGCCGCATATTTGCGCGATTTCGCAAATTCCAACAACGCAACTTGATCAAGTTCACCATTCTCACGCATCAACTGGATAAGGCGCTGAGCCGCGGAGAAATCCTGATCCAGTTCTTCATTTTCGATAACTTCATTTGAAATGCTCGCCAAAACCTCCCTGATGTCATCTCTCTTCTCTGGCGGGGCTAGCGCCATAAGACGTCCTCGAACGGCCTCGCTCACCCGTTGCAACAGGCGGCGAAAAATATGCAATGGGATGTCGAGGCGCAAACCGAGTATTTCTAAAAGCGTCTCGTCGGCCTTCGGTTGGTCCACAAGTTGCGCGTACGCTTTTTCGGAGAACTGGGCCCCTGCATTCTCTGCTAACTTGCGGATGACTTGTTGGTCCCCGCGCTCGATCAAAGTGTCGGTCAATGACTCGCTAAGGCTGCTTCGTTTGGAGATGGCCAGCAGATGGGCTTGGCTTTTTGCCAGAGCAATTTCAATAAGGTCGGGCGTGGTCAGGCGATCCGACAGCGATAAGACTGGCCCGGCGATCGCGATTTCATCGTCGCGTGCGAGTGTATGAACGACCTTGATCGGAGCGTTGTTAATTGGCGCGAGACGCTCACTCAGTTCGATGAGAGCGGTCGACTCCATCCGCGTGATCAGATGACCCAATACCTCGTCGAATACCTGAATTTGCTCTTCGTTGAGTCGTTCGTTTTCGCCCAAAAATAAATCGGTAACGCGTTTGAGAGTGACCGCGCGTTTTTCCTGAGAGCCGCGCCGGACGGCATCTTCAAGTTCTGAAATCAATGACCTATGCTGATACATCGAATGCGCCTTACTGGGCCGTTTCGGCACTTCTGAGCCGTTTATTAATGGTCGGTAAATGCAATTCTATACGAAAAGCGTTTAACAAATTGTCCTAGCGACGAACCGCTGCAGCATCGAACATTTTAGATTTCTCGGCGCCGGATAACTCGCGCACGTAGAATGCGAAGATTTTACAATCACGCTTGCAAGGTGCCCTGCGCATACAAGGGGCGGACGCCGATGTTGCCAACACACCGGTGTGATTGGTGGAACACCGTGGAGCGGCTGGCGTTTTCCCCGTGCGAACCGAACGCGAGGCAAAAAATGCCGCTGTTATTGTATTTCCCACTCATCATTTGGATGGGCATGCTTGAAGTCGCGCGGAGCGAAATAGGTCCGCCCGTAGAAGCCAAGGCTCGAGTGCCGACCCGGCGTTAGAAATCCCCAAGGGCGGCGCTATTTATTCACGCAAGCGCGTGCGCCAATTCGGTGATCTTCACCTGCGGGAGTAGCCGTTTCACGTCGGCTTCCTGGCAAAGCTCAGTGCCTGGCGAAAGGACCGCGGCTGATCCGGCCGCTACTGCAACGCGAAATGCTTCGAGGGCCGATTTGCCCGAAGCGAGCGCGGCTACCAATCCGCCGACAAAGCTATCGCCGGCACCAACCGTACTCACCGCTTCGATCGCGAGCGGTTGTGAACGCAGGACGCGATCGGCCGTCACCAGCAGCGCGCCTTGTTCGCCGAGCGTAAGTGCGACAGCACTTGTGTGTCCCGCAGCTGTAAGCTTGCGGCACGCCGCGATGCGCGCGTGATCGTTATCGAGCGGGGTGCCTACGAGGTCGGAGAGCTCGACCAGATTTGGCTTGATCAGCGCAACACCTTCGGCGAGCGCCGCCTTCAACGCCGCGCCGGAAGTGTCGATGATACATTGCGCGCCAAGCTGCTTTGCTGCGACCGCGACGCGCGCGAAAAAATCTTCCGGCACACCCGGTGGCACGCTGCCGCTGGCAACCACGAATTTCGGCGCCGTCGGCAGCGATGTAAGTTTATCCAGCACTGCCTCCCATTCGGCGCGGTGAAGCGCCGAGCCTGGAAGCACGAAGCGATATTGGTCCCCGGTCGTTTCTTCGTAGGCGGTGAAATTCTCTCGTGTCTCAACGTGCGAGGGCGTTACCAGGCTATCGATGCCTTCACGCTCGACCAGTCGATGCAACAATTTTCCAATTGCACCGCCGGTGGGATAGATCGCCGCTACATTGCTACCAAGACGGTGCGCAACGCGCGCTACGTTGATACCGCCGCCGCCGGGATCGCGCTTTGGTGACGAACAACGCAATTTCCGGGTCGGTTCCACACGCCCGACGTTGACGAAAATGTCGATCGCGGGATTGATCGTGATCGTAACGATATCCGGCACGTTAGCCATCCATTTCGGCAGATAGCCGCTTTTTGCGGCCGGGTGCCTGTTACCGAACTAAATAGGTATTTTATGGTTGCGATAACAGGCATCATATTTCCGAAAATTGCGAGGAACAGCGGGAACGCATGGACGTTTCATGTTTTCGCCCGATGACTACCGCGTGCCACCATGCTTAGATCGAAGGCGGCCTCTGGGACGGACGGGGCATCTACTCATGATTGATCCGCTTTACTCGCTGTCGGGATTTGCGGTCGGGGCATTGGTCGGCATGACCGGCGTGGGCGGGGGCTCGCTCATGACCCCGCTCTTGATACTTCTGTTCGGGGTTCACCCTGCGACCGCGGTCGGCACGGATCTGCTCTACGCAGCCGTCACCAAGACGGGCGGCAGTCTCGTTCATGGTTTCGCGCGCAGCATCGATTGGCGAGTCGTTAGAAGGCTCGCGAGCGGCAGCGTTCCCGCCACGATCGTTACGCTGGCTGCGCTGTCACATTTCAACCTGAGTGGCGAGGCTGCACGCAATTTGATCACGCTTGTTCTTAGCGTCGCGCTGTTCTGCACTGCTTTTGTGCTCGTGTTTGGCGGCGCGATCGTTTCAGCCTATCGCGCGCGCGTGACTGAACTCGATCCGCAGCGGACGGCAGTCAACACTATTCTGGTCGGCGCGATGCTTGGTGTTCTCGTCTCGATATCATCAGTCGGCGCCGGTGCTATCGGCGTTGTCGCGCTGATCATACTCTACCCGCAGCTCCCCATGGCGAAAATCGTGGGCTCCGACATCGCGCACGCTGTCCCACTGACACTCATCGCCGGCACCGGACATTGGATGATGGGTTCGGTTGATTGGCATATTATGGGGTCGCTGCTGGCCGGGTCACTGCCGGGCATTTTTGTGGGCAGCTACTTTGCGACACGCATTCCGGAGCGCGCGCTTCGGGTGGTGCTGGCGACAACGTTGTTCGTTGTGGCGAGCCGCATTGCCTATGATCACGCCACTGCGGCAACTTCTATTTTCACGGCATTCTCCCCACGTTGAATGCCGTCGTGAGGTACGGTGCTTACCTCGGGCCGAAAAATGGCGACCCCACTAGAACCAGTATCCAAATTGCCGCTAGCGCGCCAAAAGCGACGATTAAAACGCTCATTTTGCGACCCCCGGGTTGGGATTTCTCCCTGATGAAACCCTAGCACAGGGCGGGCCGTCGCGCAGGCGTGGTACAAAAAAAGCCGGCCGCGCGGTGCTGCGCGGCCGGCTGTCTTCGCAACCGGTATATCAGTCGCCGCCGATGGTCTTGATGACGCTCGACATGGGGCGCGCTTCATCCAGCCCGCCGCCCATCTCCTTGAGCACCATGTCGGTATATTCTTTTTTCGGCTCGATCGGCGTCTTGCCGACCACTTGTACGACCTTGTACCCGCCTTCCTTGAGCTTTTTGAGCAACTCAGGCGCAGCATGCGCGGTCGCTTGCTGGAAGTCGTGCATCAAGATGATGCCTTTACCGCGTTTCTCGAGCTTTTTCATCACCGATGCGATGACCTGCTCCGGCTTGCGCATCTTGAAATCGAATGAATCCATGTCGGTTGAGAAGATACCGACGTTACGCTCGCCGAGATATTTGACCAGTTCTGGCGGGTGACGCAGCGCGGGGAAACGGAAGAATGGGCCGACCGGCTTATTGCCCAGGGCAATACTCACCGCGGCAATGCCCTTTTCGATTTCGTCCTTGCCATCCTGTTCGGATGCCTTCGATAAATCCTTGTGCGACCAAGTGTGCGAACCGACTGTATGCCCGGCCGCCGCAACTTGCTTCATAATTTCAGGATGCCAGCCGGCATGTTTTCCGATCGGGAAGAACAGTGCCTTCGTGCATTGGTCGGCCAACGCCTTGAGCACGGCAGGCGTATTGCCCGGCCATGGACCGTCGTCGAACGTGAGCACGATTTCATGGTCACGCAGGAAGTCGTAGGCCTTGAAATGCTCAAAACCGAATCCGGGGCCGCCGGTGGTATCGATCTCGATCACGCGTGACACACCGAGCGCGTTCGGATTGTCACATTTTGTCGCCGGCGCGGCAGATGACGTTGGGGCCGCTGACGCGGGCGCGGGGGCCGGCGCATTCTGAGCCCAAGCCGTCGCGGCGGCCGATATCGAGATTGCCAGAGCTGTGGCAAATGCGCTGCGCATCATGTTCTCCATGCGGGGTAGTAGATGTCCATATTCATGAATTCTCATCTATTCATCGCGGCTTTAACCTATCGAGTCAACGCCGGGGCCTCGATACCATCGAATCGCCGGTATTTATTGGTGGTAGGATGGTTAATCTAAGGCGCGCAACGGACTGGTCCGCGTTGCGCTGGATCCTGCTGGGACTTATCTGAGCTAACGGTGACGAATTCGGAGGAACTCCATGGCGGCGATCGTCTCAACTGCCGGGCTGTCGCGGCCGCTGTTGCTGGCCACACTCGCCGTCGTGTTGTTGCTCGCCGGGACTCTCGGGCTTTGGGCTTATTATGGCACCGCCGTCTTTTTCGAAATGGTTCGCGCCGGGTGGATGGCGTGTTTTTGAGAAAAGCTGAAGCGCTATGACCGCGCGAACGTCACAGATTCTCCTGATCCTTTCTGCTTTTCTGACGGGGCTGGTGGTCTTCACCGGTGTGTTTCTTTACGCGACCGGAAATATTAGTGGCACACCGAACGCCTCGGCGATCGGCGGTCCGTTCAAACTGATTGATCAGAATAGTAATCCGATCACCGATACCGACATCAAGGGGCGGCCGTTCCTGGTGTTCTTCGGATACACGCACTGCCCGGATGTGTGTCCTACAACGCTGTTTGACGTATCGGAAATCATGCATGCGCTTGGCAAAGATGCCGATCGAACGGGTGCGCTCTTCATCACCGTGGATCCCGAACGTGACACACCCGCGGTGATGAAAGATTATCTGTCGAGCTTCGACGGACATTTACGCGGGGCAACCGGAGATCGCGCTGCCATCGATGCTGCGGAAAAGGCCTATCGTGTCTACGCGAAGAAAGTACCGACGACGAACGGCGACTACACGATGGATCACACCGCCTTGGTCTATCTGATGGATAAGCAGGGTCGCTTTGTTGCGCCGTTTAGCTTGAAACGGCGGCCCGAAGAAGCCGCAGCCGATTTACGGCGCTATCTTTAGCCTCGCCTGGGCTGAGCCCATGCTCGGTCTTTCTCCAGTGAAAAGGCGCTCCGATGAGTTCGAACGCGCCGATCCACGCTGCGACCGAGAGCAGCAACCAATGAAACGGTGTCCAAATTAAAATAAGAGCCTTGTTGGGAACACCCCGGTGTGACAGCCCGAGATAACCGAGATATGCCGATACAGAATAACCGACCGTAGCGATCAACAAATAATGCGAGATCCAAAGCCCGAGCGTTAAATCGTAGCCAAATAAAGCCATCGCGATCAACTTCACAAAAAATCCAACCAGAAGTACCGGGTGCAGAAGTGCAACCAGAGCATTGCCGCCGACAATGAGCTGAAACGCAAGAAAGCCGACAAGCCCAAGCTCACGAAAAATTCGCAGTGGTTGGCGCATATGAACGAGCCAAGTTTGCATCCAGCCTTTGTACCATCGTGATCGTTGGTTGAGCCAACGGCGGATATCTGCTGGTGACTCCTCATAGGTCGTGGAATCGATAACGCCGCATCGGTAACCGAAACGGGCAAGCCGCATGCCGAGATCGGCATCTTCTGTGACGTTATAGGGGTCCCAGCCACCGACCTCGCGCAGCGTTTTCGTGCGGAAATGATTGGACGATCCGCCAAGCGGTATTGGCAATCTCGAAGCTGCAAGTCTCGGCAGAAATACGTCAAAGTGTCCGGCGTATTCAGCTGTGAAATAGCGTGCGAGCCAGGTTGTCTTGGTGTCCATGCAAAGGCGTGCCTGAACACACGCAAGATCGTTACCGGTTGAACGAAACGCATTCAAGGCGACGCGCAGTTGATTGCGGTCCGGACGGTCCTCCGCGTCGTAGATCACCGTGAACATGCCGCGTGCGAGGGGAAGCGCGACGTTGAGTGCCTTTGGTTTCGTGCGTGGCCGGGTCGGCGGGGTCGGAATGACCGTGATCGGGATTCGATGCCTGCGGGCGGTGATAGCGTCACGAGTCTTGTGATCGTCGGTCTCGACAGCAAGGATGACGTCAAGTTTGTCGGCCGGATAATTCAGCCGCTCGATTCCCGATAGCAGCTGATTGACGACCCGCGCTTCGCCGCGCAGTGGGATAATCACACTGTAGATGGGGAGTTGTTCGTCGGGCGTCGCCGGAAAAGGCGGACCGAAACAAGGATTCTCAGAAGCTGCCACCGGTCGCGTGACGCACCATAGTCGGTACGCGAGCGGAAGCGTCACGATCATTGAAAGGACGATCGTGCCGGCGGTCGTGAACTGGGCCACACCAATCAGCAGGCACAGCAAGGCCGGCACGGCTCTGATCAACGCGTGCAAAGTGCCCGCGGAACGTTTCGGCCATTCGGTCTTTAGCTGGTCCGCGGCGCGTTCCGCGGCAGCGACGAGCAGGTCGTCTATGTGCGTGTCGAGCGCGGCTCGACGGGCTCCTGGCCTGGCGAATTCCCGTTTCCGAGCGTGTGGTGAGGAACCAGATCCTTCACCCTTGATTTCAAAGGAGCAGGCCTCTGCCTCGCCCCCCACGCAAATCCCCATACGCCACCCAACTTACGCACTTTTTTGGGGGATGCTAGCGATAGTACAACTTATAGGCGAGAAAAATTATTTGGCTTAATCTGCAAACCGATTGGCGCTGCGCGCAATGGTCGAGCGCCTTCGCCGGTGCTAGAAGGCGCACCCTATGTCGAACTTCATGTCGCATTATCTGGTGCCGGCAGCCATTGTCGCGGTTGCGATCGTCCTGGTGCTTGGCTTGGTCAACATGATGCGCGGCGGTTCGCCGAACCGCTCGCAGAAACTCATGCGGCTGCGCGTGCTGCTGCAATTCGTCGCCATTATCGTCATCATGGCGACGATCTGGGCAATGGGCCGTTAAGTCGAAAAAACGCGCCGCGCGCTCACTTCATCGGGGCTGCGCGCATATATTCCACTTTCTCTTTCGGTTGCTGCGGCTTTTTCTTTTTGGCTGCGGAATAATCGGTTGTGGCTGCCTTTGCAGAATGGAGACCGGCACCACAAGCCTGTGCAGGCGCGGTGGCCGGCAACGCGAGGAATGCGATGGCAATAGCAATCGTTAGAACACGCATGAGCGTCACCCCGGTTTTTGTGGTCGAAACAAGGTAAGATAAAGCTTACTCCGAATCTCCAGCGAAGCGAAAGAGTCCGCGAGGCCGATATGGTGGTGCTTAACCGCATTTATACGCGAACCGGCGATGACGGCACGACGTCGCTCGGAACAGGTGCTCGCCGCAAGAAATACGACCTCCGCGTAGAGGCCTATGGCACTGTTGACGAGGTCAACGCCGTGATCGGCCTGGTACGGCTGCACACTTCCGGCGACAAGATTCTCGACGCAGCGCTTGGCCGTATCCAGAACGACCTGTTCGACGTCGAAGCCGATTTGTGCCTTGCCGAAAAGGGACCCGGCGGTGCGAGGCTGACGGTGACCGACGCCCAGGTCACCTGGCTGGAAGGCGAGATCGATCGGCTCAACACCGAGCTGGCGCCCCTAACGTCCTTTATTCTTCCGGGAGGAAGTCCCGCCTCGGCCTATATGCATCTTGCCCGGACGATCTGCCGGCGCGCCGAACGGATCATGGTCGAGCTTAAAGACAAGCCGGGCGAGGGGGTGTCGGGGCCCTCACTCAAATACGTCAATCGGCTCTCGGACTATCTTTTCGTTGCTGGCCGCTATGCCAACGATAAGGGCACGGGAGACGTCCTCTGGGCCCCTGGCCAAAATCGATAGTGTTGCGTGCGCCGCAGCATAAACGTTGACATGCCGATGGCGCGGCCTTTAGCTTCCGCCCCCACTGCTCAGATTGCGGTCCGGGATAGGGGATCATGAAAATTTTGGTGCCCGTAAAACGGGTGGTCGATTTCAACGTCAAGATTCGCGTCAAACCGGACGGCTCCGGCGTTGAGCTCGCCAACATCAAGATGTCGATGAATCCGTTCGACGAGATTGCAGTCGAAGAAGCAATTCGTCTGAAGGAAGCTGGCAAGGCCACCGAGATTATTGCTGTCTCAATTGGACCGGCTCAGTGTTCCGAAACCATCCGCACCGCGCTCGCCATGGGTGCTGATCGCGGCATACTGGTGAAGACGGACGGTGTGGTCGAGCCGCTCGCGGTGGCAAAGATTCTCAAAGGCATCATCGATGCAGAAAAGCCTGGGCTTGTGATCTTGGGCAAGCAGGCCATCGATGACGACTGCAATCAAACGGGCCAGATGTTGGCGGCGCTAGTGAATTGGTCGCAGGGCACCTTCGCATCCAAGCTTGCGATTGATGGTGACGCGATCAGCGTGACGCGCGAAGTCGATGGCGGTTTGCAGACGGTAAAGCTCAAGATGCCGGCGATTGTCACTACCGATCTTCGGCTGAACGAGCCGCGTTATGCCTCGTTGCCGAACATCATGAAGGCAAAGAAAAAGCCGATCGAGGAAAAGACGCCGGACGCGTATGGTGTCGACGTAAAGCCGCGGTTGCAGGTGTTGAAAACGAGCGACCCGCCCGGTCGCAAATCGGGTGTGAAAGTTGCTTCAGTGGCCGAATTGGTCGGCAAGCTAAAGGACGAGGCGGGGGTACTTTAGATGGCCACGCTTGTCCTTGCCGAACACGACAACAAATCGCTCAAAGATGCGACCAATAAGACGCTCACCGCCGCCAAGGCGATCGGTGCAGGCGTTGACGTTCTCGTCGCCGGCAAAGATTGCAAACCGGTCGCTGATGCCGCGGCCAAACTCGACGGCGTAAAGAAGGTATTGCTCGCGGATTCCGCAGCTTATGAGCATCAGCTTGCCGAGCCTCTTGCTGCCCTTATTGTTTCTCTGGCCGGCAAGTACGACGTGATCATTGCGCCGGCGACCACGACCGGCAAGAACGTCATGCCCCGCGTTGCTGCTCTGCTTGACGTGATGCAGATTTCCGAAATTACAAAGGTTGTTTCACCCGACACATTTGAGCGGCTGATCTATGCGGGGAATGCGATCCAAACCGTGAAGTCATCGGACACCAAGAAAGTTATCACCGTGCGTACGTCGACATTTCAGGCGACAGGCGCCGGTGGTCCGGCGTCCGTAGAAAATGCTGCCGCGGTGGCCGACCCCGGTCTCTCAACGTTCGTTGGCGAGGAGCTGTCGAAATCCGACCGCCCGGAATTGACCTCTGCCAAAATCATCGTATCCGGTGGGCGCGCCATGCAAAGTCGCGACAACTTCACCAAATTCATCGAACCGGTTGCCGACAAGCTCGGCGCTGCGGTGGGTGCATCACGAGCGGCGGTCGATGCCGGGTACGCGCCAAACGACTGGCAAGTCGGCCAGACCGGCAAGGTGGTGGCACCTGACCTCTACATCGCAGTTGGAATTTCCGGTGCAATTCAACATCTCGCCGGGATGAAAGATTCCAAGGTGATTGTTGCTATCAATAAGGACGAAGAGGCACCGATCTTCCAGGTGGCAGATTACGGCCTGGTGGCCGATCTCTATCAAGCTTTGCCGGAACTTGCTGCGGAACTCGACAAGATCAAGCGTTGACCACATTTCAATATTGTTGTTCCACCAATGGCGTCGCGGAACGGTAGGTCGTAAAAGCGCAAAGAAAAAGAAGAAGCGAAAGTTAACCGAATTCGAAGCCGAGAAGCCGGACTTCGCATCGATCGGATCAAAGACATGGCGGTCACGATTAAGACTATTGGAATCATCGGCGCGGGGCAGATGGGCAGCGGGATCGCCCATGTCTGCGCGCTCGCGGGCTATTCAGTCCTGCTCAATGACCTGTCAGCTGACCGGATCAAAGCCGGAATGGCGACGATCAACGGGAACATGGCACGCCAGGTCGGAAAGAAAGCGATCAGCGAAGAGGATCGTAAGGGCGCTCTTGCCCGCATCAAGCCGGCCGAGAAATACGATGCGCTGTCGGACTGCGACCTGGTGATCGAAACCGCGACCGAGAAGGAAGAGGTCAAGCGCAAGATTTTTTCTGATCTGTGCGCCTCGCTCAAATCCGACGCCATTATCGCGACCAATACCTCGTCGATTTCGATCACGCGGCTGGCATCCTCCACTGACCGCCCCGAGCGTTTTATCGGCATCCATTTTATGAATCCGGTGCCGTTGATGGAGCTGGTGGAGTTGATCCGCGGCATCGCCACCGATGACGCCACCTTCGAAACAAGCAAGGCCTTCATCACCAAGCTCGGCAAGAAGATTGCCGTGTCGGAGGATTTCCCGGCCTTCATCGTCAATCGTATTCTGCTGCCGATGATCAACGAAGCGATCTACACGCTCTATGAAGGTGTCGGGAATGTCGAAGCGATCGATACCGCGATGCGGCTCGGCGCCCATCACCCCATGGGCCCGCTTGAGCTCGCCGACTTTATTGGCCTCGATACCTGCCTCTCGGTGATGCAGGTGCTGCACGAGGGGCTCGCCGATTCGAAATACCGGCCGTGCCCGCTGCTGGTCAAATATGTTGAGGCCGGCTGGCTCGGCCGCAAGACGCAGCGCGGGTTCTATGACTATCGCGGCGAGAAGCCCGTCCCGACGCGGTAGCTCAGGCAAGCTTCAATAAATTAAGGACGGCCAGCGCCGCAATCGCGAGCCACGTCAGACTTTGGCCCGCGCCACGGGCAAAGCCAGGAATTTCCGTATTCCACATGCCCGCGGTTTGCAGCGATCTGCCGAGCACAAGTGCAATGCCGGCGGCGTGCAGGGCGATGTGCCAGCCGCCGTTCATTTCGTATGCGAGCATCAGCACAAGCGCGATCGGCAGGTATTCGACCGCGTTGGCGTGGATGCGGATCATGCGCAGCATCTGTGGATTGCCACCGTCGCCGAGCGCAACGCTCAACTTGACCCGATGCATGGTGACGTTGATGCCGAGCGCCACCACAATCAGCGCCAGGATTGCCGCGTAGAGCGCAGTGATCGATGCCGTCATCTCAGTGTTCTCCCTGTTGGACGAAAGTTATCCGCAGCACGACGTTCGCGAGGCTAACGGCGCCTGCTCGTATTCGTCGTGCCTGCGCACCCAGGCCATCGTCCAGGGCAGGGCGTCTTCGTCGCGGCCCTTCGGCGCCATGTCGAGGAAATTGTACGTACCGATGAGCGTATCGAGGCCGCGCGCATAGGATGAATAGGTGTGCAGGATGGCACCGGCGTCGTTCTTGATGAAAGCGCTCAGGCCGGGCAACTCTTCGCTTGGGATCTTTCCGGTGGAATAATTGTATTCGGCGCCGCTTTTGAGCTCATCCTTCGTGAACGAGACATGGAAGTCATGGTTGAAGTCGTTGCCGTACGACGACACCCATTTGAACTTCCAGCCCATGCGTTTCTTGTAGGCGTCGATTTCCGTTAGTGGCGCGCGCGATACGACGACCAGCGATACATCGCGCTGTGCGAGATGTGTGACTGCGCCGTCGAAGTGATCGGCGAGGAAAGAACAGCTCGGGCAGCCTTGCACCCAGCCGGGACCAAGCATGAAGTGATAGATGATGAGCTGGCTTTTGCCGGCGAACAGGTCGGACAGCGTTTCTTGCCCGTTCGGCCCTTCGAACATGTAGTTCTTTTCCACCTTGACCCAGGGCAGGTCGCGCCGCGCCGCACTCAATTTGTCGCGCGCTTCGGAAAATTCCTTTTCTTTCGTGAGAAACGCTTTGCGCGCGGTGAGCCATTCGCTTTGGGAAACGACTTTGTGTTGCATGTTGTTACTCCACTATGCCTTTGGCGGGGTCATCCAGCCGATCCCGGCGCCGCCCGGTTCGGTGAGGATTGCAATGCGCCCGACACCAGGCACATCGAAGATTGGCCGCATCAGCTTGGCGCCGGCGGACTGTGCCTTTTTAATGCGCGCATCGACATCGTCGACTGCCAAATAGGACATCCAACTTTCCGGTACGCCGTCGAATTGCGGGCTGGTCAGCGGGAAAATACCGCCGACAACTTCATTGTTCGATTTCGCAACCCAATAGGTGCCGTCAGGCATCGGCATTGCCTCGAAACTCCACCCGACGGTATCGCTGTAGAATTTCTTCGCCTTGTCGGCGTCGCGAGTCATCAACTCATTCCAGTAGAAATGTCCGTGCGACCAATCGTGTGGCATGGGTAACTCCTGTCACTAAGCCGTAAGATATTTGTCGAGTTTTTCCATCGCGCCATTCCAGCCCATTTGATGGCGGTCACGCGCCTCTTCGTCGAAGAATTGCTCGTGCGTGAGTGTGAACAGTGTGCCGTCGCCGTCGCCTTTGAACGTCAGCGTCACCAGCGATTCGCGTTCCGGTGTCGACTTCCAAGCCCACGTGAAAACGAGCTTCTCGTTCGGGATTACCTCGCGATAAACTCCGGTGACATCGTGTTCTTCTCCGTCCGGCGCTTTCATGAGCCAACGATAACGGCCTCCGGTGCGCGGATCGCTTTCGGCGCTGAGCACCTTGACGTCGCCGGGACCCATCCAGCGCGCTACTTTTTTCGAGTCCGTCCACGCCTGGAAGACTTTTTCCGGCGGCGCGTTAAATCGGCGTTTGATTGTGAGGCTGGGTTTGGTTGTGACGGTAGCCATGTGTCTTCCTCCAAAAAAGAAGCGAGTCGGTCTAACCGCTCGGTCCAGAATTTCTGATATCGATTGAGCCAATCGTTGGCTTCGCGCATCGGTTCCGCGCGCAAGCGGCAACTTACGATGCGGCCGTTCTTCTCACGCCCGACCAGCCCCGCATCCGACAAGACGTCGAGGTGCTTCATGACTGCAGGCAATGACATTGAAAATGGCTTGGCCAATTCACTGACTGATACGTCTTCATTTTCGCTTAGCCGGGCGAGCAACGCGCGCCGCGTCGGATCAGCTAGTGCGGCGAACGTGCGATTGAGGTCTGGCTTCTGATAGTAAACCATGTGGTTAAGTATAGGGCCGTGTGCAGCGCTGTCAAGCGCTCGCGAGCGGCATTTATCATTCGTTGATAAAGGGGGCGTAGAAGGGGGCCGGGATGGATCCGGTATCAATTGCCACAGCTTTGGTGGGCGCTCAGATGAGCGGCGTGCAGATGGCCGTCGCGGCCAAGATGCTGCGTATGAATGCCGATGCGGCAGGCTCTATCGTTCAGGTCCTTGACGCCGCGCAGAAGAATATCGCCAGCCTCGCGAATGTTGCTGCTGGGGTCGGACAGAACCTGAATATCACCGCATAGTCGGCTCGCGCGCCCGAGGCACGGCCTATGAGCCGAGTGCCGCGTTTATCAACTTGATTGCATCCTCGCTCGCCCATTCGGCCGGTCCCGCGATCGTACCGATCTCGCAACCCTGTGCGTCAATCAACAACGTGGTCGGCATACCGAAGGCGCGGCCAATGGCTTTCAAATCCTGGAATGTCCGGGCAGTCGGGTCCGCGTAAAACTTCAGCTTTTGCACCCCGACCTCTTTGAGCCAGGCCCTGGGCTTGTCGGCATCGC
Organism: uncultured Alphaproteobacteria bacterium; assembly: GCA_963722125.1. Classification (GTDB taxonomy): domain Bacteria; phylum Pseudomonadota; class Alphaproteobacteria; order Rhizobiales; family Xanthobacteraceae; genus Pseudolabrys. The sequence goes on along the minus strand of CAVRJW010000005.1, from coordinate 971,122 downwards.
GGGTATCGATATTGATCGCCACCACCTCAAATCCCGGTCCGCCCAGCCGCTGCTCCAACGCATCCAGCGCAGGCATTTCCTTTCGGCAGGGGACGCACCAGGTGGCCCAGAGGTTGAGCAACACGACGCGCCCGCGCCATTGGTCAAGCGTCACGGGCTTGCCGGCGGCATCCTGGAAAGCAAGGTTCGGCACCTTCAGCGGGCTCTTGGCAACGTTAACGGCGGCTACCTCGCCGGTCGCAAATGGCGCTAGTTTATTGGCCAAAGCGACGGAGGGGCGGCAGGCAACGTCGCCGCCCACGTTGCGCGTAAGGGTCGCAATCCCGTATACCCCCGCAAGTCCAACGACAATTCCGGCGATTCCGCCCGCTAAAACCATGGCGAGGCGTTTTTTCGCTAAGCTGGAGTGGGACCCGGTCATGAGCGCTTTGGTGGATATGCCATGAGCAACAAAATGTGGGGTGGGCGGTTTACGTCTGGCCCCGGTGCGATCATGGAGGAGATTAACGCTTCCATCGACTTCGACCGGCATCTCTACCGTCAGGACATCACCGCATCCAAGGCCCATGCCGACATGCTGGCCAAGCAAGGCATCATTACGGCAGACGATGCGAAAAAGATCGCTCACGGTCTAGACACGATCCTGTCAGAAATCGAGGCCGGAAAGTTTTCGTTCAAGCGCGCCTTGGAAGACATCCACATGAATGTGGAAGGGCGTCTGTCAGAGCTGATCGGTGAGGCGGCAGGACGGCTACACACCGCGCGCTCTCGCAACGACCAGGTGGCAACCGACTTCAGGTTATGGATACGCGACACCGTCGATGCTCTCGATGCCGCGCTCACCGGCTACCAACGTATACTGGTGGAAAAAGCAATTGCGCATGCGGGTACGGTGATGCCCGGACTGACCCATATGCAGACGGCGCAGCCGGTGACCTTTGGTCATCATATATTGGCGTATGTGGAGATGGCCGCGCGGGACCGCGCCCGGTTCGCCGATGCGCGAAAGAGATTAAATGAATCTCCTCTTGGTGCGGCTGCGCTTGCCGGCACCTCCTTCGCGCTTGATCGCGACATGACCGCAAAGACGCTCGGCTTCGATCGGCCAATGGCCAATTCTCTGGATGCGGTTTCCGATCGAGATTTCGTAATGGAGGTCCTTGCCGCCGCTGCAATCACGTCGGTGCACCTTTCGCGGCTCGCCGAAGAGATCGTGATATGGACCTCGCCGCTCACGGGCTTGGCCCGATTGTCAGACAAGTTCACCACCGGCTCGTCGATCATGCCGCAGAAGCGCAACCCGGATGCCGCGGAACTGGTGCGCGCAAAAACGGGGCGGATCTTCGGCGCGTTCAATGCGCTGTTGGTGGTGATGAAGGGTTTGCCTCTCGCCTATGCCAAGGACATGCAGGAGGACAAAGAGGGCGCGATGGACGCTCTCGCTGCACTCTTGCTGTCGATCGTTGCAATGGGCGGGATGGTCGCCGATCTGGAGCCCGATGCAACGCGGATGAAGAAGGCGGCGGGCGAAGGCTATGCCACCGCCACCGACCTCGCGGATTGGCTTGTGCGCACTTTGAAAATCCCGTTTCGCGAGGCGCACCACATCACCGGACGGATCGTGGCGAAGGCGTCCGAAGCAGGTGTCGCGCTCCATCGGTTGCCACTCGCGGCTATGCGCGAGATCGAGCCGAAAATTGGCGAAGATGTATTCAGCGTTCTCTCCGTTGATCGGTCGGTGAAGAGCCGGACAAGTTTCGGCGGCACGGCGCCCAAGAACGTTCGCGCACAGGCAAAAAAATGGCTGCGCAAGCTCCAAAAAGAGAAATCCTGACTTCGCCTTGTTTGCATGCTTTGTTATGGTGGATCCAAGCTAGGAGTGCGTGCCTTGAGGCGCCATCGACGTTCATTTCTCCGCTTCGCCTTGATCGGCGCGCTCGCCGCGTCGCTTGGCATGGCAGCTTGCGGCCGTAAGGGACCGCTCGATCTGCCGCCGGGGGCGTCCGTCGCAGGCGACCAAGCGACACCGGCTGGCATGGGTGCCAGGGAAAGTCATCCCATCCTCGGGCCTGACGGAAAACCGCTCGCGCCGGGCGGTTTGAATAAACCTATTCCTCTCGACGTTCTACTCAACTGAGCGTGCCATGCACCACTTTGCTTATCGCGACGGCGTCTTGCACGCCGAGGCGGTGAACCTCGATACGCTGGCTGCAGCGGTCGGCACACCGTTTTATTGTTATTCCACGGCGACGCTTGTCCGGCATTACCAGGTGTTCGCCGGCGCGTTCGTCGATGTAAACGCGCTTGTTTGCTACGCGATGAAGGCGAATTCCAACCAGGCCGTGGTGCGTACCCTCGCCAAGCTGGGCGCCGGTGCTGATGTGGTCTCCGGCGGCGAACTCAAGCGCGCTCGTGCGGCAGGGATTCCTGTCGACAAAATTATGTTCTCGGGCATCGGAAAGTCCGCCTCTGAACTCGCGATGGCCGTCGATGAAGGAATTTTGTGTGTCAACATAGAATCCGAGCCCGAGCTTGAACTTCTGTCGTCGATTGCGGCGGCGAAGGGACGAACCGCAAATATTTCCGTGCGCGTCAATCCCGATATAGACGCCAAGAACTCATCACAAGATTTCAACTGGCAAAGCCGAGAACAAATTCGGCATTCCAATCAGCCGTGCGCGAGAGGTCTACACTCATGCGGCCAAGCTGAAGGGGCTTAAAGTTTCCGGCGTCGATATGCATATCGGCAGCCAGATCACCGAGCTCGATCCGTTCGGCAATGCCTTCGCGTTGCTCGCGGAGTTTGTGCGCATGTTGCGCGCCGACGGCCATACTATCTCGCATGTCGATCTTGGCGGCGGCCTTGGAATTCCGTATCGCGACAACGACGAGCCGCCACCACACCCTGAGGCCTATGCCGAGGTGGTCAAGCGCGCCACTCGCGGTCTCGATTGTCGGCTGATCTTCGAGCCCGGCCGGTTGCTCGTGGGAAACGCGGGAATTTTGGTAACGCGTGTCCTGTTCGTGAAGCACGGCGAAGCCAGGAACTTCGTCGTCGTCGATGCCGCCATGAACGATCTCATCCGTCCGACGCTTTACGACGCGCATCACGAAATTTGGCCGGTCGCAGAGCAGGCTGCGTCGGCCTCCCGGATCCGGGCCGATGTGGTTGGGCCGGTATGTGAAAGTGGAGATTTCCTCGCCGTTAACCGCGATGTGGTGGAACCTGCTAACGGCGCGCTTCTCGCTATCATGTCGGCGGGGGCGTATGGCGCGGTTCAGGCCGGTACCTACAATACGCGTGCTTTGGTACCGGAAGTCCTGGTCAATGGCGCAAAATGGGCCTTGGTCCGGCCGCGCCTTGAAGTTGACCAATTAATTGCGCTCGATCGCATGCCGGATTGGCTGTAGGCGCATAAATACACGCGTGGCCCGTCAATTCGGTGCGTGTTAGTTTGACGACGATGAGATTCTCCTGAGCCCGGGCGACGGAGTGGCTTTTGGACGATTTGAACGACCGGCCTGACGATCGGGATCAGCCCACACGGCTTCTGTTGGTGCGAGCGCTTAGGCGTGCGCGCAGCAGTTTGTTGTGGGAACGCCTGTGGCCAGTCATCGCTACACTGGCGACGGTCGCCGGTCTGTTTCTCGCTTTTTCCTGGGCGGGCCTGTGGCTGGTTTTGCCGCCGCTCGCGCGCGCGGTCGGCTTGATCGTTTTCCTGACTGCGATTGCCGCAGCCGCGTTGCCTCTGTTCATCCTCCGGCTACCCAGCGCTTATGATGGCTTGCGGCGTCTCGATCGCAGTACCGGTGAGACGCACCGCCCCGCCACCACAGTTGCCGATCACATCGCCGCTAACAGTCATGATCCGGTAGCACAGGCGCTGTGGCGCGCTCACGTCGAACGGGCCCTGCTGTCGGCGCGCAAATTCAAGGCCGGTTGGCCCACACCGCGATTGTCGTTGCGCGATCCAATGGCGTTGCGTGCGCTGGTGCTCATCCTTGTTGCGGCAAGCTTCTTTGCGGCCGGCGGCGAGCGCGTCAAGCGCGTCACGGCCGCTTTCGATTGGCGCGGGGTCGTCGCCCCGGCGAATTTCCGTATCGATGCGTGGGTTACACCGCCCATCTATACCGCCCGCGCGCCGGTGATGCTGCCGGGGTTACGCCCGGGAGAAAACATTCAGAACGCAGCACCCGTGGCGGTGCCAGCTGGCAGCCAGTTGGTGATCCGCTCAACTGGCAAGGTGCGCTTCGACATTGTACGCAAAGGCGGCATCGAGGATGCGCCGGCCGAAGGGCGCGCGCCGTTACCAGCCGGGACTGAGGAGCAGCGCCTTTTGATCAAGGGTGACGGCTCCGTCGCCGTGCACGGCGTGCTGGGTAGCGACCTCGTCTGGAATTTCACGGCGATCCCCGATCGTGCGCCGAATATCGAACTGACGAAAGAGCCAGAGCGGCAGGCGCGCGGCGCGCTGCGGCTCGACTATAAGATGGATGACGACTACGGCGTCACTGAAGCAAAAGCGACGTTCACCCTCAAAGACGAGCAGCCCGCCGACAAGCCACGCCATCCCTTGTTCGCAGCGCCGGATTACGCGCTCACATTGCCGCAGGCGCGGACCCGTTCCGGTGCCGCCCAGACCACGCACGATCTCACCGAGCACGCGTGGGCCGGCGCCGAAGTTATCCTAACGCTTACGGCACACGACGAGGCCGGGAATGAAGGGCGGAGTCAGCCGCGCGACATCACCTTACCACAGCGAATTTTCGTGAAGCCATTGGCTCGAGCACTCATCGAGCAGCGACGTACCCTCGCGCTTGATGTCGAGACGAAACCGACGGTGCTCACGGCTCTCGACGCTCTCACAATTGCGCCGGAGCACTTCACGCCGGAATCGGGGGTCTATCTCGGCTTGCGCTCGATCTACCACGACCTTGAAAATGCAAAGAGTGACGACGCGCTACGCGAGGTCGTGGCGCGATTGTGGGAGATGGCCGTGCAGCTTGAGGACGGCAATGTCTCGCAGGCGGAACAGGCGTTGCGCCAGGCCCAGGAGGCGTTGCGCCAAGCGCTCGAGCGCGGCGCCAGCGAAGAAGAAATCAAAAAGCTGATGGAACAATTGCGCGCGGCAATGGACAAATTCCTCCAAGCGCTTGCCGAAGAGATGCGCAAGAACCCTCAGCAGCTCTCTCGGCCGCTCGATAAAAATACGCGTGCGCTCAGTCAGCAAGACCTCAAGAGTATGCTCGATCGGCTCGAGCAGATGGCGCGTTCAGGCAACAAAGACGCCGCGCGCCAGCTGCTCGATCAATTGCAGTCGATGCTCGAAAACCTGCAAATGGCGCGGCCCGGCGCTTCAGGCGGAGACGATGGCGACGACGACATGATGTCGGCGCTCGATGAACTGGGAGACGTGATCCGCAAACAACAGCAATTGCGCGACAAGACTTTCAAGCAGGGTCAGGACATGCGCCGCGATCGTCAGCGCGGTCAGCCCGGGCAAGGTGATCGCCAGATGGGCGATTTACAGCAGGATCAGCAAGGGCTGCGCGATCGCCTCAACAAGCTCCTCGATCAGCTCCGCCAGCACGGCCTTGGCCAGCGGGGCCAGCAAGGCCAGCCCGGTCAGCAAGGAGAGGGCGGTGAGATGGGGCAACTCGGCGATGCGGGCGAAGCCATGGGCCAGGCTCAGGGCCAGCTCGGCGAAGGAGATGCCGACAGTGCGGTCGACAGCCAGGGGCGCGCACTGGACGCCATGCGCAAAGGTGCGCAGGGACTAGCACAATCGATGCAGCAGCAAGGCATGGGTCCTGGCCCGAACGGACGACCCGGCCGCGGACAGGCGCGGGCTCAGCAGGAAACCGATCCGCTTGGCCGGCCGATGCGCGGCCGTGACTATGGCGACGATGTTACCGTGAAAGTGCCGGGAGAGATCGACGCCCAGCGGGCGCGCCGCATCTTGGAGGAGCTTCGCAAGCGCTTTGGCGAGAGCTTCCGCCCGCAACTCGAGCTCGAATACATCGAGCGGCTGCTGAAGGATTTTTGATATCGACGCGGGCAGATTAGTGGCGGAGCACCAATGCTTCGCGCACGGCACCTTTGATCTGATCAATCGAAAACGGCTTGGAAATGACATCGTGCACAAGCGCGTCCAATCCATGGGCGCGCTCGCGCTGGTCCGCATATCCAGTCATCAGCATGATCGCAATGTCGGGATGGTCTCGGCCGGTCGCGAGGGCGAGTTCGATACCGTCGACCTTCGGCATTTTTACATCGCTCAGCAGCAAATCGAATTCGCCATTTGATTCGCTCAGCGCATCGAGAGCGGTGGCGCCGTCTACGGACTCGGTCAGGACATGGCCGTCGTCACCGAGCGCGCGGACGAGGAGCTCGCGAAGCGTGTCATCATCTTCGGCAATCAGGATTCTCGCCATTGTCTCACTTGGCTCCCGATGCCGCGTCTTGTGCGCCGGCGAATCGTACCATCACGTCGATTGCATTTTCGGGGGGTGAGACAAAGCGGCTGCGGAAATCCAGCTTTTCGCCGGGCCCGAGAATGCTGCGGCTTGGAAGTGCCGTCCAAGTATAGACTTCCTGCCCAGCTGCGTCGCGAGCAGCAAATCGGAGGCGCGGCACCTCGGTCGGCTTATTAGTGACGCTGACGATCGTGCCTTCTATGACGAGCGCGGAGAGACCCTCCTGCGTCTCCTTCGAAATTTTCATGTTTTCGAATTTCAGGTTGCGCAGGTTGACCGGCAGCCCCACCGCCGAAAAAAGCGAGGCGGTCTGCGGAAAAAATCTAACGACCTCGCTGCGCGCGCCGATCAGCGCCACGTTGAATGCAAACAACACAAGGATGATCGCAGTCCAGCGGGATGAACGACGTGCCTGCTTGCGCCGCGCCTGCAATCGCTTGCGTCGAACGACGAAATTATCAATCTCATCCGGTTCCGGTGCTGCCGTCTCGGTGGTTGCCTGCGAAGCAATCGTGGGCACCAGTGAGGGCGCATCAGCGATCGCAATTGGCTCGGGCGTGGGATCCTCCGCCGGTGCAGACACAGGGCTGCTGTGCGCGGCCTCGCTATGGACCGCGTCGTCATCAGGCTCTTGGGAAATCTCGGAGTCGCTCGCCGAACTCTTGACCTGCTGATCTGGCCGGATGACGCCACTGAACCCTTCCGTAGCCCCGTTATCCGACGCCGCCGTCATTTCAGGCGCAGGTGTCGAACCATCTGCAAACCAGGTTGTTTTACAGCGTGCGCAACGCACCGAGCGGCCGGCGCCCAGCGAGGCCGGCTCGATCGCGTACGACGTAGAACAGTTCGGACAGACAATCAGCATGGTATTGGCGGTATTTCGGGTGGCCAAACGTACCAGCCGACCGTTAATGGATCGGAAACCATGATAAGTGCCGGAAAAGGCGCGAATTCGGTGACTTACCCTTCCGCGGCTATGGCGGCATCGTGATATTCTTGTAAAAGCGCGGTTCGGACGGATGCGTGTGGGGAGGGCAAATGGCTCTCGAAATGCGTCCCAGGACCACGGCCGGGCAGTGATTCGGCGGCCTTAAGGTGAATTTTTCGGAGAGGGTGGGTGGTCCGATTCGAGAATGTGGGTTTGCGCTATGGGTTGGGGCCCGAAGTGCTCCGCGACCTTACGTTTCGTATCGACCCGCATTCATTCCAGTTTTTGACCGGGCCATCGGGAGCGGGAAAGACCTCGCTGTTGCGCCTGTTGTTCCTGTCCCTAAAGCCGACGCGAGGCTTGATCACCCAATTCGGCCACGACGTTGCGACGCTCTCGCGGGATGCAGTGGCGACGTTGCGCCGCCGCATTGGAATCGTATTTCAGGATTTCCGCCTGCTCGACCATATGACCACATACGAAAATGTCGCGTTGCCACTCCGCGTTATGGGGCGTCCGGAGGATAGTTACCGCGACGAAGTGGTTGAGCTGCTGCGTTGGGTAGGCCTTGGCGAGCGCATGTGGGCATTGCCACCGGTGCTCTCGGGTGGCGAGAAGCAACGCGCCGCTATTGCGCGTGCGGTGATCGCGAGGCCGCAGTTGTTGCTAGCCGATGAACCGACCGGAAATGTCGATCCGAGTTTGGCTCAGCGACTGTTGCGGCTGTTTATCGAGCTGAACAAGTCAGGCACATCAGTCGTCATCGCTACTCACGACATTGCATTGATGGATCAGTACGATGCGCGGCGCCTGGTCTTGCACGATGGTCGGTTGCATATTTACGACTGAGGATATTCGATGACGGACATCCGCCTGGCCGAATTGGCAACGCCGATGCGCGAACCAACCGAGCCATTGCCGCGTTTCGAAACGGCTCTCGTGCCGCGTAATTCGATTTCGGGTCGTTCGCTTGTCGCGGTCGTTGCCATCATGACGTTTCTGGCGTCGCTGACCACCGGTGCGGCGATGCTGGTGAGCAAGGCCGCAGGTGAATGGCAATCGGACATATCGCGGGAAATCACTATACAGATCGTGCCCGCACCCGGCCGGGACCTCGACGCTGCGGTCGATAAGGCTGTCTCAATTTCGCGCGCATCCTCCGGGATTGTTGACGTACGGCCATACACGAAAGAGGAATCCGCCAAACTGCTCGAGCCGTGGCTCGGGAGCGGGCTCTCTATCAGCGAATTGCCTGTGCCGCGTTTGATTGTGATCAAGATTGCGTCGGATGTTGCGCCCGATCTCGCGCAATTGAGGCGAATGCTTGCCGACCAAGTACCGGGTGCCATGCTCGATGATCACCGTGGCTGGATTGATCGCATGCGCACGATGGCCGGCACGGCTGTCGCTGCGGGAATTTTTATTCTGGTTTTGATGTTCGCCGCTACCATATTGTCGGTGACTTTCGCTACCCGCGGAGCCATGGCCACCAACAAGGCGGTGATCGAGGTGCTGCATTTTGTCGGCGCGAAAAACGGATTCATCGCGCGGCATTTTCAGCATCACTTCCTGGTTCTCGGATTGCAGGGCGGTGCCATCGGCGGTGGCGCAGCGATCGTCCTGTTTGCGCTCGCGGGCGTGACGAGCCGGTGGTTTGCCGGTAGCGCGGGCGGCGATCAAACGTCGGCGCTGTTTGGGTCGTTTTCCATCGGTCTGGCTGGTTATTTCGCATTGCTGGGGCAAGTTGCATTGGTGGGGCTGGTGACTGCCCTGACCTCGCGGCATACCGTCAACAACACGCTTGAGACGATCGACTGATGTTTGCCAGTGTTGCCCGCTGGATTGGCTTTTTGACGATGGCGGCTGGCGCCACCGGCATCATCCTGCTCGCAGGTGGGTTCTTCCTGTTTATCTCGCACATTCCGAGCGAGGAGGTGACACTCGACAGCAAGGCGGACGGCATCGTGGCGCTTACCGGCGCTGCCGCGCGAATTCCCGATGCAATTGAATTGCTGGCGACCGAGCGTGGAAAGCGACTACTGATCACCGGCGTGCATCGCGCCACAAGTGCTAAGGAAATCGCCCGGCTCACGCCCCTTTATTCCAAATATTTTACCTGCTGCATTGATCTCGACCGTTCCGCGCTCAATACGTTTGGTAATGCGCTCGAAACCAGACGTTGGGCACGAGGGCACAATTTCAATTCGCTGATCGTGGTGACGTCGAACTGGCATATGCCGCGCGCGATGGCCGAGCTCGAACATCAGCTTCCTGACGTCGCGCTGATTGCCTTCCCCGTTATCTCGGAAAAGGCGAAGGCTGAGCCCTGGTGGGCGAATGCGGACTCTGCGCGGCTCCTGTTTCTTGAATACCTGAAATATTTGCTAGCCTGCACCCGCATGCGTATTGATCCCGACAGCGCTGTCTGAAGGAGCGCCAGTGGTCATTCTCCTCCGCTCGATTGCCTTCAACGTGTTGTTCTATCTCAACACGATCATTTATCTGATTGCAGCGCTGCCGACTTTCTTCATGCCCTATCGCGCTATTGTCGCGGTGGCGAAGTCATGGGGCCGCACGAACCTCGTTCTTTTGCGCGTGGTGGCCGGGGTTGATTGTGAAATCCGAGGACGCGAAAAAATCCCCAAGGGCCCGATCATCGTTGCCGCGAAACATCAGTCTGCTTGGGAAACATTCGCACTGCTACCGTTGATTGATAATCCCGTTTTTATCCTTAAGCGCGAGCTGCAGTGGATTCCGATTTTTGGTTGGCTCACCATCAAAGGTCGCATGGTGCCGGTCGACCGCGGTGGGGGGGCCCACGCCCTCGCTGCCATGGTCGAGCGGGCGCGCATCGAGCTGGCCGACGATCGCCAGCTCATTATTTTTCCCGAGGGCACCCGGCGCCCGGCCGGGGCAGAGCCGCGATACAAGACCGGCGTTGGCCACCTGTATGTCGCGGGAGGAGTTTCGTGCGTTCCGATCGCGCTGAATTCGGGCTTGTTTTGGCCGCGCCGCTCGTGGCGCCGCTATCCTGGTACGGTTGTGGCCGAGATACTCGACCCAATACCGCCGGGCCTCAGCAAAGAGGCATTCTTCGAGCGGCTGCAAAACGACATCGAAACAGCGACGGCACGGCTAATTGCAGAGGGCCGGGCAAAGTACGGTCGGTGATGCGCGCTCAACCTGTGGCCGATTCGTGAATGCCTTTGAGCTGCTCGGCGAGCACATGCAAATCGACATCGCGAATTCCGAGCGTCTGCAATTCTTTCACGGCCGCCAGCACGTAGTCGCGGCACGGCCCCGAGCGGCCATGGCCCTGTCTGGCGTAGTGCAATTGCTGCGCGAGCGTCAGCCGTCCGGCGTATTGGCGATGGCCTCGATCGACGACATAACAAAGCGCATGCACACTTTCTTCCGGATCGTCGTCGAGCCAGACCCTCCGCCATGCCTCGCGATAAACCAGAGTAACCTGTTCGCGCCCGCGCAGATATTCGATCGTTTCGGTTCGACGGGCCGATGCCACCCGGTAGGCAATCCCACGGCAATTGCCGCCGCGATCAAGCCCGAATACCAAGCCGGGTTTTTCCGGGGTTCCGCGATGCACAAACGAATAAACGCAGAGCGCGCGGTGGGCTCCCACGAGCCGTGCGTTTCGGCGCTCGAGGAAATCGAAGCCGGGCCGCCACATGAGCGACCCATAGGCGAAGACCCAGAAGTCCTCGTTGATTTGATCGGAACGTGTGTTCATCGTGGCGGGGTTGAACCACGGCGTTGGAGGGAGCGGCGACTTGCGTCCGGGTAACAGGGGGCCGGTTTTCCTGCAACCCGCCCGTGGCCCGGGCGCACAAACGCCGCATTCGGCAGGTCATTGAATTCAATGATGCGCGACCCAACAAGCCTGCAATCACGCCGACGAACTGGCCTTCGCTACACGATTCTTCTTTTCGTCGTGTTTGCGGTGGTTGCTGGATGGACGGGCATTTGGAAATACGCCGCCGACAAGGCGCAGGTGACGATCGATGGCTGGCGTGCGCGTGAGGCCAAGGCCGGACGAGTCTATGACTGCAGCTCGCAATCCGTCGCCGGATATCCATTCCGCATAGAGGTGAATTGCGACAAGGCCTCGGCGCTCTTCCGCAGCAACCAGCCGCCGCTTGAGCTTAAGACCAACGGCCTGATTGTCATGGCGCAGGTCTATCAACCGGGTTTGCTCATCAGTGAATTCCACGGTCCTTTGACGATTGGTGAACCGGGGAAACTGCCCGACATCATCGCCGACTGGAAGGTCGCGCAGTCGAGCGTGCGCGGCACGCCGGCAGCGCCCGAACGGGCGTCCCTGGTGTTAGACGGCCCGGCCATCGACCGCATGAAGGGTGGCGACCGCCAGAATTTATTGCATGCGAAGCACATCGAGATTCACGGCCGCATTGCCGAAGGCTCCGCGGCCAACAAGCCGGTGATCGAAGTAGCCCTGCAACTCGACCAGGCGTCCGCCCCGACGTTGCATCCCGCTGCCACACAGCCGATTGACGCCAACATTACGGCACTTCTTCGCGGCATGAATGATTTTTCGCCGAAGCCCTGGTCTGTGCGGTTCCGTGAAATACAGGCGGCAGGCGGGCGGATCGATGTGACTAAGGCGCGCGTTCAGCAGGGCGATATCCTCGCGATCGGAGAGGGCAGCTTGGCTCTCAACGATAACGGACGGCTCGAAGGCCAGCTCCGTGTCACAATGGCAGGGCTCGATCAGTTCCTGACGGCAATCGGGGCCCCGGAGCGCGTGCAAAGCTCGCCGAACATGGACAAGCTCGCCGGGGCACTGGATCGGCTGGCGCCCGGGTTAGGCGGGGTGGCGCGGCAACAGGCGGGCGCGAATATTTCACTTGGCATAAATTTGCTTGGTGAGCAGACCACGCTCGAAGGCAAGAAAGCGGTGACGTTGCCACTACGTTTCACCGATGGCGCGGTATTCCTTGGGCCGGTGCCAATCGGCAATACGCCTGCGTTATTCTAGCTCTTTTCCGACGCATAAGGCTTTGGCAGCGGTTCATGCGGCAGGTCGGGATGCGGCCGGCCAAAATCCGGCGCCGGCAAATCCTGGCCGATGTCTACGATGCCTTTGCGGATGGCGCGTGTGCGCTCGAAGTGCTCAAAAAGCGCATCTCCGTCGCCCTTGCGGATCGCTTTGGTCAAAGCCGAAACATCCTCGTTGAAGCGGCCGAGCATTTCGAGAACAGCATCCTTGTTCGCGAGGAACACATCGCGCCACATCGTCGGGTCGGATGCGGCGATACGGGTGAAATCCCGGAATCCACCAGCGGAAAATTTCAGCACCTCCGAACGCGTGACCGTCTGCAGTTCGTCGGCCGTGCCGACAATGGTGTAGGCAATCAGGTGCGGCAGATGACTGGTGATCGCAAGGACCAAGTCATGATGGTCGGGCGCCATCGTTTCCACGTTGGCGCCGAGCAGACGCCAAAATTTGGCGAGTTTCTCCACCGATTTTGGGTCGGTGCCTTTTGGCGGCGTGAGAATGCACCATCGGTTGACGAACAGTTCGGCAAAGCCGGCGTCGGGACCGGAATATTCGGTCCCGGCCACCGGGTGTGCCGGTACGAAATGCACGGTTTTGGGCAGATGGGGCGCCATGTCGCGCACGACTGCACCCTTCACGGAACCAACGTCGGAGACGATGGCGCCGGGGGCGAGGTGCGGTGCTATTTCCTTCGCAACATCGCCACAGGCTCCCACCGGAACGCAGACGATGACCAGATCAGCACCATCGACCGCAGCCGCGTTGCTTTCGACAACCTGATCGGCGAGGCCCAGCTCGGCGACACGCTTGCGCGTCTGCGGTGACCGTGCGGTGGCCACGATCGTGCGCGCTGCACCTTGCGAACGCGCAGCGCGCGCAATCGAAGACCCAATGAGCCCGACGCCGATCAGCGCAAGACGATTGAATAATGTCGCTGGCTTGCTCACGCGGCCTTCCCCAGGAATTCCTTGAGTGCCTGGACAACGAGGCGATTAGCCTCCTCGGTGCCGACGCTCATGCGCAATGCATTCGGCAGCTTGTAGGCGCCGACCTGGCGCAAGATAAGGCCTCGCTTCGTGAGGAAAGCATCCGCGTCCTTAGCGGTACGCCCTTTGGTATCGGGAAAGTGGATAAGCACGAAATTGGCAGCGCTTGGCGTCACAGCAAGGCCAAGCTTGCCGATTTCGTCCGTAAGCCACGCGAGCCATTGCGTGTTATGCGCGCGCGCGCGTTCCACGTGCCGAGTGTCTAGAATGGCCGCGATGCCCGCTGCGATGGCAGGCGCGTTGACATTAAACGGTCCACGGATGCGGTTCACTGCGTCCACGACGTGCGCCGGTCCATACATCCAGCCCAGGCGCAGCGCCGCCAACCCGTAGATCTTCGAGAAAGTCCGCGTCATCACGACATTGTCGGTGGTCGCGACTAATTCGATACCGGACTCATAGTCATTTCGCTGCACGTATTCCGCATAGGCGGCATCGAGCACGAGCAATACGTTCGATGGCAACGCCTTCTGCAGCCGTTTGACCTCATCGAACGGAATGTAGGTACCGGTCGGATTATTCGGATTGGCAAGAAAGACGATTTTGGTAGCAGGCGTTACCGCCTTAAGGATCGCATCGACACTTGCCGTAAAATCCTTTTCCGAGGCGGCGATGGCTTTCGCTCCGGTGCCCATGGTCGCGATCGGATAAACCAGGAAGCCGTGCGTCGTATAGATCGCTTCGTCGCCGTCGCGGAGAAAGGCACGCGCGAGGAGATTGAGCAAATCGTCCGAGCCCGCTCCGCAGACGATCCGATCGGGGTCGAGGCCAAAGGCAGCACCGATGGCGTCGCGCAACGCTGACGCCGAGCCATCGGGATAATCCTGCAGGTGCTCGCCGGCCGCGCGATAGGCGGCGATGGCATTCGCGCTCGGCCCCAACGGAGTCTCGTTGGAGGAGAGTTTGAATACTTTGGCAACGCCCGGTGCGGCGCTCTTCCCCGGAACATAAGGGGCAATCTCGAGCACGCCGGGGCGTGGTTGCGGGCGGTTCGCAGTCATCTGTGTTGTCCGAACGATCAAGCCTTGTCGGCGGCAACCGTATAGCGGGTTGCGTGGCTTCCGACGAGGGCCGCCGAGCGCACCGCGGCCCCAGCCTTAACCAAAGCCGCGCTTGTCGATTCGAGGCTCACCCCTTTGGGCAGTGTTACCAACAACGCGGCACCATCGAAGGCACGATCGGGTACGGCGATGAAACCGGCCTTTGCGGCCAATGCCTGCGCTGGACCCGCGCCCCAGCCGGAGACGCGAATGCTCCACACAGCGGCTTCGGTTGCCATCGCGTCGGGTGCGACTCGGGAAAGGACGAACACCGGCAAGGCTGCCGGGTGGTCCGGCCGCTCGACGAAAGGCAGGCGCGCGATGATTTTGGGCGCGGCATCGAATTCAAGCGCACTCCACCAGGCGCCGGCCGAAGCCACGTCGACAGCGGGCACGAGGCCAAGATCGCCTTTGGATGCCGATATCGCAGCAACAACTCCCGCCGCGCCCATGTGAGGAACAAACGGAACGGTAAATCCGAAATGAAAGCGGGCGGAGTCCCGCATCAGCGCGTCGCCCGCCGACAGGTCAGCATGCACGGAAAATGGCGCCTGCACGTACGTAAAAGTTGAAATGATGACGCGCCAGATGCTTTCGACCGTATCAAGCGGCAACAATCCTTTGTGGCGTTTCACCAGCCGTTGCATCATCTCTGCTTCACGTGCCGGGCGGAACGCGGACGTGCCAGCTTCCTGGCTGCCTTTGACTTCGATCAGGCGGTCGATGATCTCGCCCCGCTCCATCAGCAGCGTGTGCATTGCCTCGTCGATGCGGTCGATCTCCTTGCGCAGATCGGCCAGCGAGGGCGCTTGTGGGGACTTGGCCATGACGGCATTGATAAGTGGACCGGGGCCTGAAATCAAAGAAAACGTTGACTGTACTCTGCTAGATTGACAGTAAACCCTGTTCTAATCGGCCCGCGATGCGGGTAGCGCGCCGGGAGCGCACAGGCGATATGGGCGAAGCGAATTTGACGACGGCGAAAGAGCCGGCTGATGCTCCGCGCGAGGCGGACCAGCCGCACGACTCGCTTATTGCCCATTTTGGCTCCGACAAGCCGCTTAAACTTGACGCCGGCGTCGAGCTGACGCCTTTCCAGACCGCCTACAAAACCTATGGCACGCTTAACGCCGCTCGCTCCAATGCGGTGCTGATTTGCCACGCGCTGACTGGCGACCAGCACGTCGCCAGCGTGCATCCGGTCACCAAGAAGGGCGGTTGGTGGGAAACGATGGTGGGACCTGGAAGGCCCATCGACACCGAGCGCTATTTCGTGATTTGCCCGAACGTGGTTGGGGGCTGCATGGGAACCACTGGACCGTCTTCGACGGATCCGAAGACCGGCAAGCCGTGGGGCCTCAGCTTCCCCGTCATTACAATTCGCGACATGGTCCGCGCACAGGCCATGCTGCTCGATCATCTTGGCATTGAGACATTGTTTGCCGTCGCCGGCGGCTCGATGGGCGGCATGCAAGTTCTGCAATGGGCGGCAAGTTACCCGCAGCGTGTTTTCTGCGCGCTGCCCATCGCGTGTGCGACCCGCCATTCGGCACAGAACATTGCGTTCCACGAGGTTGGCCGGCAAGCAATCATGGCTGATCCGGAATGGCGCGGCGGACGTTATCTCTTGGAAGATACCAATCCGCGTCGCGGTCTCGCAGTTGCGCGCATGGGCGCGCATATCACTTATCTGTCAGACGCCGCGCTGCATCGGAAATTTGGCCGCAAATTCCAGGACCGCTCGAATCCGACCTTCTCATTCGATGCGGATTTCGAGGTGGAATCTTATTTGCGGCATCAGGGAATATCGTTTGTTGAACGTTTCGATGCGAATTCTTACCTCTATCTCACGCGCGCAATGGATTATTTCGACCTTGCGGCAGATTACGATGGTGTGCTGGCAAACGCCTTCAAGGGAATACCCACGCGCATCTGCGTTGTTTCATTCAACAGTGACTGGCTTTTCCCCACCTCGGAATCGCGTGCAACTGTTCATGCATTGAATGCCGCAAGCGCGCGTGTGTCGTTTGCTGAGATTGTCACCGACAAAGGCCATGACGCCTTCCTGCTCGATGAGCCGGAATTATTCGCAATCGTACGCGGCTTCCTTGATGGGGCCGGCAAGGCACGTGGCCTTGTTTCCAAGAGTTGATCAATGAACACCCTGTCACATGCCAATGCCGATTTGGCCGTCGAGAACCTGGCGCGGACGCCCGGCGGCGCGCGTATCGACTTGGTCTTGGTCGCCGAGATGGTCGAGCACGGTGCAAAAGTGCTGGACGTCGGCTGCGGCGACGGTGAGTTGCTACGCCTTCTCAGCGAGAGCCGCGGAGTCGATGGCCGCGGCATTGAACTGTCGCGCGAAGGCGTGAACGAGTGTGTCGCCAAAGGATTGGCGGTCATTCAGGGCGACGCCGACACCGATCTCGGCGACTACCCCGATGATGCGTTCGATTACGTCATCCTGTCGCAGACCCTGCAGGCGACACGTCACCCGCGCATTGTGCTCGAGCACATGCTGCGCATTGGTCGTCGCGCGGTCGTGTCGTTTCCAAATTTCGGCCACTGGCAAGTTCGGCTTCAGTTGTTGTTTGCCGGCCATATGCCCCGCACCGATATCCTGCCTCACAGCTGGTACGACACCCCCAATATCCACCATTGCACCATCAAGGACTTCCGGCAGCTCTGTACGGAGATCGGGGTCAAAATGGAAAAGGCGGTAGCGCTCAATGCATGGGGGTCCCCGCTACGGCTGAATGCGCCCTGGTGGTTTTGGAACCTTTTTGGCGAACAAGCGGTTTTTTTGCTCAGCCGTAAGGGCTGACGCTGGTTTTGCTCATCTTTCCAAAACTGCTGCACTGCAACTTTAACTGTGTTGCAGTCAGGGCATTGCTTTGCGATTATGTATAAATCTCCTCGAAAACAGTATTGAAGTATAGAAATAAGTATAACTAATATCACACAGCGTATATTTTATTTTAGCCGCGTATACATATCGAATACCCGGTATGCATTCCTGAAATGACCTTCCATTGATCACGAAATTGCCATATGCGGACGGCGTTTAGACACCGCACCGGGCACTGATTCTATTGGGGTCCGGTGTAATGCTTGAATAGCTAAGGGGACTTATCGGATGAAACTTAAGACAAGACGGGCGACGTTGCTGTTGTGTTCGGTGGCGGTTGCGGCATTCGCAACGTCTGCCCTCGCAAGACCCGTCCACCATCATCGCCACAGTGCGCCGGCCGACGCGCAGACCGCAATTCAACCGCAAATGACCGGTGCCGATCGCGATGCGCGTTATTCATTCAATGGAACTCAAGCCGCCGCTGCGACCGGCGACGACACGGTTGTCCGCAGTCGGCGTCACGGTCGCGTGGCTCTGGCCGATGCGCGCGCCCAGGCGCAATCGCATTCGAATTCCGCCTACGGCGGGGCCACCAGCGATGGACTGGTCAGCGAGGCTCGCAAGTATATTGGTACCAATCCCACTGGACGCGGCAGCCTGTGGTGCGGCGCTTTCATGGACATGGTCCTGAAGCGGACGGGCCATAATGGCGGCGGTAACCTCGCCAGCGCCTATGCGCACTATGGTCAGCGCGTGAGTGGGCCGCAGGTTGGCGCCATCGCCGTGATGGGTCGTCGTGGCGGAGGGCACGTCGGTGTCGTGAGCGGGGTCGACCCTAACGGCAATCCGATCATCGTGTCCGGCAATCACAATCACACAGTTGCCGAGTCAGTCTATCCGGCCGGGCGGATCAGCGCCTACGTGTTACCTGGCGGCTGATCCCAGCGCCGATAAATAAAAAACGCGCCCTGCTGCAGAGCGGGGCGCGTTTTATATTGGCGCCGATGGATCGATCCGGTGCTTGCAATCATGACGCGTTGAAGCTGACGGCGTCCCCGACGGAAATGTCGCCTGCGGCCACCACCTCGGCGTAGACGCCACAATCGGTGTGATCGAAATTCTCCATCAGCGTTCGCTGGATCGTCATGTCCCGGATGCCGGTGTTTGGGTCAACGTCGGTCGCGGCGCACCGCTGGATGCGCTTGACCACTTTCAGCTCGGTCGTCTTTCCGATCGTGAGCGTTTGGCCGAGCAGGCCGAATTCATGCCAAGCCGGCCACCCGGTGAGGTAAAGGTTGCCCCGAAAGCGTAGCGGGTCGACCGGCGCTCCCACGGCGTTTTCTACCGACGCCACCGAAGCCAGGTTGATGATGGAAACGACTTTTTTGGCCACGTCTGAAAAACTATGTCCGGCGCTGGACAGGACTTTGGGCGGTCCGTCCAATTCCTTCGGCATGAAACGGCGGAAAAATGCCTCTACGGCGAGCCGACCTTCTTTGCTGCGCAAGTCGCCGCGCGCGGCTTCGCGGCCCTCCCAGTGGATCGACAGCATATGATTGGCTTCATCGTAGTCCGTTTTTAACGATGCCAGCCGCTCATTGCGCATGAGCATCAGAAATCGCTGCTTTGGGAAATAAGCGGGCACCGCCGGGTCGAAGCCTGAAGGGCCATTCTCGATGGCATAGAGGCGATCGGCCGGCAGGGTTGCGCCGCGGGTCAAGTGGGTTCGTGCCAACTTCTGCGGCGACAGCCCTTTCACAGGATAGCGATAAATGGCGTTTAACCGGGCGGGCTCGTTTGTCATTGGATTTTCGGTGTTTTCTAGGCCATTCGAAAAGCCTTTACCCTGAGCTATATCAAGCTGTCCGCCTCTTCAAACTGCGATATTTGAACCCCACATATTGCCGGTACGGGTCGCCTTAGGGGACCCGTTATTTTGACCGGCGCCTTCGTGGGCCGAGGGAGTTGAGACATGAATTTCGAAAAATATACCGACCGCGCGCGTGGGTTCGTGCAGTCCGCACAATCTCTGGCCATGCGGGAGGGGCACCAGCAATTTGCTCCCGAGCATCTGCTCAAAGTCCTGCTCGACGACCCGGAAGGGCTGGCGGCAGGCTTAATTGATCGTTCCGGCGGTCAATCCCGCCAGGCGTTGCAGGCTGTTGAAGCCGCCCTCGCCAAGCGACCCAAGGTCAGCGGCGGCGGTGCCGGCCAGATCTATATGGATCCGGCGCTGGCGCGTGTATTCGATGCGGCTGAGAAGGCCGGCGAGAAAGCCGGGGATAGCTTCGTCACCGTTGAGCGATTGTTGCTCGCGCTTGCGGTGGAGAAAGACACCGAAGCCGGGAAAATTCTCGCAAAGGCTGGTGTGACGCCGCAGAACCTAAACGCCGCTATTAATGCCTTGCGCAAGGGTCGCACGGCCAACTCTGCTTCCGCAGAAAATGCCTATGACGCGCTCAAGAAATATGCGCGTGACCTCACGCAGGCGGCGCGAGACGGGAAGCTCGATCCGGTCATCGGCCGCGACGAGGAGATCCGCCGCACCATCCAGGTGCTCTCGCGCCGAACCAAGAACAATCCCGTGCTGATCGGAGAACCTGGGGTCGGCAAGACAGCAATCGTGGAGGGCCTCGCGCTGCGGATCGTCAACGGCGACGTGCCGGAGAGTCTGCAGGACAAGCGGCTGCTCGCGCTCGATCTCGGTGCGATGATCGCCGGCGCTAAATATCGCGGCGAATTCGAAGAACGGCTCAAGGCGGTTCTGCAGGAGGTTACCTCCTCGGACGGCGGCATCATCCTCTTCATCGACGAGATGCACACGCTGGTCGGGGCTGGCAAAGCCGATGGCGCAATGGATGCTTCCAATTTGCTCAAGCCCGCGCTCGCGCGCGGCGAGCTGCATTGCATCGGCGCCACGACGCTCGATGAATACAAAAAGCACGTGGAGAAAGATGCAGCTCTGGCCCGGCGATTCCAGCCGGTCTTCGTCAATGAGCCATCGGTCGAAGACACGATTTCAATTCTGCGCGGCCTCAAGGACAAATACGAGCAACATCACGGCATTCGTATTTCCGATTCGGCTATTGTCGCTGCCGCGACTTTGTCGCATCGCTACATCAGCGATCGCTTTCTGCCCGACAAAGCCATCGACCTTATCGACGAGGCGGCGGCGCGGCTGAAGATGCAGGTCAATTCCAAGCCGGAAGAACTCGATTCCATTGATCGTGAAGTCGTCCGTCTGAAAATCGAACAGGAAGCGCTGAAGAAAGAATCCGACGCAGGCTCGAAGGATCGTCTCAAGCGCCTGGAAGGTGAGTTGAAGACGCTGGAGAAGCAGTCGGCCGACATCACGACGCGTTGGAAAGCTGAGAAAGAAAAGCTGTCCGATGCACAAAAGCTCAAGACCGAACTCGACCAGTTGCGCGGGGAGCTCGCCAATGCGCAGCGGCGTGGCGAATATCAGCGCGCCGGCGAGCTGGCCTATGGCCGTATTCCCGAACTCGAAAAGAAGCTGAAGGACATTGAAGCGTCCGAAGGCAAGCGCGCTGCCATGGTCGAGGAGACCGTGACCGCCGATCATGTGGCTGGTGTTGTCTCTCGCTGGACCGGCGTTCCCGTCGACAGGATGCTCGAGGGCGAAAAGGAAAAGCTCCTCCGCATGGAAGACGAACTCGCCAAGCGCGTGATCGGCCAGCAGGAGGCCGTACATGCGGTGTCGACAGCCGTGCGACGTGCGCGCGCGGGTTTGCAGGATCCGCATCGGCCGATCGGGTCGTTCATGTTCCTGGGGCCCACCGGCGTTGGCAAGACCGAACTAACCAAAGCGCTCGCAGAATATCTATTCGACGACGAGAACGCGCTGATCCGGATCGATATGTCGGAATACATGGAGAAACACTCTGTGGCCCGGTTGATCGGCGCGCCACCAGGATATGTCGGCTATGAGGAGGGCGGCGCGCTCACCGAAGCGGTGCGGCGGCGGCCTTACCAGGTCGTGCTATTCGACGAGATCGAGAAGGCGCATCCGGATGTGTTCAACGTCCTGCTGCAAGTGCTTGATGATGGCCGCCTCACCGACGGGCAAGGCCACACGGTCGATTTCCGCAACACGCTGATCGTGATGACGTCGAATCTCGGGGCTGATTTCCTCGTCAATCAGCCCGAAGGCCAGGATACAGACGCCGTCAAGGATCAAGTGATGGCGGTGGTGCGCGCAGCATTCCGGCCGGAATTCCTCAACCGTGTTGATGAGATCATTCTGTTCCACCGCCTTAAGAAGTCGGAGATGGGCCGGATTGTCGACATCCAGATGACCCGGCTACAAAAGCTGCTCGATGACCGAAAGATCACGATCAAGCTTGAGGCGAGCGCGCGCGATTGGCTGGCCGAAAAGGGCTGGGATCCCGCCTATGGTGCCCGGCCGCTTAAGCGCGTGATCCAGAAATCCGTCCAAGATCCGCTCGCCGAGATGATTCTTGCGGGTACGATCAAGGATGGTCAGAAAGTCACCATTTCCGGCGACAAGCTGGGGCTGACTTTCAACGGAAAGCTGGCGCAAGCGGCGTAAGTTTAAAAACGCGGTTTGAAAAATCAGCGAACCGCCGGCGCACTCGATGCTACGCGCGCCGGTTTGCGCGCCATGATTCCATCGAGCCGCTCGCGTTCCTGTTCGAAGTTCGCGAGCATTGGGCCGTCCAGGACCCGGCCGCGTGGCAGCTTGATGCGCATTGGGTCGACGAAGCGGCCGTTCACCAATATTTCGTAGTGCAGGTGTGAGCCGGTCGACAGGCCCGTCGAGCCAACGAAGCCGATCACTTGGCCCTGGCGCACGCGCGTGCCCTCATCGATGCCACGCGCAAATGCGGTCATGTGGCCGTAGGCGGTTTCATAGCCGTTGGTGTGGCGAATGCGAATGTATTTGCCGTAGCCCGAACTCCAAGCCCGCTTTCTCGACGACGCCGTTGCCGGAAGCATAGATTGCCGTACCGCTCGGTGCCGCCCAGTCCACACCGGTGTGCATTTTCGTGTAACCGAGGATCGGATGCCGGCGCAGGCCGAAGCCGGATCGCATTATGCCGGCGAGCACAGGCTTGCGGACCAGAAATTTCTTCGCGCTCTTGCCAGTCTCATCGTAGTAGTCGACTACGCCATCATCGGGCGATTGGAAACGGTAGAATTTTTTCGTTTCACCGCCAACGGTAAGTGTCGCGAATAGAACTTCGTTGCGGCTATCGGCGACCGGCGTCTCTTCTTCGCCGGCATAAAGTACTTCGAAAGAATCGCCGGGTTGTACTTTGCGTTGGAAATCGACGTCGTAGGAGTAGATGCGGATCAGGTCCTCAATAATCGGGTTTGGTATCCGATTGCGGAGCGCCGTCTCATAGACACTTTGATAAAGCCGAACACCCGACGTGTCGTCGTCGCCGGTGTCTTCAGAGCTCTCAGCAACCTCGGTGTCCACATTCTTGACGTCAACCGAGACGTATTTTCCGGTATCCGCCAAAGCCACGACAGCGTCGATGGATGTTTCATTGGCAACGATCACGCGGATTGGCTGCAGGCGCTGCCCGCCCGTCTGGGGAGCCATCAACACGCGCAGTTTTTGTCCTTCTTTGATGCCGCCATCGAACGCACGTGGTCCCAGGACGCGAGCGATTGCGCCAATATCGGTCGGCGTAGCGCCGAGATCGCGCAAGATAGAAGCAACGGTTTCTCCCTTCTTGGCGATGATCAGTTTCTCGTTGATCCCATTGCCGCCGGTTGTCTGCGCCGTTGTCTTGGGCAGCAGCGTAATATTCTCAGGAATGATGCGCGCCTCAAAGCCAGCGTAGGGGTCGACCGTTCCGTCCCCGGCATATGCAAGCTTGATACCGGTGATGTTTGAAGCGACCGGCATATGGTTGGCCGTCTTCTCGCTCCAATCGGCGGCTTCGCGCACGCGCGCGATCACTTCGTCGGCTGGCGTGAGCAGCGCGATTTTTAATTTCGGCAGGAGTGGCGCCATATCGCGCATAATGAAAGCGACTTCGGCGTCTGGTTCAGCGGCTGGTGTATCGTCGGTCGCGGTGGTCCCGCCTGGTCCGGATTCGGCGAGCAGGCGCTGTGGGTTGAATGGTGGAATGTTGGCGGAGAGATCGGAAATAGTCAGCGAAAGATTGCCGGCGATGCGTACGAACGGGCGGACGCGAACAACTTCGTGATTCCCAACTCTATTGATCGTGGAGACGCGAATAACCTGACGT